>JAFEFC010000039.1 GCA_018240785.1 Pseudomonadota bacterium | reverse complement strand
TTGCCGACAGGTGCGACAACCAGAACGTACTGCGCTTCGACATGCTCGTGCTCCCAGACAAACGGAAGCCGAAGCATGCGGGCTCACCCGGGACTACTTAAGGATGGGGTTCGTGGAGCGCTTACGGGAAACCGAGCTGTGCCCGCCCATCTGCGCCGGCTCGAAGACGATCGTGTCGCCCGGATTCACCTTGACGAAGCCGGGCTCGAAAGCCAGGGTTCCTGAGTCCGACTTGTCCAGCATCTTGATGTGGATCTCGTCCGCAAATGCCCCCTGGGCCGCGGCGGCCATCATCAGGCCCGCGCAGAGCAGCCCGGCGAGTCGGCCGGATGCGTTCTTGCAAGTGTTCATCTCTCCACTCCTTACCCGTCGTCGAGTATTGCCCTTCCTTGCCGGCATTGACCGAAAACCTCCGCAGGCACGGACCCAGACACAAACGATGAGACTCCCCGATGGAGGGGATGTTCGCGGGAAAGCTTCCTTCATGCCTCGCTTCCGCCGGCCAAGGTAATTGACGCTGAGCAGCTCCGATAGCGCTAGGCGCTTACATAGCGTCGTAGATCCTTGACAAGCAGAAACAGGTGGAGCGGATCCGAGGGGGCGTCGATGAAATCGAAATGCTGATAGAAGGCGCGGGCCTTCTCGTCCTTGGCATGGACGGCCAGCGCCCGGATGCCGGCGATGTCGGCTGCTCGCAGAGTGCGCAGCATGGCGTCCTTCAGCAGGCCCGCTCCAATGCCGCGCCCTTGCGAGCCTTGGTCCACTGCCAGGCGGGCGAGCAGCATGAGCGGGACTGGATGCCGTGCCATGCCCTTGGTCAGACGCTCGGGCGCCCCGTCGTAGTGCACCTCACCCACGACGAGCGAATAGAACCCGATCACCCGGTCGTCAGCAAGGCCGACATAGGTCGCAGCAGCGTTCGACTGCTGGCTGGCAAGCGCGAAGCGCGTCAGAAACCGGTTCAGGGGGGGTTCGCTGCACTCGAAGGCGTCGACGGCGTGCGAGCGGTCGAGCTTCTCGATCCTGAAAACCGTCATTCCGGCGAGCTGGTGTCGAAGACGCCTGGAGTCGTGAGCAGCTTCCCGGTGCGTGACAGTTCACGGGTGGGCGCATCCAGCGCGGCCATGAAGGCCTCCCACTTTTCCGCATCGAGGCCGAAATGCCGCCGCATCGCCAAGGTTTCCTCGGCGCGTGTCAGCGCGCTGTCGAGCACGAATTCGCTGACCGACCTGCGCGTCGCGACCGCCGCGGCGGTCAGGGCCTGCTTGGCTGCCGCAGTCAGGCGCAGGTCGAGTTTTTCGGTACGTGGGCTGGTCGTAGACATTGGGTTGCTCCTGGTGTGTCTTCACTCTAGCAGCCTTGCCAGACAATGTCATGACAAATCCTGCAGATGTCTGATTCAACTGAGCAATACCCCCTTCCGGGCGATGGATGTCACTGCGTCCTGGACATCGGAAGCCCCGCCGAACGCCGGGGCTTCGTCTTCCTGAAAGCACCGCGCCACGCGCTCAGGCTTGCCCCTGCAGCTTGTCCTGCGTGCGGGTGGCGAAATCGCTGGCGTCGTGGCGCTCGTGCAACTGCTCTTCCAGCGGTCCGTTGACGCGGTTGACCATGCGGCCGCGCTTCACCGCCGGGCGTTCGGCGATCTGGTTGGCCCAGCGCAGCACGTGGGTGTAGCTCGACGCCTGCAGGAACTCGGCGGCATCGTAGAGCAGGCCGCGCGCGAGGTTGCCGTACCACGGCCAGATGGCGATGTCGGCGATGGTGTATTCGTCGCCGGCCACGTAAGGGCTTTCGGCCAGCCGGCGGTCGAGCACGTCCATCTGGCGCTTCGCCTCCATCGCGAAGCGGTCGATGGCGTACTCGATCTTCTCCGGCGCATAGGCGTAGAAGTGACCGAAGCCGCCACCCAGGTAGGGCGCGCTGCCCATCTGCCAGAACAGCCACGACAGGCACTCTGCGCGACGGACTGGATCCGTGGGCACGAAGGCGCCGAACTTCTCCGCCAGGTACAGCAGGATCGCGCCGGACTCGAACACCCGCACCGGCTGCGGCCCGCTGCAATCGACCAGCGCGGGGATCTTGGAGTTCGGATTCACCTCGACGAAGCCGCTGCCGAACTGGTCGCCCTCGCCGATGCGGATCAGCCAGGCATCGTATTCGGCACCGCTATGGCCCGCGGCCAGCAGCTCCTCCAGCATCACGCCGACCTTGACGCCGTTGGGCGTGGCCAGTGAATACAACTGCAGCGGATGGCGGCCGCGCGGCAGCGCGCGCTCGTGCGTGGGGCCGGCGATCGGCCGGTTGATGCTGGCGAACTGGCCGCCGCTGGGCTTGTTCCAGGTCCACACCTTGGGCGGGACGTACTGCGACGATTCAGACATGGGCTGACCTCAAGAAGCGTTGTCGGAAACCTGCATGGTAGTCAGGAAGGGCGGCCGGGTGCGAATGATGGCAGGTCGCCCGGCCGATCGATGTCCGTCAGCACGCCCGCATCGTCCACCGCGCAGCTCACCAGTTGCTGGCGATGTTCGCGCAGGATGTCGCGCCCGCCCTGGTCGCCGGCGAGGGCGGACAGCGGCGCCAGCCACTGGCGCGAGAAGCCGACCGGATGCCCGCGCCGCCCCTGGAACTCGGTGGCGGCAAGGCTCGCCCCCGCGCGCAGCGCCGCCGCAACCGCTGCATGGCTGGCGGACCGGATGAAAGGCATGTCGGCCAGCGCCACGACCCAGCCTGCCGCCTCGGGCGTGGCCCGCACGGCGGCTGCGAGGCTGTGGCCCATGCCGCCGTCGGCATCGGCGGCGATGACGAGCTCGGCGCCCTCGGCGTCGAGCAGGGCCGCGAGCGGATGGTCGGCGGAGCGCAGCACCACAATCAGCCGGGCGCAGGCCGGGCGCAGGTTCGCCGCGGCGACCAGCGCCATCGGCCGGCCGTCGGTCAGGGGAAACATCAGCTTGTCGCTGCCGAAACGGCGCGCCGCACCTGCGGCGAGCAGGATGCCGACGATTTCGCCCGTCATGCTCAGCTTCCGGCCGCCGCCACCGGCACATCGCGGGACAGCGGGCCGGCGAGTGGCAGCGCACGCGTCGACACGCCGTTCCGCACCGCCGTCATCTCGGCGACGATGGCGACTGCGATCTCGGGCGGCGTGCGGCTGCCGATGGGCAGCCCCACCGGCCCGTGCAGGCGATCCACTTCAGCCCGCGTCAGGTCGAAATGCTGCAGCAGGCGCTCGCGGCGGCGCCGGTTGTTGAGTGTCGAACCCAGTGCGCCGACATAGAACGCGGGCGATTTCAGGGCTTCGAGCAGCACCATGTCGTCCAGCCTGGGGTCGTGGGTGAGCGCGACCACCGCGCTGTGCGGATCGAGCCGGAGTTCCAGCGCGGCGTCGTCGGGCATGCCGGCGACCAGCGTCGCGCCGGGTACGCGCCACTGCGCGGCGTATTCCTCGCGCGGATCGCAGACGAAGACCTGGTAATCCAGCGCCTGCGCCATCGGCGCGAGGTAGCTTGAGATCTGCCCGGCGCCGACGATCAGCAGGCGCCAGGCCGGGCCGTGCAAGGTAATCAGCGTGCGGCCGTCCCACTGCACGCGCTCGCCCGCGGCGGCCGGCGCGACGCGGTTGCCCGGCTCGCCCGCCGTCACGCTGCGCCGCATGCGCTCGCCACGGGCGATGCCGGCCGCCAGCGCGTCCAGCGCCGCCAGATCCGGCTGCGCCTCGATCACCAGCTCCATCCTGCCGCCACAGGGCAGACCATAGCGACGCGCCTCGTCCTGGGTGACACCGCAGGCCTGCACGAAGGGCGCACCTGCCGCGAAATCGCCGCCCCGTATGCGTTCGATCAGTTCGGCTTCGAGGCAGCCGCCGGAAACCGAGCCCTGCACCGCGCCGTCCTCGCGCAGCGCCATCCACGAGCCCGCCGGCCGCGGCGCCGAACCCCAGGTGCGCGCCACGGTGACGAGGGCGAATCGCTGCCCCGCGGCAGCCCAGCGCCTTGCCGCGTCCAGGACCTGGCGGTCGGTGCTATGCATGGACGGTGCCTCCGGATCAGGCGAGCTGGTCGCCGATCGGCAGGCGGCGGATGCGCTTGCCGGTGGCGGCGAAGATCGCGTTCGCCAGCGCCGGTGCCACCGGCGGCAGCCCAGGCTCGCCGACGCCGCCGAGCGGCGCATCGAAACCGGTGGGCGTCACCAGGTGGGTATGGATCTGCTTCGGCGCCGCGCCGATGCGGGTGACCGGGTAGTTGTGGAAGTTGCTCTGCTCCACGCGCCCGGCCTTGAAGCTGATCTCGCCCACCGTCGCCAGGCTGATGCCCTGGATGACCGCGCCTTCCAGTTGCGCGCGCACGCGGTCCGGGTTGATCACCGCGCCGCAGTCGAGCGCGATGTCGACGCGCGGAATCGTCAGCTTGCCCCGCGCACCGACCGCCACTTCCACCACCACCGCCGCATAGGTCACGAAGCTGCGGTGCGCGGCGATGCCCAGGCCATGCCCCGGCGGCAGGCTTCGCCCCCAACCGGCTTCCTGCGCCACGCGCTCGATGACGCCGCGCAGGCGGGCGGTGTCGTAAGCGTAGCGCTTCGGATCCTCGCCGTAGAGCCAGGCGTCGGACATCGACGCCGGATCGATCACGCGGTCCGGGCCGAGCAGCTCGAGCAGATAGTCCCTGGGATCGCGGCCGGCGGCGGCGGCGAGCTCGGCGGCGAAGCTCTGCACCGCGAACGCATGCGGAATGTTGGACACCGAGCGGAACCAGCCCAGGCGCGTGTGCGCCTCGGCGGCGGGATTCTCGACGCGCACGTCGGGAATCGCGAACGGCATGTCCACCGCGCCCATCGCCAGCTCGAACGCGCCTTCCTGCTTTGCGCCCGGCATGAAGATGGACTGGATGGTGGGCGCCACCGTGCGATGCAGCCAGGCCTGCGCCCTGCCTTGGGCGTCGAGCCCCGCCTGCAGGCGCTCGACCGACACGGTGTGCAGGAAGCCGTTCTGCAGGTCGTCCTCGCGGGTGAACATCAGCTTCACCGGGCGCCCGTTCATCGCGCGCGACAGGATCGCCGCCTCGCTGGCGAAGTCCGGCTTGGACTTGCGCCCGAAGCCGCCGCCGAGCAGCAGCGGATGGACGACGACCTTGTCCAGCGGCAGCTTGAAGCGCTTGGAGAGATCGCTGCGGATCGCCTCCGGGGCCTGCACGCTGCACCAGACTTCGCACAGCTCCGCGGTCACGCGCGCGGTGGCGGTGGGCGGTTCCATCGGCGCCTGGGCGAGATGCGGGATGTAGTAGGTCGCATCCACGCGCCGCGCCGCACGCGCCATGGCGGCATCCGCATCGCCGTTGTTGCGCACCACCTTGCCGGGCTGGCCCGCGGCCGCTTCCAGCGTCTCGCGGTAGCGGGCGGAGTCGTAGCCGGCGTTGGGGCCGTCATCCCATTCGATGTCGAGCAGCGAGCGGCCCTTGATCGCGGCGTAGGTATTCTCGGCGATCACCGCGACGCCGCCCAGCGGCTGGAAGGCGGAAGGGATCGGCGTCGGATCGATCACCACCACCTGCAGCACGCCCGGCACGCGCACCGCGCGGCTGGCGTCGTAGCGCTTCAGCTTGCCGCCATAGACGGGCGGGCGCGCGACCACCGCATAGGCCATGCCTTCGATCCTGGCGTCGGCGCCATACACCGCCTTGCCGGTGGTGATGTCGAGGTTGTCGACGAGGCCGATGCCGTCGCGGCCGATATAGCGGAACTGCGCCGGCGTCTTGAACACCAGCGCATCCGCCGCCGGCACCGGGCGCTGCGCCGCGCCGCGGGCGAGCGCGCCGAAGCCGAGGCGCCGGCCGCTGGCGGCATGTACCACCTCGTGCCGCTCCCCACGCACCTGGGCGACGGGCACGTTCCAGCGTGCAGCCGCCTCTTCTTCGAGCATGCGCCGGGCCGCGGCGCCGATGCGGCGCAGCGCCTGGAAGTGGTGGCGCATGCTGCGCGAGCCGTCGGTGTTCTGGTTGCCGTACCGCGCCTCGTCGCCCGGCGCCTGCGCCACGACCACCCGCGCCAGCTCGGCCTCGAGCTCGTCGGCCACGACCATGGCCCAGCTCGTGCGCACGCCCTGCCCCATCTCGGCGCGGTGGCACAGCAGGCTCACCGTGCCGTCGTCCTCAATTGTCAGGAAGATGCGCGGGTCGTCGCGCAGGCCGCCGCTCATGGCCTCGCCGGCGTATTTCTTGGCCTCCTTCGCCTCCTGCGCACGCGCCGGGCCGATGCCGGTGGCCAGCACGAAGCTGCCGGCGGCGAGCCCGCGCAGGAAGCCGCGCCGGCTCAGGCTGAGGTTGGCGATCTCGTTTGCGATGTCGTTCGCGAGATGAGCGTTCATGACTTCGCTCCTTCGGCAGCGCGCAGGATCGCGGCGCGGATGCGCGGATAGGTGCCGCAGCGGCAGAGGTTGCCGCTCATCGCGGCATCGATGTCGGCGTCGCTCGGCCGCGGCGTCTTCGCCAGCAGGGCGGCGGCCTGCATGATCTGGCCGGCCTGGCAGTAGCCGCACTGCGCCACGTTGAGCTCGCGCCAGGCCACCTGCACCGGATGCATGCCGTCGGCCGACAGGCCTTCGATGGTGGTGATCGCCCGCCCGCCGAGCTGCCCCACCGGCAGCAGGCAGGCGCGCGCCGCCTGGCCGTCGACCAGCACGGTGCAGGTGCCGCACAGCCCCGCGCCGCAGCCGTACTTGGTGCCGGTGAGCCCTGCGAGGTCGCGCAGGTACCAGAGCAGGGGCATCTCGGGGTCGCCATCGTGGCGATGCGCGCTGCCATTCACGGTGAATGTCGTCATGTCTCCTCCTCGTTCTTCTGCCGGGCCTGGCCGGTGACCGCCATCCTAAGAACAACACGCCCGGGAAGTCGACAACTGCGTCGTCGCGAGGTGGCGGGGGCTTTCCATCGGGACTGAAACGCGCTTCCAGAAGGCCCCGATTGCTGCAGGGCAGCTAAACCATCGTCTAATACCGCGCCTTCCTGTTTCCCAATAATGTTGCGTCGCACGCTTGAACCGCCCGGTGCAAGGATTCGATCGACGCAGATCGATCGGCAGGAAAAGCCGTTGAGCTTTTCGCGCCCATCATAGAGGAGACAACGATGGCCGTACTCAATCGAATGGACTGGTATGACCTGGCCCGTTCCACCAACTGGACCCCGAAATACGTCACCGAGGACGAACTGTTTCCGCCCGCATTGTCGGGCGAATTCGGTCTGCCCCTGAGTGCCTGGGAACACTACGACGAGCCCTACAAGCAGACCTACCCGGAATACGTGAAGGTCCAGCGAGAGAAGGACGCCGGCGCCTATTCGGTGAAGGCGGCGCTGGAACGCAGCCGCATCTTCGAGAATGCCGACCCGGGCTGGAAGTCGGTGATGAAGGCGCATTACGGCGCCATCGCCCGCGGCGAATACGCGGCCGCCAGTGCCGAGGCGCGCATGATGCGTTTCTCCAAGGCGCCGGGCATGCGCAACATGGCCACGCTGGGCTGCATGGACGAAATCCGCCACGGCCAGATGCAGCTCTATTTCCCCCACGAGCACGTGTCCAAGGACCGGCAGATGGACTGGGCCTTCAAGGCCTACGACACCAATGAATGGGCGATGATCGCCGCCCGCCACTTCTTCGACGACATCATGATGACGCGGGACGCGATCAGCGTTTCCATCATGCTGACGTTCAGCTTCGAGACCGGGTTCACCAACATGCAGTTCCTCGGGCTGGCAGCGGATGCCGCCGAGGCGGGCGACCACACTTTCGCCAACCTCATCTCCAGCATCCAGACCGACGAATCGCGCCACGCCCAGATCGGCGGCCCGGCCCTCAAGGTGCTGATCGAGAACGGCCACAAGGCAGAAGCGCAGAAGCGCGTCGATATCGCGGTGTGGGGCGCGTGGAAGCTGTTCTCGGTGCTGACCGGTCCGATCATGGACTACTACACCCCGCTCGAGCACCGCAAGCAGTCCTTCAAGGAGTTCATGGAGGAGTGGATCGTCGCCCAGTTCGAGCGCGCCCTCACCGACATGGGGCTGGACCTGCCCTGGTACTGGGACATCTTCCTGAAGGACATCAGCCAGACCCACCACGGCATGCACCTGGGCTCCTACTTCTGGCGCCCGACCCTGTGGTGGAACCCGGCGGCCGGCGTCACCCCCGACGAGCGCGCCTGGCTGGAGGAGAAGTACCCCGGCTGGAACGACACCTGGGGCCAGTGCTGGGACGTGTTCATCGACAACGTGGTCGACGGCAACATGGCCATGACCTACCCGGAAACGCTGCCCTACGTCTGCAACATGTGCCAGTTGCCCATCCTCGGCGTGCCGGGCAAGGGCTGGGACGTGAAGGACTACCCGCTCGAATACAACGGCCGCCTGTACCACTTCGGCTCCGAGGTGGACCGCTGGGTGTTCCAGCAGGAGCCGGAGCGCTACGCCGGCCACCTCTCCATCGTCGATCGCTTCCTGGCCGGGATGATCCAGCCAATGGATCTGGGCGGGGCGCTGCAGTACATGGGCCTGGCCCCGGGCGAGATCGGCGACGACGCCCACAACTACGCCTGGGCCGAGGTCTACCGCGCCCTGCGCGAGACCCGCAAGGCGAGCTGACTTTCCACACAAGCCCCTGACGCGGCGCGCCCGCCAGGCCTGCTGCCGGCGCGCCGCGTGCGACACGAGGAGATTTACGACATGGCCCTTTTTCCGCTGACCTCCAATTTCGAGGGGGATTTCGTCCTGCAACTGGTGCCCGTGGATACCGAGCACACCATGGACGAGGTGGCTGCCGCGGCAGCCGTTCATTCCGTCGGGCGCCGCGTGCGCGACCGCCCCGGCCACATCCTGCGGGTGCGCCGCCACGGCGGCACCGAGTTCCTGCCGCGCACCATGAAGGTGGCCGAGGCGGGGTTCAAGCCCACGGAGACCGTGGACATCATCTGGCAGGCCGCCTGACGGGCGCGCCGGATCGGGAGCAAGAGCATGAGTTTCATCAAGATATGCACCGTCGATGACGTGTGGGAAGGCGAGATGGCCCCCTACACCGTCAATGGCCACGAGATCCTGCTGGTCTGCGCCGACGGCGGCGAGATCAAGGCCTTCCAGGGCATCTGCCCGCACCAGGACATCGCCCTGTCGGAAGGCAAGTTCGACGGCAACAAGCTGATCTGCCGCGCCCACCTGTGGCAGTTCGACGCCGGCACCGGCCAGGGCATCAACCCGGACGACTGCGCCCTGGCGAGCTATCCGGTGCGCATCGACGGCGACGACGTCTTCGTCAGCACCGAAGGCGTCGAGCCCCTGTTCGCCCACAGTTGAGCGCCGCTGCAGGCGACACCCATTCACAAGGACACGAGCATGAGCACTGCAACTTCGGCGCAGGCCTATCACAACAACCTGGTCGGCCCGGTGATGCGCCCCGGCGACCTGGCCCAGGCGGTCATCGAGGCCGCCAGGGTGGACAACCCGGGCAAGGACATCTTCGTGGATGACAAGCGCGCCTACATCCGCATCCACGCCGACCAGGAAATGATCCTGCGCCAGGCCACCATCGAAGAGGAACTGGGACGGCCGTTCCGCATGAACGACCTGGAGGTGGACCTGAGCTCCTTCGCCGGCCAGATCGAGAGCCGCGACGACCAGATCCGCTTCTATTTCAACAAGACGCTCTGAGCGGCCGCAGACCGCCGCCCCCGACAAGAAAGACGCGAGGAGACACCGATGTCCGAGATTCAAGTCCTGAAGCCCCAGAAGACCTGGAGCCACCTGGCCGCCCGCCGCCGCAAGCCGAGCGAATACGAGATCGTCAGCACCAACCTGCACTACAACGACAAGCGCCCCGACTCGCCCTACGAGCTGGACCCGAACATGTTCATGAACCAGTGGTACAAGAAGAACACCTTCGGTACCGCGCTGAAGCATGACGACTGGAACGCCTTCCGCGATCCGGACGAGGTGGTCTACCGCACCTACAACCTGACGCAGGACGGCCAGGAAACCTACGTCTTCAGCCTCTTCGACCAGTTCAACGAGCGCGAGCACGACAAGGCCCTCGACCCGCGCTGGGCCGGCACCCTGGCTCGCCTGTACACCCCGGCCCGCTATCTCTTCCACACCCTGCAGATGGCCTCCGCCTACGTCGGCCAGGTGTCGCCGGCGAGCACGCTGACCAACTGCAACTATTTCCAGATGGCCGACAGCCTGCGCTGGCTGAGCCACACCGCCTATCGCACCCGGGAGCTGTCCCGGTCCTTCGCCGACAAGGGCTTCGGCGAGGACGAGCGGCGCTACTGGGAGGAAGACCCCGCCTGGCAGGGCTTCCGCGAGCTGATGGAGAAGGCGCTCACCGTGTGGGACTGGGGCGAGGCCATCACCGTCCTGACCCTGGTGGTGAAGCCGGCGATCGAGGAGACCGTGCTGCGCCGCCTCGGCGAATCCGCCCGCCACAACGGCGACACGCTGCTGGGCCTGATCACCGACGCCCAGTTGATCGACGTCGCGCGCCATCGCCGCTGGGCCGCCGCCTTCGTCGCCATGGCCCTGCAGACGCCGGGCAACCTGGAGCTGATGAAGTCGTGGATCGCCAAGTGGGAGCCGCTGGCCGACCGTGCCATCGACGCCTACTGCGCAGCCCTGCCCGACGTGCCGGGTGCGGCCGAGTCCGCCAGGGCGGCCACCCGCGACCTGCGTCGCGGCCTGGGTCTCTGATTCCTCGACACCGTGCGCGCGCCGCGGCCCTGCGGGGAGGCGGCGCGCGCCGGGGAGACACCATGAGCCATCCAGTGATCGTCAATGAGCGGGACGGCACCCGCTTCGAGCAGGCACCCGGCGACACCCTGTTGCGGGCTGCCCTGCGTGCCGGCGTCGGGCTGTCCTACGAGTGCAATTCGGGCGGGTGCGGCGGCTGCAAGTTCGAGCTGCTGCAGGGCGAGATCGAGACCCTGTGGCCGGACGCCCCGGGCCTGGTCGAGCGCGACCGCCGGCGCGGCCGCCACCTCGCGTGCCAGTGCCGCGCCGTGGGCGACGTGCGCATCAAGGCCGCGACCGGCCCGGAATACCTGCCGCCAATCCGGCCGCGGCGGCGTCGCGCGGTGCTGACCGGCAGCACCGCCCTCACCCACGACCTGCGCGAATTCCGCTTTCGCGCCGACGGCCCGGCCGACTTCCTGCCCGGCCAGTTCGCCATGCTGGACCTGCCCGGCGTCGGGGCCTCGCGCGCCTACTCGCTGTCCAACCTCCCCAACGCGGACGGCGAATGGCATTTCCAGATCCGCCGCGTGGCGCAGGGACAAGGCACCGCGGTGCTGTTCGACGACCTGCGGCCCGGTGCGGAGATCGGGCTGGACGGGCCCTACGGCGTCGCCTACCTGCGCGAGACGTCGCCGCGCGACCTGGTGTGCGTGGCGGGCGGCTCCGGCCTCGCGCCGATGATCTCGATCGCGCGCGGCGCGGCGCAAGCGGGAATGCTCGAATCGCGCAAGCTGTACTTCTTCTACGGCGCGCGCGAGCCCCGCGACGTGTGCGGCGAGGCCATGCTCGCCGAGCTCGCGGGCTTCGGCGAACGGATCGTCTACTGCCCGGTGGTTTCCACCCCGGGCGCAGACGGCTGGGCAGGTGCCACCGGCTTCGTGCACACCCACCTGCCCCAGGTCCTGCCGGCGTCCCTCGCGAACTACGAGTTCTACTTCGCCGGACCGCCGCCGATGACCCAGGCCCTCCAGGAAATGCTGATGGTGGGCCACAGCGTGCCGTTCGATCAGATCCACTTCGACCGATTCTTCTGATGTCCCGCCCAGGGACCGATGCAGGGACAAGAATGAAAGCAGAACAACGGAAGCGGCAGCACACCGGCCGTCGCGGCATGAAGCTGGCGACCGTCGCCCTCACCGTCGCTGCGGCGACCGGCGCTGCGCACGCCACCGACGTCTTCCGCCTCGAAGGCTTCGGCGCCGTGTCGCGCGCCATGGGCGGCGTGGCCACCGCCTACGATGTCGGCCCGGCCGGCATGATGACCAATCCGGCCACCCTGTCGCTGATGTCGGCGGATCACGCCGCGATGGTGGGGCTGGATCTCGTCACCACCGACATCGACGTGCGCAACCGCGACAGCGGCGAAAGCGTGCATTCGCATGACCACGGCAGCAACCGCGGGCCTTACTACGCGCCGCAACTGGCCTATGCGCAGCGGGTCGGCGACTGGACCCTGGGGCTCGGCGCCTTCGCCCAGGGCGGGCTGGGGACCGAGTTCGGCCGCCGCAGCTTCCTGTCGCGGGCGAACGGCGGACTCGACACCGGGCTGGAGAACTCCAGCCGGCTGCTGGTGCTGAACATTCCGCTGGCCGCCAGCTTCCGCGTGTCGGATGCCCTGACCGTCGGTGGCGGCGTCGATGCGGTGTGGCAGGGCCTGAACCTCGACCTGCTGCAGGGCGCCGACCAGGTGGGCAGCCTGATCGGCGCCGGACGCGTGTCGGGCAGCCTGCTGCCGGTGCTGGGCGGCCTGCCGGACCTGCGCGGCGCCCACTTCAGCCTGACGCGCAATGCCCCGCTGGCGAGCGGGGTCAACGCCTGGGGCTACACCGCCCGCGTCGGCATGACCTACGCCCTGTCGGCCGACACCCGGATCGGCGCCGCCTACACCACGCGCAGCCAGATGTCCGACATGGACGGCCGCGCCACCCTCACCGCGGTGGACGGCGTCGCCGGACAGATTCCGCTGCAGGGCAGGTTGCGCATCCGCGACTTCCAGATGCCGGCCGTGCTCAACCTCGGGCTGAGCCAGCGGGTGAACGAGCAACTTACCGTTGCGGCCGACGTGTCGCGGGTGTTCTGGTCCGACACGATGAAGGACATCAAGGTGGGATTTGCCGCGGATGGCGGCGGCGAGCTGAACGTCCGGCTGCCCCAGGACTACCGGGACCAGACCATCCTGGCGCTCGGCGCGGCCTGGCAGGTGGATTCGCACTGGACGCTGCGCGGCGGCCTGCGGCTGGCGCAACAGGCGCTGCGCTCATCGACGCTGCTCGCCGTGATCCCGGCGATTCCGCGCAAGCACCTGTCGGCCGGCTTCGGCTACGCCCTGTCGCCCGCCTCGAGCGTGGACTTCGCCTGGTCCCACGCTTTCCAGGAGTCCATGGACAACGACGGTTTGCCGAATACCTCGGCCCCGATACGGGTGAGCCACGCCCAGGACAATGCGACGCTGGTCTACACCTATCGCTTCTGAGCGCGCACTCTTGCGGAAGACGGGCCCGATGCGCGGATCTCGTGCGTCGGGCCGCCGCACGTGCGTAAGCGGGCGGCAGACCAGGCGAGGGGCGAGGCGATGGTGGACGTGAATCCGGACGACGACATCTGCAGGGTGGCCGGGCGCACCTCGGTGCGCGGCGTGGTGATCGACGCCGCCGACGCGCGGGATGTGCGGCGGCAGAAGATGGCGCGCATCATCCTCGACGCCATGTACGAGTTCCTCGGCCTGCTCGACCTGGACGGGACCCTGCTGGAAATCAACCGGGCGGCCCTCGACGGCGCCGGACTCTGCCTGGAGGACGTGATCGGCAAGCCCTTCTGGCAGGCGCGCTGGTGGGCGGTGTCGGAAGAAGTGCGTGAGCGGGTGCGGCAGATGATCGCCGAGGCCGGAACCGGCCGTTTCGTGCGCTGCGACTTCGAGGTGTTCGGCGATCTCCAGGGCAACCGCACGATCGTCATCGATTTCTCGCTCAAGCCCATCCTCGACGACGACGGCAAGGTGGCCTTCCTGCTGCCCGAAGGGCGCAACATCACCGAGAAGATCGCCAGCAGCGCCGAACTGTCACGCAAGAACAGCGAACTGCAGGTGGCGCTGGAGCGGCTGAAGGAGCTCGATGGCTACAAGACGCGATTCTTCGCCAACGTGAGCCACGAATTGCGCACGCCGCTCACCCTCATCCTCGGCCCGGTCGACCAGCTCATCAAGGAAGGGGCGCGATTCGACGAACGGGAGCGATTCCGCCTCGCCACCATCCAGCGCAATGCCCGCTCCCTGCTGCAACAGGTGAACAACCTGCTCGACCTGGCCCGCATCGATGCCGAGCGCATGCCGATGGCCTATGTGCACGCCAACGTGGCCGCCCTCGTGCGCGAGACGGCGGCCGGATTCGATGCTGCCGCCGAGGACCACGGCATCACCCTGACGCTGCGTGGCGAGGACGAGCTTTACGCCGACGTGGACCGGGCCAAGTTCGTGCGCGTGCTGAGCAACCTGCTGTCGAACGCCTTCAAGTTCACGCCGGCGGGGGGACGCATCGTGTGCGCGGTGGAACGCGTGCGGCGGGGCCGGGTGCTGATCAGCGTGCAGGACAGCGGCCCTGGCGTACCCGATGCGCTGAAGCGGCACATCTTCGAACGTTTCACCCAGGGAAGCGAAGGCCTCGGCGCCAGCGGCAGCGGGCTGGGGCTGAGCATCGTCAGGGAGTTCGTGGAGCTGCATCGAGGCACGGTGGTGGTGGTCGATGCGCCCGGCGGGGGAGCGATCTTCCAGGTGGAGTTTCCGG
Source organism: Pseudomonadota bacterium (assembly GCA_018240785.1). Taxonomy (GTDB): domain Bacteria; phylum Pseudomonadota; class Gammaproteobacteria; order Burkholderiales; family Rhodocyclaceae; genus Thauera. The sequence goes on along the minus strand of JAFEFC010000039.1, from coordinate 59,495 downwards.
CGCGGGCGCCCGAAGGCAGCTTCGTGCGCAGCGGCAGCGCGGCCGATGCGCCCCTGTCGCAGGAACTCCTCGGGCCGCTGGCGCCGGCTGCCTTGCCGCCACTCGCGGAGGCGGCAAGGCAGCCGGGCAAGCCGAGGGTGCTGGTGGCCGAGGACAATGCCGATCTCCGCCTGTTCCTGTACGACGTGCTCTCCGACGAATACAACGTGCTGCTGCGCGAGGACGGCGCGTCGGCCTTCCAGGCCGCCATCGCCGATCCGCCGGACCTGATCATCGCCGACCTGATGATGCCGCGCTGGGACGGCGAACGCTTCGTGCGCGCCCTGGCCGCGCGGCAGGACTTCCCCAAGGTGCCGGTGCTGGTGCTGTCGGCGCGGGCCGATGACGCGCTGCGCGAGAACCTGCTCGAACATCTGGTGCAGGACTTCCTCACCAAGCCCTTCTCGGCGCAGGAACTGCGTGCCCGGGCGCGCAACCTGGTGACGGTGAAACGCACCGTGGACATCCTGCAGAAGGAACTCAATTCGCAGGCCTCGGACATCCTGGAGCTCACGGCGGGCCTCGTGGCGAGCCGCAAATCCCTGCAGCAGAGCCTGACCGCGCTGCAGGTGATGGACCGCCGCTGGCTCGGGCTGTACGAGAACACCGCGGTGGGCATCGCGCTCGCGGACCGTGAAGGCAGGATCCTTTCCGCCAATCCGGCGCTGCGGCGCATGCTGGGCTATGGCGCCGAGGAGCTCTCCGGTGTCTCCCTGATGGAGATCACCGATCCTTCGCAGCAGGCCATGACGCGGCGCAACGTGGACGGACTGTTCGACGGCGAATTCCCCAGCTACACGCTGCAGAAGCGTTACGAGAAGAAGGGCGGCGGCCACCTGTGGGCCAACGTGTGCGTGTCACGCATTCCGGCCCTCGAGGAGGACGGCCCGATGCTGGCGGTGATCGTCGAGGACATCACCCAGCGCATGGAAGCCGAGCGCTCGCTGACGGCCACGCGCAACGAACTGGCACGGGTGGCGCGCTACACCGCGATGGGCGAACTCGTGGCCACGATCGCGCACGAGATCAACCAGCCGCTGGCGGCGGTGATCACCAACAGCGAGGCCGCGCTGCGCTGGCTCGCGCATGACTCGCCCAACCTCGTCGAGGTGGCCGCAGCGCTCAAGCGGCTCAACCGCGACGCCAGCCTGGCCAGTTCGGTGATCGCGCGCATCCGCGGTTTCCTGCGGGCGGGCGACATCCATCGCGAGCGCGTCGACGTGGCGCACCTGCTCGACGAGTTGCTGCAGATGCTGCAGGCGCTGCTCGCGGAAGCCGGTGTGCGGGCGACGGTGGAACTCGCCGAGCCCCGGCCCTGGCTGATGGCGGATCCGGTTCAACTGCAGCAGGTGATCCTCAACCTGATCGTGAATGCGGTGGATGCGATGCGCGACCAGCCGGAAGGCAAGCGCTCGCTGCGCATTGCGGTGACGAGGGGTCCCGCGGGAGGCTTGCAGTTCTCGGTGCATGACAGCGGCCCGGGCATCGCAGAGGAATCGGAGGAACGGCTCTTCGAGGCCTTCTTCTCCACCAAGCCGGAGGGACTGGGAATGGGGCTGGCGATCAGTCGCAGCATCGTCGAGAACCATGGCGGCCGCCTGTGGCTGGACAGGAGCAGGGGCCCCGGCGCGTGCTTTTCGTTCACCATTCCGGACAACTGAGAACGGGTGCGACGGTGACGACGACGATGAGCACGGGCAAGGCCGCCGCGGCGGAGTCCGAATGGGTGTATGTGGTCGATGACGATCTCTCGGTACGGGAGGCGCTCAGCAGCCTGATCCGTTCCGTCGGCCTGTCCGTCGACACCCATCCGTCGGCTGCGGCCTTCCTCGCGGCACCACGCCATGCCGGCGCGGCCTGCCTGATCCTGGACGTGCGCATGCCGGGCCTCAGCGGGCTCGAACTGCAGGCGCAGCTCGCCGACCTCGATCCGCCGCTGCCAATCATCTTCATCACCGCCCACGGCGACGTGCCGATGGCGGTGCGGGCGATGAAGAAGGGGGCCATCGAATTTCTCCCCAAGCCCTTCCGCGACGAGGAACTGCTCGCCGCCATCCGCTCCGCCCTGGCGCGCTCGCACGGCAGCCAGCGCGAAGCGCGCGAAATCGGCGAGATCCGGCGCCGCTACGAGCTGCTGACCGCCCGCGAAAGGGAAGTCATCGCCTACATCGTGAAGGGGGCGTTGAACAAGCAGGCGGCGGCGGACCTCGGCATCTCGGAGATGACGATCAAGGTGCATCGCCACAACATCATGAACAAGATGGGCGCGAAGACGCTGCCCGACCTCGTGCGCATGATGGAGCGGCTGAACCCTCCCGCCCCGGACGCAGGGGCGGAGCCGGCGCAAGGCTGATCGCGGCGCGCCTGCGCCGACATCCCGCTCACTCGCGGAACTGCTCGCGCGCGAACTGCCTGAACAGTTCCACCGCCGGCGATTCGCTCCGCCTCGCCAGGCTCACCAGCGCATAGTGCCCGACCCGCTCCGCGTGCGGCTCGACGCGGATCTCCTGCACCCGGCCAGCGGCGATGCGGGCGCGGGCGCTGGCGAAGATGCCGAAGAACACGGCGTCGGTGGCTTCGACCACGTCGAGCAGCGCACTGACATCCTCGCTGTTGATCGTGACCATGCGCTCGGGGTGGGCATCGGGGCCGAGCTCGGCGACGAGGATGCGGGCGAGCTCGTCGCTGAGCGGCATCGAGGCCACCGGGTAGCGGCGCAGTTCGGCGAGATCGATGTGTGGCAGGCCGAGCAGCGGGTGGCCGCTGCGGCACAGGAAGCCGCCGCGCAGCGGGGTAAGCGGCTCGACACGCAGGTCGTCGGCGGGCGACAGCGCGCGGCGGTCGACGGCGATGACTTCGACCGTTTCACTGCGCAGGGACTGCACCAGCATGTCGACCGCGCCGCGCGCGATCCTGACCTTCACGCCGGGGTGGTGCGTCGCCATTTCAGCGAGGAAGGGCACCATCAGGATCGAGGCCGGCGTGGGGCCGAGGCCGATGGCGATGTCGCCGATGCGGCCCTCGCGCAGCAAGGACACGCTGCGCTTCAATTCGGCCGTCTCGGCGAGGATGCGCCGGGCGCTATCGACCACCTGGCGGCCGTAGGCGGTGAGCGTGTTGCGCCGGCCGACGCGGTCGATGAGCCTGACTTCCAGTTCGTCCTCCAGCGCCTGGATGCTGCGGCTCAGCGCGGGCTGCGTCAGGCACAATGCGTCGGCTGCCTTGCGGAAGGACTGGTGTTCGGCGATCGCGATCAGGTGCCGCAGTTGGGCGAGATTCATTGATTACAACTGGTAATCGAACTGACGAGAAATTCGCATTGGACGCATCGTACTCCCGTTCGTAAGCTGCGCGCCGGCTGACGTCGTGTGCCGGCCGGCGCGCGAATCACAAGAATCCAACGAGGAGACAATCCATGAAGACCAAGACCCTGAGCCTGGCCCTGGGCGCCCTGCTGGTGGGCGCGGTGTCGTCCGCGCATGCCGTCGAAGACAGCGTGCTGAAGAACATCGAGACCCGCGTCGGCGCGATCGAAAGCAAGCTGGTCGGCTGGCGGCGCGACATCCACCAGCACCCCGAGCTGTCGAACCAGGAAGTGCGCACCGCCAAGCTGGTGGCCGATCACCTGCGTAGCCTGGGCCTGGAAGTGAAGACCGGCGTGGGCGGCACTGGCGTGGTGGGCATCCTGAAGGGCGGCAAGCCGGGCAAGGTGGTGGCGCTGCGTGCCGACATGGACGCGCTGCCGGTCAAGGAGCTGGTGGATCTGCCGTTCGCCTCCAAGGCCAAGGGCAAGCACATGGGCAAGGAAGTCGACGTGATGCACGCCTGCGGCCACGACGCGCACACCGCCATCCTGATGGCCACCGCGGAAGTGCTGGCCGGCATGCGCGAGCAGATTCCGGGCACGGTGAAGTTCCTGTTCCAGCCCGCGGAGGAAGGCCCGTCCGAGGCGCTCAAGGACGAGCATGACCACATCGGCGCGCTGGCCATGGTGGATGCCGGCGCGCTCGACAACCCCAAGGTCGACGCGGTGTTCGGCCTGCACATGATCCCGGCCTTCCCGGTGGGCACCATCGGCTACCGCTCGGGTCCGATCCTGGCCTCGGGCGATTCGTTCGCGATCAAGGTCAGCGGCAAGCAGACGCACGGCGGCTTTCCGTGGAACGGCGTGGACCCGATCGTCAGCACCGCGCAGATCGTCATGGGCCTGCAGACCATCGTCAGCCGCCAGCTCAACCTGACGAAGGAGCCGGCGGTGATCTCGATCGGCTCCATCCACGGCGGCAACCGCGAGAACATCATCCCCGAGAGCGTGGACCTGCTGGGCACGGTGCGCACCTTCGACGATGGCATGCGCGACGACACGCTGGCGCGCATGCGCGCCACGGCGGAGTCCATCGCCCAGGCGAGCGGCGCGAAGGCAGAAGTCACCTTCATGAAGCCCGGCTACTCGACCACCGTCAATAATGCCGATCTGAGCACCCGCATGCTGCCGACGATGCAGCAGGTGACCGGCGGCAAGGCGGTGATCACGCCCAAGCTGACCGCGTCGGAGGATTTCTCCGAGTTCTCGAAGAAGGTGCCGGGCGTGTTCTTCTTCCTCGGCTCGAGCACGCCGGGCAAGGAAAAGACGGCTGCGCCCAACCACTCGCCGAAGTTCGAGATCGACGAGGCCTCGCTGGCGGTTGGCGCGAAGGCGATGACGGCGATGGCGCTGGACTACCTCGGCCAGCCCTGAGGCGGAAGCGGCCCGCCGCTCGGTCCACCCTATTTCAATCCACCTTGAGCAACTGCACTTCGAAAGTGAGCGTGGCGTTCGGCGGCACGGAGCTGCCGGCGCCCGCTTCGCCGTAGGCGGTGCGCGACGGGCAGGTGAGCTTGGCCTTGCCGCCCACGCGCATGCGCTGCAGCCCCTGCGTCCAGCACGGGATCACGCCGTTGAGCGGAAAGGCGATGGGCTGGTTGCGCGCGATCGAGCTGTCGAACACCTTGCCGTTGTCCAGCGTGCCCTGGTAATGGACGAGGACGGTGCTGGAGGCGCCGGGTCGTGCGCCGTCGCCGCGCTGCAGGTGTTCGACGCGCACGCCGGAAGGCAGGGTCTCGACGTCCGCTTCGGCCGCGACGGCGGCAGTGGTCAGGAAAAGGCCGGCGAGCAGGGCCAGGGCGGTGTTCTTCAGCATTCGAGGTTTCCATGTAAGGCGAACGGCGGATGTTCGCACGATTTGCGCCGCCGCAAGCACCTCCCGCTGCATTAGACAAAACTGAAATGGCGATCTAGACTTGCAAGTAAGTAATCACTCACTTGCAAGACATGACCGCGAAACCTTCCCGCCAGCCCACCGAAGACCGCCAGGCCGAGATCGTGCTGACCCTGCTGCGCCTGGCCGCCGGGCGCAGCGCGCTGGACATCACCACGAGCGACATCGCGCAGGCGATGAACCTGTCGCAGGGCGCGCTGTTCCGCCACTTTCCGACCAAGGAGGCGATGCGGCTGGCGGTCGTCGCCTGGATCGAGACCGAGCTGCTGCAACGGCTCGATGCGGCGCGCGCGTCCGCCAGCTCGCCGGTGGACGCGCTGCGTGCCATGTTCCTCGCCCATGTCGACTTCTTCATTGCTCACCCGGGCGTACCTCGCTTCATCTTCGGCGAGTTGCAGCAGGCCGACCGCACGCCGCTGAAGGAACGGGTGCGCGAGCTGATGGCGCGCTACCGCGAACGCCTGGCGGCAGTGCTGGATGCGGCATCCGCTGCCGGTTTGATCCGCCCCGGAACCGACCACGCAGCCGCCGCCGCGCTGTTCCTCGGCGCCATCCAGGGCCTGGTGATCCAGTCCATGGTGAGCGGCAGCGTGGACGGCATGCGCGCGCAGGCGGAGGCGGTGTTCGGGCTGTATGTGCAAGGACTGGAGGCGCAGCCATGAAGAGCAGATTCCCTGTGCGGCACATCGGCCTGGCGCTGGCCGGTGTCGTGCTGCTGTCGGGCTTCGGCATGGTCGTGTCGCGTTCCGGGCCGCTGGCGCCGGTGAAGGTGACGGTGGCGAAAGTCGAAACCGGCAGCATCGCCGCCTCGCTGTTCGGCATCGGCACGGTGGAGGCGCGGCGCAGCTACTTCGTCGGCCCGACGGCGGCGGGGCGCGTTCTTTCGGTGAGGGTCGACGTGGGCGAGGCGGTGCGCGCCGGCCAGGTGCTGGCGGAAATGGATCCGGTGGACCTGGACGAGCGCCTGCGCTCGCTGCAGGCCTCGCATGCGCGCGCGCAGAGCGCGGTCGCCGCCGCGCAGGCGCAGCGCCAGGACGCCCGCGCACGGCGCGAGGTGGCGGCGATCAACAGCCGGCGCTACGTCGAGCTGGGCAGCAGGCATTTCGTCAGTGCCAGCGCCGTCGAGGGCAAGCAGCAGGAGCTGGTGTCGGCGCAAGCGGCCACCGATGCGGCGGAGGCCAACCTGCTCGGTGCGCGCCAGGAACTCGTGCGGCTGCAGGCCGACCAGCAGGCGCTGGGCGAGCAGCAGCGCAACCTGCGCTTGATCGCGCCGCGCGATGGGATCGTCACCAGCCGCGACGCCGAGCCGGGGTCGACCGTGGTCGCCGGCCAGTCGGTGCTGCGCCTCATCGAACCGGACAGCCTGTGGGTCAAGGTGAGGCTGGATCAGGGCCGCTCGCGCGGCCTGGCACACGGCATGGCGGCCGAAGTGGCGCTGCGCTCCGACCCGTCGCAGCGCCTCGCCGGCAAGGTGGTGCGCGTCGAGCCGGTGAGCGACAGCGTGACCGAGGAGCGCCTCGCCTATGTCGCGCTGGATGCGGCGCCGGCCCATCTGACCGTCGGTGAACTGGCCGAAGTCACGCTGCACGCCGCGCCCGCGGCGCCTTCGCTGGTGCTGCCCAATGCCGCCATCAAGCACACGGTGGCGGGCACCGGCGTGTGGCTGCTGCGCGACGGCAAGCCGGCCTTCGCCACGGTGACGGTCGGCGACAGCAGCCTCGACGGCCGCGTGCAGATCCGCGACACCCTGCGCGAAGGCGATGTGGTGATCGCGTACAGCGAACGCGAAATGACGCCCGACACCCGCATCCGCATCGTCGACCAGCTCGCCGGAGGCCGCTCGTGATCAGCCTCGCCGGCCGCGACATCCTGCATGCGTGGTCGAAGTTCGTGCTCACCGGCATCGGCCTGGGGCTGCTGATCGGCGTCACGCTGACGATGGCGGGCGTGTATCGCGGCATGGTCGACGACGCCAGGGTGCTGCTCAACAACAGCGACGCCGACCTGTGGGTGGTGCAGAAGGACACGCTGGGGCCGTATGCCGAGTCGTCCAGCCTGCGCGACGACGTGTATCGCAGCGTGCTCGGCCTGCCCGGCGTGGCGCGGGCGGCCAACGTGACCTACCTGACCATGCAGGTGCGCAAGGGCGACAGCGACGTGCGGGCGATGGTGGTGGGCTTCGAGCCGGGCCAGCCGGGCGAGCCCGAGTACCTGGTGGCCGGCCGCCAGGTCACGCGCAACCACTACGAGGCGGTGGCCGACGTGAAGACCGGCTTCCGGCTCGGCGAGCAGATCCGCATCCGCCGCCACGACTACAGCGTGGTGGGGCTCACCCGGCGCATGGTGTCGTCGGGCGGCGACCCGATGGTATTCATCCCGCTGAAGGACGCGCAGGAGGCGCAGTTCCTCAAGGACAACGACGCCATCCTCAACGAGCGCGCGCGCACCGCCGCCAACCCGGCGCTCAATCGCCCCGGCGTGCCCGGCCTGCTCGATGCGCTGCAGGCCAGCCAGGCGAGCAGCCGCAACGTCAATGCGGTGCTGGTGCAGGTCGCGCCGGGCAGCGCACCCGCCGCGGTGGCCGACACGGTGCAGCGCTGGAAGCACCTGCAGGCCTACACCCGCGAGCAGATGGAAGAAATCCTGGTGGCCAAGCTGATCGCCACCTCGGCGAAGCAGATCGGCATGTTCCTCGTCATCCTCGCCATCGTCAGCGCCGCCATCGTCGCCTTCATCATCTACACGATGACATTGGGCAAGATCCGCGAGATCGCGGTGCTGAAGCTGATCGGCACGCGCAACCGCACCATCGCCGGCATGATCCTGCAGCAGGCGCTGGGGCTGGGGCTGATCGGCTTCCTGGTGGGCAAGACCGTGGCGACCTGGTGGGCGCCGGCCTTCCCGAAGTACGTGCTGCTGGAGCCGGGCGACGCGCTGCGCGGCTTCGTCGCGGTGATGCTGATCTGCGCCATCGCCAGCACGCTGGCCATCCGCGCCGCACTGCGCGTCGACCCGGCGACGGCGATCGGAGGCTGACATGGACGGCTACGGCATCCGCATCGAAGGCCTGCGCAAGCGCTACGGCGAGGGCGACACCGCGGTCGACGCGCTGAAGGACGTGAACATGACCGTGGCGCCGGGCGAGGTGGTGGGCCTCATCGGCCCCTCCGGTTCGGGCAAGAGCACGCTGCTGAAATGCCTGGGCGCCGTGATCGAGCCCAGCGCCGGGCGCATGACCCTGGGCAGCGAGGTGATCTACGACAACGGCTGGAAGCTCCCCGACCTGCGCGCGCTGCGCCGCGACCGCATCGGCTTCGTGTTCCAGGCGCCCTACCTGATCCCCTTCCTCGACGTCACCGACAACGTCGCCCTGCTGCCCATGCTCGCCGGGCGGCCGAACGGCGAGGCGCGCCGGCGCGCGCTCGAACTGCTCGAGGCGCTGGACATCGGCCACCGCGCCAGGGCGCAGCCTTCGCAACTGTCGGGCGGCGAGCAGCAGCGTGTGGCGATCGCCCGCGCGCTCGCCAACCAGCCGCCGGTCATCCTCGCCGACGAGCCCACCGCGCCGCTCGACAGCGAACGCGCGCTGGCCGTCATCCGCATCCTCAACCAGATGGCGCAGCAGTTCGCCACCGCCATCGTCGTCGTCACCCACGACGAGAAGATCATCCCCACCTTCCGCCGCCTGTACCACATCCGCGACGGGCGAACCGACGAAGAGCCAGGCCGCGGCGCACCTGCTCAATCCGCGAACTCTATCAATTTATAGATATGCAATAGCAGACGCCAATTACGCAGATGCATATGGTCCATTGGATTGTCCGCGGGTGGCTTCCTAAACTGCAAGCACCAAGTCGCCTCTGACCTGGAATCGCCGTCGCGAGAGCGGCTGGCGGTGCGAAGAACGTAATGCTCGAAGAAACGCACGCCCCCCAACAGCGAAAGGAAAACCCATGGCCATCAAGCTCGACAAGATCCTCTACACGGCGCACGCCCACACCACCGGCGGCCGCGACGGCCGCTCGGTCACCAACGACGGCCTGCTGGACGTCAGGCTGACCCCGCCCAAGGCCCTGGGTGGCGCCGAAACCGCCACCAATCCCGAGCAGCTCTTCGCCGCGGGTTATTCGGCCTGCTTCATGAGCGCGATGAAGCACGTCGCAGGCATGAAGAAGGTCGTGGTGCCGGCCGACGCCTCGATCGACGCCAGCGTCGCGATCGGGCCGATACCGCAGGGCTTCGGCCTCGCCGTGAAGCTCGTCATCAACCTGCCCGGCATGGGCCGCGACGCGGCCCGGGAACTGGTCGATGCGGCCCATCAGGTGTGCCCGTATTCGAACGCCACCCGCGGCAATATCGATGTCGATCTGGAGATCGGCGCTGCATGAGCCCGGACGAGTTCGCCGAGCGCCTGAGGGCGGAAGGCTATGCGGAAATCGTGCTCGTCGAACGCGCGCCCGGCGGCGCGCTCGACGAGCACGCGCACCCCTTCGAGGCGAAGGCGTTGATCCTGGACGGGGAAATCCACATCCAGGCGGCCGGCGGCGAGGAAAAGCGCTACGCCGCCGGCCAGGTCTTCCACCTGCCGGCGCACCTCCGCCATGCGGAGCGCTACGGGCCGGCAGGCGTGCGTTATCTGGTGGGCCGGAAATCGTGACTGCCAGCGCCGTCGCGGGCGGACAGCAGTGGCATTGGCAGGCCCCGTCCGCTGGCATCTCGCCGCCGATCGAAGGGATTGCCGGCTGAACAGATCCGCCCGAAGTTCCATCAGCCGGGAAGCGGAAGCATCATTGCGCACCAGTGCGATCCGCCTTTTTCGATCCGTTGCATTGCATCACCAGTTCGGCTCCCGCTCCGGCGTGGACGTGATGCGGTGAATGGACAGGTCGGCGCCGTTGTATTCCTCCTCCTGGTCGAGCCGCAGTCCGACGAAAGCCTTCAGCGCGCCATAGACCACGCCACCGCCGACCACCGCGATGGCGATGGCGATCAGCGTCATGACGAGCTGCGACATGAAGGCGACGCCGCCCAGCCCGCCCAGCGCATGGCTGCCGAAGATGCCGGCGGCGAGCCCGCCCCAGGTGCCGCACAGGCCGTGCAGCGGCCACACGCCGAGCACGTCGTCGATCTTCCAGCGGTTCTGCGTCAGCGTGAACATCACCACGAACAGCGCACCGGCGACGCCGCCGACGACGAGCGCACCAAGCGGGTGCATCAGGTCGGAGCCGGCGCACACCGCCACCAGGCCGGCGAGCGGGCCGTTATGCACGAAGCCGGGGTCGTTCCTGCCCGCGGCGAGCGCCGCCAGCGTGCCGCCGACCATGGCCATCAGCGAGTTCAGCGCCACCAGGCCCGACACCTTGTCCAGCGTCTGCGCCGACATCACGTTGAAGCCGAACCAGCCGACGATCAGGATCCAGGCACCGAGCGCGAGGAAGGGGATGGACGACGGCGGGTGCGCGGAGATGGCGCCGGTACGCGAATAGCGCCCGTGGCGCGCGCCCAGCAGCAGCACCGCCGGCAGCGCGATCCAGCCGCCCATGGCATGCACCACGATGGAGCCGGCGAAGTCGTGGAATTCGGCGCCGAAGGTGGCCTTGAGCCAGGCCTGGATGCCGAAGGCCTGGTTCCAGGCGATGCCCTCGAAGAAGGGGTAGACGAAGCCGACGATGAAGAAGGTGGCGGCCAGTTGCGGCTGAAAGCGTGCACGCTCGGCGATGCCGCCGGAGATGATGGCCGGAATCGCCGCCGCGAAAGTGAGCAGGAAGAAGAACTTCGTCAGCTCGTAGCCGCTTTTTTCCAGCAGCGTGTCGGCGCCGGTGAAGAAATGCACGCCATAGGCGATGCCGTAGCCGATGAAGAAATAGGCCAGCGTGGACACCGCGAAGTCGGTGAGGATCTTCACCAGCGCATTGACCTGGTTCTTCTTGCGCACCGTGCCCACCTCGAGAAAGGCGAAGCCAGCGTGCATGGCGAGCACCATGATGGCGCCCAGCAGGATGAAGAGCACGTCGCTGCTCGATTTGTATGCTTCCATGAGACCTCCAGAAGGGATGCTGCGCATTAGCAAGCACTGTTCCAGTGCGGAGATCCCTGCTGAATCTGGCACCCACGTCCACAAACGGGCATTTTTTTGCACCATAACGGTGCCTTCCGGATTGCTGATGCCCCACGATGGCGCGCGAAGCGGGAACGCAGTCTGAATTGGACGCGTAGGAGCGGACCTGGCCGCGATCAGGCGGCGGCAATCGCGGCCAGGTCCGCTCCCGCGGCTTCTCCCCCAAGCCCAGCGGACGCATCTGCGGGGCGCCCGGCGACCCGAGGGGTACAATCCCGCTCCCCTCTCCGCCTCACCTGCCCGATGTCCGCACTCCGCCTCCCCCGCCGCCCCGAACTGCTCGCCCCCGCCGGCTCGCTCGACATGATGCGCATCGCCTTCGCCTTCGGCGCCGACGCGGTGTATGCCGGCCAGCCACGCTATTCGCTGCGCGTGCGCAACAACAGCTTCGGCAAGCTCGACGTCCTCGCCGCGGGTATCGCCGAAGCGCACGCAGCCGGCAAGGCCTTTTACCTGGTGGCCAACATCTATCCGCACAACGCCAAGGTGCGCACTTTCGACGAGGACATGGCGCCAGTGATCGACATGCAGCCGGATGCGCTGATCATGGCCGACCCCGGGCTGATCATGATGGTGCGCGAGCGCTGGCCCGAGGTGGACATCCACCTTTCGGTGCAGGCGAACACCACCAACTACGCTTCGGTGCGCTTCTGGCAGTCGGTGGGGGTGAAACGCATCATCCTGTCGCGCGAGCTGTCGCTGGACGAAGTGGCCGAAATCCGCGACGCCTGCCCGGAGATGGAGCTGGAAGTTTTCGTGCACGGCGCCTTGTGCATCGCCTATTCCGGCCGCTGCCTGCTGTCGGGCTACTTCAACCACCGTGACCCGAACCAGGGCAGTTGCACGAATTCGTGCCGCTGGGACTACAAGCTGCACGAGGCAAGCGAGAATGGCGCCGGCGACGTGCAGACCTGTGGCGCCGCGCCGATCGGCAATCCGCTGGATGCGGGCACGGTGGGCACCGCCACGCGGAACGACCTCGGCACCGGCCTCGGCGGCGGCCCGCGCCACATCGGCGGCAGCAAGGTGTGGCTGCTGGAGGAGGGCACGCGCCCGGGCGAGCTGATGCCGATCGAGGAGGACGAGCACGGCACCTACATCCTGAACTCGCGCGACCTGCGCGCGATCGAGCATGTGCAGCGGCTGGTGGAGATCGGCGTCGATTCGCTGAAGATCGAGGGTCGCACCAAGAGTCCGTACTACGCCGCCCGCGCCAGCCAGAGCTACCGCCGCGCGATCGACGACGCGGTGGCCGGCCGCAGGTTCGACACCCGTCTGCTGGGCGAGCTGGAAGGGCTGGCCAACCGCGGCTACACCGACGGTTTCTACCAGCGCCATTCGACGCCCGAGCACCAGAACTACCTGCGCGGCCATTCCGAATCGGGCCGCAGCCTGCTGGTGGGCGAGGTGGTGGGGTTCGATGCGGAGCGCGGGCTGGCGGAGGTGGAGGTGAAGAACCGCTTCGCCCAGGGCGACCGGCTGGAATTCGTGCTGCCGGGAGGGAATCGGGAAACAGTGGCGGAGCGGATCGAGAACGCGGAGGGCGAAGCGGTCGCGCTGGTGCCGGGCAGCGGGCGCCGGGTGTGGCTGCCGCTGCCGGAGGGCGCGTCGCCGGGCGAGCCTTGCTACATTGCTCGCTTCGTCTGATTCATTTTGTTCGGTCCCTTCAGTGGATTCGTGCTTCAGTTGCGCCATGCGGGGTATTCGCTCCAGGGGCTGCGGAACTCGCCCTTCGGGCTCAGACAGTCCTCGCCCCCTCCACGAATACCCCGCATGGCGCAACGACCGAGGTTCTCGACGGCCTGAAAACCATCAGGCCTGAGCGACGGGTGGGATGTTCCTGGAGCCAGCGAGGACTGTCTGAGCCGAGCGCAGCGAAGGCGAGTTCCGCAGCCGGCGGAAGGAATGTCCCGCCCGGCGCGGATTAGCACCTCGAGCGTAACGAGGGCAAGAACCACCCCCCTTCTGAGCTATAATCCCGCGCTTGATTTTCTAGCAGAAACAGGATCTTCCGTGCTCGTCGCCGCCAATATCACGATGCAATTCGGGGCCAAGCCCCTCTTCGAAAACGTCTCCGTCAAGTTCGGCGACGGCAACCGCTACGGCCTCATCGGGGCCAATGGCGCCGGCAAGTCGACCTTCATGAAGATCCTGTGCGGCCTGCTCGAATCCTCCGCCGGCAACGTGTCGAAAGACCCGCACGAGCGCATGGCCTACCTGCGCCAAGACCAGTTCGCCTACGAGGACAAGCGCGTGCTCGACGTGGTGATGATGGGCCACGAGGAAATGTGGGCCTGCATGGCGGAGAAGGACGCCATCTACGCCAATCCCGAAGCCACCGAAGACGACTACATGCACGCCGCCGAACTCGAAGGCAAGTTCGCCGAGTACGACGGCTACACCGCCGAAGCCCGCGCCGGCGAGCTGCTGCTGGGCGTCGGTATTCCGACCGAGCTCCACAACGGGCCAATGAGCGCCGTTGCGCCGGGCTGGAAGCTGCGCGTGCTGCTGACCCAGGCGCTGTTCGCCAACCCCGACATCCTGCTGCTCGACGAACCGACCAACAACCTCGACATCAACACCATTCGCTGGCTCGAGGACGTGCTCAACAACCGCGACTGCACGATGGTCATCATCTCGCACGACCGCCACTTCCTGAACCAGGTCTGCACCCACATGGCCGACCTGGACTACGGCACCATCACCATCTACCCGGGCAACTACGACGACTACATGGAAGCGTCGACCATGGCGCGCGAGCGCCAGTCGGCCGCCAACGCCCGCGCCAAGGAGAAGATCCAGGACCTGCAGGAGTTCGTGCGCCGCTTCTCGGCCAACAAGTCCAAGGCCAAGCAGGCCACCAGCCGCCTGAAGCTGATCGACAAGCTCAAGCCCGAGGACGTGAAGCCCTCCAGCCGCCAGTACCCGTGGATCCGCTTCGAGTACGACGAGAAGGACAAGCTGCACCGCCTCGCCTGCGAGGTGGACAACATCAGCTTCGCCTACGAGGGCATGGAAAAGCCGCTGATCAACAGGTTCTCCATCGCCATCGAGGCCGGCGAGAAAGTCGCGATCATCGGCGAGAACGGCGTCGGCAAGACCACGCTGATGAAGCTGCTGGTGGGCGAGCTGCAGCCGCAGAAAGGCGCGGTGAAATGGGCCGAGAAGGCCAAGCCCGGCTACTACGCGCAGGACCACTCGGCCGACTTCGCCAGCGACGTCAGCCTGACCGAATGGATCGCCGACTATTCGCGCATCACCGCCGCCGCCACCGGCGAGGACAACGAGACGCTGCTGCGCGGTACGCTCGGCCGCCTGCTGTTCTCCGGCGACGAAGTGAAGAAGTCGGTGAAGGTGATCTCGGGCGGCGAGCAGGGCCGCATGCTGTTCGGCAAGCTGATGCTGTCGCGCCCCAACGTGCTGCTGATGGACGAGCCGACCAACCACCTCGACATGGAATCGATCGAGTCGCTCAACAACGGCCTCGAGCGGTTCAACGGCACGCTGATCTTCATCTCGCACGACCGCGAGTTCGTGTCCTCGCTGGCCACCCGCATCCTCGAGATCAAGCTGGATCACCAGATCGTCGATTACCGCGGCACCTACGAGGAATACCTCTCGTCACAGGGCCTTGCCTGACCGGGGCGCCCGCAACGCGGCGGGGCCAGGCTCCACACACTCGCTATCCGGCCTGCCCGTCGCGCGCAAACCACCCGAAGCGCAGGGCCAGGCTGGGCATCACCAGCAGGTTGAGCGCCGTCGAGGTGAACAGTCCGCCGAGGATCACCAGCGCCATCGGCCCCTCGATCTCGCGACCAGGGTCGCCGCCGCCGATCGCCAGCGGCAGCAGGCCCAGCGCAGTGGCGAGCGCGGTCATCAGGATCGGCGTCAGGCGCTCCATGGCACCGCGTGCGGCCGCTTCCCAGCTCCAGGCCATGCCTTCCACAGTCACCAGGTGCTCGTAGTGTGAGAACAGCATCACCGAGTTGCGCAGGGTGATGCCGAACAGCGTGACGAAGCCCACCAGCGAGCCGAGCGAGATGCCGCCGCCGCTGGCGAACACCGCGACCACGCCGCCGGCGAGGGCGAACGGCAGGTTGAGCAGGACGAGGGCGAGGTTGCGCAGCCGGCCCAGCACGATCCACAGCATCAGCCCGATGGCGGCGGCCGCCAGCAGCGCATGCACGAGCAGCGTGCGCATCGCGGCCGCCTGCGCACCGGCCGTGCCGCCGAACTCGATGTAGCTGCCCGGGCTCAGGTTCAGCTTCGCCAGATGCGTCCTGGCCTCGGCGACGAACGACGCCACGTCGCGGCCGGCGACGTTGCAGGTGACGGTCTGCACCCGGCGGGCGCCGTTGTGCAGCACCGCGTAACGGCCGGCTGTGGCATACACGTCGGCGAGCTGGTCGAGGCGCACGTAGGCGCCGGCCGGGCTGCGCAGCGGCAGGGCGCGCACGTCGGCGATGGAGCGCCGCGCCGCGGGCGGCAGGATCACGTTGATGTTGAAGACGCGGTTGCCGTCGTACACCTGGCCCGCCACCGATCCCTGGAAGGCCGTCTCCACCGCCTCCAGCACCTCTCCGGGATCGAATCCCCAGCGCGCCAGCGCCTCAGGGCGCAGGCGCACGGCCAGCTCGGGCGAACCGGGCGGCGACTGCAGCTGCACCTCGGCCGCGCCGGCGACCTGGCCCAGCGCCCGGGCCACGTGCTGCGCCTCGGCGTCGAGCGTGTCGAGATCGTTGCCATAGAGGTTGACGACCACCGCTGCGGTGTAGCCGGACAGCGTTTCCTCGACACGCTCGGTCAGGAAGGTCTTGAGCGCGAAGCCCACGCCAGGGATGCCGGCCAGGGCGGCGCGGATGTCCGCCTGCGCACGCTCGGTCTCCTCTCCCGACAGGGGCTTCAGCGCGACGTCGATCTCGCTGTAATGGGTGCCGTTGGTGTCGTCGGCCTTCTCGGCGCGCCCCACGCGCTGGGAGACCGCACGCACCGCCGGCACGCGCATGAGCTCGTCCGTCACCAGGCGGCCGATGCGCAGCGACTCGGCGATCGACGTGCCCGGTACCGCGGACATGTGCAGGATGTAATGCCCCTCCTTGAGCTCGGGCAGGAAGCTGCCGCCGAAGAAGGGCGACATCGCCAGCCCGGCCAGCGTCAGCAGCGCGACAGCCGCCATCACCGCACGATAGCGGCGCTCGACGCCGGCGATGAGGCTGCCGTAGCGCGCCTTGAGCCAGCCGGCGAGCGCGGCATCGCGCTCCGGCAGCGCGCTGCGCGGCAGCAGCGCGAGGCACAGCGCCGGCGTGACGGTGATGGCGACCAGCAGCGACGCCAGCGTCGCCAGCAGGTAGGCCGTGCCCAGCGGCGAGAACAGGCGCCCGGCGAGCCCGGGCATCGTGAGCACCGGCAGGAACACCACGGCGATGATGAAGGTCGCATAGACGACGGCGCTGCGCACTTCCAGCACCGCCGCCAGCACCACCTGCGGCGCCGGGGTGCCGTCCGCCCGGTGGCGATGCTCGCGCAGGCGCCGGTAGACGTTTTCCACGACGATGATGGCGTCGTCCACCAGCAGGCCGATGGCGATCGCGAGCCCGCCCAGGGTCATGGTGTTGAGGCTGATGCCCCACTGCGCCATCACCGTGGTCGCCGCCAGCAGGGAGAGCGGAATGGCGCTGAGGGCGATGACGGAGGTGCGCCAGTTGAAGAGGAAGAGCACCACCACCACGACCACCAGGATCCCGCCGAAGAGCAGCGAATGCGCGACGTTGCGGGTGGCGACGGCGATGAAGTCCGCCGGCCGGAATACATCCTCGTGCAGTTCGACGCCCTGGCCCTCGAGGCTGGGGCGCAGTCCGGCCAGCGCCTGCTCCACCGCCTCGGCGACTTCACGCGTGTTGGCGCCATACTGCCCCGAAATCATCACCTGCACGCCCGGCGTGCCGCCGATCAGCGCGGCGCCGATGGGCGGCTCCGGCGCTTCGCGCACGTCGGCCACATCGCCCAGCGTGAGGTTGGCGCCGTCCTGCTGGCGCAGCACGGTGCGGGCCAGGTCGTCCGTCGAACCGGCGCGGAGGCGGGTGCGCAGGACGATGCGCTGATTGGCGGTGTCGATGAAACCTGCGCCGCGCACGCCGATGGCACGCCGCGCGACGTCCAGCACCTCGGACAGCGCCAGGTCGTACTTGACCAGGCGTTCGGGCCTGACCTGGATCTGGAACTCCCTGACCTCGCCGCCGAAAATGGCCACCTTGGCGACGCCGGGCACCGCCAGCAGGCGCGGTTTCAGCGTCCAGTCGGCCAGGGTGCGCAGGTCCATCTGCGAGCGCCGCGTCGACGTGAGGCCTATCGTCAGCACCACGCTGCTCGATGAGGTCAGCGGCGACATGGCCGGCACCTGCACGCCGCGCGGCAACTGCGTCGCCAGCGCCGCCAGACGCTCGTTCACCGTCTGGCGGTCGCGCCAGATGTCGCTGTCCGGATCGAAGGTGATCGTGATGACCGACAGCCCCTGGACGGACTGCGAGCGCAGCGCCGCGATGCCGGCCACGCCGCTGATGGCGTTCTCGATGGGTTGGGTCACCAGCACTTCGACCTGCTCCGGCGCCAGGCCCGGCGCCTCGGTCTGGATATTGACCTGGGGCGGCGCGAACTCCGGAAAGACGTCATAGCGGGCGCCGCCGAGCATGTACAGGCCATAGGCGGCCAGCAGCACAGCCAGCGTCATCACCACGCCGCGATGGCGCAGCGAGAAGCCGACGATGGCGGCAAGCCAGCCGGCGTGCAGGCCGTCCCTCATGTGCCTTCCTCGCCGACCTGGATCTGGCTGCGCAACTCCTCGGACAGCAGCATCTGCGCGCCACCGACCGCCACCTGCACCGCCTCCAGCGCCGCGACGAACCAGCCTTCAGCCACCGGCTGCGCATCGACCAGCTCGCGCCGCACGAAGCGGTCGGCGTCGCCCTGCACGTAGTACCAGGCCTTGCCCTGCCACCACACCACCGCATCGGCAGGGACGATGCCGCCGCTGCGTTCGGCGCCGACCAACAGGCGGGCGGGAAGCGTGGTGCCGGGCAGCAGCCCCCCAGCCGCGGCGGCATAGAAGAAGGTCGGCCCCTGGATGCGCGGATCGGCCTGCGGTGCGGGCGAAATCAGGACCGCATCGCGTAGCTGGCCATCGCCGGCCACCACCCCCACGGTGGCCGGCGGCACGGACAGCGCCGCGCCGGCCGGCACCGCCACGCGCAGCAGCACCTCCCGCCCGTCGGCAAGGCGGCGGAAACGCGCAGCGTCATCCGCGACCGCTGCAGCCAGCGCCGCGCCCCATCGCTGCCGCGCCCCGAGCGTCACCGCATCCTGGGCCACGACCGCGCCCTGCGCTGCCGCCTCGTCGGCCTGCCATTGGGCCTGCGCGGCATCCAGAGCCTTGGTCGAGACGTTGAAATCGTCGCCGTGCAAGGCCTTCATGCGCTCGTATTCGCGCCGGGAGGCGCGCGCTGCCGCGCGCGCGCGCTCGACCTCGGCACGGGCGGCGGCACCGGCCTTGCGCAGGTCGATCAGCTCCTGCGGCGACAGCACCGTCGCCAGCGCCTCGACCTCGCCGCTGCGGTGCGCCAGCCTTACGCTCGCGACGCGGATGCCGGCACGTTTGCGGGCTTCCTCATCCAGCTCCACCGCGATGCCATCCACCTGGACGAGCACGCGCGACCGCATCGGGATCGCGCCCTCTACCTCGGCCTCGGCAGCGACTTCCTCGCGTCCCTCGACGAAGCCCCAGATGGCCAGGCCGGCGACGAGACCCGCGGCGAACAGCAGGAACAATCCTTTCTTCATCTCGACTCCACTGAAGGCTGCCGTCTCGACGACGTGATCCGCTCGGTCTCGAACGCCGGCACGCCGCCCGCCAGCGGCCGGTGCAGGGCATCTTCCACGCGCCCCAGGCTCTGCTGCGCGCGCATGCGCGCCTGGATGGCGGCGAGTTCGCCCACGGCGGTTTCATAGCGTGCGGACATCCACGCCAGGCGATCGGCTTCGCCGGCGCGGAAGGCGGCAGCGGCCGCGCGCTCCGTCCGGCGCTGGCCGCGCAGCAGGGCATCGGCCGTCTCCACCGTGGCCAGCGCATGGCCATAACCGGCGAGCGCCTCATCGAGCTCTGCGATGGCCCGGGCCTGCACGGCGCGGAAACTCGCTGCCGCCGCCTCCCGCCGCGCCTTCGCCTCGGCGATGGGCCCCTCGTTGCGGTCGAACAGGGGCAGCACCAGGGAAAGTCCGAGCGACCATTTCACCTGACCGGCGTCCCAGGTGTAACCGGGCCCCAGCGAAATGTCGGGGTACTGCCGGGCGACTTCGCGTTGCAGCGCTGCCTGGGCGACTTCGTAGTCGGCGAGCGCCGCGAGCACGTCGGCGCGGCTGAGGAGAGCTGCGCGCCGCAACTCGACCGACGGCAGGTCGGCGACCGGCGGCAGGCGATCGAAGGCGTCGAAGTCGAGCTTCACCCCCTGCAGCGCGGTGGCCGGCACGCCCACCACGGCGGCGAGCCGCGCCCGGCTCTCGGCTGCGTGCTGCGCGTTCTCGCTCAAGGCCAGCGCCGCACGGTCGAGCGTGAGGCGCGCCTGCGTGAGGTCCGGCTGCGACGCGAGGCCGGCGGCGAAGCGGCGCTCGACGATGCGCGCGATGTCCTGCTGCAGGTCGCGTTGCAGGCGCAGCGGCTCGTCGATGGGATAGGCCGCCAGCAGCGCCGCGCGCACGCGGCTGCGCACCTGCCACACTGCCTCGGCTTCGCGCCAATGTGCAGCCTGCGCGCTCTGGCGCGCCTGCTCGATGCGGATATCGCGCCTGCCGGCGGTCTCCAGCGGAACGCCGAGCGCGAAGCCCCGCGTCCATGCCGATTGGCCCGTCGGGGCGTCCATGTTGCGCTCGAACGAGAGGCCGGCGGTGGGATTCGGCCATTTGCCCGCCGTGATGGCAGCAGCCTCTGCCGCCCTTCGCTGCGCCTGCGCGCGATCCAGATCGGGCTGGAAGTGGAAGGCGGCCATCGTGAGCGGATCGAGCCCCCAAGCCCTCGGCGGCCATGCATCGGGCTGCCTGCCCGTTGCGCGCTCGATGAAGCCGGCAAGTTCCGGTGCGTCCAGCCGACGGCTCTCCAGCGCCGCCTGCTGGGCGCCGGGATCGATCGGCTTCGCCGTATAGGTGGCGCAGCCCGCGGCCAGCAACGCGGCGCACATGAAGACATTCGACGCGCGAATCATTCTCTCCTTCCATGGCAGGCGTGGACCACGCGCGCTGCCGCGATGCGGAACGCCCTCGGGCAGCCGGCAGACAGCAACGGCACGGGCGCACGGACGTCGGAGCCAACGCTACGGCGCGCATCGGGGCAGGATGTGAGCGGATTCTGCCTTCTCTTGCGCGCCATTGTCATCGGCATCGACGCACAAGCCGATCGCCGCCGTCTCGGCTGGAGCGATCGAGACGCAGCGCGCGCGAGCCGCGGCGGTTCGGATGTGCTGACGAACCCGGGGCCGCCCCCCATCGGCTAGAATCAGCGGCAACGATGAGAGAGGCGAGATGATCGGCATTTTCCTGGTGACCCACGGCACGCTCGGCGAATCGCTGATCCAGTGTGCCTGCCACGTGCTCAACAAGCGCCCGCCGCAGATCGCGCAGCTCGGGCTCGCGGCGCAGGATGATCCGCTCGACATCCTGCCCACCGCGCGGCAGATGCTGAGCTGGGCCGACAGCGGCCAGGGTGTGCTGGTGCTGACCGACATCTATGGCGCCACGCCCTGCAACGTCGCCGCCAAGCTGCTGCAGCCCGGGCATGTCGAGGGCATCGCCGGCGTCAACCTGCCGATGCTGCTGCGCGTGCTCACCTACCGCGATCGCGACATGCCCACCTTGCTGCAGCGTGCGGTGTCGGGGGGCTGTGACGGCGTGCTGCACATCAAGCAAGGCTGAGAGCTGGCTAGAACGACATAAGACAGGGGGAGAACGGGACATGCCCAAGGCGGAAGCCGAAATCGTCAACAAACTGGGCCTGCACGCGCGCGCCTCGGCCAAGCTGACACAACTGGCGAGCAGCTTCGCCTCCGACGTCTGGCTCGAGCGCAACGGACGCAGGGTCAATGCCAAAAGCATCATGGGCGTGATGATGCTGGCGGCAGCGCGCGGCGCCACGATCAGCGTGGAAACCGAAGGCGGCGACGCCGACCAGGCGCTGCAGTCCATCCTTGCGCTGATCGCGGACAAGTTCGGCGAGGGAGAGTGACGCCATGCCTTTCACCCTGCACGGCCTGCCCGTTTCCCAGGGGATCGCGATCGGCCACGTCCACCTCGTGTCGCACGCGCTGCTCGAGGTCAACCACTACCACGTTGCCCCCAAGCACCTGAAGGACGAGATCGAGCGCCTCGATGGCGCGATTGCGACGGTGCAGGGCGAGCTCGTCGGCCTGAAGGCGGCCACCACGTCGGGCCAGGCCCATTCGGAGGTCGGCGCCTTCGTCGACCTGCAGATGATGATGCTGGCCGACCCGATGCTGACCGATACGGCACGCGAGCTCATCCAGTCCCGCGGCTGCAATGCGGAGTGGGCCCTGGTGCAGCAGATGGAGCTCCTGGTGGACCAGTTCCGCCAGATCGAAGACCCCTACCTGCGCGAACGCCAGGCAGACGTGGTGCAGGTGGTGGAACGCCTGGTGAAGGTGCTGCTGGGCCACCCAGGCCACCTGCCACCCAAGCGCCGCGATGGCCTGGGCACGATCATCGTCGCCCACGACCTGTCGCCCTCGGACACCATCGGTTTCCGCGACCACAACATTTCCGGCTTCGTCACCGACGTCGGCGGACCGACCAGCCACACCGCGATCGTCGCGCGCAGCCTGAAGATTCCCGCGGTGGTCGGCCTGCACCATGTGCGCGATCTGGTCGAGGACGACGAGCTCATCATCGTCGACGGCACGCGCGGCATCATCATCGTCGCCCCCGACGAGCACATCGTCGAGGAGTACCGCCTGCGCCGCAGCGAGCTGGAGATCGAGCGCTCCAAGCTCAACCGCCTGCGCGACACGCGCGCGACGACGCTGGACGGCGAGGTCATCAACCTGCTGTGCAACATCGAGACGCCCAAGGACATGGCGGCGGTGAAGACGGTCAAGGCCGACGGCATCGGCCTGTACCGCACCGAGTTCCTGTTCATGGGCCGCGACGCGCTGCCCGACGAGGACGAGCAATACGAGGCCTACCGCACAGTGGTGAAGGCGATGCCGGACAAGCCCGTCACCATCCGCACCTTCGACCTGGGCGCCGACAAGGCGCTGGACCGCGCGCACTCGCGCGTCGAGCCGAACCCGGCGCTGGGCCTGCGCGCCGTACGCTTCTCGCTCGCCGAGCCGAAGATGTTCCTGACCCAGTTGCGCGCCCTGCTGCGCGCCTCGGTACATGGCCAGTTGCAGATCATGGTGCCGATGCTGGCGCACGCGCAGGAGATCGACCAGACGCTGAAGCTCATCGAGAAAGCGAAGGCCGAGCTGCGCGCCGACAAGGTGAAGTTCAACGAGTCGGTGCCGGTGGGCGGCATGATCGAGATCCCCGCCGCAGCGCTCGCGCTGGGCATGTTCATCCGCCGCCTGTCCTTCCTGTCGATCGGCACCAACGACCTGATCCAATACACGCTGGCCATCGACCGCACCGACGAGGCGGTGGTGCACCTCTATGACCCGCTGCATCCGGCGGTGCTCAAGCTCGTCGCCGGCACCATCTCGGCCGGCGCGCGCTTCGGCATGCCGGTATCGGTGTGTGGCGAGATGGCCGGCGACCCCGAATACACGCTGCTGCTGCTGGGCATGGGCTTGCGCAACTTCTCGATGCACCCGTCGAACATTCTCGAGATCAAGCAGCAGGTGCTGCGCGCCGACCTCGGCGAACTCGCGCCGCGCGTGCAGCGCATCCTGAAGATGGACGAGCAGGCGCGCGTGCGCGAGGCGGTGGAGCGGCTGGCGCTCTGACAGCCGCATTGCATCGCCACAGCCCGGCCATTAGAATGGCGGCCTGTTTCGTGTCGGCCCTGGCCGACGGAGCCGTCGAGCGGGTGTCGTATAATGGCTATTACCTCAGCTTCCCAAGCTGATGACGAGGGTTCGATTCCCTTCACCCGCTCCACCGCATCATTCTGCGGACTTCCGCAGAAGTCCAAGAGAGTCTGCAAGTCGTTGCCACACAAGGACTTTTCCTCTCTTTGACGTTCTGCCGTGGTCCACTGCGATCCATCTACAGCCGGGACTTTTAAGTCCACAAACAAGTCCATTTTTGCGGGCGCGGCTGATTCCGGATTGTTGATGGAGGGGCGAGGTCGACGTGACCAGCATCTGGTTCCTGACTCATGTTCAGGAGCAAGAGCATGGCACTCTCAGACCTGGCCGTTCGGCAGGCCAAGGCAACTGGCAAGGCATACACCCTCCCTGACTTGGATGGCCTCTCCCTGGCCGTCACGGCTGCAGGGGGCCGGACTTGGCACTTCCGCTACTACTGGGCGGGCAAGCAGAAGCGGATGTCGCTCGGCACCTACCCAGAGGTGACGCTTCGCGAGGCCCGCAGCCTGCGCGACGAAGCGCGCGCCCTGCTGGCCAAAGGCACCAATCCTCGCGTTCACCGCAAGCAGAAGCGCACCGCTGTCCGGCTCGCCGACGAAAACACCTTCGAGGCGGTGTATCGCAAGTGGCTCAAGCATCGCGGGCTCAGCCTCAAGGAAGGCCGGCAGACGACCCTCTCGATACTTCCGCGCATCTTCGACAAGGATGTGCTACCCGCCTTGGGCAAGCGGTCGATCTATGAGATCAAGCGTCCCGACCTCTTGGAGGTGATCGCCAAGATCGAGAAGCGCAGGGCGCTCTCCGTCGCCGAGAAAGTCAGGACGTGGTTCAACCAACTGTTCCGCTACGCGCTGGTGATCGTGCCGGGCCTGGAGCAGAACCCTGCCTCCGATCTCGATGTGGTGGCGCTGCCGCTGCCGCCCGTCAACCACAACCCGTTCCTGCGCATGGCCGAGCTGCCGAAGCTGTTGCAGCGGCTGCGCAGCTATCGCGGCAGGCGGCAGACCCAGCTCGGGCTGCGGCTATTGGTGCTGACCGGCGTGCGAACCGGCGAGCTGCGACAGGCGATGCCGGATCAATTCGATCTGGACCGTGGGCTGTGGATCATCCCGCCCGACGTCGTGAAGCAACTCCAGTTGGATATGCGCAAGAAGCGGCAGCAGGCGAAGGACATCCCGCCCTACATCGTGCCGCTGTCGATTCAGGCCATGGAGATCGTCCGGCACCTGCTCGATGAGTTCAAGCCGGCCCAGCGCTACCTGTTCCGGCACGACAGCGACTTGAAGAAGCGCATCAGCGAGAACACGCTCAATGGTGCCCTCAAGCGCATGGGCTATCAGGAACGCCTGACGGGGCACGGCATCCGCGGCACGATGTCCACTGCGCTCAACGAGATCGGCTACCCGAAGGTCTGGGTGGATGCACAGCTCTCGCATGTCGATCCCAACAAGGTCAGCGCGACCTACAACCATGCCGAGTACGTGGAGCAGCGTCGCCGCATGATGCAGGACTGGGCCGATCGGCTCGACCTCTTCGAGCAGAACCAGGTCGAGGCGGCCAGCATGCCGCTCACCGTGCATCTGGAAGGCGTGCCCGCATTCCCGAGTGAGCAAACCGCAAGCGCACCCTCCACGCCGGTTGCCGCTTCGCCAATCCTGCTGGTGACGAAGCCGGGTGACGCCATGCCGTTGGTTTCTGCCGCCGCACATCGGCTGCCGGCGGTTCCGCCCCCTCGATCGGCCGCGCCGCTGGTGCCTTCGGACATTCAGCGCGAGAGGATGGAGCTGTTCGATGTCTTCGAAGCGCCGCACAACCTTCCCGTCGCGGCGTTTGCCAAGATGGCGGGCAAGTCCCGCAGGTGGATCAGCTACGAGATCAAGGCGGGCAACTTGCTGGCGTTGAACGTAGGCAACCGCGGCCAGCGCGTGCCGGACTGGCACCTCGACCCACTCAAGCACGAGCTGATCCAGTCCGTCCTGAAGCTGACCAGGGGTGCGGACCCTTGGCAGATCTACCATGCACTACTGCAACCGCGCTCGATGCTGCGGGGGTGTTCGGCACTGGAGGGCGTGACGGCCGGCAATCTCGACAAGCTCGTCATGGCAGTGAGCACAGCCGTGAAGGAAAGCGAATGGACCCCGCTGCGAGTCGGAGTCGCCTAGCAGCAGGAATGCGGGATCGTGGCGAAACCGCGATCCCCGCGCGTCTGTCAGGACACCAAGCGCGCGCGGCGGGCGAATCTTGCCTGGGTGTCCGACAAGGAAGCATCGCGGCGGAGCAGGTAAGCCATCACGATCGTTGGTGCGCCGGCCAGCGGCCGCACGGCGATGCCTCGGCGTAGGTAGCTCGCCAGTCTCGCGGCAGGCGCAATGGCGATCCCGTACCCGGCGGCAACCAGCGTCATCGCCACATCGAATGTCTCCACCGTTTGCTCTCGCTCTTGCAGCGCGTTCTCGA
Organism: Pseudomonadota bacterium; assembly: GCA_018240785.1. Classification (GTDB taxonomy): domain Bacteria; phylum Pseudomonadota; class Gammaproteobacteria; order Burkholderiales; family Rhodocyclaceae; genus Thauera. The sequence goes on along the minus strand of JAFEFC010000039.1, from coordinate 33,540 downwards.
ACACACGCTGCACGGTCATGCGCCATGGTTCATCGGCCGTGGACTGCGAGCAGATCAAGGGCTGCTTGAGCACTTCCCCGCACGGCACTTCACGGTGGGCCAGCAGGTGGGAGCGCTTGGCCACGGCGACCGCCAGCGTGTCATGCCACAGCGGTTCGCATACCCAGCCAGGCCACTGCCGGGCAACCGCAGACAAGGCGAAGTCGAAGCCGTCGTCCGGCAGCTCCGAGCCTCGACCGGGATCTGTCCAGCCGGCCAGGACGGCATGGGTCTCCGGCTCTTCGGCACGCTGCAGGGCGAGCACGTCGGCGAGCTGGGGAGGCACCCATTCGCCGAGGACGGCCATGCGAATTTCGGCGGTGATGTCACTCGATTCCACGTCCAGCTCCCCCAAGCGGTGAACTCGTGGCAACTGATCTCGAAGCCGTTGGATGAGTTAAGTTTAACGTGGTTTAAATCGTGACCGTGTTCGACGCTCTTGGCAATGCCAAAGCGTTCGATCCAAAGGGGCCGCCCCACCGGCACCACTACCTACGAAGCGGAACCAGCCATCGCGTTTGGGGCTGCCGTGCGGGAAGAAAGAACCAACCAGGGCATCGCTCAGGAAACGCTGGCCCACATGGCCGGCATCGAACGGTCGCACATGGGCAAGATCGAGCGCGGCGAGCATGTCCCCACGCTCCCTCTCATCCTCAAGATTGCCCGTGCGCTGAAATGCAGTTCCGCCCACTTGATGACTCTGACCGAAGCCAAGCTGGCAGAGTCGGCCCCATCCGCAGATTGAAGCCGGCCCGCACAGCGGTCGCATGACTACGCCTGATCGTCGTCCTTGCCCCCAAGGGCTGAATCTTCGCGCTTTGCGGCCTCGTTGACGAGCCGCAGGTATGGGTTGTCTGGCGGCGTCTCCTGGAACAGCGCATCCGGGCTGGCGAGCAGGTAGCCGTGCAGCCGGCGCGACTTGCGCGGCCCCGTGACTTCGCAGGTCCAGATGTTCAGCCCGCTCGGCTGCTTGCGGTGCTGTCCCAGCTTCTCGAAGCGCTTCTGTACCCACTGCCACCCCTCCAGCTTCTCCTGCTTGGCCAGCGCGGCGACTTGAAGGTACTCCTGCGCGTAGCGCTGGAACACGCCGGGGCTGACGAGGTAGGTCGTACCGACGACGGTATGCACCAGGGCCTTGGCGTCGTTGATGATGAGCTTGCGCGTCTGGATGCTCTGACGCAGCCAGGCCATGAAGTGCGCCCCGGAGGGCTCCGCGCGATCCTGGGAAGGCGCGAGGCTCATCTGCGGCGGGGGCACGGTCGAAGGGGTCGGCTCGGCCTCGGCGATCTCCGGCGCTGTGGGTAGAGCGGTGTCGCCCAGCAGGTCGAGCAGCGCGGCCACGCCGGTGTCCATGGCTGCGGATGCGATCGGCGCCGTGCTCGCGGATGCAGCTTCGATGCCTTCGGCGCGCGGCCCATCGGCCACCGTTGTCGCCTGCGGCGTCGGCTCCGCCTGTTCCTCTTCGACCTGCACACGGCCTGCGAACGGCGCCGGCCGGTCGGCGGCATCCCAGATCATCGCCGGCGAGAGTTTCAGGAAGGTGAAGGCGTGCGACCAGCCGGCGTCGCTGGTGACAGTAGCCTTCCAGATCGCCTTGCCATCCGGCGTTGGCTGCACGATGCCGTGATCCTGCAGCACGTTGAACACCGCCGTATTGCTCGCCGGAATGCCGTCGATGCCTTGCGATAGCAGATGTGCGCGCAGCTTGTCGGAGACGGTCTTGCTCACCAGCCACAAGGCGTCCTGGGTCAGCCAACCGTCCGCCGGGCCGGCCTGGTTCAGCTTGAACGCTTCCTTGAGCAGGTAGCGCAAGCCGTCGAGCAATTTGCGTTGCAGAGCATGCTTGGGCGCCACCAGCGCCTTGCTGGGATCGCCGCCGAGTTCCTGGGCGACCGATGCCTGGTCGGCCTGCACGACCAGCTCGCCGAGCGTGCCGGCGTGCTCGTACTGGCCGGCCAGCACGTACAGCAGCGCGGCCCAGAGGTCGGGATAGCCGCTGAGCCAGTCGAAGATGTCCCGATCGAGAAGGCGCGCGTAGAGCAGCCCGGTGGCGGCGCTGTGCAGGCGGTACTCGCGCTCCTTTCGGTAACGGAAGCGGTAGGGCTTTCGCAGCGGGCCGTGCCAGGGATGCCAGACGCTGCCGTCGGCATGCTCGACGTGCAGATCGACCGCAATCTTGCCGATGTCGTGCAGCAGGGCCGCGTAGGCCGTGCCTGCAGTCCAGGCTTCGGCCTGGGCCGCCTGTGCCTCCGGCGTGACGCCCGCAGGCAGCAGGTATGACTGCCGCAGTTTCAGCGCATAGGCGACGATCTCCAGGCCGTGGTCCAGCATGCCGCCCGGATAGGCGTGGTGGTGGTTCTCGGAGGCCGGGAACTGCTGGACCAATTCGGCGTAGCGCTCCAGTGGGGCGAGGTAGAGCGTGGCGAACTGCCGGCGCGAGAGCGATGTGCGCTGCCAGATGTGTTCCAGCAGTTTCTGCCGACGCGGCGTGGTCAGCAGCGATGCGGCCGACTCCGGCCGCATCGCCCCTTTCGGAGTTTCGATGGCGGATGTGGGCGGTGTGCCGGCGGCGGGTGGCACCCGTTTGCGCTGGAACAGCGAGAGCATGGCGAACCCCGGATGACGGGCTGCTCGGGGCGCCTTTTGGCCTTTTCAGGATAGGGCCTTTCCCCTTGGCGCCCTTCCTTTGCCCCTTCCCAGCCCTTTGGCCTTTGTCGGAAGCCTTTGGGTATAGGGCCGCTGCTTCGTGGATGCCACGATGAATGCGGCATGGGGCAATCCCGGCAAGTGGGGCGCTGCGGGATGTTCGTCAGCTCTGGCCCAAGCCGGTGTCGAGGGCGGCGGATTGCGCTGCGAAGTCGTCGGGACGGCGCTTGCGGAAGGTTTCGAGATTGGCGAGCTTCCAGCGCAGTGCCGGCAGTTGCGCGGCGTGCTGGCACTGCACCAGCGACCAGTCTGGTTCTGCGCGCGCCAGCCCGCTCAGAAACTGCTTGTGCGCGGTGCTCAGTCGCTGTGGCAGCTCGCGCCGCACCCTGGCGCGAGCATCAAGCAGTGTCTCCAGGGAGCAGTCCACTTCGGTCATGCCGACAAAGGCCCGCTCGTACTCGCCGGCGATGTCCTTGTCGTTGCCGAACAAAACTTCGTGGGGCGGTCGGTTGTGGCCCGCCAGATAGAGCACGAAGCACTCGACCATGCCGTCGCCGATGTCGCCCGATTCGTAGAGCTGCCACACGTCGAACAGGTCGCGGGGGTGCTGCCGATCCAGCGCGGCCACCAGCTTGCTGGCGTACAGCTCGTCCGGTGCCAGAACCGGCAGCTCGAACTCGACGCCGAACAGATCGCTGGTCTTGGCACTCAGCGGCCGCCGCTCGACGGGCAGCACGCTGCCTCGGAACACGACGTTGACCTCGATCTTCACCTGGCCGGCGTCGTTCTCGACGATCAGCTTGGTGTCCCCAAGGTCCTTGGCGCGAACCAGGCGTGTCTGCACGCCCAGTGGTGCAACGCGCGTGGCGATGGCGGCCAGCTCCTGGTTGATGGCTTGCAGCGCTTCGTCGCGCGGCGTCTGCCACGGGAGGTACACCACGTCGATGTCCACCGACAGACGCGGCATGTCCCGCACGAAGAGGTTGATGGCCGTGCCGCCCTTCATGGCGAAGATGTCGTTGGCGAACACGTCGGGCGCGACGGCCAGCAGCAGGCGAACGGTGTCCGCGTAGGTCTTATCCATGAGGTCTCAGGCTCAGCAAGGTGCCGTCATCGAGCCGGCTCATCCAGCGCGTGTTGCTGCCGGTGCGAACCGGGTACTGCTCCAGCAGGGCATCGACATCCACGAGGCTGGTCTCGCGCGCCCAGGTGAGGAACAGGCGCACGGCCTTCACGCTGGCGCAGCAAGACAGCAGTTGCCCGAGCAAGTCCTTGCGGGGGGAACGCAGTCCATCGAATAGGTTGCGGGCCTCTTCGAGGCTCTGCTTGACGCCGGCTTCGTACAGCAGCTCCAGAACGGCACGCTCGGGGGCTGCCACCCGCAGATCCTCGGGCAGGCCAGGCGGCGTGGTCAGGGTCTTGCCGGCCAGCGCCGTGTCCGGCCAGTCGAACAGGCGGGCGTGGACATAGCGGGCCGGAAAGCGCGAAGTGAACCAGGCCGGCAACGCGAAGCGACCGTCGCCCCACAGCACCAGCGCCTCCCGGCTGCCCAGGTTGTGCCGCACCCCCTGCAGGGCCAGGGCGCTCTTGCCGCCGACGTGCAGGCCGGGCACGCGCTGTTGCAGGAACTTCAGCGCACCGTAGACCCCGAACTCATCGTTCGGGAAGGCATAGACGCCATGGGCCAGGCGCACGAGCCACCCGCCGTCGGCATAGTGGGCGGCGAGCTGGGGCGACACCCCGAACTGGCTCAGGGTGGCAAGGTCGAACGGCGCCCCACGGGGGAGTCCCGCCTGCAGTCGCTTGATTACCTGGTGCCGAGAATTTCCATTCATGCTATAAAAATAACACAGAATCCAATCGACCCTAGAGCCATTGCAAGAACGTGCAGGGAAAGTAGCATAAGGTTTGATTTATCGCTCAGAATCTAATCGACCTGCGGCCCGAGCCAACCCGGCTCTGCCGGCCGCAACCCGCCCTCCTGATCGCGGTCTATGCTGGAGGGCAGGCCACGACCGGCCGCTCCGCGAGGTGAGGCACCACTGAAGCCGAGGCATATGAGCATGAGCACCAACACGCACAACGGGCGCTGGAGCCACCGGCTGGGCCGGGGGGCTGGCCGTGCCTGGCGTGGATACCTCCGCCGCGAGCAGCGTGTCGCCGGCTGGCTGGTGACGCGCGGGGTACCCGCGGGCGCGGCGACGGCGGTGCTCTGGATCGTCAAGCTGGCCGTACTTGGCATGCTGCTATACACCGTATCCTGGCTCGTCCTGCTGCTGGCCTTTGCGGTGGTCGCCGCATGGCTCGCGCGGAACGCCGACGAGGACGACGAGAAGCAGCCGGAACTTAGAGACGGACACTCGGGCGTCGGCCTGTACGACAAAGATGACTGGCGGATCGACATGGGCGATCCCGACGAGCCGTAGCTGCCGCATCAACGCGAGAGAGTGCTCCTTACTTCGCAGCACCTTTCGATACAGCCGTCATCGCAAGGCGAGAGCCACTACCCCCAGCCGACTTCGCATCGGACGTGCCAGTGATAAGACCGCCCAGGAAGTTTCCGGCGCGAACGCCTGCCCATCCGAGTGCCATGACCCAGAACGTCGGCAACACGATGAACATCGTTGCCATGACGAAGTTCAGCAGCATGTCACCGAACGCATTGTTCAGGCCGATCAATGGGTCGAAGTTGGCGTGCGGCCTGTCCGCGCCAAACCCCCAGCCGTAGAGCGCATCCAGGATCGTGCTGTCGATCCAGCGCGCGAGCTGGAACCAGAAGTCCACGAAGAACAGCGCGAACTGGACGCAGCTCACCGTCACCACCGTCTTCAGGTCGTAGGTGCCGATCAGCAGCACCAGTGGGATGCAGATGACGAGCGCCATCTTGAGCATGGTCAGCACCATCGGCAGCGCCTGGCGCACCACGTCCATTGCCGGAAAAAAGCCCAGCGAGCCGACGGTCAACCCCAGGTCGCTCGCGCCGCGCGTGACGACGTTCGGCAGCGTCTTGTCGATCTGGCCGCCGTAGTCGGTGTAGACGGCGCCCTGGTTCATCTTCTGCTGCCTCGGTGAGACCACGGCGCGGATCACCGAGTCATTGACCTCGCTCTGCGACAGGAATCCCACCCAGCGCCCGATGCGGGTCAGCAGGTCCGGGTCGACCTGTGCCAGCAGCCGGCTGCGCAGTCCCTGGCCGCCATCGGCCCACCACTGCCGGCAGGATGGATAGCCGCCGCCGCTGCCCACCTGTGCCAGCCCCGCATCGCGGGTCGCGTCGTAGGGCCAGGCCGTGCGTGGGGTCTTGGCGCGATAGGTGTCATAGAAGCCGGGCGTGTCGAGGAAGTAACTCGATCCGATCCAGGTGACGTCGTTCATCTGCTCGTCGGAGAGCGTCGGCCGGTTCATGAACAGCTTGGCGCGCGACGGCCCGTAGCAGTCGTGCGTGAAGTCGGCGACCTCCTGTGCCAGCACCGGATCGTCGATGCGCGTGGCATCCACATCCATGCGAATCTGACGCAGGTCCGTGCCGCAGGGAATCGCCGCCACCGCGGAGCCCGTCACGGCTTTCGACAGCGCGTGCATGAAGAACCACCACACCGGCACCAGCGCGCTCTGGTCGTTGAGCGCCGTGTAGACGTTGGACCAGCCCGTGTCGTTGGGCAGCGGGACACTGACCTGGCATTGCGCGGAGCGCGTGGTGTCGAACCTGATCGTGGCGAGATCCACCGGGATGAACGGGATGCCGGCGAACATGATGACCACGATCGCCACCCACACCCGGTTCTCGATGCGCATCGACGACAGCACGCCCTTGTTGCCTTCGTCCGCACCTTCGCTGCGGGCCTTGAGCCACTCCTGGATCACGATGGCCACGAACGGCAGCGCGAACACGCCGCTGGCCACGAGGATGCTCCAGATGCCGTTGTTGACCACCCAAGCCACCAGGGTCAGGTAATACTCCAAGTAGTCCGTGGTGTAGAGCGTCATGCCTGCCTCCCGGTCTCAGCCGTGCCGCAGCAGCTGGCTGGCTTCCAGCGCGACCACGGCGATGACGGCCGCGATCTCCGTGCGCAGCAGGCGCTGATGCGTCTCGCGGGACGGCTCCCGCCGCAACAGGCGCCGACGCATCCACCACCAGCCGTAAGCCGTCGCTCCGTAGAGGCACAGACGCCACACTAAGAAGTGGCCGGCGTGCGCCTGCAGCCAGTGCTGCCAGCCCTCGACGCCGCCGACCACGTGGATGCCGGCGATGTTCACCGCCACCGCGGCGGCGACCACCAGCAAGGTCCACAGCAGCGCCACGCCGACGCGGCGGTTGAACAGCCATGGCAGCCGCAGCCAGGCGAGCCGGCTCATGGCGTACCGCTCCGCGGCTTCTGGACTTCCCGCAGACGGTCGCGCGTGGTGTCGCCCTCGAAGACGCCGCGCGAGCCGGCAGCGCGGGTACTGTGGCGCTGGATGATCGCCATCGCCGAGTTGCCGGCCAGCGTGCGGCGCAGCTCCAGCTCGGTCTTGAGGTTGTTGATCTCCTGCTCCAGCGCGCTGTTCTCCTGGTCCACCGCCTGCACGGCGAGCTCGTTGGCGGCGACGTTCGGCTCCTTCTTGCCGGTCAGCAACGTGCGTTGCAGCAGCAAGGCCTTCTCCAGCACGCTGGACAGCGCAGCCTCGGACGCGAGGCGCCGGCCCAGCACGTCCTGGTCGGGCTCGTCACGCAGGGCCTCGATCACGCCGCGGGTGATCGGCAGCGAGCTGCTGCCGGCCGCGTCGAGATTGGCCAGTGTCGTCGGCCGGGCGCCCGTCACCAGTTCCTGCAACACCTGCAGCTTGGTCTCGTACTCTTCCTGGATCACTGGCGTGAGCCCGACGCCAGGCGTGGTCTGGGTCTTCGTGCAGTTTTCGCAGGTGCGTTGCTCGCGTTCGCCCAGCACGCGGTTCGCAAAGGCCGCGGCCGCGCCAGGCGACGACCAGGTCTGGCAGGTCAGGCGGTTGCCGCAGGCGCTGCGCGCGATCGACGAGGTATCGGTGGCGCTGCGCCCGTTGAGCAGGTTGTAGCCCGCGCGCGTCACGTCGCCGACCACCTTGATCGAACTCTGGCCGGAGCCGCCCGCGTTGCCGCCGCCGACCCAGGGCACGCCGTTGTTCCCTTTGTTGGACTCGGCCTGCTCGATGGCGGAGACGGCATCGGTGCTGCTGACCGCATCCCGCAGCGCCATCCCTTCGGCGAGCTGGTCCCAGCCGGCCTGGCCGCCGGCCATGTCCGCCATACGATTGGCGATGGCGCGGCAGGTCATCTTCGAGCGGTCGAAATCCAGGCGCGCCTGCAGGATGCCGTTGGTGAGCAGGTTGTACAGGCCCGGGTCGGCGCGCTGGATGATCAGGGCCGGCAGCGAGGCCACGGCGCTGGTGGCGTTCTGGATCACGTTGCTCATGATCGTTTGGAAGCCGTTGGTGATGCCGTTGAGCTGGTTCTGCAGCGTCGTGGTGATGCTCATGTCGCCGCAGATCAGGTTGCTGTTCCAGCCGACGCCGACGCCGATGCTCTGCATGTTGCCGGCACCACCCATCGACACGGCCCGGCCGCCGCCGATGCTGTAGAGCACGTCGTCGCCGATCACGCTGCCGCTGACGTTCACGCCATTGGGATCGATGCGCGTCTGCCCCCAGGCGACGCCGACGACCAGCGTGATGGCCGCCACGAGCAGCGTGGCCCCCAGGGGCGATTTCGCGCGGCGGAGGAAGTCAGAGAGGGAGGCGTTCATCGTGGGTTCCTCACATGAAATCGACGCTGCCGAGGAAGACCTGGCCACGGCGCCGGCAGCAGGAGTACGGCCGCCACAAGGCCCAGGCGTAGTCGCCCTGCTGGGCCTGCACGCGGGTGCGGCTGTGCGGGAAGACCACGCAACTGTTCGAGAGCGTGGGCGTCAGCTCCTGCCACTTGCCCGTCGAGGCGTCGGTCTCCATCAGCGCGCCGGCCGGCCAGTAGCCGTCGCGGGCGTTGGCCAGCAGGGGCTGATACACGTGAATCTGGTTGCGGCGCGTCACGATGTCGCCCGCGCGCTGCGCGACCACGGCGCCGCTCTTGTGGTCGTCGGTCTGGTGCAGGAAGCCACCGCGGGGATACACGTTGCCCCAGAGGTTCAGGCCGGTGCGCGTACCGATTTCGCGCCGGCCGGGGATGAGCGCTTCGGGGTAGAACGCTTCCGGGATGTTGTAGCGCCAGGCGATCGTGTCGAGCGTGCTCAGCAGATACGGCATGAAGGCCGTGCCAGCGCCTTCGCAGGTGTAGCCGGAGGCGCTGGCGAACTGGCTGAACACCAGCCCGGCCGGATGGCCGATGACATCGGCGTTCTTGAACTTGGCGAGGTTGTTCTCGTTGTCGTGATTGGTCGTGCCGTCACCGCCAGCCTTGGCGGTCGGGTTGGGTATGCTCATCGCCCTGACCTCCAGCCACGGGTTTTCGCCAGTGTTCGAGTAGCTCGACACCACCGCATCGGGGACGTAGTGGCGCACCTTGACGGAAGTGCGAACCGAGCAGCCGAAGGGCGTGCAGTACAGCCAGTAGCAGATACCGACCACGCGGTATTCGAGGCAGTCGGGGGACAGCGCCGACGAGACGATGGTGGCGGTGTCCAGGGCGAACGTCGACGTGGCCGTGCTCAGCAGCAGCGAGGCGACGGTGGCGCGCAGGCGCCGGGATGCCAGCAGGAGGCTCATGGCTGCGTGCTCCGGTAGGCGTTGATGCGCGCGACGGCGCGGGGCACGTCGGGCTCGCCGTAGACCACGTAGCGTCGATCGACCACCACGGCGGGAATCTTGGCGATGCCCAGTCCCCAGGCATCCGCGACACCTTGGTAGGCGTGGCCGATGCGGCGTTGAAGGGCCTCGCCGCCGTCATGCAACCGCTGCCGCACCAGGGCTGCAGCCTGTTGCGGGTCGGCCGGTAGGTGCGCGGCGAGTTCGACCTCGATGCGCGTGGCCTGGTCCAGCTCGATGATCCGCACGCCGGCTGGAGCCTGCACCGGATGACGGCTGTCGGTGACGACGAGCACGTCGGCTGCTGCAGTCTGGGTAAACATGAACAGCACTGCCCACAGTCCGGGCGCAATGCTGATGGTCGGCAGCCGGGGCGAAGCCTTGAAGACGGGGGCCGGCATATCGGGCGTCCTTGGAGTCGATCAAAGTCACAGTCGACTTCAAGTGCCGATCTAGCGCGACAAAGAAACCGCATCCGGCCCCTGCCGGTTTCATACCCTATGCCGTTGTGAGCGTTGTGATTGCCTCCTGTCGGAGGCGGAGATCAGGTGCGGGACGCTGAGGTGCCCGCGAACCCAAGAAACGCATGCTGTAAGCGAATCGGCATCGACGGCTTGGAGCGTGCATGTAGGCTCTGCCAAGTCCCGTCACTGATGTCGCTCGGGGCGAGGCGATCTACCGAGCGCGAAACTCTTCTCAAGTAAGCGTTGACGCCATCCGCGGATTCCGAAGGAGCGCCGGCAAGAACGTACCCCACCATGAAGCCGATAGCATGGTTCTCGCCGTACTTCTCCTGGATGAATCGATCCATGCCCTCGACGACGTACTCTCGACACAAGTGAGTGTCCGACCCGGCGATTCGTTTGCATTCGATGATCGCGTGCGGATCATGCTCCTGCGTGCGCAAGAAAATTTCGACGAACGCCAGCGGGATGTCGGTACGTCCGTCTGGCAGCATCACGTTGCTTTTGGATCGCGATTCCGTGCCAGGCAGCACCATGATCTGCTTCCACGGGGAGTTCTTCAGCGCAATGCGCATCCCGTCCCGCAGGCGCTCGGTCATGATTACCTCTCCAGCGTTGGCATTCACGTCCTCGGCTGCGCATGCTCGCTGCCAACCTGCGGCCAGTGTCAGCAGAATGACCGCCACAACCTCGGGCTCAAGTTCAATGAACTCTCTGCCCAGTGCAGGAGGTGCCTCATAGGGGATCCTCAAACTTTGCCCCCTGAAAAGCTCTCCGCGACCACTGCATCGGCATCTTCCAGTGCCGCTATGCCCATCCAGTAGCGCCGCGCTGCTGGCTTGATGATCACGACTTCGTTGCGTCCGTGTACTCGCAATTCCCGCTCTGCACTGAGCGCGGTCGCAATCTTGACTTTCAGGCGCCTGCCGATACGTGCCAGTACTTCACCCAATTCGCCTTGTGGTGCCACGACGCTCACGCTCGCATTACCCGGCCCTTCTTCCAAGACAAAGCGCACGACGCGCAAGGCCGAACTGCTTGGCAAGTCGAGCACTTCGGCGCGCATGTGCCGCTTATTGCGAACGGAAAGCCAATCCTCGATAACGGACAGGAACGTCTTGGCATACGCCGTGACCTCAGTACGACTGTCCGATGGCTCCACGGATGATTCGCGGCCGGTTTCCCATTGCCACCCGGCGCGAAGGAGGCCGTCTCGAATGACAGTTCGGTCGGCATCGTTCAGTTCGTACAGATCGAAGACAGCTTCGTCCAGTTCAGCCCATCCCCTCTCGTCGGTGCCGTTGGCGCGCAGATTCTTCTCAATCTGCAGCAGGCGCTGGCCAGCCTCAGATTTCACTGCGCTCGTGAAATTAGGCACCGGTAGGAAGCTGAGGTCGCGAGCCAGCAGCTTCCTCTTGTAGATTCCAAACTCTGCAGCGGTCAGATAGAAGAACCATGTCGCAAAAGCAGAACTCAACACGGTGGCAAGCAAATGTGCCGTCCGCGTGTGCCCTCTCGGAATAGACACTGCGAAGTATGAGTTCGTGAAGACGAGATCCCGCTCGGAGACGGCCGCCAAGACGCGTGGACTCCCCAGAAGCATTTCCTTCACGATGAGAAGCGGGGCTTGATATATCTCCCGCGATCGTGGCCATTGTGCCTTCGATTGGCTGAAAGTCGGCAAATCATCGGGAATGTTGAAGTGCTGCATGTCTTTGACTTGCAGTACATCCAATCCTTTTAGCGGGCGAGCATCGCGCGTCTGATTCTCTGGGGCCCCGCGAATCAATCCAACCTGGAAGGTAGTGTCGAGTAATGAGAGTTGCTCGCCCAGATTTCTGTGGGCCGAAGTCAAGTCATCCAGCAATAGGAGGTCACGGCGCCGGCCAACGGCTGCTGCCTTGAGCTTCAACGGCTGTTCTTGGATTTCGTCGAGTGTCAAAGTGATGACGTCACTCGGCGCCACCTCGAACGAATGAGTCCTTGCACCGCTGGGCGTCCACGGGATCTGAACGACCGTGACCTGATCCGTTCGCTGCTTCGGTCGATGACGGGCAAAGAGAACCACTGCGGGCATGGCCGCTGTCGCGAAGAGCCAACTGCACAAATTGGACAGATTTACCAAGGTGATCGGAGCCACGGCTCGCATCACATGCTGAGCTGCTGCCATGCCGGTGCCGCTGCGGCTGAAGAACGGCATCGCGCTAAGAATGATGCCGAAACGGGTCTTCTCATGTGAGAACTCCGCCGCTCGCAACACGAAATCCAAGCCTTCACCGCGCGGTTGCGCAGGTACGCCCGCAACCCTGGTCTTGCGCCGCGCTTCGGTTCCTGTCTGCCCCCTAAAGCTCCAAGGGGGATTGCCCACGATAAGGTCGAACTGCTTCAGCCCTGTCGGCGTCGCCAGCACGGCCTTGCCATCTCCATCACGTTCGACAGTACGAGCGTCACCGACGAGCAATGTCCTGCCGATCAATGGCTGGAACTTCAGGGACTGCGGTGGTTGCGGGTCAGGGTCCAGCTCAAGCGCAGCCAGGTACAGGCTGAACGCAGCGACGCGAATCGCGGCTTCGCTAATGTCTACGCCATACACCTGCCCGTAGAGCGTCGAGCGGATCAGCTCCCTCGTGGGCGGCTGACCTTGCGAGCGAAGATGAACCAAGCGCCGCAGCGCTTCGACCAGGAAGACACCGGAGCCGCACGTCAAATCCAGCACCGACTCCCGTCCAGATAGACCATCCATGACCTCATCGAGGACCAGCGAGACGACGGACAGTCGCGTGTAGTGCACGCCGTTTCGCAACGCTTCTGTGCGCTTTCCTCCAGTCTGCGGCTCAGCATGTGCAAACTGCTCGTAGATCGAGCTGATGAGCTCGACCGGAATCACGTCGAACTGGTACGGGAAGAAGCTGAGTTGCCCGCTTTCAGGATCGACAGCCTCCAGGAACTCCGCAACCCGCGTCAAATGGTGAGCTGCTGGTGTCGTTTTCACCGACGAGGGCGGAAACATATCGCCGTTGAAGGTCTGGGCCAGCCATGCGAACAGCTTGCTGGTCGCTGGCCGGTCGCGCAGGATCGCCGGCAACGCCGTGCGGCCGCATACCCGCTTCAACCGCGCCGCACTGACGATCTCGCGGTCAATCAGGTACTGGGTGAAGATCACGCGCCCAATCAAGGCCTGCGCCGCATCGCGCGCGAGATTGCCTGCGACCAAATCGCGTTCGAGACATCCAAGGTCAGACAGGAGCTTCTGATCGACGCTGGTCTTGCGATCGATGGCCGGCACCTGGGCCCAGAATTGGCCCGTCTCGATCGCCAGTCGGCCGGCCAACTCGTCCAGTTCATGAAGCGAACCTTCGATGTTCTCGAAACGCCGAATCAAATGTCTCTGGGCATCGCCTTCTTTCGCGGGTGTGCCGAAACCGTTGTACAGGTCGATACGCTGCGGCGAGATCACCCACAGCAACGGCGCGAACCCCTCGTTCCAGACCTCTCGTCGCCACTGGCTGACCAGATCGTCTGCAGGCGCGCTTTGCTCAAACTTGAAGTAGACGGTCAACGACGACGCGCTGCGCCACAATGCGTCCGGAACAAAAACGCGGCCGTGGCGCGAGGACTGCGCCTCGGCCCCCAACCGAAGACCGGGCGCGGGTTGCCCGTCCGGCAGGTAGCCGGTTGCGGCGAGCACCTGTTCCAGCGTGGCAGTGTTCACGCCCTACTCCGGATAGCTTCGGGTGGAAACGGCAACGCTGCCTGGCTCGGCGTCGGGACGATCGGCAGCATGTGCTGCTGAAGCCGCATGATCAACGGATCGAGCGGGATGACGAGAGTCGGTTGCGTCGGCGCCGGTCCAATCCCCTCGGGGCCGATATCGCACAGGGTCGCCGAAGTGGCCGTCACGAACGCCACGGACCCATTCAGCGCCAATGCGCTACTCGTGCCCAGCAACCGAAAGAGCGCGTCAACGCCGACGCTGACGGTGGCGATGTGCACTCCCAACGAGCTGACCAACTCATTGGTAACGGCCAAGCCTAGGAGATCCGCGAAGGTGAATCGGGCAGCCTTCCCGGTCTTGGACGCCAAGTAGGGCACGGTCTTGCGCCAATGCCGCACCGTTTCGACGGACACGCCGGTTAGCGTGCGCATCTGGTCCTGAGTGTACTGGATGGCGGTGACGGCAGACATTCGCGTTGCTGGCAACTAGAAAATATGCACATTCTGCCATGTAAAGGTGTGCTTCTCAACAGGTAAAGGCCGGTTCAGCCGCCTATCCCACAAGCCTTCCAAGCTTCCGAAAGTCGCGACCATCAGAGCGCATCGCGAACGTGTGGATAGGGGCAAGACGCAAGGCGCCCCCGGAAGGGGCGCCTGCGGACTACAACAAGCCGGCTTCGGCGAACGAGTAGGGGCTGCCCTTGCCGACGATGAAGTGATCCAGCACCCGGACATCGACGGTGGCCAGGGCGCTCTTCAGCCGCTCGGTGATCACACGATCAGCGGCCGAGGGCTCGGTGTTCCCCGAGGGATGCTGATGCGCCAGGATCAGCGCCGAAGCGTTGAGCGCCAGCGCACGCTGGACCACCACCCTCGGATACACCGAAGTCTGGTCGACCGTGCCCTTGAACAGCGGCTCGTAGGCGAGCACCTGGTGCTGGTTGTCGAGAAACACGACGGCGAAGATTTCGTTCGGCTCCGCGACCAGTTTCAGGCGCAGGTAGTCGCGCACGGCGGCGGGACTGCCCAGCGCCGGACCGGCCTTGAACACGCGGTTCTCCAGCAGGGTGATGGCCTGCCGGATGATCCAGTCTTCGTGCTGGGCGGCGATCAGGGTGAGCGACTCCGGGCGGGAGTCGGCGATGACGAGAGACATGGCGAACCTCCAATGGATGAGATCGGAGGGCGCCTGCCCCTGGAGGGCAAACCCTCCTGGGGACGATGGGGATGGAACAGGTGACGAGCGGGCATCCACCACCGCGAATGCAGTGGTTGTTCGCGGCAACGGATGCGATGCGAACGGGTTGCGATCAACGCGGACCAGCCGCGCCGTAGCCTTGAGGATTGATGGCTACCTGGGCATGTCACCGGCAACGCCGGTGGGCATGTCTGGGGAATGTGCGGGTTCGGCAACGGTCTTAGCGCCGGCGGCGAGCAGGTCGATGGCCGACAGCAAGGCATCACCTTCGACAGGACCATTCAGCAGGAGCGTCTTGCCGGTCCCGCGGTCGCGCAGCTGCAAGGCCGGTGTGGCCGAGATGCCCTGCTCTGCGGCCTCCACCATCTGGGCACGGATGACGGCATCGGGGCGATCGCTGTCGAGACAGCCCTGCATGCCTGGCGTGAGCTCGGGATAGTGCAGGCCCTCCGGCAGACCCTGCCCGTCGCCACGGGTGCTCGAGTAGAGCCACGCCACGGCCCGCCAGAACGTGGTATGTCCGCCAGCCTCGCCCGCGCACTCGGCCAGACGTGCCCCGGCCGTCGCGGCCGGCTCGTGCATGGACAATGGCAGGTGGTGCCACTGCCAGTTCACCTCGGGATGGGCGTCGATCCAGCGCTTGAGTGCGGGGAAGTAGGCCCGGCAGTACGGACACTCCAGGTCGGCGTACCCGACCACCGTGAAGCGCGCATCGGCACGGCCATACAGCCAGGGCGGGCCGCCCGCTTTCGGCGCTTCGGACCCGGCGGCGGCCAGGGGCATGGACTCGGTTGCCGGATGCGGCGCGCGCAGCAGCATCCACGAGGCGCCCCCAATCGTCACCGCGATCAGCGGACCGATCCAGTGACCACGGCGGGTGAATGAGGGCACGCGCATCGTGTTGCTCCCGTCAGGCCAAGGTGTCCAGCACCAGCGGTTCGATGCCCCTCGCACGGTCGATCTTCTCGGCCACGCGGAAGGCGGCATCCAGCTCGCTGATGCCGTGCTGCTGCATCAACTGGAAGCGTTCGGCCTTCTCCTCGGGCTCGGTCATCGCCATCGCCAGGTAGAGGCTGGGCGGCACGGCGCGGAACAGCACCTCCATCGACTTGGACAGGATGACGCCCTCGCTGAACTTGCCGGCCTCCTTGCGTGCCGAGAGCATCAGCGCCTTCTGCGATGCGTTGAGCTCGCGAAAGCGCGCGATCTTTTCGACTTCATCGGGCGGCATCGACAGGCAGATCCACCACTCGATCATGTTGAGCATGGGCTCGGCTGCCTTCGGCAGGTCGTCCAGGTTCTGGGTGGCGAGCCAGAACCAGGCGCCCAGCTTGCGCCACATCTTGGTGATCTTGACCACGTAGGGCGCGAGCAGCGGGTTCTTCGTGATGATGTGACCTTCGTCCGTCACGTTGATGATCGGTCGACCCAGGAACTGGTCGCGCTCGGCGATGTTGTTGACCGTGTTGATGAGCGAGATATAGGCAATCGAGAGTTGGGCGTTGTAGCCCTCGCGCGCGAAGGTGGCCAGGTCCACGATGGTGATGTCCGCCTCGGGCCACGGCGTGCCGGCGCGGTCGAACATCTCGCCGTCCACGCCCTGACAGAACATCTCCATGGCGTCAGCCATCTCCAGCAGCCGTGCGCGCCGCATCTCCGGCAGCGTGGCATCGCGTGCGCGCTCGCGCAGTGCGTCGCGCACATCGCGGGTCAGCACCGTGCGCCTCTCCGCTGCGCAGCACTGTGCCGCATCGAGAATGCACTGGCGGATCAGGCTGCGGTCGGCGCGTGTCATGCGCGCTTCTTCCTTGTCCTCGCCGCCGGTGATCATCAGTCGTGCTGTGATCTCCAACTCGCCGAGCACGTCGCGCTGCTCATCGCCTTCCATGGCCCTGCCGGCATCGGTCCGGTCGTCGTCGAGCGCATCGGCGTCCAGCGTCTGTACCTCGCTCGGCGTGTCGACCAGGCGCCAGGCATCGGCGAACGGCGCCAGACTGACTCCCGCGCCCGGCGCGAGCTTCACCCGATGCACGGTGAGGCCCAACCGTGCCGCGAAGTCGCCGAACAGACCGAAACTGTTGCCCGCCTCGACGATGAACAGGCGTGGCCGATAGATCGCCGTCACCTGATTCAGGATGTTGTTGAGCGTCGCGCTCTTGCCCGAACCCGTGGGGCCGAACAGGAACAGATGCGCGTTCATCTGCCGGTCGAGGCGGTTCAACGGATCGAAGGTGATCGGACCGCCGCCGCGGTTGAAGAACGTGATGCCCGGATGCCCTGTGCCCTGGCTGCGGCCCCAGACCGGCGCCAGGTTCGCCGCATGTTGCGCGAACATGAGCTGGGTGTACCACTGGCGCTTGTCGGCAGCCGGATCGAACACGCACGGCAGCCAGCGCAGATAGCTGTTCAGCGGCGCCACCTCGTCCTCTTCGCGCACCGGTTGCAGGCCGGCGTTGAGCATCACGTTGACGAGCTGCAGGCCGCGCGCATCGAGCTGTTCCAGGTCGCGGCCCCGCAGGTAGAACGCCAGCGCGCCACGGTAGAGCTTGTGCGCGCTGCCGATCAGGCCGCGCGCCTGCTGCACGTCCTGCCGGGCCTGCTCCGAGGCCAGGGTCTCGCCGACGGCCTTCCGGGCGAGGTGGTTGAGGTGCGCCTCCAGCACGTCCTGGGGCGTGGCGACCAGCGTCAGGCACATCACCGTGTCCTCGGGCATCTGGTCGAACAGCGCGTTCATGGCATCGCCGCCCTTGCGCGTCTCGCCGGTCAGATGGCCGGTCGCCGGCGGCGTGCGCAGACGATCCATCACGATCACCCGATGCGGCATGCCATCGAAGAACCACAGACCGTTGGACACGTCCGAGCGCGGCTGACCGAAGAACAGCCGCTGCGCGAAGTCGGTGCCGCTGGCGAGTTCGATCTCGCCTTCCTCCCGCTCGTCCGGATAGCGGGTCAGTGCGTAGAAGCGTTCGCGGTCCTCGGCAGTGGCGCCGAGCACGCTGGGGTTCGGGTTGAACCAGCGCAGCAGCCAGGCGTGGATGTCCGCCGCGGCGAGACGTCGCGCTTTCACACCGGCATTCACCAGCCCGCCGGCGAGGCGGTCGCAGATCGTGGTCAGCGCCTGCTCGGGCGACTGGCCGCGCCGCGCGGTCGGGGTCGCGGACGTGCGGCGGTAGACGACCATGCGCACGCGCCGGACCTGGCCGCGCCAAGGCAGGCGCGTCACGGCAGTATCCTCGAACAGGCCACCCGGCTTGGCGATGGCCCGCAGGTGATGGGCGAAGAAACGCAGGTAGAAGTCGCTGAATGCGCTGCCTTGCGCACGCGGCTGCAGATAGTTCGCCAGCGAGCACAGATAGTTGTCCCAGTTGGCCTCGTCCTGGGCATAGAGCTGCACCACCCAGGGGTTGTCGTCCAACTCATCAAAAGCATCCTGAAGCGCGTTCTCCAGCGCATCGCGCGCCTGCCACA
The DNA here is from genome assembly GCA_018240785.1 of Pseudomonadota bacterium. Taxonomy (GTDB): domain Bacteria; phylum Pseudomonadota; class Gammaproteobacteria; order Burkholderiales; family Rhodocyclaceae; genus Thauera. The sequence goes on along the minus strand of JAFEFC010000039.1, from coordinate 15,258 downwards.
GCCAGGCCATCTCGCGGCCCTCGGTGCCGACCGGCGCCAACTCGAAGAAGGCCGCCACCGACTGGCCATCTTCCAGCAACATGCACTTGGTTTCGGGCAGGTACTCGACCCAGGGCAGCAGGTCCGCGAATGACGGTGCGACGCAATAGAGTGCATCGTGGTCGGCCTGGGTGGCCGGCCCGCGCCGACCCCGGCCGAGCGCCCTGCCCGGTTCGGCGACACCCGCGGCCGCCAGCGCCCTGACGTGCCGCGCCCAGGCATCATCGGCCGCATCCACGGCGTCAGCAGGCGATGCCTCTGGCTTGCGTGACCACGGCAGCGACCAGCCCATCAGTAGTCCTCCACGCGCTCGCCCGGCATCGCGTACTGCACGCGCTGGTAGAGCGGAAACACCGTGCTGTAGCCGGGCACTGGCACCGGGTCGGTGCCCGCCAGGTGCGGGAACACGTACATCACCAGGTCGGGGTTTGGCAGGCGGTGGAACTGGCGGTAGATCTCGTTCTGCGCGGTACGCGTGTAGCGCGCCTGCATGCCGGGCGCGGCCTGCACATCGGCCTCGGTCAGCGGCCGGCGCAGTCCCTGGCGCGCATCGAGCAGTTGCCGAGCGGCTGGGCCGCCGCCTGCGTTGCCGCCGGTCTCCTGCAGCCAGATGTCGAGCATGGTGTTGTCGCCGTGCGGCAGCAGCTTCTCCTTGCTGGTGGCGCAGCCGCCGAGCAGGGTGGCCGCCAGCAGCACGGCGGCCGCGTCAATCCAGATCCGAGGCATGGGATCCTCCGGTGCGGTGGTGGACCCGACGCCCCTTGGCGTCGTAGTCGATCTCGAGCGGCTGTTCCAGATGTACGGCCACCTTGGCGCCGGGCTGCACGTAGACCGCCGCGAAAGCCTGGCCGTAGAGCTTGTTGACCCAATCGGCCATGTCGCGCACGCCGCCCGCGAGGATGCGGCCCATCGCTTCATTGCCGCTGATGCCGACAGTGCCCAGCGAGCCGTTGCTGTTGGCGACCACGGCCACGCTGCCGCTGTCGGAGTCGATGAGCGAGGCCGCACCGGCGCCGGCCGCGGTGATGAGCGCCTGGCTGCCCAGGTACTGCTGGGCGTTGCTGCGCCGCTCGCCGCTGACGCAGGGGATGCCGTAGGGGTCGCTGATCCAGCCCAGGCCGCCCTGGGTGCTGGCCCCGTCTTGGCCCCGGCCGCCGCTGTTGCCGCCCTCGCTGCTGTCCTGCGGCAGCGTGCGGATGGTGCCGTCCTGGAACACGAACGTGACCGAGCGGATCTGCCCGCGCACGCACGAGAGCGTCCAGTCGCCCGAGGCCGTGCCGCTGACCACGGCGCCGGCCACGTCGGGGATGTCGATGCCGTTGGCCGTGAGGTTGTCCGGGCCGATCAGCACCTTGAACGGGTACGGGTCGTTGACGGTTCCATCGATCGGCACACGCCCGATCAGCGCCGTCATGGCAACCGACCCCATGAGCGTCGAGTTCGACGGCACGGTATACACGGCCTTCGTGGATGCGCCCACCGCGCGGCTGCCAACGTCAGTTACGGATTCCACCGCGGTCGACAGACTTTTCTGGGCCGGCCCGAAGCTCGATGGAAAGCTCGGCGCCTTGCTGCCGCTCCTGGCGTCGGCCTTGGCATCGTCGGGCTCGACCCACTGTGTGTCGCTGGTGCCGCGGTCGAAGCGCTGGCCGTCACCCTCCTCCAGCCCCAGTCCGACCGGCAGATCGGACGGGCCGCCCTTGCCCGCGAGGCCGTCCAGTTGCCGCTGCAGATCCTGCATCAGCCCCTGGGTCTGCTGCCTGTCGCTGGCCACCTGGGCACGCTCCTGCGCCAGGCGGTTGCGCTCGCCTTCCAGCGCGTTCTGAATGCGCTGGTCGATCGCGCTTTCCCGCGCGCGCAGGCGCTCGTTCTCGGCCCTGTGCTGCTTGTTGTCGCCAAGCGCGCTCTGCAGCTCGGTGCGCAACTGCTTCACCTGAGCCACCAGCGTGGCGACAGTATCGCGCGGCGTGTCCCCTGCGATACCCAAGGCTTTCATTTCCTCGGGCGTGAGCGTACTGGCCGCGCCCATGGGGGCCGGCTGGCCACTGGGGACGCCAGAGAACAGTCTGATGCCGACGAACATCAGCAACAGCGCCATCGGGATCAGCAGCCACTTGAGCAGCGGATTACTCCTCATCGCGCGCGCCTCCTGTCGAGCCGGCCGCAGCGCCCGGCGGCAGGTTCACGGTGGCGTCGATCGGACTCAGCGCCGGCAGCAGCGACTCGGCCAGGCCGTGGCCGCGCGTAACCAGGTAGAGCACCGTGGTGTCGGACGGAGTGCCGGCCGGCCCCAGGTTCGGATGTTGGAAGGTCGCCGCCACGAAGTTCCCCTGCAGGGCACGCGGGTCGACGTCGAACCAGCGCGCCGAGGTGTTGATGAGTCGAACGGCAGTCACCCACTGGTCTTCCAGGCGCCACGCGGCCAGCGCCCGCGCGCGCACCGGCAGGGCTGGCAGCAAGGTGTCGAGCACGAGGTCGCGGCGCAGGTTCACGCGGCCGATGCCGGCGACTGGCTCGACGGTGCGCAGCGGCGCATACAGGTTCTGCGCGGCATGGCGTGTCAGCACAACTGGGACCGGCGTTTCGCGCAAGGGAGCGGTCTTGTCCGCGGACGCATCGGGCGGCTCGTCTGCGCCGCGTGCCGCACCGCCACCGTAGCGCTTTGCTGGGGCCTCTGCTTCCACGATGCGCACCGGCTCGAGCGGCGCCTGGCCTTCCTTTGCCGGCTCGGCGGCGATGTCGATCAGGATCATCGCACCGGATTCAACATCCTGCAGTTGCAGCCGCGTGGGCGGAATCGGCTCGCTTGCCCGCAGGTAGATCGCACCCCCCGCACTCTGCACGCGCAGGTGGGCGCCGACGCTGGCCGGTACGCCGACGCGCACATTGCGGTCGATGAAGACCACGCGCTCCTCACCGACCACCAGCGGCACCGGCAGGGGCAGACGCTCCCAGCGCAGGATTTCCAGGGCATGGCTGACCGGTACGAACCCGAGGATCAGCAAGATGCCGGCCAGGGCCGACAAGGCAGCGGACTTCATGGAGCGTCTCCCTGCAGGTGGCCGGAAGCGTTGGCGGGTGCGCCGGTCTGGGTCGGCGTCGGCGGTGCTTCGATGCGCTGCGGTGCGCTGGCGTAGCAGTCCAGCGCCAGGCCGAAAGGGTTGTGCTCGGGGTCGATGTCCAGCCGGACGACCTTGATGGGGTAGCGCACCAGGGCGCGCTTGATCTGCTCAGGTCCGTAGTATTCGTCTGCGCTCACGTCGAGCGTGACAATCCAGTCCCGGGAGGAAACCACCTTGACGCGCACGGCCGGGTCTTCGCCGTAGCCGCGCCCGGGAATCTCGTAGATGCCGCGCACGCGCTGACGCAGCTCACCGCTGGTGCGCCGGTACTCATAGTCCTGTTGCAGAAAGGTCCGGCAGCCTGGCGTCAGGTAGGACGACAGCGCGCGCAGGTTGCGTGCATAGTCCTCCTCGCCGTTCGTGGGCCAGCGCTGCACCTGCTGCCAGATGTAGAACGTGAAGGCATACACACTCTCGGGCGGCACGTCCCACCACTTGCGCGTGCTGCCCGAGCGCAGATCCGGCGGCACATGGATGGTGAGATCCTTCGGCGCGCTCCACCAACCGAAGCCGAGCAACAGCGCCACCACGAACAACGCGCCGGCCCCCAGGCGCAGCGTCTTCACGTGGGCCTGCAGGTGCGCCACCTCGTTCCTGAAGCGGCTCATGGTGCCCCTCGATCGGCACTGCGCCGGGTAGTCCAGCAGCCCGAGCGGGTGATGAGGCGCTGCCCGCCCAGGAGCGCCGCCAGCGCCGGATGCCGCAGGGCCAGCCGCCACTGGAGCTGCCGGTACAGCCAGGTGTCGGGCCGGCCGCGCTTCTGTGCGCGCAGGAAACCACCGCCGACGAAGACGCCCAGCGCGATGCCGGCGACGATCAGCGTGGGCACCATGGCGATGCTGTGCGTGAGCCAGGCCAGCGGCAGGCCGAGCGCGAACCCGGCGGCGGCCGACAGGCCGGTGCAGATCCACAACTCGTCGGCGGTCAGCCCGCGCACGACCACCGGCTGGCGGTTCAGCCGGTGCGGCAGGAAGGTCACCAGCGTGTCGCGCGGGGTCTCCGAAGGGACGGCCATCGCTTGCCGCCCTCACAGCACGCCGGTGGCCTTGGTGAGCAGCCAGATGCCGACCACCAGCAGGATCGCGCCCACGGCGACCGTCAGGCCGAACTGGCCCCAGGTGGCGCGGCCGGTGTGGATCTCCGAATAGCGTGTGTAGGCGTGATAGCAGACACCGACGAACATCGAGGCGACCACGAGCAGCGCGATCAGCAGCACGATGTCGTAGCCGTAGTTCTGCAAGGTCTGCAGGATGCCGCTGCCCTGGCCGCGCGATGGGTCTTCCATGGTCGGCAGGCCCTGCGCGAAGGCCGACAGCGGCAGGCCCGCGAGCGCCAGCGGCAGCAGCGGAGCGGCGATGCGGGACGGAATGCGATGGGATGTCGTTGGAGTGTTCATGGCGTATGGCCCTTCGTGACGGTCAGGAGAGGAGAAAGAAGGTCAGCACCAGGTACATCGCCACGAAGCGCACGACGACGCCGAGGAACTGACGTTCAGTGATGCGGTGCTCGGCCCAGCCGACGTAGGCGGTGCGCATGGCCCACACGCCCCACAGCAGCAACACGGCGAACACGAAAGCGAGCACCACGGCAGAGACGGCCGAAGGCGCAAAGCCACCGTTGGCCTGGAAGGCGGCGACCTGATCGGCGGAGGGCGTCATGGCGACGGCTCCTCGTCGTCGGCGCGGTCGCGGCGGACGTAATCGCCGACCAGCGGGACGGGATCGCGCGGCTGGGCGCGCTGGGGCACGAGGTAGTCCTGCAGGCCGGCGCGAACGCGCTTCAGGTCGGCACGCAGTCGGGCGTGGTCGAAGTGGTAGCGGGCGCGCTCCTGCGGAGCGGTATTGGCGGCGTGCTCGGCGAGGCGATCGATCAGGTCGAGTTGGCGGGTGAGCGCGGCGAGCTGCTCACGCTCCAAGGCGAGGCTGTCGGCAGCGACGGCAGGCTGCAGCGCCGAGAACGACACAGCCAACGCCACGGCAAGCGCAGGCCATGCGGATGTGCGGCGGTTGGTCTGTCCCATCGTGCCATTCCCCGTTGAAGCGGATGGCCAGATGCTGTGGCGTGCTCTCGCTTTGCGCCGCAGGGAATGGGAACTACGGCATGACCGGATTCCCAGGTCGAGCTGGCGATCAACCGTGCAATGCTCCCCGCATTGCGGAGTTGGCCAGCGCCTACCGCGGCTTGGTAGAATTGGCTAAACTTGGCAACCGAAATCTACGAAAGGCCAGATCGGATGGTTTCCGGATGACTGAAGTCGAGAGCGAGATCCTCACACTTGAGGAGGTCGCGGCCTACCTCAAAGCCGGAAAACGGACGGTTTATCGCCTTGCCCAGAAAGGAGAGATTCCGGCGTTCAAGCTTGGGGGAACCTGGCGCTTTCGCCGCTCGGAGCTGGATCGGTGGATCGCCGAAAGCATCAGCAAGAAGAAGCCGGAGGCAGAGTGAGCGTGCACCAAATCGGCAACCGAATCACATTCGGGAAGGAACCAAGGGGAGGATTGCTGGCGTGCCAGTTCCCATAATTGATCTTTTTGCTGGCCCAGGAGGGCTCGGGGAAGGATTTGCTTCCCTGCAGGGCCACAAGCGGCAGCCATTCTTCGAGATTGCCCTTTCCATTGAGAAGGATGCTGTCGCACATCGCACGCTGACGCTCAGGGCAGTGTTCAGGCGTTTGCGTGGCACCAAGGACGTCAAGCACTACTACAGCTACATACGGGGCGAGATCGATGAGGCCGCATTCCGCAGGATCCCTGCCGTGGCCAGCGCCTTCGAGCATGCTGCCACCGAGGCGAGGTGCCTGGAGCTTGGCAAGTCCGACGAAGCCAGTATCGACAGGGAAATTCGTGCTGCACTGAAGGGGCAGGAAACCTGGGTGCTGATCGGCGGCCCGCCCTGCCAGGCGTATTCGCTGGCGGGGCGCTCCAGACGCGCCAACGACAAGGACTTTCACAAGGATGAAAAACACTTCCTCTACAGGGAGTACCTGAGAATCATCCAGGTGCACAAGCCCACCATCTTCGTGATGGAGAATGTCAAGGGTCTGCTTTCCTCGAAGCACTCCGGCGACCCGATGTTCGAGAAGATCATTGCGGATCTTTCGATGCCGACCGATGGGCTCGAATATGAGATCCGATCCTTTACCAAGAAGGGCGACGGCAGTTCGCTGGAACCCACCGACTACCTTATCCATTCTGAGCGCCATGGGATCCCGCAAAGCAGGCATCGCGTGATTCTGCTCGGAGTGAGGAAGGGGCTGGACATGCCTCAACACCAGTTGCTGGCACCAGTAGCAAGGCCTGTCACGGTCAAACAGGCCATTGACGATCTTCCCCGAATCCGCAGCAAGCTGTCGCGTGGCGATTCAGTGGAGGCATGGCGCAAGGCTGTTCAGGCTGCCCCCTCTTACGTCAAGGGATGGAGAACAGAAAACGAGTCCGTCATGATCGGGACAATGCGTGCCTTTGCCGCTGCGGCAACCAGCACCACGACCGGTGGCGCCTTCATTTCACGAGGCTACAGAAGGCCGAAGAAGCCGACCGAGCTTCAGCAATGGCTTCACGACCGAAGCCTGGGTGGTGTCTGTCAGCATGAAGCGCGCGCGCACATGGCATCCGATCTTGCTCGCTATCTTTTCTCAGCCAGCTTCGCTCATTTATGGGGGTATTGCCCACGGCTGGATGTGTTTCCTCCCAAGCTGCTTCCCGATCACATCAATGTGCATGTCGATCGGGAATCCGAAGCGATCCCGTTCAAGGATCGGTTCCGCGTGCAGTGCAGGAACGAACCGTCCACCACGGTGGTGGCTCACATTGCCAAGGACGGGCACTACTACATCCACTACGACCCCTCCCAATGCAGAAGTCTCACGGTCAGGGAAGCGGCGCGGCTCCAGACGTTTCCCGACAACTACGTCTTCGCTGGCAACCGAACGGAGCAGTACACCCAGGTCGGCAATGCGGTGCCTCCGTTGCTTGCCTACAAACTGGCCAAGATCGTTCGTAGCCTTCTGAACGAGATGAGCAGGAGGAGGCGGAGGCAGGCTGGTGATGCCGTACAGAAGAGGCCGGCGGGAAGCGTGCCGCGAAACCTGCCAGAACAGCTTACTGTGCTTGCCGAAGCGGGCTAGTCAATGCTCTGACCAATCACCAGGACATCCTCATCGCCATGCAGCCACTCCTCAACCGCTTGCGCAGTCTCCTCGACCGAGTGCTTCAAGGCGCACTCCCAGACGACCGCCACGCGCCAGCCGAGGGCATGGAGCATCTCCGCATGGCGCCTGTCGCGAGCGACATTTCCCTGGAATTTCTGCCGCCAGAAATCTTCATTGGTCCTGGGAGTGGTTGTGTAGCGGCAGCCTTCATGTCGGTGCCAGAAGCAGCCATGGACGAACACCACTGCTCTGCGCTTCGGGAACACAAGGTCGGGGGAGCCGGGCAGCCCCCGCACATGAAGTCGATATCGAAAACCCCTGGCGAAAAGAAGGGAGCGAAGTATCCGTTCCGGCCGGGTGTTCTTTCCGCGAATACTCGACATCATGCGGCTGCGCTGCGGAGTGGTCGGAACGCGCATGGTCGTGAATATCTTCCACCTGAATGTCTGCAGAAATGGCAGCTCCGCGCGTCTGTCTGGCAATGCGAACGGATGAAGGCGACGATCGAAGCAGAAATCTGGAGCCTACCATGCGCTTGACTCACAGGAAGACGCAAGGGGAAGCCGATGGCTCGTGATCGCAGCCATCCGCCGAGCGCGGCCTGCCTTTCCGAATCGATGCGGGACCTTGGGTACTCGCTCGAAACTGCGATTGCCGATCTGATCGACAACAGCATTTCCGCTGGCGCGGACACCATCGACATCATCTGCGATGTGTCCGGTGAGCATCCTGTGATGGTCATCCTCGACAACGGCAGGGGGATGACGGAAGACGAGCTGCTCGATGCGATGCGTCATGGGACCGGCAACCCCAGGCAGCATCGGTCGCCGAAGGATCTTGGGCGCTTCGGCCTTGGCCTGAAGACAGCCTCGTTTTCCCAATGTCGCTCGCTGACCGTTGTGAGCACACGCGATGGAACTGTCTGCGGAGCCGAATGGAATCTGGATCGCATCGATGCTGCCGACGACTGGATTCTTTCCATCCTGGACGATGCGGACATCCATGGGTTGCCTTATGTCGAACGGCTCGGCGCCCGGGGCACGGCCGTTATCTGGCGAGAGCTCGACCGATTGATGGAGGACGAGGCCGGGGATCGTCGAGACGAGATCGTCAATGAGAAGCTTGAGGCAGTAGGCAGACATCTGTCACTTGTCTTCCACCGGTTTCTCTCGGGTGAGATCAAGGGACATGCCAGGATTTCTCTCACCGTCAATGGTCGTCCGATTACGGCATTCGATCCCTTCTGCAGAAAGAATCCTGCCACCCAGGTGCTTCCGGAGGAGATCGTCCGCATCGGCGAGGCCGAGGTGCGCCTGCAGCCTTACGTGCTTCCACACCACAGTCGTCTGTCCGCGTCCGAGTACGACTACTACCAGGATCGCAGTGACTTCATCTCCAATCAGGGGGGCTACGTCTATCGAAATGGCCGCCTGATGGCCTGGGGCGACTGGTTCAGACTCGTGCCGAAGGGTGAGGCCACCAAGTTGGCGCGGGTACAGATCGACTTTCCCAACAGTCTGGACGAAGCCTGGACCATCGACATCAAGAAATCGCGTGCCCGCCCGCCGCATGGGGTGCGGGAGCGGCTGCGTCAGATCCTCAACAGGATCACTGCCCGCAGCGTGACGGTGCATAGGGGGCGCGGGCAGAAGCTCTTTCAGGAGAGCCAAGCCCCGTTCTGGGAGCGCTACGCCGATCACGGCGGCATCCGTTTCGCAATCAACGAGCAGCACCCGCTCATCGCATCCCTGGGCACAAGACTTTCGTCCGAGGATGTGGATCTGCTTCGTGTCCTGCTGGATTCGATTGCCGCCTCCCTACCGGTGGAGATGATCTATTCGGATTACTCGACCCATCCACGCGAGATCAACCAGAGGGCGGTGGATGAAAGCCAGACTCTGGAGCGCCTGAAGAGTCTCAGGAAGGTGCTCTACGGCGACGGGCCGGGCGATCCGAATGCCTTTCTCCAGATCGTGCGCTCGACGCACCTTTTCGATGGCCAGATCGAACTGGCCGAAAAATTCATCAGCGAGACCTTTGCATGAGCCTCACAGTCATCACGGAAGAACGAAACATTGCCAACGCGCTCATCTCAGGCCTTGCCAACATGGCCGAGACGCCGACGCGCGAGCAGGTGGAGGAGAAGGCGAGACAGATCGCCGCGATCTTCGGCTATACGGGTGATCTCCGCAATATCGTCACCGAGGCGATGATCTCGGTCGACACGCGCATGGGGGCCGGTGTTTCGCTGGTGGATGTCACTGCGAAGCATGACGATCAGTGGGTCCACAAGCGTGAGGACGTCGCCTGGACGTATGCGGAATCCTATGGAAACTTTCTTCTCAAGGAAGGTTGGCCACCGCAGATGGTCCAGTCGCTGAGCGATGTGACGACCCGCATTCTCGGCCACCTGCAGGATCCGTTGAGCGAGGGCACAACCTGGAACCGTCGCGGCCTTGTCATCGGTCATGTGCAGTCGGGCAAGACGGCCAACTACACCGGCCTGATAGCACGCGCCGCCGACGCCGGCTACAAGTTCATCATCGTCGTCGCCGGCATTCACAACAATCTGCGCAAGCAGACGCAGCAGCGCATCGATGAGGCCTTCATCGGCCGGTCCAGCGATCCCGAGGATCGTCGCAACATCGGTGTCGGCCTCGCGCCGGGCTATCCGCATCCGGCCACCCTCACCAACATCAACGAGGACTTCAACAAGAACACGGCGGAAAAGAGCGGCTGGAAGATCAACGACTTCAGCAAGCCGATCATTCTGGTCATCAAGAAGAACGTCACGACGCTCACGGCTCTTCACAAGTGGCTGAAGGAGCTGAACGCCGAGGGCGATGGCCGGATTTCCGACGTGCCGATGCTGCTGATTGACGACGAGGCCGACAACGCGTCGATCAACACGAACAAGGAGGATCTGGATCCCACCCGAACGAATGCGATGATCCGGCGCATCCTCGGGCTGTTCGCGAAATCGTGCTATGTCGGCTATACGGCGACACCGTTCGCCAACATCTTCATCAACCCCGACGCCTATGGCGATGATGTGCGTGAGGAGCTGTTCCCGCGCGACTTCATCTATTGCCTGGACGCGCCAACGACGTACTTCGGTGCCGAGAAAGTGTTCCTCGACGAGGCGACCAGTCAATCGATCGTGAGGTCGATCGACGATTGCGAGAATCTCATCCCGTACGCCCACAAGCGTGACGATCCTGTCCCCGAGTTGCCCCCCAGCCTCTATCGCGCACTCGACGAATTCATCGTCGCCCGCGCCATCCGGAACCTGCGTGGGCAGACCGGCAAGCATTGCTCCATGATGGTCAATGTGTCGCGCTTCGTGCCCGTTCAGAAGGCCGTGCGTGACTTCCTGAGTCTCAGGGAGAAGAAGATCAGGGAAGCGGTTCTCGCCAACTACGCGATGCCGGAAGAGGTTTCCGCAAGAAACGCGTACATGCAGGGCCTGAAGCACGCCTTCGATGCTGAGTACGCCGATGCTGGGTTTACCTGGGCGGAGGTGAAGGCTGCCCTCAGCGGCGTCTTCGAGCACCTCCACCTCTATGTCATCAACAGCAAGAGTGACGAGGTGCTCGACTACGCCCGCTATGCGAAGGAAGGAGTCGGGTTGACCGCGGTCGCGGTCGGTGGTCTGAGCCTCTCCCGAGGCCTGACCATCGAGGGGTTGACCGTCAGCTACATGTACCGCAACACGAAGATGTACGACACCCTCATGCAGATGGGCCGCTGGTTCGGTTACCGGCCGGGCTTCGAGGACCTCTGCCGCGTCCATCTCTCGCGCGATTCGATCAACTGGTACTCCCACATCGCCGATGCCGCCGAAGAGCTTGTACAGCAGGTCAAGCGCATGCGGCGCGATCGCCTTAGCCCGAAGGATTTTGGCCTGTACGTCCGCTCGCATCCGGACAGCCTGCTGATCACGGCGGCGAACAAGATGCGATCCGGCCAGGAGGTCACGGTCGAGCAGAGTTTCAGTGGGCGATTGCGGGAGAGCTACATTGTCTCCACCGACCCTGGCGTGAATGCCAGGAACCTTGTGCTGATCGCCGATCACTGGCGAAAAGGATTCGGCGGGCGACCGGAGGAGTCCACCGAAAAGGGCGTCATCTTCAGGGACGTGCCCGTCGAGGTGATCGACGACTTCCTCACCCGGTTCGAATGCCATTCGACCTTTGCCGGACAGAAGTCGGACGTGGTCAGCTATCTCGAACGGATTGCGACGAAGCGCCCGCTGGCCGATGTTCTGCTGATTTCCCCTTCGGGTGGCTCCGGCGGTGAAAACCCGTTCACCCTGAGGAATCAGGTGCGCGTCGTCGGGAAGGATCAGCCGAACGGCACTTCGTGGCGCCTGAACAAGGACAGGGTTGCCTCGCGTGGCGACGAGAAGCTCGGGCTCAGCGACGCACAACGCAATGAGGCCAGGACGCTGGCTGGCGGCGAAGATGGCTCAGGAGCGGTATCCGACACGCATTACCGTATGGTCCGGAACAAGCCGCTCCTCATGATTCACAGCCTGGAGCCCAAGGGCGAGGCCGTGACGGGACCGATCGCCGCCTTCGGCGTCAGTTTTCCCTACGGGGACTATTCGACGACCATCAATGTCGTCGTGAACAAGGTCTGGCTCCAGCAGATGCAGGGTTACGCCGACGATCCTGACGAGGAGGAGGACTACGATGCCTGAGTCCTCGCCGTGGGATGACATCGCCGTTCCGGGAGCGGACTTCAATGTCCGCCAGGTTGCGGTGGGAACGGCCGTGCCCTGTTTCTGGGGACGCGATGCCGGTGGCGCCTGCCTGTTCATCGTGGAGCTTCAGGGCGACCACGCAGCCCAGTACCGGAAGAACGCGGTCACGGTGAACGGCATTGATGTCGATCTTCGTGCCGGAGATCAGGGGCAGCAACGCCTGATCCTCGCGCTTGAAAGGCAGGTCGACCGCGATCTTTTCGAAGGACTGTGCCGCACCCTTGCATCCTCGCTGGAGCACGCCACCGACTCGGCGAGTTCTCTTGCAGTCTCTTTGGCGCATATCCGCCGTTGGAAGACCTTCCTTTCAGGCCGAAGTCAACGTCTGTCCATCGAGGAAGTGCGCGGTCTCTTTGCCGAGATCGTCTTTCTGACGGAACTGATCGATCGGCAGATGTCGAGCAGTGACGCCGTCGAAGCCTGGCTCGGTCCGGAACGATCACATCAGGATTTCATCTTTGGCAACACAGCCGTCGAGGTCAAATCGCTCTCTGGCGCAGAGCGGAGCAGCGTCCGCATTTCATCGGAAGACCAGCTCGAATCCCTGAACGATGCGCTGTTCCTGCGCGTGTACCGGCTGAGCAGTCTGGCCGACGCGGCAGGAGCTCGATCGCTCAACGAGATCGTCACTGCAGTCCAGGCACGGCTCGGCGAGGCGGACGCCGTCGAGGCCTTTGACCGGAAGCTGGTTGCGCACGGCTATGCGCCGCTCCCTGACTACGATGAGCCTCGCTTTGTCGTCAGCGACGTGCGCAGCTATCGTGTTGGTGACGGATTTCCGCGTCTGATGCGGTCGCAACTGCCGCCAGGGATTGCCAACGTGGCCTACGACATCAGGCTGGAAACGATTGCTCCCTACGAGTGTGACGAAGCAGCCATCTTCGGGGAGGATTGATGGAGCAGACCGACGAAGACTTCTTCCACGACTTCCGACAGGAACTGTTGGCGGGCGCCGAAGCCAATGGCAGCTTCCAGCTCTCCGAATTCATGGAGGCCATCGCGAACGACCTAGTCGAGACAGGCTTCACGGAAGGTTTCGAACTCTGCCATTTCCGGGCGCAGCGTGGTATGCGCGTGGACGGCTACTGGTTCAATGACGAAGGAGTTCTGGACCTCTTCATCGCGGACTTCGACTCCCGAAACGAGCTGGCATCGCTCACCAGAACGGAAGTGGCCGCGGCATTCAAGCGTGTTGCCAACTTCTTCGAGGCCAGTGCCAACAAGGGCCTGGCCGGCGAACTGGAGGTCACATCGCCGGAGTACGGCCTTGCCAGGCAGATTGCGGATCGCAAGGACGCCATTCGGCAGGTCAACCTGGTTCTCTTCTCCGAGCGCACGCTCAGCGAGAAGATTCAGGCCCTTCCCGATACGGAAGTGGCAGGTGTTCCGGCTGCTCACCACATCTGGGACATCTCACGACTTCATCGTCAGCGAAGCTCCCGCAGCCACAAGGAGCCACTCGACCTCGACTTCGAGCAGATGTTCGGCAAGGGTATCGCCTGCCTTCCTGCACACCTGGGGACCGATGCCTATCAATCCTATCTCATGGTCATGCCTGCCGACGTACTGGCGACCCTGTACGAGAGATTCGGAGCTCGTTTGCTTGAGCAGAACGTCCGAACATTCCTGCAGGCGCGCGGCAATGTGAACCAGGGAATAAGGGCAACGATCCTGAACGAGCCGGGAATGTTCTTTGCCTACAACAACGGGATCACGGCCACTGCGCAGAGTGTCGAGACCGCGACGACGGATTTCGGTCTGGCGATCACAAGGGTTGTCGACCTTCAGATCGTCAATGGGGGCCAGACCACAGCATCGCTGTTCCATACACGGAAGCGGGACAAGGCAGATCTTTCCCAGATATTCGTCCAGTTGAAGCTGTCCGTCATCGACAGCCAACAGAGCGAAACGGTCGTTCCAAGGATATCGGAGTATGCGAACACCCAGAATCGGGTGAATGCCGCCGACTTCTTCTCGAACCACCCGTTCCATGTGCGGATGGAAGGGTTTTCCCGGCGGATCTGGGCGCCGGCGCAGAAGGGCGCCCCGCGCGAGACGCGGTGGTTCTATGAGCGCGCACGCGGCCAGTATGCCGATGCACAGTCGAAGCTCACACCTGCGGAGCAGCGTCGCTTCAAGGCGGAGCATCCCAAGCCACAGATGTTCACGAAGACGGACCTTGCGAAGTTCGAGAATGTCTGGGATGACCACCCCAGGTGGGTGAATCTTGGCTCCCAGAAGAACTTTGCGCGCTACGCCGCCCGAATCGGCAGCGAGTGGGAGAAATCATCCGACGCGTTCAACGAGTTCTATTTCAAGAGGGCTGTCGCACGTGGTCTGATCTTCCGCGCCACGGAGCGCATCGTTTCTGCACAGCCTTGGTACAACGGCGGGTACCGAGCAAACATCGTGGCCTACACGCTGGCGGTACTCGGTGACATCACGAAACGCAGGAAGGAGAGCATCGACTTTCTGGGCATCTGGAACGCACAGATGGTCGACCCAGTGCTCGAAAGTGCCATCGCTGTCGTGTCGGGAGTCGTGAACGACGACATCATCAGACCGCCGCAAGGCATTTCCAACATTTCCGAGTGGTGCAAGAAGGAGGCGTGCTGGACGAGGATACAGGCTCGTGCCGACGCCATTGCAAATCTCCTCCCGTCCGAGTTCTACGATCGACTTGTTCCGCAGGATGATCAGGCAGCGATCGTGAAGACAGCGAAGCAGACGCAGAGGATCGACAACGGCATCGAGGCGCAGCGAAAAGTGCTGGCTGTTCCCGCTGCGGAATGGGCTCGCATCCATCAGTTGCTGCTTGAGAAGGATCTGCTCACGCCAAAGGAAGACGGCGTGCTCAGGGTTGCCATGCAAATTCCCTCCAAGCTCCCGACAGAAAAGCAGAGTGTGGTGTTGTTGGATATTCTCGACAAGGGGCGTCTCGAAGGCGTGGTTGTGAGCGAGTCCTGAGCGCCGAAGGTTGTCCCGGCGCGCTATTCCGTTCACCGGCCCGACGAAGGCGGCACACTGGGACGGCATTGGTTTGGCTCTATGCCGTTTCCAGTGGAAATTGACCTCTCAACAAACATGACGGTAGCGCCCGTAGTCGCGGGCGACGGCCGGCACCAGAGGGTTCTGCGGTAGATGCTTGAGCTTGGACATGCGCAGGTAGGCCATGGCGATGA
>JAFEFC010000038.1 GCA_018240785.1 Pseudomonadota bacterium | reverse complement strand
GCGCGCGATCCGGTCCACATACTGCGCCGCCACGTTCAGCGGCTCGATCACCGCGTCCAGCATGTCGTTCACGCCCTGCACGATCTTGCGGAAGTCTCCCTCGTGACGGCTGGCATCGGCACGGGTGGCCAATTTCCCCGCCACGGCCGCTTCGGACAGCATGGCCGCGTCCGCAATCATCGTCTTCACGCTGCCTTGGACGCCGGCCACTGCACGCACGACTTGACCCACTTCATCCCTGGCATCGGACTTGAGGTCGAAACTGAAATCGCCTTTCGCCATCTTCCCGGCCGCTTCGAGCACTTCGCCAACCGGACGGGTGATCGAGCGCGTGATGAAGATCGCAAAGCCGATCCCGGCGACGAGTGCGGCGGCGGCCAGCGCGAGCACCAACCTGACGCCATCGCTGGCCTGCCTTTCTGCTGCCTGTCCGGTCTCCTGCACCCGGCCGGTCTGGTAATCGATGAACTTGTTGATTGCATCCCGGTAGGGGACGAAGGCCGCTCGGTACTGCGGGAAGAACTCGGCGGCGCGGTCAAAGGCGCGCTGATCGATCAGCGTCTCCAGATTGTGCTGCGCGCTCACGAACCCCTGCCGTGCAGCCTTGACACTGTCGAGCAGTTGAGCGCCTTCTTTCGCAAAGCTCATGCCGCTCAGCTTTTCAATATCTTTGGCAATCTTCTGCCGTTCGCTCTCGGTCTTTTCCCGAAAGCCTCGCAGGGCGGCGTCGTTTTGCAGCGCCGGGATCATCATGTTCCGGTGCTGTATGCCAATCTCGCTGAGCGCATCGATCATGTCGTTGGCGACTGCGACCTTCACCGCCCTATCCGTGACGAGATGGTTGATGCTGCCCTGCAGCGCCTCCAGTCGCAGACTCCCCACGACGGCAGTGACGACCAATAACGCAAGCACGATGGCAAAGGCAATACCAAGCCGGATGCCGATTCTGAGGTTTTTCATGATGAACTCCGGGTCGCTCGGACCAAGGAAGTGAGGTATGGATTCCTGGTAGCAGATCAGGCTGGGCGCGGCTTCAGGTCGCCGCCGCGGCAAGGAGGGCACGTCCGGCGTCGGCACCTTCGGCGCGCTGCGCCTCGCGCGACGCACAGCGCTGCACCAGCGCCTGCACGTCGAGGATCAGGGCGACTTCGCCGCTGCCGAGGATGGTCGAGCCGCCGATGCCGCGGATGTTGCGGAAGAGGTTGCCGAGCGGCTTGATGACGGTCTGGAACTCGCCCATCAACTGGTCGACGACGATCCCGGACTTGTTGCCGGCATACTGCACGACGACGACGTTCTGGCGCCCCGGCGGCTCGCCCGCCATGCCGAACAATTGGCGCAGGCGAACCAGCGGCAGCACTTCGCCGCGCAGGTTGACGTAGTCGCGGACGCTACCGTCAACACCAAGCTCGATGCACTCGACCACGCTGTCGAGCGGAATGACATAGGCGGCATTGCCCACGCCGACGAGGAAGCCGTCGATGATGGCCAGCGTCAGCGGCAGGCGAATCGCGAAGCGCGAGCCCTTGCCCGGCTCGGAACTGACATCGACGCTGCCGCGCAGGCCCTGGATATTGCGCCGCACCACGTCCATGCCGACACCACGGCCCGAGATGTTGGTGACCTTCTCGGCCGTCGAAAAGCCAGGCTCGAAAATGAGGTTGTAGACCTCGGCATCAGATAGCGACTGCCCCGGCTGGACCAGGCCGCGCTCGACGGCCTTGGCCAGGATGCGCTCGCGGTTCAGGCCGGCGCCGTCGTCGGCGACCTCGATGACGATGCTGCCCGAGTCGTGGAAGGCATTTAGCTCGAGCCGGCCACGCGCCGGCTTGCCACTGGCCTCGCGCACCGCCGGCAGCTCCAGCCCGTGGTCCATGGCGTTGCGCACCAGGTGCATCAACGGGTCGCCGATCTTTTCCACCATCGACTTGTCGAGCTCGGTGTCGCCACCGCTGACGCTCAGTTCGATCTCCTTGCCCATCTCGCGCGAAGTGTCGCGCACCACCCGGTGGAAGCGGTTGAAGGTTTCGCCGATCTGCACCATGCGCAACTGCAGGGCGGCGTCGCGGATGCTTTCCACCAGCCGGCCGGTGAGCGAAGTCGCCTCGATGAGCTCGCCCACACCCGTCCTGCCGGCCAGCAGGTTGACGCTGGCGCCGGCGATCACCAGTTCACCGACGAGATCGATGAGGCGGTCGAGCTTGTCGGCCTGGATGCGGATCAGGCGGGCTTCGGCGGCTTTCTTCTCGGTCACCTGCTTCTGCCGGGCGATGGCCGCGTCGACGAGTTCGGACTGCACCACCTTGCGTTCGACGAGGATCTCGCCGATGGGCTGCGGTGCCGCCGCCGGCGCCGTGGCGGATTCGACTTCGTCCGCAGGCACGGCCGTCTGCTGGCGCAGGCCGTCTTCCAGTTCGCCCTGCGTGAGGGCGCCGATCCGCACCAGGATCTCGCCCAGGCGCATGCTGTCTTCGGGCAGCGTGTTGATCAGCGCGATGTAGTCGCTCAGACGGCTGTGCGGCGGCAGGATGTTGAGCGTGCATTCATCGCGCACGAAGTCGAACACGCGCTCGATGGCCGCCTTGTCGGCGCCGGAGGCGAAGCTGATCTCGAAGCCGAGGTAGCAGGTCTCCGGATCCATCTCCGCAGCCTCGGGCATCGCATCGGCGAGGGTCTCCAGATGCACGATGTGGCCGATGCTGCCGAGATAGCGCAGGAAGGAAAGCGGATCCATGCCGTTGCGCAACACGTCGGCGCCGAAACGCACCGAGATGTGCCAGCAGTCGCTCTCGACCGCGCCGCCGCCGCTGGCCTCGAGCTGCACCGGCGCCACGCTGGGCAGGCCGGCGCGGCTGCCCTCGTCCGACAGCCAGTCGCGCTGCAGGCGCGCAAGCAGCGCATCACCGTCGGCGGCCAGGTTCGCGTCGGGGCCGGCCGCGCCCGACTCGAGCACGCCGAGCAGGTTGCCGATGTGGTCGGCGCAACCCAGCAGCAGTGCGATGAGGTCGGCATCGGCATTGATCGCGTGCTCGCGCAGGCGGTCGAGCAGGTTCTCGACCACATGCGTGAAGGCCACGATGTAGCCGCACTCGATCACGCCGGCGCCGCCCTTGATGGTGTGCGCGCTGCGGAAGATCGCATTGAGCGTGTCGTCGTCGCGCGGGCTGTTCTCGAGCTGCAGCAAGGCGGACTCGAGCGCGGCGATCTGCTCGCGGCTCTCGGTGACGAAGACGGAGGTGATTTCATCCATGGGGGGCTTCCGGATCAGGCGCCTTGCGCCGGGATCAGCAGCGGATCGCCGAACTCGGCCGCTACGTTGTAGAACTCGATGAGCTCGCGCACCGCCTCGCCGTGGGCGACGATGCGCGCCTCCTTGCCGAGCCGGCGTGCCTCGCGCTTCACCAGCATCAGCAACTGGAAGCCGGCGGTGTCGATCTCGACGACGCCCGACAGGTCGATGTCGAGCTGTTCGGGCGCGCTGGCGAGCGCATCGATGAACTGCTGCTTCTGCGCGGCGGCGTGATAGATCGTGAGGTCCTCGCCGATGGCGAGCCTGCGGGGTTTCTTCCTGCGTGTGGGCATGGTGCTTCTCAGAAGAGTTCGATCCGCGCGCCCGCGTCGCCCGCCGCTACGGCGGCACCCGGCCGGCCGACGGCGTCGTGGTGGGTCGCGCGCTGCTGCTCCATCACGTAGCGCGCATAGATTTCATCGAGGTGCAGGGCCATTGGCGTGTAGGTGGCACCCGGCTGGTCGCCGTGCTCCAGGCGCGTGGCGAGGATGCCGAGATGCTCGTCGAGGCGGCGCAGGGCATCGCCGGTGTGTTCGATCTGCTGCCGGGTGACGTCCTGGAACTGGACGCTGGCGAGCGCGTCCATGAACATCGCGCCCAGCTCCTCGCTGCTGGCGCGCACCGTCTCCATCGCGCTCGACTGCGTATGCAGGATGTCCTCGTAGCTGCGGCCGAGCTCGGCCAACTGCTCGGCGAACTGCCCCAGTGCCGCGCGCTCCGTCTCGAGGTCGGTGGTGGAGAGCTTTTGCTGCAACTGTGTCTCGATCGTCGAGGCCACGCCGAGGATGCCCTGGTTGATCGACAGCACCGCCTTCTCGGTTTCGGCGGAGAGCTTGCGCACCTCGTCGGCCACCACCGCGAAGCCGCGGCCGGCTTCGCCCGCGCGCGCCGCCTCGATGGCGGCATTCAGCGCCAGCAGGTTGGTCTGCGCAGCGATGTCCTTGATCAGCTTGGTGAGCGACTCCAGCGAACGGGCCTCGGCGACGACCTGCGCCACGCGCTCCTGGTCGGCGAGCGCCTCGCGGATGCGGGAGTCGATGTAGCCCTGCATCTGGCCGATGATCTGCTGGTTACGCGCGATCCGCGTCTCGGAGTCGTGTGCCATCTCGGCCTGCTCGTCAGAGCGGGCGGCAACGAAGGCGTTGAGCCGGCCGACCACGCTGTCGATGGTCTGCAGCCGCTCGCTGATGTCGAAGGCCGCCTTCTCGGTCTGCTCGACGACGCTGTCCAGTTGCTTGCGCATCACCTGGCTGTACGCGGGGACCTCGCGCAATTCACGTGCGACCTCGCCGGCCACGGCGCTCTCCTGTTCGCGGTGGCTCGCCAGCTCCGCCAGTCGCACGCGCTGGCCGAAGCTCGGGTCGCGGAACACCGCGAGCGACACGAGGCTGATGCCGACGTAGGCGGCGATCACCAGCAGGACCGAACCGATGGCGTTGCCGAAAGGTTGCGACACCCCCAGCAGGGGCAGCACCGTGCCGTTGAACCACTCATTGAGCGCAAACACGCTGACGCCGGCGCCGACCGCAATGGCTGCCATCATCATCAGCGAGCGTCGCTGGAAGACCGTGGCGTCCATGATCAGCGGATGACCAGCTTGATGGTGTTGAGCAGTTCCTCGGCCGAGGCCGGCTTGACGATCCAGCCCGACGCGCCCGCAGCCTTCGCCTCGGCCTTCTTCGACTGCTGCGATTCGGTGGTGAGGAAAAGGATGGGCAGGAAGCGATACGCGGGCAACTTGCGCACTTCCTTGATGAAATCGATGCCGTTCATGCCGGGCATGTTCAGGTCGGTGATCAGCAGGTCGACCTTGACACCGGTCTGGAACTTCTTCAGCGCATCGAGCGCGCTCGGCGCCTTCTCGACCGCATAGCCGGCCTTGGTGAGGACGCCAGAGATCGACAGGAGGATCGTGGCCGAGTCATCGACGAGGAAAATTGTCTTCATGTTTGCAGTGCGCGTGGCGCCGAAGAGTTGGGCGGATGCGAAATTGTTGCAGAATGAAACCACGTCCAGCAGGGCAGAGCCTTGATCCTGATCTAGAGCTGCTATCCGTCGCCCTTGCCAGCGTGCGGTTGTGCACGTTGCGGTGTACTGCAGGAGGTATCGGCGCGGCCGGGCGTATCTGTAGGCCCTTGCCTGAGGGAAGCCGCGACAGGTATCGCGCGCTCGAAGAGGAGACGGAGCGGGCGCCCGCCAGCGCGGCCCGAGGGCGCACGGATCGCGCGACGCCGTGCGAATGAGGGAAGAACGTCGGAAGGACGAGGGCGATCAGGGAAGATCACGCTCGACGCGACGCGGACCGCAGCGTGTGAGAATGGCCGCGGCCGCCCGGGGCGTGAAATCGGCGCGGGCTAGTGGCCTCCACTGGCTCCGCGCGAAGGGCGCCGCCGGTGCGCGGCGCTTTGATGGGCGATCAGCCTGCGGAGTAGTTTCCGAGCTTGTGATGGGCAGCCAGACGGACGACATAGCCGAGCTTGAACACGGCGGCCGCCACCGGCAGCAGCAGATGCGCGGCAACCTGGGCCGGCAGGCTGAAGCGCGACGCGTAGGGATAGGCGATCAGCACCGTCGGCAGCATGCCGAGCGCGGCCACGGCCATCATGCCGCGTCCGAGCTGCAGCGTACGGCGCGGGCCGCGCTCGTCGACCAAGCCGGACCGGTTGGCGACGGCATCGGCGGACTGGCCCGCGCAGCGATGAAGCTCGGGGTCGGAGGTTGGGTTGGGGTCGGGGTGCATTTCACGGCTCCTTATCGTTTGCTGCCAAGCCTTTGGCGTTCACTTCGTCACGCTCGGCGGCCCTGCCCCCCGGCTGGCTGTCGAGCTCGACGCGTTTGTCGGCCACCTGCGCCCATCTCTCGGCATCGGGCAAGGGCGCATGGCTTTCGACGATGGGCGGCCACGATTGCGCCAGCCTTGCATTGAGGTCTAGGTAGTCGCGCTGGCCATCGGGCAGGTCGTCCTCGTGCACGATCGCATCCACCGGGCACTCGGGCACGCACAGCGTGCAATCGATGCACTCCCCGGGGTCGATCACCAGGAAGTTGCGCCCTTCGCGAAAGGCGTCCACCGGGCAGACGTCGACGCAGTCGGTGTACTTGCAGCGTATGCACGCTTCAGTCACGACATGGGTCATGGCACGACCTCCAGCAGGCGCTCGACCACGGGAAAGAGTTCGCGCTCCTCGAAGCGGACATGGTCGAGCAGGGCCTGCCCTGCCTCGCCCTCCCGCTCACCGCGCAAGGCTGCCCCGAACAACGTTCTCAGGGTGGCATGCTCATGGAGCAGGCGGGCGGCAAGCGCCTCGTGGCCGCGTGCCTGCAGCAGCCGAACGAACCGCTCTTCCTCCTCGGCAAAATGGGTCGCGAGCGCTGCCTGCTCCGCCCGCAGCGCCACCGCCGCACCGCCCGCCAGCAGGCTGCGTCCCAGGCGCAATGCGGTGTGATGTTCCCGCGATAGCGATACGAGGCGATGGTCGCGTTTCATGGCGGTTCCCAGATCGAGATCTATAAGATTCATACTACGTGAATCTTTTAAAGAGTCAACTTGGATGCATCTTTATTGCTACCATCTTTCTCTCCCCCTTGCGCACGAGGATGGACATGTACATCACCCAGCACACGGACTACGCCCTGCGCCTGCTGATCTACCTCGCCGCATGCACCGAACGGCGCGTCACGATCAAGGAGGTGGCCGAGCGCTTCGACATCTCACGCAGCCATCTGATGAAGATCGTGAATCAGCTCGTGACCGACGGTTTCGTCGATGGCGCACGCGGCAAGGGAGGCGGATTGCGCCTCGCTCGCCCTGCACAAAGCATCGTGCTGGGCGACGTGGTGCGCCGTGTGGAACCGGGCTTCGAACTGGTGGAGTGTTTCGGCAGTCATTCGCGCTGCATCCTGAACAGCGGCTGCCGCCTCAAGGGCGCACTGCAGAATGCGCTGCTTGCCTTCCTGACGTCGCTCGACGGCGTGACGCTGGCAGACCTGAGCGCGCCCGAGCCTCAGTTGCGCCGCACGCTGGGCCTGATCGAGCTGATCCCCGCTGGCTGACGGGCGACGAATCGCAAGGGCGAAAAAAAACCGCCCTGCAGGCGGTTTTTCTGGAATTTTTGGTCGGGGAAAGAGGATTCGAACCTCCGGCCCCTGCGTCCCGAACGCAGTGCTCTACCAGGCTGAGCTATTCCCCGACACTTTTACCTGCGTTGCTGAGGCGAAAACCGCTTAGTGATTTCTCTCAACTGCAAAGTCCGATAATTTTAGCAGCGAATCCTTGAAAAAGGAAGGGGGAAGAGTCGAAATCGCCTCGATTGCCAGATCCGCCTCAGCGCGCGCCTGGCGCCGCGCTTCCTCCAGCGCACCCGTGCCCTGGATGGCAGCCAGCACCAGCGCGAAATCGTCGCGCCCCCCCGTCTCGATCGCATTGCGCACGATCGCGGCCTGCTCGTCGCTGCCATGCAGCATGACGTGGATCAGCGGCAGGGTCGGTTTGCCCTCGGCGAGATCGTCGCCGAGGTGCTTGCCGGTCTCACCCTCGTCGGCGGAATAATCGAGCACGTCGTCGACGATCTGGAACGCCGTGCCCAGGTGCATGCCGAATGCCGCCAGGCGCGCCTCCTGCGCCTCGTCGGCTCCGCCCAGGATGCCGCCCAGACGCGCTGCCGCCTCGAACAACTTGGCCGTCTTGAAACGGATCACCCGCAGGTAGTCGTCGACGCCGACGTCGGCGTTGTGGCAGTTCAGCAACTGCAGCACTTCGCCCTCCGCGATCACGTTGGTGGCGTCGGCCAGCACCCGCATCACGCGCATGTTGTCCACCCCGACCATCATCTGGAATGCGCGTGAATAGAGGAAATCGCCCACCAGCACCGACGCGGCGTTGCCGAACATCGCATTTGCCGTCTTGTTGCCTCGGCGCAGATCGGACTCGTCGACCACGTCGTCGTGCAGCAAGGTGGCGGTGTGGATGAACTCCACCACGGCAGCCAGCTCGTGGTGCTGCGTGCCCCGGTAGCCCATCGCACCGGCAGTGAACAGGACCAGGGCCGGGCGCAGGCGCTTGCCGCCACTATGGATGATGTATTCCGCCACCTGACGGATCAGGACGACATCGGAATAAAGGCGCTGGCGGATGACCGCATCCACCGCCTGCATGTCGGCGGCGATCGGCTCGAATAGCTGCTTGACGGACAAGGCGGAAACGCTCGCGAAAAAACGGGATGGTAGGTGGGCGCCGCGAGCCGCGTCAACCTGACGGCGACCTCGTGCATGCGCCCGTGCGGGGCTTGCGACGCCCGTGTGACACGCGTCGGAGCACTGCCCAGGAAGGCCGCGACCGGGCGCCTGGTCGCGGCCCGCTGCCGGTCAATGGCCTGACGAAACGCGTGCGACCGCGTTGTCGAGCGCTTCCTTCGCAGCCTTGCGATCGGCCCACACGCCGGCGAGTTCCTCGTCGATGATGCGGCGCACCTTCTCACGCTCGACCACCGGCTGGGCCGACGAGTCCGCCGTCGCCGGCTTGTTCGAGAGCTGGGCCACCGCGACCTTGACGTTCTCGAGGTCGTTGCCCAGCAGTTCGCTCTGCGACGCCAGCAGGCCGGCACGGTTCAACGGCAGGTATCCGGTCTGGCGCTGCCACGCGACCTGGTTCTCCGCCTGCAGCCAGAAGCTGACGAAGCGCGCCATCGCCTTGTATTCAGCGGGCTTCTTGCCGGCGGACGCCCACAGCGCAGGGCCGTCGGCGATCGTGTTCTGCGGCGCCCCGGGGAAGTCGTCGTAATACGGCAGGCGAGCCACGGCGACATCCACCTTGCCCTTGCTGCGGAAATCGACCCAGCTCGCCGACGGGGCGGCAATCACTGCGCAGTCGCCGGAAGCGAAGTGGTCCTCCGCCTCGGCCTTGGCTCCGAACACGTGCAGGTAGCGGGCACGCTGCCAGCTCGCCATCATCGCCACGTGCTTGACCTGGAACATGCCGTTGAACGACGGCGCCATCGCCTTGCCGCGCATCGCCGCGACCGGCTCGTTGTGCCAGGCGCTGAGGTTCTCGACCATGACCCGGCTGGGCTCGGCGACGGTGTAAGGGCACTTCTGGCCGGCGTCGGCCATCTTGCCCAGCGTGTTCTGCAGGTCGAACCAGGTCGCGACTTCAGGCTTGTCCGCGTTCAGGCCCGCGCGGCGAAGCGCGTCGCGATTCAGGAACAGGACGGGCGTCGACAGGCCCACAGGCAGCGCAAGCAGCTGCCCCTTCGAGTCGACCGGCGTGCGTGTCATCATCGCCGGCGGCCGCAAGGTCTGCAGCGGCACACCGGACTCCTTCATCACTGCGTAGAGGGGCTTGTAGCGCGGCTTGCCCGCGAGAAAGCCTTCTTCCTCCTCGCCGTCGAGGATCATCAGGTGTGGCGCGCTGGCGGCGCGCCAGTCCGTCTGCGACAGGACGATCTGCGCATCCTTGCTCTGCGCGTTGAAGCGGTCGACCAGTTCCTTCAGCGCTTCCACCTTGCTGGCGGGCAGTTGATGGAACAGCTCGATCTGCTGGATCGCCGCAGGCTTTGCGTCTGCGGCCGCCCACACGGGCTGAAGGGCGAGACCAAGGCCCAGGCCAAGGCCGGCGAGCTGGGTGGCAATGCGAGAGCACGACTTCTGGTTCATGGATTTGGCGGCGCGATGAAGGCGAATTGGAAACAGCTTTTCATTATAGTTCGCCGCGCCCGCATTTTCGGCACCATCCCGTCACGAGAGGCTGCAGGCCTGCCGGCGCTCCACCGCCGGTTCACCCTCAAGAACGCGGCGCGAATGACGATACCCTGCAGGTGAACCGACCGAAAGATTCCGCCATGCGCCCTGCTCTTCCGACCCTGTTCCTGCTTGCGCTGCTTCCGCTCGCGGCGGGCTGCGACCAGCTCACTTCGGCACTCGATCTGCCGAATCCGAAGAGGACGGAAGCCGAGGGCCGCGCAATCGGCAGCGCCTGCCGCCATGCCGGACGCTCGCTGGAAGATTGCTTCACGCTCAATCCCGGCGCCGAGAAAGCGGCTGTCTTCTCCGGCTGGCGCGAAATGAACGACTACATGATGGAGCACAAGCTCGAAGTCGTCCCCTCACAGATCCCGCCGACGCCGCGCCAGCAGCCCACCGCAATCCAGGCGCCGCGCCCTGCCGCTGGGCACTGACGCGCCCCGTCAAATTCGCGCCGTGTCAGGGCGCGGGATTGGTGTAGCGCAGGTGCAGCGCGTCGATCGCCTCCTGCAACGGTGCATCCAGCAACACGTTCCACGCTGCCAGGTTCTGCTCCAGTTGCGCCATCGTCGTGGCGCCGATGATGGTGCTGCCAACGAACCAGCGCGAATAGACGAAGGCGAGCGCAAGCTGCACCGGCGTGAGCCCGTGTTCGCGCGCAAGGTCCGCGTAAGCCTGCACCGCCGGGACGAGGTTGGGCTTGGAGTAGCGTTGTCCGAAGTGCTCGAAGAGGGTGATGCGCCCCTTGGCCGCCGGGTCCGCCAGGTATTTGCCGGACAGGTGACCGAAGGCCAGCGGCGAATACGCCAGCAGGCTGATCTGCTCGCGATGGCCGATCTCGGCCAGGCCCGCTTCGTAGCTGCGATTGACCAGGCTGTAGGCGTTCTGGACCGACACCACCCGTGGCAGGCCCAGCTCGCGCGACAGGCGCACGAACTCCATGACGCCCCACGGATGCTCGTTGGACAGGCCGACATGCCGCACCTTGCCCTCCTGCACCAGCTCGGCGAGCGCCTCGAGCTGGGCGCGGATCGGTACGCAGTCGCGCTCCTTCGTCGGGTCGAACTGCCATTGGCCGAAGATCGGCTGGTTGCGCTCGGGCCAGTGCAACTGATAGAGGTCGATGTAGTCGGTCCGCAAGCGGCGCAGGCTGCCTTCGACGGCCTCGCGGATGTTGGCGCGATCGAGCGCGACCGGACCGCCGCGGATCCACGGTAATGAACGCGCGGGGCCGGCGACCTTGGTGGCGATCACCAGCTTGTCGCGCTGCTGACGGGCGAGCCAGGTGCCGATGTAGCGCTCGGTGGCACCCGACGTCTCGCCCCGCGTCGGCACCGGGTAGATCTCGGCGCAATCGATGAAGTTGATGCCGCGCTCCACGGCGAGGTCGAGCTGGGCGTGGGCCTCGGCTTCCGTGTTCTGCTGGCCGAAGGTCATGGTGCCGAGGCAGATCGCCGACACCCTGGGGCCGTTCTCGCCCAGCACCCGGTAGCTCATCGCACGTTCGGTCATACGCAGTTTCTCTCCTGTGTTGGGTGCAGCAACGTCGCTGCAGACCCGGCATTCCTTGCCCGGCGTGCGACGCCCCGCGGGCTTATCGCTTATCATCTCGCGTCTTCGCGCCATGATACTGCAGCGCGCACCTGCGCCCGACGGGCGCCCCGCCCTCTTGCCTCCAGTCTCCGATGTCCAATCACGCCCCCGGCTCCAGCCTTTCCGTTTCCGGCCTCATCGGCTACTGTCGCGCCGGCTTCGAGAAGGAACTTGCCGCCGAAATCGACGAGATCGCTGCCGATGCCGGCCTGATCGGCTACGTTCGCGCCCTGCCCGACACCGGCTACGTCGTCTATGAAACCTTCGAGCCGGTGCCCCTCGCCGCCCTCGGCGAGGCCACCGACTGGCGCCGCCCGGTGTTCGCGCGCCAGTTGCTGCCGTGGTTCGGCCGCGTGGAGGGCCTGCCCGAGCGCGACCGCGCCACCCCCATCGTCGCGGCGGTGAAGGCTTCCGGCCAGCGCTTCAGCGGCGTCGTGCTCGAGACGCCCGACACGGACGTCGCCAAGCAGCAATCGGGCTTCTGCCGCCGCTTCGCCGAACCGCTGTCGCGCGAACTCGAGAAGGCCAGCGCGCTGCGCACCAGCCGTACCGGGCTGCCAGTGCTGCACGTGCTGTTCAGCGACGCCACCACCGCCTGGCTCGCCGCCGAAATGCCCGGCCAGGCTTCGCCCTGGGTGATGGGCGTGCCGCGCCTGCGCATGCCGTCGAACGCACCGAGCCGCTCGACGCTGAAGCTGGCCGAAGCCTTCGCCACCCTGCTGTCGGACGAGGAGCGCGAATCGCTGCTGCGCGCCGGCCAGCGTGCGGTCGACCTCGGCGCAGCGCCCGGCGGCTGGACCTGGCAACTGGTCAATCGTGGCCTGCGCGTGATCGCCATCGACAACGGCCCGCTGCGCGACAACGTGATGGCCACCGAGATGGTCGAGCACATCCGCGCCGACGGCTTCACCTGGCGGCCGCCGCGCCCGGTCGACTGGATGGTGTGCGACATGGTCGAGCAGCCCAGCCGCATCGCCTCGCTGATGGCGGAATGGATCGCCACCGGCAAGTGCCGGCGCACGATCTTCAACCTCAAGCTGCCGATGAAGCGCCGCCTCGAGGCGGTGGAGCAGTGCCGCAACCTGATCCAGAAGCGGCTGCACAGCGTCGGGCCGTACGAACTTCGCATCAAGCAGCTCTATCACGATCGCGAGGAAGTCACCGCCTATCTCGCGTTGAAGAAATAGCACTCGGAAACCCCTGACCCGAAACGCTTTTCTGCTGCGTGTATAATTACGGCTTTCCAATCCGCGCAGCCCTCCGCGGCTGCCGACCAGAAAGGCCCCCATGAGCTTTGCCGAACTCGGACTCATCCCCGAGCTGCTGAAGGCCGTCGAAGACGCCGGCTATACCGAACCCACCCCCATCCAGCGCCAGGCGATCCCCACCATCATCGCCGGCAAGGACGTCATGGGTGGCGCCCAGACGGGCACCGGCAAGACGGCCGGTTTCACTCTGCCGCTGCTGCACCGCATTGCCCGCCACGCCAACACCAGCACCTCGCCGGCGCGCCACCAGACGCGCGCGCTGATCCTCGCGCCCACGCGCGAGCTGGCGATGCAGGTCTACGAGTCGGTCAGGACCTACAGCAAGCATCTGCCGCTGCGCGCGGTCTGCGTCTACGGCGGCGTCGACATCAAGCCGCAGCAGATGGAGCTGCGCCGGGGCATCGAGATCGTCATCGCCACCCCTGGCCGGCTGCTGGATCACGTCGAACAGAAGTCGATCAACCTCTCCCAGGTCGAAGTGCTGGTGCTGGACGAAGCCGACCGCATGCTCGACATGGGCTTCATCCCCGACATCAAGCGCATCCTCGCCCTGCTCCCGGCGCAACGGCAGAGCCTGCTGTTCTCGGCCACGTTCTCGGACGAGATCAAGAAGCTGGCCGATCAGATGCTGAAGGACCCGCAACTGATCGAGGTCGCGCGCCGCAACATGGTGTCGGAGACCATCACCCACGTCGTGCACCCGGTGTCCTCGGGCATGAAGCGCAACCTGCTCGCCCACCTGCTGCGACACCGGCCGGACACCCAGGCGCTGGTTTTCGTCGATACCAAGATCTTGTGCGGGCGACTCGCGCACTTCCTGGAGCGCAGCGGCATCGCCGCTGACGCCATCCATGGCGACAAGAGCCAGCAGCAGCGCACCGAAACGCTCGAGGCCTTCAAGAGCGGCAGGCTGCGCGTACTGGTCGCCACCGACGTCGCCGCGCGCGGCATCGACATCGACGAGCTGCCTTACGTCATCAACTTCGAGCTGCCGCACACCGCCGAGGATTACGTTCACCGCATCGGCCGCACCGGCCGCGCCGGACACCAGGGCAATGCCATTTCGCTGGTGTCTGCGGAGGAGAAGCACTGGCTGGCCGAGATCCAGAAGCTGATCAAGCTCGACATCCCGCAGGAGATCGTGCCCGGCTTCGACCCCGAGCCCGAGTTCCACGAGGCCGGCTCGCGCGCCGCGCGCCACCGCAAGCCCGCCGCGGCGCAAGCCCCGCGCGAGCGCGAAACCGCGCCCGCCGCACCGCAACAGCGTGCCCCCCGGCGTCCTTCCAGGTCGATGGTCGCCGCCGACGGCTTCGATTTCAGCAAGCCCTACGAGCCCGTCCAGGCCGCGGGCGCCGTAAAGGCGGACATATCGGCGGCAGCGCATGCCGAGACGGCTCCGCCGCACCTGCGCCGCCCCCAGCGCCCGATCGCCTTCCTGCTCGGCGGTCTCGGGCGGAAATGAACCTGGCCGTAGCCAAGCGGTTGAATTAGGCCCCGCGAACCCGGTTATTCGGGGCTAAGGCCTGCACGGGCTCGGATATCCTGCATCCAGATCCTCGCCGGATATCCCCTCAAGCCTTCTCGATGCTGCTGCCCGTGAACCCCGCCGGACGCCCCCAGGGCAAAGACGATGCTGCCGATCCTTTCGTGCCCGACCTCTCGGAGGGCGCGGAAACCGGCGTTTACCTGGCCCTCCTCGAGCTGCTCGACGAAGGCTTGGTCATCACCGGCGACGAGGTGATCCTCGACGCCAACGGCGCCGCCTGCCGGCTGCTGGGACGGGATTACCGGCAGGTCGCCGGCCGCCCGCTGGCCGATCTCTTCCCGTCCGAGCGCGCCTTCCTCGACGCACGTGCGCGCCTCTTCATTCACGGTGAAACGCGTGGCAGCCTGAGCATCGCCCTGCCCGACGGCGGCACGCGCGATTTCCGCTTCATCGCCGCGGCGCGGCTTCGCCCAGGCATTCATGCGCTGATCCTCAGCCCCGGCGCGCCGCCCGCGTCCGATGGCGAGCCCCCCGCACCCTACGATGCGATCTGGCCCCGGCTCGCCGGCGCGCTGGCGCAGCCGCTCATCGTGGTGGACGCCGAGGGCAGGATCAACGCCGCCAACGCCGCCGCCTTGCGCATGCTCGGCGTCGCGCGCGAGGACGCCATCGGACACCTGGCGAGCGCGTGCATGCACATCGTGTGGCCCGAGCCGGGCGCGCCGCCCCTTGCGCAGGTGCGCGTCGGCAGCGCGCAGCGTGATACGCCGGCCCATGTCCTGCCGGGCCCCCGCGCCGGCTGGCGCCTGCTGCTGCTGCAGGATGCCCCCCCGCGCGGCAAGGGGTGTGCAAGCCCTGCCGCTGCACCCGCCGTTCCGCTGTCGATCGCGAACCCATCGACCGCCAGCCCAGGTGCACGTGCCGACACGAGCGCGATGTACCTCAACAGCCACGACCTGCTCACCGGCCTGCCCAACCGCAGCCTGTTCGAAGCGCGCTTTGCCGACGCGACGGCGCGTGCGCGCCAGCGGCGCTGCAGCCTCGCCGTGATGCGCATCGACCTCGACGGCTTCAAGACGGTAAACCGCGAGCTCGGCGACCGCGTGGGCGACACCGCGCTGCGGCTGGCGGCCCAGCGCCTCGCCGCAGCACTCGGCCCGGACGGCATCATCGCGCGCGAACGCAGCGACAACTTCATGGTGCTGCTGCCCGATGTCGACCACGTCGGCGAAGCCGAGCGATGTGCGGAAGGCCTGCGCCACGCACTTGAACACCCCGTCGCGGCCGCGGGGAGCACGATATCGCTCACCGCCAGCATCGGCATCGCGCTGTTTCCGCAGGACGCTCAAACGCTCGACGCCATGCTCGGCTGCGCCCGCGCGGCGCTCGATCACGCACGGCGCCTCGGCCGCAACCGCATCCGCCTGTACCACCCCGAGGCAGATCGCGCCGACGTCGAGCGCCACCACTTCGCCGCGGGACTGCGCCACGCGCTCGAGCGCCAGCAGCTCGAGCTTCACTTCCAGCCGCTGGTCGATGCGCGCGACGGCCACATCCGCGCCGGCGAAGCGCTGCTGCGCTGGAATCATCCGCGCCTCGGGCAGATCCCGTACAGCCGCTTCATCGGTGCCGTGCGCGACGGCAGCCTGATCGCCCGCCTCGGCGACTGGGCACTGCAAGCCGCCTGCCGGCTCGCGCGCAACTGGCCGCAATCCCAAGGGCAGCCCCTCGTGGTCACGGTCAACATCGCCATCGAGCATGTGCAGCAGGGCGACCTGTTCGCGGGCGTGTCCGCCGCGCTGGCCGCCAGCGGCCTGCCGCCGCACTGCCTCGAGCTCGATCTCGACGAGCAGGTGCTGGAGGAAGATTCTCCCGTGCTCGCCGGCATGCTGAAGGAGCTGGCCGGGCGCGGCGTGCGGCTCGCCATCGACGACTTCGGCCGCGGCCTGTGTTCGATCCCGCGGCTCAAGCGCCACCCCTTGCGCGCGCTCAAACTGCACCCCGCCCTCGTACGGGGCGTCGGCCGCCAGGAGCAGGACGAAGCCATCGTCGAAGCAATCGCCAGCATGGCCACGCCGCTTGGCCTGGAAGTGTACGCGCGCGGCGTCACCGACGAGGCGCAGCAGGCTTTCCTGTGCGCGCTCGACTGTCACCTGCAGCAGGGGCCCTTGTTCGGGCGGCCGATGAGCGCTGCCGCCTTCGACGTATTTCTCGCCTCCCGCACCTGAGTCAGGTGTAAGAAATTCCGACACCCACTCCCGCCGACGATGCGCTGCGCGCGCCTGCCCCTCGCGCTGGGTGACTCAATAATCGAGCAGCGTCCGACAGGTCTCCTTGCGTCCGGTGATCGCGCTGAAGCGCTCGAGCCGCTCGCGCACGAATACGTCCTTGACGCGCGCATCGGCGCAGTACTCGCGCAGGCGCATCGCGTGCGCGGCGTTCTGCATGTCGGTCACCGTCTTGCCGACTGCCGGAAAGCGGTAGCCGGTGGTGTCGCGCCATTCGGGGCGGGCGGGCGCCTTCGCCGGCGGAGCGCCGGCCTTGCTCCCCTTCGTTGCGGCGGAACGGGCAGCAGGCGACTCTGCCGGCGGCGTTGTCGGCGGTGCCCCCTGCGCCCAGGCACCGATGCTGAAGACGCAGGCCAACAGCAGGGCCAGCGAGCAAATCGGGCCGCGGCCCGGGCGGCGACATCCGCCCGGAGCGCGGCCCGAAAGGCGCGAAGCGCAACCCGCCGACAACGTATGCGGCGGGCGGCGCATCATGCCTCCAGCGCCTTCACATGCTGGATGACCTCACCGATGGCCTGCTGCGCGCTGCCGTACAGCATGCGGCAGTTGTCCTTGTAGAACAGCGCGTTCTCGATGCCCGAGTAACCCGCGCCCTTGCCGCGCTTCACGACGATGACGTTCTGCGCCATGTCGGCGTTCAGGATCGGCATGCCATAGATCGGGCTCGACTTGTCGGTACGCGCGACCGGGTTGACCACGTCGTTCGCGCCGATCACCAGCGCCACGTCGGCCTGGGCGAAGTCGGCGTTGATCTCCTCGAGGTCGAAGATCTTGTCGTAGGGCACGCCCGCCTCGGCCAGCAGCACGTTCATGTGTCCCGGCATGCGGCCCGCCACCGGGTGGATGGCGAACACCACCTCGACGCCACCTTCTTCCAGCAGTTGCGCCATTTCCCACACCTTGTGTTGCGCACCCGCCACCGCCATGCCGTAGCCCGGCACGATGATGACCTTGGAGGCGTAGCGCATCACCGACGCGGCATCCAGCGACGAGAACTCCTTCATCGTGCCTTCGACCGCCTCGCCGCCGCCTGCCGCAGCACCGGTGATCGGGGTGAAGATCACGTTGGTGATCGGGCGGTTCATCGCCTTCGCCATCAGTTGCGTGAGCAGCGTGCCCGAGGCGCCCACCACGATGCCGGCCACGATCAGCGCCGGGTTGCCCAGCACATAGCCTTCGAAGCCGACCGCGAGGCCGGTGAAGGCGTTCAGCAGCGAGATCACCACCGGCATGTCGGCGCCGCCGATCGGACTGGTGAGGACCACGCCGAGCGCCAGCGCGACGATGAAGAACAGCACGACGAGGAAGGACGCCGGCGTGTCGGACATGATGATGCCCAGCCCGAGCAGCACCGCCAACGCAGCGAGGCCCATGTTGACCTGGTTCTGTGCCGGCAACCGCCAGGCCTTCTGCATGATGCCCTGCAGCTTGGCGAAGGCGATGCACGAGCCGGAGAAGGCCACCGAGCCGATCAGCGCGCCGAGCACCGCCAGCGTGGCCGCGACCGTGCCATGCACCTCGCCGCGCGCGAACTCCAGCGCCGCGATCGCCGCCGCGGCGCCGCCACCCATGCCGTTGTAGATGGCGACCATCTGCGGCATGTCGGTCATCTTGACCGTCTTGCCCGACCACCACGCCACCGCGCCGCCGCTCACGATCGCCAGCACCATCAGGCCGACGTTGCCCAGGCCGGGCGTGAAGAAGGTGACCACGGTGGCCGCGACCATCGCGTAGCCTGCCCACACGATACCTTTGCGCGCCGTGACCGGCGAGCTCATCGCCTTCAGGCCGAGGATGAACACCACGGCGACGACGAAGTAGGACGCCTGAATGAAGCCGTTGACCATTTACGCGCCCCCTTCCTTCCTGTTGCCACCCTTGAACATCGCCAGCATGCGCTCGGTCACCACATAGCCACCGGCGGCGTTGGCCGCACCGAGGAACACCGCGACGAAGCCGATCGCCAGTTGCACCGGCTCGTTGGGATCGGCATGACCGAGCACCACCATCGCACCGACCAGCACCACGCCGTGCACGAAGTTCGAGCCCGACATCAGCGGCGTGTGCAGGATCACCGGCACGCGCGAGATGACCTCATAGCCGGTGAATGCAGCCAGCATGAAGATGTAGATTGCAGCAAAGCCTTCCATTTCGGCTCCTCCTTACAGGCCCAGCACCTGCTTCACCCCGGCGTGGCGCACTTCGCCCGCGTGGATGAGACAGGTTCCGGCGACCACTTCGTCTTCCCAGTCGAGCGCCAGCGCGCCGTCCTTGATGAAGGGCGAAATGAAGTTGAACAGGTTCTTGGCGTACATCTCGGAAGCATGCACCGGCATGCGGCTCGGGATGTTGGTGGGACCGATGACCAGCGCGTCGCCGATCCAGGTCTTCTCGCCCGCCACCGTGCCTTCGACGTTGCCGCCGGTCTCCGCCGCCATATCGACGACCACCGCACCCGGCTTCATCTTCGCAACCATGTCGGCGGTGATGATGCGCGGAGCCTTCTTGCCGGGGATGGCCGCGGTGGTGATCAGCGCATCGCACTGCGCCACCGCCTTCGCCAGGCGCTCGGCCTGCTTCGCCTTCTCCTCGTCGGTGAGCTCGCGCGCATAGCCGCCCGCGCCGGCCGCCGACACGCCGGTATCGACGAACTTCGCGCCCAGTGATTCGATCTGCTCGCGCGTCTCGGGACGCACGTCGTAGGCTTCCACCATGGCGCCGATGCGGCGCGCGGTGGCGATCGCCTGCAGGCCGGCAACGCCGGCGCCGATCACCAGCACCTTGGCCGGGCGGATGGTGCCGGCCGCGTAGGTGAGCATCGGGAAGAACTTCGGCGAATGGTCGGCGGCGATCAGCGCGCACTCGTAGCCGGCCACCGCGCCCTGCGACGACAGCGCGTCCATGCTCTGCGCGCGCGAGATGCGCGGCAGCAGCTCGAGGGCGAAGGTGGTGAGCTGCTTTTCCTGGAACGTCCTGGCGCGATCGGCGCTGCTCCATGGCTGCAGCAGCCCGATCAGCACCGCGCCCGGCTTCAGCGCGGCGATCGCCTCGTTCGACGGCGGCTGCACGCAGAACACGACATCGGCCTGCGCGCAAACTTCCATGCCGGTGTCGGCGAAGGTCACGCCGGAAAAATCCCCATCGCGAAAATGCGCAGGCGTACCCGCGCCCCTTTGCAGCACCACCTGGGCCCCCAGGCCCAGGTATTTCTTGACGACGTCCGGCACGACCGACAAACGCCGTTCGCCCGGAGCCGTCTCCGCTAGCACTCCGATGACCAGAGGCATGGGCGCACTCCTTCCTAGTGGTTCAGAACAGAAATTCGGGACGACAGGAAACACGCCGCGCCCGGAAGATTGCTTTGGCATGCCATGCACCAGAATGGGGCACGGCATCCGCTACGGGGATCATAGCGGCTGCCGATTCAGGCGCAATAAGGCTTTTCCTTAATGGTGCATTGCAGCACCCACATGGCAGAGGCACCACCTCGCGCGCGTCCGTTGTCCGGATCGGCGCCGTCCGCAGGTGGGGAGCTAGCGCCGCGGCACCAGCTTGACGACGACCAGGGAAATGTTGTCGCCGCTGCCGGCCGCACGCTCCCTGGCCTGCTTGAGCAAGGTCTCGGCAGCCACGCGCGCGGAGTGCTCATGCAGCACTCGCGCCAGCTCGTCGTCGCTGAAGTAGGCCCAGAGTCCGTCCGAGCACAGCAGGAAAGCGTGGCCCGCGCAGAGCTCGCGGGCGTGGCCGTACTCGATGCGCGGCTCCCGGTCGCTGCCCAGGCAGGACAGCAACACGTTGCGCTGCGGATGACTCAAGGCCTGGCGTTCATCGATCCGCCCGGTGCGCTGCAGTTCTCCGACGATCGAATGATCGCCGGTGCGCGCGACGACCTCGAGGCCACGAAAGTGGTAGAGGCGCGAGTCGCCGCAATGGGCCCAGATCGCCATGTCGCCCTGCAGCAAAAGCGCGACGGCCGTGCTGTGCGGGTCCTGCTCGCTGGTGAAACGGGTCAGGCGTATCGCCGTGTGCGCATCGGCCATCAAGCTGCCCAGCAACTGCTCGGCAGTCTCGTGACGCGGCGCGAACACGTTCAGGTTCTGCCGACCCTTGATGATCACCTGCTCGGCCGCCATCGCCCCGCCGGAGTGCCCCCCCATGCCGTCGGCGAGAATCGCGAGCAGGATTTCCGGCCGCGTCGGGTGCGGAAACAGCCCGACGCGGTCCTGTTGCTCGGCGCGGTCGCCGATGTGATGCACGATGCAGGTTTCGGCAGCGAACGGCATGAACGCGGGCGTGGTGAGCGGACGGAAGGTGGGCGGAGCAGGATATTACCAAGTGTCCGGCCTTCAGGGACGCCGCCCGCGGTCGCCGGACGGCCGCCCGCGCGGGCGGCGTGACGCAGTTCACGAAGGCGCTGCCCGCGGAGCCTGCGGACAGCAGGACAGCGGATCAAGCCCGGTCGGATTCGCTGCCGGCGGCGTCCGATTGCCTGCCCGGCTGCCCGCCGCCCGACTGCCCCTCCGACTGGCCGGCCTGCGGCGGTCGACGCCCGCGCAGCCGATCCACCGTGCGCAACGCCAGCCACGAACCGACCAGCGACATCACCGGCACCGCGACCAGCAGGAACTGCACCCAGCCCTTGTCGCTCATCGCCGCCCCCCGGCCCCCGTGCGGCCTCCGCTGGCCATCGCCATCTCCGGCTGAAGCGCCTGATCGTATTGACTTTTTGACATTCCCGGCCTCGCCACGTATAGTGCGCGATTCTTTGCAAACCCATCAACTGGAGCAACACCATGTACGCGGTGATAAAAACCGGTGGCAAGCAGTATCGCGTTGCCGCTGGCGAAAAGATCAAGGTAGAACAGATACCGGCCGACGTGGGTTCCGAAATCACCATCGACCAGGTCTTCATGGTCGGTGAAGGCGAGGCCGTGAAGATCGGCACGCCGGTGGTGGCCGGGGCTTCCGTCAAGGCGACCGTGGTTTCGCACGGCCGTCACGACAAGGTCAAGATTTTCAAGATGCGCCGTCGCAAGCACTACCAGAAGCACCAGGGGCATCGTCAGAACTATACCGAGCTTCGCATCGAAGCGATTTCGGCCTGATTTTGGTCGACTCGCGCAGGAGGTAATCAAACATGGCACACAAAAAAGCTGGCGGTAGTTCGCGTAACGGCCGCGACTCGGAATCGAAACGCCTCGGCGTGAAGCGCTACGGCGGCCAGTTCGTCGTTGCCGGCAACATCCTCGTTCGCCAGCGCGGCACCGAATACCACCCGGGCGACAACGTCGGCATCGGCAAGGACCACACCCTGTTCGCGCTGAAGGACGGCGTGGTGCAGTTCGCGGTCAAGGGCCCGGCCCGTCGTCGCACCGTGATGATCGTGCCCGAAGCGGCCTGATCACTCACCCGCGGTCCGAAAAGCCCTATCTTGCCGGTAGGGCTTTTTTCTTTTTTGAGGTTGATCTGGAATGAAATTTTTCGACGAAGCCCGCATCGACATCTTTGCCGGTGACGGCGGCAATGGCGTGGCCACCTTCCGCCGCGAGAAGTTCATTCCCAAGGGCGGCCCCAGCGGCGGCGATGGCGGCCGCGGCGGCAGTGTGTATGGCGTGGCCGACCGCAACCTCAACACCCTGATCGACTACCGCTACACCCGCAGCTTTCGCGCCGAGCGCGGCGAGAACGGCGGCAGCAAGGAATGCTATGGCAAGGGCGGCGAGGACATCACGCTGCGCTTTCCGGTCGGCACCGTCATCACCAACCATGAAACCGGCGAGCTGATCGCCGACCTCGACGAGGACGGCAAGAAGGTCCTGCTCGCCCGCGGCGGCCGCGGCGGACTGGGCAACATCCACTTCAAGTCGAGCGTCAACCGCGCGCCGCGGCAGAAGACCATGGGCCAGGAAGGCGAGCGCTTCACACTGCACCTGGAACTGAAGGTGCTGGCCGACGTCGGCCTGCTCGGCATGCCCAACGCCGGCAAGTCCACCTTCATCCGCTCGGTGTCCGCGGCCAAGCCCAAGGTGGCGGACTACCCCTTCACCACACTCGCGCCCAACCTCGGCGTGGTGCGCACCGCCGAGAACCGCAGCTTCGTGATCGCCGACATCCCCGGCCTGATCGAGGGCGCGGCCGAAGGCGCCGGCCTTGGCCACCAGTTCCTGCGCCACCTGCAGCGCACCCACCTGCTGCTGCACCTCGTCGACCTCGCCCCCTACGATCCCGAGGCCGATCCGGTCGCCGACGCGAAGGCAATCGTCGAGGAACTGCGCAAGTACGACGAATCGCTCTACAACAAGCCGCGCTGGCTGGCGCTCAACAAGCTCGACCTCATCCCCGATGAGGAGCGCGCCGCGCGCGTTGCCGCCTTCCTCGAGGCCTATGGCCCGGTCGAGCACCATTTCCAGATCTCCGCGCTGAAGGGCGAAGGCACCCGGGAACTGATCTTCACCATCCAGGACCACCTCGACGCCGAGCGCGCCCGCATCGAGGTCGAGCGCGCCGAACGCCTGGCCGCCGAAGCCGAGCGCCGGGCCGCCGCCGAAGCTGCGCGCGCCGCCGCGGACCGCGCCTACGAAGAGGAATCGCTCGCCACCGACGAGGACGACCTCCCCGAGGACGAAGGCGGCGAGGACAATGCGCCCCAACGCTGAACCCGCCACTTCACCACATCACCGCCTCGCTGCTACGAAACGACCCAGAGCCCGCGCACCGTCATGAGAGAGAAGATCCGCACCGCCCGCCGCCTCATCGTCAAGGTGGGCAGCGCCCTCGTCACCAACAACGGCGCCGGCCTCGACCATGCCGCGCTGGACGACTGGGCGCGCCAGATCGCCGCCCTGCGCGCCGACGGGCGCGAGATCGCCCTCGTCTCGTCCGGCGCCATCGCCGCCGGGATGCAGCGCCTGGGCTGGAGCGGGCGGCCCAAGGAAATGCACAAGCTGCAGGCCGCCGCCGCCGTCGGCCAGATGGGGCTGGTCGAGGCCTACGAGAAGGCCTTCACCCGCCACGGCCTGCAGACCGCGCAGATCCTGCTGACGCACGAGGACCTCGCCGATCGCACCCGCTACCTGAACGCCCGCAGCACCCTCAACACCCTGCTCGAACTCGGCGTGGTGCCGATCATCAACGAGAACGACACGGTGGTCACCGACGAGATCAAGTTCGGCGACAACGACACCCTTGGCGCGCTCGTCGCGAACCTGATCGAAGCCGACACGCTGATCATCCTCACCGACCAGCAAGGCCTCTACACCGCCGACCCGCGCAAGGATCCGGCTGCCACGCTGATCTCCGAAGGCCGCGCGGAGGACCGCCAGTACGAGGCGATGGCCGGCGGCGCCGGCAGCGGCATCAGCAAGGGCGGCATGATCACCAAGATCCGCGCCGCCCAGCGCGCCGCCCGCAGCGGCGCCCACACCTGCATCGCCAGCGGCCGCACCCCCGACCCGCTGCTGCGCCTGGCCGCAGGCGAAGCGGTCGGCACCCTGCTGTACGCCTCCAGCACGCCGCTGCAGGCGCGCAAGCAGTGGCTCGCCGACCACCTGCAACTCGCCGGCGACCTCATCATCGACGACGGCGCTGTCGCCGCACTGAGGAACGGCCGCAGCCTGCTGCCGGTGGGCGTCATCGAGGTGCGCGGCGACTTCGAGCGCGGCGCGGCAGTCGCCTGCCGCACCGTCGCCGGGGAAGAAGTCGCGCGCGGGCTCGCCAACTACAGCGCCTCGGAATGCCGCCGCATCGCGCGTAAGCCGACGGCGGAGATCGAGAAGCTGCTGGGCTACATCGACGAACCGGAGCTGATCCACCGCGACAACATGGTCGCGAGATGAGCCGGCTGCGGGCACGACGATCCACCTCCGAATCGGCACCCGAACCTCACGCGGCTGGCATTTTTCGGCCGATGCCATCAAAATCGGAGTCTGTTTGCCCAAAACGAGCACTCAAGCCCGATGAAAAAATGCATCCGGTGCCTGCTGCCGGAAATCGTGCCGGACGCCGACATCGACGCAAGCGGCGTCTGTGCGTTCTGCCGCCACCCTGAGGCCCTCCCCGCCGCGAATGCGGCCAATGCAGCACACCGCGCCGACCTCGAAGCCACGCTGCAGGCCGCGCGCGAAACGGCAGGGGCAGGAGCGGCCTACGACTGCATCGTGCCGCTCAGCGGCGGCAAGGACAGCCTCTATCTGCTGCATCGGCTCAAGGTCGATCATGGCCTGCGCGTGCTCGCCTTCACCTGCGACATCGACCTGCCGCCGGTGGCATGGCGCAACATCCGCCGGGCGCTGCGCCGGCTCGACATCGACCACGTCGTGTGGCGGCCCGCCCACGGCTTCCTGACGCGCCTGTTCCGCTATCTGCTGCGCAATCAGGAGGCGCGCGGCGCCGTCTATACCGTGTCCTACGTGTATGCGCCGCTGTTCGAAGGCGCCGCGATCCGCCTCGCCATCGAGAAGGGCATCCCGCTCGTGCTCGCCGGCTACTCGCCCGGCCAGCCCGAGCCGGAGCGCATGCAGTACGAGTTCAACCCCGCGCTGATCCGCGACGAGGACTGGACGCCGCCGCACCTGGCCGAATGCGGCGAATTCTCCGCCGCCGACCTCGCGCACTTCTACAACCCGCGCACCCTGCCCGCCGGCACGCGCTTTCCGCGCTATCTCGCGCCCTACCACGCGTGGGATTACGACCAGCGCGAAGTGATCCGCCGCGTCACCGAGCTGGGCCTGGTGCAGCGCAGCCATCACGCCAGCCCCATCGTCAGCAACTACCCGATCAACTGGCTGATGATGTATTCCGACCTGCGCCACTTCGGCTACAACCCCTACACGCCCGAATTCTCAGCGCTGATCCGCGAAGGCAAGGCCAGCCTCGGCTACTGGAAGGTCATGACGCCGCTGGTCAACTTCATGATCCGCAACAAGCTGGGCATGGGCCGCGAGGTGAAGCGCAGCATGGAATGGCTGGGACTGGGCGAAGCCGATCTGCGCATCACGTTGCCCAAGGGCGCGTACGATCCGCCGATGTTGCGCCAGCCCTGAGATGGACACGCTGCAGCACACCGTTCCGGCGCGGCTGCGAGCCCGGGCATCGAGCAGCCCGACTGCCGTCGCCTACATGTTCCGCCAGTCCGGCAGCGACGAGTGGCAGGCAGTCACGTGGAGGAGCGTCCTCGACACCGTCGATACCCTTTCCAGCGAACTCGTCCGCGTCGGCCTCCGGGCCGGGGATCGGGTGGCGATCATGCTGCCCACCTGTCCCGAGTGGGAGTACTGCCAGCAGGCGACCCTGGCTGCGGGAGGCGTCGTCGTCGGACTGGACAGCCATGACTCGGACCCGAACCTGCTCCATGTCCTGACGCTGACGAAACCGCGCCTGCTGATCGTCCAGACGATGGCAGAACTGGACCGTCTCCGGGCGCTATTCCCTTCCATCGACATCGCCATCGTCGCGGAACGCTCCGACAGCCTGCCGTCCGGCGTGCATGGGCTCGCCGAGCTGCTCGAGGCCGTTCCGGCAAGCGGGCCGAGTTCCGCCCCCTCGCCGCAGCCGGACGATCTCGCATCGATCATCTTCACCTCGGGCAGCACCGGGCAACCCAAAGGCATCGCCTACACGCACCGCCAGCTCGTGCTTGCAATCGACGGCCTGATCGAGCGCTTCCCCTCCGTGCGCGAAGGCGATCGGCTGGTGTGCTGGCTGCCGATCGCAAACCTGTTCCAGCGCGTCCTGAACATGTTCGCGATGAGCTGTGGCGCAACGAGCTATTTCGTCGACAAGCCCGAAGAAGTCGTCCCTCTCGCACCCGGCATTCGTCCGACGCTGTTCGTCGGCGTGCCACGATTCTTCGAGAAGCTGCACGGCGGCCTCATCACCGAGCTCAGCCATCGCCCTGCCCCAGCGCGCGCGCTCGTCCGCGCGGCGTGGGCCATCGGCTGTCGACATGCCGCCGCCGCACGCGCCGGCACGCCCCCGCCACTGTGGTGCCGGCTCCTGTTTCCTGCCGCCGACCGCGTGCTGGCGCGGATTCGCGCCCTGATGGGCGCCAACCTTCAATTCATGGCCAGCGGCTCGGCTCCCATGCCACGCTGGCTGCTGAAGCGCCT
Source organism: Pseudomonadota bacterium (assembly GCA_018240785.1). GTDB lineage: Bacteria > Pseudomonadota > Gammaproteobacteria > Burkholderiales > Rhodocyclaceae > Thauera. The sequence continues at coordinate 40,068 of JAFEFC010000038.1, read as the reverse complement.
GCATGGTCTGGGCTGGATCGTGCTGGAGGCATACGGCATCAGCGAGAACGTGATGCCGATCGCGTTCAACACGCTGCAGCACTTCCGCTTCGGCAGCGTGGGCAAACCCCTGCCCGGCAATGAACTGCGCTTTGCCGACGACGGTGAACTGCTGGTGCGCGGCCCAGGCGTGTTCCAGGGCTACTACGCCAGCCCGACCATCACCGATGCGCTCGACGCGGACGGATTCCTGCATACCGGCGACTACGCGCACCTCGATGCCGACGGTTTCCTGTGGCTCGACGGACGCAAGAGCGAGATCTTCAAGACCTCGACCGGCCGCCGCGTCGCCCCCGTGCCGGTGGAGGCCGCGCTGCAGACGCTGGATTGGGTCGACCACGCAGTGGTGATCGGACGCAACCGCCCCTACCCCATCGCGATCCTGACCATCACCCCGCACCATCGTGTCGCCGTCGCGCTGTCGGAGCCGGCAACCCGGGCCGCCATCGCCGCCGAGGCAACTCAGGCCTGCAGGCATTTTCCCGACTATCAGCAACCCGGCGCATTCATCGTTTCGCCGAGCCCGCTTGCGGTGGCGAGCGGCGAACTGACGTTCAACCAGAAAATCCGTCGCACCCCGATCGAGAACCGCTTTCGCGCACAGATCGAGCAGGCATATCGCCGAACCGCGTCGCAAACGCGCAAACCGACGCCCCCCGTCATCGAGGCACCATGAAGCACTACTTCCTCACAGGGGCATCCGGTGCCGTCGGCAGCGCGGTCGTGCCCCTCCTGCTCGACGACCCCGACACGCACGTCCGCGTGCTGCTGCGCGCCGATTCCCCCGAACACCTGCAGGCGCGACTGGAGGAACTCTGCCGATTCTGGCAGCTGGCGCCGGATGCCGAAGCCCGGCGCCGCATGCAGCCGCTGCGCGGCGACGCCACGCTGCACCATTTCGGCTTGTCCGACGCCGACTACGCGTCCCTCACCGCGGACACCACCCACATCATCCATTGCGCTGCGAGCGTGCGCATGAACGAGCCGCTCGACAAGGCCCGGCGCTCCGCAGTCGGCTCCGCCGAGGCCATCCTCGCCCTCGCACGCGAACTTGCGCAGCGCGGACTGCTGCAGAAGCTCGAATTCGTCAGCACCGTGGGCATTGCGGGAAAACGCCCCGGCCTCCTGCCCGAAACCTGGATTGACGAGCCGCGCGCCTTCCACAACACCTACGAACAATCCAAGGCCGAAGCCGAAGTGCTGGTGCGCGACGCCATCGAGCGCGAGCATCTGCCCATCACGGTACATCGCCCGAGCATGGTGATCGGTGACTCACGCGATGGGCGCATCATCCACTTCCAGATCTTCTATTACATCTGCGAGATCCTGTCGGGGCGCAGGACTTTCGGCCTGTATCCGGATTTTGGCGAAATCCGGCTCGATGTCATTCCAGTCGATTGGGTTGCCGACGCCCTTACCGCCGCGAGCCGCAGCCAGGCGACAGCGGGACGCATTCTCCATTTGTGCTCCGGCCCCGGGCACTCACCGAAGTTGCGCGATCTGAAGACACTTGTGCGGCAAGCCTTTCGAGGGCACGGACACCGCATCCCCCCCTCTTTTACGATACGTCGGGACTGGTTTGCCGCACTGCCGCGGGCCGCAAGCGTTCTCGCCTCCGAAAAACAACGCCGTAGGTTGTCGACGTTGCCGATCTATGTGGACTATCTGGCAGACAAGCAGGCATTCGACAACGCAGAGTTCATGCGTTGGCTGCATGCGCGTGGTCTCGAACTGCCGAGCGCCGAAACTTTCTTGCCAGTGGCACTGATGGGCTATCTTTCCACCTACCCTGAGGAGCAAGCGTCACGCTTAGCCACGACATGAGCATTCGCGGCAGATTCTTCATCTGGTGAGGATCCTCTATCATGGGTCACGCGAAACACCCCCTCCACTGAAGGCCCTGCATGCCCCACTCGCACTTGAAGGTCCTGTTTTTCGCGGAAGGTGCCACGCTCGCACACGCGGCGCGGCCATTCGTCCTCGCGCGCTCGCTCGACGCAGCACGTTTCGAAGTGGTATTCGCCCGCCCAGCGACATACGCCTGGCTCACCGCCGACGCGCCATTCCGCACTGTCGACCTGCGCTGTCAAAGCAGCGCCATCTTTACCCGGCGCCTCGAGCATGGCTTGCCGCTTTACGACTACGCCACCCTTGAGAAATACGCGGCAGACGATCTAGCCTTGATCGATGCTGAAGCGCCCGACGTCATCATCGGCGATTTCCGGCTATCGCTAACGGTCAGCGCGCGATTGCGAAATGTGCCTTACATCACGGTCTGTGACGCATACTGGAGCCCGGAATACCCGCTCAGACCGCCGCTTCCGGTACTCTCATTCACACGCTTTATTCCGATCCCGGTTGCTGCGCTCTTGTTCCAGTGCGTTTCGCCGCTGGCGATGCGGCTGCACACGCTCCCGATCGAGCGGCTGCGCGCGCGCCACGGGCTTCCGCCCCTCGAACATGATCTGCGTCGCTGCTATACAGATGCCGACCTTCGCCTGTTCGCAAACTTCCCCATGCTGTTCCCAGAAGTCACTCTGAACGACCAAGCGGCGTTCATTGGTCCGCTCTCCTGGTCGCCGACACCGACCGCGCCGCTCGATCTTCCTCAAGGGGAGAAGCGACTTGTCTACGTGACGATGGGAAGCTCCGGCAAAACGGAAGTACTGACGAACATCGCATCCGTACTCGAGCAACTGGATTGCGACGTCGTCGTTTCAACCGCCGGAAAGAAACTATCCTGCGATCTGCGCTCGCACCGAACCCGAGTTTTCGACTACGTCCCGGGCGATCTCGTGTGCCAGCGCGCAGCGCTCGTCGTCTGCAACGGCGGCAGTCCGACTACAAGCCAGGCACTCTTGCACGGAGTACCCGTGCTTGGAATTCCATGGAACATGGATCAGTTCTTGAACATGGCGGCGATTGAGAGGTTCGGAGCGGGAAGGCTCGTGAGAGGCGACCGCGCCAGCACACAGGAACTCAAGCGCGCAGTGGAACTCCTCTTCGACGCTGGATATGCAGCGCGATCGAAAGTGCTAATGAAATCGACCGATCCCCACGCGATCGGTCAAACGATCGAAACTTCCATCTCACAATGCCTGTCAAGCCACTGAATATCAAAGGATGAGACTCATGAAGTTAACCAATTCTCGGAGCCTTAGATTCATTGCCCTCGCCGCTGCAATTCAATTTGCGGTTTTTGGCTGTAGCCAGACAAACCCTGAGGAATATATTCAGAAAGCGCAAGCACACTACAAGAAGGGCGAACTGCAAGCCGCTTCTCTGCAGCTCTCCAACGCGCTCGCACAAGCTCCCAATAACGTCGACGCGCGCTGGCTGATGGCGCAGGTTGCGCTGCAATCTGGAGATGCCGCTCGCGCCGAAAAGGACGTTAGGCATGCAATCCAGTTCGGTCTCCCACGCGCGACAGGGCAATTGACACTTGTCAAGGCGCTCATGCTGCAGGGCGCTGTCGACAAGGCGCTTGCCGAAACCTCACTTATTCCTGATGATGCACCTCCATCGGAAAGGGCCATGCTCTTGGGCCTCCGCGGCCAGGCGCTGCTCCTTAAGGGTCAGGCCAGTGATGCACGCCCCGTTCTCGAAAAGGCGCTAGAGATCGACGCCAAGGCGACAACGGCGCTCGTCGGCATGGCAGTGACGCACCTCGCGGCCAGCCAATATGAAGAAGCCAAATCATGGATCGACAAAGCACTCGAGACTGACTCTTCCTCAGCAGAAGGGTGGAGCACTCTTGGCGAATTGGAGCTTTCCCGGGGGAATGCCGAACAAGCAGAGAAGGCCTACGACCGCGCCGTCGAGTTCCGCAAGCAACCAAGTCTCGACCGCGCAAGACGCGCGCTTGCTCGCCTACAACTCAAGAAATACGAGGAAGCTGTAGCCGACATCAATGCATTGAAGCAGCGCGGCTGGAAGAATCACTGGTACGTCAATTACGTCCAAGGTCTCATCGACTTCCAGCAAAAGAAATACTCTGAAGCTGGCACCGCATTCGAGGCCAGCTACGCGGCAGATCCGTCGTTTCTGCCAAACCGGATGTATCTCGCAACGACGCGGTTCCTGCAGGGACAGACTGAACAAGCTCTTGAACATGCAAAGGCCCTCTATTCCAGCACCCCTCGCTCCAGCTCGGCTCGTGAACTCCTCGGCGCTATCCAGATCAACCGCTCCGAATACTCGGCGGCTCGCAAAATGCTGCAATCGTCTCTCGCAAGCGCCCCGCAGGATAAGGCAACCCTCCGAATGCTGTCGACGCTGTCCATGCTTGACGGAGACGAGCGCGGTGCTGTTGAGTACGCCCAAAAGCTAGCGACATTGGACCCCGACTCCGACGAAGCGCAACACATGCTGATGGCAGCCAAACTGGTTGCCGGTCAGGATTTTGATCGGATTGCAAGTAATTCGAGCTCTGCAGGAGCCAATGATTACGAGCGTTCCATGCTGCTTGCACTGAACGATTTTCGCAAGGGCAGAATTGCAGTGGCTCTTGAGCAGGCCAGGAAGATTCATCAGACACACGCGGACAAGGTCGACCCCATCAACCTCATTGCGGCCTGTTACCTGGCCGCGGGCAAGTGGGATCTTGCAAAAGACGCACTGCTGAAGGTGCTTGCACTCCAACCCGACGAACCCTCGGCTGCCCGAAATCTGGCCATCCTGCAACTACGGGAGGGAAAGCAGGCTGAAGCAAAATCGACATTGCAGAGCCTACTGAAGCAGCATCCGGGAGACGAGCCAGCAGCCATGATGCTCGCAGACATGGCGGTCAAGGCAGCCGACGCAGCCAGCGTCATCAGCATCTTGGAACCAGTCGTGAAAGACAACCCCGGCGCACTCGCTGCGGCAGAGCGTCTTGCTGCCGAGCAGTTTGCCGTCGGCAATCTTTCTCGCGTCCTTGCGATAACGAGTGGCCGCTCTGATTCGCAACTGAAGTCCGCACCAAAGTTGTTGGAGTTGCGTGGCAAGGCCCAAATGCTTTCCGGCGACGTCACAGGAGCCAGGAACACTTTCGAACAATGGTCGCGGCTAATGCCAAGTTCTGCCGCACCCCATTTCCTGCTTGCCGAAACCCTTTCACGCAAAGGTAATTTGGAGAATGCCCGGAAGGAACTAAGGACCGCCATCGAACTCGACCCCAGATTTGTTCCAGCGCGTATTGGCGAAGTAAAAATGCTGGTGCATGCGGGTGAAATGGATAAGGCCCAGAAGGCTCTGGTGAGGCTAAGAGGCGATTTTGGCGAACGCGCGGAGATTCTCGGGATAGAAGGATGGTTTGCATTGGGCACCGGAAATCCGGCATTGGCGGAGGCGCGGCTTTCGGCTGCATTGCACAAGCACCCAGACGCAGAGTTGACGGTGTTGCTTGCGCGGTCGATGCTTCTTCAGCAAAAGCATGATGAGGGATTCGGCGTTCTAAACAAGTGGCTGGAAGACCACCCCAAGGATGTTGGAGTTCTTATGGAACTAGCTGGCGACTATCTCGCATTGGAGCGGAGCGATGAGGCCATTTCAACTTATGCGAAGGTACTCGATATCTTGCCGAACCATGTCCCCGCATTGAACAATATCGCTTGGCTCTACAGCGATAGAAATCCGGCAAGAGCCATGGAGTACGCGCAGCGAGCACAAAATCTCTCTCCAGCGGATCCGGACGTTCTTGACACGGTTGGAATGATGACATTGAAAAACGGGGATCGCCCGCGCGCCTACAATCTTATCCGCGAAGCGGCCCAACGCGCTCCCGGACGTCCCGAGATCCAGATGCACCTTGCATCCATTCTCATACTTCAGGGAGAACACCGCGAAGCACGTGAAGTTCTAGAAAGGGTTGCAAAGAACTTCCCCAACTCAACGCAGGCTAACGAGGCGCGACGCTTGATTGGTACACTCGCAAAAAATTAGTGAGGCGACTCGATCCTACGGGCTCTATGCCGTTTCGCGTGGAAATTGACTCAACAACAAAGATGACCATCGGTGGTACAGCCGCCCGAGACTGACGCCGAACGCGCACCGCATGAACACTCAGATCGAAGCCCTCTTCACCGCCGCGCTTGGCCTGCAACCGCCTTGGCACGTTACCAAGGTCGAGCTCAACACGGGCAAGCGGCGGATCGACTTCGAGGTCGAGCACAGCGGTCGCCGTGCCACGTGTCCGGCGCGTGGCGCTGAGCATCGGTTGATCCACGACCGGGTGCGCCGCGGCTGGCGTCACCTGGATTTCTTTCGGTTCGAAGCATGGCTCCCGAGTTCGACAGTTAAGCGCGCAAGTGCTTGATTCTTCTAGAGCGAGCTTTCAAGAATGCCACTACAACAGCGCCAGCTGCTCCGGCGCTGCTGGCGCTCCTATCCCCAGCGCATGAAGCACCTCGTTCTGCTCCGTGCTGATCGTCGACACCCCCGCCACCGGCTCGCCGCCAGGCAGGCGCACGCGGTGGTGCTGGATGCGCTGCAACTGTTCGAGCGCGCGCTCGGGTGTGTAGCCCACGTCAGCGGCCTTCAGTCGGCTGCGCATCACCCGGTGCAGGATCAGCGCCATGAAGCAGATCGACGCATGCGCGCGGATCCGCTCGGGCAGGCGGTGATACACGGGGCCGATCTCGATCTCGGACTTGAGCACCTTGAAGCCGCGCTCGATGTCAGCGAGCGACTTGTAGCGCTGAATCACGTTCTGCGCGGACAGGCCCTCGGCGTTGGTGACCAACAGCAGCTTGCCGTCCATCATTTCGGCGAGACGCTTGGCCTTGTCGTCGATGTATTAGCTGAACAGCTCCTCAGCCAGCTCCACCTTGATGATGCGCGACAGGTGCGCCTCGCTGACTGCGTGGTAGAAGCGCGCCTTGGCGCCGCTGTCCGAGAGCTTGCGGCCCCGATGCTTCACGCCTTCGTCCTGCTCGGTGAGCTTGCCCGTCCATTGGTCTGCCTGGCGGGTCAGCGCGTCGATGCGCTCGTTGCGCTGTTCGGTCTGGGTGGCGGCCGTTACTGGGTCGTGCGCGACCACCAACCGCAGGTCGTTCCAGGCGTGCTCCGCGATCACTTCCTGCGTGGCGGTGGCGCACCGTTGTTCGTGGAAGGGCTCAAGCAGCTCGATGAACTCGTTGTAGCGCCGCCCCGGCACGGCGACGATGAATTCGAGCGGCTTGCCGCTGGCCAGGCGCACGGCTTTCAGCGCCTCCAGATTGTCCAGGCTGAGCAGCCCCCGGTCGGCCACCAGCACCAGACGCTGCACCGACGGGAAGCGCTCGAGCACCTTGGTCAGCGTCGGCAGCAGGGTTCGGGTCTCAGCCGTGTTGCCGTCGAACACCTCGTGGTAGATCGGCAGCCCTTCGGCGGTCTGCACCACGCCGAGCATGAACTGGCGGGCAATCAGCCCCTCCTTGGCCATGCCGAACTGGCGCACATCGCCGGCCTGCTGGCTGAGCCCCTCGCTGCGGATCGTGGTGAGGTCGTAGAACACCACCGACAGATCCTGGTCGATCAGCGGGCGCAGCAGCCCGGCGACCACCGCATCGACCTCGTCCTGGTGATCCATCAGCGCATCAAGGCTGCGCCGCAACTGCTGGTGCGTCACCGCCTTCGGCGCGAAGTCGGGCAGCGCCACGGTCTGCACCCAGCGCAGCACGCCAAGCTTGGATTCGGGGTCGCACAGACGGTTGAGGACCATCAGACGGATCAGCGCCTCCACGTCCGTGGTGCGGCGCGTGCGGCGAAACACCCGGCGCAGCCCCGAGAAACCCAGCGACTTCCACAACTCGGTCAGCGCCCACACGTCGCCGAGCGCCCGCGCGGACTCGAATGTCACCGTCGGCGCCGGCGGTTTGGCGCCCATCGGCTCGCGGCCGGTGATTTTCAGCAGGCCATTGATGACCGCATCGAGCGACCCATCGACCTGCTCGGCACGGCCGAGCGTGGCGACGGTGCGTTTCTTCACTCGTCCGGCCTCGTCGCGATAGGACTCGACGAGTTGGACGTAGCGGCGACCTCCGGAGGTAGTGAGCTTGACGTGCATGCCGCCACTTTAGAGACCGACAAAGCGCCGCCAAGTTTAGCGGACGCTGTTACAAACGTGCCACCACAACACTTTCGCGATCATGGCCTTCAAACCCGCGCTGGTGCTGGAGGCACTTTCCGAAAAGGGGCGAAAATCGGGGCGAAGTGTCGAACCCCGGGGCCCTGGTTCAAACGCCGGCACGCGAGCCACACTCCGAAGCCGTCATGGACCAGTACCTTCAAGCGCGTGCCGCGCCGGTTACTGAAGAGGTAGGCGTGATGGGGCTGTGCTTGGCCGAACACGCGCACCACCTGCGCGAGCAGCGTGTCGATGTCCATGCCGGCGCGCATGTCCAAGGGCGCGGCTGACAACCACAGCGCCTCGATGCGGATCATGCGAGCCACTCGCGCAGCCACGCCCCGCACGCATCGGCGGCCTGGAGCGGCCACTCGAGCTTCACACGGGCGTTGCCACGCTGCGCTTCGAGGCGGATCACCGGTGTCTCGACTGCGGGGGCGACCTGCACCGGCATAAAGCCCTGCTCGGCCAACGCAGTGAGTCCCACGCCGACCGGCTTGCGCCGGCTCGGCGGCTCGATGCCGCGCTCGCGCATCCAGCGATGCGCCTGGTTGCCGTTCAGGCCGTTGGCCAGGGCCACGCCGGCCACCGAGACGCCGGGCTCACAACATGCTGAGACTACAGACTGCTTGAAGGCTTCGCTGTGCGAGCGCCGACTCCGGCGCGGGATAACCACATCCATCGTGTCCACCATCGAAAATTAGTGGACACGATCTTCGATGGGCTAAGTGGCCGCAGGAAGGTGGGTTCGCCGGATGCTTACAGTGCTCTCTAGCAAAAACCAGCACTTGCGAGCGTAACTGTCGAACTCGGGGGGTCAGCTTTAAATCGGCACCGACAGCTCTACGGCGTTGAGCGTGAATCGGTTGAACTCGATATCGATGCCCGGCAGGGCTTACGGGACGTGAAGGCCCGCCCCATCCTTGAGCGTCTGCATGCGTGGCTGCTCGCGCGGCGCACCCAGGTTCCCAACGGCTCGGGCATCGCTCGCGCCATCGATTACAGCCTCAAGCGCGGGGTCGCGCTCACGCACTACGTCGACGACGGCCGCATGCCCATCGGCAACAACTGGATCGAGAACCAGATCAGGCCGATTGCGCTCGGGCGCAAGAACTGGCTGCTCGCGGGTAGCCTGCGGGCGGGCCAGCGCGCGGCTGCGATCATGAGCCTGATCCAGTCCGCGCGGCTCAACGGCCACGAGCCCTTTGCGTATCTCAAGGATGTGCTCGAACGGCTGCCGACTCAGCCCTATAGCAAGATTGGGGATTTGCTGCCGCATCGGTGGCAGCCGGTCGCCTGCGTCTGAGCGAAACGGCCAGATTCGTTCGCCGGGGGCTTACAACTCTTTCCCTTGCCGGGCGAGTAGAGGACTTCGACCTCCAAGTGGGTGCGCCCTGCCGGGCGCACCAAAGAAAAAGCGCAGCTTTGGCTGCGCCTTATCTACTTCAACGGTCTAGCTCAGACCAACTTCCGGCGGCGAGTCACAGCACCCATACCGGCGACCGCAATGCCCAGAAGAGCAAGGGCGCTGGGCTCGGGAACCGTACGGACAGTCGTCGACGTAACAGCGTTAAAAACGAGCGTCCAATCTCCGTCCGTCAGACCATTGACGGAAATACCCATCAGCGACCATCCCGCTGCGCGACTGAGTTGCGCAACGCCCGGGTTGGACGTCACTCCGACGTTCTGGTTCAAATCGGCGTTGTCATTATCTTCGGTGCAAGCCACGCTCGCCACCGAACCAACCACCGTGCAGTCGTTGATACCTTGAGTACCGTTCGGGCGCCAATTGACAGTGCTCGTGCCGTCATCCTTCGACAGCGTGAATGACGCGTTCATGTTCGCCTGAGCGCTACCATTCGTGAAGAGCAGTTGATTGATCTCGGCGTACAGGCTGGGATCGGCATTGAAGGACAGAACCAAGCTGCCAGTCCCAGAAACCGTAAACGTGAAGCTGAACCCGGTGTTGGAAGTGATCTCTGCGTTCGCCCTCGCGGAGCCCGTGCTTTGAATCTCGGATTCGGCGATTTGCTGCGTGGAGCTCGGCCCTGTCCCGCCAAGCTCCGAAGTATAGATCACCGAGTCGGCATTGGAGTAGGTATTCGTGCCCGGGCCAAAGAAGCTGAAGTCGTTATTGCTGCGCGTTACCGTGCCACCGGGCGCGTTCGCTGCGGCAACATCTAGCGAGGGACTTCCTGTGCACCCCGTACCCGGCGCGCCGCCAGAGCAAGTATTCGTCTGGACGGGGGCGCTCACCCCATTCAAAGTGGCCGTGTTCGTAATCGTGAATTCATAGGTCTTGATCGGATTCGCAGTCGGTGTGGCAATTTGCACCGTGAAATCCTTGATAGCAAGAGCCGAGCTGGCATACACGCTGGCATTTGCATGACCTGCGAGGCCCAAGGCAATCGCGGCAGCAACACCGGCAGCCAGGGCAGTTTTCTTAACTTTCATCATTTATCTCCAATCTGTCGTTGCATTCTCGTGCCGAGCGCCCTAGCTGGGCCTCAGGGCGTCCATGCTACCTAGCCCTAGAAAGATTAAAGCAGGATTCAGGCCTGAAAAACTTTCTTTTTTTAAATCAATGCCTTGCAAAATATGAATGGTGCCTTAGAGGGCCGAGCATCGGTCTGATGTAAAATTTACCGACACCTCCCTTCATCGCAGACGCCTTGCCGGAACCCCCCCCCACACCTCTCCTGCTCCGATTCGCGTATCCTTCAGCACCACTGCCCCCGCTGACACGATGGCACCGTCGTCTATCGTCACGCCCGACATGACAACGGCTGTAGCACCGATGGTGACGTGGCTGCCTACTCGTATTCTCGCAAGGGAAAACCGCGCCCCCTCGATCGCGTGACTGTACAGAACTGCATCGTGTCCGATGATGCAGTTGTCGCCGAACTCAGTCAGCGGTGGGTCGAGCAGCACCCCCGCGCTATACGTGTTCGCTCCAAGGCGCGCCCCAAGCGCCAGATACACTAGACGCATGATAGGGACAGGCAAAAAGTGTGTACGAATCAGTGAATTGAACAGGAAGAGGTAAAAGAGAATGTTGACCTGGGCTGCAAACTCTTCCCGCGACCCGTTCGCCAATTCGCCTTCCCTCAGGGGCATGACGCGGAGAAAAGCCCTGTAGATCGCCATTGCCCAAAGGTACACAAATCCCACCCCCGCCGTGACCAAAACGACGCCCCGAAAGTCGCCTAGGGGTAGCGCACCGAGCAATCCGTAGGTCGTACCGACGCCGAGGGTGATGATCACCAAGAGCAGAAACATGAAGAACGCAATCTGCGAGATTGAGATCTTGCGCACCGTGTCTCCCCATCTATACCGAGTTCGATTTTTCAGTTTGCCAGGCCTGTGCCGTCAGCTCGTCTAGATCCTTTCGAGTCGACCTCGAAATGGGGGTGTCCGAAACGCCGACCCGACATATGAACACAAGACCCGCAGAACCGGCTGGCCCCATGAGCTTCCCGATTTGACCAGCAAGGGATCCAACTCGACGATTGAGCCCTTCCAGGACAGAGACGGACCGACCCGCGCGCGCATACCAGTTGAAAATGACGGGCGTCATCTCGGGCTGAAGGTGCAAACCCACAGATGCGGCCGTAAGCCACAGCCGTTGGATAGCGCCGCCCACCCGAGCGTAGTCAGCCAAGTCTGAAGGCGGCCTTGCCGCATGCAAGACCAGATGCGCCGCGCAGCCTAGCGCGGGGAGCAGGTCGAGTTGAATCCGCGGCACGATCGTACCGAACAGATACCGATTGAAAAAGTCGACGCGCCCCCAGCTTTTCATGACCCAGCGCATCAGCTTGCCGGTCAGCGGATCGACTCCGACCGCCTGCTCCGGAATCCTGTCCCTGCTAAAGCGCGCGCCCCACTCGATCACCTCACGGTGAACCTGGAAGGCCTCGGGGCACGTCAGACGAACATAGGCGTTCTCCCACAGCAACTTCGCCATGGCCCACCGGTCGGCGGCGGACTCAAAGAAACGAACCTCGTAGCCCTCGCCTGGCGCCGTGGTCAAAACCTGCTTCTGCATCGAAGTGAGAGGTGTCGTGCGCATCGGACGCCGTTGCACGACCCGTGTCTGGATGTAAGCAAGGAGGGGATCGGCGCCAAGGTTCGCTTCTTCTCTGACGAACACATCATAGATTGGCGCAGTATCCGGACAGCCCGGTCGCAACTTCCAGGCGCTTGTACACCCGAAGCCACTTGCGGCGATGCGTATCGTTTCGAGAAGGGCCCCATGTGCGATATGACTCGCATGACCGTCGAAGTCATAGATGACATGATCACGAGTATCGAAGCCATGCACCGCGACACGTCCGTCATCGATGATCTTGAACCGCCATGGCTGGGTGTTGTCGCCGCTGGGGGCCCAGCGGGCCAGATCCAGAATCCGCACCAGGGTTTCTCGATCAGGCATGGCCCCTCCCACTCGTCTTCATCCTCTTCAACTGCCTTCGCGCCACCCATAGGGCAATGCGCTGAATCGGATTTCGATTACCGCCCGGACGCCACGTCCGCACGAGACGATTGCGATACGCATCGAACTGGTAGCCTCTCGGTGCCGCGATGATGTTACCCCGATTAAGCAGTATCTTCAGCCCCTCGGTTGCGATCGCGCCGGCACAGAGCTGACAAGCTGCGATAGTGGAAGGACCACGGCGCTCGCCAAGGTCGACGCGCGACGGATCGGCCAGATAGCCGAGTTGCAGCATCGCCGGTGACAGGCCGAGCAGGAAGCGGAGGGCCATCTCCTCCTCATCGCAGCCATCAAGGCAGAAATAATCTTCAAAGGACATCTGCCCGGGCATGAATATCAGGACAGCCGTGCCAATGCCTAGTGGCGCGGCCGTCACGGCCGGAATCCCGAGGCGGTGACAAGCAGCAAAGACCGCCCTGCGGGTTTCGAATGCAAAAAAATCAATGGCATCGACGTAGAGATCCACATCACGCAGGAACTCGTCCAGATTGGCTTCCGAAACGCCTTGCGGAAACAAGCGCAGGCTGCATTCCGGGTTGATATCGCGCGCCATCTCCGCAAGCACATCAACCTTCGGTCGCCCCACGGAAGACATCATGGCGCCCGCCTGTCGATTGAAGTTTGCAATGTCGAAGGTGTCGAAATCGGAGATGTTGAAGGCACCGATACCCAAGCGCGTCAAGGTCAGCAAGTGACCCCCACCGACGCCCCCCATGCCGGCAATCGCAATACGCTTGCCCCGCAGCGCGGCCTGCTCCAATTCTGTGACCCACCCGATGTTGCGCGAAAAGGCTACGTCGTATGCAAAGTGGTCGCCCATCGGCAACCCTCCTTCATCCGTATTGGCTTAAAAGCTATGATAGCAACCTCGGCCCCCAAGCTCACATCGCAATGTGGCGTCCCTTCATCCACCAATCTGTGCAAGACGCTCGCCTTGCCATCGTTAACCTGACCCGGCATCGGCGCCGCACCTTGCTGGCACTGGCGATCATCTGCGGCGGCGTGATTTCGTTTCTGCTTGCTGGGGGATTCATCAACTGGGTGCTGTGGGGGATGCGAGAGGGCGTGATCCAGTCACAACTCGGACATGTACAGATCACCCGCCCAGGCTATTTTCGCGACGGCGCAAGCGATCCTTATCGTTTCCTGCTTGGGAAGGATCTATCGATCATCGTACCCGGGCCCACTTTCGACATCCGCACGGTCGCGCCTCGCCTTGCGTTCACTGGTCTGCTCAGCCGGAACGACGCAACGATTTCCTTCATTGGCGAGGGTGTCGACCCGAAGGCCGAGATCCCGCTGAGCGGCGGAATCACGATCCTGGCCGGCAGCGACCTCGCCACCAGCAGCGCCGAATCGGCGGTGCTTGGCGAAGGTCTCGCAGCGAACATCGATGCGCACCCGGGCGACATTGTGGTGCTCGTGGCAACAACCGCGTCTGGCGGGGTCAATGCAGTCGAACTGAGAGTGGCGGGTATCTTCGCAACGCCAGTAAAAGCTTACGACGATACAGCCATCCGCGTACCCATCGAGGTTGCGCGCCGCCTGATGCGAGTTGACGGGGCCACGAGCTGGGTGGTGCTGCTCGATGACACGGATCACACAAATGCGGCCGTCAGTGCACTTCGCGCCTCACTTCCCGCGGGTCAATACGACGTCGTCCCTTGGAATGATCTGGCGGATTTCTACAACAAGACCGTCGAGCTCTTCGGCACCCAAGTCAATGCCGTACTGCTGCTCATTGCAGTCATCGTGTCGCTAAGCATCTCCAACACGCTATCGATGGCCGTCATCGAGCGCACCGTCGAGATCGGCACCTCGATGGCGCTTGGGGTACGCCGGCGCGGCATCCTCGCGCTGTTCATCTGGGAGGGTGTCGTGCTCGGACTGGTCGCCGGCGTTCTGGGGGTCGGCATCGCCCTCGTGCTGGGCAAGATCATCTCGATGGTCGGCATTCCCATGCCGCCGCCGCCGGGCATGTCTCGCGGCTATACAGGCAGGATCGACATTTCTGCCGCACTCGCGATCCAGGGCTTCCTGCTCGCCTTCATCACCACACTGATCGCGAGCATTCTTCCCGCATGGAAGGCGTCGCGCATGAACATCGTCGACGCCCTGCGCCACCAGACCTGAAACCATGCTCTACAAGCTCGCCTTGCGCAACATATTCCGCCAGCGCGTCCGCAGCGCCGTCACGCTAGCGGCGATCGTGTTCGGCGTCGTGGGGCTGATCCTCTCGGGCGGCTTCGTGCAGGACATCTTCGTGCAACTGGGCGAGGCCATCATCCAGTCCGAGACCGGACACGTCCAAGTGTTCCGCGAGGGCTTTCGCGAGAAGGGTAGCCGGCAACCGGAGCGCTACCTGATCGACGACCCGAAGTCGATTGCGTCGATGATCGCCAAGGAGCCGCTGGTCAGCGAGGTATCGACAAGGCTCAGCTTCTCGGGGCTGTTGAACAATGGCAAGCGCGACCTGGCGATCGTTGGCGAGGGCGTGGAGCCCGACAAGGAGGCGCGCCTCGGCTCCTTCCTGAAGATGCTTGCCGGCCGACAGCTCGCTGACAGCGATCTTTTCGGCACGACGATCGGCCAAGGCGTGGCGCACTCCCTCGGCCTCAAGATCGGCGACCGGGTGACCTTGCTGATGAACACGACCGGCGGGGCGCTGAACACCATCGACGTCGAGGTGGTGGGCATCTTCCAGAGTTTCTCGCGGGATTTCGACGCACGCGCGATCCGAATCCCACTCGCCGCCGCGCAGGAGTTGATGGCCACGCCCGGCGGCAACCTGCTGGTGGTGACGCTGCACCGCACCGCCGACACCGACGTGGCGCAGGAGAGGATCAAGGCGCTGCTGCCGGCCGGCCTCGAGGCGCGAAGCTGGAAGCAGCTTTCGGATTTCTATGAGAAGACGTTGCAGCTCTACGACCGCCAGTTCGGTGTTCTGCAGCTCATCATCCTGGTGATGGTGCTGCTGTCGGTTGCCAACACCGTGAACATGAGCGCCTTCGAACGCATGGGTGAGTTCGGAACGCTACAGGCGCTGGGCAACACGCGTCGCGACGTGTTCCGCCTGATCGTGATGGAAAATGTGTTTCTGGGCCTAATGGGAGGCGCCTTGGGTGCCGTTATAGGGATCGTGCTCGCGCTGTTGATCTCGGCGATCGGCATTCCCATGCCCCCGCCGCCAAGCGCAAACACCGGCTACACGGCGATGATCCGCCTGGATGCGGGAATCGTGGCCTCTGCTTTCCTGATCGGTGTCGTGGCTGCCTCGCTCGCGGCGATCTTTCCCGCCCGTCGAGTATCGCGCACCGAGGTGGTTGAAGCACTCAGGCAGCGCACTTGATATCGAGACTGGACCCTTTCATGCAGCTCTTCGACCGTTTCAACCTCGGCAATGGCTTCAGCACTTACTTTCGCATCGATGCCGCGCTCGACGATGAGCTCAAGGACGCCGTTTATCGCGTGCGGCACTCGGTCTACTGCGAAGATCTCCACTTCGAGGCTGTGCGAGCGGATCATCGCGAGATCGATGTCCACGACGCACACAGCGTTCACTGCCTCCTGAGGACGGTGTCCGAGCCGTACCACCCGGTTGGGTGCACGCGAATCGTGCTCGCCGACCCTTCGGATCCCGATGCTCCGCTGCCGTTCGAAGAAACTTGCGCGGCGTCGCTGGACCGTTCCATCCTCGATCCTGCGCGGTTGCCGCGCGACCGGATTGCGGAAATCTCGCGGCTGGCGGTGCATCGCAATTACCGGCGACGCAAGGGCGAGGAGCATGGCCCAGTGCAGATCCATGAAGAAGATTTCGCGTCGGGCGACCAGCCCCGCTTCCCCTTCATCCCCACCAGTCTGCTGCTGGGCGCAGTAGCGCTCGCCGAGCGCAGCGGCATCGACACGGTCTTCGTGCTGACCGAGCCACGACTTGCGGCGCATTTTGCCAAGCTGGGCGTGGAGGTGATACAGATCGGCAGCCCGATCGAGCACCGCGGGCTGCGCATCCCGTCGGTGATGCATGTGGAGGAGATCATCCGCAACATGCGGCGGATCCTGCATCCGCTGTGGCATGTCGTGCGCGAGCAGATCGGGCGCGGGTTCGACGAGGCGGAGAAGCGCAAGCGTCTCACTGAATAGTGAGCCTGCGCGAGAAAGGCACCGCCTTCACGTAGGAGCGGGCCTGACCGCGACCGAATGTGTTCCTGTCGCGGTCAAGCCCGCTCCTACAGCGCCATCAGCCTTTCAGCGCCGCCTTGATCTGCTCCAGCGTGCTGGGATCGTCGATCGTGGTCAGGTCACCCGGATCACGGCCTTCGGCCAGGGCCTGGATGGAGCGGCGCAGCATCTTGCCTGAGCGCGTCTTGGGCAGGCCGCCGATGAAGTGGACGCGGGCAGGACGGGCGATGGCGCCCAGGCTCTCGTCGACCTTCTTCATCACTTCCTTCTCGAGCGCGGCGCGCTTTTCGGCGGTGTCTACATCGGCGCCGTTCTTCACCACCGCAAAGGCCATCGGCATCTGGCCCTTGAGCTCGTCGGCCACGCCCACCACCGCCACTTCCGCGACGGCCGGGTGAGTCTGCACCGCTTCCTCGATCTCGCGCGTGCCGAGACGGTGGCCGGCGACGTTGATGACGTCGTCCATGCGCCCAAGGATGGAGTGGTAGCCCTTGTCGTCCTTGATGCCCCAGTCGGACGACGAGTACACCACCGGATCCTTGAACAGGCTGAAGTAGGTGGAGACGAAGCGGTCGTCCTGGCCCCACACGGTGGACAGGCAGCCCGGCGGCAGCGGCGGCACGATGCCGACGATGCCTTTCTCGTTGGCGCCGCACTCGGTGCCGTCCTCGCGGAAGATGCGCAGGTCGTAGCCGAAGACCGGGAACGCGGGCGAGCCGAGCTTGATCGGGCTGTCCTCGACGCCGCGGCAGATGGCGAGCATGGGCCAGCCGGTTTCGGTCTGCCAGTAGTTGTCGATGACGGGGATGCCCAGCTCTTCCATGATCCACTGGTGGCTGGTCTCGTCGAGCGGCTCACCGGCGAGGAACAGGTGCTTGAGCGAGGACAGGTCGTACTTCTTGAGGAAGGCCGGGTCCTGCTTCTTCAGCACGCGCACCGCGGTGGGTGCGGAGAACATCACCGAAACCTTGTACTTCTCGACGATCTGCCACCAGATGCCGGCGTCGGGGCGCAGCGGCGTGCCTTCGTACATGATGGTGGCCATGCCGGCGAGCAGCGGCCCGTAGATGATGTAGCTGTGACCGACCACCCAGCCGATGTCCGAGGTCGAGAACATGGTCTCACCCGCGTTGCCGGTGAAGATGTGCTTCATCGACGCGGCCAGCGCCACGCAGTAGCCGCCGGTGTCGCGCTGCACGCCCTTGGGCTTGCCGGTGGTGCCGGAGGTATAGAGGATGTAGCTCGGCTCGGACGATTCCATCCACTCCACCGGCACCTTCGCATCCATGTGCTTCGCGCGCAGCTCGGCGTAATCGACGTCACGTCCTTCGACGCGCGGGAAACCCTTGTCCAGGCCGCGGTCGATGATCAGCACCTTGGCGGGCGGGAATTCGGCCAGCTTGCAGGCGTCGTCGACCAGGTGCTTGTAGGGGACCGGCTTGCCGTTGCGCATGCCGGCGTCGGAGCTGACCATCAGCACCGGCTTGGCGTCGTCGATGCGGGTGGCGAGCGAACCGGAAGCGAAGCCGCCGAACACCACCGAGTGGATGGCGCCGATGCGAGCGCAGGCCAGCATGGCGAAGGCGGCCTCGGCGATCATCGGCATGTAGATCAGCACGCGGTCGCCGCGCTTGACGCCGAGGTCCTGGTAGATCGCCGCCATGCGCTCGACTTCACGCTGCAGCTCGGCGAACGAATAGACTTTCTCTTCGTTGGTCTCGGTCGAGATGTAGACCAGTGCGCGGTCATTCGGCCGCGCTGCGGCATGGCGATCGACCGCGTTGTAGCACAGGTTGGTTTCGCCGCCCTTGAACCACTTGACGAAAGGCGGGCGCGAGAAATCGCAGATCTGCTCGGCCGGCTTGTTCCAATGCACGAGCTGCGCCTGTTCGGCCCAGAACTCGTCGCGCTTGTCGATTGAACGGCGGTGGAACTCGGTGTACGTCGTCATTTGCATCCTCTCCCTCTTTGAATCCCTCAAGGCAATGACTGGCAGCATGCGGGCGCTGCGCTCGCTGCCGCCCCGGCAACCTAGATGTGCGTCTGCGTCACATCGAGATCGTCACCGTGACCTCCCGTCCTGTTTTCGATCTGCTTGAGCTGTGCGATCGGGAGGCCGCAGTGCAGGCGCGATTCTAGCAATTCCAGCAGGGGCATCAGGGAACTCAACAGTTCGGGCAACTGTGTGGTGACTTCTTCCTGCTGCCCGAGACGCAGATGCCGCAACGCCGCATCGACGCTCAGGAGCGGCGATGCCCGCCGCTCGAGCATCCCCTGCGTCACCTCGCCGCGGTCGGCGATGACTTTGTTCCCACCGGCAGCCACGCCCGCTTGTGCGCGGCGCGTGGCCGTCTCCAGTAGGTCGCCTACCGAGGCCAGGCGGTCCGCTGCGGCGCTGGCCACGCCGATCGACACGCTGACGCGGATGCGTTCCTCGCGATAGGTCATCACGAGGTTCTCCAGCCGCTGCTTGATGCGCAGCGCGAAGGCGCATCCCGCCACGAGGTCGGTTCCCGGTGCGAGCAGCGCGAACTGGCTGGCCGAGCGCTGCGTCAGCGTGTCTTCGGCGCGGGTGCGGCTGCCGAGCATCTTCGACAGCTTGCGGCCGATGAGCTGCACCACGTGGTCGCCATAGCGCGCCAGCAGCGGCGCCAGCTCGTCGAGTTCGACGACGAGGGCGACGATGTCGGTCTGCGTGCGGCGCGCGCGGGAGATCTCCTGCTGCGCCCGATGCTGGAGGTAGCCCTCGGTGGCGAGCCCGGTCGCGGGGTCCACCGGGCTTTGCCGCGACAGGGCGGCGCGGCTCTCCTCGAGCTCGTTCTGCGTCTGCGCCAATCTCACCATCGAGTTCAAGGTGGCGAGCAGTTCCACGCTGCCGCCGCCCTTGGTGATGAAGCCGTTGGCGCCGAGCGACAGGGCCCGCTCGCGCGCCTTCTCGTCCTCGTCGCCCGACAGGATCACCACCGGCAGCGTGCGCACGCGGCCGACACGGGAGCCACGGATGCGCTCGAGCAGGCCGTAGCCGTCCAGCCGCGGCATGCCGATATCGGTCAGCACCAGGTTGATGGCGGGGTCGACCAGCAGCGCCTCCCAGGCCGCCTGGCCGTCGCTTTCCTCGCGTACGTCGAACTGGCCGCGGATGTGCTTGGCGATGCTCGCCCGCACCATGCGCGAATCGTCGGCAACCAGGATCTTGGGCAGTTTTGCTTCGTCGTTCATGCGCATCCCCGCCCCAGGCCCTGCCCTCGTCAGGCGCCGATGCGCACGACGGTGCGGCCCTTGACCCGGCCGGCGATGAAGTCGTCGAAGGCGCCGGGCAGCTCGTCGAAGCCGATGGTGCGCGTCACCGCGGCCAGGTGCTTCGGCTTGAGGTCGGTCGCCAGCCGGTCCCACACGCGCTGGCGCGTGGGGAAACCCATATAGCCGGAATCGATGCCGAGCAGGCTGACGCCGCGCAGGATGAAAGGGAACACGGTGGTGTCGAGCTTGAAGCTCGCGGCGTTGCCGATGCTCGCCACCGTGCCGGCCTGCATCATGGTCGCCAGCACCCAGTGCAGGATGGGACCGCCGACGTTGTCGACCGCGCCCGCCCACTGCGCCGCCTCCAGCGGACGCACCTTGTCGAGGTCGATGGACGAGCGCAGCTTGATCTCGGCCGCACCCAGCATCCTCAGGTAATCGCTTTCGGCTTCCTTGCCGGTGAGCGCGACGACGTGATAGCCGAGCTGCGCCAGCATCTCGATCGCCAGGCCGCCCACGCCGCCGGTGGCGCCGGTGACGATGACCGGGCCGTTGGCCGGCGCGAGGCCGTTGTCCTCCATGCGCACGACGCCGAGCGCCGCGGTGAAGCCGGCCGTGCCCAGCGCCATCGCCTCGAACAGATCGAGCCCCGCCGGCAGCGGCACCACCCAGCCGGCAGGCACGCGCGCGTATTCGGCATAGCCGCCGTGGTGCGCCACGCCGATGTCGAAGCTGGTGGCAACGACCTTGTCACCGGGCTTGAAACGCGCATCGGCGCTGTCGACCACCTCGCCCGACAGGTCGATGCCGCCCACGCAGGGGAAGCGGCGGATGATCTTGCCGGCGCCGGTGGCGGCGAGCGCGTCCTTGTAGTTGATGCTGGAATAGCTCACCCGGATCAGCACTTCACCGGCATCGAGCTGCTCCGGCTGCATCGTCGTCAGGCGGCTGACGACCTTCCTGTTTTCATCCTGATCGATGACGAAGGCCTTGAATGCGCTCATGCAGCGTGTCTCCTGAGTGGAAGATGGTGTCGGTGGATCACCGGATTATAGCCACATGGGTGTGGAATCCTTCACGCGCTGCAGCCGCCCGCTTCAGTTCGCCGCCGGGGAGCCGATAACCTCCCCACGAAAGCGTCCGCACCACCCTGAGATGACCCTGCCCGCCACGCCGTTGAGTTCGGCCGATGATTACGTCCGCCACTTTTCCAGCCAGGAACTGCCCGTGCTGCGCAAGACGCGCCGCGAGCTGGAAGCGCTGCGCGCCGCTGCCGACACGGTGAACGCGAAACGGATCGCTGCAGTCGTGCTGGGCGATCCGCTGATGACGATGCGCCTGCTCACCCACCTCGAGCGCCATCGCGCAAGGTCACAGAACCACGACATCACGACGATCGACCGCGCCATCATGATGATGGGGGTCGAGCCCTTCTTCCACACCTTTGCCGACCTGCCGACGGTCGAGGACGCGCTGCAGGCCCATCCTCGCGCGCTGATCGGCGTGCTGAAGGTGATCGGCAATGCGCGCCGCGCCGCCGATCACGCCCGCGACTGGGCGGTGGTGCGCCACGACCTGGACCCCAACGAGATCACCGTGGCGGCCCTGCTGCGCGAGGCGACGGAGATCGTGTGCTGGGTGTTTGCGCCCGAGCTGACGCAGCGGGTGTATGCAATGCAGCACGCCGACCCCACGCTGCGCAGCACCGTGGCGCAAAAGTCGGTGTTCGGGGCAACGGCCGACGAGATCCAGCTCGGCCTGATCCGCGCCTGGCGGCTGCCCGAGCTGCTCGTTCATCTGCTCGACGAAACCTTGAGCGAAAACCCGCGCGTGCGCACCGTGAAGCTGGCCGCCGACTTCGCCCGCCACCTCGCGCGCGGCTGGGACGATGCCGCGCTGCCGACCGACATCGACCAGATCGAGCAATT
Organism: Pseudomonadota bacterium; assembly: GCA_018240785.1. Classification (GTDB taxonomy): domain Bacteria; phylum Pseudomonadota; class Gammaproteobacteria; order Burkholderiales; family Rhodocyclaceae; genus Thauera. Next base: position 18,104 of record JAFEFC010000038.1, on the reverse strand, counting down.
GCTGCGTCTGCCGCGCGACGTGCTGTTGCAGCGCATCGGCGTCCCGGACGAGCACCGCGGCCGCTTCACCACCGCGCCGGCGGCCGACTGATTCAGCCGCAGGACTGCAGGTTGCCGAAGTTCAGCAGCAGCGCCGGGTGCTGATAGGCGAGGAAGATTGCTGCAAGCGCGCCGCAGGCGATGACGAGCAGGGACAGAATCACGAGGCGATTGATCGACGTTCTCCCAGGAGCAACACATCGGCGACACATCGACGGCGCAGCGTGGCATGCGCAACGGCCCGGCCGACGGCGAGAGTATAGGATGTCGCCAACACGGGTTTCCACAAGCAAGAGGTCTGGATTGATGAGCATTTCCGGCGCCGTACTCTCGGGCATCGCAGTTCTCGCGCTGCTCTACACGGTCATGGCCTACAACGGCCTGGTCCGCCTGAAGCACAACGTCGCGCGTGCCTGGGCGAACATCGACGTGCTGCTCAAGCAGCGCCACGACGAATTGCCCAAGCTGGTGGAGGTGTGCCGGCAGTACAAGCAGTTCGAGGCGACGACGCTGGCGCGCGTCACCGAGGCGCGGGCGCGCGTGGCGACCGCGCGCGAGCAGCGAGACGTGGCGGCGCTGGGGGCGGCCGAGAGCGCGCTGCGTAGCGGCCTGGGCCAGATCTTCGCGGTGGCCGAGGCCTATCCCGAACTCAAGGCGAACGAGCACTTCATGCAACTGCAGGCGCGCATCACCGCGCTCGAGAACAGCATCGCCGACCGGCGCGAGCTCTACAACGAGGCGGTCAACGTGAACAACGTGCGCATCGACCAGTTCCCCGACCTCGTCATCGCGCGCCTGTTCCAGTTCATGGCGCAGCCCCTGCTGGAGTTCTCGACCGCCGAAAAGGCCGACATCGACCTGAAGGCGCTGTTCGGCAACTGATCCCCGCGCCTCGCCGCAGCTTTCCCCATGCACGTCCGCCTGCGCCGCGACGGACTCAACGCCGCGCTGCCGCTCGCGCAGCTTGCGCTCGTCGCGCTCGCCCTGCGGGCCGGCCCCGGGCGGGCGGCCGTCGTCGCGCTGGGGCTGCTGCTGGCGTCCGGGCTCTACGGCTGGCTGCGCTCGCTACATCATGCGCGCATGATCCTCGACACGCCGACCGCGCGCATCGCCTCGGCCGCGCAGGGCTACGCCGAACTGCGCGGCCGTGGGCAGCCACTGCAGGGCACGCCGGTGCTGTCGCCGCTCAACGGCCTGCCGGTGCTGTGGTATCGCGTGCTCACCGAGCGCCGCGATCGCGACGGCAAGTGGCGCCATGAGCGCACCCACGAGAGCGACGCGTCCTTCCTCGTCGTCGATGACAGCGGCGAATGCGCCGTGGATCCGGAAGGCGCCGAGATGCTGGTGCAACGCCGCGACGTGGTGGTGCAGGGCGAGCTGCGTCACACGCAATGGTCGCTGCTGCGCCACGATCCGGTGTATGTGCTGGGCGACTTCCTGACCTTGGGCAGCATCACGCCCGAGTTCGATGCCGCTGCGCAGGTGCGCGAACTGCTCGCAGAGTGGAAGAAGGATCGCACTGCCCTGCTCGCCCGCTTCGATGTCGACGGCGACGGCGAGATCGACCTGCGCGAATGGGAGCTCGCCCGCGCACAGGCACGGCGCGAAGTGCGCCAGCAGCGCGACGCCGCCCTGTCGGCGGCCGAGGCGCATGTGGTGCGGCGCCCGGCGGACGGCCGGCTGTACCTGATCTCGGACCTCGATCCAGCGCGCATCGCGCGCCGCTACCAGGGGTGGAGCGCCTTTCACGCGGCGGTCTTCCTGTGCGCCGCGGCCGCGCTGGCGTGGTTCAGCCGACATGTCTTGCTGAGCTGACGGGCTGCAGCCTTCCATGCGGGAGCGAGCGTGGCCGCAGGGCGACAAGGCGGAACCGGATCAACCGGCTGCGCGGCTTTCGAGCTCTTCCCAGCGCGCCATCGCCGCCTCGATCTCCGCCTCCAGTGCTTCCAGCCGCGCCTTGATCTGCGCGACCTCCTGCGGCGCCTGCTGGTACAGCGCCGGGTCGGCCATGCGCGCGTGCAGCGCGGTCTGCTCATCCTCCAGCGCAGCGATGCGGTCCGGCAGGCCCTCGAGCTCGCGCTTCTCGTTGAACGACATCTTCGCCGGCCGGCTCGCCGCGCCCTTGTCGGCAGCGGGCCTGGCCGGCGCCGGCGCGGCCCGCTTCGCCGTGTCGCGCGCGACCTCCCGGCTGGCGGCGCGCGCGGCCTGCACCCGCTGCCAGTCGCCGTAGCCGCCGGCGTATTCGCCCCAGCGCCCGTCGCCTTCGGCGGCGATGACCTGGGTCACCACGTTGTCGAGGAAGGCGCGGTCGTGGCTCACCAGGAACAGCGTGCCCTCGTAGCCGGCGAGCAGTTCCTCGAGCAGGTCGAGCGTCTCGATGTCGAGGTCGTTGGTGGGCTCGTCCAGCACCAGCAGGTTGGCCGGCCGCGCGAACAGGCGCGCGAGCAGCAGGCGGTTGCGCTCGCCGCCCGACAGCGACTTCACCGGCGAACGTGCCCGCTGCGGCGCAAAGAGAAAATCTCCCAGGTAGCCGATGACGTGCTTCTTCTCGCCGCCGATCTCGACGAAATCCGAGCCCGGACTGATCACCTCGGTGAGCGGCAGTTCCGGATCCAGTTGCGCGCGCAACTGGTCGAAGTAAGCCACCGCCTGCCGCGTGCCGCGGCGCACCGTACCCTCGTCCGGCGCGATCTCGCCGAGAATGAGCTTGAGCAGCGTGGTCTTGCCGGCGCCGTTGGGGCCGATGAAGCCGACGCGGTCGCCACGCATGATGCGGGTGGAGAAATCGCGCACCACCGTGCGATCGCCGAAGCGCTTGGTGACGTGGCTCAGCTCGGACACCATCTGGCCGCTCTGCTCGCCCCGGTCGACCGCCAGGCTGACGTTGCCCAGCCGGTCGCGCCGGGCCGCGCGGGCGACGCGCAAGGCCTCGAGCCGGCGCACGCGCCCCTCGTTGCGAGTGCGCCGCGCCTCCACGCCCTTGCGGATCCAGACCTCCTCCTGCGCGAGGAACTTGTCGAAGCGCGCAGCGGCCTTGGCTTCGGCTTCGAGCTCCTCCGCCTTGCGGCGCTGGTAGTCGGCGAAGCGCCCCGGATAGCTCGCGAGCTTGCCGCGATCCAGCTCGATGATGCGGGTGGCGACGTTGTCGAGGAACACCCGGTCGTGGGTGATCACCACCACCGCGCCGCGAAAGTCGCGGATCAGCTCCTCCAGCCACAGGATGCCGTCGAGGTCGAGGTGGTTGGTAGGTTCGTCCAGCAACAGCAGGTCCGGTTCGGCCACCAGCGCGCGCGCCAGCGCGACGCGCTTGACGCCGCCGCCCGACAGGCTGGATACCTTCGCCTCGGCCGACAGCCCGAGCCGGGCGAGCATGTGCTCGACACGCTGGTTCAGGCGCCAGCCCTCCGCGGCTTCGACCGCATGCTGCAGGCGGTCGAGCCGGGCCATCGCCTCCGCCGTGGCATGCTCGGCCACCGCCACCATCGCCGCGTGATAGTCGACCAGCAGCCGCGCGGCATCGCCCAGGCCGTCGGCGACGGTGGCGAACACATCGCGCTCCAGATCGAAGTCAGCTTCCTGCGGAACGTAGGCAGTGACCAGGCCGGCCTGGCGCCACACGCTGCCGTCATCCAGCGCCGCCTGCCCTGCGACTGCGCGCAATAGACTCGACTTACCCGAGCCGTTGCGCCCGATCAGCGCGACGCGCTCCCCGGGATCGAGCTGGAAGCTGACATGGTCGAGCAGATCGACGTGACCGAAGGCGAGACAGGCGTTTTCGACCGATAGCAGTGGCATGAGGGGCGCGGCGCGGGGCCGGAAAGAAGAATCGAAACCGGATTTTATCCGCCAGACCGCATCGCGGTCCGCTTCGCGCATAATGCGGCGCAACAATCCTTGCCGCTTTGCAGGCAACATCCAGGACAGACGGCGAATGGAACAGACTCTCGCAAGATTTACCTCGCCCGATCAAGACCCTACAGCGTTGTGGGCGGAGCTGGTCGCGCACCTGCGACCACCGCGCCCGTCGCAGTCGCAACGCGCCGCGGAGGCGCTGCGCGTGCTGACGCACACGCTGGCGCGCCGGCCCGAACTGTGCCACGCGCTTCGCACCTCGCTACTCGACCTGTTTCGCGAACGCAAGCAGGTCTCGCTCTATGTGTCGTCCGGCCTGCTGCCGTCCACTGGCTTCTTCTCGGAAACGTCGCGCCGCATCTCCGGCCGCCTGCTGCCGCAGGTCATCGACACCGCCTACATGAAGGACGTGCTGTCGGTGGTGTTCCACCGCCGCGATGACGACGTGTGGGTCAATGCCGTCCCGGACGAACTCTGGCTGGATTTTTTCGCCACCGTTCTCGACGAGGCCGAGCCACGTGCGGAACACGATGCCAGCGACCTACCGCCCGCCCTCGTCGAAATCCTCGAGGCGCTGCGCGTGCTGTCGTACCACGTCTCGGCCATCGGCCTGGATCCCGAGCTGGTGCGCATCGATCCGAACCTCGAGGAATACGAATCGCCCTTCCTCGCCCAGAATGCGGAATTGCTCGCCTACATCCAGCGCTACATCGACTGGTGGAGCACGCCCGGCGTCATGGTCGCGGACGAAAAGCACCTCACGGTGATGCTCGGCCAGTGCGAGGAAGTGCTGCAGCGCGTTCGCAAGCGCGCCACCCGCATCGGCACCAGCCTGACGCTGACCTTCACACTGGAGCGCTTGCGACAGCACCTCGAACGCATCGCCGAACTGCTCGCCGTGCTCGACGAGCTGCGCACTCGGCGCGTGGTGCACGACGTCGCGCCGCGGCTGATCCGCCTGTTCAAGGCACTGGTGCGCGCCGAGTGCCGCAAGAACCACCTGTTCGACTACTGGGGCCAGAACGTCGAGCTGCTGTCGCTGCGCATGACCGAAAGCGCCAGCCGCACCGGCGAGCACTACATCACCAGCACGCGCGGCGAGTATTTCCGCATGCTGAGCTCGGCGGCGCTGGGCGGCGTCATCATCGCGCTGATGTCGGCGCTCAAGATCGTGCTCGGCAAGCAGGGCATGGCGCCGCTCAACGAGGCGCTCGCCTTCTGCCTGAACTACGGCCTGGGTTTCGTGCTGATCCACATCCTTGGCGGCACCGTCGCGACCAAGCAACCGGCCATGACCGCCAACGCCATCGCAGCGTCCATCGGCGAGGCCAGCGGCAAGACGCGCGACCTGGAAGCGTTGGCCGATCTCATCGCGCGCACCGTGCGCAGCCAGCTTGCGGCCATCCTCGGCAACATCGGCCTGGCCATTCCGGTGGCGATCGCCGTGGGGCTGGCGGTCCACGCCATCAGCGGCGCGCATTTCATCACCTCGGAGAAGGCCCACACGCTGCTCGGCGAGATCGACCCGCGCAATGGGGCGCCGTTCTTTGCGGCGATCGCGGGGGTGTGCCTGTTCCTGTCGGGCCTCATTGCCGGCTACTACGACAACCTCTCGGCTTATAACCGGATCCCGCAGCGCCTGCTGCAGTTGGCCGGGCCGCGCCGCCTGCTGGGCGAGGCGCGCATGCAGCGCGTGGCGAGCTATGTGGAGAACAACCTGGGCGCGCTCGCCGGCAACTTCTTCTTCGGCTTCCTGCTGGGCGGCACGACGGCGCTGGGCGTGCTGTTCGGCCTGCCGCTGGACATCCGGCACATCGCCTTTTCGTCGGCCTACGTAGGCTATTCGGTCGAGGCACTGGGCTTTGCCTTGCCCTGGCAGACGGTAAGCTTCGCGCTCGGCGGCGTGCTGCTGATCGGCTTGGTGAACCTGGCGGTGAGCTTCTCGCTGACCCTGACGGTGGCCATGCGCGCGCGCCGCATCAGCTTCGCCCAGGGCCGCACCCTCGGCCGCCTGCTGCTGCAACGATTCCTGAAGCGACCACAGGAGTTCTTCCTGCCGCCCTTGCGCGGCGCGAAGCCCGCGCCCAGGGCGGACATCCCCACCGAGCATGCCTTACCGGGCGCGACGCCTTCGACGCCAAATACGCCCGAGCCGCTTGGACCGGACGCCCCGAACGGCTAGAATGCGCGCCTCATCTCGCCATAGTTCAATGGATAGAACGGGCGCCTCCTAAGCGCCAGATCTGGGTTCGATTCCCGGTGGCGGGACGTTTACACCCTTATCGCCCAGTCTCAGGAAGGACCAGAAACCCGCACAGCTACAGGCTTTGCGGTTTTTTTGTCGGGCGATGGTGTCCTACCGGACGCCCGCCAGCAGCTTGCGCAGGTGTTCGACCGGAATGGCGTAACTGATGCCCGAGGGGTCGGTCAGCACGCTCTCCTTGGTCGATTTCACGAAGACCATGTTCATGATGCCGATGACCTCGCCGGTCTCGGGATCGAACAGCGGGCTGCCGCTGTTGCCGGGGTAGGACGTGGCGTCGAGCTGGTAGACGCGAAACACCTCGCCCGACAGGCGACGCACCAGCGCAGGATTGAGGTCGCGCGAATTGGCTTGCGGGATGCCGATCGGGGTGATGGCCGAGACGATGCCGCGGTGGGTCACGGGCGTCATGCCCAGCACGTTGCCGATGGGAAAACCGGTGAAGGCGACCGACTGCCCCTCCTGCACCTGCTCGCCAGTTGCAAGCGGCAGCGGCGGCAGCACGCCACCGCCCTGCAACCGCAGCAGCGCGATGTCGTGGCCGCGGTCGCTTGCGACCCGCTGCACCGGGTGAACCTTGCCGGTCTGCTCCTCGCCAGGCGAAACCACGACCAGCATCTCCATCTGCTCGCTGGCGATCGACTCCGGCACGACGTGCGCATTGGTCGCGACCAGCCGGCCATCGCCCACCGCGAAGCCGGTGCCGAGAAACCGGAAAGCCGGGCTGCGCGTGCGTTGATACGTGCCGACCGCCACGATCGACGGCTTGATCTGCGGCAGCATCCGCACCAGATCGGCCACGGCAGTCCGCGGCAGCGCGGCTGCTGCCATGCCTGTCGCAAGAAGGGCCAGGAGCGCGCGTCGACGCGACGCAGCGGCGATCGTCGCGACGGCCGTCACGACTCGCCCGCGCCCTGAGCACTCGTGCGCAGACCCGAAACGGCAACACTTGGCGCGACGATGCGTTCGTCGTAGGGATGATGGCGGCTGCGGACGAAGGCGAGGATGCGCTCGACGTAGCCCTGCGTTTCACGAAACGGCGGAACGCCGCGGTAACGATCGACCGCGCCTTCTCCGGCGTTGTAGCCGGCGGCCGCCAGGGCGATATCGCCGCGGAAGTACGCCAGCAGCCAGCGCAGGTAGGCGAGGCCGCCGCGGATGTTCTGCTCGGGGTCGTAGGGATTGCGCACGTTGAAGCGCTCAGCCGTCTCGGGGATCAACTGCATCACGCCCATTGCGCTCTTCGGTGACACCGCGCCCGGGTTGAGGTTGGACTCGGTCATGCCGATCGCCAGCGCGAACTGTGGCTGTATGCCGTATTGCGGCGCCAGTTTCACCAGCAGTTGAGCGATCTCCCGGCGTGCCGGCGCCATGCCGGCGACGACGCCCTCCACCGGCCAATGCTCGAGCACGGTCTCGGTCGGCGTGTGCAGGCACTCGGGCACGGCACCCGTATATTCGCCGGTGAAGCGCAACATGCGCTCCGCGTGCACATGGCCCAGTTGCGCCGCCATCGCAAACAGCGTGCCGGCGTAGGCGTCGTTGCGCTCGACGCCGCGGCCGTTGGCGTACATCCAGCCGAGCGCATACATGCCCTCAGCGTCACCCAGGCGGGCGGATTCGCAATACAGGCGCGCCGCATGCTTCTGGTCGCGCGGCACGCCTTCGCCGTGCTCGTAGGTCAGGCCCTGCTCGGCGAGGTATCGCGCCTGCGCCGCAAACGCAGTCCTGACGGCCTGTTCTTCCTGCCCAGCCACGACGGCCGGGGGCAGCACCGAAAAACCCAGACTCGCGATGAGGAAGCGGACCTGCTTCAACGCACGCTTGTTCAATCGCTTCATGGCAACGCTCCAAAGCAGACGGGGATCACCCGCAACGGCTCCGCTCCTACAGTCGCCACACTTTGGCACCCGCCGCTTTCAGCACCGCCTGATCATAAGCCGACTTGACGTCGGCGAACACGCCGCCCGGCGCGAGCTTTCCAAGCAGCCTGGCGACCGGTGCGTCGACGTACTCCCGGTGCGACACCGCCGCCACGATCGCGTCCGCAACCGGCAGCGCATCCCAGGGCGTGAGGCTCACCCCGTATTCATGCACCGCCTCCTCCGACGAGGCCACCGGATCATGGACGTGCACATTGCAGCCGTAGCTCTGCAATTCATGGATGACGTCGATCACCTTGCTGTTGCGCAGGTCGGGGCAGTTCTCCTTGAAGGTCAGCCCCAGCACGATGACGTTGGCGCCCTTGATGCCGCAGCCGTTGCCGATCATCTGCTTCACCGTCTGCTCGGCGACGTACTTGCCCATGCTGTCGTTGATGCGGCGGCCGGCCAGGATCACCTGCGGGTGGTAACCCAGCATGTCGGCCTTGTGCGTGAGGTAGTAGGGATCGACGCCGATGCAGTGGCCACCGACGAGGCCCGGCCGGAAGGGCAGGAAGTTCCACTTGGTACCCGCCGCCTCGAGCACTTCCAGCGTGTCGATACCGATCTTGTGGAACAGCACGGCCAGTTCGTTCATCAACGCGATGTTGAGGTCGCGCTGCGTGTTCTCGATGACCTTCGCTGCCTCGGCCACCTTGATGGAGCTTGCCGGCGCAACGCCAGCAGTGATGACGTCGCCGTAAATGCGCTTCACTGTCTCCAGCGTTTCGGGCGTGTCGCCGGACACCACCTTGACGATGCGGGTGACGGTACGCTCCTTGTCGCCCGGATTGATGCGCTCCGGCGAATAGCCGACGAAGAAATCCTGCTTCCACTTCATGCCGGACTCGCGCTCGAGGATGGGAATGCAGATCTCTTCCGTGGCGCCCGGATAGACGGTGGATTCATACACGACGATGGCGCCGCGCTTGAGGTTCCGCCCGGCGGTGGTCGACGACTTCACCAGCGGCGTGAAATCCGGCTGGTGCGCCTCATCGACCGGCGTGGGCACGGCGATGATGACGAAATCGGCCTCGCGCAGCACCGCGGGATCGGTATGGCAGGTGAGATGCACAGCGGCACGCAGATCGTCGGACGACACCTCACCGGTGGGGTCGTTGAACTCGCAGTAGGCGGCGACCTTCTCCTCGGAGAGGTCGAAGCCGACGGTGCGGTACTTCTTTCCGAACTCGACGGCGAGCGGAAGGCCGACGTAGCCGAGGCCGATGACGGCGATGGTGGTCATGGGTATTTCCTTGCGATGTATCAGAGAGTCTTGAGCAATGACGTGGCTTCGGAGTGGACGGGCGTCCCCTCCTTCAGCTTGGGCATCATGGTTTCGATTTCCTTGCGCGCATCGGCCGGCCGGCCCAGCTTCGCGTAGGCCTTCGCAAGGTTGAGGCGAAGGTTCGCAGCCTCGGGGGCGAGCGAGACCGCGCGAGTGAGGTTGGCAAGGCCTTTCTCGGCCTGTCCCTGCTCGACCTGGATCATGCCGACGGTGTCGAGGATGGCGGCACTGTCGGGCGCCATCTTTAGCGCCTGCTCGCCATATTCGAGCGCCTTCGGATCCTTGATCTGGCTCGCGGTCCACGCGAGGTTGTTGAGCACCAGCGCATTGTCGGGCGCAATCTCGTTCAGCTCGCGATAGAGCTGCGCGGCGTCGGCGTAGCGCTTCTCGGCCAGAGCACGTTCGGCCAGATAGCCGCGCACCGCGGTATCCTTGGGCCGCTCGCGCAGCCAGTCCGCGGCCAGCTTGTCTGCCTCGCCCTTGCGGTCCGCACGCAGCAATGCCGCATGGAGCTTCACCAGGCTCTGCGGATCGCGCCCCTTGTCGAGAGCGCGGCGGTAGTTCGTCGCCGCATCCGCCCATTTGCCCGCGGCAGCCTGGATATCCCCTTCGATGGCGTGCCCCACCGCGGCATCGGCGCGTTGCTTCTGCACGGTGCGCGCGATCTGCAGCGCCCCCTCGCGATCGCCGCGCTCGACGAGGATGCCGGCGAGTCGAGCCTGCGCATCCACCGCGTCGGCCCGGATGGCCAGCGCCTTGCGCAGCGACTGCTCGGCCGCGGTCACGTCCTTGTTGGCGCGCTGGATGTCCGCAAGCTGGACGAGCGCGCCGATGGCACGCGGCTGAAGCGCAAGCACCTTGTTGAGCGACGAGATGGCCTGCTGGGTTTCGCCCGCGGCAAGCTGGGCGCGGGTGGCCGCTTCCAGGGCGCGAAGATCGTTTGGGTAGGCGGCAGCGGCCTGCTGCGCGACCGCGAGCGCAGCCTTTGCGTCGCGATTGCGTAGGTGGTACTCAACGAGGGCCAGCTTGGGCATCAGTGCAGAAGGCGAAGACTTTTCCGCCCGCTCGAGGGTAGCCAGCACGGCGGCCGGCTCGGCGCGAGTGACAACTTGCAGGTCGGCATAGGCGAGTTGCGCCTCGACGTTCTTTGGATCGCGATCCGCGATGGTCTTGAGCCGAGCCAGGCCACTCTCCGGCTTCTTGTCGGCCACATCCATGCGCGCAAGGTTGATCGCGGCCGCGAGGTAATCGGGCTTGATCGTCAGCGCCTTCTCGAAGGCGGCGCGTGCCGCGGCCGGATCGCGCTTGGCCAGCATCAGTCCGCCGCGCAGGTTGTGCACCAGCGGGTTGTCCGGCTGCTTGCGCTCGAGTTGCTCCTGCGCCTTAAGCGCTTTGTCCAGTTCCCCGCGGCGCATGTGCCCGGCGACCAGGGCGAGATCGGCACGGATCCCGCCTTCATCCATCTGCGCGGCCGTCTCGAGATCGCTGAACGCTCCCGCAGCATCGCCGCCTGCCATCCTGGCCACACCCAGTTGCATGCGCGCACGCGGGTCTTCCGGGGCCGCCTTGGCTGCGCGCTCGAAATAAGCCTCGGCCTTGTCGAAATCACCGTTGGCGAGATAGACCTGGCCGGCGAGCCCCAGAATACGGGGGTCGAGCGAGCGCGAGTCTAGCAGCGGTTGCAGCACTTCCAACGCCCTGGGTGCCTCTCCAAGGGCTAGATGCGACGTGGCGAGCATCGTGCGGGCAAGGGGCTGGCCCGGCGCACGCGACAGGACCTTGGTCAGGTGGGTCTGGGCCTGAACCTGCTCGTTCAACCGCACCAGCACCGTACCGGCAAGGAGGTGCGCAGGCAGAAACTCCGGCGCGGACTTCAGCGCGGCGAGGACACCGTCGCGCGCCTCGACGAAGCGATTGTTGCGGAAGTCAACGAAGGCCTGCAAATAGAGTGTGGACGGATCCTTGGGAGCGACCTTCTTCATCGCCTCCAAGCCGGTAATCGCTTCATCTTGACGATTCTGCTGCAGCAGCAGCGACACCAGTGAGTAATGACTGCCGACATTGGACGGATTGATCCGGACCACTTCCTGCAGTGCCTTGATCGCGTCGTCCGGCCGCTTCTGGGCCAGCGCTGCCTCGGCGAGTGCGCCATGCACTTCGGCCAGATCCGGATTCTGGGCGACGATGGCCCGCAGGTCGCCTTCCGCGCCCGGAGCGTCACCGCCATACAGCTTGGTGCGAGCCAGACCGACGCGCGCGAGGGCGTCGTCGAAACCGCCAAGCGCCTTTTCGTAGCTGGCGCGCGCCTTCGGCACGTCGCCCTTGAGCATGTAGGCGTCGCCAACGGCGGTTAGCACCACCGCCTGCGCCTTGGGATCGTCCAGCGCAACGTCCGAGAAATCCTTGACGACACGATCGACCTCGCCCGAGCGCAGCAGCGAGCGCGCGAGTAGCGGCAGGACTTCGTTCTTCGAGTACCCGAGATCGAGCGCGCGCTGAAGCTCCTTCACCGCGCCAGGCACGTTGCCCTGCTCCAGGTTCACCTTGCCGAGCAGGAAACGTGCATCGACCAGGTTGCCATTGGCCTGCAGCGCACTCTTGAGCTGGATGCTTGCTGGGTCGAGATCCTTCTTCTCGAGATAACCCTTCGCCGACGCCACCATCTGCTCGGGGCTGTCCTTGCAGCCGGTCAGAACGAGAGCAGAGAGTGTCAGGGCCGCAACGGCGCTGGCCTTCCCGGCCCATGCTTTGCGTTGCGGCTTGTTGTGCGGCTTGCTCACTGTCAGTTCTCCTTCTTCAGCCCGAAACGATTGATCAGGTCATACAGGGATGGGCGGCTGATGCCCAGCAACTCGGCAGCGCGGGCGACGTTGCCATTGGTGCGCGCCATGACGCGCAACACGGCGCGCCGCTCAGCCTCGTCGCGCACCTGCCGGAGATTCAGCAGCTCGACGTCGTCTTCCACCGCCTCGAGCCCGAGGTCGTCCGCGCCGATGCGGGCACCGTCGGCCATGATCACCGCGCGCTTCAGGCAGTTTTCCAGCTCGCGCACGTTGCCCGGCCAGGGATGCGATTCGATCGCAGCGACCGCGTCGTCGGCAAGGCCAAGCCCCGTCCTGCCGTTCTCACGGCTGAAGCGCTGCACGAAAGCGTGCGCCAGCAGCACCGCATCGCCCTGCCGCTCGCGCAGCGGGGGGATGTCGACGACGATCTCTGCGAGACGATAGTAAAGATCCTCTCTGAACAGCCCTGCGCGAATCTGCGCTTTCAGGTCACGGTGGGTCGCGCAAACGATGCGCACATCGACCGGGATTTCCTCGCGTCCGCCGATGCGCTCGATGACCCGCTCCTGCAGGAAGCGCAGCAGCTTGGCCTGGAGCGGCAGCGGCAGATCGCCGATTTCATCCAGGAAGAGCGTCCCCCGATGTGCTGTCTCGATCTTGCCCAGCGTCTGCCTGACGGCCCCGGTGAACGCCCCCTTCTCGTAGCCAAAAAGCTCGCTTTCCAGCAGCGTGTCCGGGATGGCCGCGCAGTTTATCGCGACGAAGCGCTCGGCGGAGCGCGGCGAGAGCACGTGCAACGCACGGGCCAGCACTTCCTTGCCGGTGCCGCTCTCGCCGAGCAAGGCAACGGTGACCGAGGCCGATGCCAGCTTCTCGATCGTCCGGCAGATCTTGAGCATGCCCGGATCGCGCGTCAGCAGGCCCGCAAGAGGGCTCGCCTGGATCGCCGCCAGCCGCGCATTCTCGGCCTGCAGGTCATACATGCGGAAGGCGCGATCGATGGTGAGCTCGAGCATTTCAGGCTCGAAGGGCTTGGCGAAGAAGTCGTAGGCACCCATGCCGACCGCCTTCACCGCGTTCTCGCGGTCGTGCTGGCCGGTGAGCACGATCACCTTCGTCTCCGGCGCAAGCGCGATGATCTCGCCCAGCAGGCGGAAACCTTCGCTGACGTCGTCGGGCGCGGGCGGCAAGCCCAGGTCCATCGTGACCACCGCTGGCTCGTGCCGGCGCAGTTGCACGATCGCACTCTCGCGATCGCTCGCCAGCACGGTTTCGAAACCGTCGAACGCCCAGCGCATCTGCTTCTGCAGCGCAGGGTCATCCTCGACGATCAATAGTGTACGTTGTTGCTTGTCAGCCATTCACGGGTTCCATTTCCGGCGTTTGCCGGGCGCTTCCGCGATTACCGCGAGGCAGATCGATCGTCACCCGCGTTCCTCGCCCCACCTCGCTGTCGAAGCGGAGCGCCCCACCGATTTCATTCACATACTGCCGGGTTTCGAAGACGCCGATGCCCATACCGCTGGTCTTCGTCGTCTGGAAGGGACGTGACAATCGCTCACGCAGGAAATCCGGGGCCATGCCGCAGCCGGTATCCTCGACGATGATCTGCACGCGACCCGCATCGCCGCCGGCGACCCTCAAGCTGACGATACCATCCTCCTCCGTCGCATCCAGTGCATTTTGCACGATATGACCGATGATTCGCTCGAGCCGCTCGGGGTGGGCGAGGACCTCCACCGATCCGCCGATTTCTTCTTTCAACTCCACCTTGGGAAGCTGGCCGCGCTTCGAACGACACACGTTGCGCGCAATGTCGACGACGTCCAGCAGCCTGGGTGGGTCGATCGAGCGCTTTTCCTGCAACTGGCCCATCAGGCCTCGCATGCGCGACTCGACATGCGCCACCGTCTCGAGCATGTCCTGCTGGAACTCGGGATTGTCCTTGTGACGCTCCGCGTTCTTCAGCATCAAGGACAACTGCGCCACGAGGTTCTTGAGGTCGTGGACGACGAAAGCCGACATGCGATTGAAGGAATCGAACTTGCGGGCCTCGAGCAGGGCTTCCGTTGCCTGCATGCGCTCAAGGTATCCGGCTGCCTGCCGTTGTGCCGTCTTGAGCAGGTCGAGCACCTCCCAATCGATTTCGAACGGTGCCCTTGGCGCGTTGAGCACGACGAAGCCCAGCAGGGAACCACTGCCCTTTAGAGGAACGACCAGCCAGGCGTCCTGCATGACGGAAAGCCACTCAGGCAGCCGGAGCTCGCCATATTGGGCCGGGCGGAGGCGGTACTCCTCGAGACTGATAATCCATTCCCTGTGATCGAGAAAACAGCAGAAGGACGAATCGGTCGCTTCGCTGACTTCGCTGGAGGGCTGGTTCAGCCGCGCATGCATGGAAAACCGCCCATCGGCATTGCGCAGCCAGAGACTGCCACCGGGGCTCTCCACCAGGTCGGCGAGCGCCCTGATCACCGACTGCCCCAAATCCCCTCCAGCCGAGGCCAGCGCCTGCGTGAAGCGCAGCCATTCGTTACGGTAGTCGTAGCGATAAGGAAACAGGTGCTTGTTCAGGAACACGCGCAGGCGCGCACGCTGCGCACCGGAAAAAAGCAGCATGCCGAGCAGCACCAGCCCGGCAAAGAGCAGCGTGAGTTGCAGCGCCCTGCCCCAGTCGCCGCCGAAATAGCGGATGTAATAGCCCGCGGCCGAGATCACCAGCAGATAGAGCCCGGAAACCGCAAGCGCCGTGGAATGGAAGACCATCTCGCGCGACATCGACATGCGCACGGTCCACGACGGGTTGCGCGCGCCCGACATGGCGATCAACGGAATCAGCAATGCGTGCGCAATTCCGCGCATCGCCCACACGTCGGTATCGAGTCGTCCGAAGAGCGATCCATCTGCGAAGCAATAAAGATCGAAGACATAGCCCGCACCGAGCGCGATGCAGAGAGGCTTGATCGCCCAACGCGACGCGGCCGGCACCCCGCGAAACAGCTGCTCGACGAGCATCAACCCGACCACCGCCTGCGCAAGCCAGGCTGCGAAAACAGGCCGGAGCGGCGAAGCGGCCGCGGCACCCGACATATCGATCGCAAGGCTGACCACTTGAGCGACAACGACTACGCCGGCCAGCACGGCAGGCCATCTGGCCGGCCGATCGGATATAGTGCGCAGCAGCATGACAAGGAAGGCATACCACGCGCCCGTCCGCACAGCGTCGAGCACGCCGCACAAGCCGAACAGCAGAGGGTTGTCTGTTCTCGCGTACGCAGCCGACGCAAGCGCCCACAGACAGGAGGCCAGGATTGCGCCCAGCAGCGTAGCGCCTGCTGGACCGCCGCGCCACGCAAGAAAGGCATAGACGCCGAAAATCAGATACGCGATGGCCGCCAGGCCATAGCCCCAATACGCCACTTCGAGCAAGACACGCCCCTTGCGCCAACCACGTTCCGGCCCGGTGTCACATCAACAGGCCAGCCTGAACTCATCCGCCCGTGCCGACGCACGCATCCGTCAATGGGCACCCTCGCCGGTCAGCACGACGCGAACGGTCTCGAACAGGACGAGCACATCGAGCACCAGGGTGTGATTCTTCACATAGTACAAATCGTACTGAAGCTTCTGCACCGCATCATCGACTGAGGACCCATACTGGTATCGGACCTGAGCCCAGCCTGTCACGCCTGGCTTGACGCAGTGGCGCACCGCGTAGAACGGGATCTCGCGAGCCAGTTGATCCACGAAGAAGGGGCGTTCCGGCCGCGGGCCGACAAGGCTCATTTCACCCACGATCACGTTCAGAAGTTGCGGCAATTCGTCGATGCGCAGCTTGCGTATGATGCGACCGACACGGGTAACCCGATCGTCATTGGAGCTGGCCCAGCGCGGCTTGCCGTCCTTCTCGGCATCGCGGCGCATGCTGCGAAACTTGATGACCTTGAAAACCCGTCCTCCGAGACCGACCCGCTCCTGCCGGTAGAAGAGCGGCGCGCCATCCTCGAGCAGGATGAGCAAGGCAGTGACGAGCATGATCGGCAGCGCCAAGACAAGCAGCATGATTGCCGCGCAGAGGTCGAAGCAGCGCTTCACCAACGTTCTCGCCCAACCCTGACGAAATCCATCACCATAGATGAGCCAGCTCGCCCGAAGCGAGTCCACTGGCACCTGCCCCTGCACTCGCTCGAAGAATGAAGACAGGTCCAGCACGCGGACGCCGTTCAACTTGCAGTCAAGCAATTCCCGAAGCGGCAGCGCGCCGCCACGGCGCTCCCGAACCGCGACGATGATTTCATTGACCTTATGCTTTCGCACCAGTTGAACAAGGTTACCTGCCGGCAGAATCGAGCGAGCATCGACCGTGACCTCCTCACCCCTGTCCGACGGAAAAAAGCCGACGACATCAACACTGCGCTGGAGTGGCTGCGTCAGATCGCGATAGACCGCCTGTGCGTCGGGCCCGGTTCCCATGATCAGCACTCGCGGCGCAAACAGCACCGCGGCCTGACGCTGATTGATCACGCCGCGCCCCAGCAGAACAGCCCCCAGCCCAAGCACGACCCACCACTGCGTGGCATCGTTCGTCGGCGCACCCCACGGCAGGGCCCCGAAGATCAGGTAGGCAACCGGTACGCTCACCACAACGGAGAGGACAACCCGGGAAAACGCCTGGCGTGTCGATCGGCGGTTCAGTGGGCGATACAAGCCCATCGCCGAATTCAGCCCCACCATGACGACGGCGAAGACCAGTGCCGACGGTGTGATCGCCGCCCAGAGCCGAGCTTGCGGCTGCGCGTGGGACCAGATTGCCGCAACAACGAGCACAAACAGGAGCGCGGCGTCGAAGAGCGCCTGTTGTAGCGTGTGCAGGGGGAAGTAGTGGCTGAACACTTTCAGCATGATGGTCCTCAGCAATCTTGCGCCACGCGGAACCGGCGCAGCCGCATAGAGCGAAACTGCTTCCACCATAGCCGAAGCTAGACTGACAGGCCGTTAAACCGGTCACACTTGCCCAGAGGTGCTACGCGAAGCCGTACTCAAGCAATTGTTTTTATGAACTTTTCGAACGCTGCCCGAAAACGCGCCGAGATGGTAACACAGGCCCACCCTCGACGGCCTTGTACGCTAAACTCAGGCATCCCGGCATCACCGATTTTGCATCCCGGTTGCGATGCGCCTCGGCCGTTCGCTGCCGCCTTTTCGAGCCGGCTGGGATTTCTGTTCTTTTTTCATCACTCCAGGAAACTGACATGACTGAAGCAAACCGTGATTTCTCGGAACTTTATGGATACCGCTTCGAGGATCTGAAGCCGGAAATGAGCGCTGCGTTGTCGAAGACCGTCAGCGAAGCCGACATCCTGATGTTCGCCGGCGTCTCTGGCGACACGAATCCCGTTCATCTGGACGCAGAATTTGCTGCTAGCACCATGTTTGGCGGTCGGATCGCCCACGGCATGCTGTCCGCAGCGCTCATCTCCGCGGTCTTCGGCACCCGCCTGCCGGGTCCGGGCTGCATCTACCTGAGCCAGACGCTGAAGTTCAAGGCGCCGGTGAAGATCGGCGACACCGTGGTTGCCCGCGTCACGGTCAAGGAACTGAAGACCGAAAAGCGTCGCGCGGTGTTTTCCACCGTGTGCACCGTGCGCGGCAACGTGGTGCTGGACGGTGAAGCGGAGATCATGATTCCGGCGCGAGGCTAACCCTTCCGGGAAGCCACCGGTGGGGGTGCGGCGGCACTGACCGCCCGCCTCCGCATTGAAGCAGACTAGTCACGCGCGGCCTGTAGACGCACGAACGCCCGAGAGGCGTTGAGTTCTCGGGCGTTGTGTTGTGTGGTTAGTCTGACGATGACCTACTTTCACGAGGGCGGGCCTCACTATCATCGGCGCGGTCTTGTTTCACGGTCCTGTTCGGGATGGGAAGGGGTGGGACCAAGACGCTATGGTCGTCAGACT
>JAFEFC010000037.1:505-97086 GCA_018240785.1 Pseudomonadota bacterium | reverse complement strand
GATCAAGAAGCGTGGGACCTCGTTCCACGGCAAGTACCTGGCGGGTTTCCTGCGTGCGGCGGTGGTGGAGACCATTCTGGTGACGGGGGTGACGGCGTGGGCAGGCGTGCGCACGACGCTGTGGGACGGTCTGGCCGAGGGTTTCCGCACGATCGCGGTGCGTGAGTGCATCGGTGACCGGGTGCCGGGCGCGGTGGAGTGGAACCTGTTCGACATCGATGCCAAGTTTGCCGACGTCGAGTCGGTCGACCGCTGCGTCGATTACCTCTATTCCGTCAAGGGCTGAAGCCCGGTGCCGGGCCCGGAACCTGATCCGGGCCGTGGCCGGCGAGCGGGGCCGCAGGCGGCTCTTCGGCGCATGTCCATGGACGAGGACGCACAGATGTCGAGTATTCCTTCTCCCCGCGCGCTCAGGCGCGTGGTCGTGACCGGAATGGGGCTGGTGACGCCGCTTGGCGTCGGCGTCGAGCACAACTGGTCACGGCTGCTCGCCGGTGCCTCGGGCATCCGCGCCATCACGCGTTTCGACGCGTCCGCGCTGCCGTCCCGGATCGCCGGCCTGGTGCCCGAGGGGGCGCTTGCGGAAGCCGGCTTCTGTGCCAGCGACTGGGTCGCGCCCAAGGACCAGCGCAAGATGGATCGCTATGCGATGTATGCCCTTGCGGCTGCCGCGCAGGCGCTGGAGGATGCCGGCTGGTCGCCGCAGGCGCAGCACGAGAAGGAACGCACCGGCGTGCTGATCGGGTCGGGCATCGGCGGCCTGCCGGCGATCGCCGACGGCGCAGTGACGCTGCACGAGCAGGGCGTCCGCCGTATTTCGCCCTTCTTCATCCCATCGACTCTGGTCAACCTGGCGGCCGGCCACGTCGCCATCCGCCACGGTCTGCAGGGACCGACGCATGCGGTGGCGACCGCATGCGCCAGCGGTGCGCACGCCATCGGCGACGCTGCGCGGATGGTGATGCTGGGCGATGCCGAGGTGATGGTCGCCGGTGGCACCGAAGCGGCTGTGTCGCCGCTGGGCATTGCCGGCTTCTGCGCGGCGCGCGCGCTGTCGACCGGCT
Organism: Pseudomonadota bacterium; assembly: GCA_018240785.1. Lineage (GTDB taxonomy): Bacteria > Pseudomonadota > Gammaproteobacteria > Burkholderiales > Rhodocyclaceae > Thauera. The sequence goes on along the minus strand of JAFEFC010000037.1, from coordinate 96,022 downwards.
TCAACGACCGGCCGCAAGCGGCTTCGCGACCGTGGGATGCCGCCCGCGACGGTTTCGTGATCGGCGAGGGAAGCGGCATCGTCGTGCTGGAGGAAATGGAGCACGCGCTCAGGCGCGGCGCTCACATCTACGCCGAGGTGCTCGGCTACGGCATGTCGGGCGACGCGCATCACATCGCGGCGCCACCGGAAGACGGCAACGGCGCCGCGCGCGCCATGCAGGCCGCGATCGGGTGGGCCGGCATGGCGCCGGACGAAGTCGACTACGTCAATGCGCATGCGACTTCGACGCCGCTGGGCGATCTGGTGGAACTGCATGCGATCCGCAAGGTGTTCGGCGCGCATGCCGGGCAAGGGCTGTCGATTTCGTCGACGAAATCGGCGACAGGCCACCTGCTCGGCGCGGCGGGAGCGGTTGAGGCCATCTTCTGCCTGCTGGCGTTGCGCGACCAGGTGGTGCCGCCGACCCTGAACCTCGACGAAGGGCCTGCCGAGTTCGCCGATCTCGATCTCGTCGCCGGCGCTCCCCGCAGGCGCACGATCCGCACCGCGCTGTCGAACTCGTTCGGCTTTGGCGGTACCAACGCGGCGTTGCTGTTCGGGCGCTGCAGCCAGAACGCGGGAGGTCATTCACAACCGGACTGAAGATGACACCGGCGGCCCGTCGTGGCCGCCTTCACACCATGCCCGTCACCACCAAACGGAAAAATCCGGGACAAAGATCAGACGGGCGGATTGCAAGGAGGAGACTAGGATGACAAACACGACCGTACTGCAAGCAGGGTTTGCTGAATCCGATCGCGGAAAAGACCGCGGTCTCACGGAAGACGCGACTTATCGCAAGATCACGTGGCGGCTCATGCCGTTCCTGTTCATCTGTTACGTGGCCGCCTATCTGGACCGCATCAACGTGGGCTTTGCCCAGTTGCAGATGAAGGATGCGCTGGGTTTCAGCGACGCGGTATATGGATTGGGCGCCGGCATTTTCTTCGCCGGTTATTTCCTCTTCGAAGTGCCAAGCAACCTGATCCTCGAGCGCATCGGCGCCCGCAAGACCCTGGTGCGAATCATGGTGATGTGGGGGCTGACATCGGCGGCAATGATGTTCATCAGCTCGCCCATGGTGTTCTACGTGCTGCGTTTCCTGCTCGGCGTTTTCGAGGCGGGCTTCTTTCCCGGCATGATCCTGTATCTCACCTACTGGTATCCGTCCCGCCGCCGCGCGCGGGTGATGGCACTGTTCCTGACCGCGGTCGCGATGGCCGGCGTGCTGGGCGGCCCGCTGTCGGGCTGGGTGATGGGTCACCTCGACGGGCATCACGGAATGGGTGGCTGGCAGTGGATGTTCCTGATCGAAGGGCTCCCGTCCTGCGTGCTGGGGATCATCGCCTTCTTCTACCTCGACGACCGCCCCGAGCATGCCCGCTGGCTGAGCGCGCAGGAAAAGGCCATTGTCGCCGCGCAGTTGCGGCCCGACAGCGATGGAGCGCCGATGTTCCACAACCATTCGTTTGGCGATGCGATCCGTTCGCCCCGCGTCTATGCGATGGCGCTCGCCTGGTTCACCTTCATCTGCGGCGTGTATGCGATCAGTTTCTGGCTGCCGACGCTGATCAAGGGCGCCGGCGTCACCGACGTCGCATGGATCGGCATGTATTCGGCGATCCCGTACAGCGTCGCGGTGGTGACGATGATCCTCGTCTGCCGCCATTCCGACGCCACCGGCGAGCGGCGCTGGCATACGGCGATCTGCGCGCTGATCGGCGCCGTGGCACTGGCTGCGATCTCGCAGACCGTCGGCATCCTGCCCCTGTCGCTGCTGGTGATGAGCGTCGCCACTGCCGGGATCTTCACGCTGCAGCCGCTGTTCTGGGCCATCGCCACCGACTGCCTCGGCGGTACGCGGGCTGCGGCCGGCACGATCGCCTTCGTGAATAGCCTCGGACTGATCGGTGGCTTTGCCAGCCCGACCATCCTGGGCTGGGTGAAGACGACCACCGGCAGCCTCAACAACGGCCTGTACGTGATCGCCGGCCTGCTGACGATCGGCGCCCTCATGACGCTGCGCTTCCGCAACAAGGCGAAGGCTTGCGTGCGCGCCTGAGAAGGCGTGAGTAAATTGCGGACGCTCTTGCCGTGTGCCATGGCCGGAGCGAGCAGATCGAGGGCGGCTTCGCTGTCGAGGACGACCCCTTGGTAGAAGGTGACGGCGAAGCGCGTCGCGTTCGGTGGTGAAGCGACGCGCAACGCCCTGGGGACTGCGCCGCCCGCGCCGGTCAGTGGGCCGGCGCGGCCTGCAGGGCGGCCACCCGCATCAGGTCATGTGCGAACGCATGCCAGAGCAGGATCGCACCGGGCTCGACGGTGCCGCAGACAGTGAATCGATGCAGGCCTCGACGGCGCAATTGCGCATTGGCGGGCTCAACGCTGGCCGCGCACCCCTCGTGGATGTCGGCCGCCGCGGCGGCTGCCCGGACGGGCTGACCGGTGGCCTTCGGGCCGGACTCACAGGCGTTGGGTCGAGCGCGCCTTGGAGGGCGACATGCCGAAGAAGTCGCGGTAGCAGCGGCTGAAGTGCGGTGCGCCGGTGAAGCCGCAGGCAATCGCGATGCTGGTGATGGGCGCATTCGTCTGCAGCAGCAGGCGGCGCGCGCGGGTGATGCGCAGCTCGAGGTAGTAGCGCGACGGGGAGGACTTCATGAAGCGGTGGAACAGCCGGTCGATCTGGCGCCGCGACACCTGCGCGTAGTGCGCCAGCTCTTCGATCGACAGCGGCTCCTCGATGTTGCTTTCCATGAGCTTGAGAATGGCGCGCAGGGCGTCGGGCAGCGCGGTGCTGGCTTCGACCACCGGCATCGGCCGGTCGGGGATGTCCTCGGCGCCGCGGTCGCAGGCGAGGATCTCCTCGATGCCGCGCACGACATCGTCGCCGTGCTGGTGGCGGATCACCGCGAGCATCATGCCCAGCGCGCTGTTGGCGCCGGCCGAGGAGATGCGGTCGCGGTCGATGACGAAGGGGGTCGGCTGCAGCTTGACCTGAGGGCAGCTTTCCTCGAGTCCTGCGCGGCTCTCCGGGTGCACCGTGCATGCGTAGCCGTCGAGTAGGCCGGCCTGGGCCAGCACACAACTGCCATTCCACAGGGCGCCCATCGTCGTCCCCTTGCGGGCGATCGCGCGCAGGCGATCGAGGACGGCGCGCGGGGGATCGAGGTCGGATCGATAGCCGCCGCACACGATCAGCATGTCGAGGTCGGTGGCGTCCAGGGTCTTGAGTTCGCCGTCAGCGGCGATGCTGATGCCGAGGTCGCTGAGCACCGAGCCGCCCTCGAGGCTGACGGCCTGGAAGCGGTACAGCGGGTTGCGGCTTAGCAGGTTGGCGGTGACGATCGCATCCACCGCGCCGGTGAAGGCCATCATCGAGAAGTGTTCGAGCAGCACGAAGGCAATCCGCCGGCTGATCGGCGGGTGGTCGCTGTCGCTCTGGCGCGCGCGCAGATAGGCCTGGTTGCTGTGGCGCAGGCGGCTGTTGAAGCTGCGTTTTCCGGCCGTGCCGTGCGGCACGTCGCTCTTGGGTTTCTCTCCGGTGCTCATGCCGTGTCTTGTGCTCCATGCCCTGGTCCCGCCCCCGCGGGGCTCGCGCGCCCGGCCGCCGAACGGCGGATCAACTCGCTGCGAAGCCTGATCCCAGCTCGGCGCCAGAAGGAGGTTCGATCATCTGGATGGCCTCGCTCATGTCGTGTCAGCGCTGCTTTTCGGCCACGCTCGTCGTGGGGGAGAACCAATCGCGCCAAGCATAAGCGATGTCGATCACCGGAGACATCCAGCAGGCGAAGGAAAGCGGGCGGCTGGGCGGGTTTGCCACAAGAACGACACCGCATGTCGGATCCAGGAAAGTTGCGCAAATCACGTCCATCTCGGACAAACGCGTGACGGATAGAGGCAAAAGCGCGCAGGGCGAACTTCCTAAGATCTTGCTCCAACAGGTTGCGAAAGGGCGCACCTGCCGCCACAGGCGGAAGACCCAAGAACGAAAGGAGACAGACCGAGATGTTTGCCATGACCGACCGCATCGCCGGATTTGATGACGCGCTGAAGGCCGCGATGGACGCGGAGTTCGAGCGCCAGGAGTCGCACATCGAGCTCATCGCATCCGAGAACTACACCAGCCCGCGCGTGCTCGAGGCGCAGGGCAGCGTGCTCACCAACAAGTACGCCGAGGGCTATCCCGGCAAGCGCTACTACGGTGGCTGCGAGCATGTCGATGTGGTCGAGCAGTTGGCGATCGACCGCGCCAAGGAGCTGTTCGGCGCCGACTACGCCAACGTGCAGCCGCACTCGGGCTCGCAGGCCAACGCCGCGGTGTACATGGCGCTGCTCGAGCCGCACGACACCGTGCTGGGCATGAGCCTGGCCCACGGCGGCCACCTGACTCACGGCGCCAAGGTCAACTTCTCCGGCAAGATCTACAACGCGGTGCAGTATGGTCTGAACGAAGCCACCGGCGAGATCGACTACGAGCAGGTCGAAGCGCTGGCGCGCGAGCACAAGCCGAAGATGATCGTCGCCGGCTTCTCGGCCTATTCCCGCGTGGTCGACTGGAAGCGCTTCCGCGACATCGCCGATCTGGTGGGCGCCAAGCTGTTTGTCGACATGGCCCACGTCGCCGGGCTGGTCGCCGCCGGCCTGTACCCCAACCCGGTGCCGTTTGCCGACGTCGTCACCACCACCACCCACAAGACGTTGCGCGGCCCGCGCGGCGGCCTGATCCTGGCGCGTGCCAACCCCGATCTGGAGAAGAAGCTCAACGCCGTCGTCTTCCCCGGCATCCAGGGCGGCCCGCTGATGCACGTCATCGCCGCCAAGGCGGTGGCGCTGAAGGAAGCGCTGCAGCCCGAGTTCAAGGCCTACCAGGCGCAGGTGCTGAAGAACGCGCGCGTGATGGCGGGCGAGTTCATCGAGCGCGGCTACAAGATCGTCTCCGGCGGCACCGACGACCACCTGTTCCTGGTCGATCTGGTCGCCAAGGGCCTCACCGGCAAGGCCGCCGACGCTGCGCTTGGCGCCGCGCACATCACGGTGAACAAGAACGCCGTGCCCAACGACCCGCAGTCGCCCTTCGTCACCAGCGGCATCCGCATCGGCACGCCGGCGATCACCAGCCGCGGCTTCAAGGAAGCCGAGGCGCAGGCGCTGACGCACTGGATCTGCGACGTGCTCGACGACATCAACGACGAATCGGTGATCGCCGGGGTGCGCGAGAAGGTCAAGGCCCTGTGCGCGCGCTTCCCCGTCTATCCCGCCAGCCGCTGATCGGCGCCACCGGAGAACCGAGATGGCCATCAGCGTATTCGAGATGTTCAAGGTCGGCATCGGCCCGTCGAGTTCCCACACCGTGGGACCGATGCGCGCCGCGCTGACCTTCGTCACCGGGCTGCAGGAAGAAGGCGTGCTCGCCCGGGTGCGCCGGGTGCGCGCCGAGCTGTACGGCTCGCTCGGCGCCACCGGCAAGGGCCACGGCAGCGACAAGGCAGTGATGCTCGGGCTCGAGGGCGAGGCGCCCGACCTGATCGATCCGGACACGATCGACGCCCGGCTCGCGCGCGTCCGCGACGCGCGCAAGCTCTCGCTGCTCGGCATGCACGCGGTCGAGTTCAACGAGAAGACGGACCTCCTCTTCCTGCGCCGCCAGAGCCTGCCCTACCACCCGAACGGCATGCGCCTGATCGCCTTCGGCGAGGGCGACGTCGAGCTGGCAAACCGGGTGTACTACTCGGTGGGTGGCGGCTTCGTCGTCAATGAGGCGGCGGCGGGCGCCGACCGCATCGTCGAGGACCGCACCGAGCTGCCGTACCCGTACCGCAACGCGGACCAGTTGCTCACGCAGTGCGCGGTCAATGATCTCTCGATCAGCCAGTTGATGCTGGAGAACGAGAAGGCCTGGCGCAGCGAGGCCGAGACGCGCAATGGTCTGCTGCACATCTGGAAGGTGATGCAGGCCTGCGTTCGGCGCGGTTGCGAGGCCGAGGGGGTGCTGCCCGGCGGCATGAAGGTGCGCCGGCGCGCAGCCGAGCTCTACCGCAAGCTGTCGAGCGCGCCCGAGGCCTCGCTGCGCGACCCGCTGACGACCATGGACTGGGTGAATCTGTATGCGCTGGCGGTCAATGAGGAAAACGCGGCCGGCGGGCGCATCGTCACCGCGCCGACCAATGGAGCGGCGGGCATCATCCCCGCGGTGCTGCACTACTACTACCGCTTCATTCCCGGTGCCACCGAGGACGGGGTGGTGCGCTTCCTGCTCACCGCCGCTGCGATCGGCATCCTGTTCAAGGAGAACGCGTCGATCTCCGGCGCCGAGGTCGGCTGCCAGGGCGAGGTGGGCGTGGCCTGCTCCATGGCGGCGGGCGCGCTGACGGAAGTCCTCGGCGGCACGCCCGAGCAGGTCGAGAACGCCGCCGAGATCGGCATGGAGCACAACCTGGGGCTCACTTGCGATCCGGTGGGCGGGCTGGTGCAGGTGCCGTGCATCGAGCGCAACGCGATGGGCGCGGTGAAGGCGATCAACGCCGCGCGCATGGCGCTGCGCGGTGACGGCAAGCATTTCGTGTCGCTCGACAAGGTGATCAAGACCATGCGCGACACCGGGCGCGACATGAAGGACAAATACAAGGAGACGTCCCGCGGCGGGCTCGCGGTGAATGTCATCGAGTGCTGAGTGCGAGGAGAAAAGGTCATGCAACACTATTCAGGATTCGGGCTCGTCAAGCACGGGCTCAGCCATCACGAGAACTGGCAGCGCATGTGGCGCAATCCGGTGCCCAAGAGCCAGTACGACGTCATCGTCGTGGGCGGCGGCGGGCACGGGCTGGCGACCGCCTACTACCTCGCCAAGGTGCATGGCATCACCAACGTGGCGGTGATCGAGAAGGGCTGGCTGGGCGGCGGCAACACCGCGCGCAACACCACCATCGTGCGCTCCAACTACCTGTGGGACGAAGCCGCCTGGCTGTACGAGCACGCGATGAAGCTGTGGGAAGGGCTGTCGCAGGATCTCAACTACAACGTGATGTTCTCGCAGCGTGGCGTGATGAACCTGGGTCACACGCTGCAGGACATGCGCGACATCCATCGGCGGGTGAACGCCAACCGGCTGAACGGGATCGACGGCGAGGTGCTCGACGTCAAGCAGGTCCAGGAGATCGTGCCGATCATGGACTGCTCGCGCAACACCCGTTATCCGGTGCTGGGCGCCTCGTGGCAACCGCGCGCCGGCGTCGCGCGCCATGACGCGGTCGCCTGGGGCTTTGCCCGCGGCGCCGATGCGCTGGGCGTCGATCTGCTGCAGCAGACCGAAGTCACCGGCTTTCGCATCAGCGGCGGCAAGGTGCTCGGCGTCGAGACCAACCGCGGCTACATCGGCGGCAAGACGATCGGCGTGGTCACCGCGGGCAACTCCGGGGTACTGGCGAAGATGGCCGGCTTCAAGCTGCCCGTCGAGTCGCACCCGCTGCAGGCGCTGGTGTCCGAGCCGATGAAGCCCATCCTCGACACGGTGGTCATGTCCAACCACGTGCATGGCTACGTCAGCCAGTCGGACAAGGGCGACCTCGTCATCGGCGCGGGCATCGACGGCTACAACGGCTACGGCCAACGCGGCAGCTACCCGACGATCGAACACACGCTGCAGGCGATCGTCGAGCTGTTCCCGATGTTCTCGCGCGTGCGCATGAACCGGCAGTGGGGTGGCATCGTCGATACCTGCCCGGATGCCTGCCCGATCATCTCGGCGACACCGGTGGGCGGGCTGTTCTTCAACTGCGGCTGGGGCACGGGGGGATTCAAGGCGACCCCGGGTTCGGGCCACGTGTTCGCGGCGACGCTCGCCGAGGGCAAGGCGCATCCGCTGGCCGCCCCGTTCTCGATCGACCGCTTCATCTCCGGAAAACTCATCGACGAGCACGGCGCAGCCGGCGTCGCCCACTGAGGAGAGGACATCATGCTGCACATCTACTGTCCCTATTGCGAGGAATACCGCGAGGAAGAGGAGTTCCGGCCCAAGGGCGAAGCGCACATCGCGCGCCCGGCGGAACCGGAAGCCACCAGCGACGAAGCCTGGGGCGACTACCTGTTCTTCCGCAAGAACCCGCGCGGGCTGCACCACGAGCAGTGGTACCACGCCGCGGGCTGCCGCAAGTTCTTCAACGCCACGCGTGACACCGTGAGCTACCAGATTCTCGAAACCTACAAGGCCGGGCAGCAACCCACGGTGAGCGCCGCGGCCTCCGGCAAGAAGGTGGCAAAATGAGCCAACGCAATCGTCTCGAGCAGGGCGGGCGCATCGACCGCAGCCGCCCGCTGCGCTTCAGCTTCAACGGTGTCGGCTACCAGGGCTTTGCCGGCGACACCCTCGCCTCGGCGCTGCTCGCCAACGGCGTCGACATCGTCAATCGCAGCTTCAAGTATGCGCGGGTGCGCGGCATCGTCGCCGCTGGCGCCGAAGAGCCCAATGCGGTGGTCCAGTTGGGCGCCACCGAAGCCTCGCAGGTGCCCAACGTGCGCGCCACGCAGCAGGCGCTGTACGACGGCCTGACGGCCAGCAGCACCAATGGCTGGCCCAATGTCGACCGCGACCTGATGGGCGTCATCGGCAAGGTCGGCGGCAAGTTCATGCCGCCGGGCTTCTACTACAAGACCTTCATGTCGCCCGCGTCGATGTGGCCGAAGTACGAGAAGTACATCCGCAAGGCCGCCGGCCTCGGCCGCAGCCCCAGGGAGCGCGACCCCGACATCTACGACCACATCAACCGCCACTGCGACGTGCTGGTGGTGGGCGCGGGCCCCGCGGGCCTGGCGGCGGCGCTGGTGGCCGCGCGCGCCGGGGCGCGGGTGATCCTGTGCGACGAGCAGGAAGAGATGGGCGGCTCGCTGCTCGACTCGCGTGAGCCGATCGACGGTCGTCCGGCCGCCGACTGGGTCACCGCGGTGCTGCAGGAACTGGGCGCGATGCCCGACGTGCTGTTGCTGCCGCGCACCACCGCCAACGGCTACCACGATCACAACTTCGTCACCCTGCACGAGCGGCGCACCGAGCACCTGGCCGACCTCGCCCCGTTGCAGAACGGCCGCCGCACTGTGCGCGCCCGCATGCACAGGGTGCGCGCCGGACAGGTGATCCTGGCCACCGGCACGCACGAGCGGCCGCTGGTGTACGCCAACAACGATGTGCCGGGCAACATGATCGCCGGGGCGGTGTCTGCCTACATTCACCGCTACGGGGTGGTGCCGGGCCAGCGCCTGGTGCTGTCGACCTCCAACGACCACGCCTACCGCGCGGCGCTCGACTGGCGTGAAGCCGGGCGCGAGGTGGTCGCGATCGTCGATGCGCGCGAGAATCCGGACGGCGACCTCGTGGCCGAAGCGCGCAAGCGCGGCATCCGCATCATCGCCGGCAGCGCGGTAATCGAGACGCGTGGCAGCCGGCGCGTATCGAGCGCGCTGGTGGCCAGGATCGATGTAGCCGGCTTCAAGGTGCGCGGTGCGGTCGAAGAACTGGCCTGCGATACCGTCGCCAGCTCGGGCGGCTACAGCCCGGTGGTGCATCTGGCCGCCCATACCGGAGCGCGCCCCGAATGGCGCGACGACATCCTCGGCTTCGTGCCGGGCAAGGTGAAGGGGCTGATTCCCGCCGGCGGCGTCAATGGCGTGTTGACGCTGGCCGACGTGCTCGCCGACGGCGTCGAGGCCGGCAGCCGCGCGCTGATCGAGACAGGCTACCGCGGGGTGGCGGTGAGGCTGCCCGAGGTGCGCAGGGTGCGCGAGGGCAAGGCGGCGGCGCTGTACCAGGTGCCGCACGTCAAGCCGGCAATGAGGGCGCCCAAGCAGTTCGTCGACCAGCAGAACGACGTCACCGCGGCCGGCATCGAGCTGGCCACACGCGAAGGGTTCGAATCGATCGAGCACGTCAAGCGCTATACCGGCATGGGCTTCGGCACCGACCAGGGCAAGCTCGGCAACATCAACGGCATGGCGATCGCGGCGCGCTGCCTCGGGCAGACCATCCCGGAGACGGGCACCACGGTGTTCCGGCCGAACTACACGCCGATCACCTTCGGCGCCATTGCGGGGCGGCACTGCGGCGAGTTCTTCGATCCGCGGCGCTACACCGCGCTGCATGCCTGGCATGTGGAGCGGGGCGCCAAGTTCGAGGAAGTGGGGCAGTGGATGCGGCCGTGGTACTTCCCGCGCGGCAACGAGACCATGCACGAGGCGGTGCAGCGCGAATGCCGCGCGGTGCGCGAGAACGTGGGCATCCTCGACGCCTCCACGCTGGGCAAGATCGAGATCCAGGGCAAGGATGCGCGCGAGTTCCTCAACCGCCTCTACACCAACGCCTGGACCAAGCTCGACGTCGGCAAGGCACGCTACGGCCTCATGTGCAAGGACGACGGCATGATCATGGACGACGGCGTCACCGCCTGCCTGGGCGAGAACCACTTCCACATGACCACCACCACGGGTGGCGCGGCGGGGGTGCTCGACTGGATGGAGATGTGGCACCAGACCGAATGGCCCGAGCTGGAGGTGTATTTCAACTCGGTCACCGACCACTGGGCGGCGATGGCGCTCAATGGTCCGAACGCCCGCAAGCTGCTCGCCGAGCTCACCGACATCGACCTCTCGAAGGATAAGTTCGGCTTCATGGACTGGCGCGAGGGCACGGTGGCGGGGGTGCCGGCGCGGGTGTTCCGCATCTCCTTCACCGGAGAGCTGTCGTACGAGATCAACGTGCAGGCCAACCATGCGATGCACGTGTGGAAAGCGCTGTTCGAGAAGGGCGAGAAGTACGGCCTCACGCCCTACGGCACCGAGACCATGCACGTGCTGCGCGCAGAGAAGGGCTTCGTCATCATCGGCCAGGACACCGACGGCTCGGTCACGCCGGAGGATCTCGGCATGCAGTGGTGCGTCGGCTACAAGAAGCCGTTCTCGTGGATCGGCCGGCGCGCGCTGTCGCGCCCGGATACCAAGCGCACCGACCGCAAGCAGCTCGTGGGTCTGAAACCGCTCGACGGCAAGCTGGTGCTCGACGAGGGGGCACAGATCGTGCTCGACAAGGAGGTGAAGATTCCGATGCCCATGGTCGGCCATGTCACCTCCAGCTACTTCAGCCCGACCCTGGGGCATTCCTTTGCCCTGGCGCTGCTCAAGGGCGGCAGCCAGCGCATCGGCCAGACCGTCTATCTGCCGATGGCCGACGGCCGAGTACATGCCGCCGAAGTCGTCAGCCCCGTCTTCTACGATCCCAACGGAGACCGTCACCATGTCTGATCTGTCCATCTTCGACCTGAACCCGGCGGCGGGCGCCAAACCCGAATCGCCGCTGGCCATGACCCGTGTCACCGTCGCGACCGTGGCCTCGGCGGCCAACGCCGGGGTGGTGGTGCGCGAGCACGCCTTCCTCGGGCACCTCATCCTGCGGGGCCGCGCCTCGGATCCGGCGTTCTGCGCCGGCGTCGAGCAGGCGCTCGGCCTGCCGCTGCCGCTGAAGATGGGGCCGCTGTCGCGCGACGAGGCGCGTGGGGTCAGCCTGCAGTGGATGTCGCCCGACGAGTGGCTGGTCATCGTTCCTGCCGGCAGCGAGTTCGCGACCGAGAAGCGGCTGCGCGAGGCGCTTACCGGGCACTACGCGGTGATGAACGTGAGCGGCGGCCAGACGGTGCTTGAGCTCAGTGGCCCGGCGGTGAGGGAGGTGCTGATGAAGTGCACGCCCTACGATGTGCATCCGGGCCACTTTCCGGTGGGCAAGGCCGTGAGCAGCGTGTTCGCGAAGAGCACGGCCATCATCCGCCGCGTGGCCGAGGACCGCTGGGAGCTGGTGATCCGGCGCAGCTTCGCCGATTACCTGTTCCGCTGGGTGCTCGATGCCAGCGAGGAGTTCGGCGTTCATGTGGTGCAGTGAGGGAGGGGCCGCGGCCTTGCTCGAGGACGCACCGGCTGGTTCGCCGGTGCGCGGCTCGGCGATCAGCGTCCCGCCGCTTCCGGGCGATGACAGCATCTTCCTGCGAGGACTGCGGGTGGAAGCGCTCATCGGCGTCTACGAGCACGAGCGCCATGCGCCGCAGCCGTTGGTGGTCGATCTCGAGCTGGGTCTGGCCCACTCGCGCGGCTGTCTCAGTGACCGCATCGAGGATGCGGTCGACTACGCGGAGGTGGCCGCAGCGTTACGACGACACGCGCTGGCGAATCGTCGTGAGTTGCTCGAGGCATTTGCGCAGGATCTCGCTGACAGCTTGCTGAGGGACTTTGCGCTGGTCTCGGTCGCAGTGACCGTGTCGAAGCCCGGCATTCTGGATGCGGCCGACAGCATCGGTGTGTCGATCAGGCGCTGGCGTCGCCAGTGCAGCGACGCCTGACGTCGCCAGCGGCTGGGCCGGAAACGGCACCGTTCGTCGTCGAGTCCGCCTGGACGCCTTGGCTCAGCAAGTGAGCCGGGCGGCCAGGGACTCGACTTCGGACGGGCAGTTGAGGGCCGCGGCGTCGCGGCGGGCGACGGTCTGCAGCAGGCGCGACACGACCGGCTCCAGCGGCAGCGACACGCCGAAATGCAGCGGCTTGCCGTCCCTGACGATCGCCAGCGTGGGGATTCAGGCGTACGGCATTGGCGCCGGACTCGGTGCCGCAGCCGGTCTGGATCACCAGCATGCGCGCGGTACCGCTGCGCACCGAAGTCCGCAGAGTTCTGCATTCGCTCATCCTCGATGGTCGCGCTGCGCCGACCTACCTGCACGACTGGCACGGCCATCAGGTAATCGTAGAGCTTGTCGGCAAGGGCCGCGCGCTGGTCGGTGGGCATCGTGTCCGGCAAGCCCGGCATGCTGGTGCCCGGCCTGGCGAGATCGGGGCGCAGCACCCATTGCAGGAAGGCGGGGCGGCTCAGCGACTTGACCCGTTCGGCGAGGTTGATCGGCCACTTGTCGCCGCCATAGCCATTGACCTGATGGCAGCTCAGGCAGTACTTCTGAGCCAGAGCGGCGGTTTTCGCATGTTGCGCAGCCGTGCCCGCCGGCAGCAGGGCGTCCAGCCGTGCCGTCGCCAGCCACACTTGCTTGACCTGATATGGCCAGAAGGTGCCGCCTTCGACACGCAACTCGGGGTTCCTAAGGTTGTCCCAAACCAGGTACCAGGGGCCGAGAGCGACGTTCTTCTCGTTCTGCAAGCGGTTGTCGACGCTGAAGGCGTGGTGTCCGGGACGTTCGAATACCAGATAGGCGCGATACTGGCCGAAGCGCTCGGCCGGAATCCGCGAGACGTAGCCGTCGAGCGCGCGGAACTCGATCTCGGCGCCGGGAGCGCGCCACGCCTGCCCCAGCCAGCGATCCAGCACCCGCTCCGCCGGCCATCCCCGATACTGGACAGGCACCGGCCGGTCGGCCGTCGAGAGATGCGGTTCCACGACCTCGACCACGACCGCCGCTTCGGCCAATGAGCTTTCCATGTCACGCGGGTCGGGCAGGTCGACCGCAGCGGCACGGCCATGATGGATCGCGGCCACCGCCAGGAGGAGCAGCGCGACCACATTGCGGGGCTTGCCGAAGGCAGCCGACCAGATTCGATTCATCATCACTTGCTGCTCCCGTATCGGCCTATAGTGAATACATGACCGGCAATCGCCGGGCGTCATGTGGAGCGCGATCATGACCAAGGTAAGGAAAAGCAACAAGGAGCCCAAGAAGCAATCCGTCCTGACCCCCAAGGAAAAGAAGGCCTCGAAGCGCGCCCGGAAACACGCTCACGACGCGGTGCCGCTGATCACCCCGCGGTGAGGCTGGACTGGCCCGCACGATGCGCGGAATTGGGCGAGAGGCGCCCCTTTGGGGATCGAGTTCTTGGCCCGGATCGACGCATGACGCTCGTCAGCACGGATGCTCGACGACGGGCGCCTGAGCCGGTTCTCACCGGCCGGTTCCATAGGGGCGGGTCAGCACTTCAAGGAAGTGTCCGTCCGGATCGTCGAAATACATCCCGCGGCCCCCGTCGCCGTGGTTGATCTCGCGCGGTCGCGACCGTCCCGGATCGGCCCAGTATGGCAGGCCACGCCCGCGAATCCGGTCGAAAACCTGATCGAACTCGGCTTCGCTGATCAGGAAGGCATAGTGCTGCGACGCGATCGGCGCGTCGGTATCGAGGAAGTCGAGGCTGACGCCGTTGTCGACCTCGACCACCACGAACGGGCCGAAACGCGTCGGCGGCGGAAGACCCAGAATGTCGGTGAGGAATTCGGCCGACAGATCGCTGTCGCGGGCGTGCACGATGGTGTGATTGAGGTGGACGGCCATGGCATCGTCCTCGTTGCTGGGTTGGGCGACATCTACCGGACGCTTGCCCGAGGGGCATCGTAGGCCCGGCAAGCCGTTCTCGCCGTGGCGGCCGGGCCGCGTCGAAGATCCTGTCCCTTAACAGACAGCAATCGGCCGTGCCGGTTCGGTGGCCCTTCGAGCGAAAGCCCCATGGCCGCCAACGCAAGGCACAATATGGCCGGACCGCACGCTTCCGGGCACCACTCAAGCCAAGGATGAGAAAGCCGTGAATTCCGATCTCAATCAGCGTATCGGCTTCAACCCCCGCCAATGCGGGGGCCAAGCCTGCATCCGCGGGCTGAGAATCCGGGTGGCCGACATTCTGGAAATGCTTGCCCAAGGCGTCGAGCAATCGGAAATCCTTGCTGACTTCCCTGACTTGGAAGCTGCGGACATCATGGCCCGCCTGCATTTCGCCGCGAAACGTGCGGCGATTGCGAGACTGGCAGCATGATTTTCTGGGTGGACGCCCAACTACCACCCGGGCCCGGCAGGCAGGCGAGCAAATCGTCGAACTCGGCGACGCGTGAGCAGGATCTGGCCCGTAGCTCAAATGAATCGGTCTTTCCGGGCCGTACACATACATCCGGTCGAATGGCAGATTCTCCGCGATCCACCTCGCTACTTCGAGCATGTCTTCATCTTCGACGATGAAATCGGCGGCGCTGCGGCTCCAGTACGGCACATCGTCCGGTGTGTCCTGCGCTTCTTCCGTGCGCGGTGGGCGGCGGCAGTCCCGCGCCGACCCCTCTCGATCGGGCCGCGGATGTCCGCCGGATCTTCCTTGAAAGCGATGGTGCTACCATCGCCGCATGAGTGCCAGCGCCGAACTCTTCGCCATCGCCACCTCGGGTCTGAGCAAGCGCTTCGACCAGCTCAAGGCGCTCGATGCGCTCGATCTCGGTGTCGCCCGCGGCATCATCTTCGGCCTGCTCGGCCCCAATGGCGCGGGCAAGAGCACGGCGATCAAGATCCTCACCACGCTGCTCGACGCCAGCGCCGGTTCGGCGCAGGTCGCCGGCTTCGACGTGGCGAACGAGCCGGTGGAGGTGAGGCGGCGCATCGGCTATGTGCCGCAGTTGCTGTCGGCCGATGGCGCACTTACCGCCACCGAAAATCTGAACCTGTCGGCGCGCCTGTATGGCCTGCGCGGTGCCGAACGGGTGGCGCGGGTGCGCGATGCGCTGACCTTCGCCGGGCTTGACGAGGTTGCCGACAAGCTGGTGCGCACTTACTCCGGTGGCATGATTCGGCGGCTGGAGATCGCGCAGGCGACGCTGCACGGCCCCGAGGTGCTGTTCCTGGATGAGCCCACGAGCGGCCTCGACCCCGTCGCGCGGCATACCGTGTGGGACCGCCTGCTGGAGCTGCGGCGCAGCCGCGGCATGACCATCCTGATCACCACTCACGATATGGAGGAGGCCGACGTGCTGTGCGACGAGCTGGCCATCCTGCATCGCGGCCGGCTTGCCGCCATCGGCAGCCCTGCCGCGCTCAAGGCGCAGGTCGGCCCCGACGCGGATCTGGAGGACGTGTTCGCCCATTTCAGCGGCGCGGTGATGGATCAGGGCGGGCGCTTCCGGGACATCCGCGAGAGCCGCGGCACCCTGCAACGTCTGGGGTGAGACGCATGCGCGCGTACGCGATCGAAACGGCGGCGGTGGCGGACGCCGAGGTGCGCAAGCTGATGCGTGACCCGACCGAGCTGATGTCGCGCGCGGTGCAGCCGGTGCTGTGGCTGGCGATCTTCGGCCAGGTGTTCAGCCAGGTGCGCGGCATCCCGACCGGCAGCCTGCGCTATCTGGATTTCATGGCGCCGGGCATCCTCGCGCAGAGCATCCTGTTCAGCGCGATCTTCTACGGCATTTCCGTAATCTGGGAGCGCGACCTCGGCATCGTGCACAAGATCCTCGTCACGCCCGCCCACCGCAGCGCGCTGGTGCTGGGCAAGGCGATCGCCGCCGGCCTGCGCGGCCTGGTGCAGGCCGTCGTCGTGTACGGCGTCGCGGTCGCGACCGATGTCGACATCCAGTGGACGCCGGCGGGCGTGCTGACCGTGGTGCTGGCGGTGGTGCTCGGCTCGTGCATCTTCTCCACCTTCTCGCTGGTCATCGCCTGCATCGTCAAGACGCGCGAGCGCTTCATGGGCATCGGCCAGGTGCTGACGATGCCGTTGTTCTTCGCCTCCAACGCCATCTATCCGCTCGACCTGATGCCGGGCTGGCTGCGCACCATCGCGCTGGCCAATCCGCTGACCTACCTGGTCGACGTGCTGCGCGGCGCGATGATCGTCGGCGGCGCCAGCGTGCACGCTTGGACGACCAGCTTCGCGGTGTTGCTGGGGGTGTTCCTGGCGCTGCTAGCGCTGGCTGCGCACCTGTATCCCGGCCTGGCGCGCTGAGGGCGAGCCGGCGCCGCGAGGCTCAGGCCGTAAGCCGTGCGCCCAGCGCTCTTACTTCAGGCGGGCAGTTGACTGGCGCGGTGTCGCCCCGGGCGACGGTCTGCAGCAGGCGCGACACGACCGGCTCCAGCGGCAGCGACACGCCAAAATGCAGCGGCTTGCCGTCCCTGAAGATCGCCAGCGTGGGAAAGTTGTCGACATCGATATCGCCGACGAGCTCGGCGTCGTCCTCGATGTCGGCCCAGGCGCACAGCAGGTCAGGGTGTGCTGCGGCGATGCGCTCCAGCACCGGACGGAATTCCCGGCAGGTGCCACACCAATCGGCGCACAGGGCGATCACGACGACGGTTCCCGGGACGAGCCGTGGATGGCCGGGAAGCTCGGCGACGGGGATCAGTGCTTTCATGCGTGGCGGCGCGGGTCGGTTCAGGCGCGCGCGGGCGCCTTGTCGACGCCCGGCCTGCTGGGGAAGAAGCTCACCTTCTGTGCCACCACCGCATCGCGCATCTTTGCCACATGCGGCTTCATCGCGCCGACCACGTGCATTTCACAGCGCTTGCAGTCGAAGCGCAGGGTCAGGGTTTCGTTGCCGTTGACGAGTTGCATCGGGTCGGGGCGGATGCCTTTCACTTCCTTCGGGCACAGGTTGAAGCTGTAGCGCAGGCAGTGCTTGGTGATCATCAGCGACACGTCGTCGCGTTCCTCGTTGGCCTCGTAGGCGGCGTCGATGAGCTTGACGCCGTGCTTCGCGTAGAAGGCGCGGGCCCGGTCGTTGAGGACGTTGGCGAGGTAGCTCAGGGCGTCCTGCGGGTAGGGCACCGGCGGTTCGACCGCGGCGGCGTGCGGCGGGCGGATGTGAGCCTTCAGGCGGGCGGCTTCGAGCTGCTCGACGGCGTCGCGGCGCAGCGCGTTGAGCTGCGAGGCGGGGAGGAAGGGCGCTTCGGCCACGTCGAGCGCGATGTCGCCGGCGCTGAAGATCGTGTTGCCGAGCTTGGCGATGTGCTCGCGAAGCGTGGCGAGCGCGCGCTCCGCGTTCTGCGCCGGTTCGAACGCGGCGGCGATGCTGGCGGTGGCGGTGACGCCGTCCTCGTCGGTGAAGCTCAGCGCAAAGCCGTCGGCGGTGGCGAAGAAGCGCGCGTCGACGCGGATGCGGCGTTCGGCGGATTTCCTCTCCAGCGCGCGTTCGAACTCGTGGTCGTGATTGCGGAACACCGACGTGCCGGGCACGAGATCGACAGGCAGCGGATCGGACGGGAAGACGCGATCGATGCCTTCGCCGCCGCCGTTGGTCTCGGCCCGGTTGACGCGCAGGCCGGTGAGTTCGCCCTTCGGGTTGTACCAGGTGAGGCCGTCGGCGTTGTGGATGGGCGCCGCACGCTCGACGTCGAAGAACTTGCGGCCCTTGGTGTCGATCTTCGTCACCCGGCCGATCGGCTCGCCGACGAACTTGGGCGACTCGAAGGCCTCGATGCCGTGGTGGCGGTCGTTGGCGAAGTAATCGGTGTAGCCGCGGTTGAAGGTCTTGTCCGCCTGCGGCGTGAACAGGAAGGTGCTGCGCCCGCTGGAAGCGCGGCGGTACACCGGGCCGTCGGCTTCTGGGTGCTCGATGATGTCGTCGAGCAGGCTGCGGTAGTGCGCGGTGATGTTCTTGACGTAGGAGAGGTCCTTGTAGCGGCCCTCGATCTTGAACGAGCTGACGCCGGCGGCAGCCAGCGCGCGCAGGTTGGCGCTCTGGTTGTTGTCCTTCATCGACAGCATGTGCTGGTTGCTGGCGATGGTGTGGCCGTCCTTGTCCTTCAGGTCGTAGGGCAGGCGGCAGGCCTGCGAGCATTCGCCGCGGTTGGCGCTGCGCCCGGTATGCGCGTGGCTGATGTAGCACTGGCCCGAGTAGGCCACGCACAGTGCGCCGTGCACGAAGTATTCGAGGTAGCAGTCGGTGGCGTCAGCGATCTGCTGCACCTGCTTCAGGCTCAGCTCGCGCGCGAGCACGATCTGCGAGAAGCCCACGTCCTGCAGGAAGCGCGCCTTGCTCGCGTCGCGGATGTCCGTCTGGGTGCTGGCGTGCAACTGGATCGGCGGCAGGTCGAGCTCGAGCAGGCCCATGTCCTGCACGATCAGCGCGTCGACGCCGGTGTCGTAGAGCTGCCACACGAGCTGGCGCGCCGGTTCGAGTTCGGCGTCGTGCAGGATGGTGTTGAGCGCGACGAAGATCTCGGCGTGATAGCGGTGCGCGTGCGTCACCAGACGGGCGATGTCGGCGACGGTGTTCTCCGCCGACGAGCGCGCGCCGAAGGACGGGCCGCCGATGTACACCGCGTCCGCGCCGTGGTTGATCGCCTCGATGCCGATGTCGGCCGTCTTGGCGGGGGCGAGGAGTTCGAGGACCTTGCGGTCGCGGGGGGCTGCAGTGCTCATCGGCGAAAACGTGCGCAAGCGCTTGATCGGAAAGGGCGCAATGATACCGCGTCCGCCCGTTTCAGGCGTCGCGATGTGGGCGCGGCAGCACCTCTGGCAGCAGCACCAGCAGGCCGATCGCGTCCGCCACCCAGTCCAGCGGGTCGCCGACACGGGTGGGTGTGAAGGTCTGGGCGACTTCCATTGCCGCGCCGTAGGCGAGCAGGCCCAGCGCCAGCGTGCCGCTGCGGTGAGGCCAGCCGGCCCGACCCAGCAACGCCAGAGCGGCAAACAGCAGCGCATGCTCGATCTTGTCCTGCCACGACACGATCTGCACGATGTCGGGCGCGGGGAGCAGCGCGAGCCAGAAGAAGAGCGGCAGGGCGATGGTGAAGAGGAGGCGAGCGGGGAACTTCAGCGACGGGTGGGGCATCAGTGTTGGGATTGAAAGCAATCCGCGAGATTGTCGCATCGTCGACGCGCGTACAGGATTTCTCGACGCGATGAAGGCGGATGAACCTTCCGGAGTGAATCGATGAAACGACTGGCTGCACGCGCCTTGCTTTTCGCTTTCTGCACGGCCGGCTTCGTGCCAGGGACCAGTGTTGCTGCAGGCGTGCAGGTGCAGACCGAGACCGGCCCCGCCGTGCTGACCGAGGTCGCGCGCGGCCTCGAAAACCCCTGGTCGCTCGCCTTCCTGCCCGATGGCCGCATGCTGGTCACCGAACGGCCGGGGCGCATGCGCCTCGTGTCGCCGTCCGGGGAGTTGTCTGCGCCGCTGGCCGGCCTGCCGGCGGTGCATGCCAGCGGCCAGGGCGGTTTGCTGGACGTGGTGCTGAGCCCGGGCTTCGCGACCGATCGCCTGATCTACTTCAGCTTCGCCCAGCCCACTGCCGGCGGTGCGCGCACCGCGGTCGCGCGTGCGCGGCTGGACGCGGATGCGCTGCGGCTGCAGGACCTGCGGGTGATCTTTGCGCAGAAGGACGACCCGCCCGGCGGCCATCATTTCGGCTCACGGCTGGTGTTCGCGCGTGACGGCACGCTCTTCGTGACGCTGGGCGAGCGCTTCAATCATCGGGACCGTGCGCAGGATCTCGACAGCCACCTGGGCAAGGTGGTGCGCATCAATCCGGACGGCAGCGTGCCGGCGGACAATCCTTTCGTCGGCCGGGCGGGGGCCTTGCCCGAGATCTGGAGCTACGGCCATCGCAACGTGCAGGGCGCGGCGCTGCATCCCCAGACTGGCGCGCTGTGGGCGCACGAGCATGGGCCGCAGGGCGGCGACGAGCTCAACATCCTGCTCCCCGGGCGCAACTACGGCTGGCCGCAGATCACCTTCGGGCGCGAGTACGTCACCGGCTTCAGGATCGGTGAAGGCACCGAGCGCGCCGACGTGCAGCCTCCGCTGAAGCAATGGACGCCGTCGATCGCGCCGTCGGGCATGGCCTTCTACACCGCCGACGTGTTTCCGCGCTGGAAGGGCAATCTCTTCATCGGCGCGTTGAAGTACCGCATGCTGGTGCGCCTGGTGCTGGACGGCGACAAGGTGACGCACGAGGAGCGCCTGCTCGCCGACCAGGGCATGCGCATCCGCGACGTGCGTCAGGGGCCCGACGGGCGGCTGTGGCTGCTGGACGACAGCGATGGGCGCATCCTGCGGCTGGACCCGCGCTAGAAATCACCTGGACATCAGGCAGCCTGCTTGATCGCCAGCAGGGCCTGGTTGCGCAGCGTGCGCAGCAGCGCGAGTTCGGCTTCGGCGATGACGATGTCGCCGGCGCGGTCCTTGTCGGCGTAGATGAGTGCCACCGGCTTGGTCTTGAGGGTCAGCGGGAACAGCACGAAAGTCTGCGAGCTCAGCGCCTTGCGATACCAGGCCGGGATGCGGCTGGCGATCTGAGGATCGTCCACATCGCTGATCAGGATGTCCACGCCCTTCGCGGTGGCGACGTTGAACACGTTGTCCGGCTGCGTGGCGAGGCTGAAGCGCACGCTGCGGATCAGCATGTCGATGTCCGGCCCGAAGCCGAAGCGCCCGGTCATCGTGTTGTTGCGGGCGTCGCGGATGCACAGCAGCACATGCTTGAAGCCCATCGCGCGGTAGATGGTCTCGAGGATGATGCGCAGCACGTCGTTGAGTTTCAGCCCCTCGAGCAGCGCGTTGGTGATGTCCTGGATGCCGGCAGTCAGCACCGACTGCGGGTCCGGCTTCGGGGAGGGCGCAGCACCGTCAGCGATCGCGCCGGCAGGCAGGGCTCGCTCCTCGAGCTGGCCAGGCACCGGCGCGTCCCCGGCGGACGCCGCCGCAGCCTCCGCAGCATTGAGGAAACGATGCAACTGCCGCCCGATGCGGGTGGCAGGTAGATGGATCTGGATGATCCCGGCGATGTCGGTCAGTTCGTCGATCGCCGTGTCGAGCACTTCTTCCAGGGCGTTCTCGGCCATCGGCACGGCGTCGGTGAAGCGGCTGGCGATGTGGCGGATCTCGCGGTCACGCTCGGCCGGCGCCAGGCCGGCGACGGCATCGCACAGTTCGTTGGCGCAGGCCGACAGCGCCCGCAGCCGCCCCTCCTGGGTATCGATGCGGCGCACCGGCCCTTCGGCGAGCTTGCGCATGCTGCTGACGATGACAGGCGGAAAGCCCCAGGCCTGCGCCAGCCCGGTGCCGAGATCCTCGAAGCTCAAGCCAAGCACCTGCAGCGCCGCCACATCCTCGCTGCAACTGCTCTGCCTCGCGACGCGGCGGATGTCCTCGCTTTCCTCGGCAAAGTAGTATTGCGACACCAGCCGGCCGAGGTTGTGGAACACCGCGCAGATGTAGGCCTGCTCCAGTTCGCGCAGCCGCATGCGCGCCGCGATCTCGCGCGCCAGCAGGCCGGCCAGGCAGGCGCGCAGGAATTCCTCCTTCAGTTGCGCCGCATTGGCCTTGTCCTGCAGGTGCTCGAACAGCAGCACGGTGATGGCGATGTTCCGTACCGCGTCGAAACCGAGGACGATCACTGCGCGCGACACCGTGCTGATGCTTCCGCCACCCGGGCGGTAGTGCACCGAATTGACGACTCTCAGCAGCTTGTTGGTGAGTGAGAAGTCGCGCAGGATCAGCTCGGAGAGCTTGCTCACGCTCTCCGATTCGCTCGCGGTGATGCGGTTGATGGCGACCACCGAGGACGACAGGGCCGGGAAATCACCACGGTGGCGCATGCGCCGCAGCATGAATTCGAGCGCTTCCTGGCGTGGCTCGGTACGCTGCTCGCCCTCATGCGACAAGGACTCGCTGCCGGCGTCGGAGACCTGCGGCGGGAGACTGGATCCGGATTGCGATGCGTCAGAGCCTGGCTGCGTCATGGGAGGAAAGCGAGGTCGGGATTCTTTCGCCCGGAGCGAACTGGCACGTGGTGCGCGCAAGCGTCTTGCAGGGAGCGTCGGCGGGTGGCCCGATTATGGCACACGCGCGATCGCCGCTGCGCCGGCAGCACGCCAGCGACCCGATGCTGTCATGCAGGCGTGGCATCATCGCCGGATTTGCACAAGGCGGCGGCGACCGATGGAAAGTCCCTACAAAGGCAAGACCGGCCTGCGCCGGATCTGGAACGCATTGCACTATTCGCTGGACGGCCTGCGCGCCGCATGGCGGCACGAGGACGCGTTTCGCCAGGAACTCTGGCTGGCGCTGATCCTGGTGCCCGCAGCCCTATGGCTTGGGGAGTCCGGAGTGGCGAAGGCGGTGCTGGTCGCCAGCCTGGCGCTGGTACTGCTGGCCGAACTGCTCAATTCGGCGATCGAAGCCACGGTCGACCGCATCTCGCTGGAAAACCACCTGCTCGCCAAGCGGGCGAAGGACATCGGCAGCGCGGCGGTGCTGGTGAGCCTGTGCAACGTGGTGCTGGTGTGGGGGCTGGTGCTGTTCGGCTGAAGGTAGCGGCCGACCTCAGGCCGAGTTGGGACCCCAGGTGCGGACGGCGCCGGTGTCGACGTGCACGAAGTCGGATTCCGGGTAGTAGCCCACGCCGCCCAGGCCCAGATCGATGGCGGCATCACGCAGGCGGTGTGTCGGTACGCCGGGAATGCGGATGTCGATGGCGCGGCCGTCCATGTGCAGGCTGCGCTTGGCGACGCCACCGCCGCCAGTCTTGCGCAGCATTTCGTTGGTGCCGGGTGACCGATAGGCGGAAATGATCTCGAAGGTTCCGCCGCCAAGGTTTATCCTCAGCGCATGCAGGATGTCGAACAACTGCGGATCCATCGCCTGCGCCTCGCCGGTGCGGAAGTCGCGCAGCAGCCAGTTCATGCGCTGCAGGGCGGGGGAAAGGTAATTGCGGCCGTCGTGGTAAACGACCTCGAGCCGCTCGTCCGTGTGCGTGTGGCGGAACGAAAGCTGGCGTGCATCGGCAACGATCGCGGGCAACTGCGCGGCGCGCGCCGTCATCATGGGCAAGCCGATGGGCGCGGCGAAGACACCCTTCAGCAAGAGCCGCCGCAGATTCTTCGCGGGAGAGGAATGACGCATGGAAAACTCGCTGTCTGAACAAGCACTTGACGAAGGCCGAATGCTAAACGATGTTGCGATCGGTTTGCGCAAAAATTTTCACGCCCTGCGCCGCATCGTGCTCTGCGGGCTGGCGCTGGCGGGCCTGGCGGGGCAAGCCTGGGCGCAAGGTGACAACGGGGTCGTCCTCCCTTCGCTCGAGCAGTCGATCGCGCGCGAGCTGAGCGCGCGTCCCGCATCGAGGGAGTGGGACGTGGTACGCACGACCTACGAGCGGCGTGGTTTCGCGCCGATCTGGGTGGACGCGGAGCGCAGGTCCGCGCTGATCGCCGCTGTCGAGGAGAGCCGGGCGGACGGCCTGGAGCCGGCCGATTACGGCATTGCGCAACTGCGCGCGAGCGCGCCGGCACGCCCGGCTGAAGATCCGTCCGTCGTGGCGGCGCGCGAAGTGTTGTTTACCGGATCGCTGGCGAAGCTGGTCCGCCACCTCCGCTACGGCAAGGTCGATCCGCGCAGCCTGCATTCGATGTGGAATTTTTCGCCGCTGCCCGACACCGGAGCGCTTGCGGCGCAGTTGCAGGGTGTGCTGGACGGCGAATCCTTGCCAGCGGCGGTCGCCGCACAGGCGCCGCAGGTCGATGCATACCGCAATCTGCGCGCAGCGCTCGCCCGCTTCCGCGAGCTCGAGCGCGCCGGCGGCTGGGTGCGCATTGCGGCGGGGCCGAGCTTGAGTGCGGGCGATCGGGGGCCGCGGGTCGCTGCGTTGCGCGCGCGCCTGCTCGCCAGCGGCGATCTGGCTACACCCGGTGGCGCGAATGGCGATCGCTTCGACGACGCGCTGGTGAGCGCAGTCAAGCGTTTCCAGACAGGCCATGGGCTCGATGCGGATGGGGCGGTGGGCAAGGCGACGCTGGAAGCGCTGAACGTGCCGGTGACGGAGCGCATCTCGCGGATTCGTGCCAACCTCGAGCGCTGGCGCTGGGTCGCGGCCGATATCGATCCCGACCTGCTGCTGGTGGATGTCGCCGGTTTTCGTGCCGAGCTGCGCCTCGCCAATCAGCCAGTGTGGTCCACCCGCGTGGTGGTGGGGCGGCCGTCGCGCGAGACGCCCTCCTTGCTGGACAGCGTGCAGCATCTGGTGCTTAACCCGAAGTGGGTCGTCCCGCCCACCATCCTGCGCGAGGATGTGATTCCCGGCATGCGGCGCAACCCGGGTTACCTGGATTCCCATCGATTGCGCCTGGTGGATCGCTCCGGGCGCACGGTCGACGCGTCGGTCGTCGACTGGGCCGGGCAGGGCGGCAGCTTCCCCTACCAGGTGGTGCAATCCTCCGGGGCGGATGGCTCGCTGGGGCAGATCAAGTTTGCGCTCGGCAATCGCTATTCGATCTACCTGCACGATACGCCGTCACGGGCGCTGTTCAATCGTGCCTCGCGCGCTTACAGCTCGGGCTGCGTCCGTGTGCAGAATCCGCAGGAGCTGGCCGTGCTGCTGCTCGACGACCCGACGCAGTGGAGCCCAGAGGCCCTGAAGGCGGCCATCGCCACCGGCAAGACGCGCACGGTGCCGGTGAATCGCGACATCACGGTGATGCTGCTCTATTACACCGCCGATGCGGACGCATCCGGCGCTGTGCATTTCCGCAAGGACATCTACGGTCGTGATGCGCGGCTGCTGTCCGCGCTGTCATCGTAGCGACGCAGGAGCGTAACGGCAGCGTCGCAATCGCCGCCTAAGCTGCGGCGACATGAAAACGCTCGATTTCATCACCGAGGAACTCTGCCTCGAGCCGCGGCTGCGCATTGCGCTCGTCACCGAGACCTATCCACCCGAGGTCAACGGCGTTGCGATGACCTTGCAGCGCATGGTGGATGGGCTCATCCACCGCGGCCATCGCGTGCAACTGATCCGCCCCCGGCAGGCGCGCAGCGAGGTCGCCCATTGCGGCGGCGACTACGAGGAGATGCTGTCGCGCGGCATGAAGCTGCCGCGCTACGACGGTCTGCGCTTCGGCCTGCCGGCGAAGGCCGCCCTGGTGCGGGCGTGGAGCCGGCAGCGGCCAGATCTGGTGCATGTGGCCACGGAAGGGCCGCTCGGCTGGACGGCGATTTCGGCGGCGAAGAAGCTGCGTCTGCCGGTGACGTCCGATTTTCACACCAATTTCGACCATTACAGCGAGCATTACGGCGTGGGCTGGCTGCGGCAGCCGGTGGCGGCCTATCTGCGCCGCTTCCACAACCGCACCGAAGCCACTTTCGTGCCGACCGCGGAGATGGCGCGCACGCTGCGGGGCCAGGGTTACGAGCGCGTCGAGGTCGTGTCGCGCGGTGTCGATACGACCCTGTTCTCGCCCGCGCGACGCAGCGACATGCTGCGCGCGCAGTGGGGCGCGTCGCCCGACGACGTGGTGCTGATCAGCGTCGGCCGCGTGGCGCCGGAGAAGAACCTGCCGCTGGTGTTGCGCACCTACGCTGCGGTACGCCACGCGTGCGCTGAAGCGCGACTGGTGATCGTCGGCGATGGGCCGATGCGCGAGGCAGTGGCGAAGGAATGTCCCGAGGCGAAGCTGTGCGGCATGCGCATCGGCGAGGATCTTGCAGCCCATTACGCCTCCGCCGACCTGTTCCTGTTTCCCAGCCTCACCGAAACCTTCGGCAACGTGATGCTCGAGGCGATGGCGAGCGGCTTGTGCGCGGTGGCCTTCGATTATGCGGCGGCGGCCGAGGTGGCACGTGACATGGACAACGGCCTGTGTGCACCGGGTCGCGACGAGGCCGCGTTCATCGACCGTGCGGTCCGTGCCGCCTGCGATGGCGCGCTGCGCCGCCGGCTTGCGGAGCGCGCGCGTGCGAGCGCCGAGCACTTCGACTGGGAGCGGGTGAACGACCAGTTCGCGGCCTCGCTGCTGCGCGCCTGGCATGGGGCGCACCCCGCAGCGGGCGAGGCGGGCGCAGATCGACTACTCGGTGCGGAGCACTGATGCAGCAGGTTCGCGCCGTGTTCATCTCCGACGTGCATCTGGGCACGCGCGCCTGCCAGGCCGAACGCCTGCTCGATTTCCTGAAGGAATACGAGTCCGAGTACCTCTACATGCTGGGCGACATCGTCGACTTCTGGGCGATGAGCCGCGGCATCCAGTGGGCGGCGTCACACAACACGGTGGTACAGAAGGTGCTCCGCCGGGCGCGCCGCGGCGACAAGGTGTTCTTCATCCCGGGCAATCATGACGAGGCTCTGCGCGAATATGTGGGGATCGCCTTCGGCGACATCCGAGTGGAGAGCGAGTGGGTGCACCAGGGCATCGATGGCCGGCGTTACTGGTTGATCCACGGCGACGAGTACGATCAGGTGACCCGCCATCATCGCTGGGTGGCCGTGCTCGGCGACGTCGCCTACAACGGGCTGGTGCGCATGAACCACGTCCTGTCGCGGGTGCGGCGCGCGCTGCACATCTCCGGTTACTGGTCGCTTGCGGGCTACGCCAAGCAGAAGGTCAAGCGCGCGGTCGGCTTCATCTTCGACTTCGAGGATGCGGTGGCGCGTGCCACCCAGCAGCGCAGTCTGGACGGCGTGATCTGCGGCCACATCCACTGGGCCTCCGATCGCCAGATCGGCGCGATCCGCTACCTGAACTGCGGCGACTGGGTCGATACCTGCAGCGCGATCGTCGAGCATTACGATGGCCGGATCGAGGTGGTGAATTGGGGTCTGCTGGCCGGTGCCGTGGATCGCGACAAGGAGGCGATGGACACGCCCACACTCGTCGTCTAAGATTCGCGGCCCGCGCCGGCGTACGGCGCCAGCGCGTGACGAAGATACGAAAAACGAATGTCGCCCGACCGTCGCGATCCGATGCGTCCGGAACCGGGTGAGGAGACAAACAACATGCAAAACCCTGTTCGGGCTCCCCGCTTGCGGCGAGCCCTGTTCGCCATGGCTGCCATCGCCACCCTGGGTGGCCTGTCGATCCCGGCACCTGCCGGCGCCGAATCCGGACACGCGACCGCGCATCCTGCCGCAGCCGGGAAAGTCGCCCGAGCGGGCACGGTGACGGTACGCCGCGACTCCTGGGGCGTGCCGCACGTTTATGCGAATACCGTCTTCGGCCTGTTCTATGGCTACGGCCACTCGGTCGCACAGGACCGCCTGTTCCAGATGGAGATGGCGCGCCGCAGCACCCAGGGCACCGTAGCCGAGGTGCTGGGCGACAAGTTCGTCGCCTTTGACAAGGGTACCCGCGCTAATTTCTGGCCGGCCTCCATCCATGCGCAGATCGAGGCCCTGCCGAAGCCGGATCGCGACATCCTCGAAGGCTACGCCGCTGGCATGAACGCCTGGCTCGACAAGGTGAAGGCCGATCCAGAGCGCCTGATGCCGAAGCAGTTCCGCGATTTCGGCTTCGAGCCGGCGAAGTGGACCGCCTACGACGTCGCGATGGTGTTCGTCGGCACGATGGCCAACCGCTTCTCCGACTTCAACACCGAGCTCGACAACCTCGCGCTGCGCACCGCCCTCATCGACAAGCACGGCGAAGCCAGGGGCAAGCAGATCTTCGACCAGTTGAAGTGGATCGTCGACCCCGAGACGCCGACCACGATCGCGCCGGAGGAAGGCGAATATGCAGTGAAGCTCGCCGCAGGGGCGGCCTCCGCGCCCTTGCGTTATGCGCTGCCGCGCTACGACGACGTTCCGCCCACTCTGGCCCGCCTGGCGAAGACTCCCGATGGCGCCCTGGCCGGCGGCACGCCGGAAGAACAGCGCGAACTGCTGCTGGCCGAACTGGGCACGCTGGGCATGACCGGCCAGGCCGGTTTCCCGGCGGCGAGCAACATGTGGATCATCGGCCGCAAGCTTGCGCGCGGCGCCAGCTCCATCCTGCTCAACGGCCCGCAGTTCGGCTGGTTCTCGCCCGCCTACACCTACGGCATCGGCCTGCACGGCGCCGGCTTCGATCTGGTCGGCAACACGCCGTTCGCCTATCCGAGCGTGCTGTTCGGCACCAACGGGCGCATCAGTTGGGGCTCCACCGCCGGCTTCGGCGATGGCGTCGACATCTTCGCCGAGAAGCTCGATCCGGCCGATCCCAGCCGCTACCAGCACAAGGGCGAGTGGCGCACGATGGAGAAACGCACCGAGACCATCGCCGTGAAGGGGGCCGCGCCGGTCACGCTGGATGTGTTCCGCACGGTGCATGGCGTGGTCGTCAAGTCCGATCCGGCCCAGGGCGTCGCCTATGCCAAGCAGCGCACCTGGGATGGGCTGGAACTGCAGTCGCTGATCGCGTGGACGCGCAAGGGCCAGTCGCAGAACTGGGCACAGTGGCTGAAGCAGGCCGAACGCCACGCGCTGACGATCAACTGGTACTACGCCGATGCGGACGGCAACATCGGCTATGCGCATACCGGCAAATATCCGAAACGCAAGCCCGGTCACGACCTGCGCCTGCCGGTGCCGGGCACTGGCGAGATGGACTGGGACGGCCTGCTCTCCTTCGACACCAACCCCAAGATCTACAACCCGCGCCAGGGCTACATCGCCAACTGGAACAACCCGCCGATCAAGGGTTACCCCAACCCCGACATGATCTGGCTGTCGTGGGGCGCGGCCGACCGGTTGAATGAACTCGAGCAGCGCCTCCGCGCGAAGGGGCCGATGGACGTGGAGGGCATGTGGAGTCTGCTCAAGCCCACCAGCCTGGCCGACGTCAATGCGCGCTACTTCCTGCCGGTGCTGCGTGACGCGGTGGCGCCGCTGCCCGACGGCGATGCGCGCAAGGCGCTGGTCGCCGCGCTGCAGGACTGGAACGGATTGAATGCCGACGACAACCGTGACGGCGTCTACGATCATCCGGCGCCGGCCATCCTCGATGCCTGGCTGGGTGCGATGCTGAAGGCGACCTTTGCCGACGAGGTGCCTGCGGACTTCATGCGCTATTTCGGCGCCACCGGCTATCCGACGCCTGATCGTCCGCCGGCAGGCTCGATCAACATCCAGGTCGGCACCAAGCTGCTCTACCAGGTGTTGCGTGGCAAGTCGGCCAGCGTGCCGCAGGCCTACGACTTCCTCAACGGTCGCGATGCGCTCGAGGTGGTGCGCGAGGCGCTGGGCCAGGCGGCGGACAAGCTGGCCAAGGAGTACGGCGGCACCGTCCCGGCGAACTGGAAGGTGCCGGTTGCGCGGCTGCGCTACTTCACCAGCAACTTCATGGGCATCCCGCAGGCCCTCGAAGTCGAGGGTGCGCAGACGCATGTGGTGATGAACCGCGGCACCGAGAACAACATGGTGGCGCTGGGCCGCGGCGCGGTGCGGGCCTGGGACGTCCTCGGGCCAGGTCAGAGCGGCTTCATCGACCCGCAGGGGATGCGCTCGCAGCACTACGCCGATCAGCTCGAACTGTTCGACACCTTCGGCCGCAAGGCATTGCCATGGTCGGCTGAGGAGGTCAGGCGCGACACCCGCTCGGTCGAGCAGCTCTCGCTGCCCGCGCGCTGAGCCGCCTGCGGCGCAGGCGGACGCAAGCCGGGCGGAGCCGTTGGATCTGCCCGGCTTGGGATGCGCGCATTTGCCGAAAAGCGGCGCGCATTTGCTACGATCAGGAACTTGCTTTCCCTACCAGCGGAGTTGCCTGTGCCAGCCTTGCTACCCAATGTCGATCCCGACGGACTGCTCGAATATTCGGTGGTGTACACCGATCGCGCGCTCAATCACATGTCGCAGCGCTTTCAGGGCGTGATGAAGGACATCTCCGCGATCCTGAAGCAGGTCTACAACGCCAGGTCGGCGGTCATCGTGCCGGGCAGCGGCACGTTCGGCATGGAAGCCGTCGCGCGCCAGTTCGCCACCAACCGCAAGTGCCTCGTCATCCGCAACGGCTGGTTCAGCTTCCGCTGGACGCAGATCCTCGACATGGGCCGCATCCCGTCCGAGCAGATCGTGCTGAAGGCCCGCCAGGTCGAGTCCGGCCCCAAGGCGCCGTTCGCGCCGGCGCCGATCGACGAAGTCGTGGCGACGATCCGCGATAAGCGGCCCGACATGGTGTTCGCGCCGCACGTCGAGACGGCGTCCGGCATGATGCTGCCCGACGACTACCTGCGCGCGGTGGCGGCCGCGGTGCGTGAGGTGGGCGGGCTCTTCGTGCTCGACTGCATTGCTTCGGGCACGATGTGGGTGGACATGGCCGACGTCGGCATCGACATCCTCATCAGCGCGCCGCAGAAAGGCTGGAGCGGCTCGCCCTGCTGTGCCTTCGTCATGCTGGGCGAGCGCGCGCGAGCCCGCATCGACGAGACCACCAGCACCAGCTTCGCCTGCGACCTGCGCAAGTGGCTGCAGATCATGGAAACCTATGAAGGCGGCGGGCATGCCTACCACGCGACCATGCCGACCGATGCGCTGGCGAGCGTGCGCGACGTGATGAAGGAAACGCAGGCTTACGGTTTCGACAGGGTGCGTGACGAACAGCGCGAACTGGGCCGGCGGGTGCGTGCCACGCTGGAGCGCAAGGGCTTCCCCAGCGTGGCCGCGCCGGGCTTCCAGGCACCAAGCGTGGTCGTCAGCTACACCGACGATGCGGAGATCCAGAACGGCAGCAAGTTCGCCGCCCTCGGCATGCAGGTCGCCGCCGGCGTGCCGCTGCAGTGCGACGAGCGCGCCGACTACCGCAGCTTCCGCATCGGCCTGTTCGGGCTCGACAAGCTGCATGAAGTCGAACGCAGCGTTGCGGCCCTGGAGCAGGCGATCGAGCGTCTGCCCGGCTGAGGTCGCCGGACATCGGCCAAGCTCGAAAAAACGCTCGCGGCCGGACCGGATCCGGCTGCGACGACAAGTCCTGGCTTGGGGCGGGCCAGCGCGGCCGCCCAGCAACGGACATTCACCGAAGGAATTCCCTCCCATGAGATTCGGCACCCCTCTGTCTCCCAGCGCGCTCAAGGTCATGCTGCTGGGCGCCGGCGAACTCGGCAAGGAAGTGATCATCGCGCTGCAGCGGCTGGGCGTGGAGGTCATCGCCGTGGATCGCTATGCGGATGCGCCCGGCCACCAGGTCGCGCATCGCGCGCACGTCATCTCGATGACCGATGGTGCGGCACTTCGCAGCCTGATCGAGCAGGAGCGGCCGCACCTGATCGTGCCCGAAATCGAGGCGATCGCCACGGACATGCTGGCGGAAGTCGAGGCCGAGGGCCTGGCCGAAGTGATTCCCACCGCGCGCGCCGCGCGCCTGACGATGAACCGCGAAGGCATCCGCCGGCTGGCCGCGGAGGAGCTCGGCCTGCCGACCTCGCCATATCGTTTCGCCGATTCGCTCGAGGAGCTGCAGGCGGCCATCGACGGGGAGATCGGCTATCCGTGCATCGTGAAGCCGGTGATGTCGTCGTCCGGCAAGGGGCAATCGACCTTGCGCGGCCCTGCAGACGTCAGCAAGGCGTGGGACTACGCCGCTGCCGGCGGGCGCGTGAACCAGGGCAGGGTGATCGTCGAGGGCTTCGTGGACTTCGACTATGAGATCACGCTGCTGACGGTGCGCGCGCGCGATGAGCGGGGCGAGGTCCAGACTTATTTCTGCGAGCCCATCGGCCATGTGCAGGTGGCGGGCGATTATGTCGAATCGTGGCAGCCGCAGCCGATGAGCGTGGCCGCGCTGGCGGAGTCCAGGCGCATCGCCGCTGCAGTTACCGGCAACCTCGGCGGGCGTGGCATCTTTGGCGTCGAGCTCTTCATCAAGGGTGACAAGGTGTGGTTCTCGGAAGTCAGCCCGCGCCCGCACGACACCGGTCTGGTGACGCTGTGTTCGCAGCGCTTCTCCGAGTTCGAGCTGCATGCGCGCGCCATCCTGGGCCTGCCGGTGGATACGTCCCTGCGTGAGCCGGGCGCCTCGGCGGTGATCTATGGCGGCATGGAAGCCGCCGGGATCGCCTTCGACGGCGTGGCCCAGGCGCTGTCGGTGCCGCGCAGCGACCTGCGCCTGTTCGGCAAGCCGGAATCCTTCGTCAAGCGCCGCATGGGGGTGGCCGTCGCCAATGGCGCCTCGATCGACGAGGCGCGCGAGCGCGCGAAGCTGGCCGCGAGTCGGGTGAGGCCAGTCGCCGGCTGAGCCTCGTCGGCGATCGCTCACCGGTGAGTTCAAGATCGCTGGCGCGGCCGCCGCGTCCTCGGTCGCTGCGCGGTTCGCCCGGTGCGCGACGCGGTGGTCGAACCGGCCTCCCAGCCTTGTCCCCTGCGAAAACCTTGTTGTATCGTCCGGCGCCCAGCCGCAGACCAGTCGCGAGATTTCCGCCATGACTCATACCGCCCCCGAACTCTTTGCGACCGTGATCTTCGCGATCGCTGTGCTGCACACCTTCTCGACCAAGATCTTTGCCCGTCTTGCGCATCTCCAGCCGGCGCACGCCGGACTCTGGCACCTGCTGGCAGAGGTCGAAGTCGTCTTCGGCTTGTGGGCATTTATCCTGATTCTGGGGTTGTTCGTGCTTTCGGGCGAGCAGGCCGCAGTGGGCTACCTCGACGGGCGCAATTTCACCGAACCGATGTTCGTGTTTGTCATCATGGTGATCGCTGCCAGTCGTCCCATTCTCAACGCAGTGGTCGGGGTCGTGCGATTGTTCGCGGCCGCGATTCCGATCCCGCGCGCGGTTGCTATGTTTTTCCTGATCCTCGCAGTTGTGCCGCTGCTCGGCTCCTTCATCACCGAGCCGGCGGCAATGACCCTGGCCGCGCTGATGTTGCGCGAGAATTTTTTCCAGTATCAGCTTTCGAACCGCCTGAAGTACGGCACGCTAGGCCTGCTGTTCGTGAATGTGTCGATCGGCGGCACGCTCACACATTTCGCTGCGCCGCCGGTGCTGATGGTGGCGGGAAAGTGGGGCTGGGACACCTTGTACATGT
Organism: Pseudomonadota bacterium; assembly: GCA_018240785.1. Taxonomy (GTDB): domain Bacteria; phylum Pseudomonadota; class Gammaproteobacteria; order Burkholderiales; family Rhodocyclaceae; genus Thauera. The sequence continues at coordinate 62,505 of JAFEFC010000037.1, read as the reverse complement.
TCTCCCACTTCGGTTGGAAGGCCGCGACGGCGGTGACCTTCAATGCGTTCGTCCTGACCTGGTTCTTCCGCAAGGAACTCGCCGAAAGGGGGCATGTTCATGGTGAATCCGGATCGTCGAAGGTGCCACCCGTCGTGACGGGCATCCACCTCCTCTTCCTCGTGGCGGTCGTCGCATTTGCGCACCACCCTGCCGTGTTCATGGGCCTGTTCCTGTTCTTCATCGGCTACACCGAAGCCTACAAGAAGCACCAGGATCGCCTGATCCTGCGCGAGGGGCTCATGGTGGCCTTCTTCCTCGCCGGGCTCGTCGTGCTGGGCGGATTGCAGCAGTGGTGGTTGCAGCAGACGCTGGTGGGCGTCGAACCGACGCTGCTCTACTTCCTGGCGACGGCACTCACGGCCGTGACCGACAATGCTGCGCTGACGTATCTCGCGTCGCTGGTCGAAGGCGTCACCCTCGACTTCAAGTACGCAATCGTGGCCGGAGCGGTCACGGGCGGTGGTCTGACGATCATCGCCAACGCCCCGAACCCGGCAGGCGTTGCGATTCTCAAGTCGAGCTTCACGGACGAAGCGATCAGTCCGCTCGGCCTTTTCCTCGCGGCCCTCCCACCGACCTGCGTTGCGATTCTCGCTTTCCAGGCCTTGTAGCGACTGCTCCGGTCTTGCATCGGGATCGCCGGGCCGGCCGCATTGCGGTCGGCCCGGCGTCCTTTTGTGCGTCCATTGGGGTCTTACCGTGCCGCGAGGTGGAGTGGCCGGTACCGGTTGAGTGGGGAAAGTTTGACCCGCCGTGACACTGCTGGACCCTCACTCACGCTTCCGGCGAGCGGCTTCAGTCCCCTGAAGACATTCGAAGTTTGGGTCGTCAATACCGTAAATCTGGTGGGTCGGGCGTGACCCGATGATTCGGATGCCGGCTTATGCTGGTCTTGCGCCATCCCGCTGCCTGCAACGCCGTCAGGTATTTGGAAGCAGGTGGCGCGGTACTTGCTGACTAAGCACGGACCGAACTCGGAGCCAGGGCCATGCTCGATGGCAACCTCTCGAGGGTGACGTGGGCGATACAGCGGTATTTCGCCAGTCATCCCGACGCGGCGGACAGCGCGCAGGGCATTGCGCGTTGGTGGCTGGTGGGTGAGGGCGTCGAGGCCACCGCGGATGAGGTGGAGGCAGCGCTCGGCGTGCTGGTGCAGCGCGGGCTGGTGCGGGCGCAGCGCATGCCCGACGGGCGCCTGATCTATGCGTGGGCGGGCGTACGGGGCGCGGGCGGGACGCACTGACGAGATTCGATACGGAACAGGCGATGGCGAACGTATTCGGTGTGCATTCGGTCGGCAGCTCGATCGCGACTTTCCTGCGGAATACCTATCCCGCGGAAGTTGCCGGCCAGACCATGCCCGCCTGTGAGTTCAGCCTGATGAGCGCCGGTCAGCTCGCCGGCGACATGGAGGAGGGCAATCGCATCACGCTCTTCCTGTACCGCATCTCGGTGAATGAGCACAGTCGCCAGAGCGCCCACCTGCGGGCGGCCGAATCCGGCGCCGGACCGCTGGGGCTGGATCTGCACTACCTGATGAGCGCGTGGGGCATGACCGCCCACGAGGAACAGGTGGCCCTGACCTGGGCGCTGCGCCAGTTGCACCAGTTTCCCGTGCTGGATTTGTCCTCCCTGTCGCCCGAGGCCGGCTGGGCGGGCGACGAGGTGATCCAGATCGTCCCGTCCGAGTTGTCCACCGAGGACCTGATGCGCATCTGGGATGCCCTGACGCCCTCGTATCGACTATCGGTTTCATGGGTCGCGAGGCTGGTGCGGATCGACCCGGATGTGGATGCTGCCGCGTTCCGGCCGGTGGTTGCGGCGCGGTTTGCCTTTGGCGAGGAGGCGCGATGAGCGTACGCGAATTGCGCGAACTCGAGCGCCTGGAATGGCGAGTGCTTGGCGCCCTGCGTCCGGTCGAAGGCGTGACCGCCATGCCCTTGCGCGCGGCGAATGGCATGCTGCAGGTGGAGGCCGAAGGCGCGCGCATCGTCCGCAACCGCAGCGGCCTGTTCGTCATTCACGAGTGGGAGCGGCTGCCTGCCCACGCCCTTCGTTTCGACGAGCCACCGCCCAACCCTGATCCCGGCAGCGAGGCGTTGGAGGTCGTGGTGCGCGACCTGTCCGGCCGCTATCTTCCGCGCATTGTCCACATTGCGCTGCCGCGCGATCCCTCCGACGAGGCCGATGCGGCGGATTCGCTCTTCGTCCCCCTGGACGTGCCGCTGTATTGCGCGCCAACCGCCGATCTCAGCACCAACTGGTGTGCCCTGCGCGTCACCGTGACGCGCAATCTGCCTGGCAACGCGGGCGGCAATGCTGGCAACCGGCCGCTCGGCGATGCGCTCGGCGGTGCGCTGCTGCGTGTCGTGTCTGGGGGCAGGGTCATCGCCCGCGGACTCACTGATTGGCGCGGCGAGGGGCTTGTGCCGGTGGCCGGCGTGCCGGTCACGACCTGGTCGGAAGAAGAGGGCGCGGTGGTGGTCAGCAGCATCGCCGCAACCGTCGAAGTGTATTTCGATCCCGCAGCCGGGACGCGCACGAACCCGTCAGCGGTGGCTGGGGGCCGTCCGCCGCCACGCTTGCCTTTGGTGGACCCCGATGATCTGGAACGGCGCCGCGCCACTCTGCCATCGGCACAGCGCAACCTGAGCCTCGCAGCGCGGGGCACGCCACACCTGAACCTGGGCCTCGACTTGCCATGAGATGGGAGTTCATGCGTCGTCGTCCATTTCCCTGGGCGTGAACACGGCCCAGCACGCTCGAAGAAAGGAGACCAGCCATGCCCGAGTACCTCGCACCCGGCGTCTATGTCGAGGAAACCAGCTTCCGCGCCAAGTCCATCGAAGGCGTGGGTACCAGCACGACGGCCTTCGTCGGACCGACTCGCAAGGGGCCGTACCGTGCCGCCGAGGACGAGCAGGAAGTGCCCGAACTGCTCACCAGCTTCGGTGATTTCGAGCGCATCTACGGGGGAATCTCGGACCTTGCGCTGACGGGCACCAGCCCGAACACCAACTACCTTGCGCATGCGGTGCGGGCCTTCTTCAATGAAGGCGGCTCGCGTCTCTACGTGTCGCGCGCGGTTGGCGCCAACGCGGCAACTGCGGCGGCTGGCGTCACTGCCGACGGCACTGCCGCTGACGAGGCGGTGAGCTTCGTCGCGCGCTTCCCCGGCTCGATCGGCAACGGGCGCATCGTCGTGCGCGAAGTGCTGGCGCCGGTCGCGTTGCCGGCGATGCAGAACGCCCCTGCAGGCACGCTGCTGGTGACCGGCAGCGGCGGCACGACCGCCTATCACCTGAAGGTGGGCAGCGAATGGCGGCCTGCAGGCAATCCGGCCGGCGCGGCTGAAGTGGTTGCGACCCTTGCCGCGGATACGCCGCGCATCGTCACGCTGCTGGTGGTCGCCATCGATGCCGATGGCGAGAACCTCAGCTTTGAGGGCATGGGTTTCGATCGCACCCATCCGGCCTGGGTCGGGCATGTCATGTCGGCCACGCCGTCGCGACGCGCTGATCACCTGCAGAACATGTTCGCCATTTCCATCGGCGGCAACGTCAGTGCGCTGGAATTGCGCAATGCCCTCTTTGCCGGCGCCACGGCCAACGCTGCGGGCGAACTGGAACGCAGCTTCGCTCTCGGTAATGGCGCCGACGGGGCGGCACCGGCTTCGAGCGACTACGCGCTCGCGCTGGGCGAACTGGCCAGCCTCGAGGACGTGTCCATCGTCGCCGCGCCGGGAGCTGCCGCCTACGCCGATGCGCAGGCGGCGAACAACCTGCTGATCTCGCACGCCGAGGCGCGCCGCGCCTACCGCATCGCGGTGCTGGACCTGCCTCCGGCGCAGACGCCCGGCCAGGCCCGCACGCTGCGCGGGCTGATCGATTCACGCTACGCCGCGGTGTACTACCCCTGGGTCGTCGTCCCCAACCCGCTGGCGCGCCCTGGTCGCGAGGATATCCCGCGCGAGCTTGCGCTGCCGCCGTCGGGCTTCGTGACCGGCATCTACGCGCGCAACGACATCCAGCGCGGCGTGTGGAAGGCGCCAGCCAACGAAGTGGTGCGCGGCGCGCTGCGCTTCGAACTCGACATCAACTTCGCGCAGCAGGAAATGCTCAACCCGATCGGCGTGAACTGCCTGCGCTACCTGTCGGGGCGCGGCTTCCGCGTGTGGGGTGCGCGTCTGGCCTCGTCCGACCCGGAATGGAAGTACGTGAACGTGCGACGCTACTTCAACTATCTGGAGTCGTCGATCGACCGCGGCACGCAATGGGCGGTGTTCGAGCCCAACGGCGAGCGCCTGTGGGCCAACGTGCGGCAGACGATCTCCGACTTCCTCTACAACGAGTGGCGCAACGGCGCGCTGCTCGGCACCAAGACCGAGGAAGCGTATTTCGTGCGCTGCGACCGCAGCACCATGACCCAGAACGACCTCGACAACGGTCGGCTGGTGTGCCTGATCGGCGTGGCGGTGATCAAGCCGGCCGAATTCGTCATCTTCCGCATCGGCCAGAAGACCGCCGATGCCAGTGCCTGAGCGAGGGGGACTGAATCATGGCTGAACGTATCACGCCCTACGGCGCCTTCAACTTCGTCGTCAATTTCGATGGCGGCGAGGAATTCGGCGGCTTCTCCGATGTGTCGGGCATCGGCACAGAAGTGACGGTCGCCGAGTATCGCGCGGGCAACGACAAGGAAAACCATGTGCGCAAGGTGGCCGGCGTCCATAAGGTCAGCGACGTGACCTGCAAGCGCGGCATCGTCAATTTCGACAGCCTGTGGGCCTGGATCCAGCAGACCCGCACCGATGGCCCGGCCGCGCAGAAGACGGTGGCCATCACGCTGATGGACGAGGCACGCAAGCCGGTGCGGACCTGGGTGCTGCGCGGCTGCATCCCGATGAAGTACACCGGCCCGACGCTGGCCGGCAAGGGGGGCACCGACGTGGCGATGGAGGAAATCGTGCTCTCGGCCGAAGGCTTCGAGATCCAGGCCTGAGGCCCGTTCGACACGATCCGGACCCACATTCCGATCCATAACCGACGAACGCCAACGAGCCTGTCATGTACGGCCTGCGCTTCGAGACCGCCGTTCCGCCGCTGCGCCCGGATCCCAACCGGGTCGACGTCGCCTGCTTCATCGGCTATGTCGCGCGGCGGCCCGGGCCGCTGCCGGCAAGCGTCATCGACGCGCTTGCCGCACAGCGTTGGCTGGTGCGTGACGCGACGGCGGCACGTGGCTGGTCACCCGGCTTGTGGCGTGCCGATGCCGACGAGATCGAGACGCTGTTCCAGCTTCCCGTCGTGGTGGAGAGCTGGGCCGCTTTCGACGCCCTGTTTGCCTGGGACGCACGGCCGGTGAAGGCGGGCAGTGCGCGCCGGTGCACGAGCTACCTCGGCGCGGCGGTGCGCAGCTTCTTTGCCAGCGGGGGCCGTCGCGCGGTCATTGTGCGCGCGGGGGATCCCTGGCCTTTCCTCGAGGCGAGCGGCGAACGCGCTGCGGCGCGAGATGAGCGGCTCGCGGCGCTCCTCGCACCCGAAGCGACGTCGGTCGATCCGACGACCTGGCGCGGACTGGGGCATCTGTTCGGCTTGCCGGAGGTGGCGCTGGTGGCGACGCCCGACCTCGCCGATGCCTGCGCCGCCGATGGCGACACGGTGAGCGTCGCGATCGAGCCGCCCGCGTCGCCGGAAGTTTTTGTGGAATGCACCGACGGCGGCGAGGCCCGGGTGGAGGAGGACGTCGGCCTGCGCGACCTCGCGCCGCCGCGCTGCGACGAGACGGGTTTTTACGCCTGGCGCAACGCGGTTGCCGCGGTGCGTGCACGCTTCGCCCGCGACCATCGCGAGATGCAGTTCCTCGCAGCCTTGCCGCTTCCGCGCGCGGATGTGCGCAGCATCGCGGTTTCGGGCACGGTGTGGGCGCAGGCCGACTTTGCCGCCTGGCTGGAGCGTGCCGGGATCCTGCAGGCGGGCATTGACGACGATCCCCAGGGCAGGCCCGAGGCCGCCTTCGTGCAGCTCGGCTGGCCCTGGATCAGGACGAGGTCCAGCAGCGACCTGCCGTCGCTGCTGGAGCCGCCCGACGGGATGCTGGCCGGTCTGCTGGCGCGCAACGCCCTTGCGCGCGGCACCTTCCGTTCGGTCGCCGGCACGCTGTTGCCGGCGGTGCATGACAGCGAACCGGTGCTGAGCTGGAGCGGTGTCGCCGAGACCTCGTCCGACCGACTGGCCGAGCGGGTGTGCGTGGTGGCGCCAGGTGCCGACGGCTGGGCGTTGCGTTCCGACGTGAGCACGTCGGACGTGGAGCCCTGGCGCGCGGGTGGTGTTGCGCGCCTGCTTGGCGCCATTCTGCGTACTGCCCGGCGTGCAGGCGAATCCGCCATCTTCGAGGCCAATGGCCCAGCCTTGTGGAGCCAGGTGCGCAGCAGCCTGGAGCAGACGCTGCTGGCGTTCTGGCGCGAAGGCGCGCTGGGCGGTGCAACCGCCGCCGATGCCTTCGTCGTGCGCTGCGACCGTAGCACCATGAGCCAGAACGATCTCGACAACGGCCGCGTGCGCGCCGAGATTGCCGTGCTGCCGGTCGCTGCCGTGGAGCGGATCATCGTGGTGCTGGAGCTGATCGGCGGTGGCGTGGCGCTGACGGCGCAGGAGGTGGCGTGATGGCAGATCCGCTGAGCCGGGAGGCGAAGGAGCGGCTGGATTACGCGCCGCTGCATGTCTTCCGCTTTCACGTCAGTTTCCGCAAGCAGGCGCTCGGCCACGTTCCCGCGAGCACGACGGATGTGCCGATCTGCCAAGGCGCCTTCTCCGAGTGCACCGGCCTTGAGGCAACCATGGAGCCGAAAGTCATCAAGGTCGGCGGGTCGAACTATGGCGCCGCGCAGCGCGCCGGCCCGGTGAGCTTCGCCACCGTGGTGCTCAAGCGCGGCATGACGCAGACGCGCGACCTGTGGAACTGGTTCAGCATGGTGGGCGGCGGCGCCTACGCCTATCGACTGATGGTCGAGATCGAGATGCGCAACGCGCGCGACGAGGCAGTGGTGCGCTGGGCCTTGCGTCGTGCGCTGCCCGTCAAGTTCAAGGCGGCGGATCTCAACGCGAAGGGCAACGATGTCGGCATCGAGGAACTGCATCTGGCGCATGAAGGGCTGGTGCTGCTGCCGGTGAGTGGAGGCTGAAGATGCCCGAACTGCCAGAAGACCGCGCCGACACGCCAGCCACCTTCGAGACCCTGACGGGGCCGAAGGTGCACGTGGACGTGCATTTCAATCCCGCCAGCCTGCAGATGCAGGTCAGCAACACGTTGAAGGAAGAAGGCAAGGGCGCGAAAAAGAAGCAGTACGTCAGCCAGACCTCGTCCAAGTTGACGATGGATCTGGTGTTCGACACCACCGACACCGGCACCGACGTGCGCGTCGTCACCAAGAAGATGGCGCAGATGCTGCAGCCCATCGCGGAAGGCAGCAGCAAGTTCGTGCCGCCGACGGTGAAGTTCTCGTGGGGCGCCTATTCCTTCACCGGTCTGGTGGAGCAGTACAAGGAGACGATCGACTTCTTCGCTGCCGGCGGCCTGCCGCTGCGCGCGTCGATCAACCTGACCCTGGCCAACCAGGAGAAGGTGTTCGACATCGGCACCAGCGACCAGCAAGCCAGCGTCGATAGCGACATTGCGCCCGAGGCGGTGGTGGTACCGGATGACGGTGGTCCGGTAGGCGGTGCGCAGGGCCTGGCGAACGCGATGGGCGCGCCGCGCGCCGCGCGAGGTATCGCCGGCGCCAACGGCGCAGCCAGCCTGCGCTTTGGCGCGGGTGGCGGGCTGGCCGTCGGCGCGTCGGCGAGCGTGGGCTTTTCTGCCGGCGCATCGATGGGGGCGGGTTTTTCGGGTGGAATCGGTGCTTCTGCCGGCGCCGGGTTCTCCGCGGGGGCCTCGGCCAGCGCAGGGTTCGGCGTCAGCGCGGGCGCGGGTGCAAGTGCCAATCTGTTGCCCGCCGCAGCGTTTGCCGCGGGTGGGGGAGCAGGGATCGGCATGGGTGGAAGTGCCGGAGCGGGTGCGGGACTGTCGGTCGGTGGCGGGGTTGGGGCGGGCGTCGGGCTGTCGATGGGCGGCGGCGTTGCCGTCGGAGCATCGGCAGGCGCCTCGCTGGGGGTTGCCGCCAGCGGCGGTCTTGCTGTCGGAGCCAGCGCCAGCGCAGGGTTTTCTGGCCTGCGCAGCGAGACGACGGTATCGACCCACACGCTGTCGACCAGCCAGTTGCTGCAGCTGGCAGTGTCCAGTTCGCCACACGGTTCGGTTGCTGCGGGTGGGCGGCTGATCGACGACGGCAGCAGCGGCCTGAAGGTGGACGTGGGCGCCGAGGCGGATTTCGTCATCGGCATCCGCTGAGTCACGAGCGAAGAGGAGCGCGGCCATGCCGATCACGATCGAGGAAATGCAGGCGGAGGTCACGCCGGAGCACGAGAGGCCGGCGCAATCCTCGTCCGGCAGCGAGTCGCAAGGCGCGCGCGACGAGGAGTTGCTGGAGCGGATTGCCCGCGAGCAGCGGGTGCGCGAGGAGCGCGCACAGCGGGTGGTCGCGGATTGAGGTGCGAATGGGAACGAACGTCCCTGTAGGAGCGGGCTTGACCGCGATCTCACACGTCCGGTCGCGGTCGAGCCCGCTCCTACACGGATGTGGTGCTGGGGAATGCCCTGCAGCCGGGTGGTTCTACTTGAGCGCGGAACGAACGAGCAAATAGCTGGGAGCTGCGGAAATGTCTGAAACCTCGGTCAGTCAGCAGGCGGTCTATCGCGCACGGCCCACCTTGCGCGTGTCCGGGCAGGCCGACGAGCGGGTGTCGGAGCTGCTCATCGCCATGTGCATCACCGAGGCGGAAGGCGGCATGAGCACTGCGGAGCTGCGCTTCTCCAACTGGGTGAGCACTTCGGCCGGGGCCGAGAGCGCCTTCGAGGACGGCTCGCGGCTGGCGCTCGGTACCGCGATCGAGGTGTATGCAGGCGACGAGACGCAGCCGCGGGAAATCTTCCGTGGCGTGGTGAGCGCGCTGGAGGCGGAGTTTGGCCAGGGCACGCCGCCGGAGCTCACCGTGATGGCCGAGGATCCGCTGTCGAAGGCGCGCATGGCCCGGCGCAGCAAGGTCTACGCCGACATGGCGCCGGCCGACGTGGTGCGGCAGGTCGCGAACGAGCTCGGCCTGCGGCCCACGGTGCAGGGCTTGAGCGCGCCGGTGGGCACCTGGGCGCAACTGAACGAAAGCGATCTCGCCTTCGTGCGCCGGCTGATCGGCCGCTTCGATGGCGACCTGCAGATCGTCGGCGACGAGTTGCAGGTGTCGCCACGCGGTGACGTGCGCCGCGGCGAACTGACGCTGGAAATGCATGGCCAGCTTGCGCGTGCCCGGGTGGTGGCGGACCTGGCCCAGCAGGTGACCAAGCTCACCACCGGCGGCTGGGACCCGATCGGCGGCAGCACCGTCAGCGGCGAGGCGACGCGCCTCACCCACGGCGGCCCAGGCAGCGGCACCAGCGGCAGCGACTGGCTGGCGCGCGCGCTGGACGACCGTGCCGAACACCTCGGCCATCTCGCGGTGAGTACCGATGCCGAAGCGCAGGCGATCGCCGAGGCCGCCTTTGACCGTCGTGCGCGTCGTTTCGTGCGGCTCGACGGGGTTGCCGAGGGCAATCCGCAACTGCGCGTCGGCACCCATGTGGCGGTGAGCGGCATGTCGGCACGCTTTGACAACACCTACTACGTGGTCGAGGCGCGTCACCGCTACGACGTGCATGCCGGCTACCGCACCGAGTTCGTGGGCGAGTGCGCCTGGCTGGGAGGCCGCTGATGGATCGCGCACCGCACTTCGAGCGCAGCGCCGCCTGGATGCAGGCGGCCTATCTCGCGCGCGTGGTCGATATCAACGACCCCGACAGCCGCGATCGCGTGCAGGTACGGCTGTATGCCTTCGACGATGTGGACGGCCAGGACGCGCCGCTGTGGGCGCGCGTGGTGTGCCCCTTTGCCGGCGCGGATCGCGGCGCCTTCTTCATGCCCGATGTCGACGACGAGGTGCTGGTGGTGTTCGTGCAGGGCGACCCGCGCCATCCGCTGGTGGTGGGCGGCCTGTGGAATGGCGCGAATGCGGCGCCGGCCTCGCTGTCGGGCGGCACCAACCAGTACAAGCGCATCCGCTCGAAGAACGGCGTGGTGGTCACGCTCGACGACCAGCAGGGGCAGGAGAAACTGGTGCTGGAGACGCCGGCAGGGCAGAAGGTGACCCTGTCCGACGGGCCGGGCAAGGTGCGCATCGAGGACAGCAATGGCAACAGCGTGGTGCTGGAATCCAGCGGCATCACGATCACCGCGGCGGCGCAGGTCAAGGTCGATGCGGCCAACGTCAAGGTGACGGCGGGCATGGTCACCGTCGATGCGGCGATGGCCAAGTTTTCCGGCGTCGTCAAATGCGAGGTGCTGATGGCCACGTCGGTGGTCGGCACCAGCTACACGCCCGGAGCGGGGAACGTATGGTGAACCATCACGACATCCTGCTGCGCGCGCCGCGCGACATCGCCGACGACGACGCGCCCGCGATCCTGCAGCGCAGCGACGAGGACTTCGTCGAGGCGGTGCTCGCGGCGTTGCGCGACGAGAACGGGCGGGTCGCGCTGCGCGACGATCTGGCGAGGGATGCCGGCATCGCCGTCGGTACCGACACGCGCAGGCGGCTGCGCAAGGACGGCCGATCGCTGATCAAGACACTGATGGGGCTGGCGGGGCGCAGGACGGCTGCAAGTGCGCTGCAAGCAACGTCCGAATCGGCTGACGCCAGGGCTTCGGTGTCCTCGGTCGCCGAGCTTGCCGAGAAGATCCGGCGCAGCGCTGAGCGCACCCGCGTGCTGAAGCTGTTCCAGCCGATTCAGCGCCAGTTCCATCTGGCGGTGATCGAGGCGCATTGCCTCGCACCCGGAAACCCGCGGCTGGACCCGAACAAGGTCGACAGCGCCGGGCTGGTGATCCGCCGCCTGCGCCGCGATGCGAAAGGCGTCGAGGTGAAGCAGGGCTGGATGCGCGCGGGCGACCACCTGCGGGGCTGGGCGCGCGTGGAGGCCGATGCCGCCAAAGCCGGTGACGAGCAGACGCGCTACGACCCCGACGCCGCACGCCGGCTCGTCCGTCCCACCACCGGCCAGCCCGTGCTCGACCGCGAGGTAGTGGCGCTGCTGGGCGAAGCCGAGGACGCAGTGCTGTCCGAACAGGTGGTGCCGATGTTCATCGCGCCGCCGGATGTGTGTCGCGCTGCCGGACGCACCTTCTTCTACGGACTGGTGCCGACCACGTCCAGCGAACGCGCCGAGGGCGGTGCGCCGGCCTTCGACACGGCGAGCTTCGGCCCCGACTCGGCCGATTTTCGCGCGCATCTGGTGGGCCCGCTGCGCGGCCTGGGCGACAGTTTCCCGCGTGCCGGCTACACGCTGACCCCGGCCATGACGTCGATCGCTCAGCCCACGTCGGCCGGCGATGCCGACCACGCGCCGATGAAGCGCCTGTTGCTGCTGTTGCGCCAGCTTGCGATCGAGTTCGACGCCTTCGGCGACGATCCGGACAGCCATGCGTTGGTCGCGGTGCTCAACCGCATCGGGCTGCCGCTGCTCGGGCCCGAAGGCCTGCCGTCGGGGCTGACGGCACCGGCGGGCGATTTCCTGGCGAGCGCGAGCCGTGTGCTGCTCGACGGCGAGCCCGTCGCCAACCCGCCGGTGATGCCGATCGGCTGGCCCGCGCTCGATCAGCAGACGACGGCGGCGCTTGCCAGCGCGCTGTCGGTCACGCTGATGAACCGCTTCGAGGCGGTGGCCGGCACCGCCGGGCGCTACGACGACCCGGACGCTCGCTACGTACTCCGCGCCTTCGTGCGCCTGAAGCCGGAAGGCTCTTGTCCGGGGCGCACCGTGTGGAGCGCCTACAGCCCCGCCTTCGTGATCGCGCCCTGGTATGAAGGCGGCGGTGCGCCGCCGGTGCAGGTGCCGCTGCCCGATCCGATGGACAAGGAGATGCTGAAGAAGCTCAAGCCCAACGTCGCCTTCACCGTGCCGCCGTCGCTGCACGACCTGCTCGCCGGCGATCCGCAGGACCTGCTCGATGGCAAGAAGCCGTCCGCCAGCGGCATGACGATAGGCTGGATCTGCAGCTTCAACATCCCGATCATCACGATCTGTGCCTTCATCGTGCTGAACATCTTCCTGTCGCTGTTCGACCTGTTCTTCCGCTGGATGATGTTCATCAAGATCTGCATTCCCTTCCCAAAGAAGGGTGGAGGTGAGGAATGAGCACCGACAGCCTGCCCCGCCCGCTGATCGGTTGGCCGCTGTTCGCCGTGCCCGATGCCGACGGCCGGCTCGACTGGCCCGACCTCGAGACCAGCGTGCGCCAGCAGATCCGCGTGATCCTCAGTACGCGCCCGGGCGAGCAGTTGATGCGCCCGGAATTCGGCGCCGGGCTCGACCGGCTGCTGCACGAGCCCAACAACCTGGGCACCCGGCGGCAGATCCGCGACTGGGTCATGGAGTCGCTGCCGCGCTGGGAACGCCGCATCGTGCTCGATCGGGTGGAGGTGCTCGAAGTGCCGGGCGAACCCGCCGACCTGCGGGTGGAGATCGCCTACCGGCTGGCGCGGACCGGCACGCCGGCGGCGCTTGCCGTGACTGTCCGACTGGAGGCCTGACATGCCCATCCTGCCTCCCCGACTTGACGACCGCAGCTTCGACGACCTGCTCGAGGACCTGCTGGCGCGCATTCCCGCCCATACCCCGGAGTGGACCAACCCGCGCCTCGGCGACCCGGGCCGCACCTTGCTTGAGCTCTTCGCCTGGCTCGGCGATGCGCTGCTCTACCGCGCCAACCTGATTCCGGAACGTCAGCGCCTGGTGTTCCTCAAGCTGCTGGGGCAGGGCCTGCGGCCAGCGCAGCCGGCGCGCGGCATCGTCAGCCTGTCGTTCGCGCAGCCCACCGAGCTTGCCGGCCTCACGCTGGCGGCCGGTGCGCGCATCAAGGCAGCGGTGCCGTTCGAGACCTTGAGCGAAACCACCGTGCTGCCGGTCACCGCCGAGGCTTACTACAAGCGGCCGCTGCCCGAGGCGGACCGCCTGCGCATGGCCGATGTGCTGACCGGGCTGCAGCGGGTGCACCGGATCACCGACGAAGTGGCGGGCTACCTGACCACGCCGCTGTTCGAAGGCGGACAGGCGGCGGGGCAGGGCGTGGACGTCTTCGCCGGGAGCACCGACCGTGCGCTGTGGCTGGCGCTGCTCGCCCCCGCGGCGCAACAGCCCGATCAGCAGCCCGCAGCCAACACCGCTGCGCGCGCCGCGCTCGGCGGTGGCGACAGTGGAGCGGCTGCGCTGCTGTCGGTGGGGGTCGTCCCTGCGATCGCCGCGCCCGCGCTGTTCGAGGAGATCGGGCCGCGCGCACGCGTGCCGGTGCTGTGGGAGGTCGTGACCTCTGCCGCCAACGGTCTGGATGCCGACTACCTGACCATCGAGCCCCTGCCCGGCGATGCCTACGACACCACCGCTGGCCTGACCCGGCCCGGCGTGCTGCGCCTGCCGATGCCCGACGAAAGCCTGATCTTCGCCCCGGTGAATGACGTGGGCGAAAACCCGCGGGCCGGGGTGGGCGACAACCCGCCGCGCATCGACGATGTCGGGCGCGCCGCGCGCCTCGTCGGCTGGCTGAGGCTGCGGCCGAAACCAGGCAGTGGCGTCGAGAGCCTGCGCCTGTCGTGGGTGGGCGTGAATGCAGTCGAGGTGGACCAGCGCGTCACCATCGGCGGGCGCGTGCTCGGCGCCTCGACCGGCGCGGCCGACCAGGCTTTTCAGCTTCCCGCCGGCTCGGTGGATCCAGCCAGCTTGGTGTTGCAGGTTGAAGCGCCGGGGCAGGGCTACCAGCCCTGGATCCGAGTCGATGACCTGGCCGCCATCTCGGCGGACGCAGCTGTCGCACGCGAGGCGCCTGCCTTCGAGCTGGACGCGGAGGCGGGCACGGTGCGCTTCGGCGATGGCGTACGTGGACGGGTGCCCGAGCGCCAGATGCGCATCCGGCTCGCTTCCGGGCGCTTCGGCGGCGGCCGCGCGGGCAATCTTCCGCAAGCCAGCCTCACCGAGGTGAGTGGCGCCACCTTGGTCGGCGCGCAGCGCAGCCTGCCGTCGATCAAGGTCTGGCAGCCGCTGGCGATGGAAGGCGGCGAGGACGCCGAGACCCTGGCCCGCGCAGAGCAGCGCATCCCGGCCCTGTTGCGGCATGGCGATCGTGCGGTGACGGCCGAGGACTACCGCCGGCTGGCGGGCGAAACGCCGGGCACGGATGTCGGCCGCGTCGAAGTGCTGCCCCGCTTCAAGCCGCGCGAACGGCGCCCCGACGTGCCCGGCGTGGTGAGCGTGATGGTGCTGCCGGCGCGCCCGCTGGGCAAGGCGCCCAATCCGCGGCCGGACCGCCCGTTCATCGAGCGCGTGCATTCCTGGCTGTCGGCACGCACGCCGCTGGCGACCGAGCTCTATGTGATCGGCTGCGAATACGTGGCGCTGGGCGTCTCGGTCGCGGTCGCCATTCGTGACGGCTACGCGCGCGACGCAGTGCTGTTCGAGGTGCGCGAGGCGCTGCGGCGGCTGCTGTGGCCGCTGCCGCCCGGCGGGCAGGCGGGGCAGGGCTGGCCCTTGAATCGGGATGTGCGCGAGCGCGAGCTGGAGGTCGAAGTGTCGCGCGTGGCGGGCGTGGCCGAGGTGGGGGGGCTCAACCTGTTCGGCCGGGCGACGGTCGACGGCCGCGACCAGTGGTCTCTGCTGACACGTGCGACCTCCGACGGTTCGCAGACGCTCGAGATCGCAGCGTGGCAACTGCCCGAGCTGCTGAGCGTGGTGGCGGTCGACAGCGCTGGCGGCACGGTCGGTGCCCCGGCCGACCTGTCTGCGGTGCCGAATCCCTTCGCCAGCGACACCGCGGTGGCGGTGCCGGTGGTGCCCGAGGTGTGCTGATGGATGCCAACGGACTGCGCTTCTGGCTGCTCGGCGACGACCGCCACTGGCCGTCGCGCAGCCATGTCGCCTGGCATGGCGCATGCCGCGCGCTGCGCCTGGCGAGCGAGCGCTCGCTCGGCGCGCCGGTCGCGGGTGCCGCCGGCATTGCCGCCTCCGCACTGGAGCGACTGCCACAGACGGTGGACCGTGAGGGCGCGGTGGCGTGGTGGGACGACACCGCTTCGGCCATCGTCGCCCGCAGCCATCTGCCGGATTCCGCGGTCACGCTGTCACTGGGCGAGCGGCCCGCCGACTTCGCCGCGGGCTTCGACGACGCCTTGTATGTGGCGCTGTCGGGGCGCGTGCTGATGCACGACCTGCGTGGCCGCTGGCCCGATCTGGTGCTGACGACGCCCGGATTCGATCCGTGGCGCGTGGCCGCCGACCCCGCGGGCGGCGCCTGGCTGCTGGAGCGGGCCAGCGGCCGTCTCGCACGGCTCGCCGGCTGCGTGCAGGCAGCGCGACCGGCAGCGGACTACGCACATACCACCTTCCGCCCCGATCCGGAAAACCCGGACGCGCCCCGCCTGCTGCCTTGCGAGCGCGTCTCGTGGCCTGTCGGCGAGCGCCCGCAGGCGATGGCGGTGAGCCCTGATGGCCGTATTGCCCTGCTGAGCTGGTCTGGCGATGGCGACACCGCACTGCGTCTGTTCGACGTCGCGAGCGGGCTGCTGGGTGCGCCTCAAGCGCTGGCGGGTGTGCGCTTCGGCTACGCGGTCGACTGGCTGCCCGATGGGCGTACCGCGGTGCGCGTTCCCGGACGCCGCGATGTGCCGGTGTTCGCGCCGCGGCTGGCGCTGGAGGATGGCGCCGCGACCGATGCATCAATCGTGCTGCAGCCTTCCGGAGACATCTATCCGCTGGCGGCCGACGCCGAGGAGGCGCCGTTCGCGCATCGCCTGGACGACCCGCCGCGCTACCCGGTGGCCGGCAACAAGGTGGAGCCGCTGCACCGGCTGTCACTGGCGAACCTGGCGCGGCGTGGCGAAGCGGCCAACTTCGGCGGTGTCGGGCAGGATGGTGGGGGCGTCCATCTGATCGACAGTGGCGACCAGCGCACGGTGTGGCATCGCCTGCATGCCGAGGCGCGGGTGCCGGCGTCATGCGGTTTCATCGTGTGGCTCGCGGCCACTGCCGAACCCCTGCCGCCCGCCGACGGTGATGCGACGGCCTGGCATCCGCACCTCGTCGGCGAAGTCCCGCCGCTTGCGCCCGAACTTGTCCCGGGCGGCAGGGTGCCGTCCGGCGCGCTGCCGCGCGCGGCGTGGGAGCGCCTGCCCTCCGAACTGCCTGGTCATCCCGGGCTGGGTGCATGGGGCGCGCCGGAACCAGGCCGCGCGGGGCTGTGGACGGTGCTGGTGCAGCGTCATGGCCGCCGTGTCCGCAGCCTGGTCGGGCGCTACCTTTGGGTGAGGGTGATGCTGTTCGGCGACGGCCGCGATTCGCCCGAGCTCGCCGCGCTGCGCATCTACGGTTCGCGCTTCTCCTATCGCGACCACTACCTCCCGCGGCTGTATCGCGAAACCGAGTTCGGTGCGGCAGCGGAAGCGGGCCAGCCCGACGCGCCGGCGACGGCCAGCGCGGCCGACTTCCTCGAGCGC
This sequence comes from Pseudomonadota bacterium, assembly GCA_018240785.1. Lineage (GTDB taxonomy): Bacteria > Pseudomonadota > Gammaproteobacteria > Burkholderiales > Rhodocyclaceae > Thauera. The sequence continues at coordinate 45,799 of JAFEFC010000037.1, read as the reverse complement.
ATGCTCGCCAACCCCGAAGGCTGGCTCACCGCGCTCGAGGATCGGGTTGCCGGCGCGCACCTGCTCACCGATCCCGCGGTGGCGCCGGAAGAAGCGCTCGAGTGGCTCGCCGGCTGGATCGGCGTCGCCTTCGATGGCGCGCTGCCGGTGGAGCGCCGGCGTGCCTGGCTGATGCACGCGGCGGAGCTCGCACGCTTCCACGGCACGCGGCGGGGCCTGAGCCTGGCGCTGGACATCGCCACCGACGGCGGCGTCGGTGGCGGAGAGCTGGTGGTGCTGGAGGGCTTTCGCATGCGCCGCCTGATGGCCACGCTGCTGGGTGTCGACCTCGCGGTGGAAGACGATCCGTTGCTGCCCGGCCTGGTCATCAGCGGCAACTCCATTGTCGGGGACACGCTGGTGCTGGGCGAGGCCGAGCGGGCCGAACTGCTGGCGTTGTTCCGCGACGAGGTCGCCAGCGACGCCGAGCGCGCGGCAGTGCTGGCCTTCTACGACAAGCTCGCGTATCGCGTGCTGGTGCTGGTGCATCAGGAAGTCGAGGCGCAGGACCTTGGCCTGATCCGGCGCATCGTCGAGCTCGAGTCGCCTGCGCATGTGGAAGTGCAGGTGGACACCGCGAGCTGGCCGCTGCTGGTGGGCATCGCCAGCCTCGTCGGCGTCGACACCTACCTGGGGCCGCCAAGGCCGATCATCGCCGCGCGTGCGGATGTGTCCAGCCTGGGCAACGGCGACCTGGTGCTTGGCGTTGGCAGTCTGGACGCGCGCCTGTCCGGCGCGGTGGCGCCGATCCCGGACGCGGTGCCGCGGGGCAGGCCGGTGGCCGACGCAGGCCGCGACTTCGGCGCGCCTTTTGGAGAATCCTTCGTGCTGGACGGCAGTGCATCACGTGCTGCCGCCGGGCGTCGCATCGCCGAATTCCGGTGGCGCCGCATCGACTGATACGAGCTGCACTGATCTCACCGTAGAAAGGAGCATCGCCATGGCAACCTTCATCATCAACCAGGTCGTGAAGACCGACACCCCCACCGTCGAGGTGACGGTTCCCACCGACAAGCCACTGCCGCTCGGGCGTCACACCTTCCGCCTGGTGGTGGTCGACGACTCCGGCAACACCTCGATTCCCGACGAGGTGGTGGTGATCGTCGCCGACACCGTCAACCCGACGGCGGTGCTCACCGCGCCGCGTTCGGTGTCCTTCGGCACCAGCTTCACGCTGAGCGGCGAGAAATCCTTCGATGCCGGCGGCGGGCGGGTCACAACCTACCTGTGGACCTATCTCGGCCAACCGATCACCTGAGGAGAATGCCGTCATGGTCGCCTTCGTCGTCGGGCGCGCAGTCAAGACCGCCGAGCCGGTGGTGACGGTCGACCCGGGTCTGCCGCTGGGCGTGCATCGCTTCCAGCTCCAGGTCATCACTGCCGATGGCCGCCGCAGTTCAGTCGATGTGGTGGATGTGTCGGTGCAGCGGCTGCAGATCCTGGAGCCGCTGCAGCCGGTGCTGCGGCCCACGATCATCGATCCGGTCAGTCCCGTCATCAGCCCGGCCGCGACGACCACCCTCGCCACCGGCACGACGATCAGCCCGACGCTGGTTCGCACCCCTCGGGAGCGGAGCGTGCGCCAGATCGACACTGACGCACCACCGGAGCCGCCCGCCGCAGGCCGCAAGACACGCAGAACGCGCAGGAGTGAATCATGAACCGAGATCTTCGCCCACCCGCGGACGATCCGCTGTACGGCCTGCCCGATGCGGCACGGCCCAACTACGCGACGGGCATGTTGCTGGGCGCGGACGACTTTGCCGCAGAGCAGATCTATCACCGCAACCGCCTGGCGCGTGCGCTGGCCTTCGTCAGCGGTGCGGGCGCTCGTCGCCTGCCCGAAGGGGTGGGCGACAGCCCCGGGGCTGCCGGCCTGCTGGGTGGCGGCACGCTGGCCGGTCTGCGGGTGGCATTGCGTGCTGCGAGCGGCATGCAGCCGGAGGAGATCCGCGTCGCGCCAGGGCTGGCGGTGGATCGTCTCGGCCGCCTGATCGAGGTGCCGAACCCGGTGTGCCTGCGCCTGCAGCGCTGGTTCGATGGCGAGCTCGAGCGTGACGGCGGAGACGACCTGCGCCGCGCGGCGCTCACCGATGCGGGACGGTTCGCGAGCGCGAGGCTGAACGACGAGATCGCGGCGGGCGCGGGGCCGCTGCCGGAACGCTCGGTGATCGTGGATGTGTTCGTGCGTTTCGTGACCTGCCGCCAGGCCCTGACGCCGGCCTTCGCCAGCGGCCCGTTCGATGCCCTCGACGCGGTCGAGACTTCGCGCCTGCGCGATGCGTATGAGGTGCATTTCGTGCCGCGGACGGATGGGCTCGACGACGACTTCAATGGTCTGCCCTTGCTCGATCGCGATCTGTCGGCCCTGACCGGCGCGGCGCGGCGCGATGCGCTGCAGGACGCGGTGCTCGACGGTTGGCCTGATCTGGCCGCGACCGTCGGCGCCGACAACCAGCTCGCATCGCCGCCCGGGCACCCTCCCGGGCTGGATCCGACAGCGGTGTTCCTCGCCCGCGTGTTCATCGGCGTGGGTGCGGGCGATCCCCCTGCGCGCGCCGGCGGCGCGGTGGTCGACAACGGCGGGCGGCGCTTCCTGCCGCATCTGGGGATGCTCGCCGGCGCGATCGGGCTGGGACGGGATTGAATTGACGCAACCTTCCGGTGCCGTGCGCCCTGCGGCGCATGAGCCGGGACACCATGCGGCGCCGAGATGCGCCGGGGAGACAGAGTCATGGATCTGACCAAGGGGCTCGGCAGGGCAAGCCTGAGCGCAGCGGAAGTTGCGGCCCTGCGTACCGCGGGTGCGCTGATCGAGGATCCGCGCCGCGAACGTCCGCGCTACTTCGACGGCCGCTTTCTTGCCGCACGCGATCTGATCCGCGACCAGCAATACATCCTCACCCGCGAGGCCGATCTCGGCCAGGCGGCCGGCAGTGGGGTCGCCGCCGGGCTGGACGTCGAAGCGGGCGGCGGCGGTGATCGGCTGCTGGTAAGCGCCGGTCATGGCGTGACGCCGGCAGGCGAACTGGTGCTGCTGCCGCGCGATGTCGAGGTGAGGTTGGCCGACATCCCGCACGCCGAGCAACTGTCGGCACGCTTCGGGCTGGGTCGCATCGCCCATCCGCCATTGCGCAGCCGTACCGGCCTGTTCGTGCTGGCGCTGCGGCCGGTCGAATTCACCGCGGGTCCGATCGGCGCCTATCCGACCTCCATCACCGGGCCGCGCACCGTCGAGGATGGCGACATCATCGAGGCGACCGCGATCGTGCTCGTGCCGTGGAATGACGACGGCGCCGCGGACGATCTGCAGGCGCGGCGCGGCCGTGCGGCGGCGACGATCTTCGCCGCGGGGGGCATGCGGGCGCTGTCGTCGAACGTGCTGCCGGTCGCCATGGTGGCGCTGCAGAACAACGTGGTGGCTTGGATCGACGTGGCGATGGTGCGCCGCGAGCTTGGCGCCGATCGCGCCGACCTGCCGGGGCTGGGGCACGCGCCGCGCGCCTTGCGCCTGGCGCACCTGATGCAGCATCAGGTGCATCTGGCCGATGTGCTGAATGCCAACGGCGGCAAGAGCTTTGCCGCGCGGGAACAATTCTCGGCGCTGCCGTCCGCCGGGCCGCTGCCACCGGGAATCATCGACACGCGCGATTTCACCCAGCGCTACTTCCCGCCGGAAGTGGCGGTGGATTTTTCCATCATTCCCGAAGACGAGCTGCCGGCGCTGGTGGAGGAGTCGCTTTCGCTGCCGCCGCTCGATCTCGAGGCCGACAGCGACACGCTGGAAGCCTGCTCGGTGCTGATCCTGGCACCAGTGCCGCGCAACGAGTGGCGGGTCGTCAGCGGCCGCCTCACGACGCGGACCCTGACGCTGCGGCCGGCCGCGCTCAACCTGGTGGCAGCGCGCAAACCGCTGGAGATCCTGCAGCGGCTGCGCATTCCGGGCGTGGCCGTGACCCCCGTGCCGGTCGATCCCTCCACTGCCGAGTGGGCGCGGCTGGCGGCCTTGCCCGACCTGTGGTTCGTGCGCCGGCGCAACCTGGCCTACCGCGACGCGCTGGCGGGCGAGGCGGTGCGGCTGGCGGCGGCGGAGGTCGCGCCCGCGCTGGTGCTCAACCGGCTGCAGGGCATTGGCCTGGATGTGCCCTTGAATCGTGTGCTGGAGCGGGCCACGCCGCTTGCAGTGAGCGAGGCGAGCAGTCTGCTCGCCAGCCCGCGCTTTGCCGATTCGCCCACGCTGACTGCGGCTGCGCTTTCGGAACTGTCGAAGGCCGAGACCATCGATCGCGCCACGGTGCTGAAGGTGGCCGCGGACCTGTCCGCGCCCGGGGTTGGCGATGGCCTGGTGAAACTGGAAACGGCGACGGTGGACACTGCACCGAGCAAGGCTGCCTTGCAGACCATTGCCGATGGCGGGGAATGGCGCAGCGCGGATCTCGCCGCTGCCACGGCGACACGAACCGAGCTGGCGCCGCTGGCCAACAAGCTGCTCAGCCCGGAGGTGGTGCGGCCGACGACGGTTGTTGCCGGCGCGACCGTGAGGCCGCGTGCATCGGCCCCCGCGCCGGGCGCCGATGCGGGGGCGAAGCCGACCGCCCGGACGACCAGGACGACCACGACGACCACGACGACCACGGCGGCCACGGCGGCCACGGCGGCCACGGCGGCCACGGCGGCCACGGCGGCCGCCACAGGCGAGGCGGCGGCACGCCGCCGCAAGGCGCCTGCCGAAACCGGGCCTGGCGAGCCGGCTTCGACGTCCCCATCGGGCAGGCGCCGCAAGCCGGCTGGTGGCGCGGGTGGGAAGTGAAGGCGGGCGGGCGGCGCTGCGCCGCTGGCGGCTTGATGATTGACGGAGGTGTCGCGTGAGCATCACACCGATCAAGGGTTCACTGCGGGGCGAACAGGTGGTGCACCTCGCTCCGGAAAATGCGGCGGACGTATCGCGCTGGTGGCTGCGACGCCCCAACCTGTTTGCCGGTCGAACGTTGACGGGGCCGACGCTGCAGGGCCGGCAGGCCTGGGCCGCCGCCCATGTGGCGCTGCGCGGACGATCCTTCACCGCGGGCGTCGTGCGCGGGTTGGAGGCCGTCCTGCTGGGTGGCAGCACCGGGCTCGCCGATGCCCGCATCGCGCTCATGCAGGGCAGCGGACTCGCCTTCGACGGCGACGACGTGCGGGTGCCGCAGGCCGTCGAATTTGCGCTGGCCGGTCTTTCCGTCGTCGGCGATCCATCGGCGTTCGCTCCCACCGGGGGCAGCGGTGGTGGAAGTGAGGGCGAGGGCGGCAGCGGCGGTGGTTCGGTCCTGCGTGCGAAGGCAATCGGCCCTCGCCTTGGCGACCTCGTCGCGCAGCGCCCGGACGCCATCCCGCATGTCGGCGTGCTGGTGCTGCAACCGGTGGCGGCGGATCGCATCGGCGAGTTCGATGCGACGGACCCCTGTGGGCTGGACGGATGCGGCTCCGGCAACGTCACCTCCTTCGAGGACTGGCGTATCGGCGACGCGGTGCGCCTGCTGTGGTACGCCTGGCCGACCGAGCTCGACGCGTTCGCGCTGGATGTGGTGCTTGCCGCGGCGCCCACGCGCTGGCGCAACCTGCTCGCCTGGCAGGTGTTCGATGCCGAACGCAGGCTCGGTGCCGATGACGCCTTGCCCTGGGAGGCGTATGGCGTTGCGGTCGGGCTGGTGTGTTGCGACGCGACGTGGAATCCGCTTTTCCTCGATCGTGCCAGCGTGGTGCGGGCGGCCGGCCGCGGTCGCTACGATCGAATCGGCGGCGGGGCAGAAGGTCTTGTCGCGCACTGGCGCCTGCCCGGCCTGTGGCAGGCCCAGCTCGAACAACTGGCCGAGCAGGTTGCTGCGGCGGGCGAACCCGCGCCGGCCCCGGCGGCGCTGGCGGCAGGGTTCAGCCGCCTGCCGCCGTTCGGGCTGCTGCCTGCCAATGTGGTGGATCTGACCACCCTGCGCAGCGGCTTCTTTGCCGGAAGCTTCGAGCTGGACGCCGCACCGGTGCCCGTCGAGCAGCTCGACGCCGCGCTTGCGGAGGCCGCTGCGCTGGCACCGCTGGATACCGCGCTCGGTGGCCGGGTCCGGGTGCTGGTGCCGGTGCCGCAGGCGGTGTTCGAGCCCCGCCTGTTGCTCCGCGAGGTGATCGATCCCGAATTCGCAACGACGCTGGCCGGTTTCCTGGCGGTGCGCGCGCGCTGGTTGGGCGACCGCCAGGGCCTGCGCACCCGTGCATCGCTGCTTGCACGTGCCATTTCCGGCAGAACGCTGGAGGTCCCCGCAATCGCGGACGATCCCGAAGCGCTGGAGCCGGAATCCCTTGCGCCGTGGGGTCCGCCGCCGGCAGGCGGTGGTCATCGTTCCACCCTCAAGGCAGGCATACACCAGCATTTCTTCGAGGCCGCGACCGAGACCATCAGCGTGGCAGCCGGGGAGACGCTGTTCGCCTGGGTCTGTCTCGACCCGGACAATCCGCCGCGCAGCCTGATGCTGCAATGGCACGCCGGCACCTGGGAACATCGCGCCTACTGGGGCGAGAACCTCATTCCGTGGGGCGCCGATGCGACGCCCGCCCGCGCGCGCGCGGGCGACCTTCCCGCCGCCGGGCAGTGGGTGAGGCTGACCATTCCGGCAGCGCTCGTCGGCCTGGCCGGTTCGACGATCGACGGTATGGCCTTCACCCTTCACGACGGCCGGGCGGCGTTCGGCATGACCGGCGTCGCCGCGCCGGACGGAACCCAGCGCAAGTGGTTCTGCGGCGTGCTGCCGACCGGCGCGCAGCAGAACGGCGATGAACGTTGGGAAATGCTGACGCAAAACGACCTGTGGTCGCCGTTCGAAGCGATCTCCGAGGTCTTGCCGGCAGACGGCTCGAACGCGCCGGGCAGCGGCGGACACACGGAGCCGGCCGCGACCGGCGTGCACCAGCACTTCTTCGAGAACGCCGCGCAGACGCTGACCGTGGCTGCGGGCGAACGGTTCTACTGCTGGGTGTTCGTCGATCCGAACAACCCGCCGGCGCAACTGATGCTGCAGTGGCGCGCGGGAGGGACCTGGGAACACCGCGCCTACTGGGGCCTGTCGCGCATCGACTGGGGTCAGGAAGCCACCGTGTCCCGCCGCCGGCTCGGGGCCCTGCCGCGGCCCGGACGCTGGGTGCGGCTGGAAATCGCGCCCGATGCGGTTGGCCTGGCCGGGCTCGCCCTCGACGGCATGGCATTCACGCTGTTCGACGGCGCCGCGGCCTTCGGGCCATGTGGTGCGCTGACGCCAGCGAGCGCGAATGCCGCGGAGGCCGCCCGCGAGTGGTTTGCCGGCAGCCTGCCGCGGGGCGCGACGTCGCGCGGTGTGTGGCAGTTCCTGTCCGCGCGGGACCTGCGCGCGCCCACTTCGGCCGGCAACAACGGCCAGGTGGAGGCGCTCGCCCGCCTGCATGACGAAGCAGCGCTGGCGCCACTCTCGGCGCAGGAGCGCTACCAGCTCTTCCAGCTCGGGCTCGAAGGTTTCATCGCCTATCTGAAGGCGCGCGCAGATCGTGCGGACGACCTGGTCGATTTCAATTTCGTGAAGGTGCAGACCGACATCTACCGCGTGCGCCAGCTCATCCTCGGCACCACGGCGGCCACCCGGCTCGCGGTGTCGCCGGCGCTGGCCAACATTGCGCAGGCCGAGACGGCCGTCGCATCGACCGAGCGGATCGCGGGCTTCTTCGATGAGCTGAAGAAGGAGTCCGTTGCCAGCACGCAGGCTCGCACCCTCGCCGCGGGTGCGAGCGAGCCGGTCGCCCGCGGCTTCAGCTTCAATGCCGCCCTCGACAAGTCCGTGGAGCTGCAGGCAGCGCCGACGATGGAGTTGCGCTCGACGACGATCGTCGAGCCGCTGCTGATCCAGCCCCGGCAGGACGCCGTCGACCTGAAGCTGGCGAGTGGCAGCACGAAGGACTTCTTCGCCGAGGCCACCGGGTTTGCGCCGCCCGTCAAGGTGGGCGGCTTCGTGCCGTCAGACATCACCGATGCGGCGCCGCTGGTGGGCAAGGCCGACGTGCGCACGACGAGCATCGCCGAACGCCTGGCCGCGCCCAAGGCAACCGAAGCCAAGGACTACACGACCTCCACCCGCTATGACGCGGTGCGCAGCCTGCTGGCCCTTGCCGACGAGTTGCAGGCGGCTGACGGCGGCGAGCCGGCAGGGCTGTTCGACGGCGTGCATTTCTTTGGGGTGCGCGGCGATCCCTCCCTGTTCTACGACAGCGAGGCGGAGATCAACAACCCTGATCGGCCCTTGCCCAACGCTGACACGGACGATCCGGCGCAGCAGGCGGTGCTCAACGGCATGCGGCGGAGCCTGCCGCTGCGCGAGCTGATGACGCAGCGCTGGCGCCTGCCGCTGATGCTGCGCTCGCCGTCGCGGACCAAGATCGACGAGTCGGCGCACTTCTCCGACGGCGCAGACCTGGCCGACAACACGGTGGCGCTGATGCGCCAGCTCGAGGGGCGCATCAAGCTCTATCGCAATGCCATCGCTGCCAGCCAGAAGGTGCTGGACAGCCTGCGCGCCAGCGCGGTGACGCTGGAGTCCCGCCTCAAGGCGGTTGGCGAGGAACTGGCCGAGTCGCGCCACGACGTGTCGGTGACGCGCGCGCTGATCGCCGAGGAGGAAGCCCGGCTGGCCGCGATCAACGCCCGCCGCGCGCAGGTGCTGCAGCAGCATGTGCATTTCCTGGCGTACCAGCGTCCGCGCGAGGCTGACCTGATCGCAAGCACGCCGATGCGCACGCTCGACCCAGGCCTGCTCGCGCCGCCACTGCCTGCATGCCTCATGGAGCACCAGGGTGCGCCCGACGAGCTGCGCGACCTGCTGGCGGTGGTACGTGAGGCGCCGGCGCGCTGGTTTGCCGGTGTGCCCTTGCTGCTCGATCGCCTCGACCGTGTCGACCTGCTGGTGAAGACGGTGCAGTCGGCCCAGTTGCGCAGCCAGATCATGACGCTGAAGGCGGCGGCCGCACCCGCGGCCAGTGCCCCGGCGAGTGGCGTCGCCGCCAGCATTGCGCGTCTGCAGACGAAGCAGTTGCAGGCGGTGCAGAACCTGCGCGTAGCGGCGACGCGGATCGACCCGTCGCTGATCGCCAGCCTCGGCTGGCAGGGCGCGCGCGCGCAGGTCGAACAGGTGGTGTCGCTGGGCGACCTGATCGACGGCGAGCATGGCCGGGGCGATGTGGCACAGAAGGCCGCGGCACTGTTCGACGACGTCTCGCGCATCGCCGCCTGCCTGCACGAAGGTTTCTCGTCGGTGCTGCCGACGATCCGGCTGGACTGGGCCGAGCGCATGTCGCAGTTCGACGTGGCGCCGCGCCTGCGCAACCTCGCCAGCCTGCCGCGCTGGGGCGAGATCGCCTACGCCGAGCGCCGCCAGCTTCAGGCAGCCACGGACTGGCTGTTCGGGCAGATGCGGCCCGGAGTCGCCGAGGCCGAGAGCCTGATGAACGACGTGGTGCGCATGTGCCTGCTGCTGGCGAGCCATGCGCCGATCAACCGCATCGTGTCCGGCCGCCTGCCGGCACCGGTCACCGCCATTCCCGGCGTGCGCATCCCGATCCGCGTCACCGAAGTGGGCAAGCTGCGCATCGGCATGCAGGCGCTGGTGTATCAGGCCGACCGCGTGGTGGCGCGGGCGACGGTGGATGACGTCGGCTCCGTCCAGGTGGCGGCCACGCTGATCCAGGTCGAAGGCAACCGCGTCGAGCTGGCGGCAGAGACGCGCGTGCAGTTCCTCGATGCGGCCAGCCCGGTGGCGATGAGCGCGGTGCGCGTCAAGAGTGCCACCGTGAGATAGCCGATGGCGACCGAGCGCACCGTCCGCCAGCTCCGTGTGCGTGCGCCGGACGAGGCGCTCGCCCGCCGTGCGCGGAGGCTGCTGGAGGATGCGCTGCGCACGGCGAGCCTGCCAGGCGACGGCGGCGCGGTGGTGCTGGTGCGAAGGCTGTGCCTGCCGGCCTTCGGCAGCGCGTCAACGCCACAGAGCCTGGCGCTCGCGCTGGAGGCGTATTGCCGGTCCCTGCGGATCCTGACGCTGAGCGCGGTGACGACCGAGGACGAGATCGCCGCCGCAGCCGCGGTGCGCTTTTGCGATCCGCTTCATGCGCACCAGGGGCTCGGCCTGCGCCTGCTGCGGGGGGCGCCTCCCGCGGCTTGGTGCTGGCCGCTTGCGGTGCCCGGTTACCATCCGCGGCTTGGGCTCGGTGAGGCCTTGCGTGTGATCGCGACGTCGCTGGTGGATCTGCCTGAGGCGGTGGTCGCGGTGCCGCTCTGGCTGGACACGATTGTTGCCCATGGCGGCATTGCCCGGCTGGTCGCGTCTTTGGGCGAGGAAGATGCTGAAGCGCTCCTGGCAGTCCTGCCTGCACCATCGCGGCCCAACGCCCTTGACGGCGTGAGTGCCTCGTCGGGGAGCGCGAACGCTGCGGGCGACGCACGGGGCGAGCACGCACCGGATGCTGGGGCGACACTTCCCGCTGCCTGGCGCCGCGCCGTGGCCTTGGCGCGGCGAGTCATGGTGCCTGCGGACGCCCGCTTGCGCCTGCTCGAGGCGTGCGCGCATTCACGCATGTTGTTGGCCCGAGACGGTGTCGCCGACCCGCCCACGCCGGCCGAAGATGTGCGCCGGCCGGCGGCGGAGACGTGGCGGGCAGCGGATGAAGGGCATCGTCGGGGTGGGCAAGGGACGGCTTCGGCCGCCGGCAGGGATCGCGAATTGGGCTCTCGTCATGACGATCGCGGGGCTTCTCTGCCGCCCAGCGACTCGCGCGCGGCGCATGGCGAAGCAACAGCCACGGATGCTGCGGGTACCGTACATCCGCAGGTGGGCAGCCCGGATCCAGCGGCCGCCGAGCCTGCTGGAACCCAAACTGAGCCCGCCGCTCTCCCCGGACGCCTGCGTCCTGTCGCGTCCGGCACCGGTGCGGCGCCCGAGCGCACGTCGGCAGCCGGGCTGCTCTTCCTGCTGCGCGTGCTGGCGTCGCTCCGTCTGCCGGAATGGCTCGAGGAAAACCCCGCGTGGCGGGACGCAGCGCTGCCTGCGAGCATCCTTGCTTGCGCTCTTCGACGCCTGCGGGTGCCCGAGGATGATCCGGCGTGGTTGATGGGCATGGCTGCAGCAGATCGTCCTGAGCCCATGCCTGCCAGTGAGTGCTGGTCAGCCCTGGGTGCGGCAGGCCTGCAGCCGAAGGAAAAACGGACGGTCGCGGAAATCTGGCTCGGCGGCTGCCGGCGCTGGCTGCGGATGCGTGCGCGTATCGGCGTGGCCGATCTGGTGCTGCGGCCGGGTCACATGGCGATCACCGCGACGCATGCCGATGTCTGGATGGCGATCGAGCAGACCGATCTGCGCGTGCGGCGCGCGGGGCTCGATCTCGATCCAGGCTGGGTGCCCTGGCTGGGCCGGGTCGTTCACTTCCACTATGGCGACATCGAAACATGAACCATCCCGAAAGGGTTCCGCCGCTGCCCGACGATCTTCACCGTTCGGCCGGGCCCGGCGCCTCATCGTCCGCCGCGGGCTCTCGCCGAGGCGACGTGGCGCAACTGCCCTCGCTCGCCGAGATCGCCCTCGCGTTGCTCGCGCCGGCCGACAGCGAGGCTGCGCGCGAGCCTGGCAGCGAGGCCGCCTGGCTGTTGGCGCTGGGTCGCGCGGTCGATCGATTCGCGCAGGCTGTGACTGCCGGGGTACATGGCCGCGCTGACGCGGTGCGCGTTGCGTTGGCCGCATGGCAACGGCAGGCGCCGGAGGCGGACCGCTTCCTGCACGCGCTTGCCAGCCGCGATCGGCTGAGTCTCCCCGAGACCGCAGCCATCGCACTTGCCTGCGCCAGCGAGCTGTCGCCGATGGCGGCAAGGGCGCTGATCTGGCTGCAGCATCCTGTCGGCGAGGCCCGCCCTACGGTGGGGCTGCTGGCGAGCATCTGCGAACGCGTCGGTGAACCGCATGTGCTTGCACGCCTTGCCGAGGGGCCGGCATACCGGCACGGCGCACTGCACTTGCTGCCCGACGACCGGCTGCTATGCGAGCGCAGCGTGCGAGTGCCATTGCCCCTGGTGCTTGCCCTGGCAGGCCACGAAGGCAGGCCGGACAACGTCGAGCTCGACTCGCCGGGCCTGCCGGCACTGTCGGCATCGGTGGTCGCCGCCGCACAGCGTCACGCCCAGGGGCTCGAACGCAAGGGCGTGCGCGTGCTGGTCGTCCGCAGCGGACATGCAGCGGAAGCACGCGCTGCGGCCGCGGAGGTGGCCGTGGCGCTCGATCGCCGGGCCGCCTTCGTCGACGGCGACCCGCCACCTGGTTTGGGTGACTGGCTATGGTTGCGCGCCTGCATCCCGGTGTTGTGCCGGCGCCTGGGGCCGGGCGAGCGCTTCCAGGTGCCGACGATTCCCGGTTACCAGGGCGCGGTGCTGGTGGCCACGGGTGTGGATGGCAGCGTCGAGAGCGCCGGCGCGGTGGCGCAGTGGCGCGTTGCCGTGCCGCCTCCCGTCGAGCGTGCGTTGCTGTGGCAGACGGCGCTGGGGCAGGGCGTGGAAGTCGACGCGCTGGCGGGCACGCACCGCCACTCGGCGGGCCGTATCGCCGAGCTGGGCGAAGCAGCCCGTTCGACGGCCGCTGCCGCGGGCGTCGAGTTGCAGGCCGCACACGTCGCCCAGGCCGCGCGAGCGGGTGTCGGCGCCGATCTTGGAGCGCTCGCCGAGCTGCTCGCCGACGACATCCCGGATGACGCGCTGGTGTTGACCCCGGCCCTGCATGAGGCGCTGGCGACGCTGCTGGCCCGTTGCAGGGTGCGGGACGGCCTGGCTGAAGGGCTCGGCATTGCTGCCAGGGCGCGCTACAAGCCGGGCGTGCGCGCACTGCTGGTCGGGCCGTCGGGTACCGGCAAGACGCTCGCTGCGGGCTGGCTCGCGACGCAGCTCGGGCTTCCGCTCTACCGCGTCGATCTGGCTTCGGTCACCAGCAAGTACATCGGCGAAACGGAGAAGAACCTCGCCGAGCTTTTCGCATGCGCGGAGCACGCCGAGGTGGTGCTGCTGTTCGACGAAGCCGATTCGCTGTTCGGCAAGCGCACCGACGTCAAGGATGCGAACGACCGCTTCGCCAACCAGCAGACCAATTACCTGCTGCAGCGCATCGAGTCTTACGAGGGCATCACGCTGCTGACGAGCAACAGTCGTGCGCGCTTCGACTCCGCCTTCACGCGCCGGCTCGACGCCATCATCGAGTTTCCCACGCCCGGCCCGGAGGAGCGCCGGGCGCTGTGGCTCGCACACCTCGGAGGCGGGCACCGGCTCGACGCCGCCGTGCTCAACCGCCTTGCCGGCACTTGCGACCTGGCGGGCGGCCACATCCGCAATGCGGTGTTTGCGGCGGCGGCCCTTGCGCGGGTGCGTGGCGAAGCGGTGTCGGAAGCCGACCTCATCTCGGCGGTGGCGGCCGAATACCGCAAGCTCGGCAAGCCTGCACCGGCGGGTCTGGAGCGGCCGGGATGACAGCCGCCCTGGCGCACACATCGAGGACCCAGCCGATCGGGCGTGAGCAGCGCGACGGGCTGGATGGTGCGCAGGGCAATGCGGCCGCGCCTGAAGCAGGGCTTCCACGCTTTCTTTCCAACGGCGCCGTGCAGGCCAAGCTCGAAGTGGGCGCGGTGGACGATCCCATGGAGCGCGATGCCGACAAGTTCGCGCGCGCTGTGGAACGGGGAGACCAGGCGTTGCCGCGGTTCCTGTCGAGCGGGCATGGTATCGAGGCGCGCGGTGCGGCCAAGGGGGCGATCAACGAACTGGCCGTATTGCCGGCGGAGGCGAGCGTCCGGCGGCGGACGGTGGGCCGCGATGCGCCGCAGCCGGACAGCTCTGCGCCTTTGCCACGCTCTGACGGCGATACGGCGTCAGGCGGCGGCGCGCGGCTCGTCGCGCCGCTTCGAACACGCATCGAAGGTTCGCTGGGGCTGAACCTGGGCGCTGTACGGGGGCACACCGGTGCGGGTGCGGAACAGGCTGCGGCGCGCCTGCAGGCCCGCGCTTTCACCCATGGCCGTGACATCTGAGATCCAGCTCGTCCGCGACCGCCTGCCACCTGGCGCCACGCCGCGGGAACTGGCCGAGGCGGTGAATTCCAGCCCCTTCATCAAGGGCCGATGGACCGAGGAGGAACTGCGCGCATTCACCCAACTGCATCCGACACGCGGTGCCGGGGGCAATCTGGCGCTGCGCGATGCGGCGGGCGAGGCGCTGGCGGTGTCGAAGACCGGACACCATACGCTGCCGGCGAGCATGGCCCCGCAGATCAGCCACGATCCGCGCTTCATCCAGATCGTGAACGATAGCCGCAGCTACCGGAACTTCATCGACAACGCCTTCCCGGGCCTGACCCACGTCCCGGAAGTGCGTGGCTACCGGGTGCCCGGCGCGCGCGCGGGACGGACCCGGCAGGCGCTCAACCGGCGCGAAGTGATCGAGGACATGCTCGACCGCGGGCAGATCCCGGGCTACACGCGGGCCGACATCAACTATTTCATGGGCCGCGGCCTGGCCGACGATCTTGTCGTCGATGGCAGTAGCGGCGTGTGGCGCAATCGCCGGGTGGCGGGCCAGCGCACCTTCTTCAACCCGCATCTGGGCATCGGCCACGGCTGGGATTGGCAGAACGAGCTCGCACGCCAGATTTTCGACATGAACAGCCGGCTCGGCATCGGCCTGAGGCGCGAAATCGGCAGCCAGTTGCTGCTGCCCGCGGTGAAACGCTCCGGCCGGCTCGCGCTGGGAACACCGGAGCCGGGGGCTGGCGATGCGCGCACGCGTGCGCTGATCGACCGCAGCATTTCGGTGCGCACGCAGCTTGAGCGTGGTTCGTCATCGGCAGGCGAACTCGCCCTGCTGCTTCCACCGCTGGCTGCCGACGAGAGTCCGCTGGCGGCGCAGCCCTTGCCCGGCGGTGAGATTGCGCCACCGCCCGAGCTTGGGGGGACCGCTGCGGAATCTGCCACCAGCCTTCCCGTTCCGGCTGCAGCCGAGGCAGACCTGGGGGGCGCCGGGCGCGAAGAGCCGGATGCTCCGCCAGCGCCGGTCCCCTACAGCCCGCAAGCGCTGGTGTCGATTCGCGAGCAACGCGTGGCGATTGCCGATGCGCTGGAGGTCGTCGCCGGGTTCATCGCCGACAGCAGCAGCGCGGAGCAGCACAACCGCGTCGCGCAGGGGACCGCCGCCGGGCTGAAGGCGAGGAACGCCGAGCAGGGCGCGGTGGCGCAGGCGGAGCGGGCCACCGTTGCCGGCGAAGAGCAGAAGCTTGACCAGGCCGCCGGCGCCCAGCAGAACATGGCGGCCGAGAACGCACGTGCATCCGGCGAGGCGGAGCGTGGCGAGGGTGAGGCGCAGTCGGTCCAGGCCGAGGGCAGCAATGTCAGTGTCGAGCCCAAGCCCGAGGAGCCGCGCAAGCGCAGTTGGCTCGAAAGGGCCTGGGACGCGACAGTGGGTGCCCTGTGGGACAATCTGATCGCCCCGGCGGTGCGCGCGGTGAGACGGAAGGTCAATCAGGTGATGCAGTCCATCAACGAGTTCATCATGAACATGATCAATCAGGCGCTGGGGCTGGACGAGATCGAGGCCGAACTGAATCGGGGCGGCGACGACATCGCGCAGCGCAACCAGAGCCTGCAGGAGACCGACGCCGGGCTGCAGGAGACGCAGGAGGTGGCAGTTGCCGAGGCCGAGCGCAACCAGCAGTCGATGGACCAGGCCGGTGCGAACATCGAGGATGCGAGAGCCACGCGCGCCGACGCGCAGTCGCTGCAGGCCGCGCTGCTGGCGCAGGACCAGGCGCTGCTTGGGGAGGAGTCGCAGGGCCGGACATGGATCCTGGACTTCGGCGTGCGTTATCAACCCTTCTTTGCTGCCGAGTCAGCAGGCGCGGGTTCAACGGCTGCCGCGGCTGGCGAGCAAGCGTTGACCGAGGCGGCCGGCGATGAGGAGGGTGCGCCACTCGCCGCCGAAACGGCTGCCGCGGAACCGGGGCCCGAGATGGAGGAGGCCACCGATGAATCCGCGCTCGCCTGAGGCGACCGAGGCGCGTGCGCGCGCCTTTCTCTCCGAACTCCTGATGGCGGTGCCGCTGGCGCGGGGGCAGGGCGACAAAGCTGCCCGCCTTGCCGCGCTGGAGCGTGCGGCGCTGTTCACGCCAGTCTTCGCCGGCTGGCCGTCGCCGGTCGACGCCTGGCTGGACGAAGCCCGGACGCTCGCGCACGAACGCGGCGAGCCTGCGACGCTGACGCGCCTGGCGCTGCGCGAGGCGGTCTTGCTCATGCGCCGCCGCGACTTCGATCGGGCGCTCGCGGCACTTGATCGGCTGGAGACAGGCGACCGGGAGCCGGGGCCCGTGGAGCGCTGCTGGCTGCTGGCGACGCGGGCGCGAATACAGGTTCGCCAACAGGCCTTCGATGCCGCGCAGGCGACGCTCGAACCGCTTGCGGGGCCGCGAGTCGACGGCTGGACGGGCTGGCTGCCGCAGATCGCGCGCGCTGAACTCCAAGTCGAGCGCGGCGAACTCGCCCTTGCCGCGGCGTCGTTGCGCACCGTGCTGCTCGGCCTGCCGCACGAAATGGTGGAAGAGCGGATCCAGGCGCTGCAATCGCTCGGCTTCGTGCTGATCGTGCAAGTGCAGCCCAGGGCTGCGCGTGAGCAGCTCGAAATGGCGAAATGCCTGCTCCGCGCCGCGGGCATCTGGTCCGAAGTGATCCAGATGGAGCTGGCTGTCGGCAGCCTGCACGCGGCCTGTGGCGATGCGGCGTCGGCGCAGGCTTGTTTCGGCAGCGCTGCCGACTTGTGCGAGCGCTATCCCCAGCCCGAACTCGAGCCCTTGCTCGGCCTCGGCAGCGCGCGCGCTGGCGGCCCTGGGACAGGGCGAGGCTCCAGTCGCTGTGGCGCTGGAAGTGGCGAAACGCTATGCGCAGCAGGGGAGCGTGATCGGCTACGTCAGCATGATCGTCTTCATTTCCGCGCTGCATCTGGATGCAGGCCGCCATGACGAGTCTTACCGCGCCCTGGTGACCG
This sequence comes from Pseudomonadota bacterium, assembly GCA_018240785.1. Classification (GTDB taxonomy): domain Bacteria; phylum Pseudomonadota; class Gammaproteobacteria; order Burkholderiales; family Rhodocyclaceae; genus Thauera. The sequence goes on along the minus strand of JAFEFC010000037.1, from coordinate 28,671 downwards.
GCCTCGTCGTGGCACGGCAACGGGGCTGGGCGGTGGTGGAGCAGGTGCTGGGCGCGCGCATCGCGCATCTGCGCGACACCGTACTCGGGCCAGAACGCTTCGATGCCATGGCGCGAGAGCTGGTGGAGCGCATGAAGGCGCGCTAGCGCCGTCGGCGGGATGAGGCTGGCCTGCGGCAAGCTCGGTCACGTCGACGAAATGCCCACGGGAAATGCCCACGGGGCCACTGAGCGCGGAATCGACCGGATGAGCGTCTATAGTGAATCGTATGACAGGGCGGCGGAGCCGGATTGCGACGGCGGCGCTGTCAGAAGTGCGATGGTGGAGGATGATTCATGAGCCTGAGTCTGATCGCGCGCAGCAAGAGTCCGTCGCCTCGATCGGAGCACTCGCCGTTTTCGCCTGCCGGCGGAAAGGGCGTTCCTCGTTTCCTGGCGGGCGGTTTTTCGGTATCCAGGCCAGGCGACGCGGTCGAGCGCAACGCCGACACGCTTGCCGCCTCGGTCATGCAAAAGGGCTCGTGTTCGGGTTGTGCGCCCCTGGCGCCTTGCGCCGAGTGTGCGTCGGACAGTGCCGGGGGACTTTCAGGCAACGCTCAGCCGAACCGGCGGCTTGCCGGACTGGGCGGCGGAACGCCACTGGATCGGGCGACGCGCGGGTTCTTCGAGCCACGCTTCGGGCGCGATCTTGCCTCGGTGCGCGTGCATGCGGGTCAACAGGACGCGGGACTGGCGAGTTCGCTTTCGGCATCGGCATTTGCCGTCGGCGACGACATCGTCTTTGGCGAGGGCCGCTACGAACCGCACAGCGAACGGGGGCGGCAGTTGCTGGCGCATGAACTGGCCCACGTGGTGACGCCGGGCGACGGCGGGCGGGTGTCGCGGCAGGTGGATGCGGGCGTTCCCGATGCGGGACTGGCGCCGAGCCCGACGTCTGATGCCGGTGGGCCCACCGATGCGGGTGTGCCCTTGCCGGCGGGCGTTCCCGCTGCGCCGGCGCCGCCGCTGTTCGACAGCCTGTATGGCACCTGCCTGACCGAAGAGGAAGGGCGGCGGCGCGACGCGTTCGCACTGCGCCATTTCCATCTGGACCGCAACATCCCGTCGACGACCTTCGGCATGTTCGACACGGACTACTGGCCGGTGACGGGGCTGATGCTGGTGTCGGTGAAGATGAAGTTCAACTTCGTCTCCGCCGACAACGCGCCCGGCTTCTGGGAGCGCATCAGCCGCAGCCTCGGCGGCGAGGATCTGAGCCGCTTCTACTGGAGCGACACCGAGCGCGACAGCTTCAGGAGCGACTACATCTCTCGCGTGGCTTCGCGCTGGAGCGCGCAGCACGCCATGGCGTCCACCAAGGCGTGCTGGAACTTCAGGGCCTTGCCGCTGGTGACGCCGGTCGAGGTGGCGGACGACGCATCGGCGCATTATGTGGTCACGGTGCACAAGAGCCCCGGGCCGGGCATCGACTACAAGTCGTCCACCAGCGATCCGGACGTCGCCCACCCCGAGCGTCCGGCAAGCGCAGAGCTGTGGTCTTCCGATGTGCGCGAGGAACCCGATTTCAACAGCACGACCGTGGCGACGTCGGAGCGCCAGCGCATCGAGAGCGCGCTGGCAGCGGCTGCGGCCACTCCGGTCCTGTTCGCCCACGATTCCGACGTGATCAACCCGGCGGCGGCCGGTGCACTGACGAATTTCGCCAACGCGCTGAAGCAGAAGAATCCGTCGGATCCGCTCATCCCCCTCAAGGTGGATGGCTTTGCCAGCAGCGAGGGCGAGCGCGGACACAACGTCGATCTGGCCGACCGGCGGGCCGTCGCGGTGCGCAACTTCCTCGCCTCGCTCGGCGTCCCGCAGCCGATCGGCGTGCTTGGCCACGGCCCGGTCGGTGCGGCGGGCGCAGCGGCAAACCGGAAGGCGGATATCACTGTCGATCACGCGTTCGAAACCAGTTACAGGTCCAACCGCTACTCCGTCGGCGAGCACGAATTCGGCCACATGCTGGGCTTGCCCGATGAATACCAGAACAACACGACCGGCACGCTCGGCACGCAGCAGACGCTCTATTCCGGGCTGGTGACGGCGGCGGGCGCGCAGGGGCCGGCGGTGTGGGGCGTGGACACCGCCAGCCAGATGTCGGCGGGCGTGGATGTGCTGCCGCGGCACTACGTCACGCTGTGGGAGGCACTGGGACGGATGACGTCGCCTGACATCAGCCAGGCCGAATGGAAGCTGTCCTGAAGGCCCCGGCATGGCTCGAATGGCGCTGTCGCTTCGATTCACCCATGTGCAGGCGCTGTCTTCTCGCGGCAATCACCGCATCCGCCTCGATGGTGAGGGCGCTCTGTTCGTCGATGTGGTCACCCGGGATTGCCCGCGCGGCACGCCGTGGAGTGGCGACTGGCCCGACGTGCCGCTACGCCAGCTCTCCGCCGCGGAGTGTGACGAGCTGGCCGGCATCATCCGGGATTCCGGCTTCCTGGAACTGGCCGCAGAGTGGTTCCAGGCGGGGCGAGACGGCTATCGCGAGGAGATCGAGGTCACGCTCGGCCCGCGCACGCACAAGGTGACGGTAGAGCGTGCCCCGCCGCCGGCAGCCTTCATCCGTGTGCGAAGCGCAGTGTGGAAGCTGGCAGGTCTCGCGGGCTGAGCGCACCGGCCATGCGGCCAGAGGCGCGTCGTACGGGCCCTTGATGGTCCCCATGGCATGCGGATCTCGCAGGTGTAACGGCAGTTGACGTTACGGAAGGTGTATTCCAAAGTGAAGCACGGCGCCTGGCCCGCACGTTCCACTTGTCATCCGGCATGGGCGTGCGCGAACAACAGTGAAGGAGGCGCCTGCAGCGTCAATGACAAGTGGGGATCACATGTCTGTCAGCCGTGGGCATCGAAAAGAATCGTCGTGCAAGCTCAGCGAGGAAGGCGCCTCCCCCGAGGTGGATGGAAACATGCTGACGAGCTTTGGCCTGCTCGGCTGTTCACCTGCCTTCACCGCGGCAATGGGGCTCATGCGCCGCTTCGCCGAAACCTCCGCCCACGTCCTCGTTCAGGGTGAGACCGGCACCGGCAAGGAACTCGTCGCCCGGGCCATCCACTATCTCGGCGAGCGCCGCTACAAGCCCTTCGTTCCGGTCAATTGCGGCGCGCTGCCCGATAACCTGATGGAGAACGAACTGTTCGGCCATGCGCGCGGCGCCTTCACCGACGCGCGCGAGAGCCAGCGCGGGCTGATCGGCAGCGCGGAAGGCGGCACCCTGTTCCTCGACGAGATCGAATGCCTGTCGCTGAAAGGGCAGGTGGCGCTGCTGCGCTTCCTGCAGGACGGCCATTACCGCCAGCTTGGCGGACACGGCGACCTGCGTGCCGATGTGCGCATCGTCGCGGCGAGCAACCAGGATTTCAGCGAACTGGTACGCAATGGACAGTTCCGCCAGGATCTTTATTACCGCCTTGCGATCATGTCGGTTGACCTGCCGCCGCTGCGCCAGCGCGGCAACGACATCCTGCTGCTGATCGATCATTTCCTTGCCCGCTTCGCGCGCGAATACAGGCGGCCGGTGCCGGTGCTCGACCGCGCGTCCGCGGCAGCCGCGCTGACGCATGCCTGGCCGGGCAACGTGCGCGAGCTCGAGAACATCGTCCATCGCCAGTTCCTGCTTGCGGAAGAGGGTGTCGTGCATCTCGAGCCCATCTCGGACTCCGCAGCCGCTTCAGGTGCGAGCGAGGCGAGCGGTGGCTGGAACATCGATTTTGCCGGCATGGACATGAAGCTGGCCAAGGCCGAGGTCATCGCCCGCTTCGAGCGCGATTACCTCGAGCAGGCGATCGCGATGACGCGGGGCAACGTCTCGCTCGCTGCGCAGCACGCCGGCAAGGAGCGGCGCGCCTTCGGCAAGCTGCTCAAGAAGTACGGCATCGACCGCAACCGCTTCCAGGCCTGACGCCTGAGGCCTGTTTTCACGCCAGGCCCCGTTTGGCCCGCCATCGCGACGATTCGCCGGCGTCGTGATTCAGTTGTCGTGCGCACATTTCCACCTTGCTGCTGCGGCTTGTCATTTTCGGGTGCGCGCCGCCTGTTAAACTGCGCCGTCTGACATGGTGCCGAGGGCGGCGGGCGAGGGCGGGTGATGACTCCGGAATGGTGGCACTGGTTGATCGCGGGGATTGCGCTCGTCCTGCTGGAGCTGGCGATTCCGGCCTTCTTCGTGATCTGGTTCGGGCTGGGGGCAATCCTCGTCGCGCTGGCGCTGCTGCTTGCCGGAGAATTGTCGCTGACGGCACAGATCTCGCTGTGGATCGTCGCTTCGCTTGCCATGGTGGTGCTGTGGTTCCGGGTGTTCAGGCGTGATCGCTACAAGACGCTGGTCGGCACGGCCGACGGCACGGTGATCGGCGAGGTTGGGCTGCTGGTTGGCGCGGTGGCGCCGTTCCAGCATGGCAAGGTGCGCTTCCAGCGCCCGGTGCTGGGCGCGGACGAATGGGTCTGCCTGTCCGAGAGCGCAATTGGCGCGGGCGAGCGGGTGAAGGTGGTTGGGGTTGAAGGCAGCTTCGTCAGGGTGACGAAGGCCTGATGTGGATTTTCGGACAGGAATGAATCAATGAGTGCAGGGCTGGCAATTTCGATCGCGATCCTGGTCTTCGTGCTGGTCACCATCGCCAAGGGTGTGCGCCTGGTGGCGCAGGGCGAGGAATGGGTGGTCGAGCGCCTGGGCAAGTATCACAGCACGCTGCGGCCGGGCCTGAACATCCTCATCCCGTATCTCGACAACGTGGCGTACAAGCTCGTCACCAAGGACATCATCCTCGACGTGCAGGAGCAGGAAGTCATCACCCGCGACAACGCGGTGATCCTGACCAACGCCATCGCCTTCGTGAAGGTCACCGACCCGGTGAAGGCGGTGTATGGCGTCACCGATTTCTCCGAGGCGATCCGCAACCTGATCATGACCACGCTGCGTTCCATCGTCGGCGAAATGGAACTGGACGAGGCCCTGTCGTCGCGCGACAAGATCAAGGCACGCCTGCGCGAGAGCATCGCCGACGAGGCGGTGGACTGGGGGCTTACCGTGAAATCGGTGGAGATCCAGGACATCAAGCCGTCCGAATCGATGCAGCGCGCGATGGAACTGCAAGCCGCCGCGGAGCGGGAGCGCAAGGCCGCAGTGACCAAGGCGGAAGGCGCCAAGCAGGCAGCCATCCTCGAGGCCGAGGCGCGGCTCGAGTCCGCCAAGCGCGATGCCAACGCACAGGTGATGCTGGCCGAGGCTTCGGCCGAGGCGATCCGGCGCGTGACGAGCGCCGTGGGCGATCAGACGGCGCCCATGCTCTACCTGCTGGGCGAAAAATACATTGCCTCGATGCAGGCGCTGGGCCAGGCGGACGGTTCGAAGGTGGTCGTGTTGCCGGCCGACCTGCAGAACGCGCTCAAGGGCCTGATCGGCCGCGCCTGATCTCCGCCGCGCGGGCGGCCGCTGCTGATCTTCCTCGCGCTCCGGACGCGCCGGCGCCCCTCCATGCGCCGCGCCAGCGCGCCCCCGACCTTTTCATGTTTTCTCGATGCCTTCCGCCCATCCGCTTCTGGCTTTCCTGATCGCTGCGCTCAGTGCGATGGGTCCCTTTTCCATCGATGCCTATCTGCCCGCATTCCCTGCGATGGCCGCCTCGCTCGGCGCATCGCAATTGCAGGTGCAGCAGACGCTCACCGCCTACCTGCTGGCCTTCGCCTGCATGGTGTTGTGGCATGGCGCGCTCGCCGACCGCTTTGGCCGGCGATCGGTGCTGCTGGTGTCGACCGCCGTGTTTGCGTTGGCCTCCGCCGTGTGCGCCGTTGCACCATCGGTCGAGTGGCTGTGGGCGGGGCGCGTCCTGCAAGGCTTGTGCGGTGGCGCGGGAATGGTGGTGGGCCGCGCGGTGATCCGCGACCTGCACGAGGGCGCGAACGCACAAAGACAGATGTCGCGGGTGATGGTGATCTTCGCCGTCGCGCCTGCCATCGCGCCAATGCTGGGCGCCTGGATGCTGCAGGCGGGTGGATGGCGCAGCATCTTCGTGTTCCTCATGCTGTTCGGCGTGGCGCTGTTCGTGCTGTGCTGGTTCTTCCTGCCGGAGACGCTGGCGCCCGAAGCGCGACAGCCCCTGCATCCGGTGAGCCTGCTTCGCGCTTATGTCGAGGTGCTGACCGATCGTGCCTTCGTGCGCATCGGCCTCGCGGTGGCGCTGAATTTTGCGGGATTCTTCATCTATGTGCTCGCGGCGCCGGTCTTCGTCATGACCCACCTCGGCCTCGGCGCAAGCGATTTCGGCTGGCTGTTCGTGCCGGCCGTCGGCGGCATGATGATGGGATCGATGCTGTCGGGCAGGGTGGCGGGCCGGTGGGCGCCGCGGCGCGCGATCGCGGCGGGTTTCGGGATCATGATCTTCGCCGTCGTGCTGAACGTGGGACTTGCCCTGATGCGGCCGCCGGGCTTGCCGTGGTCGATGATCGCCATTCCGATCTACACGCTGGGCATGGCACTGGCGATGCCGAGCATGTCGCTCCTCGGGCTCGATCTGTTCCCGGAGCGCCGCGGACTTGCCTCCAGTTGTCAGAGCTTCATGCAGACGGGCGCGAACTCGCTGGTGGCCGGGGTGCTTGCACCGATGCTGTGGGGCAGCACGTTGACGCTCGCCCTCGGTACAGGCCTGTTTCTCGCCATCTCCCTCGTGGCGCTGCGTGCTCCTGGCCGAGGCCGTCTGCACTGACCGGCTGGTGCGCACCCGCTCGCCCACCGTCGCAAAAAACGTATTGCGCCGCACAAACGGCTGGTCTAAGGTGAAGCATGTCTCCGCCACACGCCGACTCCTCCCTGCGTGTGGATTCCGGCCCGGGCCCAAGCGTGCTCGGGCTTTCTTTTGCGCACGCTCAGCCGCGCGGTGCCGGCAGCAGGGCCGCGGGCCAGGCGTCCGCCGGCAGATCCTGGTAGCGCTCGGGCCATTGCGCCAGCAGCATCTGGATCTCCGGGTCCTCGTCCATCAAGCCTTCGGCCGCCCACTGACGCACGAGGTCCCGACCCCATTGATTGGCGTGGGCATGGCGCTTCAGGTTGTCGACGCGCATCTTCCAGATCGACTCGTTTCTCATCACGGGGCCCCGAAAAGCGGAAAGCCCGGCAAATGTGCATTTGGCGGGCTTTCTTGATGTTCTGGCGGACAGGGCGTCCGCCTACAATATATCCATCAACATCCAGGGTGTTCTGTGTGGTGGTATTTTTCTTATTTCAAACAGTGATTTAAGTGTTTTCGTTGTACACTGGAGTCCGGCGAAGGCCAAGTAAATCCACCTCTTGAGTGGTGGGCTGGATGGTGGGCTGAAGAACGCAGGGGAAGAGAAATGCCGCTGACAGCGCTAGAGATCAAGCACGCCAAGGAAGGCATGCACGCGGATGGAAACGGCCTTTATCTGAGAGTTCAGCCGAGCGGCGCGAAGTCGTGGATATTCCGCTTCCAGCTCAACGGCAAACGCCGTGAAATGGGGATGGGCACGGTAGAGCAAAAAACGCCGGTCGAGGCCCGCAGCGAGGCCGCACAGCTCACCGCGCAGGTGCATGCAGGGATTGACCCCATCGAACGACGAAAGCAGGTTGCGGCGCAGACCGCGCAAGCGGCCAAGGCTGCAGAGGCTCATGCGGTAACGTTCGCCGATGCTGCCGGGGATTACATCAAGGCCCATCGTTCAAGCTGGAAAAACGCGAAACATGCCGCACAGTGGGAAACCACCCTGGCGACCTACGCCGCGCCGATCATCGGCAACAAGCCGGTTGGCGAAGTCAGCACCGAAGACGTGTTGCGCATCCTCTCGCCTTTATGGACCACCAAGACGGAAACCGCCAGCCGCTTGCGCTCGCGCATGGAATTGGTGTTGTCCTACGCCAAGGCGATGCAGTGGCGGCAGGGGGAGAATCCCGCATTGTGGCGCGGCCACCTTGATGCGCTGCTGCCAGCGCCAGCCAAGGTGAAGAAGGTCCGCCACCACCCCGCGCTGCCTTACAGCCAGGTCGCCGAATTCATGGGGCAACTGAAGAAGGTCAAAGGGGCCGGGGCGCGAGCGCTTGAGTTCGCCATCCTGACCGCTACCCGTTCGGGCGAGGCGAGGTTGGCGAAGTGGGAGGAAATCGACCTTGACGGGAAGCTTTGGACGATTCCTGCTGAACGGATGAAAGCAAAGCGGGAACACTGGGTGCCGCTATCTACCCAGGCAGTTGAGCTTATCCACGCCCTGCCGAAGATCGACGGGAACCCCTACCTCTTCCCTGGCGACCGCGACAAAAAGCCGCTTTCCGATATGACCTTGACCGCTGTTACTCGGCGCATGAACGAGTCTGATGACAACGATGCACCGCCGAAGTGGATTGACCCAAAGTGTGGCGATGCAATCGTGCCGCACGGTTTCCGCAGCACTTTCCGCGACTGGTGCGCAGAGGTGGGCCACTACCCGCGCGAACTAGCCGAGCACGCCCTAGCGCATAGCCTACCCAGTCGCGTGGAGGCCGCCTATCACCGGGGGACGATGCTAGAGCGCCGCGCACCGATGATGCAGGCGTGGGGAAATTACATCGACGGGGCAAAAGCCGAGGATACGGAACTTATCCCCTTGAACGCCGCCGCATAGTTTTTCCCGGTCGCTAACTCGTTTATTAAGAACGTCTTTTTCGATCCATGGGGCACGGTGGCACGGAAGAGACTTGATTGCGGATTCAAGTCTTCGGACTGGGCAACGCAGGCCGCTGCGGGTGATCCAAAGCGAGCCATACACATCCACCAGCAGCCACCGTGAGTCGGCTTTCATCCCGAACTTCATCCGTCTCCTGACGCGCCACAGGCTGCGGCGGACAAGCGTGAGCGGCGTCCTCAAAGACCTGGATCATCATCGACCGGTGCAGCCCCGTCTTTCACCCGCTCGATGAAACGCTTCATGGGCTCCGACGGTTCGCCCTGGCGGCGCAGCAGGTAGGTGGAGAGTATCGGTGGGGTGCCGGCCAGGGGACGAATGGAGATGTCCGGGCGCTGTAGCGTCTGCACTTGCGAGGCGATGGCGAAGCCGATGCCGTATCCGGCGCCGACCAGGGTCAGCATCACGCCCAGGGTGGTCACTTCATCGACCACCCTGGGCGGCGTCTTTGCGTTCTGCAGCATCGTTTGAATCTGATGGTGGCAGCCCGATCCCGATTCGGGATGACACAGAACCAGCGGGAATTTCAACGCTTCGACCAGCGGCACTTGCACGTACGCCAGCAAGGGATGGCGTGCGGGCACGATCACCGCCAGCGGATCGGTCCACACCGACTCGGCGACGAGGCCATCATGCACAGCGCTTGACAACGCAAAGCCGATGTCCAGCAGATCGTCATGCAGCATCTTGAGCTGCTGCGCGAACGGGAGCTCGAAGACGCGAATCTCCAGCTCGGGCTCATCCTCGCGGCTGCGAGCCAGCAGGGTTGCGATCCGGGGCTGCGCCATGCTGTCGCAGATGGCGATGCGCAGATGGCCCTGGTAGCCCTGTGCCGCGGCCTTTGCGCTCCTCACTGCCTGCTCAACGGTGGCCTGCACGCGTCGGCATTCGCCGAGAAACACCTGGCCGGCCCAGGTCAACCGCGTCAGGCGTGTGCTGCGGTCGAACAACTGCACGCCGAGCTGGTTTTCCAATTCGCGCATCGCACGCGATAGAGGCGATTGCTCGATGCCGAGGCGCTGGGCTGCACGGGCCAGATGCAGTTCTTCCGCAACTGCGACGAAGTAACGCAGCAATCTGAAATCCATGGCCGCCTCCTGTCTGTCTTCGTCTGGTTCGGGCTCTCCGGCGCCAGCACTTCCACCCAGATCCCGTCAGCATCCCACTCTATGACACCGCTTCAAGGGCTTATGTTTGCTCGGAGCATGTCCGTCACCGATTTCCGCGGAGCGGGCCGGCGCACAGCCATGACGCGTGCAGGAGTTCGTGATCGGCGCAGCCGAGGACGACGCGCCGACGTCAGGGCGAGCGTGTCAATGCTGCTTCATGGAAATTGTCATTGATTCTGCTTGCTCTTCCTCAGCGAGACAATACCGTTGGAATGAAACGATTGCCCTGGCATGCACCACCGCGCGCCTACAACTGAAAGGCCGGGAGGCAGCGACTGGAAACCCTCTGTGACAGGCATCGCCACAGGCAGGCACTCATGCGGTTCCCTGCGGTCATAGGAACGAACTCCATGTTCCGGGGTGAATTGATGAACTTGCGCCACCTTCGCTGTTTCATCGCGGTGGGCGAGGAGTTGCACTTTGGCCGGGCGGCGCGGCGGCTGCATGTGGAGCAGTCGCCCCTGTCGAGGACCATTCGCCAACTGGAGGCTGACCTGGGCGTGACGCTGCTGGAGCGCATGCCACGGGGCGTGTGCCTGACCCCGGCCGGGCGGGTGTTCCTGGAGGAGGCCCGGCGTGTGCTGCTGACCCTTGAGCAAGCGCGGACCAAGGCGCGGGCGGTGGCGACGGGACACCAAGGTACCCTCCGCATCGCACTGACCGCCTGTGTTGGGCAGGTCCGATTGCCGGCGCTGCTCGCGCTGTGGCGGGAGGAGGCGCCGGAAGTGGGTGTTCGGCTGTTCGAGGCACCACTGCCGCAGGTGGTGGGCGGGCTGGGAAACGACCTGTACGACGGGGCCTTGGCGATGGCCAGCGTGATGGAGTCCGGTGTGGTCGCCTTGTCGCTGTGGCAAGACCCGTTGGTCGTGGTCATTCCTGCGCGGCACCCCCTGCTGGAGCACAAGCGGGTGCCGTTGGAAGAGGTGGTGCGCTACCCGCTGGTGCTGTTCGACCCGCAGGCGTGTGAAGAGTGCAGCCGGCAATTTGAGCGCCTGCTGCGCTTGGCGGAGATGCTGCCGATCGTGGCCGAGTATGTGACGACCCACTCGCTGATGCTGGCTCTGGTGGCGGCCGGCTATGGCATCGGATTTTCCAGCGCGGCGCACGTGCCGACATGCCGGCAGGCGGAATTGATCTTCCGGCCACTTGATGAAGAGTCGGCGACGCTGACGACCTACCTGCTGCACCCCGAGGGCACTTTGTCGGAGTCGCTGCGCCACTTCATCGACCGTGCGCAGCGCGTCGGCCATATGACAATGGATACGCAACGGACCCCATGAGGCTGTTGAAGGCGGGCTGGCCGATTCCATTTTGGTCAAAGCGCCAGACCTGTTTTGCCACGGCCGGAATTGCTTACTGCGGTCCGCTGGCGCAGTTACTCAGCCCTTGTCTGCGCTTGCGGTTGGCATTCTGCGATGAGAGTCGCATGCATATCGTGACCCGTCACAGCAAAGACGCGCAGCGCAAGAGTGCTTGCGATATGCGTATCGGTCCTGAGGTGTTGAGTTGATCGCGCTTTACGAGGTGCATTTCCCTGCAAAGACTTTGGCCTGGCTTTCCGGGTCAAGCACGGCGCCCGCGGCTAAGTATGTCTATGGCAGTTTTCGCAGCTTAGGAATTTTGCGTGATGGGGCCATGCACGACAAGGGGCACATCCCGCGCTGGTAAAGGCGGCATCACCGATGCCACAGACTCCGCCGCTGCTTCACCTGCTCGTTTTGCCCCGAGACGTCCTGGACGTCCACGCACGCCGCCTGTATGGCGGGTGCGCGTACGTGCCCCGGGTGTGATGACGAATGGAGGCGTGCGCTATGCCGAAGTCGAGCAGGCTGGTCGATGGCGCCAAGATCTACTACCGCCCGATCGAGGCAGCAATCCGCTGGAGCGGATTGTTACGCTTCGAGCGGCGCATCCTGGCGACCTTGGGGCGGCGGTGTATCCCAGAGGCAACGGAGTTTCCGCGCTGGCCGTTGCTGCGCTTGAACACCGAAAGGGTCTTCGATGCACTCGCTCACGGCGAGATGCCGTATGGCAAGGAGGGCTTGGTGCGTGACACGCAGGGCCTGGAACTGGACGATCCGTCGCTGACGGTGCGGCACGTCGACCTGAAAGCCTGGATGGCGCACTACTACCCCGGCGAGAAGCCGGCGTTTCTGTTCGACGAGGTCGAGCGTGCGCTTCACCCGGCGGTCAGTCTGGATACGGTGGGCGCATTGCTCGCCGAGCGGGAAGTGATCAAGGCGCGGTTGGCGGAATTTCTGAGCGCATACGAGGCGTTGCGCGCCGAGCACGAGGCGCTGCTGAAGCAGCACGCCGCCTGTTCGGCTGACGCCGAGCGTGCGAACACGCCGGGGCCGCGCAGCGAATCGACCTACCTGAACATCGTTGGCGGATTACTGACGCTGTTGTTGGGCAAGTCGCCCAGCGGCATGCCGTATTCCAGCTTCCTGACGCAGGAGGCCATCATCAGTGCGATGGTGGCGCACCACGGCAACGCGATGGGCATCAACGAGCGCACCCTGCAGGCCAAGTTCGCACTGGCTCGGCGCAATTTGCAGCGCACGATTCTCTGAGCGATGCCAGGCCGTATCTGCGGTCGCGGATACCGCATTTGCGGTGTCTTTCCTCGACGCGGCGTTCCAAATTCGAGTCATGCCAATCAACGCCACTGAGCGTTAAGGAGTGACTCTCATGTCTTCGCAGACCACCGCTACGGCGGCGACGACCGAGCACCGCATCCTGCGCCGTGCCGAGGTCGAAGCCAAGACCGGCTTCAAGCGCGCGCACATCTACAGCCTGATGAAGGAAGGCAAGTTCCCCAAGGCGCTGCGCCTGGGCGTGCGCGCCGTCGGCTGGGACTCGGCCGAGATCGACCAGTGGATCTCCGATCGCCTCAAAGAGCGCGCCTGACGCTTCTTCTCGGTTCATGCCATTCGACGAGGAGAAGCGCATGCAGGTGGTATCCATCATTTCGACCAAGGGCGGCGTCGGCAAGACCACGACGGCAGCCAACCTCGGCGGCTTCATCGCCGATGCGGGGCTACGCGTGCTGCTGCTGGACCTGGACGTGCAGCCCACGCTGTCGAGCTATTTCATGCTGAGCGTGCGCGCGCCCGGCGGCATCTACGAGATGCTGGCCTTCAACGAGCGGCGCATCGAGCAACTGGTGTCGCGCACCGCGATCGTGGGCCTGGATCTGGTGCTCTCCAACGACGACCGCGGTGAGCTGAGCACGCTGCTGCTGCACGCTCCGGACGGGCGTCTGCGACTGCGGCATTTGCTTCCCACTTTCCGCACGCACTACGACCTGTTGTTGATCGATACGCAGGGCGCGCGCAGTGTGCTGCTGGAGATGGCAGTGCTGGCGTCTGACCTCGCGCTGTCGCCGGTAACACCGGAAATCCTTGCGGCGCGCGAGCTGCGGCGCGGCACGCTGCAACTGATCGAGGACATCGCGCCATATCGGCACCTGGGCATCGAGCCGCCACCGCTGCGCCTGCTCATCAACCGTGTGCATCCGGTGTCGTCGAACGCGCGGATGGTCCAGCAGGCGCTGCGACAGGTGTTCCAGGAACAGGCCGGCGTGCAGGTGCTGGACACCGATGTGCCGGCCATCGAAGCCTATCCGCGCGCTGCGACGCGAGGATTGCCGGTGCATCGGGTGGAGTACCGGCAGCCGGCTGGGCGAACGGCGCCCGCGGCACTGGAGACCATGCGTACGCTGGCCGGTGAGCTGTTCCCCGCGTGGCGGGAGCGCTTTTCGCTGGTCACCGGCCGGCCCGATGGGGGAGGGGCCGGCCATGGCGAGCGCGCGTGAACTGGCTCGCGGCCGTGAGCGGCTGCGTGCGTTGATCGAGTTTGCGCAGCGCGAAGGCTGGCGTGTGGTGCGCACCTCTGGCGGACACCTGAAATTCACCAAACCAGGTTGCACGTCGATCTACACCAGCGCGACGGCGAGCGACCATCGTGCCGACCGCAATGCCCGCGCGCAGCTTCGCCGCGCTGACCGGCAGGCGCAGGAGATCGGCCATGGCTGAGCTGACGCCCCAGGACATGGCTGCCAAGTTGTTGACCACCGGCTTCGAGCGCAGCGGCCCTTCGGCCGCGGCCTTGAGCGACCCCATCGCCGATACGCCGATGGTGGTGACGCTGGACCAGCTACGGCCCTACGACCATGACCCGCGCGTGACACGCAACCCGGCCTATTCGGAGATCAAGGCCTCCATCCGCGAACGCGGGTTGGATGCGCCCCCCGCGATCACACGCAGGCCGGGCGAAACGCACTACATCATTCGCAACGGCGGCAACACGCGGCTGGCGATCCTGCGGGAACTGTGGAGCGAGACCAAGGAGGAACGCTTCTTCCGCATTGCGTGCCTGTTCCGCCCGTGGCCGGCGCGCGGCGAAATCGTGGCGCTGACCGGGCATCTGGCCGAGAACGAGCTGCGCGGTGGGCTGACCTTCATCGAGCGAGCGTTGGGTATCGAGAAGGCACGCGAGTTCTACGAGCAGGAAAGCGGGCAGGCGCTGTCGCAGAGCGAACTCGCACGGCGGCTTGCGGCCGACGGCTATCCGGTACCGCAGTCGCACATTAGCCGGATGAACGATGCCGTGCGCTATCTGCTGCCGGCCATACCGAACCTGCTCTACGGCGGGTTGGGGCGGCATCAGGTAGAGCGGCTCGCGGTGCTGCGCAAGGCGTGCGAGCGCACTTGGGAACGTCGTGCGCTGGGCCGGCCGCTGGCCGTGGACTTCGCTTCGCTGTTCCAGGACGTGCTGTCGCAGTTCGACATGCAACCGGAGGGGTTCTCGCCGCAGCGCGTGCAGGACGAACTGCTGGGCGAGATGGCCGAGCTGCTGGAGGCGGACTACGACACGCTGGCGTTGGAGATCGACGATAGCGAAAGCCGCCAGCGTGCGTTGACGAGCGAACCCGCGCCGTCGCCGCCGCCGGCAGCGCCTGCCGTGCCTGCTACTCCTCACCTACCGGTCTCCGCGCTTCAGCAGCCACGCGTCTCGTCTGCGCCGCGCGACACCACGTCGGCCGCGCCTCCGGCACCAGAGGCGACGCCGCCTGCATCGGCCAAGGCGACGGAGGAGCAGGACGGGCAGCGCGACGAGCGCCTGCAGGGACACATCGTGACGCCGGCGCCGACCACCGAGCGGCTGCAGTCCATCCAGCGGATGGTCGCGGACCAGCTCGGTGACAAAGTGCCCGATTTCGAGGCCGATGTGCTGCGCGCGATCCCGGTGCAGGCCGGCGGGCTCTATCCCGTCTCGGACGTGTGGTACATCGAGCCAAGCCTTGATGTGCCGGATCGTCTGCGCGTGCACATTGCTCAGTTCGCTCGCGAGATCGCCGACGAAGCGGGAGTGGCCGACCAGGTTGAAGCCAGCGACAGTGGCATCGGCTTCGTCTGCGTGACGCCGGCCGTGGACGAGGCAAAGGCCTTGCCGGCGTTCGCGCATGGGGTTCTGATCCTGCTGCACGCGCTGAGCACTGAATCGGTGCCCGCGACCGGACTGGATTGCGCGCGGCTGGCCGATGACCTGGGCCCGCTGCTGCATGGTCACGGCGGCCTGGCCATGCGCCTGAGCGATGCCGGGCTGGTGAAGCTGTTCCGTCTGCTGCGCCTGGCGCGCCGGCTGTTGGATCTGGAAGCCGGTGACCCGGGCCACGTGTCTTGAGCGCTGAGGAGGCTCCCATGTCGGCATCGCATCCGCTCAATCAGGCAGTCATTGCCCAGGCGCTGCACGATCTTCACAACGGCCAGCTGCGTCGCTGCAAGGCGATGGGCTTCGGCGAGGAGGAGCTGGATGCGCTGAAGCGCCCCGAGCTCGTGAGCATGCTCGTGAATGCCACGGTGTCGTGGTGTTCGGTGTCGGTGAACCGGGAAGTGTTGAAGCGGCTGCTGAGTCAGGTGCATGACGTGGAGCGGGAGATCGCCACGGTGGACCGCATGCTGCGCCTGGGGGCCAGCACTGAAATGGTGAGCAAGTTCTACGGCCTCACACATCAGGAAGTGGCGCTGCGCCGCGACATCCTCGGGTTGCCCAAGCGCAAGGGCCGGCATCCGGTGCTCGACGAGGCGCAGGATGTGGCCTTGTGGGAGCGCTGGCAGGCCGGCGTCGCCGAGCGCCATGTCGCCCTGACCGACGACATGGCGATGCTGGCGCTGACCATGGACCTGGCCGAGGCGCTCAGCCTGCCGATGTCGGTGGTGTGGGCGGCGATACGAAACTGGATCGACCAGGGACTTGTGTAGGCCATGACCAAGGGCGACGTACCACGGCGCGGAGGCCCCGTTGCGCTGTCGGCCTTGTTCGACGAAGCGCTGCGGCACCTTGAGCCGAAGGAGACGGGGGAGGGCGCCGCGCCGCGCCAGGATGGTTTTCTGTACAGCGGCAACCGGCACGAGAGCGTTCCGCGCGCGCTGTTCCTCGACCGTCGCCTGACACCGCTGGAGCGCAATGCCTGGCAGGTGTTCCGCCTTCAGCTCAACGACGATGGGGTGACCGCCTTTCCCACCTACGACCAGATCCGCCCCTATCTGGCGTCCGTGCCCTGTGCGGCGCAGGCCTCGCACGAAACCGTGGCGCGCGCCCTGACGCTGCTGCGGCTGACGCGCTGGCTCAGCCTGGTGCGGCGGCGGCGCGATCCCAGGACCGGCCGCATCCAGGGCAATCTCTACGTGCTGCATGACGAACCGCTGTCGCCCTTCGAAGCGATGCAGCTTGACGCCGACTACCTCGGCCTGGTGAGCCAGGCGCTGACCCATGCCGCCAAGGCGGTACAGATCGTGGGCATGAACACGCTCAAGGAGATTGCCGAAGACCCGCTGCTCAGCGGTCGCGCGCTGCCGACCCGCCTGCAGGTAATGGCACAGCGCATGGCGCGGCATGGCTGGACGACCCCAGGTTATCCACAGGAGGGTGCGGCCAAGGAATCCGAAGAAGGTCAGGAAGCCTTTCTTCGGAATGCTCCGCCCCCGTCTTCGGAATCCGAAGCAGGGCCGAAACCCGCGCCGGACGGCTCTCTTCGGATTCCGAAGGAGGGCCGTACAGTACGTAATGATCGTATGAATGAAGTACGTACCGTACCGCGCGCGAGGGCATTGCAGAACCTGCGGCTGCCCGAGCGCTTCCTGCGCCTGAAGGAGGAGCAGCAGGCCGGCGCACTGGTTGCCCTGCAGCAGGTGGCCGAAACCCAGCGCCAGGCGGTGCTCGACGAGTGGGCGGCGCGCTGTGGCGGCAGCACGGTGCGCAATCCCGCCGGCTACTTGTTCGGCATCATCCAGAAGGCGCTGCGGGGGGAGTTCAAGGCATGGGCGGGGACCGAAGCAGCAGCGCCGCCCGCGCCGCAAGCTGCGGGGCCGGCGCCATCGTCGTCGCCTTCGGCTTCCCGTCCGGCCGACCCCGAGGTGGCGCGCGCCTACCTCGCACGGCTGCGCTCAGCCTTGCGCGACGCCTGAGCTATCCCCACGGGATAGCTGGGACAGGGAGTCTTCCGGCAGGGAACGGAAAGCTGCTTTGCGCTGTGCGTTAACTGTGCGTATAATATGCGTACGATTACTTGCCTATGGGAGCAGCGCCATGGCCTCTATCGCTTTCGCGGATGTGCTTGAATCGGTGCGTGAAGCTGGCACGTCCCACATCTCCGCCACGGGCGTCGCCGATGCGTTTGGTCTGCAGTACCAGGACTTGGCCACGCTGGCCGGGGTGCACCGCAACACCCTGCGCACTCACCCTGAGTCCCCGCGACTGCAGGCCGCGCTGCGCGATCTCATGCGGGTGCTGTCGGCCGCCACGGCAGTGCAGCCGAACACTGCGCGTGCGCTTTTCATGGTCAAGAACGAGCCCATTCCGGCGTTCCGCCACAAGACCCTGCTGCAGTTGGTGCAGGAAGGACGCACCGACGATGCGATCGATTACTTGGAGTCGATCAGTGCGGGGTTCACCGGATGATCCTCCACGACCTGCCGCCCGGCACCACACTGTTCCGCGCGCATACCCCGCAGTGGGCCAGCCGGCCCACCAGCGGCGCGGGTGCGGCGGCCAAGGGCGGGCGCTTCAACCGGGAGGGCATCGAGGCGCTGTATCTGTCGCTGGAGGAGGTGACCGCATTGCGCGAGTACCAGCAGACCTCGCCCTTCCTGTCGCCCTGCACGATGTGTTCGTACACCGTCACTTTGCGCAGACTGGTCGATCTGCGGCAACTCCACCAGGGCGATTCTTGGGATGAGCTGTGGCACGACTGGCGTGAGGACTGGCGCCACCTGAAATTCGACCTGCACATCGAGCCGCCTACTTGGGTGCTGGGCGACATGGTGCTGGCCCAGGGCCACGCGGGGATCCTGTTCCCGAGTCAGGCGAACGACGGCGGCACCAATGTCGTCGTGTACGTGGATCGACTCAAGGACGGCAATTCCGTCGTGGTCAATGATCCCGACGGGCGGTTACCCCGCGACCAATCCAGCTGGAAGCGCTGACAACGCAACGCCGTCTCACCTTTCGGTCCCTTGCCGGTCGGAACCCTATCCCCAGGGGATAGCCGGCACACACAGCCTTCCGTGCGGAACAAACCGGGCGCGCATGGGCTGCGGTTTGTTGACTGAAAGCCTTCCGGCCGATGCCGATGCTGGCGACTCGCTTCTTCTCCACGAGTCGCTCCGATGGCCAACGAACGCACAGAACCCCTGCAACTGAATCTCGGATCGTTGCGCAGCGCGATGTCGCTGACGCTGCACACGCACCACGCCTCTCGCATCTGGCACGGCCGTGCACCGATCGAGGGGCGTCCCGGCATCATCGGTCTCAACGGTTTCATCGGCGCCATGAACAAGATGAAGCGCGGCGCGGAGCAGGACGACCCGTACTCGGACTGGTGGATGTTGCGGATCGAGGACAAGCTCGCCGACACCAAGACCCGCCTGGAGACCCTGCGCGAACAGGTGGATCAGGCCCTGGCCGACGTGCCACCGGCGCTGTCGCTGGGCGAGAACATGAATGTGCAGCCGGTGAAGCTGCCGCTGTTCGTGAATGCACAGCTCGGCTTCATGGCGGTGTATCTGCTGGCCGACTACGACGACCTGGCACGCAAGCTCATCCTGGCGCACCACACGGCGCTGATCGACCGCAGCACCTTGGAGCGCTGGCTCAATGATGGCGCACACGCGCTGCGCAGCCTGTTCTCGCTGGCCCAGCAGTACCGCTACTCGGGCACGACGCGCGCCGACTTCGCGGCGAAGAACGCGGCGGCACGAGCGGCGCTGGAGAAATTCGGCAAGCTGCCCCAGCAGGTCCTGGAAGGCACGCACCGCTCGCGCTTCGCGCCACCGATCGCGCGGCGGACGAGCAGGCCCGACACGCCGCCTGCTGCACCCGTCCTCGAGCCCGATGCCCCGGTGCTCACGGATGGCGCCTCCGATGGTAGGGCAGGTGACGAGGGGGGCGGCGCATGACAGCATCGGGCCCCAACAGCCACGCCACGCGCTTCGTGGCGCTGGAACAGGCGGACTTCCAGCGGCTGGAACACGCAGGCTACCTAAAAGGCCTTTTACAGCCTTTTAAGGGTAAGGGGAGTCTGGAGAACTGGGCCAGCCAGTGCACGGCGCTGCGTGACGGCGTGATCGGCCTGGCACAGCGACGCGTGTTGCCCCAGGCGCGCGCCTACCCCTTCAGCCTGCTCGGCGTGCAACTGGCCCAGCAGACGACTGGCGCAGGGACGACCTTCCTGCGCTGGCGCAATCTCGACCGCTCCTCCATGGGCGTGGCGTTGTGGGAGGCTCTGCTGGCCAACTCCGCGACGCCGGCCGCGCTGATCGACGAGCTGTACGCGATGGAGCTGCAGCGCATCGTGCTGAACATGCAGATCAGCCTGACTCACAGCATCGCTCGCCAAGCCCAGGCGTGCGCCAGCAAGGCCGCGCAGGCCGAAGCGGCTTACCTGCGCCGTGTCCACGGGCATACCGCGCCCGTTCCATCCACCACCAAGGAGTCACCATGAGCACGCACTTCGTCGGCGAGGGCAACATCGGTTCGGCGCCGGACTACCGCGAATTCCAGAACCGCAACGACGAGCCGCGCCGGCTGCTTCGACTGAACGTCTATTTCGACAACCCGATCCCGAAGAAGGATGGCGATTATGAAGATCGCGGCGGCTTCTGGGCGCCGGTGGAACTGTGGCATCGCGAGGCCGAACACTGGAAGACGCTGTACCAGAAGGGCATGCGGGTGCTGGTCGAGGGCCGCACCGTGCGCGACGAGTGGGAGGACGCCGACGAGAACGAGCGCGTCACCTTCAAGATCGAGGCCCGGCGCGTGGGCATCCTGCCGTACCGGATCGAGTCGGTGGCGCTCAGTGCCAAAGCGGGCGGCGGACAGTAGTTCCCCCATCGCCGCTTCCCCGAGGGCGGCTGTAGCAACCGTCATACGCCCGCGATGCACCAGCGAGCTATCCCCAGGGGATAGCTCCAAGGTTGTCCAGGTCGTTCCAGCCGCCCTCCCGAAACGACGCACTTGCTGTGCCAACTCCCGCGGTCTATGCACGCCGCTGCAGCAACGGACCGCCTGCCGATCGCAAAGCGGTGTCCGCACCAATCGGCTTCCTTGCTGCTGGCATCTCCGGTCCCCGCCAAGCTGCCCCTCATTCGATGAACAGCACATGCACAGGGAGGCTTCATGCGCGTGTTCCTGTGCGAGAAGCCGTCCCAGGGCAAGGACATCGCCCGTGTGCTGGGCGCCGGTCAACGCAGTAACGGCTGCTACACCGGCGCAGGTGTCGTCGTGACCTGGTGCATCGGTCATCTCGTGGAGGCGGTTCCGCCCGAAGGATACGGCGAGCAATACAAGCGCTGGGCCATCGAGCAACTGCCCATTCTTCCTGAACGTTGGCGTGTCGAGCCCAAGGCGGCGACCGCAGCGCAATTCAAGCTCGTGCAGCAGCTCGTGGCCAAGGCGGGCGAGCTGGTTATTGCGACCGACGCCGACCGCGAGGGCGAGATGATCGCCCGCGAGATCATCGACCTATGCGGCTACCGCGGTCCGATTCAGCGCCTTTGGCTGTCGGCGCTCAACGATGCGTCGATCCGCAAGGCGCTGGGGGCGCTCAAGCCGTCCGCCGAGACGCTGCCGCTTTATTTCTCCGCACTTGCCCGATCGCGCGCGGACTGGCTGATCGGGATGAATCTGAGCCGCTTGTTCACACTGCTGGGGCGCCAGGCCGGCTATACCGGCGTGCTGTCGGTGGGGCGCGTGCAGACGCCGACGCTGAAGTTGGTCGTGGATCGTGATCGCGAGATCGCGCGCTTCGTCTCCGTGCCGTATTGGACCGTGGACGTGCTGCTGTCCCATGCCGGCCAGTCCTTCACCGCGCGCTGGAAGCCGCCCGACGGCAGCACGGATGCAGCGGGTCGCTGCCTACAGCAGGCGGTGGCGCAGCAGGCTGTGGATCGCCTTCGCGCGGTACGCGATGCGCAGGTCGTGTCGGTGGACACCGAACGCATGCGCGAGGCACCGCCGCTGCCGTTCGATCTGGGCACCCTGCAGGAAGTGTGTTCGCGTCAGATCGGCCTCGAGGTGCAGGAGACACTCGACATCGCGCAGGCGCTGTACGAGACGCACAAGGCGACCACCTATCCGCGCAGCGACTCGGGATTTTTGCCCGAAAGCATGCTCGCCGAAGTGCCGGCGGTGCTCGATGCACTGCTCGCCACCGATCCCAGCCTGCGATCCTTGGTCGGCCAGCTCGACCGCAACCAGCGTTCGCGCGCCTGGAACGACGGCAAGGTGACGGCGCACCACGGCATCATCCCGACGCTGGAGCCCGCCAAACTGTCGGCCATGGACGCGAAGGAGCTGGCTGTCTACCGGCTGATCCGCGCCCATTACCTCGCGCAGTTCCTCCCGGACCATGAGTTCGACCGCACGGTGGCGCAGC
Source organism: Pseudomonadota bacterium (assembly GCA_018240785.1). Classification (GTDB taxonomy): domain Bacteria; phylum Pseudomonadota; class Gammaproteobacteria; order Burkholderiales; family Rhodocyclaceae; genus Thauera. The sequence goes on along the minus strand of JAFEFC010000037.1, from coordinate 6,855 downwards.
TCGCTTGCGGCGGTCAATCGCTCGTGGCGGTGGGCAAGCAGATCGCCGTGATCGGCTGGCGCCAGGTACTGGCGACACCGGAGCCAGACGCCGCCGATGGTGTGGAAGCGCAGCGTAGCCAGGTGCTGCCGCCAATGGTGAGCGGATTGCGCTGTGGGGTCGAGCAGGTCGAGCTGAAGGCGTTGAAAACGCTGCCGCCGAAGCCCTACACCCAGGGCGAACTGGTCAAGGCGATGAAGGGTGTGGCCAAGCTGGTGGACGACCCGCGTCTGAAGCAGAAGCTGAAGGAGACGACGGGCATCGGCACCGAGGCCACGCGCGCCAGCACGATCACGGGCCTGCTCGATCGCGGCTACCTGCTGAGGAAGGGCCGCACCATCCGCGCGTCGGATGCGGCCTTCACGCTCATCGACGCTGTGCCGGCCGCCATTGCCGATCCCGGCATGACCGCCATCTGGGAGCAGGCGCTCGATATGATCGAGGCCGGCCAAATGACGCTGGACACCTTCATCGCCAGGCAATCCGCCTGGGTGACCCAGCTCGTGCAGGAGCATCGAGGCGCGGCGCTTTCCATCGCGCTGCCGCCGTCGCCGCCTTGTCCGCAGTGCGGCACGCAGATGCGCCAGCGTGCCGGCAGGAATGGCGCGTTCTGGTCATGCAGCCGTTATCCAGACTGCACGGGCACGCTGCCGCTCGAGTCCTCGGCAAGCAAGCGCGAAGCGCCACGCAAGCGGCGCGCAGTACCCAAGGCGACCTGACGCCTACGCATCCCTCTGCCACGCCGGCCGCTTTCCTGGCGGCGGGGCAAACGTCCCGCGTGTGGCGGGACTCCCCAGCGCGCGTCTCCTTCTGCAACGGAGTGCGCGCCCTGTCTGCCCACCACCGGGCGACGGGGCGAGAAGGTCATTGCTCCCGAATCGCGCCCGCCGCCATTCCCTTGATCAGTGTGCCTTGCCTCGGCCATGAGGGGCTTCCCGACGGCTTGCCGCCGAGCGAGCCGTGAGGAAGCCCCTTGGGCCGAGAGTAGTCCGTGCCGGTGCCCGCCGGCGAAACATCGGGCTCCCTTTGTGTGTGGATGCACGCCAGAGGTTGCCGGCCCCAGCCACGAAACGGGTCGGGTGCGATTGCTGACGCAGCGAGCGGCTTTGACGACGGCCAGCGCTGACGCAGCCCACAGGTGGTGGTTCTTCCTCTCCAGCCGAAGGCCCGCGTGGCCTTCGGCGCCCTGGTCCTGGCCTTGTTCCCTGATGCGGACCACTGCCCCAAAGCGGGCCGTCCGCAATTCGGTTTTCGCTACTACGGCACACATGCTGCGCGCCCATCCTCAGGCCATGCGTTGCTGACAGTTGTCAGCGCCATGCCCAGGCAGTCGAGACCTTCAAGACTGCAGCGCGGATCACCGTGCTGGTCGTTTCGCTCTCCGGGCGCACCTGCGTCCATCCACCTCACCCTCAAGGGATCGACCTCCCTTGCGGGCGGGAGTCCCTTGGTTGCCACAAGGAGCCTCCCCATGGATACCCAAGCCATCCGTGCACAGATGCGAACGCTTGTCGTCGGTCATGTGCCGTCCAACGTCCGTTCGTTCAAGTTCAACATCTTCGACGGCGAGCCCAAGGTTTCGACGCTGGGCTTTCACATCGACCCGAAGCCTTTCGAGGGCAGGGTCATCGCCACCACCGACGAGGCCATCGTCGTCAAGACGGGACGGGCCGAGTTTGCGGTGCTCGATCGCTCGCTTGTCACCGAAGTTCCCGACGAGGGCGCCAAGGTGCAGGTCGAACCCTACGTCAGACGCCGTTTCGACGGTCAGCGCGCGGACACGCCCGAGGAGCACACCGAGTTCACCGCCGACGGCAAGCCGTACACGGTGCAGCGGTTCGTGCTCGGTTCCGCGCCGGCGAAGCTGCCGATCCCAGAACCTCGCTGCCCCGAGCTGCAGGCGCTGATCCAGCAGATGGAAGAGTTACCGGCTCCCGATGGCTACCGACGGATCACCCATCTGCTGGTGGATGCCGGCGCGCGGGATTTCACGTGGGTCGATCCGCTGCCCAAGGACATCATCGCCACGCCGCCGACCATCGCCTTCACGGTGGCCACGGCAAAGTTCCATGGGCGGGTCGCTGTCCAGTACAAGCGCGGGCTCGACCTTTACGCGGTCGAACTACACTGTGACGGCGAACTGGTCGAGCGGGTCGATGAAGTGTTCTTTGATGCTCTTGGTGAGACGCTTGAGCGCCTCATCGACGATGGGAGTTGGCGGCGCATCCGCGTGCACTGCCTGTCCGGTCGCAAGTCTGTCCGGCACTGACCGCCACGCAGCCTCCCGCTCACCCGGCGGGAGGTATCTCATTCCGCTCCCTGGAGATCACATCCATGTTTGTTCGACGCAAGGGCACCGACCTGCAGCTCCTGCATTCCGCGGCGGCGGTCAACCGATGCCGCGTCGTCACGGGCAAGGACCGGGGCGTGCGCCGCCTCGCCGAGCGCGGCGAACACCGACCCGATGGACCCCAGAGGCTCGTTGCCGACACAGTGGGCTGCAATCCGCGTGTCGATGCGTTTAACGATTGGTGGGAGTTGGGGAGGGCGGAGTTCGGTGGCAATGATTTTCGTGAGCTCTTCGATCCGCATGAAGGCGTTTTCGCGCTTCATCCTCAACGGCGATGGCGACCTCGAGGCGTCCCGCACGGCTATGCAATTGTTGCTGCGGGCCGCTGCGTTGACGCGGAACGGCATCTGATCGTCCCATATTTGCAGCCCCCGCTCCGGGGGTGTCTCACCTCGTGACGCGCGGCTCTCGCCGCGCGCTCGCGATCACCCCGAGCCCGTCCTGGGCCGCCCCGGTACCGACAACCGCCGGCTCCGGCGCCCGGAGCCGGCAAATGTTGACCAGAAGCTGGACTTGCTGCTGATAACCCCTTGCTGGCGCAATCTCTCGGGTCCTGGAGTTGCCTCAATCCCGATGAATTCCGCAGCCACTACCTCCGCTGGAAGCCCTTTTCGGTCCGAGATGCGATGCCTCGACACGTGACTTACGCTGAGCGGCTCTGCGCGGTAGATCTCAATCCGTTCACGCCGCTTGGACCACAGACTCCGCGACCGCCCGCCCCACATCGGCGGTATTCGCGTCGCCACCCATGTCCGGGGTCCGTGGTCCGGCAACCAGCACCTGCTCGATGGCCTGCATGATGGCGTCGTGGGCGGCGCGGTAGCGGGCGTCGCCATTGCCCAGGAAGTCCAACATCATTGCGCCCGACCAGATCATGGCGATCGGGTTGGCAATGCCTTGGCCGTAGATGTCCGGCGCCGACCCATGCACCGGCTCGAACAGAGAAGGGAAGCTGCGCTCGGGATTGAGGTTGGCGGAAGGGGCGATGCCGATGGTGCCGGTACATGCCGGACCAAGGTCGGATAGGATGTCGCCGAACAGGTTGGAGGCGACGACGACGTCGAAGCGCTCGGGACTGAGCACAAAGCGGGCGGTGAGGATGTCGATGTGGTACTTGTCCCAGCGTACGTCCGGGTAGTGCCCGGCCATCGCCTCCAGACGCTCGTCCCAGTACGGCATGCTGATGGCGATGCCGTTCGACTTGGTGGCCGAGGTCAGGTGCTTCTTCGGACGACTTTGCGCGAGCTCGAAGGCGAACTTCAGGATGCGGTCGGTGCCATGGCGGGTGAAGATCGACTCCTGGATTACGGTCTCACGCGCAGTACCCTCGAAGATCCGCCCCCCGATCGACGAGTATTCGCCTTCAGTGTTCTCGCGGATGACGTAGAAATCGATGTCGCCGACCTTCTTGTTGGCGAGCGGGCAGGGGATGCCCGGCATCAGCCGCACCGGGCGAACGTTCACGTACTGGTCGAAATCGCGCCGGAACTTGAGCAGCGACCCCCACAGCGATATGTGATCCGGCACGGTGGCCGGCCAGCCGACCGCGCCGAAGTAGATGGCGTCGAAGCCCCGCAGCTGCTCGAACCAGTCGTCGGGCATCATCTTGCCGTGCGCGGCGTAGTAGTCGCAGTGGGCCCAGTCGAAGGTGATGAATTCGAGATCGAGCCCGAACTTGCGCATGGCCGCATCGAGCACGCGCAGCCCCTCGGGCATCACCTCCTTGCCGATGCCGTCGCCGGCGATGACCGCGATCTTGTGCTTCATGGCGATGCTCCTTTTTCAGTGCGGGAATGTCAGGTCCAGGTAGCTTAGGGATCACGCAGATATTTACAATCAGGCCGATTGTGAATCCCGTGGATACGATTCGTGAACGATGAGCCTCAACTCGACGATCTCCGCCTGTTCTGCGTCGTGGCGCGCAATAGCAGCTTTTCCGAAACCGCCCGCCAGCTCGGTGTCTCGAAGGCGGTGGTCAGCAAGCGCATCGCCCTGCTCGAGGGGGCGGTGAAGGAGAGGCTGTTCCACCGCACGACGCGCAAGGTGTCCCTGACCGCCCAGGGCGAGATCGTCCATCAGTGGGCGCAGCGCATCGTCGAGGACGTCGAGCTGATGGGCGAGGCGCTCTCCCGGGAACGGGCCGAGCCGAGCGGATTGCTGCGCATCTGCAGCAGCACAGGCTTCGGCCGCTGTCGCCTGGCGCCGGCGCTGTCGGAGCTGGCCCGGCGCTTTCCGCGACTGGAGATCCAGGTCGAACTGCTCGACCGCCCGGTCGATCTGATCGATGAGGGCTTCCAGCTCGACATCCGTATCGGGCAGGTGCGCGAGGGCGGCGTCATCAAGCGCCGCATCGCGCGTAATCGCCGCATCCTGTGTGCGTCGCCGGCGTATATCGAGCGCTTCGGCATGCCGCAGTCGCTCGACGAGCTGAAGGCCCATCGCTGCATTCCCATCCGCGAGCGCGATCAGGATTTCGGGCGTTGGGAGCTGGAGGGGCCCGGGGGCGTTGCCGTGGTCAAGGTCGGCGGGCCCTTGTCCGCCAACAACGGCGAGATCGTCCGCCAGTGGGCGATCGATGGCCACGGCATCATCCTGCGTTCGACCTGGGACGTCCGCGGCGAGCTCGAGGCGGGGCGTCTGGTGGCGGTGCTGCCCGACTACGCCCAGCCGGCGGACGTGTGGGCGGTCTTCCCCTCGCGCTTGTCAGTGTCGGCCAAGCTCAGGATCTGTGTCGAGTTCCTGGAAGACTGGTTCGCGCAGTCGGGCTTGAACGCGGGCTGACGCCCTACCAGTTCGACTTGCCCGGGGACGGCCCGTCCGCGTGCTGGCGAAGGTAGTCGCGCAGGTGCTCGACGAAGCAGGCGACCTTGGCGGACAGGTTCAGACGCTCGGGGTAGACCGCGTGGATGTCGGCGGGCGGCGTGTCGTAATCGGGCAGGACCTGTACCAGCCGGCCGCTGCGCAGGTACTTGGCGACATCCCATTCGGCGCGCATCAGGATGCCACGGCCATCCAGCCCCCAATTGAGCGCGACCTCGCCGTCGTTCGTGCTCAGCTTGCCGTGCACCTTGATCGTCTCCGTGTTTCCGCCCCGACTCAGGCGCCAGTTGCCATAGGCGGCGTCGTTCTGACGCAGCACGATGCACGCGTGCTGCGTCAGGTCGTGCGGATGGGTCGGCTCGCCCGCCGTGCGCAGATAGGTCGGCGAGGCCACCAGCAGACGCCGGTTGGCGGCGATCCTCTTGGCAATCAGGCGTGAGTCGGGCAGCTCGCCGAACCGTATCGACACGTCGATCGACTCGTCCGGCAGGCTGACCGGCCGGTCGGTGAGGTGCAGTTGCACGTCCACGTCGGGATAGCGCTCGGAGAAGGTCGAGATCGCCGGACCGATGTACGAGCGGCCGAAGCCCAGCGGGGCATTGATCCTCAGCAGTCCCTTGGGCGCTGCCCGGCTGCTCGATACCCGGCGCTCCAGTTCCTCGATGTCGCTGAGGATGCGCTGCGCATGTTGGAAATACACCTCGCCTTCGCTGGTCAGGTTGATCCGGCGCGTCGTCCGGTTCAGCAGACGGACGCCGAGACGATCCTCGAGTTGCGACAGCCGCCGCGAGACTGCCGGCGGCGTCAGGTTCAGCTCGCGCGCGGTCGCCGCCAGGCTGCCCTGCTTGACCAGCAGACAGAAGAAGGCCAGTTCCGAATCGACGTTCATTAGTTAATTTTTTGCATGTATCTATTAACTTTACGTCGATTCATATTTCTTTCCTAGGTCTTAACCTCCGCCTCGCTACATCCCGCAGAGCGCAGCACCCTTCGCGACCCCTGATCGGGGACGGCGCCAGAGCCGCGCAAGACGGCCGCCGCCGACCCCAACACACTTCAACAGGAGCAACACATGGACAAGGAAATTGCCGTTCAGTCCCTGACGGACACCATGGCCAAGTTCACCGCCTACATCGGCAAG
>JAFEFC010000037.1:0-298 GCA_018240785.1 Pseudomonadota bacterium | reverse complement strand
GCTGGACTGGCGCATCGTGCCGGAGAAGGACAGCTGCACGATCGACGTCTACATGGCGGGCGGCGGCTGCACGCTGCCCGGCGCGGCCAAGGTGCTGATGCCGGGGCAGGGTTACGAAGGGGTCGCCGAGTTCGTCATGGACGTCATCACCGAGCGTGGCGTCAATGCCTGCCCGCCGCTGCTGGTCGGGGTCGGGGTGTCGACCTCGGTGGAGACCGCGGCGCGCCTGTCCAAGCTGGCGATCATGCGCCCGGTGGATTCAAAGAGTGCCAACCCGCGCGCCGCACTGATGGAGGAA
>JAFEFC010000036.1 GCA_018240785.1 Pseudomonadota bacterium | reverse complement strand
GTCCATATAAGCGCGCTTGAGCGCCACCGGCCCGACGAATGGTGGCCAAGCCCGATCTACGCCCTGCTCGCCTGCGCCGCACCTCCGCGCAGCCACCCCACTACCGTCGCCGACACGCTGAGCAGGTGCGCCTGCGCGGCGGCGTCGGCGCGGCTCACGTCGCCCGCAGCGATGGCGTCGATCACGTCCTGATGCTCGGCCGCCACGCGCGGCAGATGCGCGTCGAAGCCGCAGGTCTGCACGATGAAGAAATCGGACATCTCGAAATTGGCCAACTGGCGCGCGCTCACCAGCGGCGAATGCGCCATCTGGTGCAACTGGCGATGGAACTCGACGTTGATGCGGCGGTATTCGGCCGCGCTCGCAGCGTCGGGCACCAGGCGGTCGAGTTGCGCGTTGATCTCGCACAGCCGCGCCACTTCGTCGGCACTCGCCCGCGTCGCCGCCAGCCCGGCGATGACGCCCTCCACCGCCGCGAACATGCGGTAGAAGTCCGCCACCTCGTCGGCTGACGGCGAGATCACCTCGCAGCCCACCTGCGCGGTGATGCGCACGAAGCCGCGCTCCTGCAGGCTGATGAGCGCAGTCATGATGGGCTGGCGGCTGACGCCGGTTTCCTCGCCGATCTCCTTCACCGGAATGCGCTCGCCAAAGCGATAACGGCCTGCCAGCAGACGCTGCAGGATCTCCTGGTAGATCAGGGCCTTCTTGTGCGGGGTTTGCATGTCGTCCGACCTTGTGTGGGTGAAACGCGGGCAGGCATGCGTGCATGCTCGCCTCTTGTCTTTTATATCTTGCATGCTAGCATGCAAGTTCAGTTCCGCAAGCCCCAGCCTGCACAACGAGAGGAGACACACCATGCAGTTCCGCCTGAAGACCCACCCGGCCCGCCCCACCCTCGCTGCCCTGACCCTGGCCCTGTGCGCCACCCCCGCGCTGGCCGACATCAACGTCGGCGTGGTGTTCTCGCTCACCGGCCCGGCCGCCTCGCTCGGCCTGGAGACGAAGAAGGCGGTCGACCTGATGCCGCAGAGCATCGGCGGCGAGAAGATCAACTACATCGTGCTCGACGACGCCACCGATCCCACCAACGCGGTGAAGAACGCCCGCAAGCTCGCCGGCGAGCACAAGGTGGACGTGCTGTTCGGGCCCAACCTGATCACCTCCGGCATGGCGATGGCCGACGTGGCCAACGAGGACAAGGTCGTGCTGCTTTCGCAGGCGCCGATCGAAGTCGCGCCCGACAAGCAGAAGTGGGTGTTCCGCGTCGAGCCCACCGCCGACATCATGGTCGGCCGCGCCGTCGCCGACATGAAGGAAAGAGGCATCAAGACAGTCGGCTTCATCGGTTTTGCCGATTCGTGGGGCGAGCTGCTGCTGAAGGCCCTGACCAAGACCACCGAGGCCGCCGGCATCAAGATCATTGCCACCGAACGCTACGCCCGCGTCGACACCTCCGTCACCGGCCAGGCACTCAAACTGATCGCCGCCAAGCCCGACGCGGTCTTCGTCGGCGGCACCGGCACGCCGGCAGCGCTGCCCGCCACCACGCTGCGCGAGCGCGGCTACAGCGGGCCGATGTACCAGTCGCACGCGGTCGCCAACAAGGAGTTCCTGCGCGTCGGCGGCAAGGCGGTCGAAGGCAGCCGCCTGCCGGTGGCGCCGGTGCTGGTCGCCGAACAACTGCCCGACAGCCATCCGAACAAGAAGGTCGGGCTCGGCCTGGTGCAGGCGGTGGAAGCGAAGAACGGCCCCGGCTCGCGCTCGACTTTCGCCGGCGCGTCCTGGGACGGCTGGCTGCTGCTCGAAGGCGCCTTCACCCAGGCGCTGAAGGGCGCCAAGCCCGGCACGCCGGAGTTCCGCGAGGCAGTGCGTGACGCGCTGGAGAAGGCAAAGGTGGTCGGCGCCAACGGCACCTACACCATGTCGCCCGCGAACCACGGCGGCTACGATCCCGCCAGCCCGGTGCTGATCGAGGTCGCCAACGGCACCTGGAAGCTCGTCAAGTAAGCGATGGCCGGAGTTGAAACGATGACCGCAACGACCCTGTTCGACACCGACGTGCTGGTGGTGGGCTCCGGCCCCACCGGCAGCACCACCGCGCTCGCGCTCGCCACCTACGGCGTGCGCGTGCACATGGTGTCAAAGTGGAACTGGCTCGCCGACACGCCGCGCGCCCACATCACCAACCAGCGCGCGATGGAAGTGCTGCGCGACCTCGGCCTGGAAGAAGAAGTGCGGCGCTACGCCACCGGCTGGGACCAGATGGGCGACACGCTGTTCGCCACCAGCCTGGCCGGCGAGGAAATCGCCCGGCTGCGCGCCTGGGGCACGGGCGACGAGCGCCACGGCGACTACGTGCAGGGCAGCCCCTGCCCGCTGCTCGACATCATCCAGCCGCAGATGGAGCCGCTGCTGCTGAAGAACGCCGCCGCGCGCGGCGCCAGCGTCGCGTTCAACACCGAATACCTCGGCCACGAACAGGACGCCGACGGCGTCACGGTGAGCCTGAAGGACCGCCTGTCCGGCCGCGAATACTCGATGCGCGCGCGCTACCTGGTGGGCGCCGACGGCGCGCGCTCGAAGATCGTCGAGGAAATCGGCCTGCCGCTCGAAGGCGTCCTGGCCCGCGCCGGCACCGCCTACGTGATCTTCAAGGCCGACCTCAGCCGCTACGTCGCCCACCGCCCCAGCATCCTGCACTGGATCGTCACGCCGGCCGCCGGCTTCGGCGAGATCGGCATGGGCCTGCTGCGCGCGGTGCGACCGTGGGACGAGTGGATCGCCGGCTGGGGCTTCGACCTGGCCGGCGGCGAGCCGGACCTGTCCGACGAAGCGGTGCTGGGCAAGATCCGCACCCTGGTCGGCGACCCCGAGCTGCAGGTGGAGATCGTGCGCAGCTCCACCTGGTATGTGAACCAGCAGCACGCCACCAGCTATTCGAAAGGCCGCGTGTTCTGCGGCGGCGACGCGGTGCACCGCCATCCGCCTTCCAGCGGCCTGGGTTCCAACACCTGCATGCAGGACGCCTTCAACCTGGCGTGGAAGCTCGCCTACGTGGTCAAGGGTGATGCCGGCCCGGCCCTGCTGGAAAGCTACAGCGCCGAGCGCGTGCCGGTGGGCCGCCAGATCGTCGCCCGCGCCAACCAGTCGCGCATGGACTACGCGCCGCTCAACGCCTGCTTCCGCGCCGAAGGCGCAGAGGGGTACGACAACCCCGTGGCCGCCGGCCTCGCCCGCCTGCGCGCACCCACGCCCGAAGGCGTGAAGACCCGGCAGGCGCTGCAGGAAGCGCTGGCGCTGAAGAACACCGAGTTCAACGCCCAGGGCGTCGAGTTGAACCAGCGCTACGAATCCGGTGCAGTGGTCCGCGATCCCGCTGCCGGCGACGAAGTGTGGAAGCGCGACCGCCAGCTCTACCTGCAGGCCACCACCCGCCCGGGCGCCAAGATCCCGCATGCGTGGCTGGTAAACGAGCGCGGCGTGCGCGTGTCGACGCTGGACGTCACCGGCAAGGGCAAGTTCTCGCTGGTGACCGGCATCGCCGGCCAGGCCTGGGTGCGCGCCGCACAGGCGCTCGGCCTGCCTTTCCTGCGCACCGTGGTCACTGGCGAACGTGGCACCGCCGACCCCTACTGCAACTGGCAGCGCGTGCGCGAGATTCACGAGGCCGGCGCGCTGCTGGTGCGGCCGGACGGCTACATCGCCTGGCGCCAGAGCGAGGCGGTGTGGGACGACGCCGAAGCGCTGCGCCAGCTCTCGAAAGCGATCGACTCCGTGCTGGACAGAAGCAGGCCGCAGGCAGCCGGATAGACTGGCCCTGGATGCGCCCCCATCGCGCGGGGTCGCGGTCGAGCCCGCTCCTGCAGAATAGGCCGCGCCCCCGTAGGAGCGGGCTTGACCGCGACCCGGCTGGGAATCGCGCTCAAGCAGCCGGGGACGACCGCTCAGCCGGCCGAAGCCACTTCAATGCGGCCGGCGGCGGCGGCGACGATGCGCTTCTTCATCGCCAGCACCTTGCGCGGGTAGCGCATCGACGGATCGCCGAGCGAACCGTTGTAGGCCTGCAACGCCCGCTGCACGTTGCCGTAGCGGGTGATGGTCTCGTGCAGCACCTGGGTGCCGACGTGGACATTGAACTCGGGGTCGAAGAGCGCGTTCTTGCCGCGCTTCTTGCCGATCTTGTCCTGGTGGTAACGCGGGATGATCTGCATCAGCCCCTGCGCTCCCATGTGACTTACCGCGCGCGGATTGAAACTCGACTCCACCGCCATCACCGCCACGATCAGCATCGGATCGACGCCGCGGTCGCGCCCGGCCTCTTCCGCCGCAGCCAGGACCGGTTCCAGCGTTTCGACTGGCATGCCGTAACGGTCGGCCACCCAGTCGCGGACACGCCCCATCTCGGGAGACAGACCGCCGTCCTCGGCATCAGCCTGGGCAAGGCGGACCGGCTTGCCACCGGTTGCGGCTGACGCCCCTTGTGGAGCTTCGACCGCGAGGCCGGCATGTGCACCGACCTGCTGCACGGAGATCGCGTTACGCGTATCCGTGTAATTGACGCTGACCGGATCCATGCGATCGGGAACGACAGTGGCCATTCCCATCAAGCCACCAGCCAGCACCGCGCCATGCGCGAGGGTTAAAAGAACGCCGCCCGCCTGACGCGCGAGGCCCTGAGTTCGAGTTGCGTGTTTCATGGTGTCCTCCATGCTGTGGCCAGAGCTCGACGTCCCGCATGCCCTTGTGAGGCTGACGGCTGCCCAGTGCCGGTGAGGCCCTGAACACGCGCGAGGGCTGCGGTCAGCAGCCCTCGCGTGTCGGAATACTCGGTCGCCAGTAGGTGTTAAGGCCTGCCGCCGCAACCAGACGACAGACCCCGCGGTGCGTACGTCCATGAAACTGCGCCTTCCTGAAGGACTGCGCCGCACCGATGGTCAATGGTTAAAAAGGCTAAGTTAAAAATGTTGCATAGCAACATTGGGACGCAGTGTATTTCCTCCTGCCCGTCCTGTCAAATTTTGACAGCGCATACTAAACAAGCACTTAACGCCTTGCAACAAGCGGAAAACCCTGCAGGCACGCCCAGTCGAAGCACGGACCCGGATCTGTCTTGCGTCCTGGCGCGATATCGGCGTGGCCGACGACAGCCCGAATTGGGTAGTTTGCCTGCAGAATTTCGATCAGCCCGGCAAGCCTGCGGTACTGCTCCGGCGCGAACGGCAGGCTGTCGCACCCCTCCAGTTCGATGCCGATGGAGAAGTCGTTGCAGCGCTCCCGCCCCTCCCAGCTCGACACCCCCGCGTGCCACGCCCGCGCATCGGCGGACACGAACTGGATCAGTTCACCGTCGCGCCGGATGAAGAAATGCGCCGACACCCGCAGGTGGCAGATCGTCGCGTAATACGGGTGCTCGTCCGGGTCCAGCGTGTTGGTGAAGAGCTGCTCTACCCCCGGACCACCGAACTGGTCCGGCGGCAGGCTGATCGCATGCACCACGACCAGGCTGGGCACCTCGCCGTCGGGGCGCTCATCGAAGTTGGGCGAAGACAGGTGGCGGACGCCGGCGAGCCAGCCCCCGGAAAACTGATCTGGTTTCATTCGTTACGTCGCAAGGGAGGCGGCCGTCGGCCTTTGCGCGCGAACCGCCATCGGCTGGCCGTCCGCCGTCAGCGTGCACGCAGCATCGCGATCACCGGCTCCGTCTCCGGCCGCACGCCACGCCACAGGTGGAAGGACTCCGCCGCCTGGCCGACCAGCATGCCCAGCCCGTCCGCCACGCGCGCTGCACCCTGCTCGGCAGCGCGCTGCATGAAAGGGGTCGGGCGGTCGCCGTAGACCATGTCGTAGGCCAGCGCTCCGGCGCTGTAGGTGCCCGCCGGCAGCGACAGGCCCTCGCCGCCCAGGCTGGCGGAGGTGGCGTTGATGACGAGGTCGAAGCCCGGCTCGCCGAGTTCGTCGAAACCCGCCACATCCACCTGCCCGTGGCCTTCGCACAACGCCTTCAGTTCGAGCGCCCTGCCCGGCGTGCGGTTGGCGATCACCAGGCAGGCCGGCTGCTCGTCCAGCAGCGGCAGCAGCACCCCACGCGCCGCACCGCCGGCACCCAGCAGCAGCACGCGCCTGCCGGCAATGGGCGCACCCAGGCGGTCGCGGATATCTCTCACCATGCCCACGCCGTCGGTGTTGTCGCCGAGGCTGCTGCCGTCGGCCTCAAACTTCAGCGTATTCACCGCCTGAGCGTGACGCGCGCGTTCGGTCAGCCGGTCCGCCAGCTCGTAAGCCTGGATCTTGAACGGCACCGTCACATTCATGCCCTTGCCGCCCTCGCGCATGAACTGCCGCACGCAGGCCGCGAACCCGTCCAGCGGGCCGAGGATGGCCTCGTAACGCATGTCCTGACCCGTCTGCCGCGCAAATGCGGCGTGGATGAGGGGCGATTTGGAGTGTGCGATGGGGTTGCCGATGACGGCGTAGCGGTCGGTCATGATTCGAAGCGAGGACTCTGAAGGAGCGCCAGCTTGTCGCAATTGGCCAGGACTGCGCAAGGGTGCGGCGGAACACGCAGCGCGCGTAGCGCTCCGTGCCGGACGCCTGGGAAGCCTGTCTGTACTGGCACGAACAGGACCGCAAGACGCTCAAGCGCATCAACCTGCTGATCAACGCGGCTGCGCGCGATCCGTTTGCAGGCATCGGCAAACCGGAGCCACTGCGTGGCGATCTCCCCGGCTACTGGTCACGCCGCATCGACGACGTGAATCGCCTGGTCTATCGGGCAGAATCGCCTGGTCTATCGGGCAAGCGACCGCGAGCTGGTGATCATTGCCTGCCGCTTTCACTGCGGGAACTGAGCAAGGCGCTCGCCTCGGAGCATGTCCAGGCGGGCGCAACCTCGTGTAGGAGCGGGCCTGACCGCGACCGGCTCACGCGATCGCGGTCAGGCCCGCTCCTACAAATGCCGCTCACTTCCGCCTCTGCTCGCCGGATTGACGAGCGACGCCAGGAAGCAAAAACGGGCACCGAAGTGCCCGTTTTCTTGTGCCGTCAGGTCGCCTGAGATCAGAACACGTGACGCACGCCCAGGTTGAAGCCGCGCTGGTAGCCCATGCCCGCGCTGGTAGCATCACCGACCGACGCCGCAGTCACAGCCTCGCCATCGACCACCGTCTTGGCAGACCCCTTGTTGTTGATGTCCGAGTAGGCGGTGTAGATCGAGGTGCGCTTGGACAGCGCGTACTCGTAGCCGAGCGCCCACTGGCCGGACTTCGCATCGTCATTCGTGCCAAGCTCGGTCGCCGCGCCGTCGGTCAGCTCAGATTTGCGATGCACATACGACAGCAGCACCTTGCCCGACGGCCCGACCGGCACGGTCGCGCCAACCAGCCACTGCGTGCTCTTCTTAAACAGCGGGTTGAACAGGAAGTCGCCAACCGCCTCGCTGTCCGCCTTGCGCTGACCGAACATCGCCGCCAGCTTCACGACCCCAAGGTCATAGCTGCCACCGATGTCCCAGACCTTGACTTTCTTGCCATCGGCGAACGCCAGATCATTGACGATACCACCGACCGAACTGGCGGCCTTCAGCGTCGCCTGGTGGTAGTTCACACCGACCTGCAGCGGGCCATTCTTGTAGTTAGGGTTGATGGCCCAGACGCGGGCATCACCGAACCAGTTCATGACGGTCGGGGTGGTTTGCGCCAAAAGCAGCGTCGAATTGTTGCCGCGCGACTCGTTGCCCGCTGCGCTGAACGTATAGCCGGCGACGACGTTGAAGCCGTTCCAGCTCGGCGACGTGTAGCTCACCAGGTTGTCGAGGCGGACTTCGATGGCATAGATGTTGTTCGACGCGCCGACCTGGCCGGTGCTGAACGGATCCATCGAATCCAGCAGGATGAACTGCGGCGCGTACTGGCGGCCGAGGGCGACGGTGCCGAAGTTGCCACCGAGGTAGGCGAAGGACTGGCGACCGAAGGTCCTGCCGTCCTGCGTCGACGTTCCGGTATCGGCAGCAATGCCCTGCTCGAGCACGAAGCCCGCCTTCATGCCGCTACCGAGGTCTTCGGTGCCCTTGAAGCCCAGACGGCTGCCGTTGGCGATACCCGAATCGATGCCATTGCGGTTCTTCACCCCATCGACGACGTTGTCGCCGCGATAGACATAGCCCATATCGACGATGCCGTAGATGGTGACGTTCGACTGGGCGAAGGCCGGGACGGAAACGAGACCAGCGATAGCGAGCGCAATCAGTTTCTTTTGCATATGAGTCTCCAAGGGTGTCGGAAAAATCGGGCGAATGAGCAGCCGGTCCTGCCGTCAGCCATTCGATGGAAGAATCCTAAAGACGAGTGCAGCGCGGTCGCAAGCGCAAACTTGCAGGTGGAATGAATCTGACGCAAATCTGTTGCTGCCACGCAACGCTCGACAAGTCTGATGCGCGTAGACGCAAAAACGGGCGCCGAAGCGCCCGTTCTGACTAAACCCGTCGCGAGACGAGATTAGAACGAGTGGCGAACACCCAGGTTGAAGCCACGCTGGTAGCCGGCAGCACCGGAGTCGGACGCATCGCCGATACCGGCGCCGAACAGGGCCTTGGCATCGGAGCCAAAGTCGCCGCGGCTGATCGCTTCCTGCTCGCGGTTCTGGTTCTGCTGAGCGTAAGCGGCGTACAGAGCGGTACGCTTCGACAGCGCGTGCTCATAGCCTAGGGCCCACTGGCTGACCTTCGGCTCAGCGCCGTCAGCATCGACCTTGCGCTGACCGTAGGAAGCCTGCACCTTGCCAGCCGCGCCAACCGGCACCGCGCCAGTCAGGGCCCACTGCTTGACCTTCACGTCGTCGACCTTGCGCTGACCATAGACAGCACCGAGCTTGGCCACGCCAAAGTCGTAGGTGCCGGCCAGATCCCACACCTTCGTGCTGGGTTCGCCGCTTTCAAGCGGATCCAGCTTGTGGTAGTTGGCAGCCAGGTAGATCGGGCCGTTCTTGTAGGTCGGCGCGATCGTCCAGGCACGCACGTCGGTGGCAGACGTGCCGCCCAGCTTCGGCGACTGCTCGTTGCCCGAGGCGTTGAAGGTGTAACCGGCGACGAAGTTGAAACCACCCCAGGTCGGCGACACGTAGGCCAGCAGGTTGTCCAGGCGCGCTTCGCTGATGTAGAAGTTGGCGATCGAGCCTGCGGTGGCCTTGCCCAGGCCGAACGGGTCGATGTTGCCGGCCAGGATGGCGTGCGCCGGGGTGTACTGGCGACCGGCAGCCACGGTACCGAAGCCGCCCGACAGGCTCACGAACGACTGACGACCGAAGGTGCGGCCAGACTGGTCGGACGTGCCGGTGTCGGCGAGGATGCCCTGCTCGAGCACGAAGCCAGCCTTCAGGCCATTGCCCAGGTCTTCGGTGCCCTTGAAGCCGATGCGGCTGCCACCGGAGATGCCGGAATCGATGGCGTTGCGGTTCTTGACGCTGCTATTGACGTTGTCGCCCTGGTACTTGTAGCCCATGTCGACGATACCGTAGATCGTCACGTTGGACTGCGCGAAGGCCGGAACCGAAACCAGGCCAGCGACGGCCAGTGCGATCAGTTTCTTCTGCATGTGTTTCTCCTCAAATTGAAGTCTGGACTCCGGAAGCAGCTTCCTCGGTCTTGCTCACCTCTCTGGCGAGAAGTTGGACGGATTGTGCGGAGCGGGTAAGGGCCAGGGCAAGCGCAGAATCACAAAAACGCCACATCTTCGGGATTCTTGTTGCAGCCGTGCAACAAGAATCCGGGGCCCGTCGGGCGCCCCGACGACGCAGCCGCGGCGCTCGCCGCCTTCCCGCAGCCTGATGCAGGCGCCATGCGCCTGGCGTGCTGCGGGCCTCCGCAGCCACCCTGCAGGAGCTGGCCGAAGTACCCGGCAGACCCAGATTCGACTCTTACCTGAGCCACGCAGATAGCGTAACGAATTCATCCCGCGGCTTTCCGGTGTCACGCGCATCGGCGCCATCCTGCGCAGGAGCCCGGCGTGCGGGGACGCGAGAGGCGACAAATTCCTCGAGGTGGCCATTGCAGGGAACACCAGAGCCATCATCACGGGCAACAATGACTGCTTGCCCTGCATCCTTTCCACGACGTCGCGATCGCCAGCCCGGCAGTCTTGCTGGCGGGAGGCTGACGAGGAACGGGAAGCAATCCTCGCTAGCCGACACCCTTGCCCGTCGTCAGTCGAGCAGCATCGCCTTGACGCCCAGACCCCGCGCAGCCTCTGCCATACCTCGGTCGAGCGTGCAGACCACGGCGCCCTGCCCTGTCGCAATCGCAAGGTGAAGCGCATCGTCCGCCCTCAGGCTTGTCGTCCATCCCGCGAGCAATCTGGCCGCATTTCGCTGATCAGCGTCCTCAACCCCACACTGGCGAAGATGCGGCACAACGTCCAGGCGGTAGACGCAATACACCGCTGCGGCGAGCTCCCTGCCGAGCTGCCCGGTCCGGATCTTCAACCCGAGGGCGGACAGCAATTCGCTTTCCACCCATGAACTGACGCACAGTCGCAGGCCGGGACTGCGCATGAAAGCCTCCGCGCGTTCGCTTTTCGCCGCCCGGGTCAGATACGCCAGCAGGACGCTGGTGCCGACATAGCGCATCATCAGTAGCGCGCCCCATCCCTGAGAGCGCGCATGAATTCTCCAGCCGATTCCGTCTGCAGTGGCTGGCCGGCACGCAGTGCCACCAGGCTCGGCAGTTCCTGCCTTGCGGCCTGCTCGGCGATGAGCCGGGCAACAGGTTTGCCGCGACGCGTGATCGTCACCTCCTCGCCTTTCTCGACCAGTTCGATGAGACGACTCAGATGTGCCTTTGCATCGGCAAGACTGATGGTTTGCATGTTCTCTCCTGACCAATGAGTTAGTCTCTTAATGCGTAGTCAGTCGGTGATCAAGCACCGTTCGTCAGCACACGACACTGAACTCGCGCCGGCTCTTAGCACTCTCACTCATCGAGTGCTAAGATTGCACGCAAGGAGGAAACTAGCTTATGTCTCTTGCCCTTTCGTACCCCGTCCCGTCGGCTGGCAGCATCGATCAGTACATCCAGTCGGTGAATCGCATCCCCATGCTCACCGAGCAGGAGGAAGTGTCGCTGGCGACGCGGTTGCGCGAGGAAGGCGATGTGGATGCGGCGCGCCAACTGGTGATGTCGCACCTGCGCCTGGTGGTGGCGATCGCGCGCGGCTACCTGGGCTACGGCCTGCCGCACGCCGACCTGATCCAGGAAGGCAACATCGGCCTGATGAAGGCAGTAAAGCGTTTCGATCCGACACGCGGCGTGCGCCTGGTGTCGTTCGCGATGCACTGGATCAAGGCCGAGATCCACGAATACATCGTGAAGAACTGGCGCCTGGTGAAGATCGCCACCACCAAGGCGCAGCGCAAGCTGTTCTTCAACCTGCGCGGCATGAAGCAGGATACGGCGACGCTGCAGCCGGCCGAAGTGCGCTCGATCGCCGCCCGCCTCGGCGTGAAGCCGGAGGAAGTGGTAGAGATGGAAACCCGCCTCACCGGCCGCGACATCCCGCTGGAAGGCGGCAACGACGACGAGGACGAGCGCTTCGCCCCGGTCGCCTACCTGCCCGACCCGCACGCCGAACCGTCTGAAGTTCTGGAGCAGACCCAGCTTGCGCGGCTGCAGGACAGCGGCCTGCGCGACGCGCTGGCCAGCCTGGACGAGCGCAGCCGCCGCATCGTCGAGCGCCGCTGGCTCACCGAAGGCGACGCCGCCACGCTGCACGAGCTCGCCGCCGAATACGGCGTATCGGCCGAACGCATCCGCCAGATCGAAGCGAAGGCCATGCAGAAGATGCGGGGGATGCTGGCGGCGGTCGTTTAGATTCCCCGTCACACGAGATGGGCGAGAAATCGTCGCTATACTGAGGCGAGGTTGGCGCGGACGGGGGAATTCAGTCAATGAATGCGAAGGGCGAATTGCTTGAGAGAATCACCGTTTCGCCGGACCACTGCGGTGGACGTCCGTGCATTCGCGGGTTTCGCCTGAGGGTGTCGGATGTCCTGGGCCTGTTGGGCGCCGGTGCGAGTTTCAGTGAGATTCTCGAGGATTATCCGTTTCTCGAAGAAATGGACATCCGGGCAGCGCTCGAATATGCAGCATTGCAGGCTGATCACACGATCCTGATCGCCGCATGAAGTTGCGGGTAGACGCCTTCGCATCAATTCTTCCTTCACTCGTACAAGCCCTGAACGCGGGCGAGTCAATCATCGAAATCCGCTGAGGAGGCAGGACCGCGCCTCACTTCCCCGCCAGCAGCGCCTTGATGTCCGCGGCGATGACCGCCGGCTCTTCGGCGTGCTTCACGTACAGCCGCAGGCGACCGCTCGGGTCGAAGACGTAGGTGCCGGCGGAGTGGTCGATGGTGTAGTGACCATTCAAATCGCCGCTCTTGCGGTAGAACACGCGAAAATCCTTCGCCACTTCGGCGATCTGCTCCGGCGTGCCGTACAGGCCGAGGAAGCGTTTGTCGAAAGCCGGGACGTACTCCGACAGCAGCGCCGGGGTGTCACGCTCGGGGTCGACGGTGACGAAGATCACCTGCAGCCGGTCTGCATCCGGGCCAAGCTGGCGCATGACTTCGCTCATGCCCGACAGCGCGGTAGGGCAGACATCCGGGCATTGGGTGTAGCCGAAGAAGACCGTCACCACCTTGCCGCGGAAATCGGCCAGGGTGCGCTTCTGGCCGTTGTGGTCGGTCAGCGCGAGCGACTTGCCGTAGTCGGCACCGGTGATGTCCGTGGACCGGAACACCGGTTCGGCCGGCTTGCAGCCGGCGAGCACCGCCACGCCGAGGGCGAGCGCCGCCCCCCTGCAACACACCATCATGAAATTTCTACGCTGCACACGCATCTTCCAGCTCCAGCACATCATCTGCACGCGCCGATGATAGTCGGCCGCTGCAGCCAGCGTTAATGCGCTGCGTCAATTCGCCGCGGCTGGACTCGTACCCGGCGCGGTCTCAGTACGGCAGGTAGTGGTCGAGCAGCAGCGCGGCGAAGAGGCCGAACAGGTAGGCGATGGAGAAGCGGAAGGTGCGCCGCGCAAGGACGTCGCTGTAGTCGCGATGAAGCCGCCAGGCGTAATGCACGAAGCGTGCGCCCAAGACGACGGCGGCCACCAGGTACACCATGCCGGACATGCGCGTGGCGTAAGGCAGCAGCGTGACGCCGAACAGGATCAGGGTGTAGAGCAGCACGCTCAGGCGGGTGTAGGCCTGGCCGTGCGTGACCGGCAGCATGGGCAGGCCGGCGCGCGCGTAGTCCTCGGTGCGGTACAGCGCCAAGGCCCAGAAATGCGGCGGCGTCCACGCGAAGATGATGAGGAACAGCAGCAAGGCATCGGCGCTCACTTCACCGGTGACGGCCGCCCAGCCCAGCACCGGCGGCATCGCGCCGGAAGCACCGCCGATGACGATGTTCTGCGGTGTGCGCGGCTTCAGGAACAGCGTGTAGACGACCGCGTAGCCGACGAAAGTGGCCAGCGTGAGCCACATCGTCAGCGGGTTCACGGCACGATGCAGGACAGTGAGACCGAAGCCGCCCAGCAGCCCGGCGAAGGCCAGCACTTCCACCGGGGCAAGCTCACCGCGCGGCAGCGGCCGGCCCCGGGTGCGCGCCATGCGGGCGTCGATGTGCTGTTCCACCAGGCAGTTCATGGCTGCGGCAGCACCCGCGACGCAGGCGATGCCGACGGTGGCGCAGAACACGACGAAGGGCTCAGGCAGGCCTGCTGGCACGGCGAGGAACATGCCGATCACCGCGCAGAACACGATCAGCGTATTCACCCGCGGCTTGGTCAGCACATAGAAGGCACGCGCGCGACGCGCGAATCCATCTTGAGCGGGGGCCAGGATCCTCATTGCACGCTCCTTCATACGGTGACAATGGCGAGTCCGTGGCGCGCACGTGCGGGCGCGCCGGCCAGCCGGTAGTTGATCGAAACCATCAGCGCCAGCAACAGCACGGCACCCGCGTTGTGCGCGGCGGCCAGCCCCAGCGGCAGCGACAGCCAGACGTTGGCAGCGCCCAGCGACACCTGCAGCAGCAGCGCGGCGGCGAGGGCAAGCCCGAGGCGTTCCATCCCCTTCCGGCCGGCAAGCGTGAAGCCCAGCGCCAGCAGCACGGTGCCGACGACCACCGCGCCGATGCGATGCGCCCAATGGATGGCGGTGAGCGCCGCATTCGACAGCAACTCGCCATCCGCCGTCATGCCGAGCTCTCGCACCACATGGAAGGCGTTGCCGTAGTCGGCGCGGGGCCACAGGCTGCCGTGGCAGGTTGGGAAGTCGGTGCAGGCGAGCGCGGCGTAGTTTGTGCTCGTCCAGCCGCCCAGGGCGATCTGTGCGAACAGCAGCGCAAGGCCGAGGCGTGCCGCCATGCACAGTCGAGGCGCAACGCCACCGACCCCCCCGGCCTGCAGCCGCGCAACACCCATCGCGCGCAGCGCAAGCCAGGCGAGCAAGGCCAGCGTCGTCATGCCGCCCAGCAGGTGGGCGGTGACGATGGCCGGTTTCAACAGCAGGGTGACCGTCCATTTGCCCAGCAGCCCCTGGAACACCACCACCCCGACAAGCAGGCCGGCCACCCTTGCGGATACCGTCGCCTGGCCGCGCAGCCGCCAGGCGAGAAAGGCGACGCCGATGATCAGCAGGCCGAGGCTGGCCGCCAGGTAGCGGTGGGTCATCTCCTTCCAGGCCTTGGGCAGGCTCACTGGGCCGTGCGGCGCGGCCTCGTGTGCATCGAGGATTTCCGCCGCCGCATGCGCGGGGCTGAGCTTGCCGTAGCACCCTGGCCAGTCGGGACAGCCGAGGCCAGCGTCGGAAAGCCGTACATAGGCGCCGAACACCACCACGCAGGCGGTGAGGCCGAGCGCCAGCAGCACAAGGCGGCGATAGAGCGTCAGCGCGCGGTCCATGGCCGCCCTAGCCCTTCGCGCCACGACCGAGCGCGGAATACTTCAGCAGGCGCTGCAGGTCCTTGGTGAGGCCGCGTGCGGCGCGGATCGAGTCGGAGTCGTCGTCGAAACGCATCATCACGTTGCCGAGCGGATCGACGAGGAACACCGCCCCCGCATCCACATCCACGCCGAGCGCGGCCAGCCAGGCGGCATCGGCGCGCGCCAGGCGCAGGCCTTCCTGACCGGACAGCGCCGGGGCGGCAGGCGTGCCAGAGTCGGTGACGAGCCATACGCGCGCGACGCGCTCCGCATCCTGCGCCTGCGCCAGCCTCGCCTGGCGCGACACATAGAGCGCCCGCGCGCACGCCGACTCGCAGGCCGCGGGCGCGGCCAGCACCAGCGTCCATCTGCGCTCCAGCTCCGCACGCGCCAGCGGGGCCTGCCCGCCCACGCCAGCGAGCACCGTTGCCGGCAACATCGCCGGAGCCAGCAGCGTGCCGTGATTGACCCGACCCTGTGGCTGCCACACATAGAAGGTGAAATAGGAGGCGAGCACCGGCAGCACGCAGACGATCGCGAGCAGGATCAAGGTGCTGCGGCTGCGCCGCCGCTGGCCCGGTGTGTGGGACTGCAAGTCCGCCGCCGCGTCTGCGCGATCAAGGCTCAAGCTATCGTTCATGAAAGGATTTCCGCGTCAGGAGGCGCCCCGCATACCAAGCCGTCAGCGCCGCAAAAAGGCCGGCAAGGGCGTACCACTGCAGCGCATAGCCGCGGTGGCGATCGGCGCCCATGAAAGGTTCCGGCCAGTCCCGCAACAGGCCGTCCACAGCGCCAGACGTCTGCTGCACCATCCAGCCGGCCAGTTGCGTGCCCGCCGCATCACCGAGCAGGCGGCGATAGCGGTCGACATCAAGGTGCTGCCAGCGGCGGCCGTCCGCCACGTCGGCACCCAGGGAGAAGGGTCGGGCCTCGAACGGGCGCATGCGGCCGTCGACGGTCTGCGGCCCGGGCGGCGTGAGGATGGCCGGCAAGCGGCTGCGGTCGGCATCGGCCACCACCCAGCCGCGGTTGACCAGCACGGTGCCCGAGCCGTCGGCAAGGCGCAGCGGCGTCAGCACGTGGTAGCCGGCACGCCCGCCCTGTGTGCGGTTGTCGAGGAGGACGCTGTGCTGCGCCAGCCACTCGCCTTCGAGACGCAGCGGCTGGCCGGGGGCAGGCAGGTCGCTGGCGCGTGCTGCGACAAGACCGCCGCGCGCCAGCAGGTTGAAGCGTTGCTGCAGGTCAGCCTTTTCCTGCGCCCTGCGCGTCTGCCAGTTGCCCAGCGACACCGTCAGCGCAACGAGCAGCAGGCCAGCCACCAGGGGCACCGCCGTGCGCAGCGCGCCGGTCAGTGAGCGCCCCGCGCGCCGTCCCTCACGCGGCGTGCCGGGCGGCGAGGGCGGAGCACGGCGACTCACGCGATGGGTGGAACGGCCGGCGGCCTGCAGGTTCATTGGCCTTGCTCCGCCCGCACATTACACTGGCGCGACACCGCCCGGAGCCCGGCCATGCGCATCATCGTCATCCTGTTTCTCATCCTGATCGTGTCCAGCCTGGGCTCGGCGCTGCTGTTCCTGCTGCGCGACCGCGGACAGGGCGGCACGCGCGTGGCGCGCGCGCTGGCGATCCGCGTCGGCCTGTCGCTGACGCTGTTCGCGCTGCTGATGGCGGGATTTGCGACGGGGCTCATCGATGGCAGGCTCTGACGGCTTTCACAGCCAATAGACGACGACGAAGAGCAGCAGCCACACGACGTCGACGAAGTGCCAGTACCACGCCGCGGCCTCGAAGCCGAAGTGGTGCTCCGGGCTGAAATGGCCGGCAAAGGTGCGAAACAGCATCACCGTGAGCATGATGGCGCCCACCGTGACGTGCATGCCGTGGAAGCCGGTGAGCAGGTAGAAGGTGGAGCCGTAGATGCCGCTGTCGAGTCGCAGGTTGAGCGCTTCATAGGCGTGGATGTACTCGTAGGCCTGCAGCGCAAGGAAGATGGCGCCGAGCACGATGGTGACGGCCAGCCCGAGCTTGAGTTGACCGCGCTTGCCGTTGAGCAGGCCGTAGTGCGCGAAGGTGAGCGTGACGCCCGAAGTCAACAGGATCAGCGTGTTGATCGCCGGGATTCCCCACGCGGCCATTGGCGTGAAGGGGTCGGCAGCGTATGGGCCGGCGGTCGGCCACGCGCCGCTGAAGCCATTCCACAGCAGGGCGGCATTGTCGCCCGACGAGAGCCAGGGAACGGACAGCACGCGGGCGTAAAACAGGGCGCCGAAGAACGCCGCGAAGAACATCACTTCGGAGAAGATGAACCAACCCATCGACCAGCGGAAAGACTTGTCCACCCGCCGCCCGTAGCGTCCTCCCTGCGATTCGCGCACGACCTGGCCGAACCAGCCGAACATCATGAAGATGAGGGTGGCGATGCCGAGGAAGAACATCCAGCGCCCGGCAGGCACCGCGTTCAGCCACAGGGCCGCACCGCTGCCAAACAGAAGCAGGGCGACCGAGCCGACGATGGGGTACTTCGACGGTTCGGGGACGAAGTAATGATCCCCTGCATGCATGCCTGAAGCCCGGTTCATGACGCTGCCTCCCATTTCAGTTTTGCTCTGCCGGCGCGGACCTTGCCGCGACTCCTCATACGTCACAACCCCAAACCTTGACTCGCGGCCGGGTCCGCTCCTAGAGGCCGGCGCCCCCGACGATCCACTGCACGATCAGCACCAGCACGATCACGAACACCGCCCCCGCCAGCACGCCCGCCACCACAACGGCGAGCGGGTTGAGTGAGCCCGCGTCGTCGATGTAGGCCTGGCGCCTGCGCACGCCGAAGAACGACCACAGCACGGCGCGCATCGTGGCGAGGAAGCCGGCACGCCGCGGGGCATCGGTCACGACGCCCTTCCTCCTGCGCTGCTCGCGGCACTGCGACCCTTGAGCTCGAAGAACGTATAGGACAACGTAATGGTATTGACGTCGGGCGGCAGCGCGGGATCGACGACGAAGACGACCGGCATGATTCGCCGTTCACCGGGCGCGAGGGTCTGCTGCGCGAAGCAGAAGCAGTCGAGCTTGCGGAAGTATTGCCCGGCCAGTTGCGGGCCGTAGCTGGGTACGGCCTGGCCGGTGATCGGTTCAGCACGAGTGTTGGTGACTTCGTATTCGACGTGGACGAGCTGCCCGGGGTGCACGCTCACCGAACGCTGCACGGGCTGGAAGCGCCACGGCAGGTCGTGCAGGTTGGCGTCGAACTGGACGAGGATGCTGCGGCTGGCGTCGACCTGAGAGTTGAGCGGGGCGTCGGCCGCGAAGCGGGCGCCGGCTTCGGCTTCGGGGCGTAGGACGTTGTTGATGCCGGTGGCGTCGCAGATCTTTTCGTAGAAGGGGACGAGCAGGAAACCGAAGCCGAACATGACGAGCGCGGACAGCGCCAGCCGCAGCAGCAGGCGCCGGTTGTCTGAGGCGAGGCCGTTGTCGGCTGGCGAATTCATCGGCCGAACACCTTGTACTTGAGGATGACGAAGAGGAAGAAGGCGAGCGCCACCGCGGCCAGGACCAGGCCCATGCGGAGGTTGGCGGTGCGGCGGTCAGACTTGGTCATCTCATTGACTCCGTTCATCCGTGCCTGCGATCCGCATCGACCGAGACGGGGCATTCACGCCGTCGGCTGCGGAACTCGCCCTCGCTAAGCTCGGTGCTCGGACAGTCCTCGCCGGCTCTGTGAATACCCCGCCCCGATCGATGCTCTCTTGTCACATATTCCGGAGACATGCCTGGCCTCATCCTTGAACCGCTCACCGGACGACCGGCGCTTCCTCGAACGTGTGATGCGGCGCGGGCGAAGGCACGGTCCATTCCAGCCCTTCGGCGCTTTCCCACGACCTGGCCGCGGCGCGTTCGCCACCGCGGATGCATTTCACGACGACGACGATGAAGATCAGTTGCGACAGCCCGAAGCCGAAGGCGCCGACGCTGGCGATGGCGTTGAAGTCGGCGAACTGCAGCGCGTAGTCGGGGATGCGGCGCGGCATGCCGGCGAGGCCGAGGAAGTGCATCGGGAAGAAGGTGAGATTGAAGAACACCATCGAACACCAGAAGTGCAGCTTGCCGAGGGATTCGCTGGGCATGTGGCCGGTCCACTTGGGCAGCCAGTAATAGGCGCCGGCGAACAGCGCGAACAGCGAACCGGCGACCAGAACGTAGTGGAAGTGGGCGACGACGTAGTAGGTGTCCTGCACCTGGATGTCGATCGGGGCGATGGCGCAGATGAGGCCGGTGAAGCCGCCGATCGTGAACACGAATATGAAGCCGGTGGCCCATAGCATCGGCGGTTCGAAGCTGAGCGAGCCGCGCCACATGGTGGCAATCCAGTTGAACACCTTCACGCCGGTGGGCACGGCGATCAGCATGGTGGCGTACATGAAGAAGAGCTGGCCGGCGGCGGGCATGCCGGTGGCGAACATGTGGTGCGCCCACACTGCGAAGGACAGGATGGCGATCGAGGCGGTGGCGTAAACCATGGACGCGTAGCCGAACAGCGGCTTGCGCGAGAAGGTGGGGATGATCTGGCTGACGATGCCGAAGGCCGGGAGGATCATGATGTACACCTCCGGGTGGCCGAAGAACCAGAAGATGTGCTGGTACATCACCGGGTCGCCGCCGCCGGCGGCGTTGAAGAAGCTGGTGCCGAAGTGGCGGTCGGCGAGGATCATCGTCACTGCACCGGCGAGCACCGGCATCACTGCGATCAGCAGGTAGGCGGTGATGAGCCAGGTCCAGCAGAACAAAGGCATCTTCATCATCGTCATGCCGGGCGCACGCATGTTGAGCACCGTCACGACGATGTTGATGGCACCCATGATGGAGCTCACGCCCATGATGTGGATGGCGAAGATCGCCAAGTCCATGCCCATGCCCATCTGCACCGACAGCGGCGCATACAGCGTCCAGCCCGCGGCGGTGGCGCCGCCGGGCGCGAAAAACGAGCCGATGAGCAGGATCGCTGCAGGCGGAAGCAGCCAGAAGCTCCAGTTGTTCATGCGCGCGAAGGCCATGTCGGAGGCGCCGATCATCAGCGGGATCATCCAGTTCGCGAAGCCGACGAAGGCCGGCATGATGGCGCCGAACACCATGATCAGGCCGTGCATGGTGGTGAGCTGGTTGAAGAACTCCGGCTGCACCACCTGCAGCCCCGGCTTGAACAGTTCGGCACGGATCGTCAGCGCCAGCACGCCCCCGGACAGGAACATGATGAAGCTGAAGATCATGTACATCGTGCCGATGTCTTTGTGGTTGGTCGTCGTGAGCCAGCGCATCACGCCCCTGGGGGCGTGATGTCCATGCAACTGATCCGGGGTGACGGCAGCCATGCGAAGTTCTCCTGGCGGATGGCGACGAGTGCGACGAGTGCGACGGTTGCTGGATGCAGGTGCCGGGGCGGCAGCTTAGCCCTTGTCCGGCGCAGTGGCGGGCGCGGAATCGGCCTCGGCGGACGGCGCTGCAGACGCAGTTGCCGCAGCCTTGGCCTTCTGTTCCGCAACCCAGGCGGCGTATTTCTCTGCTGACAGCACCTGCACGACGATGGGCATGAAGCCGTGGTCGCGGCCGCAGAGTTCGGCGCAGTTGCCGCGATACACCCCTTCCTTGTCGGCGCGGAACCAGGTGTCGCGGATGAAGCCGGGAATGGCGTCCTGCTTCACACCGAAGGCGGGCACCCACCACGAATGGATGACGTCGTTGGCGGTGAGCAGCACGCGGATCTTCTTGCCGACCGGGACCACCAGCGGGTTGTCGACTTCCAGCAGGTAGGCATCGCCCTTGGGCGCGCCGCCTTCAATCTGCTCGCGCGGCGTGGACAGCGCCGACAGGAAGCGGATGCCCTCGCCTTCGCCCTGCAGGTAGTCGTAGCCCCATTTCCACTGATAGCCGGTGGCCTTCACCGTGAGGTCGGGGTTGGAGGTGTCCTTCATCGCGATGACCGTCTTCGTCGCCGGCCAGGCCATGCCGAGCAGGATGAGCACCGGAATGATGGTCCAGGCGATCTCGACAGCGGTGTTCTCGTGGAAATGGGCAGCGACCGCGCCCTTGGACTTGCGGTGATTGAACACCGCCCAGAACATCACACCGAACACGCCGACGAAGATGATCAGGCAGATCAACAGCATCAGGGTGTGCATGTCGTTGATCTGCTCAGCGATCCCGGTCACTGGTTGCTGCAGGTTGTAGCGGGCGTGCGGCTCGGCGTGCGCGAGCGAGACAGACGAGGCGAGGCATAACGCTGCGATGCGACCGGCACGACCCATGACTCCCCCCAGGCGGATGCAGTATTAGCAATTTCGATCGATGGTGCCATAGCGAATTTAATGATCGCAACATGGGTTTTTGATAAAAATCAATATGTCGCAATGCAGCATCTGCTAGCCGGCAGGGGCCGCGCAGCCTTCGGCGCCTCATTCGGGGTTTTCCCGCAGCCGTTTTTGCTGCCTTGCAAAAACAGCTGTTCCCTCATGGCCGCAGTCAGGCTTCGCCTACAATCGCGGCCAGAGTCTTTCACTTGCGCTGCCATGCCCTACCCCCGCCCCGCCTTCGAAGCCAGGATTTGCCCGCCCGAGGAACTTGCCGCACGCGTCGCCGCGCTGCCGCGTCCGCTGGTGTTCACCAACGGCTGCTTCGACATCCTGCACCGCGGCCACGTCACCTACCTTGCGCAGGCGCGCGCACTGGGCGCGGCGATGGTGGTGGCGCTGAACACCGACGGATCGGTGAAGCGCCAGGGCAAGGGCGACGATCGGCCGATGAATCCGCTCGAAGACCGCCTCGCGGTGATGGCAGCGCTGCAGAGCGTGGACCTGGTGACCTGGTTCGACGAGGACACGCCGATCGCGCGCATCCTCGAGGCGCGTCCCGATATCCTGGTGAAGGGCGGCGACTGGACGCCGGAGAACATCGTCGGCGCGCCCGAAGTGCGCGGCTGGGGCGGCGAGGTGCATTCGATCCCGTTCGAGGTCGAGCGCTCGACGACCGCGCTGATCCGGCGGATCCGGGGCGGATGATAGAATCGCGGCCAATGTCCGCCCAGTCCGCCTACTCTTCCCCGCTGCACGCGCTGCAACACGTCTTCGGCTACCCCGCGTTCCGCGGCGAGCAGCAGGCCATCGTCGAGCATGTGGCGTCGGGCGGCGATGCGCTGGTGCTGATGCCGACCGGCGGCGGCAAGTCGCTGTGCTACCAGATCCCGGCGCTGCTGCGCGAAGGCACGGCGATCGTGGTGTCGCCACTGATCGCGCTGATGCATGACCAGGTCAGCGCGCTGGTGGAAGCCGGCGTGCAGGCGGCCTTCCTGAATTCCAGCCTGGACGCCGACGCCGCGCGCGCAGTCGAGCGCGCGCTGTACGCGGGCGATCTCGACCTGCTCTATGTCGCGCCCGAGCGGCTGATGACGCCGCGCTTTCTCGACCAGCTCGACCACCTGCGCGACACCGGCCGGCTGGCGCTGTTCGCGATCGACGAGGCGCACTGCGTGTCGCAGTGGGGCCACGACTTCCGCCCGGAATACCTGCAGCTCTCCATCCTGCCCGAGCGCTACCCGGCCATCCCGCGCATCGCGCTGACTGCCACCGCCGACCGCCAGACGCGCGAGGAGATCGCCCAGCGCCTGAACCTGCAGGATGCACGCCGCTTCGTCTCCAGCTTCGACCGGCCGAACATCCGCTACACCATCGTCGAGAAGGACGATCCACGCCGCCAGTTGCTGCACTTCATCCGCGAGGAGTTTCCGTCCGAGGCGGGCATCGTGTATTGCCTGTCGCGGCGCAAGGTAGAGGAGACCGCCGTCTGGCTGCAGGAGCAGGGACTCAACGCCCTGCCCTACCACGCCGGCCTGCCGCAGGAGGTGCGCGCCGAGCACCAGACCCGCTTCCTGCGCGAGGACGGGCTGATCATGGTGGCGACGATCGCCTTCGGCATGGGCATCGACAAGCCCGACGTGCGCTTCGTCGCGCACCTCGACCTGCCGCGCTCGATCGAAGGCTACTACCAGGAGACCGGCCGGGCGGGGCGCGACGGGCTGCCGGCGCAGGCGTGGATGGCCTGGGGCGCGCAGGACGTGGTGCAGCAGCGGCGCATGATCGACGAATCTGAGGCGAACGAGGAGTTCAAGCGTCTGGCTCGCAACCGCCTCGACGTGCTGGTCGGGCTGGTCGAAGCGACCACCTGCCGCCGCCAGCACCTGCTCGCCTATTTCGGCGAGCAGGCACCGCCCTGCGGCAACTGCGACAACTGCCTGCATCCGCCGCAGACCTGGGACGCCACCGAGGCCGCGCGCAAGGCGTTGAGCTGCGTATACCGGACCGGCCAGCGCTACGGCGCCGGCCACCTCATCGACGTCCTGCGCGGCGAGGTCACCGACAAGGTGATCGAGCGCGGCCACCAGGACATCACCACCTTCGGCATCGGCAGCGAACTCGACGAGAAGCGCTGGCGCACGATCTTCCGCCAACTGGTGGCGCGCGAGCTGGTGGCGGTCGACCACGAGCGCTACAACGCGCTGCGCCTGACCGACGCCGCGCGCCCGCTGCTGCGCGGCGAGGCGGAATTCCACCTGCGCCTGGAAACCGAGCGCAGCCGGAGCCGCAGCAAGCGCCGCAGCGCGGCCAGCATCGACATTCCCGGCGGCATCCCCACCACGGTGTTCGACCGCCTGCGCGCGTGGCGCTTCGCCACCGCCAAGGAACGCAACGTGCCCGCCTACGTGGTGTTCCAGGACGCCACGCTGCGCGAGATCGCCATTACCCGGCCGCGCACGCTGTCCGAACTCGCAGCCATCAGCGGCATCGGCGACCGCAAGCTCGAGGCCTACGGCAGCGCCATCCTCGACGTCATCGCCGAGACGGCCTGAGCGCCGCCTTTCCCCTCACGACGCACCCGCCAGGCCGCGCACCGAACGCGGCTGCCCCAGCATTGTCCCTTCGTCCCCATCGCCTGCCCGGCCTGGTTCGATGACCAGGCCGCATCGCCCACCAAGCGGCAGCGCGGGCTCAGAACGACTTGCTGACGCCGAGCATCGCTGCCCAGTCCGCCGTGAGCTGCACGCCATTGACATGCTGACGGACGGGCAACTGCGCAAATGCGTAGACCTGGAAATCGCGCGCGATCGCGTAGCTCAGGCCGGGACTGAGAAACAGCTTGCGCGAACCGCTGTCCTCGGGCTCGGCGTCGATGCCGCTATCGCGACTGCGCAACTGGAAGTTCGCCTGCACGAAGGCCGCCCACTGCGGCGCCAGTTGCCGCTGCCAGCCGACATCGACGCTGTACTGGTTTCCGGGCCGGAAACCGTCATTCTGGCCTACGGCCACCTGAGCCATCGCCTGCGCGAACAGCGCCGAATCACCGTCGTTGAGCGGCAGCCGATACCAGGCGCCGACGATGGCGTCGGTAGTGCCGGTTCCGGGCTGCAGGCTACGCTCGGCACGCTCGCCATCGCCGTTTTCGACCTTGTGGCTGCCCGTCGGCAGCTTGACGCCAAAGTTGACGCCGGCACTCGGCGACAGGCCCTCGCCCATGAACTGGTAGCGCCCGACCACGCGCAGGTCGCCGACGCGGCTGAAATTCCAGGCCTCGGTCTCGTGCGCGATGCTGCCATCGTCTTCGTGATGATTGTGGACGTGCGAATGGCTGCGGCTGGTAACCGGCATCGTGACCGACACGCCCCAGCGCGGGTCGATCGAATAGTCCAGCGTGCCCAGCCAGTTGCGGTTGATCGTGCGCAGTTCGTCATGATGGCGCGGAACGTCGCCGACGGAGGCCTCGTGCGAGCCGCGGCGCAACTGGTCCTGGTCGATGAACTGATACTGCAGGTCAAGCCGCAGTCCAGGTTCGGTCCATACCCCCTGCGCATGCCAGTTGGTGTTGATCGAGCAGAACGCCTGGCCGCATGAGGCCGTCGCCAGCGGTGAAGCCGAAGCTGCGGCGAGCGCGAGCAGGAGCGGGCGGAGTGCGGGTCTGGCACATGCATTCATCGTGAATTCCTGGCTATTCGTCGGCAGGGCAATATAGCAAGAACCCCCTGTAGCCGATCATGCGACGCAATGCCGCACCTCCCGTTGGCCGCAACCTCGTCACTGCGTGTCAGTCCGCCGTCCGCCACCGCGTCCTTGCCGACCATGAAACAGGACGGGAGCCCCGTGGGCTCCCGTCCTGTTTCATGGCATCTGCAGCAGAGGAATCAGCGCTTGAAACGCTCCTCGGCGATGGCGTCGGCCACCTCGCCGGTGGGGCGCTCTTCCTTGCGCGAGCGCTCGAAGACTTCCATCAGGTTGTCGTAGATACCTTCGATGTGGCGCAGCAGCACGCCACGGTCGAAGCCGGTACGCTCGTGGTACACGTCGATGATGCCGCCGGCGTTGATCACGTAGTCGGGCGCGTACAGGATGCCGCGGCGGAACAGCTCGGTGCCATGGCGGGCCTCGGCGAGCTGGTTGTTGGCAGCACCGGCGACGATCTTCGCCTTCAGTTGCGGGATGGTCGCATCGTTGAGGATGGCGCCGAGCGCGCAGGGGGCGAAGAGGTCGACATCCAGGCCGAAGATATCCTCAGGTGCGACGACGGTGGCGCCCAGTTCGCGCGCGGCCGCGGTCAGCGATTCGCGGTGGATGTCGGTCACCCACAGCTCGGCGCCGGCTTCCTTCAACTGGCGGGCGAGGTCGAAGCCGACGTTGCCCACGCCCTGCACCGCGACGCGCAGGCCTTGCAGGGAATCGCGCCCGAGGCGCTCCTTCACTGCCGCCTTGATGCCGACAAACACGCCGTAGGCGGTGGCCGGCGACGGGTCGCCGCTGCGCATGCCTTCATCGGTGGGCTTGTCGACGATGCCGGCGACGTGACGGGTGAATTGCGCCATGTACTTCATGTCGGCGACGCTGGTGCCCGAATCCTCGGCGGCGATGTAGCGGCCGTTCAACTGCTCCAGCGCACGGGCGAAGGCGGCGAGCAGCTCCGGCGTCTTCTGCGTGCGCGGGTTGCCGATGATCACCGACTTGCCGCCACCCAGCTTCAGGTTGGCCATCGCCGACTTGTAGGTCATCCCGCGCGAGAGGCGCAGCACGTCGCGGATCGCCTCGTCCTCGGTGGCATAAGGCCACATGCGGCAGCCGCCGAGCGCGGGGCCGAGGTTGGAATTGTGGACGGCGATGATCGCCTTCAGTCCGCTCGCGTCGTCGCTGACGAAAACGACCTGCTCGTGGTCGGCGAAATCGATCTGGGAAAAAACGGCCATGGGTGTCTCCTTCCTTATGGTGAAGTGTGCCGGCCTGCGCGCCGCGAGGCGGTTGGCCACGAGGCTGCGTGGCTGGCGGGTGGTTGATTCGATGAAATGGTCCGACGCTGCCGCGTAGGAGCGGGCTTGACCGCGATTTGACGGGGTCGGTCGCGGTCGAGCCCGCTCCTACACGAGAAACAGACTCAGCTGGCGAACACGGGGATGACCTTGCGCAGCCGCGCCGGCGCGGCGTCGGTGACGTGCGCCTTGCCACGGAACTTGTCGAGCAGCGCCGCCTCGCGCTTGCGGGCATGCGCCAGGTAGCGCTCGCGCACATGGCCGAAGCCGCGGATCTGCTCGGGGATGGAAGCGAGCTCCACCGCCGTCTCGTGGTTGGCGAGTTCGAGCCCGGCGAGGATCTCCTCGACCAGCTTCTCGTAGCCGGCGATCAGCTCGCGGTCGAGCTTGCGGTCGTGGCTGCGGGCGAAGGGATCGAGCAGGCTGCCGCGCAGGTGGCGGAACTTCGCCAGCACGCGCATCGCCTTCAGCATCCACGGGCCGTAGGTCTTCTTCTTCAGTTCGCCGGTCTGCGGATCCTTGTCGGCGAGCGTCGGCGGCGCGAGGTGGAAGACGAGCTTGTAATCGCCCTCGAACTGCTCCTCGACCCGCTTCAGGAAGTCGCTGTCGGTGTAGAGGCGCGCCACTTCGTATTCGTCCTTGTAGGCGAGCAGCTTGTGGTAGCCGCGCGCCACCGCCTCGGTGAGCAGCGTGATGCTCGGCGCAATCCGCGTCTCGGCAGCGCGCACGCGCTCGACCAGCTTCGCGTAGCGCTCGGCGTAGGCGGCATTCTGGTAGTCGGTGAGCTGCGCCTTGCGCCGCGCGATCAGCTCGTCGAGGCTCTGCGACAGCTTGTGGTGCGCCGGCTTGCCGTGCTGAGGCTTGGCCGCTTCGCTCACCGCCTTCAGGTCCACCGCGGCGCGACGGCCCCACAGGAAGGCGGTCTTGTTGGCCTCGACCGCGGCGCCGTTGATCTCGATGGCGCGCAGGAGGGATTCGCTGGCGAGCGGCACCAGCCCCTTCTGCCAGGCATAGCCGAGCATGAACAGGTTGGTGGCGATCGAGTCGCCCAGCAGCGCGGTGGCGAGCCGGGTGGCGTCGATGAATTCGGCGCGGTCAGCACCGACCGCATCGACGATCTGCGCTTCCATCGAACCGGCGGGGAACTGCGGGTCCGGATTGGCCGCGACATTGCCGCTGCGGGCCTGGGCGGCGAAGCCGCGCACGAACTCGCTGGTCATGGTCTGGTCGCGGTTGATCACCACCCGGGTGTGGCCGGCGCGCATCTTGGCGAGCGACTCGTCGCCGGCCGCCACCACCAGGTCGCAGCCGATCACCGCATTGGCCTCGCCGGCGGCGACACGAGCGGCATGGAGCTGCTCGGGCTTGTCAGCGATGCGCACATGCGACCACACCGCGCCGCCCTTCTGCGCCAGGCCGGCCATGTCCAGCACCGAGATGCCCTTGCCTTCCACATGCGCAGCCATGCCCAGCAGCGCGGCGATGGTCACCACCCCGGTGCCACCGACGCCAGTGATCAGGATGCCCCACGGCGCCGAGGTCGCCGGCAATTGCGGCAGCGGCAGCTCGGCGAAAGTGGCTGCGGCGGCACCGACCGCCTTGCCCTTCCTCAGCTTGCCCCCCTCGATGGTGACGAAGCTGGGACAGAAGCCCTTCACGCAGGAGAAGTCCTTGTTGCACGACGACTGGTCGATCATGCGCTTGCGGCCGAACTCGGTCTCGACCGACGCCACCGACATGCAGTTCGACTTCTCGCTGCAGTCGCCGCAGCCTTCGCACACCAGGTCGTTGATGACCACACGCTGCTGCGGATCGGGGAACTTGCCGCGCTTGCGGCGGCGGCGCTTCTCGGCGGCGCAGGTCTGGTCATAGATGATGGCGGTCACCGCAGGCACATCGCGCAGCTCGCGCTGCACCGCATCCAGCTCGTCGCGGTGGCGAATGGCGATGCCGTGCGGCAGGTCGGCCGGACCGTAGGCGCGCGGCGTGCCGTCATTGACCACCACCACCGTACCGACCCCTTCGGCCAGCAACTGTCGGGCGATGATGGGCACCGACAGCGTGCCGTCGTGCGGCTGGCCGCCGGTCATCGCCACCGCGTCGTTGTAGAGGATCTTGTAGGTGATATTCACCTTGGCGGCGACCGCGGCGCGGATGGCGAGGATGCCCGAATGCATGTAGGTGCCGTCGCCCAGGTTGGCGAACACGTGCGGCGTCTTGGTGAAAGGCGCCTGCCCGACCCAGGGCACGCCTTCGCCACCCATCTGGCAGAAGGTCTGGGTGTGCTCGGGCGACAGCCAGGTGGCCATGTAATGGCAGCCAATGCCGGCGATGGCACGCGAGCCTTCCGGCACCTTGGTCGAGGTGTTGTGCGGGCAGCCGGAGCAGTAGTGCGGCACGCGCGCGATGGAGAGCCGCGGCTTGGCGAGCGCCGCCTCCTTGGCCTCGAGGAACACCAGCCGCGCCTTGATGCGGTCGGAGGTATAGAAGCGGGCGATGCGGGCGGCGATGGCGCGCGCGATCATCGCCGGCGTCAGCTCGCCGGCGGCCGGCAGCAGCCAGTCCGAGTGCGGCAGGGCCCATTCGCCCTTCTCGTCGAACTTGCCGATCACCCGCGGACGCACGTTCTCGTTCCAGTTGTAGAGCTCTTCCTTCAACTGGTATTCGAGGAACTGGCGCTTCTCCTCGATCACCAGGATCTCGTCCAGGCCGTCGGCGAAGCGACGCACGCCTTCAGCTTCCAGCGGCCACACCATGCCCACCTTGTACAGGCGCAAGCCGATCTCGGACGCCACCTTGTCGTCGATGCCGAGGTCTTCCAGCGCCTGGCGCACGTCGAGGTAGCTCTTGCCGCTGGTGATGATGCCGAGCTTGGCGTTCGGGCTGTCGATCACCGTGCGGTTCAGGTTGTTGGCGCGGCAGTAGGCGAGCGCGGCATACAGCTTGTGGTGCAGCAGGCGCTTTTCCTGCACCAGCGGCGGGTCGGGCCAGCGCAGGTTGAGGCCATCGGCCGGCAGCGGGAATTCCTCGGCGGACGGGATCACCGTGTGCACCTTGAATGGATCGACATCCACCGAGGACGAGGTTTCCACCGTGTCGGTGAGCGCCTTGAACGCCACCCAGCAGCCGGAGTAGCGTGACAGCGCGAAGCCGTGCAGGCCGTATTCCAGGTATTCCTGGATGCCGGCCGGCGCCAGCACCGGCATCATCAGCGCCTTGAACACATGCTCGGTCTGATGCGGCAGCGTCGAAGATTTCGCCGCGTGGTCGTCGCCGGCGATCACCAGCACGCCGCCGTGCTTCGACGTGCCGGCGGCGTTGGCATGGCGGAACACGTCGCCGGTGCGGTCGACGCCGGGGCCCTTGCCGTACCAGATCGAGAACACGCCGTCGTACATCGCGTTGGGGTCGAGGTTGACCTGCTGCGTGCCCCACACCGACGTGGCGGCCAGGTCCTCGTTGAGGCCGGGCTGGAAGCGGATGTGCATCGGCTCGAGGAACTTCTTCGCCTTCCAGAATTCCTGGTCGACGTTGCCGAGCGGCGAGCCACGGTAGCCGGTGACGAAGCCGGCGGTGTTCAGGCCGGCCGCTTCATCGCGCATCTTCTGCATCATCGGCAGGCGCACCAGGGCCTGGATGCCGGTCATCCAGGCGCGCCCGGATTGCAGGGTGTACTTGTCGTCGAGAGTGACGGGGGGCTGTGTGTTCGACATGGTGGCGTGAACCGTCGCGGGCACCGACGCGGCGCGCTGTTGGCGCGGGCGTCCGGCCTGACGACGTTGTCTCCTGTATGGTTGGTCTTGGCGCTCGTCCTCGTCAGCGAACGGCGAGGTGGCATCGTACGGAGAAGCCGCGGCGGAAAATTTCCTCGATGCGGCGTGAATTCGTCGGCGGCGGAAAAAATCTTTCGCACAAACCGCTCGCGGGGGAACGTTCTGCAGCGAGGGCGTGGATGCAGTGCAACATCAACCCCGCTGGACCGGCGCTTTCAGCCCTGTCCTCGTCGCATCGCGTTACAGATTCACCACCGGTCGGAGGTGCATGGGCTTGAAACCAGACGCGCACGCCCCCACAATGCAGGCATGGTTGTAATTCCGGCAAGCCGGAGACGTTCTGGACGGGGGTTCGATTCCCCCCAGCTCCACCAAAAGGGAATGTCCTTCAGAGCGCGTTTTCTTCTGACGGGGCTGACCTGGTCTCGACAGGGCGGGCAAGGGTGAGCAGGCAACCCGAGAGGCGACGGACGTAATCCGCGCAAAACCACAAACGCCAACGATGAGCGTTTCGCACTGGCCGCTTAAGGCCTATGCCGAGGCTGCTTGAGCCTTGTTACCAAAGAAAAGCCGGCGGGGACTTCGGTCCCCGTCGTCACGTCTACAGCTCTGCACGGCCATCCGGCCGCCTGCTCCATCCGCGGAAGCCTCCCCGATCCACTGGGGCCTCTCCCGCTTGCCGCCTCATCGCCACCTCATCGCCGTATCAACGCCTGCGACCGTTCCGCCGCAGGGCCGCGCACCGGCCCGCCGCGCTCTCGCGGGGCGTGATGTTGCGCCGCGCCAGTCACTTTCGGAACGATCTCGCGGGATTTCGCCGCGCGAAGGAAAAAATTTTCTTCTGGATCCATAAACGGAGCCTTTCAACGAAAAACAATTCCGCACGCTCCTCCGTACCATGCCTCACCTCGCAGACACCCCCACGAGTGACTGCAGGAAAAAATACAAGCAGGAGACAAACCATCGTGGATTCGCCGGCTGCCGCGCGTGCAACCGGCGTCCATCCGTCTCCACCATGCTTGTCGAGCCCGAGCGCGCACCGCCGCCCACAAGGAGGAGACACACAATGAAAGCGAACAAACTGTTCATCGCCCCCGCCATCGCATGCCTGGCCGCCAGCCTCGCCGCCGGCACCGTCCAGGCCAAGGAAGTCGTCGTGCGCATCGGCCATGCCGGCCCGCTCAGCGGCCCGGCCGCCGCATTCGGCAAGGACGGCGAGAACGGCGCACGCCTCGCGATCGAGGACGCCAACGCGAAGAAGCTGCAGATCGGTGGCGACACGGTGAAGTTCGAGCTCGTCAGCGAGGACGACCAGGCCGACCCGCGCACCGCCACCACCGTCGCGCAGCGCCTGACCGATGCCGGCGTGAAAGGCGTCGTCGGCCACGTCACCTCCGGAGCCTCGGTGCCGGCCGCCCGCATCTACGAGAACGCGGGCATCCCGATGATCACCCCGT
Source organism: Pseudomonadota bacterium (assembly GCA_018240785.1). Lineage (GTDB taxonomy): Bacteria > Pseudomonadota > Gammaproteobacteria > Burkholderiales > Rhodocyclaceae > Thauera. Next base: position 230,401 of record JAFEFC010000036.1, on the reverse strand, counting down.
CCTCGACCAGCCCGAAGCTGACCCAGCAGGGCTACAAGATGACTTTCCGCGTCATCGCCAACGACCTGCAGCAGGGCAACGCCCTGGGCAAGTACGCCGTCGAGCAGTTGAAGGCGACGAGGATCGCGGTGATCGACGACCGCACCGCCTACGGCCAGGGCCTGGCCGACGCCTTCGCCAACGCGGTGAAGGCCGCCGGCGGGCAGGTCGTCGGGCGAGAGTTCACCAACGACAAGGCGACCGACTTCATGGCCATCCTCACCAAGGTGCGCGCGGCCAATCCGGACGTGGTGTTCTACGGCGGCATGGACGCCCAGTCCGGCCCGCTGACGCGGCAGATGAAGCAGCTCGGCCTCACCGCCAAGTTCCTCACCGGCGACGGCGGCTGCACCGGCGAGATGATCAAGATGGCCGGTGACGCGCTGTCGGCCACGACCTATTGCACCCAGGCCGGCATACCGCTCGACAAGATGCCGGGCGGCGCCGCCTTCCGCACCGAGTTCAAGCAGCGCTACGGCAGCGACATCCACGTCTATGCGCCGTATTCGTACGACGCGACGATGGCCCTGATCGAGGCGATGAAGGTCGCCAACTCGGTCGAGCCGGCCAAGTACCAGCCTGCGCTGAAGGCGCTGAACGCGCAGGGCGTGACCGGACCGCTGGCCTTCGACCAGAGCGGCGACATCAAGGGCGGCGCCATCACCGTCTACAACTTCAGCGGCGGCCGCTGGGCCCCGCTGCAGACCCTGCAGTGATCCCCTGACCGGCCGGCCCGGCGGGCCGGCCCCTCCTCCCCCGCATTTCGACTCCGGCGCCCGCCCCACCGCGGGCGCCGCGGGCCGACGCGTCCAGATCCAAGACGGCGTGCGCCGTCCATCAGGGTGAAACGATGGAAACCTTACTTCAGCAAACGCTCAACGGCCTGGTGGCGGGCAGCATCTATGCGCTCGTCGCCCTCGGCTACACCATGGTCTATGGCATCCTCGGCCTGATCAACTTCGCCCACGGCGAAATCGTCATGGTCGGCGCGCTGGTGGCGCTGCAGACCATCCTGTTCCTGTCTTCCGCCGTGCCGGGTCTGCCGCCGCTGGTGCTGCTGCTCGCCGGCGTCGTCGTCGCCGTGCCGGCCTGCATGGCGCTGGGCTACCTGATCGAGCGCATCGGCTACCGCCGGCTGCGCAACGCGCCGCGCCTGGCGCCGCTGATCACCGCGATCGGCGTGTCCTTCCTGCTGCAGACGCTGGCGATGATCATCTGGGGGCGCGAGTTCCACGTCTTCCCGCAACTGATCGACACCGCGCCGATGCAGCCGGTGGCCGGCGTCGTGGTGTCGCCGATGCAGATCTTCACCATCGTCGTCGCCTTCACGCTGATGGGCGGGCTGATGCTGTTGGTGAACAAGAGCCGGCTGGGCCGCGCGATGCGCGCCACCGCCGAGAACCACCGCGTCGCCGGCCTGATGGGCATCAACGCCAACGGCGTGATCGCCGCGACCTTCATCATCGGCTCGGGCCTGGCGGCGCTGGCCGGCGTGCTGTTCGCCTCCAACTACGCGATCGCGCACTACAGCATGGGCTTCACCCCCGGGCTGAAGGCCTTCACCGCAGCGGTGCTCGGCGGCATCGGCAACCTCCCCGGCGCGATGGTCGGCGGCCTGGTGCTCGGCCTGGTCGAGAGCTTCGGCGCCGGCTACATCGAGCACCTGTCCTTCGGCTTCCTCAACTCCAGCTACCAGGACATCTTCGCCTTCATGATCCTCGGCGCCGTACTGATCTTCCGCCCCTCGGGCCTGCTCGGCGAGCGGGTCGCCGACCGCGCCTGAACTCCGGCCGACCTCACAGGAAACGCATCCATGACTTCGACTTCCACGACGCTTCCGCGCCCGCCCGGCTTCTCGCTCGACCTGCGCCTGCAGCAGCCGCTGCTCATCGTGCTGGCGGCAGCGGCACCGCTCGTCGCGCTGGCCTTCGGCGCAAGCTGGGTACGCGTGCTCGACTTCGCGCTGCTCTACGTGCTGCTGGCGATCGGCCTCAACCTGGTGGTGGGCTTCGCCGGCCTGCTCGACCTCGGCTACATCGCCTTCTACGCGGTGGGCGCCTACACCTGGGCCTTCCTCGCCTCGCCGCACTTCGGCATCCACCTTCCGTTCTGGATCGTGCTGCCGCTGGGGGCGGCGTTCGCCGCGCTCGCCGGCATCATGCTGGGCTTCCCGACGCTGCGCCTGCGCGGCGACTACCTGGCGATCGTGACGCTCGGCTTCGGCGAGATCATCCGCATCTTCATGAACAACCTGAACCAGCCGATCAACATCACCAACGGTCCGCAGGGCATCGACATGATCGACCCGCTGACCATCGCCGGCATCGACCTGTCGCGCAACCTCGATCTGTTCGGCATGCAGGTGCCTTCCCTGGTGCTGTACTACTACGCCTTCCTCGGCGCGGTCGTGCTGGCGCTGGTGCTGGTGCGGCGGCTGCAGATCTCGCGCGTCGGCCGCGCCTGGGCGGCGATCCGCGAGGACGAGCTGGCGGCCAAGGCGATCGGCATCGACACCCGCATGATGAAGCTGCTCGCCTTCGCGCTCGGCGCCACTTTCGGCGGCGTGTCGGGCGGACTGTTCGCCGCCTTCCAGGGCTTCGTCAGCCCGGAAAGCTTCAGCCTGATGGAATCGATCGTGGTGCTGACGATGATCGTGCTCGGCGGCATGGGCAACCTCGCCGGCGTGGTGTTCGGCGCCATCGTGCTCACCGCCCTGCCCGAACTGCTGCGCCACTTCGCGGTGCCGCTTCAGGTCGCGCTGTTCGGCAAGACCCTGCTCGACCCCGAGGTCCTGCGCATGCTGCTCTTGTCGCTGGCCATGATCCTGATGATGTTGTGGCGCCCGGCCGGCCTGCTGCCCGCGCGCACCCGCTATGCCCACCGTGAAGGGAGGAAGGCATGATCACCCTGCTCGAATCGCGCACCGTCAATAAACGCTTCGGCGGCCTGCAGGCGCTCACCGACGTGTCGCTGAAGATCCACCGCGGCGAGGTCTATGGCCTCATCGGCCCCAACGGCGCGGGCAAGACGACCTTCTTCAACGTGCTCACCGGCGCCTACCCGATCGATGGCGGCGAGTTCGTCATGAACGGCGCGGAACTGCCGGTCGGCAAGCCGCACCGCATCGTCGCCCACGGCATCGCCCGCACCTTCCAGAACATCCGCCTGTTCCGCGAGCTGACCGCCCTGGAGAACGTGATGGCCGGCCATCACATCCGCACCTCGGCCGGGGTGTGGGGCATCCTCGCGCAGAGCCGCGCGGCGCGCGAGGAGGAAAGGCTGGTGACCGAGCGCGCGCTCGAGATCCTCGACTATGTCGGCATCGGCCGCCACGCCGACACGGTGGCGCGCAACCTGTCCTACGGTGACCAGCGCCGGCTGGAGATCGCCCGTGCGCTGGCCACCGAGCCGCAACTGCTGGCGCTGGACGAACCTGCCGCCGGCATGAACGCGACCGAAACCGCCGGCCTGCGCGCGCTGATCGAGACGATCCGCGCCGACGGCGTGACCGTGCTGCTGATCGAGCACGACGTGAAGCTCATCATGGGCCTGTGCGACCGCGTCGCCGTGCTCGACTTCGGCAAGAAGATCGCCGAAGGCACTCCTGCCGAGGTCCAGCGCGACCCCGGCGTCATCCGCGCCTACCTGGGAGACCACCGTGCCCACTGACAACACCCGCCCCATCCTCGAAGTCCGCAAGCTGCAGGTCGCCTACGGCGGCATCCAGGCGGTCAAGGGCATCGACCTGCAGTTGCACAAGGGCGAGCTGGTGTCGCTGATCGGTGCCAACGGTGCCGGCAAGACGACGACGCTCAACACCCTGGCCGGCGTCGTGCCGCACGCCGGCGGCGAGATCCTGTACGGCGGCGACGAGATCGGCCGCCTGCCCTCGCACCTGCGGCTGCGCCGCGGCCTGGCGCTGGTGCCGGAGGGCCGCGGCATCTTCACCCGCCTGACGGTGCAGGAGAACCTGATGACCGGCGCCTACACCCGGCGCGATGCCGACGGCGTCGCCGCCGACATGGAGAAGGTGTTCACGCTGCTGCCGCGCGTCAAGGAGCGCCTGCACCAGACCGCCGGCACCCTGTCCGGCGGCGAGCAGCAGATGGTCGCGATCGGCCGCGCGCTGCTGTCGCGGCCACAGGTGCTGCTGCTGGACGAACCGTCGATGGGCCTGGCGCCGCTGGTGGTGGAGAAGATCTTCGAGGTGATCCACGCGATCACCCGCGAAGGCATGGCGGTGCTGCTGGTCGAGCAGAACGCCAACCTGGCGCTGGAAGTGAGCGAACGCGCCTACGTGATGGACGGCGGACGCATCACGCTGAGCGGCACCGGCCGCGAGCTGCTGAGCGACCCCAAGGTGCGCAGCGCTTACCTCGGCGAGGAGCTGCTCGCCGCCTGAGTCGCGCCGGCGACGGGCGGAGACGGCGCTGCCGCGGCTACAGCGGCAGCGCCGTTTCGTTCTTGATCTCGCGCAAGGCCACGCTGGAGTTGGTGATGTCGACTTCCGGAATCTTCAGCAGGAAGTTGTGCATGAAGGTGGACAGCGCTTCGAGGCTGGGCAGGTAAAGCTTGAGCAGGCAGTCGGTCTCGCCCAGCAGCTCGTAGCACTCCACCACCTCGTCACAGTTCTTCACCGCCTGCTCGAAGCGATCGAGCACGTCGGCGCTGTGCTTCCTGAGCTTGACGCGCACCCACACGCAAGTGTCGAGGCCGATCTTGCGGCGGTCGAGCAGGGCCACGTAGCCGCGGATCAGGCCGGCTTCTTCCAGCTCGCGCACGCGCCGCCAGCATGGCGACGCCGACAGGCCGACCTTGTCGGCCAGCGTCTGGGTGCTGATCGACGAGTCCTTCTGCAACTGGGCGAGGATGCGCCGCTGCACCGGGTCGAGTTTCATGTCTCCGCCCCCACCTGTTCATCATTCTGTTTGCGGCCGCCACGCTGCGGCGGCGGCCGTTCGAACGCGAGCGCGCGCTCAGAGCACCTTCAGCAGCTCGACCTCGAACACCAGCGTGGCGTTCGGCGGGATCACGCCGCCGGCGCCGCGGGCGCCGTAGCCCAGTTGCGGCGGGATCGTCAGCTTGCGCTTGCCGCCGACCTTCATGCCCTGCACGCCCTCGTCCCAGCCGCGGATCACGTGGCCGGCGCCGAGCGGGAAGTTGAACGGGTCGTTGCGGTCCTTGCTGGAGTCGAACTTGGTGCCGTTGGTCAGCCAGCCGGTGTAATGCACCGATACCATCTTGCCCTTTTCGGCGAGGTCGCCGCTGCCGGTCTCGAGGTCGTCGATGACGAGGCCGCTGGCGGTGGTGGTCTGGGTCATGCGAATCTCCGTTGTTGGAGTGAAAGGAAGGGAATTCTACCCGCCGCCGCGCTCATTCCGCCCGCCAGCGCGCCGCGAACTTCTGCCGGAACTTGGCCACCTTGGGCGCGACGACATAGCGGCAATAGGACTGCTCGGGGTGGTTGGCGAAGTAGTCGCGGTGCTCCTCCTCCGCCGGCCAGAACAGGTCGGCATGCTTGACCTCGGTGACGATGGGCGCCGGCCACAGGCCGGCCTGGTCGAGCTCCTCGATCAGCGCCAGCGCGGTCTCGAGCTGGGTGTTGTCGGTGACGAAGATCACCGAGCGGTATTGCGGGCCGACGTCGTTGCCCTGGCGGTCCGGCGTCGTCGGATCGTGGATGGAGAAGAAGATCTCGAGGATCTCGCGGTAGCCGATGCGCGACGGATCGAAATCCACCTTCACCACTTCGGCGTGGCCGGTGGTGCCGGTGCACACCTGCCGGTAGCTGGGCGCCTCGACGAGACCGCCGCTGTAGCCGGATTGCACCGACAGCACACCATCCGTGCGCTGGAAGACCGCCTCCAGGCACCAGAAGCATCCGCCACCGAGGATCGCGGTTTCGTGCCCGGCAGTCGGCAAGGGCGGCAGTTCGCCGGCGGGCGCAGTCGTCGTGTTGTTCATGGTCGTTGTCTCCGTTGGGTCGGGGATGAGGGGGCGGAATGGTGAGCGGCTCCGCCGCAACTGCTAGATGCTGTGACCGCAGCGAGGGGCGATCATTCGCAGCGCGTTCAGCGGAAACTGAAGCTGTAGCGCAGGTCGAGCGAGTTGTCGGTGCCGCCGCGGGCGATCAGCGACAGCCGGCGCGACAACTGGTAGGTGAGCTTGACCAGCGTCTCCGCGCCGCCGAGGCTCTGCTCGAAGGACAGGAACAGGTCGCTGCCCAGGCGCTTGCCAACGCTCAGCACCTGGCCCGACACCGTCGGGCCGCTGGCGATGCGCGCGCCGCCGCCGACCACACGACTGGTCGCGGTGCGCGAGCTGCTGTTCAATTCGCCCTGGCCGATGGAGAAGGAATCCAGGCCCAGGCTGCGCGACAGGCTGTCGGTCATGCCGCCGCCCGGGCCGCCCAGCAAGGCCTGCGCCGCCGGCAGCAGCAGGCCGAGGTCCGCGCCCGAGGCGGCGTCCGGCGCGCGGCCGAGCACGATCCACGACAGCTTTTCCGGATCGGGCACGGAGGGCTCGGACACCAGCTTCACCAGTGGCCGGCGCACGCTGCCGAGGACCTCGACGCCCGCCTCGACGGCGAGGCCCTTGCGCAGGGCGACGACATTGAGCCCGGGGTTGTCCAGCGGCCCCTGGAAATTGACCAGGCCGCGCTCGATGCTGAGGCGCTGGCCGTAGCCGCGGTAGCTGCCGCCCACCGTCGCCACCGTGCCGACCGCCGCCAGCGGCAGGCCCGGTTGCTGGCGCAGGCGCAGTTCGCCCGATAATCGCGTATCCAGCCCCATCGCCGACAGGTAGAGCGCGTCGCCGAGCGCCACGCGCAGATCGGCGCGCACGCCGAAATTGCCGGCCTGCTCCTCGCGCCCCAGCACGACGACGTCGTCGCCCAGGCTGGGCGCCGGAGACTCGGCGAATTCCAGGTAGCCGGCGTCGGCGCGGAAATCGGCCTGCAGGTCGAGCGTGGTCCAGGTGGAACGTCCGCTGCCCTTGCCCGACACGATCAGCCAGCGGTCCGGCCGCTGGAGCAGCGGCAGGCGCTCGGCCTCGAAGCGGAATTCGCCGGCGCCGGTGGCGAGCAGGATTTCGCCCGACGCGTTCAGCGTGCCCGGCGTGGCGGTGAGGCGCTCGACGGGCACGCGGTTGTCGCGCGGACGCACCCGGTTGGGCGACACGAAGGCCAGGCGGTCGAGGCGCAGCCGATCGCGGTCGAAGCTCATGTCCAGCTCGCCGCCCGACAGCACCAAGCCCTGGTCGACCAGCGCCACTTGCAGTCCGCGACCGTTGATGCGCCCGCTCGCCAGCGGCTCGGCCACCGTGCCGCCGAGCGCGAACTCGCCGCGCAGGCTGCCGGCAGTATCGACGTTCTCGCGCATCAGCCGGCCCAGCCAGTCGATGGAGGGCATGTCGAGCCGCGCCTGCCCTTGCAGCGGCGCCTGCGGCGCGATGCGCCAGCCGGACTTGCCCACGCGCTCGGCACGCAACGAGGCGGAGCCCTCGACGCGTCCCAGTTCGGTGCCGCGCGCTTCCACGCTGACGCTGAGCCGGTCGCCGCGCGCTGCCAGCCTCGCCTCGAGCGCCTCGAGGCCGAGCCGGGTGCGGATCTCGCCCTCGATGCTGACATCGCCCGCTTCGCGGAACAGGCGCGCGTCACCATCCAGCGTGTCGCCGGCACGCAGGTTCCATTCCGCGCCCAGCGTCAGCGGGCCCGGGCCGCGCCGTGGGCGATCGGCGCGATCTGGACGATCTGCGCGATCGGCACGCGCAGCCAGCGACCTCGTGGCGTCGCGCTGGCGCAGATCGACCACCAGGCCGGTGAGCGACCCGCGCGCGACGCTGGCCGACGGCGTCCAGCGTGTCTCGAGCAGGCGCACGCGCCCCTGTTCGCCGGCGGCAAGTTCGGCCGCAGCCAGGTCGACGCGATCGGGGGCCAGTTCGAGCGCTGCCGGCGCCAGCAGACGCAGCGCGAGCTTGCCGCCCGTTTCCAGCGCTTCGAGGCGGCCCGCCCAGCGCAGCGGCGCGGGCTTTGCCGCGCGGCCTGCGCCGCCAGGCGTGCCCGCCGCCAGCCCGCCCTGCAGCCGCAGCGCCAGCGTGTTGCCGGCGAGCCCTGACGCGTTCAGGTTCAGCACATGTGCGCCGCGGGTGCCGTCGGCCATCAGGAAGGCGGTGTCGACCAGGGCTGCAGCGGGCTCCCCCTTGTCGGCCGCGCGCGCACCGGCCGACGCGAGCCCCGACAAGCCCACGGACAGCCTGAACGGACCGTCGACGCCGGCATCGAGGCGGGCCTCGCCATTGACCGCGGCCAGCTTCAGCTCGCCCGGCAGGCGCAGGGCTTCACCATAGAAAGTCAGCGCGCCGGCAGGCCTGGCGAGGCTGCCGGACACCGTTCCCGCAGCGCCGGCACGCCCACCGAGACCGTGGCCGATGGCCGCCAGCGCGGGCGCATCCACCTTCAGCGCCAGGCTGTCGCCCGGCCCGCCCCAGTTGCCATTCGCCTGCAGCCGGTTGCCGGCGAGCTCCAGCGCCAGCACGACATCCGACAGACGAAAGCCGTCGCCGGCGGCCGCATAGCGGAACGCCCCCGCGCCGCCGAGCAGCCGCCCTTCGAAGCGGCTGTCCGGCAGGCTGAACTTCGCCTGCACTTCCGGCTGCGGTGCCAGGGTGCCGCTGGCGGCGATGTCGAGGTTCAGCAGCGCCGACGGCGCCTCTGCGAGGAGGGCGCGCGGATCGAGCTGGCGCAGGCGGCCGTCGATGGTGAAGCTGCGCGGCACATACCCGGCCGCATCCGTCGCGCCGGCCAGCAGCGCTGCAGTGGCCTCGATGCGCGCCTTGCCGACGGCGAGGTCGAGCTGCGCATGCTGCCGCGCCACGTCGGCACCGAGCTCGACGCGCCCGCCGAGAAGCTGGCGCGGCAGGCGGGAATCCAGGGCTCGCGTATCGACGCCGGCGAGTTCGAGCGCGGCCTCGATGTTGCCGAAACCAGGCACTTCGGCGCCCGCCGATTGCGGTGCGTCCGTGACCGGCACATTTTGCGCGGCATCCCGAGCCTTGCCCGCGGCCAGCGACCATGCCAGCCGGCCGCTGATGCGGCCTTGTGCCGCCGCAGGCGCAGATGCGGGCAGCCGGATGTCGAGGGCGTCGAGTTGCACCGCGTCCGGCCGCCAGGCGACGCGGCCGGCGAGCGAGTCGAGCGGGATGCCGCCCTGGTCGGCAGGCGCCGGGCGCAGGTTGGTGATGCGCAGCGGGCCGCTGAGCAGCGCGTCGCCGGTTTCCGCGGCAACGAGATCCGCCTCCACGCGCAATGCTGCGCGCGGCGCACCGGCGGCGAAAGCCGCAGGATCGACGTCGCCGAGCGCGAGCTTGAGCGCGCGCAGCGGCAAAGGATCGAAGGGCGCGGCGCGCAGCTCCGCCTTCCCCTGCAGCCCTTCGCCTTCGGCCTGCAGTTCGATGCGCGGCTGCAGCAAGGTGTCGGCGGCAGCGAGCTGAAGGGTGTAGCTGCGACCGTCCTGCCGGCCGGCAAAGTGGCCGCTGGCTGCCAGCGCAAAAGGCGAGACGCCATCGAGTTCGCCGGCGAGCTCCGCCCGCCCTTGCGGCAGGGTCAGCGCCAGGGAGGAAAGGCGGTGATGGCGGCCGTCGCTGCCGAGGGCGGCGGAGAAATCGGTGGCGGACAGGATGGGCGCGCCCGGCGCCGGCGCCTGCGCGCCCTGCTCGCCGGGTTCGCGAGTCGAAGCCGGCGCAGCGGGCGGCAGCTCGCGCAATTCGAAGCTGCCGACCTGCACGCGAGCCAGCTCGATGGCCAGCGGCAGGGTGAGGCTCTGCGGCGCGGACGTCGGCTCGGCCTGCGTGGAAGGCCGGCGCGCGACGCGCAGGCTGGCCGCGGCGAGGCGATCGACGACGAGACGGCCGGACAGCAGCTCCGCCGGCCGCCAATCGAGATCCAGCCCGTCGAGCGAGACATGCAGGTCGGCTGAAGCGAAGCGGAGCGTGTCGATCCGCAAGGGGCCAAGGACGCGCCCGTGAGGCGCGCTGATCTCGAGTTCCCCGCCGCTCGCGCGTTGCGCGAGGTCCATCAATGCGCGTGCGCCGGATTCGCTGCCGACGAGCCAACTGCCCACGCCGGCCAACGCAGCCAGCGTGACCACGACGCCCCCTGCCAGCCAGCCTGGCCAGCGCCGCCGCGGCACCGCCTTCGCCTGCCCTCCGGGAGCACCACCGGCATCCGGCGCTGGCGGCGCAGCGTCGTCCGGCCCGTTCATGGCTCTCAGCCGAACAGCGCGCGCAGCCCCTCGCCCGGCTCGGCGACACGCATGAAGGCCTCGCCGACGAGGAAGGTCTGCACCGCATGGGCGCGCATCAGCGCGACGTCTTCCGGCTTCAGGATGCCGGATTCGGTGACGACGATACGCCCGGCGGGAACGCGCGGCAGCAGCTCGAGGGTGGTCTGCAGCGACACCTCGAAGGTGCGCAGGTTGCGGTTGTTGATGCCGACGAGCGGCGTGCTCAGTTGCAGCGCCTGCTCCAGCTCGTCGCCGTCATGCACCTCGACCAGCACCGCCATGTCCAGGGCCTGCGCGATCGCCTCCATGTCGCGCATCTGCGCGAGCTCGAGGCTGGCGGCGATGAGCAGGATGGCGTCGGCACCCATCGCGCGTGCCTCGTACACCTGGTAAGCGTCGACGAGGAAGTCCTTGCGCAGCACCGGCAGTGCACAGGCGGCGCGCGCAGCCTGCAGGTAGTCGGGCGAACCCTGGAAGAACTGCCGGTCGGTCAGCACCGACAGGCAGGCGGCGCCGGCGGCCTCGTACGAGCGGGCGATGTCCGCAGGGCGGAAATCCTCGCGGATCACACCCTTGGACGGGCTCGCCTTCTTGATCTCGGCGATCACCGCCGATCTGCCGGCAGCGTGCTTCGAGCGGATCGCGCCGACGAAATCGCGCGCGGGGACGTCTTTCAGCGCGGCCTCCGCGTCGGCGCGCACCGCGGCGAGCGGCTTCGCCGCAGACGCAGCCGCGACTTCCTCGACCTTGACCGCGCAGATCTTCTTCAGGATGTCGCTCATTGCCCTGCCCCGAAGCGCTTGCTGTATTGCACGAACTGGTCGAGCCTGGCACGTGCCGCGCCGGATGCCACGATCTCGCGCGCACGCACGATGCCGTCGCCGATCGAATCGACGAGGTTGGCGGTGTACAACGCCACGCCAGCGTTGAGCAGCACGATGTCGCGCGCCGGACCGGGTTCGTTGTCGAGCACGCCGAGCAGCACCTCGCGCGACTCCTGCGCATCGGCCACGCGCAGGTTGCGGGTGGCCGCCATCGGCAGGCCGAAGTCCTCGGGATGGATCTCGTATTCGAGGATCTGGCCGTTCTTCAACTCGCCGACCATGGTGCCGGCACCGAGGCTCGCCTCGTCCATGCCATCGAGGCCGTGCACCACCAGCACGTGATCGGCGCCCAGGCGCTGCATGACGCGCGCCAGGATGCCCACCAGATCGGGGTGGAACACGCCGAGCAGCGTGTTCGGCGCGCCGGCCGGGTTGGTCAGCGGGCCGAGGATGTTGAAGATGGTGCGCACCCCCATCTCACGGCGGATCGGGGCGACGTTCTTCATCGCGCTGTGGAAGTTGGGCGCGAACATGAAGCCGATGCCGGTGGCCTCGATGCATTCGGCGACCTGCTCAGGCGTCAGGTTCAGGTTGGCGCCCAGCGCCTCGATGACGTCGGCGGCACCGGACTTGGACGACACGCTGCGCCCGCCATGCTTGGCCACGCGCGCGCCGGCCGCGGCGGCGACGAAGATGGTCGTCGTCGAGATGTTGAAGGTGTGCGAGGAATCGCCGCCGGTGCCGACCACGTCGAGGAAGTGCGGACCGGGTTCCTTCACCACCACCTTGGTGGACATCTCGCGCATCACCGCAGCGGCGGCGGTGATCTCGTCGATGGTTTCCTTCTTCACGCGCAGGCCGGTGAGGATGGCGGCGGTCATCACCGGCGAGATCTCGCCGGCCATGATCTGGCGCATCAGCGACAGCATCTCGTCGTAGAAGATCTCGCGGTGTTCGATGGTGCGCTGCAGCGCCTGTTGTGCGGTAATCGTCATCTGTGTTCTTCCTTCAGCCGGTCGGCCGCCGCTTCAGCGCGCGCGATCGAGGAAATTGCGCAGCAGGTCGTGGCCACGCTCGGTCAGGATGGACTCGGGGTGGAACTGCACGCCTTCGACGTCCAGGGTCTTGTGGCGCACGCCCATGATCTCGCCGTCTTCGGTCCATGCGGTGATCTCGAGGCAATCGGGCAGCGTCTCGCGCTCGATCGCCAGCGAATGGTAGCGGGTGCAGGTGAGCGGATTGGGCAGGCCGTGGAACACGCCGATGTCCTTGTGATGCACCGGTGAGGTCTTGCCGTGCATCAGTTGCCGGGCATGCACGATGCGTCCGCCGAAAGCCGCACCGATGCTCTGGTGGCCGAGGCAGACGCCGAGGATGGGCAGCTTGCCGGCGAATTCCTTGATCGCCGCCACCGAGATGCCGGCCTCCGCCGGCGAGCACGGCCCCGGGGAAATCACGAGCTGGTCGGGCTTGAGCGCCGCGATCTGCTCCAGCGTGATCTCGTCGTTGCGATACACCTTCACCTTGGCGCCGAGTTCGCCGAAGTATTGCACCAGGTTGTAGGTGAAGCTGTCGTAGTTGTCGACCATCAGGAGTCTCATGATTCTAAGTCCTTGATTTCATTAATGTTTTCCATTACACACAACCTCCATTACCCACTTTATTACACACATCGACAGTTGATTGCGATGGACGAAGCGCGAGCATGTGCTGGCTCAAGGTAGCAAGGGCTCCTGAGAGATGTCTTGGCGTGCGCCAGTGCGGTGTACTGACGCAGCGACGGCGCCCGCATGCCAGGGCCAAGTGCTGAGACTGGGCGGACAGACCTACCCCTCGCGGCGACACAGCGCGCGGGGCATCAGTTCTACGACGGGGCTGGGGTGCCAAGGGCATCGGGCAATCTCCTCAAATCTTGGAGCCGCCGTGCCGGGGAGCCTTCTTGAAACCTTGCCTGCCGGTACGGCGGCAAGGTGCGGTCAAGACCGCAACGACATGCCGCTTCCTATTGGAAGCGCCACCACAGAGCGATGTTGGTCGAAGCGGTACGGGTCATGGACAGACCAAAGTGTTGAATTTAAAAGCCAGAACTCGGCCCGAGTACACCCGAACGGAATTCCAAAGTAAGCCTGGGGAATTTTACCATGAGCATGTTAGGCAAAGCCACTTCCTGGAATGCCAGGGCATTCATCACCCCGCCCATCTACCTCGGACCGGACGACAACACTTCCAGTCTCGAAACCAGAGAGCAAGTAGACCAACTGCTACGGACTTGTGAGCATCGAATCTCAGGTTGGCAGTCATCTGGACCTGCGCGGGTGATGCTATATCGCTATATCAGCATCCGGGGCAGATATGACACCGCCGGATTTTCTCTGCCGACCCTAGGTCCCGGAGAACAGAAGCCGTTGATCGCAGCTTCTGAAACCATCGCCGTATCAGACCATACCAAATCGGTTTTGCGGGGAACAGCGCAGCGCATGACGCTGGTACCGTGAGCGCCAATATCGAGCTTTCGTCCTCATCGCTCGATGGGCCGGCAACCGATCGATTCTTGCACAACGAGCAAGACGAGGCCACCTACAGCGGACGCCAAACCAATCACCTCGCCCGTCTACGTTCAGGGCATCTTCCCAGGCACCCGCGGAAGGTCATAACGACACAGCAGCCCTTGGCAGGGCAAGAAAGGAGCCGGTGATGTAGCGCTTCCGAAAGGAGACGAAGACATGCACAAGGACATTCCAACATCGAAGGTGTTCTATCGTCCCATCGAGGCTGCCATACGGTGGGCCGGGTTGCTGCGGTACCTGCCGATGATCCTGGCTGCGATCGCGTCACCGCGCTTCCTGCCTCCATCGTTGAATTGCCCGCGATGGAATGAGTGCCGGCTGTACTCGGAGCGTATCTATGACGGCATCCTCAACGGGGAGTTGCCCTACGGCCAGAACGGCATCACGCTCAATGATCCGAAGCTGCTGCAGTCGCCGGATCTGACCGTTCGCCATGTCGATCTGAAGCGCTGGATGCGCAACCACTATCCCGAGCACCGGCCAGGATTCCTGTTCAGCCGTGGCGAACGCATGGCGCATCCTTTTATCACCTTGGAAACAGGACAGGCGATCCTGATCGAGCGACTGGCCCTTCAGGCGGCCCTGGAGCATGCGCGTCGCCAGATGCAGGAATTGCAGGAGCAGCGCGACACCTTGCTCAAGCAGTCCACCGCGCTGCTGGCTTCCAAGCAATGCGAGATCAGCGAGCGAGCGGAGACGACGTATCTCAACATCATCGGCGGGATGCTGACGCTGATGCTGGGCCAGTCCCCTTCGGGTGTGCCCTATTCCAGCTTCAAAACACAGGAGGCACTCGTCTCGGCATTGGTCGCCCACTTCGGCGGCACCATGGGCATCACGGAGCGAACCTTGAACGGCAAGTTCGCCAACGCCAGGAAGTACGTCCGTAGCGCAAGCGCATGAGGTTTTTCCAGCTTGTATGTGCAACCGCGGAGATTGCATTTGCAATGTCTTTCCGCAGCCAGGTCTATTGAATAAAGGTCACGCCAACAAACGCCACCGAGCGTTCAGGAGTGACCGCCATGTCGCAGCCCCCTGTACTCCCGCCGAACGAGCGCCGCATCCTGCGGCTCGATGAAGTCGAAGCCAAGTCCGGCTTCAAACGCGCCCACATTTACAACCTGATGAAGAAGCGCCAGTTTCCCCAGGCGCTGCGCCTGGGCGTGCGCGCCGTCGGCTGGGATTCGATCGAAATCGACCAGTGGATCGCCGAGCGCCTCAACCACCGGACCTGACCCGTTCTCCCGCGGACTTCCCATTCCCAGCCGGAGAGCGCCATGCAGGTCGTATCCATCATTTCAACGAAGGGCGGCGTCGGCAAGACCACGACGGCCGCCAACCTGGGCGGGCTCGCCGCGGACGCGGGCCTGCGCGTGCTGCTGCTCGATCTCGACGTGCAGCCCACCTTGTCCTCCTACTACGAACTGACCCAGCGCGCGCCGGGCGGCATCTATGAGCTGTTGGCCTTCAACGAGCGCGACCTTGGCCAGCTCGTGTCCCGCACGATCATCGCGGGCCTGGACCTGGTGCTGTCCAACGACCACCGGGGCGAGCTGAACACCTTATTGCTGCATGCGCCGGATGGCCGCCTGCGGCTGCGGCATCTGCTGCCAGCACTTGCTCCCCTCTACGACCTGGTGCTGATCGACACCCAGGGCGCGCGTTCCGTGCTGCTGGAGATGGCGGTGCTCGCCTCCGACCTTGCGCTGTCGCCCGTCACGCCGGAAATCCTCGCGGCCCGGGAGCTTCGACGCGGCACCATGCAGTTGCTCGAAGACATCGCGCCGTACCGGCACCTGGGCATCGAACCGCCGCCGCTGCACCTGCTCATCAACCGCGTCCACCCGGTGTCGGCGAACGCCCGACTGATCCAGCAGGCCCTGCGCGACCTGTTCCAAGACCATGCCGGCATCCGCGTGCTCGCCACCGACGTGCCAGCCATCGAAGCCTATCCGCGCGCCGCGACGCGCGGCCTGCCGGTGCATCGGGTCGAGCACCGCCAGCCGCCCGGCAGGGTCGCGCCGGCCTCGCTCGACACGATGCGCGCGCTCGCAAGCGAGCTGTTCCCGCAATGGCAGGACAGATTTGCCGCAATGTCCGGTCGCCCGCCACGTCCTCTTGATGCCGGGAGGTCCCATGGCGAACGCACATGAACTGGCCCGCGGCCACAAGCGGCTGCGCGCGCTGATCGAGTTCGCGGTCGGTGAAGGCTGGCACGTCAAGCGCACGCCGGGCGGGCACCTCAAGTTCACCAAGGCCGGCTGCGCGGCGATCTACACCAGTTCGACCGCGAGCGACCACCGGGCCGAATTGAACGCCCGTGCGCAGATCCGCCGCGCCGAGCGAGAGGCCCGCATGGCGCCGGCCGGCGGTCGTGGGGACTGCGAGGGGTGCGGCCATGGCTGACATGACCTCGCAGGACATGGCCGGCAAGCTGCTCGCGGCCGGCTTCGAGCGCAGCGGCCCAGCGGCTACGGCCTTGAGCGACCCGATCGCGGACACGCCCATGGTCGTGACGCTGGACCAGCTGCGGCCCTACGACCATGACCCGCGCATGAAGCGCAACCCCGCCTACGAGGAAATCAAGGCGTCCATCCGCGAGCGCGGCCTGGACGCGGCGCCAGCCATCACCCGCCGGCCCGGCGAGGACCACTACATCATCCGCAACGGCGGCAACACGCGGCTGGCGATCCTGCGCGAACTCTGGTCGGAGACCAAGGACGAACGCTTCTTCCGCATATCGTGCCTGTTTCGGCCATGGCCGGAGCGCGGTGAAATCGTCGCGCTGACCGGGCATCTTGCCGAGAACGAACTGCGCGGTGGCCTCACGTTCATCGAGCGCGCGCTCGGCGTCGAGAAAGCACGCGAGTTCTACGAGCAGGAGAGTAGCGCCGCCCTGAGCCAGTCGGAACTGGCCCGCCGCCTGGCGGCCGATGGGTTCCCCGTCCAGCGGTCGCACATCACCCGCATGGCCGACGCGGTGCGCTACCTGCTGCCCGCCATTCCCACTGTGCTCTATGGCGGCCTGGGGCGCCACCAGGTCGAGCGGCTGTCGGTCATGCGGACGGCCTGCAAGCGCACCTGGGAGCACTATGCCAAGGACCGCACGCTGCCGCTGGACTTCGACAGCTTCTTTCAGGAGGTGCTGGCGCAGTTCGACACGCAGGGCGACGAGTTCGCGCCGCAGCGCGTGCAGGACGAGCTGATCGGCCAGATGTCCGAGCTGCTGGGCATCGGCTACGACGTGTTGGCGCTGGACCTGACCGAATCGGAAAGCCGCCACCGGGCGCTGGTCAGTGACCCGACGCCACCTGCGGCGCCGCCGGCGTTGCCTTCGCCCACCGCCGGCACGCCGCCTCCCCCGGGCGTAGCATCGTCCATCGCCAAGCCTGCAGCGGCGGCCAGTCCTCCACCCGCCAGCCCTCCGGCGTCCGAGCCCACCTTGCGCGAGGATACGGCCCGAGAGACGACAACGGAAAGCCCCACGGCCGCACCAGGCGATCTGCTTCTCGAGCACATCGTCTCGCCGGCACCGACGACCGAACGGCTGCAGTCGATCCAGCGCATGGTTGCCGACCAGTTGGGCGATGCGCTGCCGCCCGACTTCTCGGCGAGCGTGCTGCAGTCCATCCCGGTGCAAGCCGGCGGGCTCTATCCGATCTCCGACGTCTGGTACATCGACGCCGGCCTGGACACGCCCGATCGGCTGCGCATCCACATCGCGCAGTTCGCGCGCGAGATCGCCGGGGAGGCAGCCCTGGACGAGTGCATCGAGGATCGCTCCGATGGCATCGGCTTCGTTTGCTGCGCGCCCGCCCATGCACCATCGCCGCTCGGCCGGGCGGTGCTGGCGCTGCTCATCACTCTGACGGGTCAGCCCACTGCTGAAGCGGGCGTGGATGGCGCGCAGCTCGCCGCCGACTTGCCAGCACTGCTGCACGGCCAGGGTCAACACCACGGCGACTGCACAAGGCGCTTGAGCGACACGGCGTTGGTCAAGCTATTTCGGCTGCTCCGCCTGGCCCGGCGTCTGCTGGACCTGGAAGCCGGCACCACGGCGCCCGGGACGTGAGCGAGGGAGGCCGCATGTCCACATCGCATCCGCTCAACCAGGCCGTGATTGCCCAGGCGCTGTATGACCTTCGCAACGGCCAACTGCGCCGCTGCAAGGCGATGGGCTTCGGCGAGGCCGAGCTGGATGCGCTCAAGCACCCCGCGCTGATCAGCGTGCTGGCCAACGCCAGCGTCTCGTGGTGCTCGGTCACGGTCAACCGCGAAGTGCTGCAGCGCCTGCTCAACCAGGCACAGGACGTGGAGAAGGAAATCGCCACGGTCGATCGCATGCTGCGGCTGGGGGCCAGCACGGAGATGGTCAGCCGCTTCTATGGCCTGACCCATCAGGAAGTCGCCCTGCGGCGGGAGATCCTCGGCCTGCCCAAGCGCAAGGGGCGCCACCCCGTCCTGGACGAGACCCAGGACACCGAACTTTGGCGGCAATGGAAAGCCGTGACCAGCAGCAGGAACGTCGATCTGGAGGATGAGACCTCGATTCTCGATGCGGCCATGGACCTGGCCGAGGGCATGTCACTGCCGCTCTCGGTGGTCTGGGCCGCGATCAGGAACTGGGTCGATCAGGGATTGGACTAGGCCATGGCCGTGGACGACACCGCCCCACGAGCCCCGCGTCAAGGCCCCATCGCACTCGCCGACCTGTTCGACGCTGCGCTGAAGGACCTCACGCCCAATCCAAATCCCCGCGCGCCAGCGCCCATGGCAGTGCCCACGCCTGCGGCGTCCGGCGACGCCTTCCTATTCAGTGGCAATCGGCACGAGAGCGTGCCGCGGCGGCTGTTCGTCGACCGCCGCCTGACACCGCTGGAGCGCAACGCCTGGCAGGTGTTCCGGCTGATGCTCAACGACGACGGCGTCACGACGTTCCCGACCTATGAGCAGTTGCGCCCATGGCTGGCGTCCATGCCCTGCGCGGGACAAGCCTCCCACGAGACCGTCGCGCGGGCGCTGACGCTGCTGCGCCTGACGCGCTGGCTGAGCCTCGTGCGACGACGGCGCGACCCCAAGACCGGCCGCATCCTCGGAAACCTCTACGTCCTGCACGACGAACCCCTGACACTGTTCGAGGCCATGCAGCTCGACGCCGACTACCTGGCCCTGGTCAGCCAGTCGCTGGGGCATTCCGCCAAGGCCGTCCAGGTGGTGGGACTCAACACCCTCCAGGAGATCGCGGACGACCCGATGTTGTCCGGACGCACCTTGCCGTCGCGGCTGCAAGTGCTCGCCGAGCGCCTGGCCGACCAGGGCATCACCGCCACCGCAAGTTATCCACAGGAGGATGCGATCCACGATTCCGAAGAAGGGCCCGCCAGCCTTCTTCGGAATGGCGAACGCCCTTCTTCGGAATCCGAAGCAGGGCCGAAACCCGCGCCAGACGGCGCTCTTCGGAATCCGAAGCAGGACCGTACAGTACGTAGTAGTCGTATTGATGAAGTACGTACTACCGCGCAGGCGCGCGCGCTGGGCGACCTGCAATGGCCCAAGCGTTTCGCGGAACTGAAGGCGGAACAGCAAGCCGGCGCCAGGATGGCGTTGCAGCAAGTGGACGCTGCCCTGCGGCAGGCTGTGCTGGACGAGTGGGCCGCACGGTGCGGCAAGCATGGCATCCGCAACCCCGCCGGGTACCTGTTCGGCATCATCCAGCGCGCCATGCGCGGCGAGTTCAATGCGTGGGCCAAGCAGACCAGCCCGGCAGCGCCAACACCATCGGCGGCGCGAGCGCCACCGCCCGAGCCGCCGCGCAACGTCGTGCCGCCCGCGGTGGCCCGGCAGCACATCGAGCGCCTGCGCGATCTGCTGCGCAAATCCTGAGCGCAGGGCCTGGCAAGGCCATGAAGCAGACCTCCTTGGCGGTCGGCAGAAACGGTCCCCAGGGGACGGCTGTGTGGTGAAACGCCGGACGACGGCGCGACATGCTGCGCAAAACCTGAGTAGAGCGCCTGCAAGACCATGAAGCAGACCTCCATGGCGCTCAACGGAACGGTCCACTGGGGACGGCTGCGCGGCGAAGGATCGTGTCGAACGGCAGCGCGACGTGCGGTGCAGTACGCATACCGTCAACGACCGAGGCACGGAGCGCCAACGTGAATGCTCCGGCCTCCAAGGGACCGTTGCGCGCTGCGCCGCCAGCGCGCATAGAACCGGGGGCCGGCTCATTTCGGTTTGTTGACTGACTGCCTTCCGCTGCATGCGGATGCTGGCGGCTCCCTGTCCAACTGCGAGCGCTCACCATGGCAACCAGCAACGAACCATTGCAACTCAACCTCGGCTCCCTGCGCAGCGCGATGTCGCTGACGCTGCACACGCATCACGCTTCCCGCATCTGGCACGGCCGCGCCGCCGCCGAAGGGCGACCCGGCATCGTCGGCCTGAACGGCTACATCGCGGTGATGAATAAGATGAAGCGCGGCTCGGAGCAGGACGACCCCTACAGCGACTGGTGGATGCTGCGCATCGAGGACAAGCTCGACCAGACCAGGACCACGCTGCAGACCTTGCGCAAACAAGTGGACCAGGCACTGGCGGGCGTGCCTGCGGCATTGAGCCTGGGCGAGAACCTCAACGTGCAGCCCGTCAAGCTGCCGCTGTTCGTCAATGCGCAGTTGGGCTTTGCCGCCGTCTATCTCCTGGCCGACTACGACGACATCGCGCGCAAGCTGATCCTCGCCCACCACACCGCGCTGATCGACCGCAGCACTTTGGAGCGCTGGCTCAACGAGGGCGCGCACGCGCTGCGCAGCCTGTTCTCGCTGGCCCAGCAGTACCGCTACTCGGGCTGCACCCGCGACGATTTCGCGGCGAAGAATGCCGCAGCGCGGGTCGCGCTGGAGAAGTTCGGCGAGTTGCCGCAGGACGTCCTCGAAGGCACGCGCCGCTCGACGTTTGCGCCACCCATGGTGCGCCGTGGTCTGCAACAGCGCGGTGAGAATCCTGCCGCAGCCGCTACCAGCGTCGATGGTGATGCGGCCGCTGCTGCCGACCCGTCCGAAGGCGCAGCCACTGCCGGCGAGGACGAATCCGCATGAGCGATCTGAACCAGCCGACCCGCTACTTCCGGGGCCTGCAACAGGGAGCCTTCATGCGCCTGGAACACGCGGCCTCTCTAAAAGGCCTTTTAAAGCCTTTTAAAGGTAAAGGGGACTTGGAGGCCTGGGCCAGCCAGTGCTTCGCCATGCGCGACGAGTTGATCGGCCTGGCGCAGCGACAAGTGCTGCAACAGGCCGGTGGGCATCCCTTCCATCTGCTGCCCGTGGAACTGGCCCAGCAGACCACTGGCGCGGGAACGACGTTCCTGCGCTGGCGCAGGAACGACCGCTCGGCCATGGGCGTGGCCCTGTGGCAGGAGCTGATGGCGAGCACCAGCACGCCGGTCAACCTGCTGGCCGACCTGCACGCGATCGAGCTGCAGCGCATCACGCTGAACATGCAGATCAGCCTGTTGCACACCCTGGGTAGGCAGGCCCAGGAGTGCGCCAGCAAGGCCGCCGAGGCGGAAGACGCCTACCTGCGCCGGCTCGCGTCCATACCCCCCGGAGTGCGCGATCGGTGATCGCGTCGGGCACCCCAGCACGCGCCCGACGCCGACATGGCACGGGTATTTCAACCACCAAGGAGATTGCACCATGAGCACGCATTTTTCGGGCGAAGGCAACATCGGCTCGCCCCCCGAGTACCGGGAGTTCCCCAACGGCAACGACGAACCGCGGCGCTTGTTGCGGCTGAACGTGTATTTCGACAACCCCGTTCCCACCAAGGGCGGTGACTTCGAGGACCGCGGCGGCTTCTGGGCGCCGGTGGAAATCTGGCACCGCGACGCCGCACACTGGAAGGACCTTTACCAGAAGGGCATGCGCGTGCTGGTCGTCGGCCGCATGGAGCGCGAACCCTGGACCGACAACGAGGATCAGCCGCGCGAGACCTGGCAGATCAACGCGCGCAGCGTCGGCATCCTGCCGTTCCGCATCGAGTCCGTCGTTCTGAGCCCCAAATCGCAGGAGACCGCACAGGACGCGCAGCCCAAGCCCCAGGCCGCCCAGGAACCGGCAGCGTCGAAGGAGCCCAAGCGCAGGAAGTGATCCGGCGTGGGGGCGGCCGCAGTACGTTGCCGCCCCCCATGTCCTCGCGAGCTATCCCCAGGGGATAGCTCCATCAGCGTCCACCGGCTTCCGCGCGCTCCCGAACATCGCGGCTCCCGGCTCGCACACCGCCGGCCGCACGCCATCCCGCCCAAGCCGTTCCATCGGCGTGAAAGCGGTCGCTGCCGCATGCAGCTTGTTTGCTGCTGCCCCAACAGGCGCTCGGCATCCTCGATCCCAGCAACTCCATGAACAACGGGAAGCGGATGGACGGACATGCGGCTGTTTCTGTGCGAGAAGCCCTCCCAGGGCAAAGACATCGGCCGGATTCTCGGCGCCACGCAGCGCGGTGAAGGCTGCCTCAACGGCTCCGGTGTCACGGTCACCTGGTGCATCGGCCATCTCGTCGAAGCGGCAGCACCCGAGGTCTATGACGCGGCGCTCAAGCGCTGGTCGCTGGAACAGCTGCCCATCATTCCCCAGCAGTGGCGGGTCGAGGTCAAGCCGAAGACCGCCACGCAATTCAAGGTCGTCAAAGCGCTTCTGGCGAAGGCGACCCAGCTTGTCATCGCCACTGACGCCGACCGCGAAGGCGAACTGATCGCACGCGAGATCATCGACCTGTGCGGCTACCGCGGTCCCATCGAACGCCTGTGGCTGTCGGCGCTCAACGATGCGTCCATCCGCACCGCGCTCGCCAAGCTGCGGCCCTCGGCCGAGACGCTGCCGATGTATTACTCGGCGCTGGCGCGCTCGCGCGCCGACTGGCTCGTGGGCATGAACCTCAGCCGGCTGTTCACCGTGCTCGGGCGGCAGGCCGGCTACGATGGCGTGCTGTCGGTCGGGCGTGTACAGACCCCGACGCTCAAACTCGTGGTGGACCGCGACCGAGAGATCGCGGCCTTCGTGTCCGTGCCGTACTGGGCCATCGACGTGTCGCTGTCCGCAGGCGGTCAGACGTTCACCGCGCAGTGGGTGGCACCCGATGCCAGCACCGACGACGCCGGCCGCTGCCTGCGGCAGCCCGTCGCACAGCAGGCCGCGCAGCAGATCCGCGCCGCGGGCAGTGCCCAGGTGGTGTCGGTCGAGACCGAGCGCGTGCGCGAAGGCCCGCCGCTGCTGTTCGACCTGGGCACCTTGCAGGAAGTCTGTTCCAAGCAGCTTGGGCTGGACGTGCAGGAAACCTTGGAGATCGCCCAGGCCCTGTACGAGACGCACAAGGCCACGACGTACCCGCGCTCGGATTCGGGCTACCTGCCCGAAAGCATGTTCGCCGAAGTGCCCACGGTCCTGGACAGCCTGCTCAAGACCGATCCCACGCTGGCCCAGATCATGGGCCAGCTCGACCGCACCCAGCGCTCGCGCGCCTGGAACGACGGCAAGGTGACGGCGCACCACGGCATCATCCCGACGCTCGAACCCGCGAATCTCTCCGCCATGAGCGAGAAGGAACGGGCGTTGTACCGGCTGATCCGGGCACATTACCTGGCCCAGTTCCTCCCGCACCACGAGTTCGACCGCACCGTGGCGGATCTCTCCTGCGGCCAGCAGAAGCTGGTGGCTACGGGCAAGCAGGTCGTCGCCCGCGGCTGGCGCCTGGTGCTGGCCGAGTCCGAACGTGAAGGCAGCGCCGATGAGGATGGCGACGCCCCCGTGCGCACCCAGGTGCTGCCTGCGCTGCGTGACGGGATGGCATGCCAGGTCGCCGGGGCCGACATCAAGGCCCTCAAGACGATGCCGCCCAAGCCCTATACCCAGGGCGAACTGGTCAAGGCGATGAAGGGCGTTGCGCGTTTCGTGACCGACCCGCGCCTGAAGCAGAAGCTCAAGGACACGACGGGCATCGGCACCGAGGCGACGCGGGCCAACATCATCAGCGGGCTGATCGCCCGCGGCTATATCGTGAAGAAGGGGCGCTCCATCCGCGCATCGGATGCGGCGTTCACGCTGATCGACGCCGTGCCCGCGGCGATTGCCGACCCCGGCACCACCGCCGTCTGGGAACAGGCGCTGGACATGATCGAGGGCGGACAACTCACCCTGGATGTGTTCATCGGCAAGCAGGCCGCCTGGATTTCGCAGTTGATCGCGCAATACGGCAGCACGTCCCTGTCCATCAAGGTTCCCCAAGGACCGGCTTGTCCGCAGTGCGGCGCACCCACGCGCCAGCGAACCGGCAAGAGCGGCCCGTTCTGGTCGTGCAGTCGCTACCCCGACTGCAAAGGCACGCTGCCGGTGGCAACCGGCACGTCCAGGCGTGGTGCCTCGCGTCCACGCCGTACCAGTGGCGGTGGCCGCAAAGGCGCCTGACCGCCCCCGTTCCCCGTGAGCCATGCCCGCCATCGGCGGCGTGGCCCGTGTCCCGCATGCCCTGCGGGACGCCCCAGCGCGCAACGCCTTCTTGCTCCGTGTGCGCGTCCCGTCCGGCCGGCCCCGGCCGCGGGACCTGAAGGTGGCTTCTCCGCGAACCGCACCCCGCGCGTTCTCCTCGTCTGCATTCCTTCCGCCGCTGCGAAGGGTCCCCCGATGGCTTGCCTGTGCGAGCCATCCGGAGACCCTTCGCGGTCAGCGGTATTCGGTGCCGGTGCCCGCCGGCGCAAAAACGGGCTCCCTTTGTGCGCGGATGTGCGCCAGACGATGCCGGCCCCAGCCACGACATGGGCCGGGTGTGATTGCTGGATGAGCAGACGGTTCTAGCGACGACCGGGCCTGCCAATCAGCCCACGGGTGGTTCTTCTTTCCTCCCGAGCCGAAGGCCCCTGGGGCCTTCGGCGCCTTTCTCCTGCCTTTCAACGCCCCGGCCAGGGCGATGGCCCTGCGCCACACGAACGGGAGACCCACATGACCGCCAACATTGCAATCCGCCTCACTACGCACCGCCGATGCACCGAACTGCAAGGCGATCGGCAATTCCATGGCCGTGCAGTGCGTCGCGTGGCTGGGGACGCCGGCTGGTGCAGTACCTGCACAAGACGGGATCGATCGCTTCGGATTGATGCAAGACGCGGCCGGCGGGTCGCACGATCCTCCCTCCTGCATTGCCGACGCATCGGCAACAGCCAGCAGCCAGGGTGTCCAGACTGCCGTGGGTTCCGCCCACGCCACCCGCCAGTTCGCCCCGGCATCTCTCCGGCGAACGCTGCCCACCGGGCATCGATGCCACCTTCCTCCAACCCACGGGATGTATGCCGCGTCCCGTCAGGGGCGTGTCGTCAACCCGGTCGATATCAGGACTTCCCATGGACACCATCACCCGACAAGACCGCATCACCCTCAAGAACCTCAAGGTCGCGGATTTCGCGAGCGAGGAAACGCTGTGCTTCACCGCCACCGTCATGTTCGACGGCAGGCCCATCGCCGAAGCCCGCAACGACGGACACGGCGGCTCGACGTTCGTGCGCGCGTTGCAAGGCCAGGCCGCGCTGCTGGCCCAGGCCGAGGAATTCGCCAAGAGCCTGCCGCCGGCATCGCTCGACGTCGAACGCGAAGACGACGAGCCGCTTCTCATCGACATGACGCTCGACTTCCTAGTGGACCAATTGGCCGATGCCATGCACGCGGAGCGCAAGCTGCGCACCGCGTTCAACCGCGACATCGGCAACAAGGTGCTGTTCATCAAGGACGGCAGGCTGCTGTTCCTCAAGGGCATCAAGCTCAAGGCCATTGCCGACCGCGCAGCGTATTTCGCAAAGCTGCGCAGCCGACAGGACCAGCCCATCGTCATCCTGGCCGAGCTGCCAGCGGACGAGGCATTCGCCATCTGGAAGCAGCATGTCCTGGGCGACAAGCCCCGCTGATCCAGCCTCACCGCACCGTCATGACCGCCCCGCACTTGCTGCGGGGCTTTTCTTTGTCTCTGCGTACATCAATCGGGGCTGGACCAGATGCCGATTTCCAACTGACGTGGCGCGCCCCCCCCACGAAGCTGCCCGCATGCTCGCTGATTCGTCAGCACATGCCAGCAGCCAGGGTTTCAGGCTGCCGCGGGGTTCTCCCCGCGCAACCCACCAGTCCGCATCGCATCCATTGCGCGGACGCGCGTCGCCAAGACGCTGATGCTTTTTTTCAACCGCGTGCGGGAGCTGCCATCCCGTGAGGGACAGGGCCCCGCTTTTCCAAGGAGCCCATCCATGTCCCAGCAAGCCTCTTTCGGCCGATTCGGTCAATTGGCCTTGACCTACTGCGGCAAGTTCCTGCCGCTCGAAGTCCTGCACAGCGCCGCCGGCCACTACATCGGCACGCGCGATACCGAAGGTCCCGTTTCGCGGGAATCTCGTGAGTACTTCCGCAGCCATGCCGCGGCTCAACGTGCCCTCGAAAGAGGCGGCTGGTCCCAGCTCGCCGTTCCCTGATCCAACTGGAGGAATCACGTCATGAACCAGCTACTGCCGCAGGAAGTCGTCGATCAGATCGTTCGGGAAGAACGGCATTTCAGCGCCGCGCCCCAAGCCTTTTTCGAGGCATGGAAGCGTGGTGTCGAGATCGCCGGCCCGCAATGGTTTGGCGATGGCACCCGTGAAGGTCTGAACCAGGCCAAGAGCAAGTGGGATCTGCGCCCCGACATGCTGCGCCTCAACGACGCCCTCGGCGTCCTGAGCAGCGGGGAACGCATGTTCCTGTCCGCGATGGTCAGCTTCTACAACGCGCGCGAGGGCGGTGCCATGCTCAAGCGCTGCCACTTCAACGGGTTGTCGGACTTCGACGGCCTCGATCTGCCTCGTCGCCAGGTGATCGCCGACCTCCTGCTGAACTACAGCGGTTGGTGAGCCGGTCCCCGGCACACCTTCATCACTGCGTTCACGCGACCCCATGAGGGACATGCGCCTCGCCCGAGGCCATGTCCCTCGCGTTTCTCCCCGCCCAGTGCCATCCGGCATCAGGCGGTTCCCCTGCGGATGCCATCGTCCGCAAGGGCTGGCTCCGTTCATTCATCGAAAGGAGCCTTCATGGCCAACAATTACTACGAAGCCACCGGCGTTCTCGTGCTCGACCGTGTGACGCCCGTCATCCAGGCGCTGTTCGGCGCCTTCGCGCTGGACGAGAGCCATCCCGGCAACGGGCAGGCCTACATCGCCCAGATCGCCGAGACCACCAATCCGCAATGGCCGGACGTGCTCGATGGCCTGGAAGACCTGGCCACGCAACTCGGCATTCCGATGCCGGACGACGAAGGGCTTTCGATCCCGCCGCTGCTCGAACTGCTCGCCGTGCACTTCGGTGCCGATGAGGACGAAGAGCTGGGGAACTTGATCGAGCGTCATTCGTTCGAGGACACCGCCGATCTCGACGCATTGTTTCTGATCGCCACCCGATTCGATGACGGCCACCACCTGACCGCCATCCAGTTCGAGGGATGCTGGTATTGCAGCAAGCCGCGGCTGTTCGAGTTCGGCGGCAACGGCTGCTACCTGAGCCGCGAGGTCCGCGTCATCAGTTCCTCCTCGCAGGCCCTCCAGCTCGGCGACCAACTGCGCAAGGCCATTGTGGCCGCCGACATCGAAGAGGCCTCGGCCCTGATTGCGCTGGAGACCATCAATCTGCTGGCGGGCGTCAGCGACGAGCCATTCCGCATGAATTTGCGCCGACGCGTCGCCGAGCGATTGGCCCAAACGCCAACGATCAGCGTCACCTGACGCTGTTTCCTTTCTTTCCACCCACCGGGGTCAATTCCCGGTGGCGGGGATTGGCTCCATCATTATTCTGTTGGAGAAATCCCATGTCCCAGAATCCCAATCCCTTTCTACGCGGCTACTGGAATCTGAAAATCGTCCGCACGCTGTCCATCAGCCACGAGGACGGAAGCCCGCATGTCTGGCGAAACATCCACCAGAGCCAAGAACACCTCTCCGATGAGGAGCTGGTTTCAGCATCCTGCATCGTCACCAGCGATTTCGCCGTAGTCAGCAATGGCCCAGACTCCGTGAGTGCCGAGGTGCTGGCCGAACGCGATGCCGGTGAAGGCGCCTACGGCGTGGTGGGTGCCGTGGTGTACGCGATCCACGGCGACGACTTCGACGGCCTCCCCGTCCACATTGGCGACACTTATTCGGCCGAGGCCGCACGGGAAGTCGTGCAGCGGTTGAGCTTCGAGACCGGCTACTACAGCCGGTGCTGGGAAATCAGCAGCGCGCACATCAGCCACGAAACCGGCCAGTACCTGGCCAACCTGGCTGACCTCGCGACGCCGGAAGCCTTTTTGTTCATTGCGTTCCGGGTTCCCTACAGCCCGGCGATCGGCGTCAAGCTGATTTCCACGCCCTGGACGGGCCAGCACCTGCAGGACGTCGAGGAGATCTCCGCCGAGCAGCTTCGGCAGGAGCACTGCAGCAAGGGCATGCCGGACGACCTGGCACAGATCCTTGCACTGGCCGGCCAGGCCGATGTGCGCATCCTCATTCTCGATGCCGACGCACCCGTGTTGCCGGGCCTGCCGTTGGCCGGCGAATAACTGCCAGACACATCCCCAGCCTACCTTTTCCTCACCGCATGCCGGCCCGTCTCCCGCCAGGGAGCCGGGCCGGTTCACTTTCATAGGAGCGATCCCATGTTCCCCGATCTCATCTCGCCCGTATCGGACTTCGAGCACCAGCTTGGAGCCTGCTTCAATGCCATGAGCCAGGACGATGCCATCGGCCAGATCCTGGTAGTCGAGCGCATGAGCGGCATGCTGCACATGCGCCATATCGCCAGCGCCGACCTGATGGACACCGACGTGGACGACTACGAAATGGTCATCTTCGACGGTGGCAACACAAGCGGGGACACGTGGAAGCACGTGTTCTTTCCGCGTCAGCGCGAGCACTACTTCGTGTACCAAGCCTGACCCCTCCGGCCCCTTTCGAGGGGCTTTTTCTTGTACGCAGCACAGGAATGCGGGCATGTTGCGGTGCCGTTTCCTGCGGGCAGGCCGACCACCCCGGGGCCATGCTTACCCCATGTCCGTCGGCGCTGCCGACACATGCCCAGGCAGTCGAGACCTTCGAGGCTGCAAGCACGGGAAACCGTGCTGGTCGTTTCTTCCTACGGACCTACCGCGTCCATCCACGCCACCCACAAGGGACCTCTCCCTTGCGGGCGGGGAATCCCTTGTTATTTCTCAAGGAGTTTCCCCATGGACCGTTCCCTCATCAAATCCATGATGCCTTCGCTGGTCGCAGGCCATGTGCCCCGTAACGTGCGATCGTTCAAGTACCGCGTGTTCGATGATCAGCCGCTGTCCTCAACGCTGGGCTTTGCCATCGACCCCCAACCCTTCGACGGCAAGGTGGTCGCTGCGACCGACGATGCCATCGTCGTCAAGCTCAAGCCTTCCGAGTTCGCGGTGCTCGATCCCAGCCTGGTGACCACGGTTCCTGCCGAAGGCGCCAAGGTGCATGTCCAACCCTATGCCCGTCGTCGCTTCGACGGACTGCGCGCGGACACGCCGGAGGTCA
This sequence comes from Pseudomonadota bacterium, assembly GCA_018240785.1. Lineage (GTDB taxonomy): Bacteria > Pseudomonadota > Gammaproteobacteria > Burkholderiales > Rhodocyclaceae > Thauera. The sequence goes on along the minus strand of JAFEFC010000036.1, from coordinate 201,111 downwards.
TCACCGAGAAGACTTCGGACGGCACGCCGTACACCATCACGAGGCACATCCTCGGCTCGGCGCCGGCCAAGCTGCCCATTCCCACGCCGCAGTGCATGGAGTTGGGCCAGCTCATCGAGCAGTTGGAAGAGATGCCGGCCCCCGATCGCTTCCGGCGCATCACCCACATGCTGGTGGATGCCGGTGCCCGCGACTTCACCTGGGTCGATCCCACGCCCTCCAAGATCATCGAGACCCCGCCGGCGATCAGCTTCACGGTCTCGACCGCGAAGTTCGAGGGCCGGGTGACGATCCTCTACGACCGCGGCGGAGACACCTACGTGGTGGAACTGCACCGTCAGAACGGTGAATCGGTCGAACTGGTCGATCGGCACGACGAGGTGTATTTCGACATGCTCGGCGAAGTGCTGGAGCGGCTCATCGACGACGGGCGCTGGCGCCAGATCGACGTGAGCATCCTCGACGCGAAGGCGGCCCGTAAGCGCCAAGCCGTCCCGGCATGACGCCCCTCGGCTGACCCGAGGCACCCGCCACGGCGTTCCAGCCATTCCGGCCGCGTGACCTACAGGCCCTTCATCCCATCGGGTGGAGGGCCTTTCTCTTTTTTTAACACAGGAGATTTCATCCATGTCACTGCGATTCAAAGGCGCCGACCTGCGCCCCGTGCTGACCGAAGCCATCGCCAATCAGTGCCGCATCGTCCTGGTCAAGGACCAGGGCGTGTACTTCCTCGCCGAGCGTGGGGAGCGTCGCCCGGATGGACGCCAGCAACTGCTCGCCTACGCCGTCGGCTGCAACCCGGACACCGACCCGTTCGATGACTGGTGGCACCTCGCCGGCCGCGAGCTGGGTGGCGACGATTTTGCGGAGTATTTCGACCCGAAGGACGGCCTGTTCACGCGCCTCCTGCACTCGGCGGACGATCTCGTGCTGTCCGCCACCGCCACGCACCTGTCCTTGGCCGTGGTGCCTCCCGCCTGAAGCGGCAACCGCCGCGCAGCCCTCGCAGCCCCCGCACCGGGGGCTTTCTTTTGTTCGCACCGCGGCCATCGCCGCGCATGCGCGTTCGTCTCCAGCCGCCAAGGCACGCCCCGCGGGCCACAGCGCCGGCATGCCACCGGAGACGACCGCATGAACACATCATCGACCTCGCCGAGGCTGCACCTGCTGCCGGTGTCGCTGCGCACGGCCAACGTCTTCGTGCTGGCACACCATCACCGTCCGGTCCAGGCTGCGAAGTTCGCCCTGGCCGTCACGCTGGTCGACAGCGACCTGATCCGCGGCGTGGCCATCGTCGGCCGGCCGGTCGCGCGGCACCTGGACGATGGCTGGACGCGGGAAGTCACACGGCTGTGCACCGACAGCACACCCAACGCCTGCAGCAAGCTATACGGCGCGGCCTGGCAGGCGGCAAAGTCGCTGGGCTACATCCGCCTGATCACCTACACCTTACCCGACGAAGGCGGCGCCAGCCCGCGCGCCGCCGGCTGGCGGCTGATTGGCGCGCGCGGCGGCGGCGCCTGGAGCCGTCCCAGCCTCCCCCTCGCCGATACCCCGAGCACCTGCGCCGCCCCAAATGCCTGTGGCAGGCGCCGGGCGGCGCGGACAAAGGGAAGCACCCGGATGCCGATTGATTGCTGCCGCGCGCGCGAGGCCCGGCCATGCTGACCCCATGCCTGCTGACGTTGTCAGCGACATGCCAGGCAACCATCGGTCTTCGAGGTTGCGGCGCAGTTCCCACTGCGTGACCGAGCCAGCTCGCACCGCATCCATCCGCGAGCGGCCACCAGCCTCTGGTGGCGGATGCTTTCGCCTTATCAACCCACCGCGGGGTTACGCACCTTCCCCGCATGCGTGGGCCGGTGTGTCTCCGCTTCATCCCAATGGAGATTCACCATGAACACCACGTCCAACGAGAAATCGTATTTCGACCTCCACACCTCGGGCATCGGCTACGTCCAGCGTGTCCGTGAAGTGCCCGTCCGGGGCGGCCGCCGTGCGCAGCCTTTCCTTGCTTGCACCATCGCCGCGCTGGTCGGCCCCGCCCGGGACCCCAGCTACCGCTACTTCGACGTCAAGGTCTCGGGTGCCGAGGCCAAGAAGCTCGTTCAGCGCTACATCGGCGTTGACGATCCCAAGCAGCGCCCGCTGGTGCGACTTCGCCTCGGTGACCTGTGGGGCGATGCGTACATCCGCGACAAGGGTGAGCAGAAGGGTCAGGCCGCCGCGTCCCTCAAGGCGCGACTGCTCAAGGCCGAACTGATCGACCGGGCCGAACTGGCTTCGATCGAGCAGCACGAGCTGATCACCCGCGGCATCGGCTATCTCAATCGTGTGAAGGACGTCACCCCAAAGGCTGGCGACTCGTTCCTCTCTTGCACCGTCGCAGCACTGGCCGGGCCTGTCGATGAACCGGAGTATCGGTACTTCGACACCATCGTCGCCACCCCGGAAGCCGAGCATCTGGTTCGCCGGTGCGTTCAGGCCATCGAGGGTGACCGCAAGGTGCTGATCGCCTTCCGTCTGAACGACATGAAGATCGATCCGTACATCCGCACCAAGGGCGAGCACGCCGGGGAACCGGCCGCAAGCCTGGAATCGACGCTGGTCCACATCGGTCTGATCAAGATCGACGGCACCCAGGTCTATCCGACGAGCCAGGCGCAACCCGAGGCGCCGCCGGCCGAAGACGCATCCGCGTCCGAAGCCGACGACGCCATCGACACGGCCACCGAGCCCGCCGAGCGCGAGCCCGAGGCGCAAGTCGAGGAGCAGGAGCCGGCATTGGCTGCTTCGTTCTGATACGGCATGGCCCCTCACGGGGCCTTGTCGCTTCTCTTCCCGCATCCGCCGCGTCCCCATGACGCGCGCTTGCGCATTTCATCCCCCGAGTTCCGCGTGGTCTCACCGCCGCGCGGTTACCGCATTTCTCAAAGGAGATCAGCCATGTCTCTGGCATCCCGTTTTGCTCCGCAATCCCCGATCCTGCGCTCCGATCGTCCACTCTCGGACGACCGCATTCGTGCCGTCGTTCCGTCGATCTTCGCCGACGCTCCGCATGGGAGCCGGTCCGATCGGTATGCCTACATACCGACCTCGACCGTGCTGACCAAGCTGCGCCAGGAGGGCTTCGAGCCCTTCATGGTGTGCCAGACACGCGTGCGCAACGAAGACCGGCGCGAGTATACGAAGCACCTCATCCGACTTCGCCATGCGAGCCAGATCAACGGCGACGAGGCGAACGAGATCATCCTGCTCAACAGCCACGACGGCACGAGCAGCTATCAGATGCTCGCCGGCATGTTCCGGTTCGTCTGCCACAACGGCCTGGTTTGCGGTGACACCACCGCCGACATCCGCGTTCCCCACAAGGGCGACGTGGCCAGCCAGGTGATCGAAGGTGCCTACGGAGTCCTCGAAGGCTTCGAGCGCGTGCAGAACGCGCGCGATGCGATGCGCACCATCACCCTCGATGAGGGCGAAGCGGAGGTCTTTGCAAACTCCGCGCTCGCACTCAAGTACGACGATCCAGCCAAGTCCACGCCTGTCACGGAGAGCCAACTGCTGGCACCCCGGCGATGGGACGACCGCAAGAACGACTTGTGGGCCGTCTTCAACCGCGTCCAGGAGAACCTCGTCAAAGGGGGCCTGAACGGACGCACGGCCAACGGCCGCAATCAGCGCACCCGTCCGGTGCAAGGCATCGACCAGAACCTGCGCCTGAACCGGGCGTTGTGGCTGCTGGCCGAAGGCATGCGCCAGCTCAAGGCGTGATGCCACGCGGACCTCGCCCACCTCGGGCGAGGCCATTTCCTCTCATCCACCGGGTGCCGTCGGCGGCCCGTCATTCATCATCAGGAGAACCATCATGGCAACCCCATCGGCTTCCGAGAAATCGGTTGCGCCCATCGTCGTCCCCGGCCAGCTCACGCTGCGTACCATCCGCGGCAAGAACGGCCCGTTCACGGTTGGCCGCCTCGCCACGCACCTCGGTACTTTCGAGGTCAAAGACCCGGAGCTGGAGCAGTACCCCGAAGGCAAGTACGACGGGGAATTCATCATCAGGTACATCTTCCCGAAGTCCTATCCGGTCGGCGGCGGCATGCGGTTCGAGATCCGTGCCAGCCTCGACGGCATGACGCTCAACGGCATCGACAAACTCAGCCGCGACGAAGCCCGCAGCTTCGCCACCCAGGACGTCGATCCGCTCGATGAAGAGCAAGGGGCGCAGCCTGCGACAACGCCGGCCAAGCCGACCAAAGCGTCCAGGCCCGCCAAGCCCGCACCCGTGCAGGCGTCCGCGGACCCGATGGTCGATACCACGCCCTTTGGCGTGGATGCGCCGCCACCTGCTGAGGCTGCTGCCCCCGGCAGCACCCAAGACGGTGACCCCGCGCTCTTCGGCCTGCTGTGGCCGCTGGGCGAGTCCGTGAAACTGGATTCGACCATCGACCGCCGCGCTTTGCGTGCACAGATCGCCCGCCTGGGCGAGCTGGGCTACGCGCTGGACTTCAAGACGCAGGAGTGGAGCCGCCAGGCCGAACTGCAACCTGCGTGATCGTAGACGCCGCATGCGCGGTGTTCTTCATCCACCCGCCGGGGTTCCTTCCCCATGCGGGGGAGGCCCTGGCCATCTTCTGGAGGTCTTCATCATGTCCACCATCGCTTGCGATATCCCCCGCTCCGCGCTGGATGAACCCGCGTGGCGGGCTCTCTGCGAGACGGCAGCCGCACAAGCCACCAAGGGTTGCGGACTGTCTCACGACTACTACGTCGAACGCTTCAGTTCGGCGATCGACGCGCAACTCGGTCGATTGCCGGAAGAACAGCACGCACAGGCGCTGAAGATCGCACAGGAATGGGACTACGCAACACCGGCCGAACGGCAGGAAACCCAGGACTGGAATGCGGAGCATGGCTACTGCTCGCATGGGATCGAGTTCGGCTACTGCCCGGCCGGTTGTGATCGCGACGATGACGACTGGGACTGAGGGCAAAGCATAGGTTCCTTCGTCGCACACGCGGCATTCCATCACCCGCTGGGGGTTCTCCCCCACGGGGAGGCTTCCGGCTCCATTCTTCAGGAGGCCTCTCATGGGCTGGTATTTCTCCCCCCAATCGCGGTCTGAATTGATCGCGGAACTGATCGCACCGCAAGTGACCGAGCGCGCCAGCGTCAAGGTCATCGCCCACGCGCTGCGCGGCAACGTCCTCTGGTCCGTCGCGGAAGTGACGGCCAGGGCCGAAGGCGTGCATCGTGATCTCGCACCGGGCCAGTCCCTGCGCTACATCCGTTGCGATCTGCTGGAACGCAGCGGCAACCAGTGGGGCTACAAGCCGCTGGACGAGTCCATGCACCCGTACTACTACTCGTGCCCGTTGAGCTACCTCGACATGGCGCCGGAGCAGTCCGCCGACTGGCGTGCAGGCGTTCGCGCCTACCACGCGCGGCGGCGCACCCCCACGGCATCCACGGCACCCGCCGCGGCGCTGTTGGCCTGAGCCAGGAGGAACCGACATGGACCCGATCCTGGCTGCGCTCCCCGCCTCGCTGTTGAAACTCGTTGAAGGCAGTTTGTCCAACGACGAAGTTTCCTCCGACGAGGAAATGCTGGGGTACTTCATCGACAACGGCCTCACCGAGGAGCAGGCACGGCAGGCACTGACCTACCGCGACCAGTACCTCAACAACATCTACCTGGACGGCTTCACGCCGATCACCGCGGTGGACGAGGCGCTTCACTTCAATCCGCACACCCGGCAGTTCGAGCCGGACTGAGCGACTTTCTCCCACCCCCTGGGGCAGTACTTGCCCCAGGGGGGCGGTGCTGTTCCCGTTCATCCGAGGACACCACCATGCCCGCAAACACTTCTTCCACGCTGTACCGCATCGACGAATGCCCGGACGTGATGGCCGACGCCTGCGTCGGCGATGACCAGGGCAACCTGATCTTCCTGTCCATCTGGGCACGCGACACCGCCGTCCAGCAGTTCCTCGCTCGCCTGACCCTCGGGCGCGACGAGCAAGGACTGGACCAGTTCCACGTCATCACCAACCAGGGCGGCAGCGTCCCGGTGTTCATCGGCAACGTCGATCGACTGGAAAAGCGCATCACGCGCGCCTACCGGCGAACGCTGTTCGGATCGCTCTCCAACGTGTGGCTGTTCGACCGGCGCTGCGTCAAGCCCGACAAGGCCAACGCCAGCGCGCTGGCATTGCTGCCACGCGACAGCGCCCACCGGCTCGACCGCCTGTGGATGCTGGTGCGGGACACCTGCCCGTTGCCGCTGCTCGACCACTGGCGCGAGACCGTGCTGGAACTGCTGCAAACCCGCGAGATGCTGGCCCGCCTTCCGTTCGCCCTCGGGCCACTGGAAGGCCATCGGCTCGCCATCGACGTGCCGGCGCTGACCCTGGCGCTGGGTTCCCTGATCCGCAGTGACGTGCTCACCGCCTATCCCTATCCGGCCAAGATCTGGACGCCGGAAGCGGTAGCGGCTTGACCCACCCTCGGAGGCACGCCTTGGCGTGCTTCCGCCATTCCTTCCCGCCAACCAGGAGACTTCCATGGCCCTCATGTTCCCGCGGCTCGCCCGCAATTTCGCCAAGAACGGTTACTACCCGACCGACGAACCCACGCTCGAAAGAGCCCTCAACGCACTGATGCCCAGCGACGGGCCGATGTGCATCCTCGATCCCTGCGCCGGCGAAGGCGTGGCGATCGCCGAAGCCGCCCATGCCCTCGGGCGCGAGCAGGCCAAGGCGTTCGCCGTCGAGTTCGACGCGGAGCGGGCACGCCATGCCCGCGGCCTGGTCGATCACTGCCTGCACGCGGACCTGATGGACACGATGGTCTCCAAGCAGTCGTTCGGGCTGCTCTGGCTCAACCCGCCGTATGGCGACCTGTCCAAGGACGTCAACGGCAACATCGGCTACCAAGGTCAGGGACGTGCCCGCCTCGAAAAGCTGTTCTATCAGCGCAGTCTGTCGTTGCTGCAATACGGCGGCGTTCTGGTCTTCATCGTCCCCGGCTACGTGCTCGACGCGGAACTGGTCGGCTGGCTGACACGCCACTACACGGACCTGCGCATCTACCGAGCGGTGGAGACGCAGTTCAAGCAGGTGGTGATCTTCGGACGCCGGGTGCGCCAGCGCGAGCTGGCGTCGGATTCGGGCAAGGCCGTGCGCAATCTGCTGCTGCAGATTGGGCTTGGCGAAGTCGAACCCGAGGAACTGCCGAGCGATTGGCCGTTCCTGCCGTACATCGTCCCCGCCAGTCCGGCCGAGCCGGAGTATTTCTTCCGCGTGACGATGGAGCCCGAGCAGTTCGCCGATGAAGTCGGCAGGCTGCAAGGCCTCTGGCCGTCGCTGGACACGCACCTGGGGGCCGCGCAGCAGTCGCTGCGTCCACCGGCGCGGGCCTTGTCCCACTGGCATCTCGCCCTGGCTCTGGCCGCGGGCGCGATCTCGGGGGTTGTGCGCTCCAAGACCGGGCGCGTGCTCGTCGTCAAAGGTGACACCCACAAGGACAAGACGCTCCAGCGGGAATTCACCGAACGGGAAGACGGCTCCATCGCCGAGACCCGCATCCTCACCGACAAGTTCGTGCCCGTCATCCGCGCATGGGACATGACGCCTGGCTCCCCGACACGGGGCGAGGTGCTGACCATCCGCTGATCCACCGGACGCCCGACGTCCCGCTGCACTTCATCGAAGGAGAAACACCATGTTCCCCAATCCGTTCAAGCGGCCCGCGCCGCACAAGCAACCCTTGTTCGCACCGGCCTCGTTGCAGTTGAGCGAGAAGGTGCATTGGCTGGCCCGCCGAGGTCTCATCGATCCCTTGTCCTATGTGCAGCGCCACGTGCGCGGCGACTGGGGCGAGATCGACGAGGCCACCCGCCAGGCCAACGATGTCGCACTCGATCAGGACAACCTGATGATCTCCCAGTACCGGATCACGCCGGAACTGGTGTTGATCGTGAAGACCAGCGAAGACCACCAGACCACGGTGGTCCAGCTTCCCGAAGAGCGCGACCTGATCTGAAGGCACCGCCTCGTCATCCCATCCACCTGACGGAGCCACTTCACTCCGCCAGGGGTGTCGTGGCTCAATAACCAAGGAGGAGCCCATGGCATCGCATCGCATCGAAACCTACTGCCAGAGGCTGGCGTTCCCCATCGGGGCGCTTATCTTCAGCAGAGCCGTTGACCGCCTGGTCCGCGCGGGTCGCCTCGACCCAATCCCGTACTTCAGGCGCCACACCCGTGGCGACTGGGGAGACGTCAACGTCCAGCAATGGCAGGCCAACAGCACCGCGCTTCAATCAGGTGCTTCGCTGGAGTCGCACTACGTGATCCACCCAGGGCTGGCCATTCGCATCGTTACCGACGCGCAGCGCAGCGCCACCGTCATCGTGTTGCCGTCCGAGGACTGAGCACGGTTCACTCGCAGGCCACCCAGGCCCGCACCTTCAACCTTCGGCCACGCGCCGATTCTCTTCCCACTCCGGGGCATGCCATTGCCCCGTTGGGGGTGGTGCATGCCCCATTTTCTTTGGAGCATCACCATGTCCCTCGATCTCGACACCACTACCGCTGAAGCCACACCCGTGCAGGGCGAACTGCTCGACGCGGAATCCAACCCTCTGACCCTGAGCCTTCAGGATTTCGTTGGCGAGTTCGGCGACGAACTGCTCGACGCCCTCAACAGCGCCAATCCGCCGGTCTATACCGGCCAACCGCAGGCGCACCGGCAACTCATCGTCGCCAGCCTCAAGCGCAAGCTGTTCCCGGCCCAGGCCGAAGTCGTCCACGCTGCTGCCGAGCTGCTGATCGACCGTGGCGAACGCGCCGCGATCGTCAACGGCGAGATGGGTTGCGGGAAGACGACCGTCGGCATCGCCACGGCTGTCGTGCTCAACGCCGAAGGCTACCGCCGCACTCTGGTGCTTTCGCCACCGCACCTGGTTTACAAGTGGCGGCGCGAGATCCAGGAGACGGTAGCGGGCGCCAAAGTGTGGGTGCTCAACGGGCCGGATACGCTCGTCAAGCTCATCAAGCTGCGTGAGCAGTTGGGTGTCCAGCCCACGGGTCAGGAGTTCTTCGTCCTGGGCCGCGTGAGGATGCGGATGGGCTTCCACTGGAAGCCCGTTTTCACCACGCGGCGCACCCGCCACGGCGACGTGGCAGCGTGCCCGGACTGCGGCACGGTCATCACCGACCTCGACGGCGAGCCGGTCAACCCGGTCGCGCTCGAAGCCGAGGAATCCCGCAGGAAGTGCGGCCATTGCGCTGCGCCCCTGTGGACACTGATCCGCCCGCGCAGCCTGTCCGGCAGCGACCAGTCCTCGGCCGTGCTCAAAGCCTTGAAGCGCATCCCGACGATCGGGGAAGTCACCGCGCAGAAGCTGATGCAGAAGTTCGGCGACGGCTTCCTGGCCTCGATGCTCGGCGACAACATTCACGAGTTCATCAACCTCATGGATGGCAACGGCGAGCTGGTGTTTTCCGACCGTCAAGCCACGCGCATGGAACGTGCGATGGCCAACATGGAGTTCGGCTTTGGCGAGGGCGGCTATCAACCGTCCGAGTTCATCAAGCGCTACCTGCCGCAAGGCACGTTCGACCTGCTCATCGCCGACGAGGCCCACGAGTACAAGAACGGCGGCAGCGCCCAGGGCCAGGCCATGGGCGTGCTGGCGGCGAAGGCTCGCAAGACCTTGCTGCTGACCGGCACGTTGATGGGCGGCTACGGCGACGATCTGTTCTACCTGCTGTTCCGAGCCCTTCCCGGGCGGATGATCGAAGACGGCTATCGCCCGACCACGAGCGGCAGCATGACCTCGGCCGCGATGGCGTTCATGCGCGATCACGGTGTCCTGAAGGACATTTATTCCGAGAGCACCGGGACGGCGCACAAGACCGCGAAAGGCACGAAAGTCAGTGTCAGAACGGTCAAGGCCCCGGGCTTCGGCCCGAAGGGTGTGCTGCGCTGCATCCTGCCGTTCACGATCTTCCTCAAGCTCAGAGACATCGGCGGCAATGTCCTGCCGCCGTATGACGAAGAGTTTCGTGAAGTCGCGATGGACACGGCGCAAGCCGCGGCCTACCGCGATCTGGCAGGTCGGCTGACCGCGGAGCTGAAACAGGCTCTGGCGCGACGCGATACTACCTTGCTCGGTGTAGTCCTCAATGTGCTGCTGGCCTGGCCGGATTGCTGCTTCCGGTCGGAGACCGTTGTGCATCCGCGTACGCGCAACACCCTGGCGTTTGTCCCGGCTCAGTTCAACGAGTTCGAGATCAGCCCCAAGGAGCGTGAGCTGATCGACATCTGCAGGGAAGAGAAAGCACAGGGCCGCAAGGTTCTGGCCTACACCGTCTATACCGGCACGCGCGACACGACTAGCCGGTTGAAGGTATTGCTGGAGCAGGAAGGCTTCAAAGTGGCGGTACTGCGCGCAAGCGTGGATGCCAGCCGCCGCGAGGACTGGATCGCCGAGCAGTTGGACCGTGGCATCGACGTGCTCATCACCAATCCGGAGCTTGTCAAGACGGGATTGGACCTGTTGGAGTTTCCGACGATCGTGTTCATGCAGTCGGGCTACAACGTGTATTCGCTCCAGCAGGCGGCACGCCGCTCTTGGCGTATCGGGCAGAAGCTGTCCGTGCGCGTGATGTACCTGGGCTACGCCGGCTCCTCGCAGATGACCTGCCTGGAGCTGATGGCCAAGAAGATCATGGTCTCGCAGTCCACTTCGGGCGATGTACCCGAATCGGGGCTCGATGTCCTGAACCAGGATGGTGATTCCGTGGAGGTCGCATTGGCCCGGCAATTGGTAACTGCGTGATCTGCTGTCTGCCGGCATCCTTTCGGGGGTGCCGGCATTTTTCTAGGAAATTGCTGCTCGGAGGATTCGATCACCGCCCCGCTCCCAGCGCGGGGAAGGCTAAACTGATTAGACAATACCGAGATTCAAGGAGGCACTGTGGCTATGGTGATCGAAGCAGCATATGCAGATGGTACTGGTGCAGCCAACGCACTGCATATGTCTCAGGCGCAGTGGGAAGAGTTGCAACGGGCGTACTGCGTCGGTGATCTGCTGATGCCTTGCTGCAACGCTCCAGCGATTCCCAAGGTTAGTGCTAATGGGTACCCCTTCTTTGCGCATCTAGGAGGTGCGTGCAGTACTTCCGAAGAAAGCCAATGGCACCTGGCGGCCAAGATACTTGTGCGCAGCGTGCTTGAAGATCTTGGATGCCGTGCCTCGGTTGAAATGCCGGGTTCGGGTGATGCAGGTCGCTGGCAGGCTGATGTCTGGGGTGAGCGCAATGGGGTTAGGTTGGCTGTCGAGATCCAAAGATCGTATCAGTCGCTCCGTGACTACCGTAAACGCCAAGAGCGGTACCGCGAGGCGGGCGTCAAGTCTCTTTGGTTGCTGCGGCAGGAGCGATATAGCACACTCACCAAGAGCATGGGAAAGGAGCGTCTGCGCACCGAGTTTGGGGGCAAGTTCCCTTCGGCCGGCCACTTCGGCCCGTGCCTTTCTGACCTGCCGGTCGCGATGCTTGAGCTAGATCCGGCCCCAACGGTCAAGGGTGCCGGATTCTTCAACGCAACCCTTCCAAACATACTTGAAGCAGTGCTTAGTGAGCGCTTTCTTTGCATCAACGGTCTATGGTGTATCGATAACCTAGACTCGATGAATAACGCCGCCAGACTCTCGCGCGAGCGTTTTGCAGCCAATCGCTTGGCTGCAAAGATGTAGCTCGACTGTGGTGTTGCTCGACATGCGCCGACGCAGCACCGACACTCCAGATTCCCTGGTTCACACTCAAATGCCAGCGGCACGCATTCGCGCCTCCAGCTCATCAAGGAATGGCGAGCGCCCAAAGCGCATAGGGCCATAGCGGCCATCAACGAAGCCCGAATACAGCATGTGGACCTCGTCGCGAGCACGTGTGAGTCCCACATAGAAGAGCCGGCGACTTTCGCGCAACTTCTCTGGAGTTTCATTGCGCCACGGCAGATTTCCGAGGTCGAGTCCAACCATGATGACGACGTCGTACTCACAGCCCTTTGCGGAATGCAGTGTCAGCAGATTCAGGTGATCGGGCGAACCGTCCCGACCGCCCAAACTAGTGATGTCTAGCGAAGCCAGTGCACCGCCTTCGGCGAGCGCTGCCGTCATGCGATCCAGTTGCTCTTTCTGATCAGCGAGCGCCAATTCAGCCGCCAGCAGATGATCCACTACACCGTTGCGCAACGAAGCAACAAATTCTCGCGCAGGTTGCTGGTCAGCGCGCAGCTCCCATAGCAAGGCGGTTAGCTCTTGCTCTTCGCGCTTGGCCTGTGAATCGTCCAAGCTCGCCCGATGAAATGCGCGATAGCGGTCGAGTAGTCCACGCAATTGTGGGCGTCCAACACGCCAGCCACCCGCGCACCACGCCGCACAATCTTCTACCCAACTTGTTAGGGCAACCTTGCGGTAAGGTGCTGCGGTATCCACACGGATGTAATCGAGACCGCCGGTTGCCACAGCTTTAGCCACGATATCGCCTGCGCGATAGTCTTTGTATAGGATCGCGATATCGCCCAGTGTTCGTCCCGGCTTGGAGGCTAAGGCCGCCGGAATGATCTGCGCGACGGCGTGCGCAGCCTGGTCCGCCGTACCACCCGGGCGCAGGACAAATTCGATGGTCGTTTGTCGCGCAGGATCGCTCGCTTGATAGCCTCGGGCTTCTCCAAGCGCCATCTCTGACGCAGTCACGATCCCTGCACCAGAACGGTAATTTAATTGAAGCTGGACAGGCTCAATGTCTCTGCGAGCCGCCAATTCCATGAGCAACGCGCCATCAGCCCCCGTAAATCCATATATCGACTGATCCGCATCCCCGACAGCGAAAAGTCGGACACCCCCGTCGAAGGCAAGGCGTTTGACGATGCGATGCAGTGCTACACCTAAATCCTGGTACTCATCCACCGCGAGCACGGGGAATTTTGCCTGAACCAGAGGTAGTACCCAGTCGTGCTCGGCGATCAAACGTTGGCCGAAGACAACCATGTCATCGTAGTCAATCAGCCCCTCGTCGCGCAGAGCGGCCTCGTAGGTCTCGGCCCAGGCAGCGAGTTCCTCCTCGCTACGCCAAGCGACGCTATTTCGATTGAGCACGGAACGGCGATGCCGTCCGAGGTCAATAACTTTGTACGGATGGTTCTGGCCGAAAAGCGCATCTCCAGTTTGCTTCAACAACCGATCACTGACTCGTTGAGTGGCCACCGAAAGTGGGAAAGATATGGGCAGGCCGGCCAGGCGTCCATACGGCATCAAGAGATGACGCAGACAGAACCCATGGACCGTACCAATGAAAAGATTAGGTGCCTGCTGAAGTCCCAAGCTTTCAATTCGGCGAGCGAGTTCGCGAGCGCACTCCTGGCTATAAGTGATGCACGCAACGCCACGAGGGGCCTCGACGTCTTCGGCTAGGATGCGGGCGAGCTTTAGGACGAGTGTCTTGGTCTTACCGCTCCCGGGACCGGCGAGTACCACACAATGTCCTTGAGAGTTGTAGGCTGCCAACTGACCCGGATTCCCAGCCAGTTCGGCAGCCTGAGCCAAGTAGGCTGTGCTGACACTACGCGATGGCGTCACGGATATGCTCCAGAGCGGAACGAATGTAAGCCGGACAAACGTCCTGTGACACCGACGGTGCAAGTGCCTGCGCAAACCTCCCCTTTCCGATCCTCTCGATCAATCTGAGCAGCCAGTCTTCATCAACCTGATCAGGATCGTCCACCCACTGCTGCAAGGCATTCAGAGTTTCTCTCCTTAATCGCGGCAGTTCCTCCCGAATTACCTCCTGCATGTCCTGCGCCAGTCCACCTGCAAATAGTTCGGGCTCCAACGTGTTCTCGTTGACGAAGTATCCGTACTGCTCGGCAAGCTCGATCACTTCATCCGCATCCAAGTTTTCGTGATCGACACCGCCCTCAATCACGTCAAGGACATTGATAAGCCGCCTGCGAACCAATGGATGATTACCATTGGTTGGATCCCGGTCCGTCAGGATCACATGGGGAATGTTGAGTCCTTCAGGGCCCAGTAGCTTCACATACGGGGTGAAGTTAGTCCCCCCCACCGAGCACACAGTGATTCCAAGCATATCGAGGGGAATATCGAGTACCTCGGCAAACGCGGGAACGATGAAGCGCTCGGCGTCGCCTTCGACCAGAATCACCCCCCGAGAAAAGAAAATCTCGCCGCGAGTGACGTCAATGTAACGTTGAAGATCCTCTTCATCCCGCTGCGTGAAAGGTGCGTTTGCTGTCGAGACCGCGACAGTCTTGCCTTCCGCTGTGTCATGGCGCAGCAGAACAATAGATCTGATCGGCGCAACGCTTGCGATATGTGGCGAGTGGGTTGTGAGGATTGTCGTAAGCGGTGGCTGTTCCTCACCATCTTCCGCCCCCGTGCCAAGGAAGTAACGATAGATTAGACGCTGCACGTGCGGGTGCAGGTGCGCTTCGGGCTCCTCGACTACGAAGAAGGTGTGGTCGCGCTCTCCATCGGAAACGAGGCGGTCCAGTTCGAGACTCTTCAGCGCCAGGAAGATCAGGTTCGCGGTTCCCAAACTGGCATCGCCGACTCCGCGTACGCCGTTGTCGATCAGCAGCCGCAGGCTGCGCAGCAACGCGTCGACTCTAGTTGGTGCAAGTCCGAGCGATACCGGAACGGCATGTTGCCCCCCAGCGATGGCGATCAGCCGTTCGCTGATCCGTTCTGCTGTCGCTACCACTTCCTCGTGTCCAGCCAGCTCTCGCTGTGCTTGGTCGACCTGATCCTGAATCTCCTCACGGGCGTCATCATCCAACGACGCGGCAAGATCCTCAATGAGCGGCCTCAATGGCGAATTGCGCCAGCTCGCAAGGTCCTTCTCAGCGTCACGCAGGGCTACCTGAACATCTATTGGCAACATCCGGCGGAGTGCGCCGCCGATACGCATGTCGGGATCGTCGCCACCGAAGATCACATACTCATAGTCCTTCAACGATTCCGGAGCGCGCCCCAGGCCCGCCTTAGGCTGGAAGCGGTAGGTGAGTCGGGCCACCATGGGTGGGCCAGGATCAATCACGCAATCGTTGAGGTGAGCCATCAGTCGGGGATCGTTTGTGAAGTCCGTTAGATCCACAGAGACCTCAATGGTCGCACCAACCTTGTCTTCGCCAAGTCCGTCCCAGAAATGTTCAAGCCCCAGTTGTCGATCGCGCTCAGACAAGCCCGGATCAAGGATCAACTGCAGGCCGCGAATGAAATTGCTCTTGCCAACCTTGTTCTCTCCCACGATGACGATACTTTCCCCCGTCTCGACATCAACATCCGAGAAATTGGCGAAATTGATCAACCTGACCCGAGAAACCCTCATTTACGCCCCCGTCCACTGGTGTTTTAACAAATAGTAGCAGTCAAGCGGCCGGCCTCCATCCGCCGACCGCGACCGAGCTTTTCCGTTACGGCCCCCTCAAGGCCGCTTTTGTTCGACTAGACCGCTGCCGGTAAATCGGACGCAGCGTGGTTCGCATTGTTTGCTGCTGCCCCGGGTCTTAGCGGCGATGGTGAGGGCTCGATGTTTCAGGACGCCGAGCTTATGTGCCCCTCTCCACCTTGGTTTCACCATCCCGAACGCCGCCTGCTGGCTGGAGTCCTCGGCCTGCTCTGGTCGGTGCTGGCTGGCGGCTGCGCTACGACGACTGCGCCGCCCGCACCTGATGCCATCGAGGAAGTCTCGGCCGCGCCCGAACCCGAGGCGCCCGAGTACATCCCCGTCGTGCGCTACGGTCGCTACACGCTGGTCGAGCTGGCACCCAGAGCGGCGCAGCGCGACCTGCTGTTGCAGACCATCGACGTGTCCATGCCCGAAGATGCCCGTGCCACCGTCGGCGATGGGCTGCGGCATGTGCTCAAGCGTAGCGGTTACAGCCTGTGCCAGACGGCACACGCGGTAATCGAGCTGTACGCGCTGCCGCTGCCGGCGGCGCACCTGCACCTCGGCCCCATGACCTTGCGCGATGCGCTGCTCACGCTGGCTGGCCCGGCCTGGGAACTGCACGCGGATGACCGCGCACGGCAAATCTGCTTCGAACGGCCCGCCGACAGCGCGGTCATCGAACCCGCATCCGAGCCACCCGCCGCCGAGGCGGTGCAGACGTTCCCGCTGGAGCCTTCGGTTTCGGGAGGCCAGCCATGAGCTCCCCACAGTCTGCCCGGCGCCCGGGCGCCGTCGTGGTGGTGCAGAGCCTTCTGTGGCTCTGGTTGGTCTTCCTCAGCGTCTTGGTGGCCCTGGGCTACCAGGCCCTCAGCGACCAGGCCGACCAGGAGCGGCTGGATTCCCGCCTGCAACGCCTGGAAGCGCAGGCAACTGGCTTGGCCGAGACGATCGAGGCCATCCAGCAGCGCCCGGCCGTCGCGACGGACGCTGACCTCAAAGACACCCGCCAGATCCTGGAAGCACGCGCGGCCCAGGTCGAGAAATCTCTCAGTGGCTACGCAGCGGCCGACGACCTCCAGGCGCTTCGCGCGGAGGTCGAGCAGATCAAGGCGCGCCAAGCCGCCGCACGTGCCACCGCACCCGCCCAGCGGCGCGCATCGCGCACGTCCGCCGCCTCCAAGACCGAGCTGTCGCCGCTGTCATTCCGCGTCGTCGGCGCCGAACTGCGCGCCGGCCAGCGCAGCGTGTCCGTCGCGCCGAGCACCGGGGACTTCACGCCCGCCCAACTTCAGGTGCTGCTGCCCGGGGATGCGGTCGGCCCGTGGCGCCTGCAGGCGATCGAGGGCAACACCGCAGTGTTCCAGGCCGGCAACCACACCCGCCGCGTGGCGATTCCCTGACCGGAGCACCCCATGAAGCCGTCGATCCTCCTTTTCGCGGTCCTGGTGGCGTCGTCGCAATG
The DNA here is from genome assembly GCA_018240785.1 of Pseudomonadota bacterium. Taxonomy (GTDB): domain Bacteria; phylum Pseudomonadota; class Gammaproteobacteria; order Burkholderiales; family Rhodocyclaceae; genus Thauera. Next base: position 184,162 of record JAFEFC010000036.1, on the reverse strand, counting down.
GCCCGCCTGGGCGCAGCAGCCCGCAACGACCCCGGCGCGCAACGCACAGAGCCAGGAGCGCCCGCTGGCCGCCCGCGTGCTGGACGACCGGGTGGCAACCGAATGGGGCTTGCAGCCACAAGAATGGGCACGCTACCGCGAGCTGATGGATGGGCCGCTGGGTATCTACTCGCCCAACCTGGACCCGCTGTCCGCCCTGGGCATCGAAGCTCGCACGGACGAAGAACGGCGCCGCTATGCGGAACTGCAGGTGCAGGTGGAAGCGCGCCGCGTCGAGAAGCTGCTCGCCTACCAGCGCGCCTACGACGAGGCCTGGCAGCGCCTGAATCCGGGGATGCAGCGCGTGAACCTGCCCGACGACAAGCCGGGCGCCGGCACATCCAGCAGTCCCTTGCGCGGCAGCGGCCGCATGGCGGTGTTCGTCAAGGACGGCTGCGCAGCCTGCGGACAGCTCGTGCAGCGCCTGCAATCCTCGGGCGCGGAGTTCGACCTGTACATGGTGGGCAGCCGCCAGGATGACGCGCGCATCCGCGACTGGGCCAAGCGCGCGCAGATCGACCCGGCGCGCGTGCGCGCCGGCAGCATCACGCTCAACCACGACGGCGGCCGCTGGCTGTCGCTGGGCCTGCCCGGCGATCTGCCCGCCGCCGTGCGCGAAGTGAACGGCCAATGGCAGCGCCAGCCGTAGCCATGCCCCTGCGCGCACTGGTGCTCACTGCCGGCCTGTATGCCGTTGCCGCCCTGGCCCAGGAGGTTCCGCCACCGGCTTACCAGCTTGCCGCCCAGCGCGCAGGCATCCCCTCGACCGTGCTCTACGCCGTGGCCTTGCAGGAGAGCGGCATCCGGCGCAACGGGCGCCTGGTGCCGTGGCCGTGGTCCCTCAACGTCGCCGGCCAGTCGCGCCGCTTCGCCACGCGCGCCGACGCCTGCGCTGGCCTGCAGCAGGCGATGCGCGCCACGCCGCACACGCGCATTGATGCGGGCCTGGGCCAGATCAACCTCGGTTACCACAAGCACCGCTTTACCGGCGCGTGCGACCTGCTGGATCCGTATCGCAACCTGGCCGTTGCCGCCGAGATCCTGAAGGAGCAGCACACCCCCGGCGAGGACTGGCTGCTGGCGATCGGCCGCTACCACCGCCCCGCAGGCGGCGAGCCCGCCGCCCGCTATCGGCGCAGCGTGTCGCGCCACCTTGCCCGCGTGCAGGGCACGCGACCAGCCGCCGCGGTCCTCGCGGCGCGCCAGGAGACCTCCCCATGACGAAACCCCATCCCGCCCATCTCGCGTTCACGGGCCTACTCATGCTGCTGTCAGGCCTGCCGCTGGCCTCGCGTGCCGGCGAGCCACTGATCGTTGTCGAGGACCGTGGCGGCACGTCGGCATTGCCGTACTACGAAGCCCTGAATCTCCAGCCGCGCGCCAACGCACCGGCGCGGCCGTCCATCCCGACGCCCCAGCTTCCTGCCACACCGGCGGACGAAGCCGCGATGCTGCCGGTGCGCAGCGCCAAGCTCACGCCTGGCACCGTCGCGCGGCGTGTGATTGAAGCGCCCGGCCTGCGGCCGTTCGTGGTCATCGGCGACGACGAGGCTTCCCGGGCCTGGTTGCAGCGCCGCGCCGCCGCTTTGCGCGAACGTGGCGCGGTCGGCCTGGTGGTCAACGTCGAGACCGCGCAGGGCCTGGCGCGGCTGCGCGCGCTGGCGCCAGGCTTGCCGCTCGCCCCCGTTGCCAGCGACGACCTGGCCGATCGCCTGGGCCTGCGGCACTACCCGGCGCTGATCACGGCCACTGGCATCGAGCAATGAAGCCATGTCGGGGAAACAGCCGGTCGAGGTTCTGCTACGCCCAGCGGTGGAGCTATACACCATCGCGGCGTGTGCAGGCGCCGCGTTTCTGTGCCTGGTGGCCCCATGGTCGCTCGCGCTGAGCCCTTCGATGGGCGTCGGCAGCGCCTTGGCATTCGGTGCCTACGGCGCGATCCGCTACCGCGATGCCCGCGTCATTCTGCGCTACCGGCACAACATCCGCCGCCTGCCGCGGTACGTGATGACGAGCAAGGACGTGCCGGTCAGCCAGCAGCGCTTGTTCGTGGGGCGCGGGTTTCTCTGGGAGCAGAAGCACACCCATAGGCTGATGCAGACGTACCGGCCGGAGTTTCGCCGCTACGTCGAGCCGACGCCGGCCTACCGGCTGGCCAGGCGCCTGGAGGAACGGCTGGAGTTCGCGCCGTTCCCGCTGTCCCGGCTGCCCGCGCTCACGGGCTGGGACGTGCCTTTCAACCCCGTGCGCCCGTTGCCGCCTGTCGGCGGCCTGCCGCGCCTGCATGGCATCGAGCCCGACGAGGTGGACGTCAGCCTGCCGCTGGGGGAGCGCGTCGGACACTCGCTGGTGTTGGGCACCACGCGGGTGGGCAAGACGCGGCTGGCCGAGTTGTTCGTCACGCAGGACATCCGCCGCAAGAACGCCGCAGGCGAGCACGAGGTCGTGATCGTCATCGACCCCAAGGGGGACGCGGACCTGCTCAAGCGGATGTATGCCGAGGCCCAGCGCGCGGGCCGTGAAGGCGAGTTTTACGTCTTCCACTTGGGCTGGCCGGACATTTCGGCGCGCTACAACGCGGTGGGCCGCTTCGGCCGCATCAGCGAAGTGGCGACCCGGGTGGCGGGGCAGCTCTCCGGCGAAGGCAACAGCGCGGCGTTCCGCGAGTTCGCATGGCGCTTCGTGAACATCATTGCCCGCGCCCTGGTGGAGCTGGGGCAGCGCCCGGACTACATGCTGATCCAGCGGCACGTCATCAACATCGACGCGCTGTTCATCGAGTACGCCCAGCACTACTTCGCCAAGACTGAGCCCAAAGCCTGGGAGGTGATCGTCCAGATCGAGGCCAAGCTCAACGAGAAGAACATCCCGCGCAACATGATCGGGCGCGAGAAGCGCGTGGTGGCGCTGGAACAGTACCTCTCCCAGGCCCGCAACTACGACCCGGTTCTCGACGGCCTGCGCTCGGCGGTTCGCTACGACAAGACGTATTTCGACAAGATCGTCGCGTCGTTGCTGCCGCTGCTGGAGAAGCTCACCAGCGGGAAGATTTCCCAGCTTTTGGCCCCAAATTATTCCGACCTGGCCGACCCGCGCCCGATCTTCGATTGGATGCAGGTCATCCGAAAGCGCGCAGTCGTCTATGTGGGTCTGGACGCGCTATCCGACGCCGAGGTTGCCGCAGCGGTCGGCAATTCGATGTTCAGCGATCTCGTGTCGGTCGCCGGGCACATCTACAAGCACGGGATCGACGATGGCCTCCCGGGCGCAACGGCCGGTGCGCGCGTGCCCATCAACGTTCATGCCGATGAATTCAATGAATTGATGGGCGATGAATTCATCCCGCTAATCAACAAGGGCGGCGGTGCCGGCCTGCAAGTCACGGCGTACACGCAGACGCTCTCGGACATCGAGGCCCGCATCGGCAACCGCGCGAAGGCCGGTCAGGTGATCGGTAACTTCAACAACCTGTTCATGCTCAGGGTCAGGGAGACGGCCACGGCCGAACTGCTGACGAGGCAGTTGCCGAAGGTCGAGGTCTATACCACCACCATCGTCTCCGGCGCGACCGATAGCTCGGACATCCGTGGGGCGACGGATTTCACCAGCAACACGCAGGACCGCATCAGCATGTCCAGCGTGCCGATGATCGAGCCGTCGCACGTCGTTGGACTGCCCAAAGGCCAATGCTTCGCGCTGCTGCAGGGCGGCCAGCTTTGGAAGGTACGCATGCCGCTGCCGGCGCCGGACCCGGATGAAGTGATGCCGGCGGACCTGCAGCAACTGGCCGGGTACATGCGCCAGAGCTACAGCGAGGCCACGCAGTGGTGGGAGTTCACCAGCTCGCCGGCCTTGCAGGATGCGGCCTTGCCCGACGACCTGCTGGACGATGCCGCTGCGGCCGAGCCCGACGCGGTGGCCACCGGCGCCGACGATGGCGCGGGCAACGAGGCCGTGCCATGAAGGATGCCGCCTCGACCGCGCAGCGGGAGCAGAACCAACGCCAAGGCTTGATCGTCGGCACCCTCACCTTACCGTTCCGGTTACTCGGGGTGCTGATCGGCTCGCTGCTGTTCTCGATCGTGGTGGAGTGCGTCGGCATGCACCTGTTCTGGAAGGACCAGGGCTGGCGCCACTCCCAGCAGATGCTGCAGTACGAACTCGGGCACCTGTCCAGCCACTTCACGCGCAGCGTGGTCGTACAGGAGCCGGGACGGACGGCGCACGAGCTGGTGGACACCGGATACGAATGGGTGTTCGTGCGCTCGGGGCTGCTGGAGCACATGAGCCAGACCGCCGAGCGCGCCCGAGCGCCCAGCCACGGGCAGACCCACAACTTCCGCTACTGGATCAGCCAGGTCTATGTCTGGACCGAGAGCTACCTGATCGCTGCGGCCTTCACGACGCTCACCTTCCTGGTGCGCCTGCTGGTCTTGGTGCTCACGCTGCCGCTGATCCTCACGGCGGCATTCGTCGGCCTGATTGACGGCCTGGTGCGACGGGATGTGCGCCGGTTCGGCGCGGGCCGCGAATCCGGCTTCATCTACCACCGCGCGAAGGCCAGCCTGATGCCGTTGGCCGTGCTGCCTTGGGTCACCTATCTCGCTCTGCCCATATCGGTGCATCCTCTGGTCATCCTGCTGCCCAGCGCGGCGTTGCTGGGGATGGCAGTTAGCCTGACCGCAGGCAGCTTCAAGAAGTACTTATGAGGTGACACGGGCGGCACTGCTCTGCAAAGCCGTGTGCCGTTCATCGGTTCTGCAGGGTATCAAGAGCAGCATCCAACGCCGTAACCGCCTCGACGACCGTTCTTACCGTCGCCCGATCGAACTCATGATCGCGCTGAGCGTCGTGCACACCGCTATTGAGGTAACCCCATTCAATACTCGTACCGCTGACATTGAGCAGCCTGACCAACGCCCCCACGGCATCCGGCGCACCCGCGTGTTGCGCCGCGATACGCTCGACGGCCGACCGCAACTTGGTGCATTTATTGTTCAGCTCCCAAGGCGCGCGGGGCCCGCTCAGCTTGATGTCGATCCGGCCGTCCGTCCGCCGACCCAGCCACGTCCACAGGCGGTCCGTCAGACTCTCCAGCGCCGGCCGGGCCTGACGCAGTGCCTCGCGTTTCTCGTCAGCCGCCAACGCCTGCTGGGCCAGAAGAACATAGTTCTTCGCTGGCGGGTCGCTGTCGACCCGCAGTTCGTGCTCTCCCTGATGCGGGAGAAACTTGTAGCGCTTGATGGCGCCAGCGCGCCGGGCGCCCAGCTCCTGCTGGATGCGATGCAGGAATTCCTCGGCGTGCGAGGTGAGGATGACCTGCTTACCGTCGAGCAGGCCATCCTCGAAGAAGGTGCGCCAGATGCCGTCGCGGTGGTCATCGTCGATCGCATTGACGACGTCATCAAAGATGACGACGGGACAACCCTGCGCGATATTTTTGGCGAGTAGTATCGCCAGGCCGAGGCACTTGATGTGCCCCTCGCTGAACACGATTAGCGCGTCGTAACGGACACCCGGCTCCCCAGCGAACTCCACCTCGATCTTGCCGTTCTCGGCCACTGGCAGCCACAGCGCGTGCAGCAGATCGCCGGGCGGATCGGCCCGGTTGAATGCGTTGTAGAGCTGGCGCGCTTGCTCTCCCAGCCCTTGGAGCAGCACACCTGGAAGTGCGGCAAGGTAGGCCTGAATCTCGGGCAAAAAGCCGTCGTAGGCAACCTTGACCCGCTGATGGTGCGCCACCACCGCCACTTCCGCAGCAACGACCTCGATCAGTTCGCGGTTCGCCTCGTCGAACTGGGCGACGGTCTGGCGGGCAGTGGCCAGATCCTGATCGGCCGCCCCCCCGCAAGGTGCGCAGTCGTTGGACCTCCAACTGGTGCTGCTGTAGGCCATCTCGCTCCTGTGCCAATGCGCCGCGCTGGGCATGCACTTCCCGCGCCTGCGCGTCGACCCCTTCAATGATCTCGGCGATCCGCAGCAGAGCGTTCCAGGCACGTCGATCTCCATCGACCCAGGCACCAAGCCAATTGCCGGCCGCAGTGGGAGGCAGCAGCGGCAGGCCAGCACCCTGTGATTCGGCCGGACAGGCAACGGCACCCGCCGTTACCACGCGGCGCATCTCCTCCCACAGAACTCGGACCGCCTCGCTCAACTGCGTGCGATGTCCGGTCTCCTGCTGTTGGAGGGCAGCCAGTTGAGCAAGCTGCTCCAGGCCCGCGCGTGCCTTCGCGAACGGATCCTGCGCCACAGCGGCCAGTGCAGTTCCACAGGCGGGGCAAGCCGTCGCCCCGTCCGCCAGCGCCAACACGGCCTCGTAGAGCTTCGCGTATGACACCTCGCCGGCGCGGGCGGCAAGCTGCCCGGAAGACGCCCGCCACAGTCCCTGGATCCGATAAGCCTCTGCCAGCAACGCCTGCAGACGGGCCTGCGTCACTTCATAAATGGCAGGCGGGTTGGCGTCCAGTTGTGCCTGGACGTACGGCAGCCGCCCTTGTTGCTGCGGTGTGCCGAGCAGCCAGTCGACGCAGGCCTGGTAGGTCGCGCCAGGCCACATGCGCTGCGCCAAGGCCTGCTCTAGGGCCTCGACCGCAGCAATCTTCTGCGGATAGGCGGCGATCGTCTGCTCGGAGTTCGCCAACTGTACGCGGCGTTGTGCCAGCTGCGCAGCTTGGACACCGGTGAGCATCAGGTCCTGATCAAGCAAAGGGTTGAAGCCCCGCACGAATTCGCTGAACTGGTCCACGCCGAACAGGGTTGCGATCAGTTGCCGCTGGTCGCCCGGCGTCCGCGCGGCGATGCGGGCGAAGTCGTCAAGGCGGTTCTTCTCGATGAAGCAGAAGCGGTATTCGGCTTCATCTGGCTGGACGGCCTGGGGCTGGTCTTCCGCCCGGGACGATAGGACAGGCGCGACATGACGGCGCAGGCGAGCGTTGTTGCAGTACGTCCGCTGGTCGACCCGCTTGGCCTGCGCTTCGCTGATCGAACCGAGCATCGCCACTTCCAAGGCTTCGCAGAAGCTGCTCTTGCCGGTGCCGTTGGCACCGTAGACCAAGGTGATGTCATGGCTGAGGTCGAACGTCTCCTGCCGCATGAATCCTCGAAACGGCCCGACTTCGAGCTGGTGCAGTCGCCCGAGCGCCGGCCCGTTTTCGGGGCCGCGCGCGTCCCCGTTGTAGGCGACAGGCATCTGCGCCAGATGCGCGATGGCCAGCGGCGCCAAGCGCGTGGAGCGCCCCCGGCGTGCAGCACCGACCTCGGCCAGTGGCTGCAGGTGATCGAGCACCAGGTGCGCCAGCCGGCGCACGTCGTCGTGCACGTGCCGCTGCGCCAAGTGCGCTAGGAACCGGTGGTACTCCGAACGTATGCTTGCCACAGCGACCCCTCACTTGGTCAACCACTGACCGTAAGCCTCCACATCGATCATGGGGACCGTTCCACTGAACTGAAGCTGCGCGATCAGCTTGAAAAGAAACGCGGTCGCCGGCTTGTTTTCGTTGGTGTAGCTGTACGCGCCGCTGGCTTGGTCATAGAAAAAGTGCCCGTGGGCGGCAACGCATCCGATGTCCAGACGCCCCTCGGTGAGGTTTGCGTTCAGCGCCTTGTCCATGGATGGGCCCAATGCTGGACTCCATTCGCTCTCGAAGGTGAGCAAGCCACCCAGAATCGGAATCAACGGCTTCGCTGGGTAGGTCCCGCCAGCGTGCGGGATCGGCAGGCTCGTGCGGTGCAGCCTGCGCACACTGGCGACCTTCTCCTGGGCATAGGCCACAAGCCCCGCGTCAGCCGTCTGCTTGGCCTCGAACACGGCGTACACGCTTTCGGCTGGGATGATCGTCTCGTTCTCGTAGGTGAAGATAAAAGGCGAATATTGCCGATCAAACACCACCACATCGATCTGCTGGCTGAAGTTCCCCAGGCTGTCCACCACATGCGCCTTGGCCGCCTGGTACCGTTTGGGCAGATAGGTATCCAGCATGTCGATCCAGACGTTCTCGCTCGCATCCCCCTTCGTGCCCGGGTGACCGAAGGTCTTGCGTACTACGGACAGGCGCTGCTGGATGTCCTCGTGCAAGGACGACAAGAGTTGGGAAAGCGACCACTGGGACATGTTGTACCTCGATTGGACGTATGGCAGCCGACGGGGTCAGGAAAGCGGGAACTTGGGGCCAAACAGCGCACGCCAGGCTCGAAGCGCTTCGAGATTGCGACCGCGACGCGCGTGGTCGATGGCGACACTTGCGTCCTGGCTCGCTTGCGACAGCAGTTGCTGCGCGCGCTGCTTGCGCGCAGCGTCCATGTCGTTGCTGATCGCCGGCCCGAGGCCGGCCGGGTCAGGCCACTCGTCATGGACACGATCAGCGAGCGTGGCAAAGAATGACTGGATCTCGCGATCGAACGATCCACCCCAGCCGCCGTAGAGACATTCCAGTGCCATCACCTCGATAAGGAATGAGGGCTTCACCGGCTTCTGATCGCCGTGCTTGGGATTGTTGTTCCAGTACTTCACCATGCGCACGAGACCTTTCCACTCATTGCCATAGGCTTGGTGCGCTGCGGTCGCCTTGTCCTTATGGATCTCCGGGTCCGTCTTGATCCACTTTCCGGACGCCGAATCGGGGATCTCATACTGGTCGCCGGTGTCGAATGCGGGCACCGCATCCACGCTGACCACCCGGTAGTCCGTGTTGTCCTCCGCGTCGATGTGAACACCGAAATCCACGTTGATCGAGCGCGCCTGTTTGCGCACGGCTGCCGAACCGTATTTCTCCACCAATGCAGAGTGGAAATCATCCAGCACTACCGATGCGGCCTTGCCGTGGTAATGCTTCTCCGAGTCCTTCAGCACGAAGAAGATGTCGATATCCTTGAGCGGCTTCGTCTTCGTGTATCGAGCATAGGAGCCGGTCAGGAAGCTGCGCGCAATACCGAATTTCGTCTGCAGGTAGTCTCGCACTTCGTTCTGGCGCTGCGAGGCATTCTTCTGCTCGCGCTCGTTGAGTTCCAGGCGCGACTTGAACTTGCGAAAAGCTTCATCGATCGACAGCATCAGCGTTGCCTCCAATATCCAGCCTGACCCGCCAGGCCGCTGTGTTCCACAGTCGAGCCCAGGCTCTGCTTGACCATCCCATCCGTCGAGCGATAGCTTCCTTTGCTCCACCCATCCACGTCAGGCCGCCCGGGCTTTGTATCAAGCATGACTTTGTACTTAGCCTGCGATGGCAACAGCCCAGCCTTCTTGATCGCGTATTTCAACTGCTCGGTATCTGTCCAGAAGCTGCCGTCGCCATCGGACCACCCATACACGATGTCGATATCCCATCGGGTCACAAGCTTGTCGGTTGCCGGGTTGTAGATCTCCAGAATCACCTTGCGCAGATCACCGGTCCCGAGCCACGTCTTGATGGCTCGGGTATTGCTCTCCCAGCGATCCGCAAAGTGCTCAGGGTCCAGCCCACTGAGCAGGATGATGTCTTTCAAGCTCTTGAGGATGTTGTCGGTCACATAGGTAACCGAGTGCGTGTACGAGTAGGTGGCGACGGTGCTCATGACTTGAGGAAACCTCCGAGGTCGAGCGACAGCGCTTGCCCAGCATCGTCCTGCGCCTGCGTGGCAATTCCTTGGCTCAAGTCCCGTGCAATGATGCGAGAACAGTGCTTTTTGAGCGCGGTTTGCACCCAGCCGAGCTGCTCCTTCGGACACGGCAGCGAGACTCCCCAGTCTCCCTTCAACGGCTCGAACCCCAAGACTTCTTCGTTGGCATCATCACCATCGATCGCGTCTTCGTCGAAGAGGCAGTAGATCCTGGTCCGTGGTCCATCGCATGTCGCAACGATGGGCGCGCTCTTGGGTGCCTGGTCGGCGATCAAGCTGGCGGCCACGCCCGCCACGGCCCTGAGTTCAGAGCGAGCCGTGCCGTCCTTGCCCTGAGTGAGCAGTTCGACAATGGCATCCCACGTCTGCAACGCATCGCGGTGCGGCGAACTGCGAAACGTCCGGCTGACAACGGTGGTCATTTTTGCTTCCCTCCTTGAAGGCGCATTTGCTTTGCCTGTCGTATCGCACTGCGCAGGTGCTCTACGGAAAGCTTGTTCGGATCGATAGCCACTTGCGGGTCGGCCGCGAGGGCGTTGGCTACGACCTTGCGAATGGCCCGACCATCCAATCCGACGCACTCGCCAGCACACGCGTCGAACTGGTGAGCCGAGGAAAGCTTGCCAATCCCCGGAAATGTCTTTGCCAGGCCATTCAGGCAGTCCACCAGGATCTGCTTGCAGGCATCCTTGCCGGGCAGTGGCACCTCCATCACCATGTCGCAACGAGACAGGAAGGCACTGTCGACGGCCTGTGGGAAGTTGCTGGTGGCCACGAACAGCAGATGCGGGTTGCGTTCGGCCAACATGTCCAACTGCACCAACACCGCATCGGTGGCCCGGTGCACATCAACCGGGTTGGCTTCCAGGCTGAGCTTGGCTCGATCAGCCGCAAGCGTTTCGACCTCGTCCAGAAGGACGATCGTCGGGCCCGCCGCTGCGGATTCTGCGATCGATTGCGAGAACAGGTCTGCCACGGCGCGTTGAGTCTTTCCCATTGCAGAGCTCGTCAGCGTGTGAGGCTCCACTTCCAGCAATCGAAACTTCGCAGAAGAAAAAGATTCGGCCACACGATGCGCCAAGCCCCGTGCCAAGGAGGTCTTCCCAGTCCCCGGTGGGCCGACCAACAAGATCACGCCGTGCAGGGGGAGTACCGTGCGCTCCACCTTGGGGCGCACCGTGAAGTTGACGATCGCTTGTGACAGCAACTGTTTTTTGATGGCTTCGTCCATCACGATCGAATCCCACAAGTCACCCAGCGACTTGTCCGGCAGCTTCCAGCTTCGATGGATGCCTTTCGGCAAAGTGGCGTCTGATGAAGGATTCTTGGTCATCCGTGGCTCTCGGCGGGTCAGAGAATGGTGCGATAGGTCGCCAGCACCTTGGTCGTTTGCACAAGGCCTTGGCGCAGCAGGATTTCGAGATAGCGGTCCACATCGATCGGCGGATGCTTGAGTTGGGCACGCTGGCGCTGCGCAGCCGACACTACGGCGGCCGCATCCAGATCCAGCAGGTTGTCCACAAACTCATCGGGGTGCTGCGATTCGATGCCGTACGGAGCCAGCAGATCGTTCGGGAAATCCCGTTCGTTGAACGTCACAATCACGCTCGCACCGCAGCGAATCGCCGCAGCCAGGACGTGCCGATCGTCCGGATCGGGCAATGTCAGGCCTGCCACGAGCGCTTCGTAGCCCTCCACCAAGCCGTCCGGAATGGCCCTGTCCATGAGATCCGACGTCCTGTCGACCTGAACCCGGGTGAGATCGGGGCGGTTGATCAACAGGTTGCGTTTCCACTCCTCATGAATGGCTTGGCTCCACCGCGCCCGGAAGCGGCCAGACAGGCCGAGCCACATCAGGAAATCCCGCAGTGGCGCGGGATATAGAACGCACGCGTCGTAGACGGCGGTGAATGGGGAATGCCTCATTCGTATCCCATTCCCAACTCTTGCGACTGCTGAGCGAGTTCGGCCATCGCCTGCTCACTGGCGCGCTCGCGCGCTTCCTTGTACTGCATCAGATCGGCGAACCTCACCCTGCGGTGCTTGCCGGTGCGATGAAATGCCAACACCCCATCTTCTAGCAGCTTGACGAAATGGGGACGGGACACGTTGAGCAAGTCCGCCGCCTCTTGGGTCGTCAGCTCTGCATGGACGGGCACCACCTTTACTGCATTGCCATCGGCCAACTCGGCCAGGATGTCGACCAGCAGGCGCAACGCCGAGGTAGGCAGTTCCACCTGATGAGCCTGTTTGTGGTCATCAAAGATCTGGATGTGCTGCGTCTCGAACTGGGTTGCGAGGTAAGCCGCCAAGGCACGTTGACCCTGGACGGCTGCCTTAACCTCTCCCGCGGCGGGAAGGGTCATCTTGGATTGGGCAGTGGCGGTGGTCATGGGTAGCTCCTAAGCGAAAACGGTTGCAGAGCCGATCATATTCGAAACACTCGAAAAACGCAATAATCGAAACGCGACCCGGGCTTTTGTAGGTTCGCTCGCGGCATGCCCAATCCGGTCGTCCGCCAGTTCCTATTGTTTGCGGCCTAAAACAGCCCTGATCTCCACGATCACCCCATTGCTGATCACACAGGAATGGCGCGATGGTGGCTTCGATCTGGCTGCGCGCCGCGCATCGCGGCGTACCCACTCTTCTCGTGACGGCCCTCCTGCTGGGTCAGTCCCCGATGGCCTTGGCCGAGTCCCCTGCGCAGCGCCAGGAGCTGGTCGCCGCACTGCGCCAGCTCGACGCGCTGGAGCGCACCGTCGCGGACAGCGCCGCGCATGCCCCCATCCAGCCGGGCGAGCGCTACCACTTCGACTACCCGCGGCTGCTGGCTGACCTGGCGCGTGTTCGCGCCGGCATCCAGTTCCATCTGACGCCATCGCGCGCCCAGCCGCGCGACCCCTCCGAACTGGCCGGCGACTACCGCACCGAGCGGGCGACCGAGCCGCTGCCGGCGACGACTGCGGAGGGCAAGCCATGAACGGCGCCCAGGTCTCAGCATTTCAAGCCAACAGCGGCATCGCGCCTTCCGCGATGGCGACCGTCCTGGTCGGCGTCGTGTTCGCGGTCCTGCTCGTCTGGGGCGTCTGGGCCATCCGAACGGCCTACGTGGGGTGGTCCGAGAGCCGCCTCAACCAGCGCCAGTTCCTCGGCGTCTGCATCCGCTTCGTCGCGATGTACCTCGTCCTGAGTTTCTTCCTCCTCTCCTGACCTGAAAGGCCTGACCATGCAAAACCGCATCCTCACTTCCCGTTTTGTCCAGCGCGCCGCCGTGGCCCTGGGCGCCGCCGCGCTGCCCGCGCTGTCGTTCGCGCAGGGGCTGCCGCAACTGGAGAACCCGACGCGCGGCACCGGCAACGGCATCATGGAGACGATCCGCAACTACGGCTACGACATCATCATGCTCGTGGCCCTGTTGGTGGTGGCGTCGATGTTCATCGGCGTGTGCTACCACGCCTACGGCACCTACGCGGAAATCCACACCGGCCGCAAGACCTGGGGCCAGTTCGGCCTCACGGTCGCCATCGGCGCCGTGCTGCTCGTGATCGGCATCTGGCTGCTCACCGAAGCCACCGGCATCCTGTAAGCGAGGCCGGTATGTCCGAGCAGCAGCACGTCCGTGCGGACGGAACGGTCACCTTCCTTCCGCACCGGCTCAACCGCCATCCCGTTGTCGTGCGCGGCCTCACCGCCGACGAGCTGTGGATCTGCTGCGGCCTGTCCGGCGCCGCCGGCCTGCTGGTCGGCGCGCCGCTGTCCTGGGTGTTCCGCACGATCGCGCTGGCGCCGACGTTCGTCGTCCTGGGCGTGGCCTTGGGCGTGTTCATCGGCGGCGGCATCCTGCGCCGCCTCAAGCGTGGGCGCCCCGACACCTGGCTGTATCGGCAACTGCAATGGCGCATCGCCACGCGCCATCCGCTGATGGCTGGCTGGGTCGGTGGCCATGTGCTGATCTCGCGCTCGGGCTTCTGGTCCACCCGCAGGAGCATGCGATGAGCCGCTTCAAAAACGAGGTTACCCACCTGCAGGCGCACATCAAGACCTTGCGGCTGGGCGCGGGCGCGCTGGTCGTCGTCGCCCTGGTCATGGGCGGCGGCTGGTGGAGCGCGCCGCGCGACCTGACCATCCACGTCCCGCCCGACCTGCGCTCTGGCAGTACCCGCAAGTGGTGGGAAGTGCCGCCCGAATCGGTCTATGCGTTCACGTTCTACGTGTTCCAGACGCTGAACCGCTGGCCGACCAATGGCGAAGAAGACTACTCGCGCAACCTCCACACGCTCTCGCCGTACCTCACCCCGTCCTGCCAGGCCTTCCTGCGGGCGGACTATGACTACCGCCGCTCCACGGGCGAGCTGCGTCAGCGCGTGCGCGGCATCTACGAGATTCCCGGCCGCGGCTATGGCGACGACCCCACGGCGCGCGTGCGCACCGTATCCGATCGCGACTGGGTGGTGACGCTGGACATCACGGCGGACGAGTACTACGGCGCCGAGCAGGTTAAACGCGCCCTGGTGCGCTATCCGATCAAGGTCACGCGGGTGGACGTCGATCCCGCCCGCAACCCGTTCGGCCTGGCGCTGGACTGCTATGAGGGCGCGCCCCAGCGCATCAGTGCACCGGAGCCGGCGCGCCCGGCGCCGAGTGGCCTTTCTCCGCAAGCGCCTCAAGGAGGAAACACCCCATGAAGCATCCTGTACTCGCGCTGCTGGGGCTACTGGCCGTGGCCGCGGCACCCGTCGCCCAGGCGGTGGAGATCCTGCGTTGGGAACGCATGCCACTGGCAGTGCCGCTGAAGGTCGGTCAGGAACGCATCGTGTTCATCAACCGGAACGTGCGCGTGGGCGTGCCCGCGGGCGTGGGCGAACGCCTGCGCGTGCAGAGTGCGGGCGGCGCGGTGTACCTGCGCGCCAGCGAGCCGATCGAGCCCACGCGGTTGCAACTGCAGGACGCCGACACGGGCGCGCTGATCCTGCTGGACATCGCAGCTGAACTGCCCAAGGACGGGGAAGCCGAGCTGGAGCCGGTGCGCATCGTCGAGGGTGACAGCGCACCGGGACGCTATGGCGAGCAAGCCGACAGTGCCGAGGCCCCGGCACGCGCCCAGGGCCAGGCAGGTGCGCGGACCGCGCGGCGCGAAACTCCGGTCCCTGTCGTGCTGACGCGCTTCGCCGCGCAGAACCTCTACGCACCGCTGCGCACCGTCGAGCCGCTTCCGGGCGTCATGCGGGCCAACCTGCCCCGCGACCTCGACCTGGACACACTGATGCCAACGCTGCCGGTGCGCGCGGTCGCGCTCGCGTCGTGGCGCCTGGAAGACCAATGGGTGACTGCCGTGCGCCTCACCAACACCGGCGCCGACTGGGTCGCGCTCGACCCGCGCGTGCTGCAAGGCGATTTCCTCACCGCCACCTTCCAGCACGAGGCGCTGGGTCCGCGCGGCACGCCCGAGGACACGACCGTCCTCTACCTGGTCACGCGCGGCCGCGGCCTCGCGCAGTCGCTGCTGCCGGCGATTCACCGCTTCGACCCTGCCGTGCATCTGCCGCAGCCGGACGGCGACGAGAACGTCGAGGAGGCCCGCCATGCGCAGTAACGGCCTGCTCAAGTGGCTGATGATCCCTGTCGCCATCCTGGTGCTGTTCGTCGGTATCCGGCTGTTCTCGGGTGGCGGCAGCACGGCGCCACCCGCGGCGGACAACGGCGCCCAGCTCACGCCCGAGGAAATGAAGGCGCTGGGCATCGAAGGCGACACCCCGCGCGACACCGTGGCGACGCTCGTTGCCCAAGTGAAGCAGTTGCGCACCGAGCTTCAGACCGCGCTCTCGGACAACAAGTCGCAGCGTGAAGAGAACCAGCGGCTGCGCCAGCGCGAGAACTCCATCGACCAGCGCATCAACTCGGCGCTCGAATCCGAGCGGTCCAACCTGCGCCGCGACCAGGAGCAGGCGGCCAGCGCGCGCCAGCAGACCGAAGGGCTGCTCGCCGACCTGCAGCGGCGCCTGGACAGCATCGGCGGGCGCGGCGGCGGCCATGCGGACCTGCCCGTGGGCCTGGGGCTGCAGGGCGGCGACGAGGCCGGCATGGAGGGCGGCGTGCGGTGGGTCGAGCCGGACGACGCAAAGCCCGCCGAGGGGCGCAACGGCGGTCGTGGCGCGAGCGGCGGAATGAGCTTCCCCACGAGCTTCGGCCCGGCGCAGAGCACGCTCGAAACCACCGCGGAAACCGTGGCGAACGCGGGCGCGCAAGTCGCGGGCGTCAAGACCGCGAAGCCCGTCTATACCGTGCCGACCAACTCCACGCTCATGGGCTCGGTCGCGATGACGGCGCTGATCGGCCGTGTGCCGATCGACGGCACGGTGAACGATCCCTATCCGTTCAAAGTCCTGGTCGGGCCGGACAACCTGACGGCGAATGGCATCGACATTCCCGATGTGGCCGGCGCCGTGTTCAGCGGCACCGCCTCGGGCGACTGGACGCTTTCGTGCGTGCGCGGCCAGGTGCGCAGCATCACGTTCGTGTTCAACGACGGCACGATCCGCACGATCCCCGAAGACCGCGAGGGCAACCAGCAGAATAACCAGCAACGCGACGGCTTGGGATGGATCAGCGACCCGCACGGCATCCCCTGCGTCAGCGGCGAGCGGCGCAGCAACGCCCAGCAGTACTTGGGCTCGCAGGCCCTGATCACGGCGGCCGGTGCCGGCGTGGCCTCGCTCATCGAGAGCGACAGCGGCCGCATGTCGTATGTCGGCTCGGACGGCTCCATCGGCACCGTGGGCATCAGCGGCCAGGAGGCGGTCGGCCAGATTCTGGCGGGCGGCGTGCGGGACATGTCGGCCTGGGTCAACAAGCTCTACGGCCAAGCGTTCGCCGCCGTCTATGTCCAGCCCGGCGCGAAGGTCGCCGTCCACCTCGAAAAGCCGCTCGCCATCGACTTCGATCCCGAAGGCCGCAAGGTCGATCACCGCACAGGAGAAAGCCATGCTCTCGAACTTGAATAGCTTGGCCCGTGGCCTGGCGCTGGTCCTCGCCGTCGCGGCGCTCGCCGGCTGCGCCACCAGCAAGGAAAAGCTGCTGACCCACGGTGACCGCACGATGATGGACATCTGGCAGCAGGAGGCCGGGGACGGCGGTGGCGCAGCCGGACGGAACGCCGGCGGCCAACTGCTCGATGCGCGCCAGAGCCTGCGTCGGCCGCTGACCGACGCCGATATGCAGGCCGCACCTGCCGAGCAGATGCGCTACACGCGCACCGCGCGCAACGAGGTCCATCGCCAGTTCCAGCGCCTGCCCAATCCCGATCTCGTGATGTACGTGTACCCGCACCTGGCCGGCACCGATCCCGTGCCGGTGCCCGGCTACACGACCGTCTTCCCGCTGTACCAGCGCATTCAGTACGCGATGCCGGGTGAGCGCGTGGAGGACTACTGATGCGCTGGAAACTTCCCTGGCCTAAGCCGGCCGCGCTGAAGCTGGCCGCATCCGGCGCTGGTGATGACGAGCAGCCGGACGGCTGGCAGCGCCACATTGAGGCCTTGCGCCAAGCCGGCATCCCCGAACCCGGCTCGGCAGTCCGGGGCCGCAAACCGGCGACGGAGGCCGACGAGCAGGCGCTGTACGAGGTCGCACCGTCCTTCGTGGAACTGCTGCCCTGGGTCGAGTTCTTGCCCGAGTCAAGGTCCATGTTGCTGGAGGACGGCCAATCGGTGGCGGCCTTCTTCGAGCTGGTGCCGCTGGGGACCGAGGGCCGGGAACCGGGCTGGCTTGCCCACGCCCGCGACGCCTTGGAGAACGCGCTGCAGGACAGCTTCGATGAGCTGGACGAGAACCCCTGGGTGCTCCAGCTCTATGCCCAGGACGAGCCGAGTTTCGACCAGTACATGCAGACCCTGCGTGACTACGTGCAGCCACGTGCCCGCGGGACAGCGTTCACCGAGTTCTACCTGCGCTTCTTCGGCCACCATCTGCGTGCGGTGGCCAAGCCCGGCGGCCTGTTCGAGGACACGGTGGTCACGCGGCTGCGCTGGCGCGGGCAGACGCGGCGCGTGCGCATGGTGGTCTATCGACGTGCCACCGGGCAGGCAAGCCGCCGCGGCCAGACGCCCGAGCAGATGCTGAACATCGTCTGCGACCGCCTGTGTGGCGGGCTGGCGAACGCCGGCATCCAGGCACGGCGCATGGTCGCAGCCGACGTCCACGACTGGCTGCTGCGGTGGCTCAATCCGCGCCCCGCGATGCTCGGGCCCAGTACAGAGGACCGGGAGCGCTTCTACGCACTGGCGCGCTACCCGGACGAGACTGAGGCCGGCGAGATCGAACTGGCGAGCGGGCGGGATTTCAGCCAGCGGCTGTTCTTCGGCCAGCCACGCTCCGACGTGGAGCACGGCACCTGGTACTTCGACGGCATGCCGCACCGTGTGCTGATCACCGACCGGCTGCGCATGCCGCCCGGCACGGGACATCTAACCGGCGAGACCCGCAAGGGCGATGCGATCAACACGCTGTTCGACCAGATGCCGGAAGACACCTTGCTTTGTCTCACGATGGTTGCCACGCCCCAGGATGTCCTGGAATCGGATCTGAACCACCTGGCGAAGAAGGCCGTGGGCGAGACGCTGGCGTCGGAGCAGACGCTCAAGGACGTGCATGAAGCCCGCTCGCTGATCGGCAGCGCGCACAAGCTCTACCGGGGCACGCTGGCGTTCTACCTGCGCGGGCGCGACGAGGCGGAACTGGATCGGCGCGGCCTGGACCTGGCGAACGTGATGCTCAACGCTGGTTTGCAGCCGGTGCGAGAGGATGATGAGGTGGCGCCGCTCAACAGCTACCTGCGCTGGCTGCCGTGCTGCTACAACCCCGGCAAGGATCGGCGCCGGTGGTACACGCAACTGATGTTCGCCCAGCACGCGGCAAACCTGTCGCCGGTGTGGGGCCGTGCCCAGGGTACGGGGCATCCAGGCATCACGATGTTCAACCGCGGCGGCGGGCCGATCACCTTCGATCCGCTCAATCGCCTGGACCGGCAGATGAACGCCCACCTGTTCCTGTTCGGCCCGACGGGTTCCGGCAAATCGGCCACGCTCAACAATCTGCTGAACCAGGTCACGGCCATTTATCGGCCGCGCCTCTTCATCGTGGAAGCCGGCAATAGCTTCGGCTTGTTCAGCGACTTCGCCAGGCGCCTGGGCCTGACCGTGAATCGGGTCAAGCTGGCCCCCGGATCGGGCATCAGCCTAGCGCCGTTCGCCGACGCGCGCCGGCTGATCGAAACGCCCAGCGATGTGCAAACGCTCGATGCCGATGCGCTGGACGAAGACCTGCCACCCGATGCCTCAGCCATGGAGGCGGACGAACAGCGCGACGTGCTGGGCGAACTGGAGATCACGGCGCGGCTGATGATCACTGGCGGCGAGGACAAGGAGGAAGCCAGGATGACGCGCGCCGACCGCTCGCTGATCCGCCAGTGCATCCTCGACGCCGCCGAGCACTGCGTGGCCGAGAAGCGCACGGTGCTCACGCGCGACGTGCGCAATGCGCTGCGCACCCGCGGCCAGGACCCGACGTTGCCCGAGATGCGGCGCGTGCGGCTGCTGGAGATGGCGGACGCGATGGACATGTTCTGCCAAGGCACGGACGGCGAGATGTTCGACCGCGACGGCACGCCGTGGCCCGAGGCCGACATCACGCTGGTGGATCTCGCGACCTATGCCCGTGAGGGCTACAACGCGCAGCTCTCGATCGCGTACATCAGCCTCATCAGCACGGTGAACAACATCGCGGAGCGTGACCAGTATCTCGGCCGCCCGATCATCAACGTGACCGACGAAGGCCACATCATCACGAAGAACCCGCTGCTCGCGCCGTATGTCGTGAAAATTACAAAAATGTGGCGCAAGTTGGGCGCCTGGTTCTGGCTGGCGACGCAAAACATCGACGATCTGCCGCGCGCCGCAGAGCCCATGCTCAACATGATCGAGTGGTGGATCTGCCTGTCGATGCCGCCGGACGAGGTGGAGAAGATCGCACGATTCCGCGAACTCTCGCCGGCGCAGAAGGCGCTGATGCTTTCGGCACGCAAGGAAGCGGGCAAGTTCACCGAGGGCGTCATCCTCTCCAAGAGCATGGAGGTGCTCTTCCGCGCCGTGCCGCCGAGCCTGTATCTCGCGCTCGCGCAGACCGAACCCGAAGAGAAGGCCGAGCGCTACCAGCTCATGCAGCAGCACGGCGTCAGCGAGTTGGATGCCGCCTTCAAGGTGGCCGAGAAGATCGACCGGGCACGCGGCATCGAGTCGCCGGCCCTGGCCCTGCCCTGAATCTGCCGTGCACCGGAGAACGCCATGGAACAGAAACGCTCATCCATTCCGATGCAGGTCCAGGCGTTCCGCCGTCGGCGCTGGCGGGCCCGCTGGCCATGGGCGTTAGGCGCAGTGCTGGTTGCGCTGCTGCTGATCTGGCTCGTGTCCCGTTCGCCAGGCGAGTCCACGCCCCAAACCTCGGCGCCTGTCAGCGAGACGCAGGTGGCCGGGCCTCCTTGGCAGATGGGCAACCCGGCAGGTCGTTTCACGCTGACGCTCTACGCGGACCTCGAATGCCCGTTCTGCCGGTCCTATTTCCCTGTCCTCAAGCGTTGGGTAGCCGGCAATGCGGACGTGGCCTTGCAATGGCACCACCTGCCGTTGGCCGCGCATGAGCCGGCCGCGTCCGCCGAAGCGCGCTTGGTGGAATGCGCGGGCGAAGCCGGCGGCCATCCCGCCTTCTGGCAGGCTGTCGAGTGGGTCTATGTCCACACACACAGCGACGGCCAGGGCTTGCCCGAAGACCTGCGCCACCCCGCCCTGACGCCAGCCATCGAACAGTGCATTGCGAGCGAGCGGCCCGACGCGGCGATTCGTACCCAAACTGCGGAAGCCACGAACAGCGGCGTGACCGCCACGCCGTCGCTGCGGCTGCACGATCGCGAAACCGGCAAGGCGATCCTGCTGCAGGGCCCGATCGAGGGCGATGCCTTGCTGTCGGCCATGGACATGCTCGCGGCCGGCGATCCCGCCGCCACACCCACATCGGAAATGCCTGCCGACGTCGTCGGCGACATGCCCAGGTAGCCCCGGTCTTCAAGGCTACGGCGCAGTCCGCTGCGCTGACCACAACCCCGTTCGCCTCGCATCCTGGCCGCGAACGATCACCGCTGCCGCGGTGATGGATGCACCTTGTTCGTTCCCCAGGAGGGCTTGCCCTCCCAGGGCGAGTGCCCTCCGATCTCACCGTCTGGAGGTTCGCCATGTCTTTCGCCGTCAATGACTCCTGCCTGGAGTCGCTTTCCGCCATCGCTGCCCAACACGAGGACTGGATCATCCAGCAAGCCATCGTGCTGCTGGAGAGACGGGTCTTCAAAGCTGGACCGTGCCTCAGCCAACCGGCCGCTGTACGGGACTACCTGCGTCTGAAACTGGTCGCTGAGCCCAATGAGATATTCGCCGCTGTGTTCCTGGACAGCCTGCACCAGGTGCTGGCCTACGAGCCGCTGTTCAGGGGCACGATCAACGCGACTTCGGTCTATCCGCGTGTCGTCGTGCAGCGTGTGCTGGAGTTGAATGCCGCCGCGGTGGTCTTCGCCCACCAGCATCCTTCGGGCGTCTCCGAGCCGTCCAGCGCGGATCGCATGCTGACCCAGCAACTGCAAGCCGCGCTGGCGCTCATCGATGTGCGGGTACTGGACCACATCATCGTCGGCCAGGGTGCCCCGTTCTCCTTTGCGGAATCCGGCCTGCTGTAGCAATGGCACCGGCTCCTTGATCCACGCGGAGGCTTCGGCCTCCGCTTTTCATTGGCGCAAGACAAGCAGGTATGCGGGCAGTCCGCGATGCGCATTGTTTGTTGGGGCCGCATGGCGTTCGGCGTTTGACTATGGCCCTTGACAACTCTTGGGGGCGCTCGACATGCCAGCATCTTCATCCAGGTTCGCATCGGGCTGGCGAACCCTTGGCCTGGCCGTTGCGCTGCCGGCTTCCCTGGCCGTGTTCAGCCCGGCCAGCTTCGCCGCCGATGTGGTGATCATCACCGACAGCCGTCACCCGGTCAGGACCATGGGTGGCGAGCAGCTGATCGAGCTGGATGAAGCGCCCCGGATCGAAGCGGAGCTTTCTGCGGCGCTGCCCGCCGATCCCGGACAGGCAACAGCCATCGTGAAGCGCCGGCTGAGCCAGGGGGGCGCTGACCTCCAGCGTCGCATCGCCACCGCATACCAGGGCGTTGCCGACGCATGGAGCCTGGGCATCACCACCATTCCGGCTGTCGTGGTGGATCAGCGCTACGTGGTCTATGGCGAGCCTGACGTGGCCCGCGCCATCGCGCGCATCGAACAGCACCGGAGGGCCGAACCGTGATCCGCTCATTCGACCTTCTGCGCCGCATGCGGGCTGCCGTCACCTCCGTGCTGCTGCTCAGCGCCACGGGCAGCTACGCCCTGAACACGGCGACCATCGTGGGTTCAGTGGCTTCGCCCGATTGCCTGGAGTACCGGGTGGTGGGTATCTGCTACTGGCTCTACTGCACCTGGACCGGCTGCACGGTGCGCACGTCCGTCAAGGTCAGGCACTACATCCCCGATGCGGTGGTTTCGTCCTACTCGAACACCGGCGAGAACCCCTGGGTCGAAGTGCGCGCCATGAGCACGCCCAACCCTTCGGCCCAGGCCGGCGGGGACGGCACCACCAATGAAGATCACGAAAACAATCTCGCGAAGTTCAAGAACGCGGACGTCATCGGCCACCCCGGCGTCGAGGTGTTCAACCAGTTCGTCTCGTCCTCGGGCTATTTCTGCGAGGGCGCAGGCACGGCCTTCATGCCGTACCTGCTCAGTACGCTGGACACGCCGGCCTGGCGCTACAACGTACCGGAGATGGTGTACCCGGAGGCATTGATCCCGGGCATGCGCGAGGTCGGCGCGCGCTCGACCCTGAACCTCTGGGGCAACGTCTATCCGCGCGGCGGCTTCCTGCACCAGACGGACGACCACAAGGCCGGTGCCGTGGTGGCCCAACGGGCCGGCGATGTGGTCACGCGCCGCGGGCAGATCCACGTCTATCAGCCGCTGCTCGCCAACTCCCGCGATGGCTACTGGCCGGCCGGCGCGCTGATGGAGGGCGATGCCTCGACCGGCAAGTGGCAGGAACTCACGCCCGTCCTGTCCTCGTCCTGCACGGTCTTCCCGCGCAACGGCTTCCTGACACAGGCCCAACAAGGCGACTACGCCTGGGCGTTGTGGCGGCCCTATGCGTGCTGCGAACGCCGGGGCCAGGTGTTCCTCGGCAGCGTCGATTTCTATTGAGGGTACGGCGATGAAGCGTCCTGAACTGATGAACCCATCCGCCAAGGTTCGCCGCCCGCTGCGCCCCACGGCGCTAGCCGGCGCGCTCGCCCTGGTCTGTGGCCTCGCGTGGGCGCAGGCCGGCTTCCAGACCAGCGGCCCCGTCATCGGCGATGAGGTCATGTACTCGATCGGCGGTGGCAGTGCGGTGTCCATGGGCCGCGCCGCTGGCATGCGTTCGATCGGGGTCGGCCTGGGTTGGAACAGCAACCTCATCTGCGGCGACATGAGCATCCAGACCACGCTGCGCAATCAGCTCAATGGGATCACGAATGGGTTCCAGCAGATCATGAGCAACGTGATCCAGAGCGCGACCAGTGCCGTGGCATCGCTGCCGGCGCTGATCATCCAGCGTGCCGATCCGGGGCTGTACAACCTGCTGACCAATGGTGTGCTGCAGGCGAGGCTGGATTTCGACCGCTCCAAGCTGACGTGTCGCGCGATGGCCGAGAAGATGGCCGAGACGGCGGGCGGCCAGCTCGGATGGAGCCAGATGGCGGAAGGCATGGCGCTGCGCGATGCGGTGTCGAGCACGGATGCCGTATCGGCGATCGAGCAGGCCGAGACGCGCCGCGGCAACGACGGCGTGCCCTGGGTGGGCGGCAGCAATGCCGGCGGCGCGGGCCAGTCGGCCATCCGGGTGGTCGGTGACGTGACGCGGGCGGGCTACAACCTGGTCAACGGGCGCAGCGTGACTGACACGTCCTCCATCGCGCCCGCCAGTTGCGCGAGCCTGTCCTGCCAGACCTGGACGTCGCCGCAGCAGGCGACCGAATGGGCGACGCGGGTTCTCGGGGAACAGGTACAGCGCACGTGTGATTCCTGCACCAAGACCGAGACCGTGCCTGGCGTCGGGCTGACGCCGCTGATCCAGGAGGAGTACGAGACCAAGCTGGAGGCCTTGCAGGAACTGGTCTCTGGGACGCGCAACACGACGTTCGAGAACCTGCATGCAGCCGGCAGCACCTCGCTGCCCATTACACGCGGCGTCATCGAGGCGCTGCGCGACGAGCCAGACCAAGACCTGCTGGCGCGACGTCTCGCGTCCGAGGTCGCGTTGTCGTCCGTGCTGGAGAAGGCATTGCTGCTCCAGCGGACCCTGCTGACCGGCAAGAAGGAACCCAACGTGGCGGCCAACCAGTTGGCGGTCGAGGCCGTGAACCACGAGAGCGACACGCTCGATCAGGAGATCCGCAACCTCAAGACCGAACTTGAACTGCGGCGCGAACTGGCGAACAACTCGCCCATGGCCATCATCCAGCGCCACGGGACGCGCGCGGCCGGCTCGCGCGGCATCTACGAAGGCGACCCGGTGCCCGACCGCCTCGATCGGTTGCAGCGGGGCAACCCGGGAGGCACGCCATGAACGCGGCCTGGCTGCGCCCGCGCTGGCTTTTCAGCCGGCGCGCGGCAAAGGCGCTGCTCCTGGCGGTGGTCATCATCGCCGCGGCCGTGGGCGCCAATCTCGTCGGCATCTACCTCGTCGGCAGCGTTGCCGGCTGGGAGCGGTGGCTGGCTGCCAGCGCGGGCTACTTCCTGGTGTGGCGGCTGTGCCTGTACGGCGCGACGGTCTATGGCTGGGTCTGGATGCGCCGCCGGCTGCTGGCCCGCGAGGAAGACGCGCAAGCGCGGCGACGCCTGGTGCGCAGCGAGATCGCCGGCGTCGTCGCCATCGTGGCGCTGGAAGCCAGCCTGCTGATGCAGAGCTGAAGAGGGAGCCGCGCCATGACGCTTTTTACGACCGACTACCTGGAGTACTACCTGACGCTGGTGTCCTGGATCGTCAACAACGGCATCTGGGCGGTGCTGGTGTCGAGCGGAGTATTCGCGCTGCCGTTCGTCGCCATCATCGTGCAGGAGTGGTTGAAGGCCCGTGCGGAAGGTGCCGACGAAGGCAACAAGGGCGTGCTCTCGGCTGCGCGCATCGAGAACCGGGTCTTCGTCGCCATCGTGGTGGTGATGTTCGCTGGCATCCCGTTCATCGACGTGGACCTCAACACCATCCAGTACGACAGCTCGCGCTCGGCCCAGTGCCAGGTCAGCGTGCCGCAGCCCACGGATACCGGCTGGTCGCAGTCCTTCAGCACCATCAACAACCAGTCGGCGAAGGTGCCGGTCTGGTGGGCTTTCATGCACGCGCTCTCGCGCGCCGTCACGAGCGCCTCGGTGGCGGCGATCCCATGCGGCACGGACCTGCGGCAGATGCGCATGGAGATCGACGCGACCCGCATTGACGACCCGGTACTGGCTCAGGAAGTAGCGGATTTCTCGCGGGATTGCTATGGGCCTGCGCGGGCCAAATTGTTCATGCAGCGCCCTCAGCTTGATGAGCAGCAGATGCACGACGTGACCTGGATAGGGTCGAGGTTTTTCACGGACACGGGCGGCTACTACGACACCTACCGCTCAAGCACGCCGCGCGACGACTGGCCCTACGACAGCACCCGCGATGCGGGGCTTGCACAGGTGGGCAGCGGTGGCGGCTACCCGACCTGCAGGCAGTGGTGGGCCGATGGCGGCAATGGCCTGCGGGCACGCCTGCTGGGACAGGTGGACCCGAACCTGTTGAATCGCCTGGCAGGCTGGGCCGGGTTCCTGAGCAGGGCCGAGGTGGACGACTCGGTGATCCGCGCCATCGCGTCACCGCGGCAACAGAAATTGAACCAGGGTAGCGTCTATACGGACTATGGCGGCCAGATCGACAAGACCTTGCCGAACATCGTGACGCGGGCCACGGGAGACGTTGGGATGGCCGTCGGCGCGATTGCCGCGTTTCCCGCCATGGACGTCGTGAGACAGTCTCTGCCCATGGTCCTCGCCTTGCTCAAGATGGCGCTGGTCATCTGCATCCCGCTTGTGCTGGTCGTAGGCACCTACGATCTGAAGACGGTCGTTACCGTCAGCGTCGTGCAGTTCGCGCTCTTCTTCACGGACTTCTGGTTTCAGCTTGCGCGCTGGATCGATTCGACGATCCTGGATGCGCTCTATGGCTGGGGGTTCGGCTGGAATCGGCCGCACACCAACTTCGACCCGCTGGTGGGGCTGAACAACGCCTTCGGAGACATGCTCCTGATGTTTGTCACGGGCACGATGTTCATCGTACTGCCTACGTTCTGGATCATGGCCTTGGCTTGGGCGGGCGTTCGTGCCGGCAACGTGTTGCAAGGCCTCGCAGGAGCCACCGGAGATGCCAAGGCTGCTGGCGGAAGGGGAGGAAGCATTGCGATCAATGCAGTGTCGAAGAAGTGATCGCTGCTAGTCGTCCTCGACATGAGGATCAATGCGGAAACCGTCGTAGGTGTATAGGCCGAATCCTGCTGGTCCGTTTCGCCACTCTGGCTCGGGCAACTCCTCGCCCAAGTCGGTGTTGCGGGCCATCCAGGCAACCACCATGACGCACACCATCACCAGGGCCAGCCAGAAGGTGGTGTACAGCAGCACCCCGAGCGCAGCCAGCTTAACCATCCACACGAGCGCGGTGGCTCCAGCCGTCGGCATGCCCTTGGAAACCAACCAGTTCGACGCCCGCCGTTCACAGCGCGCGTAGGCACGCCATCCGCGGCCAAAGGCGCGGCCGAGGCGTTCTGCGGTGCTGGTGCGAGTCGTGGTGTTCATGGTCGTCTCCTACTGCTGAGGGATGCCTATTTCAGTTTGGTCCATTTCATTCTGTTTAGGGCTTCAATGTGTTCTCTTGCTGCTTCAGGACGCTTCGTCATCCGGTTCCAACGGGCCAGGGTCGGGCTCCACGCCGATGCGGTATGTAGCAACGAAACGCGGCCAGTCCACATGGTCAACGAGATCGATGTCCTCGATGACACTGACCTTCGCGCTGGCACGCTCGAACAGCGCGATGCTCTTGGCGGGATAGTTGTTGCGCGACGGATAGAGCA
This sequence comes from Pseudomonadota bacterium, assembly GCA_018240785.1. GTDB lineage: Bacteria > Pseudomonadota > Gammaproteobacteria > Burkholderiales > Rhodocyclaceae > Thauera. The sequence goes on along the minus strand of JAFEFC010000036.1, from coordinate 157,273 downwards.
CCCCGTCGAACAGCACCTGGCCGTCATCTCCAAGCATCGCATGCACCTGGGCCGACACCTGCTGCGTGTGCGTGTAGTCGCGGCTGGCCAACTGCTCCAGGTTCAGGCCGAAGTAGCCCGCCATGACGCCCGGCGCCGTGAGGTCGGCCAGAAGCACGTCGTCCATCACGCCCACTGCGCGCACCATCCGGCTCTGGACTTCTTTCAGCGCGATCGAGCGCTTCGTGTCCGCAAGCCACTGGTGCTTATGAAACACCGACTCCATCAGCGCCGTGGGCAGGTCGCGCCCCAGGTAGAGCACCCCGTAGGCCTGGGCCGGGTCATCGTAGCGATTGGTGCTGCTGCGGCCATAGTACAGCGGGCTGCCCCGATAGACGACGCGGCTCACATGCTGGAGCAGCTCACCGGCATCGATCAGGAACGAAGGCAGCTCGTGGCTCATGGCGATCTCGCTTCAATGCACCTGAACGCCCAGCACGTTGAACACGGCCTCGGCCACGTCGTCGATCGTGCCATGCGTCACCGCATCCACTGGCGAGCGGCCGCCCAAGCCTTCGAGCGGTTCGGACAGTGCGCGGTAGATCGTCCAAGGGTCGATGCCCTCGACCTCCTGAAGCACGGTTTGGGTCAACTGCTGCTTCACCGGGTCGAGCTGCCAGTCGGGCAGTTTCTGGCCTCGCGGCCCCACGTTCAGCGCCAGCAGCCGACGGGCGAGGATGTCCTTGTAGATCTGCTGGCGCGACTTGTCCGCCAGCTTGGCGTACTCCGCGGGCGGCAGGTTGTGCGGCTGGTTGAAGGTTTCCAGCAGCACGGCGCGGCCTCGCTGGACGTCGGTTTCAGTCGGCGCCCAGCGCGTCTCAGCGCGCAGCGCAGCCGTCTTACGCTTCAAGGCGTGCTCCACCGTTTCACCTTCGAGGTTGGCTGGCAGCTTTACCGCCTCCACGCGCTCGTGAATGAACGCCTGCAACTCGGCCGCGAAAGCCGGCGCATCCCGGATTTCGACGGTATCCGCGAAGCGGCGCACATCCTCCACGGTGACACGCGGCAGACGGTCGGCAATGAATTCAATGGCGGTGGGCATGGTCATCTCCCAGGTAGGTTTGAGACAGGACTTACTCTAGTCGCCTTTGTCGCATTTGTCAACTTTGACGCCTAGAGAGCAACCTACCTGGCGAAAACAGCGTCTCCGCAGCATAGGCCGAGGCCAGCGGCTGGTCGCCGCGCAATCCATTCGTGCGGGTTCCACATTGACGCTGGAACCGCAACCCAGGCCCCGCTATACCGAAACGGTTAAAGGCCAAAGGGCCGAAACGGCAAGGGAATGGGGTGCAAGGGGAAAGGCCCTACCTCGAAAAGGCAAAAAGGCCTCCCGGTCGGCCCGCCACAGGACACCCGCATGCTCTCCCTGTTCCAGCGAAAACGGCCCCCGGTCGCCGGCGCGCCACCGCCAGCACCCGCCACCGTCCTCCCGAAAGGGTTGATGCGGCCCGAGTCGGCCGCATCGCTGCTGGCCACCCCGCGCCGGCAGAAGCTGCTGGAGCACATTTGGCAGCGCACCTCGCTGTCGCGCAGGCAATTCGCCACGCTGTACCGAGCGCCCCTGGAACGCTACGCCGAGCTGGTCCAGGCCTTCCCGGCCTCCGAGGCGCATCACCATGCCTATCTGGGCGGCATGCTCGACCACGGCCTCGAAATCGTCGCCTACAGTCTGAAACTGCGGCAGTCCCATCTGCTGCCCATCGGCGCCAGCCCCGAAGACCAAGCGGCACAGTCCGAAGCCTGGACCGCCGCCGTCGCCTACGCCGCGCTGCTGCACGACATCGGCAAGATCGCCGTCGATCTGCACGTCGAGCTGGCCGACGGCAGCATCTGGCACCCTTGGCACGGCCCGCTGCGCCAGCCATACCGATTCCGCTACCGCGACGATCGCGAGTACCGCCTGCACAGCGCCGCGACAGGTTTGCTCTACCACCAACTGCTCGACCGTGAGGCCCTGGACTGGCTCAGCGGCTATCCGTCCCTGTGGGCACCACTGCTCTACGTCCTGGCCGGGCAGTACGAGCACGCCGGCGTACTGGGCGAACTTGTCGTGCAGGCAGACCGGGCCTCGGTGGCCCAGGAGCTGGGCGGCGATCCGGCCCGCGCCATGGCTGCGCCCAAGCACGCGCTGCAGCGCAAGCTGCTCGACGGGTTGCGCTACCTGCTCAAGGAACAGTTGAAACTGAACCAGCCGGAAGCCTCCGATGGCTGGCTCACCGACGATGCCCTGTGGCTGGTGAGCAAAACGGTCTCGGACAAACTGCGTGCGCACCTGCTGTCCCAAGGCGTCGATGGCATCCCTGCGAACAACACCGCGGTGTTCAACGTCCTCCAGGATCACGGCATGTTGCAGCCGGCGCCCGACGGCAAGGCTATTTGGCGCGCGACCATAACCAGTTCCACCGGCTGGTCCCACTCGTTCACCCTGTTGCGCCTCGCTCCTGCGCTGATCTGGGAATCTGGCGAGCGACCGACGCCTTTTGCAGGCACGGTAGCGATCGACGCGGCAGTCGCCGAAAACGACGCCGAGGCGCCGAAAATGCCGCCTGCGGCCATGGCGAAGGCAGCCCCGAACGGTCAGAAACTTCCATCTTGGGAAGGCAGTAGTACCGTCACCGCCTCACCGCCTAAGGCCCAGCCCGTGTCCGATGTCATGGAGGACATGCTGGCAATGGTGAGCACGAGCGGCTCGCCTGGTGCCGAGCAGGATGTGGAGCCGGTTGCACAGAGAAGCTACCCCGCAGACCCCAGCACTCCTATGCCAGCGACTGCCGCAGTGCTTCCTTCGCCACCACCATCTACTGCTAAACCACCCCTAACAGCAGCGCCCCCGTCAGGCGAACATTTCATGATGTGGCTGAAACAGGGAATTGCTTCGCGCCGGCTCATCATCAACGACGCAAAAGCGCTCGTGCATTCCGTGAATGACACGGCCTACTTGGTCAGCCCAGGTGTGTTCCAGCGCTACGTCCAGGAGCACCCTCATGTCGGCACGCTGGCACGGCAGGACAAGATGCCGGATTGGCAGTGGGTGCAGAAGCGCTTTGAGAAACTGGGGTTGCATCGAAAGCACGACAGCGGCTTGAACATCTGGATCTGTGAAGTCACCGGGCCGCGCAAGTCCCGGAAGCTGCATGGGTATTTGCTGATCGATGCGAATTGGTTGTTCGATGCAGTACCACCCAACAATCCTTATCTCAGAGTTACGCAAGAGATTTGAGCATGGAGTCCTACGTGGCGGTGAGATACGGTAGAGTTCGCCTTGGTAGGTTAGCGGCTAGCCAAGGTGTCCAGCACAAAGTCAGCGCGTTGCGCCACTCTGATCTTGGGCAACCGCGATACCGCATAGCCCAGCGCTGGATAGGTGCGCTGAAGCCGCTCGAATTCAGCCCGCGCTTCATCCATGCTGTGACGGCGTTCTTCGTCCTGCACATAGATTTCAGGCCACGGCGGGGCCAGAAAGATGCGCGAGTGGTAGCGATGCGACTGGGCAATCGTGTCCAGAATAGTAGTGCCGTCCAGTGCCTGGGGTGCTGCCGCCGCGTCGATCAGGCCACGGTCGAAGAACACCCATTGCGTATTGCTGCGTGGCGCATTGGCATGGTTGTCTAGCGCAAGGTCGATGGCCCCGCGCAGGAAGGCCGTCATGTCGAGCCACGGCAGGGCCTGGCCGCCCGTGCGTGTTTGTTCCTGAACGATACGCCGTCCAGGCTCCTCAATTACGGCATCCCTGGATTTCCATTCAACCCCCACAAACGAGAACGACGATCAACTATCTCCTGAAAGGCCATCAGCATCCATCAAGGCCAGCATGCCAACAATGAGTGCGTGCATGCCCTGTTGAGTTCGGCCTCCATCTCGGCTTCCTCCGTCGCACGGTCTGCATCCACGACGGGTTCCCGTTCGGCGACCGAGTACACCGTGTCGGCCACGGCAAGGCAGTGGAACGCCACGGTGGTCAACAGCCAGCGCGCATGCTCCATCGATATGCCGTAGGCCTGAGCGATGTGGCGTTGGTGGCCGACGATCTTGTCGAGCATGGGCTGGGTCGCCGCCAGACGGCGGATCACGTTGGGTACGCCTTGCCGTCGCCAAGATGCTTGGGCTTGAGCATCGGCGTCTCGTGGGCGTGCAGCACCACGTGGCGACGCAGTTCGTCATCCAGCGCCTTTACCATCGGCTGCAGTTGCGCGCCGCACGCACCGACCCACTGTGCCAGCGTCGAGCGGGCAACAGTAAGTCTGATGCTCTTTGCGCATTCAGATGAATGCATTACGCCCATACGAAATCCGAAATCAGCTCGGCCGCGCACAGCAGATGGCAGTTGTCTATGGCTGTAAATGCGCTTCCCGCAGAGCCATGTCCTCTCTCAGAATACGCTGGATCTCCAGTATCGCGGCCGCGCTCTGTTGCACGCTGTGCCCCGAAATAATGACTTTCTCGGACTGTGCGCCGGGAAGATGTGCGCTGCGATAAGGCACAAGACCGTCATCGGAATCATCGAGGGCCACTTCGGAATTGGCTTGGGCCACGATCGAGTGATAGCGCACCTGGGATGAGATGGGAAAGCCCGCCGCCGTACGCACGAACGGATCGTTTTCGTCGAGATTGTTCACGCTATTGGGAATGGTTGCCAGGCTTTCACGGCTGCTGGCGGCCGCATTGGGTGCCAGTGTATGGGCGAGTTCTTCGAGCACCGTAATGGGAAAGCGGATAAATCCCGCCATCCAGCGCCCCAGGCGTCCACCCGCGACCGATGTGCCCCGATGAGGCGCCGCGATGAAGATGGCACTGCTGACATTCGGGAAGGGCTCGAAGCGCAACATCGGATCTATGCGTTTGATCTGCTGCGGCGTCAGCCGACTGCGATCCGCAGCCAGCTGCACCAGCGACTGGTCGGTTGACGACACCATCAACCGCGCGATGACCCCGCCCATGCTATGCCCCACCAGTACAAGGTCGGACGATGCCGGCGCCTGGCCGGAAGGATCGAAATGCGCCAGCGTATCCCCGAGCGCTCTGCGAATCATCGCGTGGTTCAATGCGATCGGCATATTGGTCGGGTAGTAGACCTGCCAGATTTGGTAATGCTGGCGCAGCGCCTCATCGCCCAGGATTTCGTTGGCGAGTTCCACCCAGGCTTCAGGGCTGCTGGCCAGTCCGTGCAGCATGACGATGATCCGCCTGTTCGGATCGTAGGGCTGCATCAAGTAGACGTGCGGGCGGTCGATGCCACCCTCGCGCCCGAGCAGGCTGCGCAGCGACTGGCGGTTGAAATTGGCACGGGCCAGCCATACGCCATAGCCGGCCGTGAAATTGGCCGCCAGCGGCACACGTTGGCCGCGCAGCATAATGGCCGATTCCACATAGGGGTCATGCACCGTCAGACGGGCTGTACGAGCATGCAGCACGCTGTCCAAGTTGTCTCCGTCGGGATGCAGCAGAACCGTCATGGACGGCGCGGGCATCTCGCTCCAGGGCAGCGGTTGCTGATCATGTTTTGCCGCTGGGCGACCACCCCGAGTTGGGGCGGCGCTCAGGGACTCGTCCGGAATGACCGCCACAAGCTCGGCGCCAAAGCCGTCGCGCCGGTAGAGGCTACGCAATCCACGGAAAGACAGGGACGAGGCTGGCAGGAGTTCGGCTGGCACCGCCGTACTGCCCGGTAAGCGCGCGCCGCGCATATCCAGCTTCAGTTCCCAGCCTGCAATGTTCCAACTGGTCTGGTCGGGCAACTGCGTCGGCATTTGTTGCCGAACTTCGAACATGCCGGTGGCCGCATGCTCGACGGCATAGTTATACCAATCCCGCACTTGGGTCTGGCGATCCTCGAAGGCCCGCTCTCCCGGAGTATGGTCACCAAGGAACAGATAAGCATAGGCATAGCGAATCGTCTCAAGCCAGGCGGCTTGCTGCGCTGAACCGGGCTTCATGGCCTGAGCCTGCGCCAGCCATAGTTCGGACAGTGCAGCCAGGCGTCTATCCGTGGCAACCCCCGTCACGGTAGCCAAGGCCTCCGCGCACTCCGAGGAGATCGGCTTTGCGCATGCCTGCTCATCCAATGCCGCCACCCTGATGGTCTGGACAGTCGCATCGCTGAGCTTGCCACGTGTCAGGATGTCGCCGCGCTTGAGTTCGATGGCCTCCCTGGTAGGTAGCGTATGAACTTCAACCACTGGGCCGAACTCGCGCAGGATCGAGCAGCCCCCCAGCAGCAGCGGAGCAAGAGCGGCGCATGTAATGAGAAGGCAGGCCTGCGGGAACCTCATGGATTCACCTCGTTGGCAGGGATGCCTGGCACGCCTTGTCGAATCGACATCGAGAAGTCATCCTCTGACACATCGGAAGCAAGGGCACGTTCGTTGATATGCCCCAGTGCCTGCAATTCATCGTAACGATAGCCAGGCGTCAATCCATGCATGTCGTAGACGTACCGCGCAAAATATCCAGACAGCAGCAGGCGATAGTCCATTGGCAATGCGGGCGCAATGACCCGGGCCAGCTCGAATACGATGGTCGTGCAGTTACTGGTTAACGTGTTGTAAAAGCGCGGTTTCTGCCGCAGTTCATTGGCCGCGTTCAGAAACTCCAGAAACAACGCGCGGGCACTCGCCTGATTCATCTGCAAGCGATAGAGATAAACATCTTCGCCTCGCGCGTTGCTGCGCGTACGCACAATGTCTCGCTCATCGGCGGCTACCAGGATCTGCTCGAACTGACGGAAGAATCCTCCTACCGCCGAGAAGGACTCATGGCGTTCCTTGCGAATTTCCAGCGAGAACACCACGCGATCACCGCCATCGAAGCCGAACGACACCAGGGTGTGGGCGATGTGCGGCCCCATCCAGTAGGAAAGCACCAAGTCGGCGCTGCGCAGACGATCCAGGTCGTATGTGCGGCTCTCCCACTGCGGGGTGTAGTCGGTTTCGCTGCGCCACTGGAAGTTGCGCACATTATTCAGGTGAACATGGTTGCCGTCGATCCTGGCCTCCAGCAACTGGGCGACATCGTCAGCCCATACACGCTGGTGTGACGGCTGCAGCGTCCCCCACCACATGAGCAGGGAGGCGGCTGCGATCACAAATGCGAATCCGGCGATGTTGCGATTGCGCCGCCCAAGCAAGCCCGCCCGCGACAAGACAACGGTCACACCCAACGTAGACCACATGGCAATGACGAACCATCGCACCACCGAAGGTCCCGGCATCTGATGCCACAGAGCCAGCGCACCCCACACAGTCAGCAGCAGTACCACAAAGCCGATCGCCAAGCCTGCAAGGGCGCGCAGGACTATGTGCATCACTCCGCTCATTGAGGCTGCAAAAGCTCAAGCAACAGTTGCCGGTGCGCATCCCGTAACTGCACCAGCGAGATGGAAGGACTGCCCTTGGACAGCATCGAGGAACTCAGCCACAGCACTGCGGGCGCGAGCGCCAACGGGAAGAAGTGTTCGGTCAAGACGCCTGGGCGAATGACGCCTCGGCGTATGTTGCGGTGGATGATGGTCTGCGCCCGCTCTTTCAGCCCGAGCGCAACTTCGTTGTGCCAACGCTGCACCAGCTCTGGAGTTCGGGCGCTTTCGGCCAGAAGCAGCCGGTAGATCGACATCGTGGCAGGGGAGCTGAAGGTCGCGTACAGGCGATCCAGGTAGACATCTACCAGCTCTGGCAACGTCAGATCCTCATCCGGGAGCCAGCCCTGGAAATCACAAATCTGCTTCGTCGTACGTTCGAGCAAGGCGTGAAAAATTTCTTCCTTGCTTTTGAAGTGGGCATAGATGCCAGCCTTGGACAAGCCCGCGCATTCCGCCAGGCGCTCCATCGACACTGCTTTGTATGTCCGATCCGCGAATTCGACCAGGGCCGCGTCGAGTATTTCCTCTTTCCTGGCGGCAGAGGACAGGTAGCGGCGCTTGTTGTCTGGCGCGTCATCTTTCTTGGGTGGCATTCAAAGGCTCTGTTCAAAGATCTGAGGGGTGTTCCCATGGGCCTGTCACCGGCTCTACCAAGAATCAGGGCCTTCCTTGAACCCAAGCCGGCAGCTCGAATTGACCTGCGTCAATGACCGACGAGCCCGCTGATTGCGGTTCTTGGATTGTAACGTATAATTGAAAGCAACCGTCCAGTCGTTTGTTTTCAGATTTCACAATGCAGATCAACACAGGGCGCGAGTGAACCCGGCACATCGGGTTACGACACAGGAAGAGCGCCCTATCAACCAGCCGGGGAACACGGGGATGCACATATCAACAAGGAGATGAAGTGGGCTTGACAGCACTTGCAAGCAAGAAAGTAGGGCTTGCGGACACCAGCCACGAACCCCGCATTGCGCGGGTGGCAGCCATTCCCTCCTCTGCGACCAGACCCTCTTCAGCCCGATACCTGTACGGAACGTGACCATGCTCCCAACTTCCCCGTTGTTTCCTGCGTTCAGATTGCGCGCTGCCTCGTTGGCCCTGAGCGCCGTCGTCTTGACCGGCTGCATGTCGCTCGCTCCGGCGCCAGACACCCCGCCATTGCCTGTGCCCGAATCCTGGCCCGCGCATCTTGGATCAGGCACCGACGGCGCCCACGCGGGAGAGCTTGCCTGGCAGGCCTACTTCACTGACCCCCTGCTGCAACGCCTCATCGAGACCGCGCTGCAAAACAACCGCGACCTGCGCGTGGCCGCGCTGCGCGTCGAGGAAGCCAGCGCCACATTCCGCATTCAGCGCTCGGATCGTTTTCCTGCCATGGGCGTGGGCGCCCAAGGTGGGCGCGCGCGCGTCCCTGGCGACCTGAACATGTCGGGCCGATCGCAGGTGGGCGGCGAGTACCGGGCCGAGGTGGGTTTGACCACCTGGGAACTGGATCTGTGGGGTCGGATCCGCAACCTAGAAGACGCCGCCCTGCAAACTTGGCTGGCTTCCGACGCGGCTCGCCAGGCCGTCCATTTGGCGCTGATCGCCCAGGTGGCAGACGGCTATCTTGGCCTGCGCGAGATCGACGAACGCGTGGCGATCGCACGGCAAACCGTGACCACCCGCGAGGAGTCCTATCGCATTTTCCGGCGCCGCGTCGAAGTCGGCTCGACCTCGAAGCTGGATCTCACACAGGTCCAGACCCTGCTGAACCAAGCTCAGGCGCTGCTGACGCAGCTTGAGCAGGCTCGCACCACGCAACTACACGCCCTGGCACTGCTGGTAGGCGCTGATCCCGGCCCGCTGCCCGCCAAGGCACCCTTCGATGAAACGACGGTTCTGACTGAGCTGCGGGCCGGTCTGCCTTCGGAACTGCTGGTCAGTCGCCCGGACATCATTTCCGCCGAACACCAATTGCGTGCCAGCAATGCCCACATCGGCGCGGCCCGCGCGGCGTTTTTGCCGCGCATTGCGCTGACCGGCAGCTTCGGCACGGCCAGCTCCGACTTGAATGGCTTGTTCGATTCCGGCAGTCGCGCCTGGACCTTCATGCCCACCCTGTCGCTGCCCATCTTCGATGGCGGGCGCCGCCGCGCCAATCTGGAGCTGAGCGAAGTGCGCCGCGACATCGCCGTCGCCGGATACGAAAAAACCATTCAAACGGCCTTCCGCGAGGTGGCCGATGCGCTGAGCGCAAAGCGCTGGCTGGCTGAGCAGTTGACGATCCAGAGAGCCAACCTGGAAGCGCAAAGCGAACGCGCACGCCTGGCCAAGTTGCGCTACGACAACGGCTCGGCCGCCTTCTTGGAAGTGCTGGATGCCCAACGCGATCTGCTGGGAGCCCAGCAACAACTGGTACAGGCGCGCCGCGCGCTGCTGTCCAGCCAGGTGGCGCTGTATGCCGCGCTCGGCGGCGGCACCCTCGCCGCAGCCGGCGAGGCACAGGGTGCGGCCTCGACTCCCGCTTCCACCCCATCAACCCGTTAAGGCACGCCGAACCCATGACTGTCTCCCCCTCTCTCAAGAAAAAACTCCTGGTCGCTTTCGCTGCAGCGGTTGTTGCCGCGCTGGCCTGGTGGAGCTGGACGAGGTTTACCGACAGCGGCCCGGGCGAAGGATTCGTCAACGGCAATGGCCGCATCGAAGCCACCGAGATCGACGTGGCCACCAAGCTTCCCGGCCGCATCGAAGACATCCTGGTGCGTGAAGGCGATTTCGTCACAGCCGGCCAGCCACTGGCCAAGATGCGGCTGGAAACGCTGGAAGCGCAGCGCGACGAGGCCCTGGCCATGCGTCAGCAGGCTGAGCATTCGGTGACCGCGGCGCAGGCACAGGTGGCGCTGCGTGAAGCCGACGTGACTGCCGCCTTGGCTCTGGTTCGTCAGCGCGAGTCGGAACTGGACGCCGCGCAACGGCGCCTGACACGCTCCAGCACGCTGTCGAGTGAGGGAGCCGCCTCGATCCAGGAACTGGACGATGACCGGGCGCGCGTACAGGGCGCCCAGGCGACCCTCGCGGCCAGCAAGGCACAGGCCGCCGCCGCCCGCGCCGCGGTCGAAGCCGCCAGGGCGCAGCTTGTCGGCGCGCAGTCCAGCGTGTCCGCCGCTACGGCCAGTATCAGCCGCATCGAAGCCGACATCCGCGACAGCGAACTGCGGTCTCCGCGCGACGGACGGGTTCAGGTGCGTGTCGCGCAACCCGGCGAGGTGCTTGGAGCGGGCGGACGTGTCTTGAACCTGCTTGATCTGTCGGACGTGTACATCACCTTCTTCCTGCCCGAAACCGTGGCCGGCCGCGTTGCGCTGGGCTCGGAGGTTCGCATCATTCTGGATGCCGCGCCCGAGTATGTGATTCCAGCCACCGTTTCCTTCGTCGCCAGCGCAGCGCAGTTCACCCCCAAGACGGTGGAAACCGCCAGCGAGCGGCAAAAGCTGATGTTTCGCGTGCGCGCACAGATCTCGCAGGAGCTGCTGCGTGAGCACCTGAACCAGGTCAAGACCGGTCTGCCCGGCGTAGCCTGGGTCAAGCTCGACGCCAAGGCCGAGTGGCCTCAGAACCTCTCCGTTCGTGTGCCGGAGTAAGGTATGAGCCACAGCGCGCAGCTCGCGACCGTTGCAATTGTCCGCCAGGTAAGACTGCGCTACCGCGACGTCATTGCCTTGGATGGCATTGACCTGGACATCCCCGCTGGACGGATGGTCGGCCTGATCGGCCCCGACGGCGTGGGCAAATCCAGTCTGCTCTCATTGCTGGCGGGTGTGCGCATCATCCAGGAGGGCACGGTCGAGGTGCTGGGTGGCGACATGGCCAGCAAGGCCCATCGCAAGCAGGTATGCCCGCGCATCGCCTACATGCCGCAGGGACTGGGCAAAAACCTGTATCCGACGCTCTCGGTCGAGGAGAATCTGCAATTCTTCGCGCGCCTGTTCGGTCATGGCGCCGCAGAGCGCCGCCAGCGGATCGATGAGCTCACCCAGGCCACTGGCCTGTTCAAATTCCTGGAGCGCCCGGCAGGCAAGCTGTCCGGGGGCATGAAGCAAAAACTCGGCCTGTGCTGCGCGCTGATTCATGACCCGGATTTTCTGATTCTCGATGAGCCGACGACTGGCGTGGACCCGCTGGCGCGCGCGCAGTTCTGGGATCTGATCGAGCGCATCCGCGCCGACCGCCCCGGCATGAGCGTGATCGTGGCTACCGCCTACATGGATGAGGCACAGCGCTTCGACTGGCTCGCCGCCATCGACGACGGCAAGGTCCTCGCCACCGGTACGCCGAAGGAATTGCTGGAGACAACAAACAGCCCGAACCTGGAAGAGGCATTCATCCGCCTGCTCCCGGAAGAGAAAAAGCGCGGACACCAAGCGGTTGTCATTCCGCCTCTGCCTGAGGACGGCGCGGACGATATCGCCATCGAAGCCGAGGGGCTGACCATGCGCTTTGGCGACTTCGTTGCCGTCGACAGCGTGTCCTTCCGCATCCGGCGCGGTGAAATCTTCGGCTTCCTCGGCTCCAACGGCTGCGGCAAGTCTACGACGATGAAGATGCTCACCGGGCTACTGCCGGCGAGCGAGGGACGAGCCTGGCTGTTCGGTCATGAGGTGGACCCGCATGACTTGGACACCCGCCGCCGCGTCGGCTACATGTCGCAGGCATTCTCGCTCTACAGCGAAATCACGGTACGCCAGAACCTGGAGTTGCACGCCAAGCTGTTCAGCGTGCCCCCGAAGGACATTCCGGGCCGCGTCGAAGAGATGGTGGAGCGCTTCGGCCTGGTGGAAGTCATCGACAGCTTGCCGGCCAGCCTGCCTCTGGGCATACGCCAGCGCCTGTCGCTGGCAGTCGCCATGGTGCACAAGCCCGAACTGTTGATTCTGGACGAGCCGACCTCCGGGGTCGATCCAGTAGCGCGCGATGCATTCTGGCGGCTGCTCATCGAGCTGTCACGTCGCGACCGGGTGACGGTCTTCATTTCCACCCACTTTATGAACGAGGCCGAACGCTGCGACCGCATGTCAATGATGCATGCGGGCAAGGTGCTCGACAGCGACGTGCCCGCCAAGCTGGTCGAGAAGCGCGGCGCTAAAACCCTCGAAGAGGCCTTCATCGGCTACCTCATCGAGGCGGAGGGCGGCACGGTCGCTCCCGCCGGCCCCACCGAGGCCGCCAATACGGCGATTCAGACGCCAGCGACACACACTGAGCACATCGGGCACAACGCTGAAGGCTTCAGCCTGCGCCGCATGCTCAGCTATCTGTGGCGCGAAGCACTGGAACTGCAGCGCGATCCGGTGCGCGCCACCCTGGCGCTGGGCGGTTCGCTGCTCCTGATGTTCGCGATCGGCTTCGGCATCACCTTGGACGTCGAGGACCTGAGCTATGCGGTGCTCGATCGCGACCAGACCACGCTCAGCCAGAACTACACGCTGAACTTGGCCGGCTCGCGCTACTTCACAGAGCACCCGCCTATCGTCGATTACGAGGATCTCGACCGGCGCATGCGCAGCGGCGAACTGTCATTGGCCATCGAAATCCCCGCTGGCTTTGCCCGCGATGTGTTGCGGGGCCAGAACGTGCAGATCGGTGCGTGGCTCGACGGCGCCATGCCGCAACGCGCGGAAACCGTCCAGGGCTACGTTCAGGGCATGCACCAGCACTGGCTGCTCGTACAGGCCAGCGAACGCAGCGGTGCCAGCGCCGCAGGCAATGCGAGCGTCGAGACGCGCTTTCGCTACAACCCCGATGTCAAGAGTCTGCCAGCCATGGTGCCGGCGGTGATCCCTCTGCTGCTGCTCATGCTGCCGGCCATGCTGACTGCGCTGGCGGTGGTGCGCGAGAAAGAAACCGGGTCGATCACCAATCTGTACGTGACGCCGGTGACGCGCATCGAGTTCCTGCTTGGCAAGCAACTGCCCTATGTCGGTCTGGCCATGGTGAACTTCCTGCTGATGAGCCTGCTCGCGGTCACCATCTTCGGTGTGCCGGTCAAGGGCAGCTTCTTGACCCTGGCGCTGGCCGCGCTGATCTTCTCCTTCGCCGCGACAGGCATGGGGCTGCTGGCCTCGGCCGTCACGCGCAGCCAGATCGCGGCCATGTTCTTCGCCATGATCGGCACCCTGATTCCGGCCACCCAGTTCGCCGGCCTGATCGATCCCGTGTCCTCGCTTGAAGGCTCCAGCAAGTTCATCGGCGAGATCTACCCCGCCACGCACATGATTTCCATCAGCCGTGGCGTATTCAGCAAAGCGCTTGGCCTGGCCGACCTGACAGGGCCGCTGTGGTCGATGCTCATTTCGGTTCCGGTCATTCTCGGCGTGGCTGTTTTGCTACTCAAGAAGCAGGAGCGTTGAGATGCGCAGAAGAAACCTGGCCAACATCTACGACCTTGGTGTCAAGGAGCTGTGGAGTCTTTGGCGCGATCCGATGATGCTTGTGCTCATCGTCTACGTGTTCACCGCGTCGGTCTACACCAAGGCCACGTCCATGCCGGAGACGCTGCACAACGCGCCCATCGCCATCGTCGACGAGGATAATTCGGCGCTGTCCCAGCGGGTTGCCTCGGCCTTCTACCCCCCGCAGTTCACGCCACCGGCCATGATCGACTATGGGGACGTGGACCCGGGCATGGACGCGGGGCTGTACACCTTCGCTCTGGTCATTCCGCCCAACTTCCAGCGCGACGTGCTGGCGGGGCGATCGCCTGCCGTGCAGCTCAATGTCGACGCCACCCGCATGAGCCAGGCCTTCACCGGCAGTGGCCATGTTCAACAAATTTTCACCGGTGAAGTCAACGAGTTCGTCAAGCGTTATCGCAGCACCACCGCGCCACCCGTGGATCTGGCCTTGCGCGCGCGCTTCAACCCCGCCCTCGACAAGGCCTGGTTCGGCTCGGTGGTGCAGATCATCAACCACATCACGCTGCTGTCCATCATCCTGACTGGCGCGGCGCTGATCCGGGAGCGCGAGCACGGCACCATCGAGCACCTGCTGGTGATGCCGGTCACGCCCGCGCAGATCATGCTTTCCAAGATCTGGTCGATGGCCCTGGTCGTGCTGATCGCCTCCTTTCTGTCGCTCAATCTCATGGTGCGCGGCGTCCTGGGCGTGCCCATCGAGGGCTCCATTGCGCTGTTCTTCGCCGGTGCAGCGCTCAGTCTGTTCGCCACTACGTCGATGGGCATCTTCCTCGCCACGCTGGCGCGCAACATGCCGCAGTTTGGCATGTTGATGATGCTCACCATCATGCCGCTGCAGATGCTGTCGGGTGGCACTACGCCACGCGAAAGCATGCCCGAGATCGTGCAGAACATCATGCTGGTCGCACCCACCACCCATTTCGTGGAATTGAGCCAGGCCATTCTCTACCGGGGTGCGGGCCTGGAGACGGTGTGGCAGCCCTTTCTGGCGCTGGCCTTGATCGGCACGGTGCTGTTTTCCCTGTCGTTGGCGCGTTTTCGCAAAACCATCGGCCAGATGGCCTGATCGGTTCACCGCCCACTTGGGCATTTCAACCAGTAAGGAGCTTGACCATGAGCAACGAAACTATCCCCCTGAACCTGTTCAAGGCGAACGTGGAACTGCAGTTACGCCTACAGCGCTTGATGCAGGAAAACGGCCAGCAATGGCTGGAGAACGCCACGCGCGCGGGCAGCGAGAGCATTGCCGAGTCCGGCGCCGAAATCGAAAGCCTGCTCAAGGCCCAGAATTGGCAGGAACTGGCCACGCTGCCCGCACAAGCCTTCTGGCGTCAGTTCCAGTACCACGTGGGCGGCGCGCAGGCGCTGACACAAGTCGCGATCAAAAACCAGACAACCTTCACCCAAGGCCTGCAAATAGCTATTCAAGACTGGCAGAAATCGGTTACGCAGGCCGTAGGCCAGGGCGATGCGGTACTCCCGTTCCAGGATATCTTCAAACAGTGGGGAGCCGTGTGGGCCTCGGCGCAGGATAAGGAGGCACCGGGCAAGACCGGTGGCCGCAATGCCGGCTGAACAACGTACCGCCCTGGTCACGGGCGGCACTGGCGGCCTGGGCGAAGCCATCGCCCGGGCCTTGCACGATGTTGGCCATACCGTGCTCGTCGTCCACTCGCCAGGCAATGCCAGCATCGGCGCGTGGTTGGAAGCCCAGACGGACGAAGGCTACAACTTCATCGCCTACGGCGCGGATGTGGCCGACCATGCCTCCTGCCAGGAGTTGGCCGGCCTCATTCAAGCAGACGGTTACCACATCGACATTCTGGTCAACAACGCGGGCATCACGCGCGATGCTACGTTCCGCAAGCTGAGCTACGCCGATTGGGATGCGGTCCTGCGCGTCAATCTCGACTCCGTTTTCAACGTCACCCGGCCATTCATCGACGGCATGCTCGAACGCGGCTGGGGCAGGATCGTCAACATCGCCTCCATCAACGGCTCCAAGGGGCAGTTCGGCCAGACCAACTACTCCGCCGCAAAGGCCGGCATGCATGGCTTCACTAAAGCCCTTGCGCAGGAGGTGGCGCGCAAGGGCGTGACGGTCAACACCGTCTCGCCGGGGTATCTGGATACGAAGATGGTGACGAGCATGTCGGAAGAAGTGGTCAAGCAAGTGATTGCCGGTATTCCCGTGGGTCGTCTGGGACGGCCTGAGGAAATCGCTGCACTGGTTGCATTCATCGTCAGTGAATCTGCGGGGTTCATGACCGGCAGCAATGTATCGATGAACGGTGGCCAGCATATGTACTGAGTGAGGAAGGGCCAGCAAGACGATGTGCCTGCGGCCCCTTGCCATTCAATTTTTCAGTTTCATCACAGAAGGAGTGCCCATCGCCATGAATCGAGACACCACGACATCACCAGCGGCCGATTGGGGGCAGTTGCTGTGGGACCCGTTGCGACTATCGGCGATGGCAACCGAGTATGCAGTGGATGCCTGGCAGCGATCCATTCTGTATGCCGACGTTCGCCGCCAACGCGGCAACCAGTACCTGGAGCATTTGCAGGAGCAGACGCCGAACGTACTCGACTTCGCCTCCGAGGTCATCATGTCCGGGCTGGATCTTCCGCGGCCAGTCAACTATGGCCTCGTGCGCATCCTGCCGCCAGCCGACACGCCGGCCGATCCCAAGAAGCGGCCGTTCGTGGTGGTCGATCCACGCGCGGGCCACGGCCCGGGCATCGGCGGCTTCAAACCCGACAGCGAGGTCGGGGCAGCCCTCAAGGCAGGGCATCCCTGCTACTTCGTTGGCTTTCTGCCCGATCCCGTTCCCGGCCAGACCGTCGAGGACGTCATGCGCGCCGAAGCGGCCTTCGTGCGCAAGGTCGGCGAGCTGCACCCCGGCAGCCGCGGCAAGCCCGCTGTCATCGGCAATTGCCAGGCGGGCTGGCAGATCCTGATGGCAGCTGCCGTCTGGCCCGAACTGTTCGGACCGATCATCGTAGCCGGCGCGCCGCTGTCGTACTGGGCGGGCGACATGCCGATGCGCTATGCAGGCGGCCTGACCGGCGGTAGTTGGTTGACGGCATTGACCAGCGATCTGGGCGCCGGCCGGTTCGACGGCGCCTGGCTGGTACAGAACTTCGAGAACCTGGACCCGGCCAATACGCTGTGGAGCAAACAGTACAACCTGTACGCCAAGGTCGACACGGAAGGCCCGCGCCACTTGCAATTCGAGAAGTACTGGGGCGGCCACGTGTTCCTGAACGATGTGGAAATACAGTACATCGTCGATAACCTGTTCATCGGCAACAAACTGAGTACGGCGCAGCTGGTGACGTCTGATGGCGTGCGCATCGACCTGCGCAATATTCGCTCGCCGATCCTGGTGTTCTGCTCCTATGGGGACAACATCACCCCGCCGCCCCAGGCCCTGGGCTGGATCACCGACCTGTACCGCAACGACCTGGACGTGCTGGGACATGACCAGACCATCGTCTACGCTACCCATGACAGCATCGGACATCTGGGAATCTTCGTCTCCGGCAGCGTCGGGCGTAAAGAGCACCAGGAGTTCGCTGAGAACATCGACATCATCGACGTGCTGCCGGCCGGTATCCACCGCATGCTGGTCGATGAAAATCCAGACGGGTCGCAGGAAGGCGAGCCGACCGGGAACGCCTACCTGACTCGGATCCAGCGCAGCAACATCGATGAAGTCCGTGAGATCGTCCGTCCCGACCCTGAGAACGATCGCCGGTTCGCCGCCGTTGCGCGGATCTCCGAGGTCAACCTGGCTTGCTACCGCAGCTTCGTGCAGCCATGGATGCGTGCCCTGGTCACGGACCAGGGTGCGAAGTGGCTGGAGCCGCTGCATCCGCTGCGCATGGGCTATGAATTGTGGTCTGACAGGCATCCGCTCGCCGCCGCAGTACATGAGGCTGCGCAACACGTGCGCGACCATCGTCAGCCCGTCTCCGAGGCCAACCCTTTCCTGCAACTGCAGGCGCAGTTTTCCACCGCCGTCGAACAGATGCTGGATCAATTCCGTGATTGCCGCGACCAGATCTACGCACAGGCGTTTGACACGCTGTACAGCCTGCCGCTGGTGCAGGCCATGACTGGACAGAGCCTGCACGACGATGCACCGCCGCGACCCCATCCCAGCGAGACGCCCGAGCACCGCCAGTATCTGGCGCAAGAGTTGACACGGCTCGAAGCGGATATTCACAGCGGCGGGATCACCGAAGCCTCCATACGGGCGCTGTTCTTTGTGCTGGCCGCGCGTGGCGAGGCCGACGAGCGGCACTTCCGGCACGCAGAGGAACTCGCGCGCCCCCATTTGGCAAACGACTTCGACATGCAGGTCTTTCGCCACCTCATTCGTCGGCAGGCTTTGCTCATGAGGCTCGACGAGGACGCCACGGTGTCCGCCATCCCCGGATTGCTCAACGGCATAGCGCCTGATGACATCCGCCAGGTGGCGGGAATGATCGTGCAAGTGATTGGCAGCGGCGGTGTGCTGTCCGCACAAGAACAAACCAGGCTGGAACAGGTTTCTACCTTGTTCGAGCAGGCCGAGCGCCAAGCGCAGGCGGCTTCGGCGCCCGCCGTGATAAGTCCCGCCACTGATACCTCCGCTACGGTCGTGGACGCGAAGTCGACAACCGCCATGCCACGCTCTGCCAGTGGCACATCCGCTGCGGTCGAGGATGCGAATGCGGCGCCAGCCATGCCGAGCTCCACCAGTGACACCTCCGCTCCGGCCATAAACACGACCTCCAAGACATCCTCTCCAAAGCCTAAGGCGCCTCAGAAGAAAACTGCTACGCAGAAAACTGTGTCCAAGACGCCAGCCGCCCCGCGGACAAGTCAAACACGGCGAGGGAAAGGCAAATGACGACGTCCTCCGCACCGGTCGATGGCGCCGCCGACGCATTGCAGGTTCTGCGCAACCGCACCTTCGACGAGATCGCCATCGGCGACAGCGCCAGCCTCGAACGCGCGTTTTCGCCGCAAGACATCCACATGTTCGCGCTGCAATCGGGCGATGTGGATCCGGAATCTTCGGTGTCTTCGCCCTCGCGGGGCACCACGGAGGCCATTTGTGCAAACGCCCTGATCTCGGCTGTGCTGGGAACACGCCTGCCGGGGCCTGGAACCCAATATGTCAGCCAGAACCTGCGCTTGCTCGGAGCCGTTCGGCCCGGCGACAGGCTGACCGTGCAGATGCAGGTGAGCAGCAAAGACACGGCCACCCATCACGTCACGCTGGACTGCACCTGCACCAGCCAGGAGGGGGTGGCGATTTTCCAAGGCCAGGTAGAGGTCGTAGCGCCCACTGAGCGCATTGAAAGAACGCGCACGGCGTTGCCGGAAATCCATCCGGATGCGCAGGGCCGCACAGGCCTGCAGCACCTGCTGGCGCATGTCGCGCACTTGCAACCGATTCGGGTAGCCGTCGCCCATCCGTGCGATGTCCCCAGCCTGTCCGCTGCGCTCGAAGCGCGCCACGCGGGGTTGATCGAGCCGGTGCTGGTCGGGCCACGAGGGCGGCTCGAAGCAGTCGCCACCGAGGCCGGGCTGGATCTGGCCGACGTCGCCATTGTGGACGTCCCGCACAGCCACGCCGCTGCGCAGCAAGCCGTCGCCTTGGCAGCCGCAGGTGAAGTCGAAGCCCTGATGAAAGGGAGCCTGCACACCGACGAACTGATGTCCGCGCTGGTTTCGGCAGCAGCGGGGTTGCGCACCAAGCGCCGGGTCAGCCATTGCTTCCTGTTGCAGACACCGGCCTATCCGCGCCCGTTCATCGTCACCGATGCGGCGATCAATATCGCCCCGAATCTGGAACAGAAGGCAGACATCATCCGCAACGCCATCGAGCTGGCACAGGTGATCGGCGTGCGCGAACCCAAGGTCGCGATCCTGGCCGCGGTCGAGACGGTCAGCCCGACGATGGCGGCCACGCTGGACGCTGCGGCGCTGTGCAAGATGGCCGATCGCGGCCAGATCACTGGCGGCCTGCTCGACGGGCCGCTGGCCTTCGACAACGCCGTCTCCATCGCCGCTGCGCGTATCAAGGGGATCGTTTCCGAGGTCGCCGGGCAAGCTGACATCCTCGTCGTGCCTGACCTGGAGAGCGGCAACATGCTTGCCAAGCAGTTGATCTTCATGGGCGGCGCAGCCAGCGCCGGGATCGTTCTTGGAGCCAAGGTGCCAGTCATTCTGACCAGCCGCGCCGACTCGCGTGATACACGCATCGCCTCATGCGCGATCGCACTGATGCTGGCCGACCACTATCGGCTGTCACCCCCTTGAGCCGACTTATCGGCAACTTATTAACCCCCTCTTTTTAATCCACCCCTTTGGAGGAAACACCATGCAGTACTCATTCTCTGGCCGCGTAGCCCTGGTCACCGGTGCAGGGTCTGGCATTGGCGAGGCCATTGCCCGGCTGCTTGCAAGCAACGGCCTGAATGTAGTCGTCTCCGATGTCAGCGCCGACAATGCGCAGCGCGTCACCAGCCTCATCAACGCCGAGGGCGGCCACGCCGTGGCCAACGTGGCCGACGTGGCATGCATCGATGAGGTCCAGGCTGCCGTGGCCTGCGCGGTCGATACGTTCGGCGACCTTCATTTTGCCGTCAACAACGCCGGTATCGGTGGCGACCAGAGCCCGGCGGGAGAACTGGACCCTGCCGCCTGGCGCCGGGTGATCGATGTCAACCTGAACGGCGTGTTCTATGGCCTGCGCCATCAGATTCCCGCCATCCTGCGCTCGGGAGGCGGCGCCATCGTCAACGTCTCCTCCATCCTGGGGGTGGTGGGCGACGCAGCGAACCCTGCGTACGTCGCAGCCAAACATGGCGTGACCGGGCTGACCCGCTCGGCAGGACTGGCCTATGCGTCCAAGGGAATCCGGATCAATTCGATTCATCCCGGTTACGTGCGTACGCCCATCCTGGATTTCCTGGATGAATCGGCCCTCCAGAAGGCCGTTGACCTGCATCCGATCGGTCGTCTGGGTACATCGGACGAAATCGCCCATGCCGTGGCGTTTTTGCTGTCGGAAGGAAGCAGCTTCCTTGTGGGCACCCAGCTCATCGCCGATGGCGGCTACACGGCGCGCTGAGTCTGAAGACGATGAGACAGCAGACACCCCCGCACACCTCGGCGAAGTCGCGCGGACGGCGCGCAGAGAGGACGACCTGATGGACGTCACCATGGCCCGCTCCGGGCGCCGCGAACACGGACTGATCCTTGTGCTGAACTGCGGTTCATCCAGCATCAAGTTTGCGGTGTTCGATTCCTCGGCCGCGCCACTGCCGCGTCAGGCATTGTGGAATGGCAAGGTGCAGGGAATCGGCGGCGCCAACCCGGATTTCGGAGAGACCGGAGTTGCGCCGTTCTCGATCGAACTGGACACGGCACATCCGTATCGCGCCGCACTGCGCCTCATCCGCGATCGTGTCAGCCGGCGGCTCGACGGCCGCCACGTAGGTACGGTCGCCCACCGTATCGTCCACGGCGGCAGCAAATACTCCATGCCCGTGCGCCTGGACGCAAATGTCCTGGCCGACCTCAAGGGCTACATTCCTCTGGCCCCGCTGCACCAGCCATTCGCGCTCGAAGCCGTGGAGATCCTGCTGCGGGAGCAGCCAGATCTGCCACAGATGGCTTGCTTCGACACGGCCTTCCACCACACTTTGCCCCAGGTCGAGAAGATCCTGCCGTTGCCCTATGCCGCATGGGAGCGCGGTCTGCGTCGGTACGGGTTTCACGGCCTGTCGTATGAGTACATGGCAGTGGCCTTGCCCGAACGCCATGGCGACGCCGCGTGCGGGCGCACCGTCGTTGCCCACTTGGGCAGTGGCGCCAGTCTGTGCGCCATGCAAGGACTCAAAAGCGTGGCCACCACCATGGGCTTCTCCGCGCTTGACGGCCTGATGATGGGCACCCGCACCGGCGCGCTCGATCCGGGTGCGGTGCTCTACCTGATGGAAGTCGAGAAGCTCTCACTAGAGCAAGTGGGGCGCGTCCTCTATCACGAGTCCGGCCTGCTCGGCGTTTCGGGAATCTCGGCCGAGCCGCGCGTCATTGTCGGGCACGAGAACGATGCAGGCGAAACGGGGGAGCGAGCGCGCTTGGCACTGGCCCTTTACGTGCGCCGCATCGTACGCGAGATCGGGGCCTTGGTCGCCGTGCTGGGTGGCCTGGACATGCTGGTGTTCACGGCGGGTGTCGGTGAACACAATGCGTTCATTCGCGAGCGCATCTGTGCGGCGCTGGGCTTTTTGGGCATTGCCTTGGATACCGATGCTAACGCCAGCCACGCGGCGAAGATTTCCAGCGACCACAGCCAGGTCATCGTGGCGGTCGAGCCCACCAACGAAGAGTGGATAGCCGCCAGCCACGCACTGTCCTGCCTGGACAGGGAGAAGGCGCGATGACGATCGATGCCTTCCATGGATTCACGCTCGCCATCGTGCTGTTGTTCGTGGGCAAGGGCCTGGTTGCGCGTTGGGGCATCTTGCGTCGATACAGCATCCCGGAATCCCTGGTGGGCGGCCTGGCCTGCGCCCTGGTTGTCTTCGCCCTGTACTACGGTGCGGGGATCGTCGTCAGTTTCGATCTCGAAGCGCGTGACGCGCTGCTGCTGTACTTCTTTGCGGCCATTGGCCTGGGTACCGACGCCCGCACGCTGCGCCATGGTGGGCGGCCCTTGCTGATCCTGTCGGGGTTGGCCATCGGGTTCATGGTGCTGCAGAACCTGGCCGGGATGGAGATGGCACGCGCCTTCGGCCTGGATCCGCGCGCCGGGCTGATGGTGGGATCGATTTCCCTGACCGGAGGCGTGGGCACCACCTTGGCCTGGTCCGATCACTTCGTTCAAAACCTCGGCATTGCGCAAGCGCAGGAACTGGGATTGGCAGCGAACATGATCGGCCTGATCGCGGCCTGCACCATCGGCGGCCCGATCGCAAGCCTGCTCATGCGCAGGCATCGGCTTCAAGCCGGAGACAGCGCCCTGGAAATTGGCACGCTGCACAGCAATGAGCAGCATGCCCGCCTGGACTACTACGGCGTGCTGCTGGCATTGCTCTGGCTCAACTTGGCCTTGATGCTGGGATACGGAATCAATGCCTTGGTAGCGCGTACCCCCGTCACGCTGCCCGCCTTTGTGGGCTGCCTGCTGGCCGGGATTCTCCTGCGCATGGTGGCCGACTGGACGAGGCCGAGTGGGCGCGGACGTCTATGGAACTGGCCGAGCATGCAGCCAGGCATTGCCCTGGTCTCCGATATCTCACTGGGCCTGTTTCTGACCATGGCGCTGATGGGACTCAGGCTCTGGGAGCTGCAGCCCGTGCTTGCCTTCATCACGGCGGCGATGCTGGTGCAGATTGCCCTGGTCATCGCATTCGTTTTGCTGATTGTTTTTCGGGCAATGGGCAAGGATTACCAAGCCGCCGTGGTGTGCGCGGGTTTCGGCGGTATTGCGCTGGGATCTACCGCCACTGCCATCGCCAACATGACGGCGGTGACTCGGGAGCATGGTGCGGCACGCGAGGCGTTCATTGTGGTGCCCCTGGTATGTGGGTTCGTCATCGATATTGCGAACGCACTGGTAATCAGCCTGATGGCCGGTTAGGCGAAGCGAAACAGCGGAGCGAGCTGGCAGATGGATACATCGCTGACGCGCTGGCGAGGCGTCGTCGCCCAGGAAATCGCAATCGACTCCCGTTTTCAAGCAAGGGGCTCTTTCTACTTGTGCAGAAATAGAGGTAATACGCTTTGACGAATAAAAAGAACGGCAATATCGACTCAGCCATCAATCCGAAGTTGGATGGGGATGCCCATGTCGCTTGGGCACAGGCTTGGTCGTCTATTTCGCCGGAGACATCGTTGCTCGCGTGGGTGGACTGGGCGAGCCATTTAGCAAACAGTCCTGGCAAGCAAGCCGAGCTTTTGGCGTTTGCAGCCTCCCTGTCCGAGCAATGGATGGCCGTATTGAAGAAGAATCGGGCCAACCCGGACCGGGGAGCCACCGCTCCTGACCGGTCACCTGTCAATGACCGCCGCTTCAACGATTCTGCATGGGATCAATGGCCCTACGACCTTTTCCGCAGTTCATTCGTCAATCAGACCAAATGGTGGGAGCAGGCCACGCAGGGGGTGTGGGGAGTGGATCCGAAACACCAACGCCTGCTGGCGTTTGGCGCCAAACAGTGGCTGGAAATGCTTTCGCCCGCCAACGCTGCGGTTTTCAACCCCGTTGTCCTGAAAAGAACCATCGCAGAGCAAGGCGCCAATCTAGCGCGGGGGACGTCCAACTTTCTCGACGACTTGCGTCGGCAACTATCCGGCCAGCCTCCCGCGGGAACGGAGAACTTCGTCGTTGGGCGCGACGTAGCGGTCACGGAAGGAAAAGTCGTTCTGAGAAATCGACTGATCGAACTGATTCAGTACACGCCCACTACCGAGAAAGTCCATCCCGAACCGATCCTGATCATTCCTGCCTGGATCATGAAGTACTACGTACTGGATCTGTCACCGCATAACTCGCTGATACGGTATCTGGTTGCGCAAGGGCATACGGTTTTTTGCATCTCCTGGAGAAATCCGGATGCTGAGGATCGAGATTTGGGCATGGATGAGTACCTGGAGTTCGGCCTGCATGCAGCGCTGGACGCTGTGACTTCCGTCGTCCCCGGGCATGGAGTCCACGCGGCTGGTTATTGCCTGGGCGGAACGCTACTGGCCATTGGTGCTTCAGCCATGGCGCGTGATGGCGATACGCGGCTGGTGTCGGTAAGCCTGCTTGCCGCACAGACGGACTTCAGCGAACCGGGCGAGCTGAGTCTTTTCATCAACGAGAGTCAAGTGGCGCTGTTGGAAGCCAGCATGGCTCAAACCGGTTATTTGACCTCCGACCAGATGAGCGGAGCTTTTCAGCTACTGCGTTCCTACGATCTCATATGGTCTCGCATGATTGACGAATACCTATTGGGCGATCGCCGGGCAATGACCGACCTGATGGCTTGGAATGCCGATGGGACTCGCCTGCCCGCGAAGATGCATTCGCAGTATCTCCGACGCCTTTACCTGAATAACGATCTCAGCGCGGGGCGTTATCCCGTCACGGGTCGCCCCGTTTCAGTGGGAGACATCGCTGTACCGGTGTTTTGCGTCGGCACTGCCTCGGATCATATTGCGCCTTGGCGCTCGGTTTACAAGCTGCATCTCCTGTCTTCGGCCGAGCTGACTTTCGTGCTGACCACTGGAGGACACAACGGCGGCATCGTGAGCGAGCCCGGCCGAGGTAACCGCCAATATCAAATCCATACCCGCGCGGCCGGTGATGGATACATGGCGCCGGATGAGTGGCAAGCGACGATGCAGACGCATCCGGATTCCTGGTGGCCCGCATGGTCGGCGTGGCTGCGAGAGCGTTCCGGTGATGTTGTTGCGCCTCCGCTCATAGGTGCTGAATCCAGTGGATACCCCACTGTTTGCGACGCCCCAGGGGAACATGTACGCAACTGAATAAGCGTATCCCGCGTCCGCTATTGCGACACGGTATACGCAATATCTGTTCGTCATCCCGTTCTACTCTGATAACTGGAGACATTCATGTACTCAAGAATCCTGGTTCCGCTCGACGGAAGTCCTACTGCCGATTTGGCGCTCCACCACGCTGCGGTGCTGGCACGCCTGAATGGCGCAACCATCGTCTTGCTGCACGTCATCGAGGAGATGAAGCATAGCAACGGCTTCGAGAGGCCGAGGATCTATATTGAAGAAGTGAGGCCGGGCTTCCTGGCGGCCGGGCAGAAGCTGCTGGACGAGGCGGCGCTGCGGCTGAGGCAGGGAGGCCTGGTGGTTGAGACCGTCCTTCTGGAAAGCAACGGCGAGCGCGTCTCGGTGCTCATCGCTCAGCAGGCACTGACTACTCAATGCGAGTTGGTGGTGTTGGGTACCCACGGACGCCGGGGCGTGGACAGGCTGCTGATGGGAAGCGATGCAGAGCAGCTCGCTCGCATCGCACCAGTTCCAGTGATGCTGGTGCGCCAGCCCCAATCGGTCATTGCGACTGCAACCCCTGGGCAGGGTGGCACGCCAGCGTGACGAAGGTTCAGTCCACCGACCAAACTGAATGGAGGCTGAAAGTCGCAGCCCCCTTGCTGCTGCTATTGCTGAGCGCCTCCGCACAGGCCCAGTCCTGCCACCAGGACAACCCGCTGCGCTCAACGGGAACGCTCAATCTGCGGATCGACAACGACATGTTCGGCGGCATTGGACAAGATCAAGGCTACTCCAATGGATTTCTCGTCAGCTGGGTCTCCCCCAACCTTGTGGACTATCGCGATGACCCTTGCCTACCCCGTCTCGTCCGTGGGCTGAATCGTTTTCTCACGGTGCTGCAACCCGAGGGTTTTGACGAACAGAACATGACCATCGGCTTCGGGCAGATGATGTACACCCCCAGCGACAAAACGCGCAGCGATCTGATCAAAGACGACCGCCCTTTCGCCGGCGCAATGATGTTGAGCTTTGGCTACAACGCGCGGCGCGGCGATACGCTGCGCACCTCACAAATCCGCGTCGGTGTTGTGGGCCCCTCCTCCTTGGCCAGGCAAACCCAGAACTGGTGGCATGACACCATCGGCGTCGACAAATTCAATGGCTGGCGACACCAACTGCGCGACGAGCCTGTGCTGCAGTTGCTGCACGAACGCCGAACACGAGTCTTCAGGCAAGAAGACGTCAGCGGTTGGGGCTGGGATCTGACCCGCCACTGGGGTGGCAGCTTCGGTAACTTCGCCACCTACGCGAATGTCGGTGGAGAACTGCGCTATGGGCTGCGCCTGCCTGATGATTTAGGTACGGCACCGCTACGGCCTGCCGGAGAGAACACCTCGCCCGTGCGCACGACCGCTGGCAGCAACTGGAACGGCCACCTCTTCGTGGCGCTAGACGCTCGCTGGGTTCTGCACGACATCACGTTGGATGGCAATACCTTCAAGTCCGGCCATAGCGTTGATAAGCGGCCACTCGTGGCGGATGTCGGCTACGGCGTCGCGATTACCCAAGGCAACTGGCGCATCGCGATAGCCCGCTACCACCGCACACGCGAATTCCGGGGGCAAGACGAAATCCCGGTCTACGGAACGATCACTGTAGGACGGAAATTCTGATGCAGATCAGTTCCTTCCTGGACTCAACACGGGCCATCCCGTCGTTATTCGTCGGCACGAGCCTGGTTGCCCGGATGAAGCATCGACTCCGACCAAGCGCCTGAGTTTCGATAAGCGACCAAGGACAACTCACAAGAAAGGAGACAACTGCATGCAACGACTCACCCTTGCCCTTCCAGGCAACGAAGATTTCGCCCGTCGTCTCGCGCAGACATATGGCGGCGATGTCGGCCGCATCGAAACGCGCCGATTCCCCGATGGCGAGAGCTATGTCCGACTGCATGGCGAACCTACCGGCCAGATCGTGGATCTGATTTGCACGCTGACCCATCCTGATCCGCAATTCCTGCTTCTGGTTTTTGCCGCGGACGCCGCACGCGAGCTCGGCGCGCGCGAAGTGAATCTGGTTGCACCATACCTGGCCTACATGCGCCAGGACAAACGATTCCATGACGGCGAAAGCGTGACATCGCGGTCTTTCGCACGCATGGTCTCATCGACGTTCGACAAGCTGCTCACGGTGGATCCGCATCTGCACCGCTATCCGACGCTCTCCGCGCTCTACACGATCCCCACCACCACCCTGCATGCCGCGCCGCTGCTGGCCGACTGGATCGCTGAGCATGTCGAAAAGCCCTTGATCGTCGGCCCCGATGAGGAAAGCGAGCAATGGGCCGGCTCCATCGCATCCCGCATCGGCGCGCCGCACGTCGTACTTCGCAAGACACGCCATGGCGATCGCAGCGTAGACATCGAGGTTCCCGACCTGTCGGTCTGGCGTGACAGAACCCCAGTGCTGGTGGACGACATCGCATCATCGGGCCGCACGCTCGCCATCGCGGCGCACAAGCTCGCCGAGCAAGGAATGCGCAAGCCGGAGTGCGTGGTGGTGCATGCCCTGTTCGCCGAAGATGCCTGGACCCTATTGACACCGTTGTTTGCCCGGATCACATCCACCGACACGGTACCGCATCCGAGCAACCGCATTGGTCTTGCTTCGCTGATTGCCGGCGCGCTTTCCAGCGGCCAGACCGATCCGCGAACCTGATCTTCCACCTATCCCGCTATTTTCAAGGAACCCGAAATGCCCTCTCAGGCTAACCTCGCAATCGATTGGCGTGCTGGTTACGGGCCCATCGCGCACAGGTCTGAAACCATCGAACGTATGCAGGCCCTAGTGCAACGTCTGGTCGCGCAAAGGCGTATAGCAGACGAAGCCTCGGCCCATGCGCTGCTGGCTGCAGCCGACCGGGTGGCCTGCACGGCCATGAGCGTAGTGGCGCATATGACCTATGCCCGGCGCATCGACCGAAGCGGCTGCCCACTGGGCTCCGATGATTTCAAACAAACGCCCGAAGGCCACACCGGCGGCTCGCTCAACATGGTGCCAGCCTTCGTGGGTTATCTGTTGGCCAACGCGCTGACCGGGACGACACGCGGCTGGCTCATGGGGCAGGGGCACTGCGTGGCCGCGATCGAGGCGGTGAACGCACTGACCGGCGATGTATCCGCCGCCCAGCGTGGACGCTACGACCGCAGCGAGGCGGGCCTGTCGCGTTTGATCGCGGACTTCTACTCCTATGCCATCGATAAGCAGGGTCGGCCCGCGGTACCGCTGGGTAGCCATGCCGGGCCGAACACGGCCGGCGCGATCTCCGAAGGCGGCTATCTGGGGTTCGCCGGGCTGCAGTATGTGCACACGCCGTTGCCGGGAGAAAGCCTGGTGGCATTCCTCAGTGATGGCGCTTTCGAGGAACAACGTGGCTCGGACTGGGCGCCGCGCTGGTGGCGCGCCGAGGACTGCGGCTTCGCCATCCCGGTCATGATTCTCAACGGACGGCGCATCGAGCAGCGCACCCAGATCGTGCAGGAAGGTGGCGCTACCTGGCTGGCCGAGGACCTGCGCCACAACGGCTTCGATCCGGTCATCGTTGATGGACGTGATCCGATGGCGATCGCATGGGCCATTGTTGAAGCCGAAGACACGCTGAGCGCCTTCGCCGCACGCTCGGACCGGCGCTATCCCGTCAAGCTGCCCTACGTGATCGCCGAGACGGAGAAAGGTTTTGGCTTCCCGGGCGCGGCGACCAATGCCGCCCACAACCTGCCGCTGGACGGCAATCCGCGCGAGGATGCACAGGCACGCGAGGCCTTCAATGCAGGGGCTGCGGCGCTGTTCGTGCCGGAGACCGAACTGGAAAACGCGCTCACCATTCTTGCGAATCACGGCCAGAGCCGGCGCTCGCGCGAAAGCGAGCACCCCATGGCCCGACGCCATCCAGCGAGTCCTCAACTGCCGATGCCGACCTGGGGGCCAACGGAGGTGTCGGGCAGCGCCATGTCCGCACTGGACCGTTGGTTCGTGGAGCTGGTGCAGGCAAATCCACAGTTGCGCATCCGGATCGGCAATCCCGACGAACTGGCCAGCAACAAGATGGGGGCCACTCTGGCGCTGCTCAAGCACCGCGTCAACGTGCCCGAACCCGGCGTCCCGGAATCGACGGATGGCTCGGTGGTCACCGCACTCAATGAAGAAGCCGTTGCGGCCGCCGCCCTCGCCAACAAAGGGGGGCTGAACCTGATCGTCAGCTACGAGGCATTCGCGGTCAAGATGCTTGGATTGATGCGCCAGGAGATCATCTTCGCGCGTCGGCAGAAGGAGCTGGGCCAGCCGCCAGGCTGGATCTCCGTCCCGCTGATCGTCACATCCCACACCTGGGAGAACAGCAAGAACGAGCAGTCACACCAGGACCCGACCATTGGCGAAGCATTGCTGGGGGAGATGTCGGACACCGCACGCGTGTTGTTCCCGGTGGATGAAAACACGGCGTGCGCCGCGTTGCGAGCGGTCTACGCCAGCCGCGGCCAAGTGGCTTGTGTGGTGGTCTCCAAGCGCGACACGCCGAATCACTTCAGTGCCGCCGCGGCTCAATCGCTGATCGAGCATGGAGCAGCCCATGTAGCCGGCGATCCGTCCACCGCACAACTGCAATTCGTAGCGATTGGCGCCTACCAGTTGGAGGAAGCGCTCAAAGCCCATGCCCGCCTGGAGCACCATGGGCTTGCGTCGTGCATCACCGTGGTGGTCGAGCCCGGCCGTCTACGCATTCCGCGAGACGAACTTGAGGCCGCCTTCGTGCTCGGTGACGAATCCCTGCAAGCGCTCTTCCCGCCTCACCTGCCGCGCGTGTTGATAAGCCATACCCGCCCTGAGCCGATGCTGGGCGTGCTTCGCCGCATTGACAGCGGCCCTTCGAAGACGCGGGCTTTGGGCTACATCAACCACGGCGGCACCCTCGATGTGGCTGGAATGCTGATCGCCAATCGATGCACCTGGGTGGATGCCATCTATGCCGCTGCGCAAGTGACCGGCTGGAACAGTTCGCAGGCTGCTGCTGCCGCGACCGACGCGTGAATTTCAAGTGGTTCTGACACGGTCCGCAGTGACCGCGCCAGCTCCTGATTTCACAACCCACCAACAAGCGAGGAGACAACTTCATGCTCTCACTGACCAGCCTGGGCGGTGCCGGTACCGTCACCGGCTCCAAACACCTGATCACATATGGCAGTACCCGCATCCTGATCGACTGCGGACTTTTCCAAGGACTGAAGAACCTGCGCGAGCTGAACTGGCAGCATCTTGTCGTTGAGTCCAAGGACATCGATGCGGTTGTACTGACGCACGCGCACCTGGATCATTGTGGATATCTCCCCCGATTGGTGCTGAACGGGTTCCGCGGGAAGATTTTCTCGACGCCAGCCACACGGGACGTCGCCGAACTCATCCTGCTCGACAGTGCTTGGTTGCAGGAGAAGGATGCCGAGTTCGCCAACCGGAAGGGATTTTCCAAGCACAAGCCAGCCCTTGCCCTGTATCGGGTCCGAGATGCCGAACGCACGCTCTTGCAGTTCAAGCCCGTGCCACTGCATCAGGAGACGGTATTGCCGGGCGGTGCACGCCTGGTTCTACGCAGGGCCGGCCACATTCTTGGAGCGGCGACGGCGCAGATCGACATCGGCGGCAAGCGTTTGGTGTTCTCCGGCGACCTGGGCCGCTATGACGATGCGGTCATGCCTGATCCTGAACCCGTCACGGAAGCGGACTACATCATCATCGAGTCCACCTATGGCAATCGTCATCATGACCGTTCCGATGCCGTCGAAGCGCTAGGCGACATCATCGAGCGTACGACTCGCCGCGGAGGCACCGTAGTGATTCCCGCTTTTGCCGTAGGACGCGCGCAGTCGTTGATCTATGACCTATGGCTGTTGCGACAGCGCGGTCGGCTCCGCAACGTGCCCGTCTATCTGGACAGTCCCATGGCCACCAGCGCAACTGCGCTGCTGCACCGCCATGCCGACGACCACAAGCTCGCTCAACACGATTTCGAGACGGCATTCTCAGAAGTCACATACGTGCGCGACGTTGAAGAGTCCAAGGCGCTATCGGCGAATCGATACCCCAAGGTGATTATTTCCGCCAGCGGCATGGCCACCGGCGGCCGCGTGCTGCATCACATAGAAGCGTTTGGCGGTAGCCATCAGAACACGCTGCTGTTCTCTGGATTCCAAGCAGCAGGTACGCGCGGGCGCAAGCTGCTTGAGGGCGCTCGCGAAGTCAAGATCCATGGACGCTGGATGCCGATCAAGGCAGAGGTCGCCGAGCTTGCGATGTTGTCGGCTCATGCCGACAGCGATGAGCTGATGCGATGGCTGCGCGGCTTTACCAAGGCGCCGGAAAGAGTGTTCATTGTTCACGGTGAATCTGATGCCTCTGAGGCGCTGCGCGAACGTATCCAGCGCGAACTCAATTGGCACGCATCGGTGCCCATGCAAAACCAGGAGTTCGCCCTGTGAGTGCCCGCATCACGCCCCAGACACCCGCCTTGCAAGCATTGCGCATGCGACTGCATGCCCAGCATCAACCCGTCGTCTTGATGCGTACCGATTGCCATGTCTGCCGTGCCGAAGGGCTGGCACCGCGGTCACAGGTACTGATCATTGCCGGCGACCGCACTGTGCAAGCGCTACTGTACCAAATCGACAGCGATCTGCTCAAAACCGGACAGATCGCTCTGTCCGAGGCCGCCTGGGATGCCCTGGACATTCATGAGGGCGATCTTGTGCAGGTTCGGCATCCTCCGCTGCTCGAATCGTTGTCGGCCGTGCGTGCGCGAATTCACGGCCACCGACTGCAAACGACGGAGTTGCAGGCGATCGTCCGTGATGTGGTCGATGGTCGCTATACCGATGTCGCACTTTCGGCCTTCCTGACCGCAACGGCGGTACTGCCTCTGGATATGCAAGAGACCATCCATCTCACCCGTGCGATGGTCGATGTCGGGGATCACCTGCAATGGCAGGCTCCGATTGTTGTGGACAAGCATTGCGTGGGCGGATTACCGGGAAATCGCACCACGCCGTTGGTGGTTGCCATCGCCGCAGCCAATGGATTGGTGATGCCCAAGACCTCATCACGCGCCATCACCTCTCCCGCTGGCACCGCGGACACCATGGAAACGCTGGCTCCTGTAGACCTGGACCTGGATACGCTCAGAAAGGTCGTGGAGAAAGAGGGTGGATGCGTGGCGTGGGGCGGCGCGATGCACCTCAGCCCCGCGGACGACATCTTCGTGCGTATTGAGCGTGAACTGGATATCGACACGCAAGGACAACTGATTGCCTCGGTGTTATCCAAGAAGATTGCAGCAGGGGCGACCCACATCGTGATCGATATTCCGGTTGGGCCAACCGCAAAAGTCCGCAGCCGGGAAACTGCCGAGCATCTTGCGCATCACCTTTCGGAAGTCGCCGCGTCATTTGGCCTTGTATTGCGTTGCCTGTTTACAGACGGGAATCAGCCTGTCGGCAGAGGTATCGGCCCGGCGTTGGAGGCGCGCGACGTGTTGGCCGTATTGCGCAACGAGGCGGATGCGCCGCAAGACCTATGTGACCGCGTGGCGTTGGTGGCGGGCGCGGTGCTTGAGCTTGGCGGCGTCGCCAAAGAAGGGGAGGGACTTCGGTTGGCTCATGAGACGATCAGCAGTGGCCGCGCGTGGGAAAAATTTCAGAGAATCTGCGCGGCTCAGGGGGGATTTCGTGAGCCGCCCCAAGCTCTCTATGTCGAACCGCTTTTGGCAACCACTTCAGGCCGAGCAGTACACATCGACAACCGTAAGCTTTCTCGTTTAGCCAAATTGGCCGGTGCGCCTGAGAGTCCAGCCGCAGGGATTCAATTGCAGGTGCGCTTAGGTGACGAGATAACACGCGGACAACCATTGATGTTTTTGCATGCGCAAACCTCTGGAGAGATGGCCTATGCACTCGCATACGTACAAGGCATTGGGGACATTGTAAAGATTGAACCTTAGCGCCGTGGATAAACAGGGCTCTTGAATGCTCGGTCAAACACAGCCCGGCCTCTCGTTTGGAAAAGTTGAACGCCTACATCTCATGCTCAAGAACATATGAAAAAACATCGCTTAAAAGAAGTTTTCAACCTGCATCGCGTGGAGCAAACAGAAGGAGGTCGTCAGCGCCTGAATAGGAACATTGCTCATGGAACTGCGGCACCTGCGTTGCTTTATCGTTTTGGCCGAAGAACTTCATTTCACACGGGCGGCTGAGCGTCTTCACATTGAGCAACCTCCTCTGTCCCGCGCCATCAAGGAGCTTGAGGACGAGTTAGGCGCTGTGCTCTTCGACCGGGACCGCCGGGGCACCCGACTGACCGCTGCGGGTGCCGTGTTCCTGCAGGACACTCGCCGGCTATTCACCGTCCTGGAGCAGGCCCGCGAGAACGTCAAGGCTGTCGCGGCGGGCTTGCGAGGCAGCCTGCGCATCGCCGTATCCGACGGCGCGCTCGATCCCCGGCTGTCGGCGTTTCTAGCCCGTTGCCGTGCCGAAGAACCCGAGATCGAGATACGGATGTCCGAAGTGCCTTTGGCCGAGCAGTTGCGCGGCCTGCGCTCGGGCGACTTCTGCATCGGATTCGCTCATACCGCCGACGTCGGTGATGGCATCGTCGCCGAACCTATCTGGCAGGACCCGCTGGTGGTCGCCTTGCCAGCCCGGCACGCACTGCTCGTCCACAAGGAGGTTCCACTCCATGAACTCCGGGGGCATCCTCTTGTCCTGTGCGATCCCCAGGTGTGCGAAGGCTACTGCCGCGAGTTGGCGCGCCTCCTGCAGACCCAGGAACACAAACTGAATGTCGTTGAGGAGGTTTCCTCGCTGGACATGATGCTCACCTTGGTCGGTGCCGGCTACGGCGTGGGCTTCATGACGGCGACCAAGATTCCGGTCAGCCAGCGACCGGACGTGGTGATCCGTCCATTGGCGCTGGATACAGCCGTGATCACCACCTACCTGCTTCGACTCGAAAGCAGCAACTCATCGGCTTCGCTGGTGCGATTTATCGACCGCCTCCGGGACCCTTCGAGCGACTGACGCAACGGACCGCACCACTTAAGATTGGGCATCGGCACGAAGATTGCGTTCCGTTGCACTCATCAGCTCTGCCGCACTTATGCTGAGGGCAGCGGAGATTTTCAGTATCAATGCGAGCGTGGGCATGTGCTCCCCACGCTCGATCTTGCCCATATGCGAGCGAGCTATACCAGCCATGGACGCGAATTCATCCTGAGCGACTCCCTGCGCCAAGCGGGCAGCACGCACCGCTTGGCCGAAGGCCAGTGCCGGCTCGGCTTCATAGGTGGTTGTGCCAGGGGGGCGGCCCGGTTGAACGCTGCGCTTCTGCATCACCAGAAGCGTCGATCAATCGACCGAATTTAACCACGTTAAAGATATCTCTTTTGGCTATCATGGTGGCTCGCCTTTTTGATCCGATCGCTTTGTGGGGGCTCTCATGCACGACGCCACCAGCCAGTTTTCCTTTTCCAATTTCAGGCTTGCCATAGCGCCTGGCGTACCGTCATCGCATCTTTCGGCATTGCTTGCGTTGCAGCGTGCGGAAGAGCCGGAAGTCACCATTTCGTTTCATGAGGTCACAGCCGATGATTTGATTGCGGGACTTCGGGAAGGCCGCTACGACGCGGGCATGACGCTTGAAGGATCGAGCGATCCGTCGCTGAAAAGCCAACCTCTATGGACCGAGAACATGGCCGTCGCCATGCCGTTGCGCTTTCCCTTACTTGACCAGGCGAAGCTCACGATCGCCGAACTGTTGGACTACTCCGTCTTTCGCTGGCCTGCAGAGAATTGCCCTTTGCTGGATCAGCGGCTGCCTTCTCTTCCCGCGGTGAGTCAACAGAACATTCAGCGTGTCTCTTCCTTCGAGATGATCGCGCTATGGGTCGCTGCCGGCTACGGCGTCGGGGTATCCGCGCAATCGCGCATTGAGCATGCGCAGGGATGGGGCATTCACACACGGCCGCTGTCTGACGGACCCTACGAGATCGTGACCCACCTGCAGCGGCCCTGCGGACAAGCCGACGTTGTTTCAGAGCGGTTCGAGCGCAGAGCACTGCAGGTCGCCAAGAATGCTCCAACCTAGTCGAGTGCCAATGTCCTCGTTCTGCGTCTTCAGTTCAAGGTGCTACACGTGCATTAGGCATTCCACTCGCCAAGCAGCAGACATCACTCGCGCTCTATGACACGGAGCAGCGCCGTTCTACGCTTCGACATGGGGCCAAACGCCTTCGTGACCCCTTCAACGGGTTTCCCTGCCTGCAATGAGTCAAGGATGTCAGCCCAGTCCTGCATGATTACCTTGCGGGACTCCACAAACTTCGTGTGATCGTAGGGCGCGCGCGATGAGTCCTTGCTCTTTTTGGAATGAGCGAGTTGAAGATCGACCCGCTTCTCCGGATATCCCAACAGTCCAAGGATCGTCGTTGCGGTCGAGCGGAAGCCATGGGACGAAAACCGTCCGCCATAACCCATGCGCTTGAGTGCTTGATTGAGCGTCGTTGCCGACATCACTTGTCCCGGCTTTCTGTAGCTCGGGAACAATACTTTGCCGCCGCCAGTTAGAGCATGTAGTTCCCTAAGAGCGGCCACCGCCTGCCGTGACAGGGGAACCAGATGGGGGCGTCGCATCTTCATGCGCTCGGACGGAATCGACCACATGGCGTTGTCCAGGTCGAACTCTTCCCAGGAGGCCTTGCGCAGTTCTACGGTGCGCACGTAGGTCAAAGCCATCAGCTTGAGGGCGAGGACTGTCGTCTGGTAACCCCCTTCGTTGTCCACACGATTGAGAAAGTCCGGGATCTCTGCCCATGTCAACGGAGGGTTGTGGCGGACCTGAGGGCGCTTGACCAGTCCCTTGAGCAAGGCGGCAGGATCGTATTCGCAGAGACCTTGGGCAGCCGCATAACTGAAGATTTGCCCACACCACTGGCGGATGAGGATCGCCACAGTCTTCGCGCCACGAGCCGCCACATCCTTGATGATGGGGCGCAGATGTGGAGCCCTGATGCTGCTGATCGGCAACTTGCCAATCCGGGGGAAAACATCCTTCTCAAGGTAGCTGGTGACCTGGTTGGTGTAGTACTCGCTCCAGTGAGCATTGCTGACGATCCACTCCCGAGCAACGGTCTCGAACGTGCGTTCGTATGTGTCGGCCTGGAGGGCGATCGCCGCCTTTTTCTCCACGATGGGGTCGAGGCCCTTCTTGACCAACGCCTTTGCCCGGTCCCGTTCCGCACGGGCTGCCTCCAGCGTGACCTTTGGGTACACCCCGATTGAGTACACCTGTTCAGCGCCGCCCAGCCGGTAGCGGTACCACCAGAGCTTGGAGCCGTTGGGCTGAACGCGCAAAAAGAGGCTGCCTCCGTCCCGGAGTTGGTACACCTTGGGCCTGGGCTGCGCCGTTTCCACTTTGCGCGCCGAGAGAAGATTGAGTGCTGTGAGTGCCATGTGTATAACGCCTCCAGTTTGGCCCGTTACACACTCCATTACACACATGAGCACTGGATTTGTCCAGCTTTCAGAATCGCTCGATGGACGATCAACCCTTTAAAAACATAGACTTAGAGTTGTTCCATGGAGGTTGATAGACGCCAGTAGACCTCAATCGTAGTTATCGATCATCAGCAACATGTTGTTCCCCTCACTCCACCCGGGTGTCCAGCCCGCCCTCGGCCATCTCGGCCGCGCGCAGCATCGCCTTCGCCTTGTTCTGCGTTTCCTGCCATTCGGAATCCGGATCGGAGTCGGCGACGATGCCGGCACCCGCCTGCACATGGATCTGGCCGTCCTTCAGCACCGCGGTGCGGATCGCGATGGCGAGGTCCATATCGCCATGGAAACCCAGATAGCCCACCGAGCCGGCGTAGATGCCGCGCTTGACCGGCTCCAGCTCGTCGATGATCTCCATCGCCCGCACCTTGGGCGCGCCCGACACGGTGCCGGCGGGGAAAGTGGCGCGCAGCACGGCGAGCGCGTCGAGCCCGTCCTTCAGTTGCCCTTCGACGTTGGACACGATGTGCATCACATGCGAGTAGCGCTCGATGGTGAATTGTTCGGTGACCCTCACCGTGCCGGTCTCGGACACGCGCCCGGCATCGTTGCGGCCGAGGTCGAGCAGCTGCAGGTGCTCGGCGCGCTCCTTCTGGTCGGCCAGCAGGTCCTGCTCCAGCGCCTGGTCCTCGGCCACGGTGGCGCCGCGCTTGCGGGTGCCGGCGATGGGCCGCACGGTGACAGTGTCGTCCTCGAGGCGCACCAGGATCTCGGGCGAGGCGCCGACGACGTGAAAGTCCTCGAGGTTGAAGTAGAACATGTAGGGCGACGGGTTCAGCGAGCGGATCGCGCGGTACAGCGCCATCGGGCTCGCCGCGTAGGGCTTGCTCATGCGCTGCGACAGCACCACCTGCATGATGTCGCCGTCGACGATGTACTGCTTGGCGCGGCGCACCGCGTCCTTGAACGCCTCCTCGCCAAAGCTCGACACTGGCGGCTGCGGCTCGGCGCGGAACTCCTCGGGGATCTGCACCGGTGCGCGCAGCCTGGCGAGCAGCTCGCGCAGCCGCCGCTGGGCACGCTTGAAGGCGCCCGGCACTTCCGGTTCCGCGTACACCACCAGCGTCAGCTTGCCGGTCAGGTTGTCGACGATGGCGATCTCTTCCGACAGCAGCAGCAGGATGTCGGGCGTGTTCAGCGTGTCGGGCTTGTCCGTCTTCGCCAGCTTCGGCTCGATGTAACGCACCGTGTCGTAGCCGAAGCAGCCCACCAGGCCGCCGGCGAAGCGTGGCAGGTGCTCGCGCGGCGGCACCTTGATCCGGTTCATGAATTCGGCGACGAAGTTCAGTGGATCGCCGTAGTCGCGGCGCTCGACCAGGCGGTTGCCGGTCAGCAGCAGCGCGGAGCGGCCGTAGACTTCGATGCGGGTCGGTGAAGCGAGGCCGATGAAGGAATAGCGGCCGAAACGCTCGCCGCCCTGCACCGATTCAAGCAGGTAGGTGTAGGGCTCGTTGGCGAGCTTGAGGTAGATGGACAGCGGCGTGTCGAGATCGGCGAAAGTCTCGAGGGTGACCGGAATGCGGTTGTAGCCCTCGGCGGCGAGGGCATTGAATTCGTGTTCGAGCATGGAGGCTCCACGTGGGTCGGTTCGCTTCGGGCTGGGGCGGCCTGTGGCCTGCCCCGGGCGTGGCTGCAGCGACGAAGGACTGCAGGCGGCGGAATCGGACGGCGGACTGGCGATGCTGCGTCTACCGGCGACCCGCAAGGGAAGTCGCGTTCAGTGGCCCAAAGGCCAACGCCAGCCGCCGCGCCAGCAGGGCTGGGCGGAATGGTCGGCAGCGAAAAAGCGATCCCGGTTTGCGAACGTCACGATAGCGATCTGGCGTGGAGATTGACGAACGGACCCGATGG
Organism: Pseudomonadota bacterium; assembly: GCA_018240785.1. GTDB lineage: Bacteria > Pseudomonadota > Gammaproteobacteria > Burkholderiales > Rhodocyclaceae > Thauera. Next base: position 118,393 of record JAFEFC010000036.1, on the reverse strand, counting down.
CAAACGGGCCCGATGGCGAACGGACCTGCCCGCTATGCAGGAACGATATGGTCGAGCGCCTGAAGTGCGTTCGATAGTAGCCCATCGCATTCGATGGTGTCCACCGGCCGGCCTTCGCTGTAACCGTAGGTGACCAGCAGCACCGGCATGCCGGCGCCCTGCGCCGCCAGCGCGTCGTTGGCCGAATCGCCGATCATCAGCGCATCCGTCGCACGCACGCCGAGCCGCTCGCAGGCCAGGTGCAGCACGGCCGGGTCGGGTTTCTTCACCGGCAGCGTGTCGCCGCTCACCACGGTGTCGAAGTGGCCGGCCATGCCCATGCGATCGAGCAGCGGCAGGGTGAAGGCCTCGGCCTTGTTGGTGACCACCGCGAGCTTGATGCTGCGCGCCCGCAGCACGGAGATCGTTTCCAGCACACCCGGATAGATGCGGGTACTGACGCCGTTGACCAGGTGATAGTGGCGGCGGAACACCGGCACCGCCGCTTCGATCTCGTCCTCGGAGGCCTGCGCGTTCTCGGTCAGGCAGCGCCGCACCAGGTTGGGGATGCCCTTGCCGACGAAGCTGTGGATCTCGTCCTGCGTGCGGACCGGTCGCCCAAGCTCGGCGAGCATGCGGTTGGCGGCTTCGGCAAGGTCGCCGATGGTGTCGAGCAAGGTGCCGTCGAGGTCGAACAGCACCGCGCGCGGGGAATAGCGTGCCGGGCTCATGCGCCCACCGTGGCCAGTTCGGCACGCAGGGCCCTGATCACGCTGTCGTAGCGGTTGGGGTCGCCGTCCTTGCCTGCGCCGAACACCGCCGAGCCGGCGACGAAAGTGTCGGCTCCTGCGCGGGCGATCTCGGCGATGTTGTCGACCTTCACGCCGCCGTCGATCTCGAGCAGGATGCGGCGCCCGGTCTTCGCCTCGTAGGCGTCGATCCTGTCGCGCGCGGCACGCAGCTTGTTGAGCGTCTCCGGAATGAACTTCTGTCCGCCGAAGCCCGGGTTCACGCTCATCAGCAGCACCACGTCGAGCTTGTCCATGACGTGGTCCATGTAGTGCAGCGGCGTCGCCGGGTTGAACACCAGCCCCGCCTGGCAGCCCGATTCACGGATCAGGCCCAGGCTGCGGTCGATGTGCTCCGAGCCTTCGGGGTGGAAGGTGATGACATTGGCGCCGGCCCTGGCGAAATCCGGGATGATGCGATCCACCGGCTTCACCATCAGGTGCACGTCTATCGTCGCCTGCGTCACCGGCCGGATGGCTTCGCACACCAGCGGGCCGATGGTGAGATTGGGCACGTAATGGTTGTCCATCACGTCGAAGTGAATCCAGTCCGCACCCGAGGCGATGACCTGGGTGATCTCCTCGCCGAGCCTGGCGAAATTGGCGGACAGGATGCTGGGGGCGATGCGATACATGGGCGGCTCCGGCAGCGCTAGGGTCTGCCGCGATTCTAAGCGCCACCCGCCTTCAACGCACGCAGACCTTGCGCACCTGCCTGAGGTCGGTGATGCCGCCCAGCACCTTCTCGATGCCATCCTGGCGCAGCGTGCGCATGCCCTCGGCAAGCGCCTCGCCGAGCACGCGCGACACCGGCGCGCGCTCCTGGATCAGGCGCTTGAGCGCATCCGAGCCCGGCATCAGCTCGTGCAGCCCGACCCGCCCCTTGTAGCCCTCGGTACATTCGGGGCAGCCCACCGGCCGCTGCAGCGTGAAGTGCCCGTCCGCATCCGCGTACGCCTTGCGCCAGCGCTCGAGCACCTTGCTCCGCTCGCCCTCGGGATCGGCCCGGAAAGCCGGCGTGAGGTGCATGTCCTCGCAGTATTCCTCGAGCAGCAGGCGGATCTCGTCCTCGCCGGGGCGGTAGGCCGCCTTGCACTTGCGGCACAGGCGTTTCGCCAGCCGCTGCGCCAGCACACCGAGCAGTGCGTCGGCGAAATTGAACGGATCCATGCCCATGTCGAGCAGACGCACCACCGACTCCGGCGCGCTGTTGGTGTGCAGCGTGGAGAACACCAGGTGACCGGTGAGCGAAGCCTCGATGCCGACCGACACCGTCTCGTGATCGCGCATCTCGCCCACCATGATGACGTCGGGATCGGCACGCAGGAAGGCGCGCATCATGGTGGCGAAGTCGAGCCCCGCCTTGCGGTTGACCTGAACCTGGCGCAGGCCCTTCTGGGTGATCTCGACCGGATCCTCGACCGTCCAGATCTTGGTGTCCGGCGTGTTGATGTAGCTCAGGATGGAGTGCAGCGTGGTCGTCTTGCCCGAGCCGGTGGGGCCGCACACGAAGAAGATGCCGTAGGGCTTGGCGACGATCTGCTTCAAGCGCTCGAGGTTGTCGGGCAGCAGGCCGAGCTGCTCGATCGGGATGGGCTCGCTGCCCACCAGCAGGCGCATCACCACATCCTCCATGCCGCCCTGCGTTGGCAGCGTGGCCACGCGCAGCTCGATGTCGAGCGGTGCGTACTTGCGAAAGCGGATCTTGCCGTCCTGCGGCTTGCGGCGCTCCGAGATGTCCAGGTCGCACATGATCTTGATGCGCGTCACCAGCGCGTTGCGATAGCTGGCGGGCACCTCGATGTAGGGCACGAGCGAGCCGTCCTTGCGGAAACGGATCAGCGTCTTTTCCTTGCCCGGGCGCGGCTCGATATGGACGTCGGAAGCGCCCTGGCGGTAAGCGTCGATGACGATCTTGTTGACCAGCTTCACCAGCTCGTTGTCGGCGGCGGCGCTGACGTCGTCGCTCAGGGAGCCTTCGTCGTCGTGCTCGTCGAGCCCGACCAGCAGGTCGCTCACCGAGCCGGCATCGAGCCCCTGGTCGAAGAACTGGCTGACGGTGCGCTCGAAGTCATGCAGCGTGGTGACATGGAAGTTGAGGCGCTTCTTCGGCAGTACATTCTGCGCGATACCCGAGCTGCGCACCTGCTCCGGGTCGATGCAGAGGATGACGACACCGTCGGCGTTCTCCTCCAGCGGCAGCCACATGTTCTGCAGCACGTAGTCGCGCTTGATGTTGCGCAGCAGGTCGATCGGCTTGACGTGATTCGTGTTGTACGGCGTGTAGGGCACGCCGAAGAAGCGCGACGCCGCTTCACCCAGCTCCTTCGGGGACAGGCCGAGGCGCTCGATCAGCAGGGATTCGGTGCTGACGCCCTCCTCGCGTGCGGCGTGGGTGATCTCGGCGAGCTCGCCGGCGGTGATGTGCCCCTCTGCCACCAGCGCATCGAAGCGTGAGCGCAGCTGCGCGGCCTTCTGGCGGTGGCGGGCGAAGGCCACGCCCAGGGTCTGGGTCAGACCCAGCAGGCCCTCTTCCGCCACGCTGGAAAAGCGCGCACCGGCCAGGTTGTTGATCAGTTGCACGACCCCCAGCACGCGTCCGCCATCGGGGTCGCAGATCGGCGCCGCCAGCATCTCCTTCGAGTGGAAGCCGGTGCTGGCGTCGACCTCGCGGCGCAACGCGAGTTGCGGCGAGATCTGGTGCAGCTCGGCAACGTCGTAGGCGTCGCCGATATTGACCGTGCGGCCGGTGAGCGCCACGAAGCCCGCGATGCTGTTCTCGGCAACGGGCAGGCGGATGCTCTGTACTGCATTGAGGCCCGTCTTCACCAGGGTGACGATCGAGCTGCCCCCATCCTCGACGACATAGATCGACAGGCGCTCAGCTTCGAACAGCGCGCACAGCGCAGCGGACAGATCGAGGATGATCTCGTCGATGTCGTTCGCGGCATGGATGCGGGTGGTGATCGCCTGCAGCTCCTTGAAGAACGCCAGCCGCCGGGCGACTTCACTACCGGAAAAGGTCTTGACGGACGTCGAGGTCATGGCTGCCGTGCCCAAACGCGATGGAAAGGAAGGCCGATTCTAAGCCCGGACGAAGCGCGACGCATGCGAGGATCGGACGGCTGCGCTTCAGAACTCCAGCACCTGCCCCTGCTCGAGGCGCCGCGCCTGCAGCCGCGGCTCGTACCCGGCGATCTGCTGCATGATGCGATCACCCTGGCCCGGCTTGAGGTGACTGATATGCACCTCGGGCGTCACCTGCAGTTCGGACAGCATCTGGGCAACCATGCCGGGGCAAAGGTGGCGCGAAGCCAGCGCGAGGCCGCGCTGCTCATCGGAAAACGCAGTCTCGATGATCAGGTGCCGCAGCGCGGGCTGGGCATTGATCGCTGAGATCATCTCGGGGCAGTAGCCGGTGTCACCCGAATAGAAGAGCTGGCCCGAACCACTGTCGAGGCAGAACGACACTGCCGGCACGGTATGTTGCGCCGGCAGTGCGGTGATGCGCCGCCTGCCCAGCCTCACAGGCTCGCCGAGCCGAATCGACTGGAACCGGAGGAAGGGGCGATGGCGATCGGGGATGGATGAAAAATCAGGCCAGATCAGCCAGTTGAAGATGTGGGAATGCAGGATGCGTATCGTCTCGGCGGTCGCATAGATCACGATCGGCGTTCCGCGGGCATCGCCCACCGAGTCGATCAGCATCGGAAGGGAGGCGATGTGGTCGAGGTGCGCGTGCGAGATGAAGATGTGGTCGATGCCGGCCAGCGCGTCGAGCTCCAGATCGCCCACGCCCGTGCCGCAGTCGACAAGGATGTCCTCATCGACGACGAAGGACGTGGTGCGCGCGCGCGCCCCGCCTATCCCTCCGCTACATCCAAGCACCTTGAGCTTCATAGACGATCACGGCCGGCGCCTGCGTGCCGGGTACGGGCCTCCCTGGATCCGCGTTGATCAACCCAGTGCGGGACCTTAGCACCGCCCCGACGTGATCGATGTGCCAAAAATCACGAGACTTCCAGCCCTCACGGGCGGAAGAAGAACTCCATCTTCACGCCGGCAATGTCGATGATGTCATGATCATCGAGCGGGTGCGCCTGGGCATCCAGCGCACGGCCATTGACCGTCGGAAACACCGCGCCCTCGACATGCGTGATGAAGTACCCTTGCGCCCGGCGAGTGATGACAGCCACCTGCCGTCCGGGCTTGCCGAGCGTGGTGAGCGATTTCACGAGTTCGAGCTCGCGCCCGGCATTCGCGCCGCTCAACACTTGCAGCATGCCGATGCGCTCGGTGCGCGGCACGGCCGTCTGCGCGGCGTGCTCGAGCGCGTCCGGCCCCAGCACCTGGGTGCGCAACGCAGCACCATCAGCGGCCGGCCTTCCCTCGGGAGGCGACACGTCGGTGGCGGTGGGCAGCATCTCGAAAGGCTTCAGCGCCGAGGTCTCGACCATTTCCGAAGGCGACAGGCCGGGCTGCGTCGCGTCGACGAGGTACTTGAGCCGGTACTTGCCGAGTTCGACCACGTCGTTGTTGTGCAGCACATGCTTCTTGACCGGCTGCCCATTGACGTAGGTGCCATTGGTGCTGTTCTGGTCTTCGAGGAAGGCGTCGTTGAGGATGCAGGTGATCACCGCGTGCTGACCGCTGATCGCCAGGTTGTCGATCTGGATGTCATTATTCGCCTTGCGCCCGATGGACGTCCGCTCCTTGTTGAGCACGATCTCCTTGAGCACGAGCCCGTCCATGCTGAGGATCAGCTTCGGCATTGCGCATTCCCGTCGATCCGCCCCCGCCGGGGGCGCACATGTTTTCACTGCCGGCTGGGCCCGGCCTCCGGTCTGTCAAGCAAATTCTAGCGCGCCCCCTCGCCCGGCGTGGACAAAAAAAGCGCCGGTCACCCGGCGCTTTCGATGCCTGGGGCATGCGCCCGGTCAGAGCAGGGTCTTCAGCAACTTGCCCATTTCGGACGGGTTGCGCGTCACCTTGAAGCCGCACTCTTCCATGATGGCGAGCTTGGCATCGGCGGTGTCGGCGCCGCCGGAGATCAGCGCGCCGGCGTGGCCCATGCGCTTGCCGGCCGGCGCGGTGACGCCGGCGATGAAGCCGACGATCGGCTTCTTCATGTTGGCCTTGCACCACTGTGCGGCTTCGGCTTCGTCCGGACCGCCGATCTCGCCGATCATGATCACCGCGTCAGTGTCCGGATCGTCGTTGAACATGCGCATCACGTCGATGTGCTTGAGGCCGTTGATCGGGTCGCCGCCGATGCCGACCGCCGAGGACTGGCCGAGGCCGATCTCGGTGAGTTGCGCAACGGCTTCATAGGTCAGCGTGCCGGAACGCGACACGACACCGATGCGGCCCTTGCGGTGGATGTGGCCGGGCATGATGCCGATCTTGATCTCGTCGGGCGTGATCAGGCCGGGGCAGTTCGGGCCGAGCAGCAGGGTTTCCTTGCCGCCGGCGGCGACTTTCTGCTTCATCTTGTTGCGCACGACCAGCATGTCGCGGACCGGGATGCCTTCGGTGATGCAGATCGCCAGGTCGAGGTCGGCCTCGCAGGCTTCCCAGATGGCGTCGGCAGCGCCTGCGGGCGGCACGTAGATCACCGACACGGTGGCGCCGGTGTCGGCGGCGGCTTCCTTGACCGAGGCGTAGATGGGGATGTCGAAGATCTTCTCGCCCGCCTTCTTGGGATTCACCCCGGCGACGAAGCAGTTCTTGCCGTTGGCGTATTCCTGGCACTTCTCGGTGTGAAACTGGCCGGTCTTGCCGGTGATGCCCTGGGTGATGACCTTGGTGTCTTTGTTGATCAGGATGGACATTCGCAACTCTCCTTACTTGACCGCAGCGACGATCTTGGTCGCAGCTTCCGCCATGGTGTCGGCGGTGATGATCGGCAGGCCCGACTCGGCGAGGATCTTCTTGCCGAGGTCTTCGTTGGTGCCCTTCATGCGCACCACGAGCGGGACGGAGAGATGCACTTCCCTGGCCGCGGCGACCACGCCGGTGGCGATGGTGTCGCAGCGCATGATGCCGCCGAAGATGTTGACCAGGATGCCCTTCACCTTGGGGTTCTTGAGCATGATCTTGAAGGCTTCGGTGACCTTCTCGGTGGTCGCGCCGCCGCCGACGTCGAGGAAGTTGGCCGGCTCGGCGCCGAACAGCTTGATCGTGTCCATGGTGGCCATCGCCAGGCCGGCGCCGTTCACCAGGCAGCCGATGTTGCCGTCGAGGCTGATGTAGGCGAGGTCGAACTTGGAGGCTTCGATCTCGTCCGCATCCTCTTCATCGAGGTCGCGGTAGGCGACGATCTCGGGGTGACGGTAGAGCGCGTTGGAGTCAAAGTTGAACTTGGCGTCGAGCGCCTTCACGGTGCCGTTGCCCTCATGGATCAGCGGGTTGATTTCCGCCAGCGAGGCATCGGTCTCCATGTAGCAGGTGTAGAGCTTCTTGAGGGTGTCGACTGCCTGCGCGATCGAACCTTCCGGCATGCCGATGCCCTTCGCCAGTTCGAGCGCCTGCGCATCGGTGAGGCCGACGAGCGGATCGACGAACACCTTGATGATCTTCTCGGGCGTCTTGTGGGCAACTTCCTCGATGTCCATGCCACCTTCGGAAGAGGCCATCACCGCGACCTTCTGCGTGGCACGGTCGGTCAATGCGGCGACGTAGTACTCGTGCTGGATGTCGGCGCCTTCCTCGATCAGCAGGTTGCGCACCTTCTGGCCCTCGGGACCGGTCTGGTGGGTCACGAGCTGCATGCCGAGGATCTGGGATGCATACTGACGCACTTCATCCAGCGACTTGGCGACCTTCACGCCGCCGCCCTTGCCACGGCCACCGGCGTGGATCTGGGCCTTCACCACCCAGATCTTGCCGCCGAGTTCCTGGGCCGCCTTCATCGCGTCGTCGACGCTGGTGCAATGGATGCCGCGCGGCGTGACGACGCCATATTTTCTCAGTACTTCCTTTGCCTGATACTCATGAATCTTCATGGTTGCCCTTCGATCAAAGTCGCGGTGGCCTCCCGCCGCGAACAGGTTGATGGCACGGTTCGGAGCATCGCTCCGCGACAGGCGTCGTCTCCCTCGTCCGCCTGCCGCCGCCCCCGACCGGAACCAGCCGGCCTCGTATCCGGAAAAGTCACGCGCAATACGTGCTTACCCCAAGACTTCAGAATTATACATAATTACGGCGAACTTGATGCAGAGCATGGCGCGCGACGCCTGCCGCAGCTCAGTCGTCGCGCTGCGGTGCGCGATACCACTTCGGGTAGTAGCGCCTGACAGCCTCGGACGAGGTTTCGAGCGCATGGCATCGATCGAGCTGGAAGGGCTTGGCCACCGTTTCCTCGTCATCGCGCCGGAAGCTGACGAAGGTCTGGATCGCGGCGGTAGGCAGCGACAGCAGCAGCTCGCTCAAGTGCGTGCAGCCGCGAACATCGGCGAACATCTCCCCCACCGTGCGGCGAAAGCCGCGCACCAGGTTGAGACCGATGATCTGGCGATAGGCCGGCCCGATCGTGTCGCACTGCCCGGGATACGGCACCCAGTCGGAACACGCCGCGGCATCGATGATGTTGAACTCCGCATCGAGCGTGACCCGCACCCGCATCAGGTGCACCGGGTCGCCGGCACGGCGAAGGCCGGATGAAATCGGAAAGTCCTGGTCCTTGACGTCGGTCAGCGACGCCTCCAGGTCGTAGAGCCCATCGTCGCGCAGGAAGCCTTCGACTTCGATGCGGCGCGTATGAACGCGACGTCGGGAAGAATGAGGGGGCGGAAGAGGCATGGGTGACGTACGACAGCGTATGGAACAAGGCGATGTTAGCCGATCAAATGGCGTCGCGGACAAGCGGCTTTCAGGTGGATTCGGCGGGAACATGCTGCGGATCGCCATAAATGTCGCACCCGTCCCCGGTCATTGCTGGAAGCGGCTGGAATAGTCTGATAAAACCTGCTGCATGACTGACGACCACCGCCAGCCGAGCGGAGCATGAAAACAAGACGGTTCCCGATCGCCGCGGCCCTTGCCGCCCTTTTTGCCAGCACCCTCCCATGGGCGTCCGCCAGCGCCGCCGCACTGGGCGAGATCATCTCCCTGTCGGCGATCGGCGCGCCGTTCCGTGCCGAATTCGGCATCGCTTCGGGCTCGGCCGAGGACTTGCAGGGCTGCCTGCGCGTCGTCGTCCCCGAGGACGCTGCGCACGACCTTCCCTGGCTCACGGGCGGACGCATCAGCACGGTCGAGCGAGGCTCCGCGGCACGCATCGTCATCAGCAGCAGCCAGGTGATCAACGAGCCGGCGATCCGGTTGGCCATCGCCAACGTCTGCGACGCGCAGTTGCGACGCGAATACACTGCCCTGCTGCCCTATCGGGCCGATCCGACGCTGCCCGCGGCCGCGCCCGTCGCTGCGCCGCGCGAGGCGGCGCGAACGGGCAGCGTCCGCGCCGCCCGCAGCAATGCGACCACCTGGTCGACCGCGACAGGCGAATCGCTCGCCAGCCTGGCCAGCGCGCTCTACCCCGACGACGCAGCGGCGCGCCGGCGTTTCGTCCGCGCCACGGCAGCAGTCAACCCGGAGCTGTTCCCCGACGCCGCATCGCAGCGTACAGAGCTGCCGCCCGGCACGCCGGTGCGGATTCCGGACCTTCGCCGGGTCGCCGCGCCTTCCGCCGCAGTCGCGCCCGAACCCGCGCAGCGGCGGCCTGTCCGTGCCGAGACCGCACCGCAGCCGGCCAGCCCCACCGCCGCCCCTGCGGTCACTCGCCCCTCGCAGCCCACCGCGGCGACCGCCAGCGATCGCGTGGTCGTGGCGCCGGACCGGCGCGAAGCCGCGGCAGCGGCAGCAGTGCCGCCGCAGGGCAGCGCCGCTGGGCGCCGCCACGAAGACTCGCTCAGGCGCGAACGCGACCTGACCGAAGCGATCGATCGCAGCATCGTCGCCGAAATGGAATTGCTGACGCGCATCAAGGAGCTGGAGCAGATCCAGGCCCAGCTCGAGCAGCGGACGCGCGCACTTGCCGCACTCCCGCCGGTCATGCCGCCTGCGACGCCCACCGCCCCGCAATTGGCGAACACTGCAGGCTCGACGAATGTCACGGATTCCCAGCCCGAGGCGACAGCGAGCCGCGCATGGCACGACTGGATGCTGGGCGGCGGACTGCTGCTGGCGACCCTGCTCGTGCTCGCGGCGGTGTCGCGCCGGCGCGCTGCGAGCGAAGGCTCCGCCGCTTCGCCGCAACCGGGCCGCAGCGCGGGAACGCGGAGGACTTCACCCCCGCTGACGGCACCCCCCGCCATTGCGGCCGCGGACACGGCAAGTGCGGCGGCGCGTGGCACGGCATTGCACAGCGCCGCAACCACCCAGGCGGGGGCACCCGCAGATGAGTTGCGCATCGACTGGGAGTCGCCCGCTCACGCTACCCGCTCCCATCCATCTGCAGCGGTGGCGCGCGCAGACACGCAGGAGCTTGCCGAGGATCACAAGTCCGCCGTCGAACTCGCCGACATCATGATGAGCTTTGGTCGCTTGCAGGGTGCGGCAGACACGCTCGCCGAATTCATCCAGGGCAATCCGCGCCAAGCCATCTCGCCCTGGCTGAAGCTGCTCGACGTCTATCGCGCGGCAGGCTTGCGCGGCGAATTCGACGAGTTGTCGCGCCAGCTCAACAAGACCTTCAACGTGCGCCGGGTGAGCTGGGAAAACTACGACACCTTGCGCAACACGTCGCTTTCGCTCGAGAACATGCCGCACATCGTCGCCCGGCTGCAGGCCCTGTGGGGTTCGCGCGAATGCCAGGCGTACATCCAGCAGTTGCTGCGCGACAACCGCGACGGCTCGCGGCAAGGCCTCCCATTCGTGGTGATCGACGACCTACTCGTGCTGGAGGGGGTGCTGGAGCAGGAGTTCGGCCCTTACCGCTCCTATGCGATGAAGGTGGCCGACGCCGTCGAATAGGACAAGGTCAAACCGGGTTGGGCAGATCGACGAAGTCTGCGTCGATCTGGCAGACCTCGCGCAGGTGGTGGGCGAGCGCGCGCACGCCGTAGCGCTCGGTGGCGTGGTGCCCGGCAGCGATGTAGGGCACGCCGGATTCGAGCGCGAGATGGACCGTCTGCTCGGAGATCTCGCCGGACACATAGAGATCGGCACCAGCGGCGATCGCCTGCTCGAAATAGCCCTGCGCCGCACCGGTGCACCACGCGACCCGATGCACGGCGCGCGCCCCATCGCCAATCAGCAGGGGTTCGCGCCCCAGGCGCGCGGCGATCGAGCGCGCCAGGCAGGCGGCGGTTTCGGCACCCGGCTGCGCTGCGGGGCGGCCGATCCAGCCCAGGTCCTGGTCGGCGAAACGCCCCTCACCGCTCCAGCCCATGACGCGTGCAAGCTGCGCGTTGTTGCCCAGTTCGGGATGAGCGTCGAGCGGGAGATGGTAGGCGATCAGGCTGATGTCATGCGAAAGGAGGGCCTGCAGGCGCCGCTTGCGCAGACCGGTGATGCGGCCGTCCTCGCCGCGCCAGAAATAACCGTGATGCACCAGCACGGCGTCGTACTCCCCGCTCACCGCGAGATCGACCAGAGCCTGGCTGGCGGTCACGCCGCACAGCACCCTGCGCACGTCCGCGCGACCTTCCACTTGCAGACCGTTTGGGCAATAATCCTTGAGCCTTGAGGCTTCCAGCAGTGCGTCGAGATGCTCGTGCAGCTCCCTGAGTTGCATGATTTCCTCACTCCGTTCTTGCACGCGGCGCCGCGCATGTGCGCGATGCCAGAGACTTTCTCCAATCGCCCGCCATTATGCGCCGTCTGTGGCTCACCTTCGCGCAGGCTGTGACCATCAGTGTCGCGGTCCTGTTCGTCCTCAATACCCTGAAACCGGAGTGGCTGCGCGACGCTCCCAGCGGCACGGTGGTGGCCGTGCGTGAAGATCCGTCCGGCGCTGGCGCGACCGCCCCTGTGCAGGCGGTCAGCTCCTACGCTGGCGCTGCCCAGCGCTCACTGCCGGCAGTGGTGCACATCTTCACCAGCAAGGCAGGCGGCAGCGGCCGTCATCCGCTGATGGACGACCCCATCTTCCGCCACTTCTTCGGCGACCGCTTCGACGGCGACCCGAGCCAGCGCGCCTCCGGCCTCGGCTCCGGGGTGATCGTGAGCGCCGACGGCTACATCCTGACCAACAACCATGTCGTCGAAGCCGCCGACGCGATGGAAGTGGCGCTCAACGACGGGCGCAAGTTCAGCGCCCGCCTCGTCGGCCGCGACCCGGAGTCCGACCTGGCGATCCTCAAGATCTCCAGCGAATCGGAATTGCCGGCGATCACCTTTGCCGATGAGACGACGCTGCACGTGGGCGATGTGGTGCTTGCCATCGGCAATCCGTTCGGCGTGGGGCAGACGGTGACGATGGGCATCGTCTCGGCGCTCGGCCGCAGCCAGCTCGGCATCAACACCTTCGAGAACTACATCCAGACCGATGCGGCCATCAACCCGGGCAATTCGGGCGGCGCGCTGGTCGACAGCGCCGGGCGCCTGGTGGGTCTCAACACCGCGATCTACTCCCGCTCGGGCGGCTCGCTCGGCATCGGCTTCGCCATCCCGGTGTCGATTGCGCGCAACGTGCTGGAGCAGATCGTCGCCCGCGGCGAGGTGACGCGCGGCTGGGTCGGCGTCGAGATTCAGGACATCACGCCTGAGCTGGCCGAATCCTTCGGCCTGCGGGACGCGAAGGGTGCGCTGATTGCCGGGGTGCTGCGCAACAGTCCGGCCGACCGCGCCGGCATCCGTCCGGGCGACGTGCTGGTAGCCATCGGTGACCAGGCGATCGCTGACCCCAGGGCCATGCTGGATCTCGTTGCGGCACTCCAGCCAGGACGGAAGGCGCACTTCAAGGTACGACGCGGCGCGGAAGCTGTCGATCTCGAGGTCGAGATCGGCCGCCGTCCGACGCCGGCGACGGCGGCTCGATGAGTGTTATTGCCGATCCGCAGAGTCCGAATCCGGCACCACGAGCGCATTGCCGTCCCCGCTCGCCACTGGGCGAGACACCATTCTCGCAAGCAGGATACCCAGCTCGTAGAGCAGGCACATCGGCACGGCCAGCATGCACTGCGAGACGACGTCCGGCGGTGTGACGATGGCGGCGACCACGAAGGCACCGACGATCACGTAAGGCCGGACTTCCTTCAGCTTGGCCACCTCGACAAGACCGGTCTTGACCAGCAGGATCACGATCACCGGCACTTCGAAGGTGATGCCGAAGGCGATGAACATGGACATCACGAAGGACAGGTACTGCTCGATGTCCGGCGCCGGGACGATGCTCTTGGGCGCGAACTCGGCGATGAACTTGAACACCGTGCCGAATACGAAGAAGTAGCAGAACGCCATGCCCAGCACGAAGAGTGCGCTGCTGCCGATCACCAGCGGCACCGCCAGCCGGCGCTCATGGGCGTAAAGGCCGGGCGCGATGAAAGCCCAGGCCTGATACAGCACCACAGGCAGCGCGAGCACGAAGGCAACCATCATCGTGACTTTCACCGGCACGAAGAAAGGGGTCACCACCCCGGTCGCGATCATGTGCGTTCCAGTAGGCAAGGTCGCCATCATCGGCTTGGCGAGGATGTCGTAGATGTCGCCCGCCCACGGCATCAGGCAGACGAAGACGACCCCCACCGCAACGAGCGCGCGAAGCAGGCGATCACGCAGCTCCATGAGATGGGCAATGAAGCTTTCCTGCTGGTCGGTCATGCCTTGTCCGCCTGATTCGGGGTGTTGGATGACGACGATGGCTGCGACGACGGCAGCCCCAACTCGAGCTGGGCGCTGGCAGGCGCCGCTGCGCCCTCGGCCGGCACCGCGCCGGGGGCAGTAGCCGCACCCGTGGCTGCGGCCTCCAGTGCGCGCAATTCCTCGCCGGCGCGACTCACTTCGCCCTCGACAGTGGCCACCTGGGCACGCACCGAATTCTCGATCGTCTGCGCCTGCTGCCTGACCTGCTCTTGGAGTTTCTTCAGCTCCTCGAGCTGCATCTCGCGCTGGATGTCGGACTTCACGTCCGATACGTAGCGCTGCAGCCGCCCGAGAAGATGACCTGCCGTGCGCGCCACCTTGGGCAGGCGCTCAGGGCCGACGACGATCAGCATCACAATGCCGATGACGACGAGTTCCGAAAAGCCGAAATCGAACATGTTGTTTCCGAACTCGCGCCTGCCAGGGCAGACGCGAAAACGAAGGGGCGCTCGCTACCGGGCGCCCCTCGATGTGTCGGACGTGGCGCTCAGGAGGTCTTGTCGACCTTTTCGCGCGCCTCGCCCTCGATGGTCTGGCCGTCGCCGGAGATCTTCTGCTGCGTCGAACCCGCAGCGGCATCACCCTCGCGCATGCCTTCCTTGAAGCCCTTCACCGCGCCACCGAGATCCGATCCGATGTTGCGCAGCTTCTTCGTCCCGAACACCAGCATGACGATGACCAGCACGATCAGCCAGTGCCAGATGCTGAATGAACCCATACACCGCTCTCCTTAGCGCTTCAACATGGGCGGCAGCGGATCTGCGCCGCCCAGAATGTGCAGGTGAAGATGATACACCTCCTGCAAACCGACCCTTCCGGTGTTGACAATAGTGCGGAACCCATCGGTACAGCCTTGATCCTGCGCAATCCTTGCCGCTGCGACCATCAGGCGTCCCATCGCCGCTTCGTGGCGGTCCTCGAGCTGCGCCATCGAGTCGACGTGTTCCTTGGGGATCACCAGCACGTGCACGGGCGCAACAGGCCGGATGTCGTGGAACGCCAGCACGTGATCGTCCTCATAGACTTTACGCGCCGGGATCTCACCGCGCACGATACGGCAGAACAGGCAATCGCTCATCGTCTGCGTCCTCAGGCGGCCGTGCGCGACTTCTTCTCGTCGATGCCCGACACACCCTCGCGGCGGCGGAATTCCGCCAGCACGTCGTCGACCGACAGGCCGTGATGGGCGAGCAGGACCATGGAGTGGAACCACAGGTCGGTGACTTCCCACACCAGGTGCAGCATGTCACGATCCTTGGCCGCCATGATGGTCTCGGCCGCTTCCTCAGCGACCTTCTTGCAGATCGCGTCGGTGCCCTTGGCGTACAGGCTGGAGACATAGGAGGAGTCGGGGTCGGCCTTCTTGCGCTCGGCAAGCGTGGCGGATACGCGGTGCAGCACTTCGATGTCGATCATTTGTAGATATCCTGCGGGTCTTTCAAAACCGGGTCGACGGCCTCCCAGCGGCCATCGGCGAAATACTTCTGGAAGAAGCAACTGTGGCGCCCGGTATGGCAGGCGATGCCCCCCACCTGCTCGATCTTCAGCAGCACCACGTCGTTGTCGCAGTCGATGCGGATGTCGAGCACCTTCTGTACGTGACCGGATTCCTCGCCCTTGTGCCACAGCTTGCGCCGCGAACGTGACCAGTAGATCGCTTCACCGGTCTCGGCGGTGCGCTGCAGCGCCTCGCGATTCATCCAGGCGAACATCAGCACGTCGCCGGACGACGCTTCCTGGGCGATCACCGGCACCAGGCCCTGCGCGTCCCACTTGACCTCGTTGAGCCACTTCGTGCTGACGCTCACAGCCGCACCTCGATGCCGCGCGCGCGCATCAGCTCCTTGGCCTCGCGCACGGTGTGTTGTCCGAAATGGAAGATGCTCGCCGCCAGCACCGCGTCGGCCCGGCCTTCGGTCACCCCATCGGCCAGGTGCTCCAGCGTGCCCACGCCGCCGCTGGCAATGACGGGAATGCCGACCGCATCGGCGACCGCGCGCGTGAGGCCGAGATCGAAGCCGACCTTGGTGCCGTCGCGGTCCATGCTGGTGAGCAGGATCTCGCCCGCGCCCAGGGATTCCACCTTGCGCGCCCACTCGATCGCGTCCAGCCCGGTGTTGTTGCGGCCACCGTGGGTGAAGACCTGCCACTTGCCCGGTGCGGTCCGCTTGGCGTCGACGGCGACGACGATGCACTGGCTGCCGACCTTGCTCGCCGCGTCATGCACGAGTTGCGGGTTGCTCACGGCCGCCGTGTTCATGCTGACCTTGTCCGCGCCGGCGTTGAGCAGGCGGCGCACGTCGTCGACGCTGCGCACGCCGCCGCCGACGGTCAGCGGGATGAAGACCTGCTCGGCCACCTGCTCGACCACGTGCAGGATGATGTCGCGCGCATCGGAACTGGCGGTGATGTCGAGGAAGGTGATCTCGTCGGCACCCTGTTCGTCGTAGCGGCGCGCGATCTCCACCGGATCGCCGGCATCGCGCAACTCGACGAAATTGACGCCCTTCACGACGCGCCCGGCATTGACGTCCAGGCAGGGGATGATGCGTTTGGCGAGCATCAGCGGCGCCCAGCAGGAGTTTTCATTCGGTGACGCCGCTCAGTTCGTCGGCGCGCGCCTGCGCAGCGGCGAAATCCAGCGTGCCTTCGTAGATCGCGCGGCCGGTGATGGCGCCCATGATGCCTTCGTCCTCGACCGCGCACAGCGCATCGATGTCGCGCAGGTCGGTGATGCCGCCGCTGGCGATGACCGGGATGCGCAGCGCACGCGCCAGGCGCACGGTGGCCTCGATATTGACGCCAGAGAGCATGCCGTCGCGACCGATATCGGTGTAGATGACCGAATCGACACCGTAGTCCTCGAACTTCTTCGCCAGATCGACCACATCGTGCCCGGTGAGCTTGGACCAGCCATCCACCGCGACCTTGCCGTCCTTCGCATCCAGGCCGACGATGATGTGGCCGGGGAAGGCGCCGCAGGCGTCGTGCAGGAAGCCCGGGTTCTTCACCGCGGCAGTGCCGATGATGACGTAACTGATGCCGTTGTCGAGGTAGTGCTCGATGGTGTCGAGGTCACGGATGCCCCCGCCGAGCTGCACGGGAATGTCGTCGCCGACCACGTCGGTGATGGCGCGGATCGCGGCGCCGTTCTTCGGCTTGCCAGCGAAGGCGCCATTCAGGTCGACCAGGTGCAGCCGGCGCGCGCCGGCATCGAGCCAGTGCCGCGCCATCGCGCCGGGATCTTCGGAGAACACCGTGGCGGCGTCCATTTCGCCCTGCTTCAGGCGCACACAATGACCGTCCTTGAGGTCGATGGCGGGGATCAGCAACATACCGGGTCAGATTTCTTGAGCTGGAAGGAAAGGCGGGCAGGCATGAATCAGGGTGCCCACTGGACGAAATTCGCGAGCAGGCGGAGGCCGGCTGCAGCGCTTTTCTCGGGGTGAAACTGGACCGCGAAGATATTAGCCCGCGCTACCGCACTGGTAAAGCGCACGCCATAGTCGGTTTGCGCAGCCACCTCCGCCGCATCGGCCGGCTGCACGAAATAGCTGTGCACGAAGTAGAAGCGCTCGCCATCGGGAATCCCTTCCCACAGCGCATGCGGCCGGCTTTGCCACACCTCGTTCCAGCCCATGTGCGGCACCTTCAGCCGCGCGCCGTCGGCCGCCACCATGCGCGCATCGGGAAAGCGGATCACGTCACCCTGCAGGATGCCCAGGCCGGGCACGTCGCCCTCGGCGCTGTGCTGGAACAGCATCTGCTCGCCGATGCAGATCCCCAGGAAGGGCTTGCTCGCCGCCGCCTCGAGCACCGCCGGCCGCAGCCCGCGAAGGTCGAGCTCGCGCATGCAGTCGGGCATCGCGCCCTGCCCCGGGAACACCACCTTGGCCGCCGCGGCGACGCGGGCAGGATCGGAAGTCACGAACACATCGTGGCCAGGCGCGACGTGCTCGATCGCCTTGGCGACCGAACGCAGGTTGCCCATGCCGTAATCGATGATGGCCACTGAGGTCATCGGGAAAACTCGCTGAGGGGTAACGAAGGGATCGTTGCGGGAAAACCGTCGGGATCGCTCAGAGCGCCCCTTTGGTGGACGGGATGACTCCGGCCGCGCGCTCGTCGCGCTCGGCGGCCATGCGCAGCGCACGGGCAAAGGCCTTGAACACCGTCTCGCACTGATGGTGTGCGTTGTCGCCACGCAGGTTGTCGATGTGAAGCGTGACGCCGGCGTGATTGACGAAGCCCTGGAAGAACTCGCGCACCAGGTCCACATCGAAGTTGCCGATGCGCGCACGCGTGTAATTCACGAAATAGTGCAACCCGGGGCGTCCCGAGAAATCCACCACCACCCTCGAGAGCGCCTCGTCCAGCGGCACGTAGGCGTGGCCGTAGCGGCGCACCCCCTTCTTGTCGCCCAGCGCCTGGGCGAAAGCCTGGCCGATGGTGATACCGACGTCCTCGACGGTGTGATGGTCGTCGATGTGGGTATCGCCTTCGCAGCGCACGTCGAGATCGATCAGGCCGTGGCGCACGATCTGGTCGAGCATGTGATCGAGGAAGGGGACGCCGGTGTCGAGCGCGCCCTTGCCGGTGCCATCGAGATCGATGCGCACCGCGATGCGGGTTTCGAGGGTATTGCGAGTGACTTCGGCGTGCCGCATGGCTGGAACTGGCTTGGGAAGGGTGGGTTCGGACCATGATAACATCGCCCGACGAACAGGCTGCAATGCACAGCTTTTCAGTTGGACCCGGCAAACGCTGCCGCGTTGCATGAGGTCCGCCGACCGCCCGAACGCCATCACTTGCAGACATCCGCATGAGCCGCTACTGGAGCGCCGTGGTCCACGGCCTGACCCCCTATGTGCCGGGCGAGCAGCCCAAGATGGACAAGCTCGTCAAGCTCAACACCAACGAGCACCCCTATGGCCCGTCGCCCCGGGCGCTGGAAGCAATCCGCGCCGCCACCAGCGATGCCCTGCGCCTGTATCCGGATCCGAATTGTGACGCCCTGAAGGCGGCGCTGGCGAAGCGCCACGGCCTGCAAGCAGACCAGATCTTCGTCGGCAATGGCTCCGACGAGGTGCTGGCCCACGCCTTCCTGGCGCTGCTCAAGCATGAGCGGCCACTGTGGTTCCCCGACATTACCTACAGTTTCTATCCGGTCTATTGCGGACTGTATGGCGTCGACCACCGCACGATTCCGCTCGCCGACGACTACTCGATCCGCGTCGAAGACTACCTGCCGCAGGGCGAGGACCGCCCGGGCGCGATCATCTTCCCCAACCCGAACGCGCCCACCGGCCGGCTGATGACGCGCGCCGACGTCGAACGCATCGTCGCCGCCAACCCGGACGCAGTGGTGCTGGTGGACGAGGCGTACGTGGATTTCGGCGGCGAAAGCGCGATCGGGCTGATCGACCGTTACCCGAACCTGCTCGTGGTGCACACCTTCTCGAAGAGCCGCTCGCTGGCGGGGTTGCGCGTGGGCTTCGCGGCCGGGCACGCATCGCTGGTCGAGGCGCTGGAGCGGGTCAAGAACAGCTTCAACTCGTATCCCCTGGACCGCCTGGCGATCGCCGGGGCGGTGGCTTCGGTGGAGGATGAGGCGCATTTCCAGGAAAGCTGCCGCAAGGTCATCGCCACCCGTGAGGGGCTGGTCGCACGGATGGCCGAACTGGGCTTCGACGTCCTGCCCTCGGCCGCCAACTTCATCTTCGCCCGCCATCCGCGGCACGATGGTGGCGAACTGGCAGCAGAACTGCGCAAGCGCGCGATCATCGTGCGCCACTTCAAGGCGCCACGCATCGACCAGTTCCTGCGCATCACGGTGGGAACGGACGAACAGTGCGAGGCGCTGCTGGATGCGCTGAAGGAAATTCTCGACCTCTGAGCCGGCACCAGACACAGCCAGAAGCGTCGGGAGCGTCCCTGGCGCAGGCGAGGACTGTCCGAGCCCGAAGGGCGAGTTCCGCAGCCTGCAGAAGGGACGCTCCCGGCGCTTCTGGCGGATTCACCGGCACAGGCTCCAAACCGTGGCACGAACCCGTGAGTTGAACCATGGGCGGCTCCGATCCGTCCTGGGCGGCCGGGGTATTCATTCTGCCGGCTGCGGAACTCGCTCCCTGCGGTCGCTCAGACAGTCCTCGCCGGCGCCATGAATACCCCGACCACCCAGGACTCGCAGTGTTGCTTGCGCTGGGGTATTGCTTGCGTTGGCATCCGGAATTGCGAGGTCAGACCTTCAGCCGCATCTCTGCGGAGCGCGCATGCGCCTGCAGGCCCTCGCCGTGCGCGAGGATGGACGCCACCTTGCCGAGGTGCTGGGCGCCGGCTTCGGAAATGTTGACGATGCTCGTGCGTTTCTGGAAATCGTAGGTACCCAGCGGCGACGAGAAGCGCGCGCTGCGCATCGTCGGCAGCACGTGGTTGGGGCCGGCGCAGTAGTCACCCAGCGCCTCCACCGCCCAGTGGCCGACGAAGATTGCCCCCGCATGGCGGATGCGATCGATCCACGCCTCGGCATCGTCCATCGACAGCTCCAGGTGCTCGGGCGCGATGCGGTTGGCGATCGCGCACGCCTGCTCGAGGCTCTCCACATGAATCAGCGCGCCGCGGCTGGCGAGCGACTTCGCGATCGTGTCACGCCGCGGCATCGTCGGCAGCAGGCGGTCGATCGCCGCGTGCACCGCGTCGATGAAGCCCGGATCCGTACACAACAGGATCGACTGCGCCAGCTCGTCGTGCTCGGCCTGGGCAAACAGATCCATCGCCACCCAGTCGGCATGACCACTGCCGTCCGAGATGATCAGCACCTCGGAAGGTCCGGCCACCATGTCGATGCCCACCGTGCCGAACACCCGACGCTTGGCTTCGGCCACATAGGCATTGCCCGGGCCGACGATCTTGTCCACTTGCGGGATGGTCTGCGTGCCGTAGGCCAGCGCGGCCACAGCCTGCGCGCCGCCGATCGTGAACACGCGGTCGACGCCGGTGATCGCCGCGGCCGCCAGCACCAGCGGATTCTTCTCGCCGCGCGGCGTGGGCACCACCATGATCAGCTCGCCGACGCCAGCGACCTTGGCCGGGATCGCGTTCATCAGCACCGAGCTCGGGTAGGAAGCCCGCCCGCCCGGCACGTACAGGCCGACGCGGTCGAGCGGCGTGACCTTCTGACCCAGCCGCGTTCCGTCGGCCTCGGTGTATTCCCAGGATTCGCCCTTCTGCCGCTCGTGATAGGCGCGCACGCGATCGGCGGCGATGCGCAGCGCCTCGCGCTGCGCCACGCTCAGGCCATCCAGCGCACCATGCAGCTCGGCTTTCGGCAGCTCCAGCGCCGCCATCGAATGCACCTCCAGCGCATCGAAGCGGCGTGTGTATTCGACCACTGCGGCATCGCCGGTGGTGCGCACCGCACGCAGGATCTCGGTGACGGCCGTGTCGATGCGTTCGTCGGCCTCGGCTTCGAAGGCGAGCAGCGCATCGAGCGTGGTCAGGAATTCGGCATCGCGGGCGTCGAGTCGGCGGATCGGCGTCTGGCTCATGGAGACGTCCTCAGGGTTTCACCGCGCCGGCAAAGGCGTCCAGCACCGGCTGCAGCAGCTCGCGCTTGAGCTTCAGCGAAGCCTGATTGACGATCAGGCGCGAACTGATCGGCATGATGTCCTCGACTTCCTCGAGATTGTTGGCGCGCAGCGTGCTGCCGGTAGACACCAGGTCCACGATCGCATCGGCCAGCCCCACCAGCGGCGCCAGCTCCATCGATCCGTACAGCTTGATCAGGTCGACATGCATGCCCTTGCCGGCGAAGTGCGCCTTGGCGGCGTTGATGTACTTGGTCGCCACACGAATGCGACCACCCGGGCGCGTCGCTGCAGCGTAGTCGAAGCCCTTGCGCACCGCCACGCACAATCGGCAGCGCGCGATGTTCAGGTCCAGCGGCTGGTACAGTCCCGCGCCGCCATGCTCGATCAGCACGTCCTTGCCGGCGATGCCGAGGTCGGCCGCGCCATACTGCACATAGGTCGGCGTGTCGGTGGCGCGCACGATGACGAGGCGCACATCCGGCCGGTTGGTGCCGATGATGAGTTTGCGCGAGGACTCGGGGTTGTCGGTGGGCACGATGCCTGCGGCCGCCAGCAGCGGCAGCGTCTCTTCGAAGATGCGGCCCTTGGACAGGGCGAGGGTGATGCTGGACACGTGGAACGCCTTGATCGATCGGGCCGCCATTGTAACCCGTCGGCGCTTCTGTTAGCCTCGCGACCGGTTGGCTGGACCGCCCCGCGGCGGTTCGGCCATTTCTTTTTTTTGTGTCATGCGTGCGCGAACACGCGCGGAAGCCGGAGTACCCCATGAAACCGCCGATCATCGTCTCGTCAACCGACCTCGAGCGCCTCGAGGGTCTGCTTTCCCTTCCAGCCTTCCGCAGCCGCAGCGATCTCGACGGCCTGCGCGACGAGCTCGAGCGCGCCGACGTGCGCGAACCGGCGGACATGCCGCCGGACGTCATCACGATGAACAGCCGCGCCCGCTTCCTGGAGCAGAACACCAGCCGCGAATATGAGCTGACGCTCGCCTATCCCAAGGATGCGCGCGCCGAGGAAGGCCGCGTCTCGATCTTTTCGCCCGCAGGCAGCGCGCTGCTGGGCCTGTCGGCCGGCCAGATCATCGACTGGAAGACGCCGGATGGCAACGCGATCCGGCTGCAGGTGCTGGCAGTGACGTGGCAGCCGGAAGCGAACGGACGGTTCGAGCTCTGAAGGCGGGCGCCGGCCCGCGCGGTTCGAAGCCGGATCAGCGCAGACGGCGCACTTTCGCGCCGAGCGCGGCGAGCTTTTCCTCCAGCCGCTCATAGCCGCGATCGAGGTGATAGATGCGCTCGATCACCGTCTCGCCCTGCGCAACCAGGCCCGCCACGACCAGGCTGGCCGAAGCGCGCAGGTCGGTCGCCATCACCGTGGCCCCCTCGAGCCTTGACACGCCCTGCACCATCGCGGTGTTGCCGTCGATGCGGATGTCCGCCCCCAGGCGCTGCAGCTCGACCGCGTGCATGAAGCGGTTCTCGAAGATCGTCTCGCGGATCATCGCCACGCCGTTGGCCACACAGTTGATGGCCATGAACTGCGCCTGCATGTCGGTCGGGAAGGCCGGATAGGGCGCGGTGCGCAGGCTGACCGCATTGAGGCGCGCGGGCCCCTTGAGGCGGATCGCATCGCGCTCGGCCACCACCTCGCAGCCGGCATCCATGAGCTTGTCGACGACTGCATCCAGATAGCTCGTCGCCGTACCCGTCAGCCGCACCTCGCCACCAGTGACCGCCGCGGCGCACAGGTAGGTGCCGGTCTCGATGCGGTCGGGCATGATGCGGTGCGTCGCGCCATGCAGCCGCTCCACGCCGCGAATGCGGATCACATCGGTCCCGGCGCCGGAGATCTGCGCCCCCATCGACACCAGGCAGTTCGCCAGGTCGACGACCTCAGGCTCGCGCGCGGCGTTCTCGATCACCGTCTCGCCATCGGCCAGGCAGGCGGCCATCATCAGGTTCTCGGTGCCGGTCACTGTCACCATGTCGGTAAACAGGCGCGCGCCCTTCAGGCGCGGCACGGCGGCATGCACATAGCCGTGCTCGACCCGCACTTCGGCGCCCATCGCCTGCAAGCCCTTGATGTGCTGGTCAACCGGCCGCGCACCGATCGCGCAGCCACCCGGCAGGGACACCTTCGCCTCGCCGCAGCGCGCCACCAGCGGGCCGAGCACGAGGATGGAGGCGCGCATGGTCTTGACCATCTCATAGGGCGCGACCGGATTGTTCAGCTCGCCCGCGTCCAGCGTGACGACGTCGCCATCGCGCACGACCCTGACGCCCATCTGCGCCAGCAGCTTGAGCAGCGTGCCGATGTCGTTCAACTGCGGCACGTTGGTGAAGGTCACCGGCTCGCGCGTCAGCAGGGCTGCGCACAGGATGGGCAGCGCGGCGTTCTTGGCACCGGAAATGGCGATCTCGCCAGACAGGCGGGTACCGCCTTCGATCAGGAGTTTGTCCATGCGGCGCTCACATTCCCAGTTCGCCGCGACCCGTTTCCCACTGCGCGGGCGTGAAGGTCTGCAACTGCAGGGCATGGATTTCGTTGCCCATCAGGGCGCCCAGGGTGGCGTACACCGCCTGGTGCTGACGCACACGAGGCTTGCCCTCGAAGGCCTTGCTGACGACGATGCCGGTGAAATGCACGCCGTCGTCGCCCTCGATGGCGACGAAATCGCAGGACATGCCCTGCTCGATGAGACGCTTGATCTCGCTTGCTTGATACATGACGAATTCCTTTACGAACGCAGCTTGTAGCCGCGGCCGAGCATGGCCAGGGTCAGCGCGGCGAGCAGCACGAAGCAGGCTCCGACCACGCCCAGCGACAGCCAGGGCGAAGTGTCGGACTGGCCGAAGAAGCCATAGCGGAAACCATCGATCATGAAGAAGAACGGGTTGAAGTGCGACACGTTCTGCCAGACCGGCGGCAGTGAATGGATGGAGTAGAACACGCCCGACAGCATCGTCAGCGGCATGATGAGGAAGTTCTGGAACGCCGCGAGCTGATCGAACTTGTCTGCCCAGATGCCGGCGATGACGCCGAACGAGCCGAGGATGACGCCGCCCATCAGGGCGAAGGCCAGCACCCACAGCGGGTTGGCGATCGGCAGGTCGACGAAGGGCAGCGACACCAGCAGCACGCCCAGGCCGACGAAAAGCCCGCGCAGCGTCGAAGCGATCACGTAGGCCGCGTAGAACTCGCGGTAGGACAACGGCGGCAGCAGCACGAAGATGATGTTGCCGGTGATCTTGCTCTGGATCAGCGACGACGAACTGTTGGCGAAGGCGTTCTGCAGCACCGACATCATCACCAGGCCGGGCACCAGGAAAGCGGTATAGGCGACATCGCCATACACGGTGACGTGGCGGTCCAGCACATGGGAGAAGATCAGCAGGTACAGCACTGCGTTGAGCACCGGCGCCGCTACCGTCTGGAAGGCGACCTTCCAGAAGCGCAGCACTTCCTTGTACAGCAGGGTGCGAAAGCCGGTGAGCGGCGAATCCACCGCCATCGGCTCGATGCGCGGCGCCGGCTGCGCGCGGGCTTGCGGGTCACGCACGATTCATCACCTCCACGAACACGCGCTCGAGATCCGGCTCGCCCAGTTGCATCTCGATCAGGCCGGCATCGGCCTCGCGCAGCCGTGCGAGCAAAGGCTCGACGTCCTGGTAATTTTCGAACGCGAACTCCGCCCAGCCTCCGTCCTCGTCCACCACGCCGCCGAGCGCAAGGGCAGTCTCGGGGCGCTGCAGCCGCACCCGCAGGCTGTGCTTGGCGAAGCGCCGCAGCAGGTTGCCGGTGGTGTCGAGCGCGACGACGCGACCGCCCTTCAGCATGGCGATACGACCGCACAGGGTCTCGGCCTCTTCCAGGTAATGCGTGGTCAGCACGATCGTGTGGCCATCCCGGTTGAGCTTGCGGATGAAATGCCACAAGCCCTGGCGCAGCTCGACGTCCACGCCGGCAGTCGGCTCATCGAGCACGATGACCGGCGGCCGGTGCACCAGCGCCTGCGCCACCAGCACGCGCCGCTTCATGCCGCCCGACAGCGCACGCATGTTGGCGTTGGCCTTGCCCGTGAGGTCGAGGCTGGCGAGGATCTCATCGATCCAGTCGTCGTTGCTGCGGATGCCGAAATAACCCGACTGGATGCGCAGCAGCTCGCGCACCGAAAAGAAGGGGTCGAACACCAGTTCCTGCGGCACCACGCCGAGATTGCGCCGCGCATTGCGGTAGTCGGTGACGACATCGTGCCCCATCACCTCGAGCGTGCCGCCATCGGGCCGCACGATGCCGGCAAGCGAGGAAATCAGCGTGGTCTTGCCTGCGCCGTTGGGGCCGAGCAAGCCGAAGAACTCGCCCTGCGCGATCTCCAGATCGACACCGCCGAGCGCCTTCAGCGCGCCGTAGTTCTTGGTGACCTGCCGGATGCGTATCGCCGGGAGGCTCATCGAGCACTCGCTCCGGAAAGCGACAACAGGGTGTCGACGTCATACAGCGCAGCCAGGCTCGCCAGTCCGGCCGGCAGCGCGCGGAAGCTGACGCCATGGCCGGCGGCACGCGCGGTGCGCAACCAGTCGAGCAGCAGCGCCAGTGCCGCCGAATCGGCCTCGGTGACGGCGGAGAAATCCACCACCAGGTCGGCCTCGGCCGCACGCCGCCGGCCGACTTCGAGCATGGCAGGGGCAGTCAGCATGGTCAGCGCGCCTTCCAGCCGCAGCACATCGCCCACGCCAGCGTTCATTTGCGCGCCTGCTCCGACTCGAGCGAACGATTCTTGTCCTCGATCGAACGGATCAGGCCGTCGATGCCCCCGCTGCGCACCTCCTGCGAGAAGCTGCTGCGGTAGTTCGTCACCAGGCTGACACCGGCGACGACGACGTCGAACACCTTCCAGCCCTTGTCCGACTTCTCCAGCATGTAGTCGATGCCGATCGGCTGGGCCCCCGCCTGGCGCACTTCGGTGCGGATCTGCACGCGGGTGTCGGTGTCGGCGATGCGGTTCGGCTTGAAGTCGATCACCTGGTCGCGATACTGCGTGAGGGCGTTCGAATAGGTGCGCACCAGCAGGGTGCGGAAGGCTTCGGTGAGCCTGGTCTGCTGCGCCGGCGTCGCGTCGCGCCAGTCGCGGCCCACCGCGAGCATGGTCATGCGGCGGAAATCGAAGTGCGGCAGCACCTTCGCGTCGACGAGCTGGATCACGCGGTGCGTGTCGCCCGCCTGGATCGCCTTGTCGGCGCGCACGATGGCGAGCACCTCGTTGGTGACGTCGCGCACCAGCACATCGGGCGCGACCACGTCGGCCGCCATCGCGGCCGGGGCAATCAGGGCAAGACAGGTACAGAAGAAGGCAAGAAGGCGTTTCATGGCGTTGAGCATGTTCATTTCGATTCGTCGGCAGGGCTGCGCAAGGCCAGCTTCGCCCCGCCATTGCCCAGGAGTTCAAGATTCTCGACCGCCCGGCTGGCTGCCGTATCGACGCCATTGCCGAGCGGCGCGGCCGAGGCGCCGTTGAAATCTTCGTACACCCGCGGCGGCGCACCATCGAAAACCTTGTAACGGCGTTGTTCAAGATAGAAGTCGCGCACGTAGGCGTACTTGTCGATCGTGCCTTCTTCCAGCGTCTTCTCGGTGCCGAGCGCGCGCCAGCGCTCGTGGGTGACGCGCACCGCGGTGACCGTGTTGCGCGTCGGAATGTGGTTCGAATTCCATGCGGCATTGGCCGCCATGTCCGCCGGAAAGGCGACGGCATCGCGGATCGTGCGCGGACCAAAGATGGGCAGGACGAAATACGCGCCTTCGCCCACGCCCCAGCGGCCCAGGGTCTGGCCCAGATCCTCGTCGTGCTTGGGCAGGCCGGCCTCGGTGGCGACATCGAGCAGGCCGAGCAGGCCGAAAGTCGAATTGACCATGAAGCGCATCATGTCGCTGAGACCGTCGGCGACCTTGCCCTGCAGCAGGTTGTTCAACGCGATCCAGGGATCGCCCAGGTTGCCGAACACGTTGCCGATGGCCGTGTGCACCGGCGTCGGAAGGACCGCGTCGTAGACTTCGGCCACCGGCTTCAGCACGACCTTGTCGACCTGCTCGTTGAAGCTGAACATCGCCCGGTTGTAGCCCTCGAGCGGATCATCAGGATTGCGCGGCGTGCTGGCGCATGCGCCCAGCACCAGCGCGGATGCCAGCAGCGGCAGCAGACGACGGCCAAGGCTGGAGCGACCCGGAACGGCAAGCGTGTTGTTCTTCATGGACGAATTTCCCGCGACGACCTGAGCGGTCTTACTTCGACGCTGGCGCCGGCGTTTCCGCGGCACGGTTGAACATGAACTGGCTGATCAGCTTCTCGAGCACGACGGCCGACTGGGTCATCGCCACGGTCTCGCCGTTGGCGAGCATCTCGACGTCGCCGCCGGCTTCGAGGCCGACATATTGTTCGCCGAGCAGGCCGGAGGTCAGGATCGTGGCAATGGTATCGCGCGGAAACGGGTACTGGCGCTCGAGCTCGAGCCGCACCACGGCACGGTAGCGCTGCGCATCGAAGCGGATGCCGGCGACACGACCGACGACGACGCCCGCGCTCTTCACCGGCGCGCGCACCTTGAGGCCGCCGATGTTGTCGAACGGCGCCTCGACGACATAGGTGGGCGCGCTGTTCAAGCCGGAAAAGTTGCCGACCTTCATCGCCAGGAAGATCAGCGCGGCACAGCCCAGCGCGACAAAGAAGCCGACCCAAAGGTCGAGCGTGGCACGACTCATCATTGACCCCGGAACATGAAAGAGGTAAGCACGAAATCCAGCGCCAGGATGGCCAGCGCCGACGTCACCACGGTACGCGTGATGGCACGGGAAACGCCCTCGGCGGTCGGGCTGCAATCGTAGCCTTCGAACACCGCGATCAGCGACACGGCGATACCGAAGACCACCGACTTGATCACGCCGTTCATCACGTCGTAGCGAAAATCCACCGCCGCCTGCATCTGCGACCAGAACGCGCCGTCGTCGACGCCGATCACCACGACACCGATCAGCCAGCCGCCGAACACGCCCATCGCCGAGAACAGCGCGGCCAGCAGCGGCATGGAGATCACGCCGCCCCAGAAACGCGGCGCGACCACGCGGGCGATCGGATTGACCGCCATCATGTCCATCGCCTTCAACTGCTCGGTGGCCTTCATCAAGCCGATTTCGGCGGTGACCGCCGAACCGGCACGGCTGGCGAACAGCAGCCCGGCCACCACCGGCCCGAGTTCACGCGTCAGCGACAGCGCCACCAGCACGCCCAGCGCCTCCGACGAGCCATAGCGCTGCAATGTTTCATAGCCCTGCAATCCGAGCACCAGGCCGACGAACAGCCCGGAGACGACGATGATCAGCAGCGACAGCACGCCGCTGAAATAGATCTCGCGCACGGTGAGGTGCAGCCGGCGCAGCGACTGGCCCGAGTACATCAGCACGGCGACGAAGAAGCGCATTGCGAAGCCGAGGCGCCAGACGCCATCGACCGTCGCGGCACCGATGCGGCGCAGCGTGGCGAGCAACCCCTTCATGAACGCACCTCCTGCAGCAGGCTGTCCATCGGCGGCGCCGGGTAGTGGAAAGCCACCGGACCGTCCGCCTCGGCATTCACGAACTGGTGCACGAAGGGGTCGGTGGAGGCACGGATCTCGTCTGGCGTCCCCTTTGCGACGATGCGGCCTTCCGACACGAAGTAGATGTAATCGACGATCAGCAGGGACTCATGCACGTCGTGCGTCACCATGATCGAGCTCGCACCGAGGGCGTCGTTCAGCCGCCGGATCAACTGACCGATCACGCCGAGCGAGATCGGATCGAGGCCGGCGAAGGGCTCGTCGTACATGATCAGCATCGGATCGAGCGCCACTGCGCGCGCCAGCGCCACGCGGCGCGCCATGCCGCCGGAGAGCTCCGCCGGCTTCAGGGCATGGGCGCCCCGCAGGCCGACCGCCTGCAGCTTCATCATCACCAGGTCGCGAATCATCCCCGGCGGCAGGTCGGTGTGCTCGCGTAGCGGAAAGGCGACGTTGTCGAACACGGTCATGTCGGTGAACAGCGCGCCGAACTGGAACAGCATGCCCATGCGCCGGCGCAGCGCGTAGAGCTCACGCCGCGGCATGTGTGCGACCTCGCGCCCTTCGATCTCGACCGCGCCGGAACTCGCCCGCAACTGGCCGCCGATCAGCCGCAGCAGGGTGGTCTTGCCGCAACCGCTGCCGCCCATGATGGCCACCACCTGGCCGCGATGCACGGTCAGGTCGATGCCGCGCAGCACCTCCCGGTCGCCATAGGCGAAGCGGGCGTTGCGCAGCGAGACGACAGGAGAAGGATCGGCCTGAGACATCGACACAAGAAAAATTCAACCAATTCCGAACCGAACAGTTTAGCAGACGGCAGGTGCAATCCCGGGACAGTGTTGCACCGCGACAACGTGCCGCGCGAGGTTCCCGATCAAATTACAGTTGCACGAAAATGAAATTAGCATATCCTCTCGCTGCCGATCGCGGCATTTTATGCCAAAGACATTTCCTAAACCGCACCCTCCATGGTAGCTTTCCGTCCCGCCCTGCCGCTCGCCGCCGCCCTGCTCGCGGGCTGCGCGCAGGCACCGGTCTCGGTGCCGCATGCAGGTCATCTGGCAGCGCCCGCCACGCTCCCGCCGTCGCAGTCACTCGACAACGGGCGTGCGACCGTGCCCGGGCTGACGCCGCCACTGCCAGCTCCGCCTCCGGCTTCGCTGCCATCCTCACTCCAGGCCACGCCGCCGGCGCCAACGTATTCGGTGACGGTACGCAACGTACCGGTGGAGCAGTTGCTGTTCGCCATCGCCCGTGATGCCAATCTGGACATCGACCTGCATCAGGGCCTGGCCGGCAATGTCACGCTGAATGCGGTGAACCAGGCCCTGCCCGACCTGCTGGCACGGATCGCACGCCAGGCCCGGCTGCGCATCGAAGTGGACGGCCGCCAGGTCAGCGTACGGCCCGACACGCCTTTCCTGCGCAGCTACCAGCTCGACTACGTCAACCTCACCCGCACGATGAGCGGCACCGTCGCCACCAGCACGCAGATCGCCACCAGCGGCTCGGCGACGACGCGACAGGCAAGCAGTGGAGGCAGCAGCGGGGGCAATGCCTCCGTCACCCAGATCGAGACGCGCTCGGTGAACCAGTTCTGGGAATCGGTGGCTTCCGACATCCGCGCCATCCTCGACGAGGACGGCGGCGGCCGGCGCGGCGATGCGGCCGACGATCGCCGGCTGCTCGTGAACCGCGAAACCGGCGTGCTGATGGTGCGCGCCAGCGGTCACCAGCACGACAACATCCGCGCCTACCTCGACCAGGTGCAGGTAGCCTCGCGCCGGCAGGTGATGATCGAGGCCACCATCGTCGAAGTGACCCTCGCCGACGGCTATCGCCAGGGCATCGACTGGACCCGCCTCGGCGCACCGGGCTGGAGCGTGCGACCGCGCGGCAGCAACGACGCCGGGGGCGGCATACCGACGCTGAGCTACCTGTCCGGCCAGCTCGATGTGCGCCTCGAGCTGCTCGAGACCTTCGGCACGGTCAAGGTGCTGTCCAGCCCACGGCTGTCGGTGCTCAACAACCAGACCGCGATGCTCAAGGTAGTGGAGGAAGTCGTCTATTTCCTGGTCGATGCCTCGACCACCCAGTACGACGACAGCAAGCGCGAGAAGACC
This sequence comes from Pseudomonadota bacterium, assembly GCA_018240785.1. Lineage (GTDB taxonomy): Bacteria > Pseudomonadota > Gammaproteobacteria > Burkholderiales > Rhodocyclaceae > Thauera. Next base: position 87,521 of record JAFEFC010000036.1, on the reverse strand, counting down.
ACCGCCACGACGACGCCGCAATCCGTGTCGGTCGGCATGGTGATGTCGGTCACCCCGCAGGTGAGCGCGAACGGCGACATCACGCTCAACGTGCGGCCGACGATCTCGGGCATCTCGGGTTTCCGCGACGACCCGAACCCGTCGCTGGGCAGCATTCCCAACCGCGTGCCGCAGATCCGCACGCGCGAGATCGAGTCCGTGCTGCGCCTGCGCAGCGGTGAGATCGGCGTGCTCGGCGGGCTGATGGAAGACAAGATCGACTACGACAGCGGGCGCATTCCGCTGCTGGGGGACCTGCCGCTGCTGGGCGAAGCCGTCACTCGCCGCGAGAACGCGGTGCGGCGCACCGAGCTGCTGATCTTCCTGCGCCCGCTGCTGATCGAGGACCCCAGCACCCGCGGCGATTACGCCGCCTACCGCAAGCGCCTGCCCGGCGGCGACTTTCTCGCCGCCAACCCCGCGCCCGGCGAGCGCAACTTCCCCCAGGCGCCGCTGCGGCCGCAACTGCCCGCCGCGCCCGCCACCACCATCCACGTTCCCTGACCCGCAGGCCTCGGCTGACATGAACATTCCGCATCTGCCTCCCCTCGCCTTCCTCCCGGCCGACATGCCTGCGGCTGCCGAGCCGCCATGCGACGCGGCAGCGCCGGTCGTGCGGATCGCCGCACCCGCCGCCGGCGCCAGCGCCGGGCGGATCGGGGAACAACTGTGCGCCGCCGGGCTCATCGGCAGCGACCAGTTGCGCATCGCGCTGCACGAGCAGCGCCGCCAGCATCGGCCGCTGGGCCGGCTGCTGGTCGAGCTCGGCTTCGTGCAGGAATCGGCGCTGCGCGACGTGCTCGCCGCGCGCGTGGGCCGGCCCTGCGTCGACCTCGCAGCCACGCTGCCGGCAGCCGAGGCGCTGGCGCTGCTGCCGCACGAGATCGCCCGCCGCCACCGCCTGCTGCCGCTGCACTTCGACAGCGGCGAGCGGCGGCTGACAGTGGCGCTCGCCGACGCCGACGACATCGTCGCCCTCGACCGCCTGCGCAGCCATCTCGCCGCAGATATCTGCCTCGACCTGCGCGTGGCCGGTGAGTCCGAGCTGGTACAAGCCATCGACCAGCACTACGGCCGCGCAAGCTCGATCGACGACATCCTGCGCGAGATGGACGGCGCCCCCGGCGGCACGCCTGCCGAGCGTTTTCGCAGCCCCGCCCTCGGCCTGCCACCGGTGGTGAGGCTGGTCGATGCGCTCATCGCCGATGCCGTCGCGCAGGGCGCCTCGGACGTGCATTTCGAACCGGAGGCCGGCTTCCTGCGCGTGCGCTACCGCATCGACGGCCTGCTGCACCAGGTGCGCGCGCTGCACCGCGCGAGCTGGCCCGAGATGGCGGTGCGGCTGAAGGTCATGGCCGGGCTCGACATCGCCGAGACGCGCGCTCCGCAGGACGGTCGCATCGGCCTGGGGGTGGGCGGGCGGCCGATCGACCTGCGCGTCGCCACCCAGCCCACGCTGCATGGCGAAAACATCGTGCTGCGCATCCTCGACCGCCAGAAGGGCATCGTGCCGCTGGCTGCGCTCGGTCTCGCCGCCGACCAGCGCACAACGCTGCAGCGCATGCTGGCGCGGCCCGAAGGCCTGATCCTCGTCACTGGCCCCACCGGCAGCGGCAAGACCACCACGCTGTACTCGGTGCTGAACCACCTCAACACCGAAGAGGTGAACATCATGACCCTGGAGGATCCGGTCGAGTATCCGCTGCCCCTCGTGCGGCAGACGGCGGTCGGCGAAGCCAGCCGGCTCGACTTTGCCGGCGGCGTGCGCGCGCTGCTGCGGCAGGACCCGGACATCATCCTGGTGGGCGAGATCCGCGATGCCGACACCGCGGAGATGGCCATCCGCGCCGCGCTCACCGGCCATCAGGTGTATGCGACCCTGCATGCCAGCTCGGCCGTGGCGGCGATTCCGCGGCTGATGGACATCGGCATCCGGCCGGAACTGCTGGTGGGCAACCTGATCGGCATCCTCGCCCAGCGCCTGGTCCGTCGCCTGTGCCCCCATTGCCGCGAGCCGCACGTCGCCGAAGCCAGCGAGCGCCGTCGCCTCGGCCTGCCCGCCGCGGGGTCGGACACGATCATCCACCATCCGGTCGGCTGCGCGGCCTGCGGCTTCCGCGGCTATCGGGGCCGCATCGCGATCATGGAACTGCTGTGCATGGATGCGACGCTCGACGACCTGGTGGCGCGTCGCGCCAGCCCGCAGGCCATGCTCGCCCAGGCATGCGGCAACGGTTTCCTGACGCTCGCCGAGGACGGCGTGCGCCGCGTGCTCGACGGCACGACCTCGCTGCAGGAACTCGCCCGCGTCGTCGCGCTCGACGCGCGCGCGGCCTGATCGCAGGACACGCCGTCATGCGCTATCGCTACCGCGCCATGCAGCCGGACGGGCACACCGTGCGCGGCGAGCTCGAGGCCGACGATGTCAATGAACTCGAGCGCCGGCTGGCTGAACGCAGCCTCAGCCTCATCAACGGCGAGCCGGCGCGCGAGCCACTGTGGCGCTCGCGCATTCCGCGCCGAGAGCTGGTGCACCTGTGCTTCCAGCTCGAGCAACTGTTGAGCGCCGGCATCCCGGTGGTCGAAAGCCTCGGTGAATTGCGCGAGACGGTCCAGCATGCACGCCTGCGCGACATCGTCGGCGCCATGCTGGCAGACATCGCCGCCGGCAGGCCGCTGTCCGAGGCGGCCGCGCGCCACCCCGCCGCCTTCGATGCGGTGTTCGTCAGCCTGCTGCGCGCGGGCGAACAGGCCGGCACGCTGCCGGAGGCGATCCGCGACATCGGCAGCGCGATCGCGCGCGATGACGAATTCGCCACCCATGCCCGACGTGTGGCGATCTACCCCGCCATCGTCGGCAGTCTGCTCGGTGTCGCGGTGGTCGTCGCCCTCACGCATGTGGTGCCTGAACTGGAAAAGCTGTTCCGCACCACTGGGCAGACGCTGCCACTGCAGACGCGCGTGCTGCTGTGGCTGTCTCATGCGCTGGCAGCCTGGGGCTGGTTGCTGGTCGCGGCCGCGGGCACCGCGGCGATCGGGCTGCGCGTGGCGATTGCCCGCTCGAGCATGCTGCGCATGCGCCGCGACATCCTGCTGCTGCGCCTGCCACTCGTCGGCGAGTTGCGGCGCAAACTTGCGCTGGCCCGCTTCGCCGCGCTGTTCGCCACCCTGTACGCGGCCGGCATCAGCGTCATCGACGCGCTCAGGAGCAGCCAGGACATCACCGGCAACCTGGCGCTGCGCGACGGCCTGCGCGCGGCCACTGAGCGCATCGAGCAGGGCCAGACGATCTCGCAGGCGTTCACCGCAACCGGCCTGTTCCCGCCGCTGGTGACGCGCATGCTGCGCGTCGGCGAGCAGACCGGCGCACTCGATCGCGCGCTCGACAACGTGTCCGGCTTCTACCGCCGGGAGGTGAGCGAATCCGTCGCCCGCCTGCAGGCCGCGCTCGAGCCGGCCCTCACCGTGACCATGGGCGCACTGCTGCTGTGGGTGGCCAGCGCGGTGCTGGGGCCCATCTACGACATCCTGACCCATCTTCCCGTCTGAGCGATGAACACTTCTCCCTACCTGCTACGGGTCGACGAGCATGGCCTGCTGGCCTGTCATATCGACAAGCGCGGCAATGCGCTCGCACCGGCGTGCCGCTTCGCGGCCGGTGACGTGGCGGGCTTTGCCGCCTGGCTGGCACGCCAGCCAGCGGGATGCCGCTGCCGGCTGGTGTTCGACCTCGCCGGCGAGCAGGTCGAAGTCGAGTCGCTCCCGCGGGCGCGCGGCGCCGACCGCCGTGCGCTGCTCGCGAGGCGCCTCACCGCCCATTTCGGCCGCTCTCCCGTCGCCTGGACGCATGCGCTCGGGCGCAATGCGGACTCGCCGCACCAGGAGGACGTCGTGCTGCACGGCCTCGCCTCGAGCGGGGCGCTGCAACCCTGGCTGGATGCGCTAAAGGACAAGGGCGCACGGCTCGAGGCGCTTGCCTCGGCGACCTCGCTGACGGCCCATTTCGCACCGCGCGCGTTGCGCCTCGACGGCAACCTGCTGCTCGTCTGCCTCGGCCGCAACGGCATGCGTCTGAGCCAGGTCGAACGGGGTGTCGCCCATTTCACCCGGCTGGTGGGCCACCTCCACGCGCTCGACGACGAGGCCCTGCACGAGATCTCGCGCACGCGCACTTACCTGGGGACGCGGCCCCGCGCAGGCGAGGCACGACTGCAGGTGGTCGTGCTCGATGGCGTCGCTGCGCGGGACCCTGTGCCCGCCCCAGGGGAAGGCATCCGCCGCATCGCCGCCGCGTCCCTGTTCCCCGAAGGCCCGGGCCCAATCGCGCCCGATGCCGACCTCATCGAGGCGACCCACCTGCGCTGGCTCGCGCAGATGCCCCACTCGCTCTGCTTCAGCACGAATTCGTCCCAGGTTGCACGCGCAGGCGGGGGGCTGCCGCGCCGGCTGCCTCACGCCACCGCACTCGCCACGACGGCCGCCCTGGCTTTCGCGGCCCTGCGCTGGGCCGACGCCGCAGCGCTGGAACGCGAGGCGGCAGCAGTCGAAGCCCGCATCGCGTCGCAACGCGCCGAACTGAGCCGGTTCAAGGACGCGCACGCCGCGCTCCCCGCCAAGGCAGAGGAGTTGCTCGCCGTCATCACGCATATTGGGCGGGAACAGGCTCGTCAGCTTGCGCCCGCCGCGTTGTTCGCACGCCTCGGCGCAGCGCTGGACGCGGTGTCGGGCGTCGAGCTCGATCAGATTACGTGGTCACCGCCGCCTGAGGGTGCGCCAGGCGCAACCATCACGATGAATCTGCGCCCGGCCGATGACGTCGATCCGGCGTCGCTCGTCGAAACCGATGTCGCCGTGGAAGCGCTCGCGCAAGCCCTGGCGCAGAGAGGTGGGCGCGCGTTCGAGCGCGCATCACCGGCACAAGCGGGCAACGACGGCTACGAGGGCGGCGGCCGGCGGCGGCCGACGGCGATGCTTCGCTTCCGCTTCGACGCGGAGGAGAAGCAGTGAAGCCCGCCCTTGCCCTGCCTGCCGCGCTCGCTGCGCGGCTGCCCGATCTGCCCGCCCGAGGCCCGCTGCTCGTGCCGGCATTGTGTGCCCTGGCGCTCGGCATCGGCCTGGGCGCCGCGTGGCTCGCCGGCAATGCGCTAACCGACGCCACGCGCCGGCTCGAACAGGCACACGCACTGCAGCGGCGCACCAGCGCCGAGCTCGACGCGGCACGCGCGCTCGACGCACGCCTTGCCAACGTGCTGCCGCAATACCAGCGCCTGGAGCAGCGCGGCGCCGTCGGCCGGGCTGGCGATGCCGCCCTGTCCGAGCGAGCCCTGCACACCCTCGCCGGCACGCCGCTGCCCGCCCCGGGGCAGGCACGCCAGGGGGTCAAGCTTCGGCTCTCGCCGCCCCGCCTGCTCACCGACGCCGCCAATGCAGCCCCATCCGACGAGCGCGCGGCAGGCCTGCATGTCGTCGGCCGCTCGCTCCAGGTCGACGCGATGCTGCGCCACGAAGGCGAATTGCTGGCCCTGCTCGGCCGGCTGGAAGCGGAGCGTGGTCCGTTGATGCTGACGCGCGGCTGCCGCCTCGACCGCCTGGACCCTGCCCTGCGGGAGGCGCGCGCGCCGACCTTGCGTGCGAGCTGCCAGGTCGATGCCCTGACCATCGTGCGCGCGGCGGAGGCAGCGCAGTGAAGCCCCGCCCGATCGCCGTTTCCGCCTTCGCGGCAGCCGCCTGCGCGGCTGTCAGCCTGCTGGCGCCCCCGGCGCAGGCCGAAGCCTTCGGCCGCCTGTTCCACACGCCGGCACAGCGCGAGGCGCTCGAGCGGGAGCTCCCCTCCGAGGCGCACGCCGCGCCCGCGCCACCGCCACCGGCGCCGCCGGCACCTTCGGCGCCGCTGCGCATCGACGGCATCCTGCGCCCGGGCGCGGGCCACGACACGGTGTGGATCAACGGCGAGATGATGGCGGTACCGCCGGGACTGCACCTGCCACGCGGTGATCAGCGCGCGTTGATCCCGGAGACCGATCCGCGCCAGCGCCTGCGGGTCGGCGACACCTGGCCCGCAGCCGCGGCAGGCATCCCTGCGGCCGCTTCCCATCCACAGCCACCCGCCGCGACGAAGGCACCATGATTCTTCGCCGCCACGAGTCACGGATGCGTACGCAGCAGGCTCGCCGCCGGCAGCGCGGCAGCGGCGTGATGGCCGTGCTGCTGATCGTCGCCCTGCTCGGCGCCGCCGGCCTCCTGGCGCAGGGCGACCTCGCCGCAATGGCGCGGACCCGCGCCCAAGCGCGCAGCATCCAGGCGCTGGCGCAGGCCCGCGCCGCGCTGATCGGCTATGCGGTCAGCTATGCGGAGAGCCACCCCGGCGAAGCCTACGGCTTCCTGCCCTGCCCCGACACCAGCAACAGCGGCTCGACACCGATCGGCGCCTGCGGCGCGCGCGACCTCGGCAGCCTCGGCCGCCTGCCCTTCCGTACGCTGGGCCTCGCCGACCTGCGCGACGGCTGGGGACAGTGCCTGTGGTATGCAGTCGCCGGCAGCGTCAAGCACAACCCCAAGCCGCTGGCGCTGAACTGGGACAGCCCGGGCCAGCTTCGACCACTCACCCAGGAAGGCGCGCCGCTGTCCGGCGACGACCGCGTGGTGGCGGCGGTGTTCGCGCCCGGCCCGCCGCTGCCGCACCAGGCGCGTTCGGCGAGCAGCGGCCGGCGCTGTCCTGGCAGCGACAGCGCCGCGACGGACGTTCCGCATTTCCTCGACGTTTCCTATGCGACAAGCTTCGCCGGCATGCTCGATGTCGTGCAGGGCACGTCCGCAAGTGCGTCCCATAACGACCTGATCGCCTGGATCACCGTGGACGACCTCTTCGGCGCCCTGCGCCGCCGCGCCGACTTCGCCCCCTATCTCGGCGCAGTGATCGCCACTGCGGCCGCCGCGCTGGCGACGCGGCTGGGCGACAGCGCCTTCATCACCGATCGCAGCACGCTCGTCGGTGCGCTGCGCGTCGGCACCTTGCCGACCGCCGCAGAACTCGACCTGCCGGCGGACCGCCGCGACGCGCATGACAACTGGCGCGACCACTTCCGCTTTGCCGCCTGCGCCGACGCCAGCGCCTGCATCGTCGTCGCCCGCGCCGACGCCGCAGGGACGGCAGCGTGCCGCGCGGCATTGCTGTTCGGCGGCGAGCGCATCCGCGGCGGCAGCCAGCGCCAGCAGCGCCTCACTGCTGCGGAACGCGCCGACCCGGCGCAGTACTTCGAAAACGGCAATGCCGACAACCTGCTTGCGGGCGTGCCGGCCTTCACCGGCGCGTACGATTTCGTGCCTTCGCCCGCCCTCGGAACCAGGGACATCGTCCGATGCCTGAACTGAAACCCGCCACTCGTTCACCACGGCGCGGCACGCGCGCGCGCCACGCCGGCTTCACGCTGGCCGAACTGGCCGTCGTACTGGTCATCCTCGGCCTGCTCACCGGCAGCATGCTGGTTCCGCTTGGCGCACGCATGGAAGCGCGCGACCGCCAGCGCACCGCCGACATGCTGCGCGACATCGAGCAGGCGCTCACCGGCTTTGCCATCGTGCATGGCCGACTGCCGTGCCCGAGCACCGAACCCGATCCGGCCAGTCCGCAGTACGGCCTGGAAGATCCCGCCCCGTGCAACCTCTCGATCGAAGGCCGCCTGCCCTGGCGCACGCTCGGCATGCCCGCCCAGGATGCCTGGGGTTCGGCGCGCCAGAGTGCCGGCGACGACTGGGCCGGGCACTGGCGCTACCGCGTCGATACCGCCTTCGTCGCCGGCACGGTGGGCACACACACCGCGCCGATTTCCAACCTGCAGATCCGCGCCGACGACGGCAGCGCGATCACCACGCTGAGCAACTCGCAGGCGGTCGCGATCGTGCTGTCGACCGGACCGAACCGCCGCCCCGACGGCCACAACGCCAGCTTCTCCTCGAGCGCGCCGCTGTACGAGAGCGGCGAACCATCGGCGGCGTTCGACGACCTGCTGGTGTGGATCGGCCGCCCGCTGCTGGTCGCGCGCCTGGCCCAGGCCGGGCGCCTGTGAAGCGGCACGTCGCCCTGCCACAGCCCGGGTCCGCCTCGAACACCTTTTCCAACCACGAGGAGTCGCCTCATGAATACGCGTCAGAACGGTTTCACCCTGGTCGAGATCGCCGTCGTGCTCGTCATCGTCGGGCTGCTGCTGGGCGGCGTGCTGAAAGGACAGGAGTTGATCGACAGCGCGAAGGTCAAGAACCTCGCGCAGGATTTCCGCACCACGCCGATGCTGATCCATGCCTATCAGGACAAATTCCGCGCCCTGCCCGGCGACGACCGTCGCGCAGTGGCACACCTGTGCCCGTCCGGGGTGAGCGACTGCACCACCGCCGGCAACGGCGACGGCGTGCTCGGCGGCCGCTGGGACGACGATGACGGCAGCGAAGCGGCGCGGTTCTGGCAGCAGGTGCGCCTTGCCAACCTCGCCAGCGGCCCGACCGACACCGGTGACGCAGCCTACATCCCGCGCAACGCCGAAGGCGGCCGCATCGGCATCCAGCGCGGCGGCAGCGGCGCGCCACTCGGTCTCGCCGGCAGCCACGTCATCTGCTCGGCGAGCATCCGGGGCAAGCTCGCAAGGCAACTGGACCTCGCGCTGGACGACGGCAACCCGGCAAGCGGCGCGCTGCGCGCCGGAACCACCGGCGACGACGGCGCGCTGACGGCGATCTCGGCGGCCAACCCGCTGGTCGACGGCAACAGCCACACGGTGTGCCTGAGCCTCTGAACGCCGGCGCCTTCAGCCGCCCTGCAGCAGGCGCTGCTCGGCGGCTTCCAGCCCCACCGGCAGCCCCAGCAGCACGAGCACATCGCCCTCCTCGATCGCACTGTCCGGCGCCGGCGTCGGCATGCGCACGCCGTGGCGGCGGATGGTGGTGACGATGACGCCCAGCTCGTCGAACTGCAGGTCGGCGAGCACCTTGCCGATCGCACGCGCGCCAGGCGGAACCGTCACCGAATGCAGCCGCTGCTGGGCCGCATCGGGGCCGTCGGCCACGTCGCTGGCGCCATGGAAGAAGCCGCGCATCAGCGAATAGCGCTGGTTGCGGATGTCGCGGATGCGGCGGATGACGCGGTTCAGCGGCACCCCGATCAGCGCCAGCGCATGCGAGGCGAGCATGATGCTGCCCTCGAACGCCTCCGGCACCACCTCCGCGGCGCCGGCGTCGAGCAGCTTCTCCATGTCGCGCTCGTCGCCCGCACGCACGACGATGGGCACGCCTGGTCGCAGGGACTGCGCATGGTGGATGACGCGCAGCGCCGCTTCCACCTCGGCGAAGGAAACCACCAGCGCGCTGGCGCGCAGGATGCCGGCAGCGATCAGCGTCTCGCGCCGCGCCGCATCGCCGAACACCACGGTGTCGCCCGCCGCGCCGGCCTCGCGCACGCGCTCCGGGTCCAGGTCCAGCGCCACGTAGCTGACGTTCTCCTGCTCCAGGAAGCGCGCCATGTACTGGCCACTGCGCCCGTAACCGCAGATGATGATGTGCTTCTCGGTGCCGAGCGACGTGGCCGCCACCCGAGTCAGCTCCATCGAGCGCATCAGCCATTCCGATGCCACGAAGCGCAGCACCAGCTTGTCGCTGAACTGCACGATGAGCGGCGCCAGCAGCATCGACAGCACCAGTGCCGCCACCGCCACCTGCGCCAGGCCGTGCGGCATCAGCTTCTGGTCCATCACTTCGGACAGCAGCACGAAGCCGAACTCGCCGCCCGCGCACAGCCACAGGCCGGAGCGCATCGCGGTGCCGGGCGGCGAACCGAAGGCGCGCGACGCGCCGAACACCACTGCGAACTTGAACGCGAGCATCGCGATCACCAGGCCGATCACCGCCGGCAGGTTGAGCAGGATCTCCGCGGCGTCGAGCAGCATGCCGACGGTGACGAAGAACAGGCCCAGCAGCACGTCGCGGAAAGGCTTGATGTCCTCCTCCACCTGGTAGCGGTACTCGGTCTCCGAGATCAGCATGCCGGCGAGGAAGGCGCCCAGCGCGAGCGACAGCCCGAAGAACTCCGACATCCACGCCAGACCCAGCGTCATCAGCAGCACGTTGAGCATGAACAGCTCGCTCGACTTGCGCTTCGCGACCAGCGTGAACCACCAGCGCATCCAGCGCTGGCCCAGGCCCAGCACCAGGGTCAGCAGCACGATCGCCTTGAGCGACGCCAGCCCCAGCGTGAACAGCAGATCCCCCGCGGGCTGCGACAGCGCGGGCAGCAGGATCAGCAGCGGCACCACCGCGAGGTCCTGGAACAGCAGCACGCCGATGATCTCGCGGCCGTGCTTGCTGTCGAGCTCCATGCGGTCGGCCAGCAGCTTGGAAAGGATGGCGGTGGACGACATCGCCAGCGTGCCGCCGAGGGCGAAGCCGGCGGCCAGACCCAGCCCCAGCAGGCGGCCGAGCAGCATCACCAGCAGGACGGTGCCGAGCACCTGCATCGCGCCCAGGCCGAACACGATGCGCTTCATCGCCACCAGGCGCGCAAGCGAGAACTCCAGGCCGATGGAGAACATCAGGAACACCACGCCGAACTCGCCCAGATGGCTGGCGCCGTGTGAGGTCTGCATCAGATTCAGCGCGTGCGGCCCGCCGATCGCGCCGACCAGCAGGTAACCCAGCACCGCGGGCAGGTTCATGCTGCGGAACAGGGTCACCAGCACCACCGCAGCCGCCAGCAGGAGGAGCACGAATTCGAGCGTGTTGAGCATCGGAGGGTCGGTGGGGCAGCGCCCGGGCGCCCCGGCCGGGGCCCCGTCTGATATACAATCGCAGCCTCACGTCGGCGCCTGCTGCAGGGTGGCGCCCTTATGTCTGCGTCCTTGCACAAGTGTAACCGCTTCGAGTCGATGGCCCCAATGCAACCCGCCCAGGACAACCGCGCAATCGCGCTCGCACGCCGCGTCTTGCAGATTGAGGCCGCGGCGGTGTCGGCGCTGGCCGATCGCCTGGGCAGCGAGTTCGTCGAGGCCGTCGACATGATCCACAAGCGCAGCGGCCGCGTCATCGTCACCGGCATCGGCAAGTCCGGCCACATCGCGCGCAAGCTCGCGGCGACGCTGGCCAGCACCGGTACGCCGGCCTACTTCGTGCATGCCGCCGAGGCGGCCCATGGCGACCTCGGTATGATCACGCCGGCCGATGTCGTGATCGCGCTGTCGAACTCCGGCACCAGCGAGGAAGTGCTTACCATCGTGCCGCTGGTCAAGCGCCAGGGTGCGCGGCTGATCTCGATGACCGGCAACCCGGAGTCGCCGCTGGCGCGCGAGGCCGACGTGCATCTCGATGCAGCGGTCAGCGAGGAGGCCTGCCCGCTCAACCTGGCGCCCACTGCCAGCACCACCGCGGCACTGGCGCTGGGCGACGCGCTGGCCGTCGCCCTGCTCGATGCGCGCGGCTTCGGCGCCGAGGATTTCGCCCGCTCGCACCCGGGCGGCGCACTGGGCCGGCGCCTGCTGACCCACGTCAGCGACATCATGCGCGAGAAGGCGCGCGTGCCCGCCATTGCGCCCGACGCGCCGCTGACCCAGGCGCTGCTCGCGATGACGGGCGGCGGCATGGGCATGACGGCGATCGTTGACGACACCGGCCGCCCGGTCGGCATCTTCACCGACGGCGACCTGCGCCGCGCGCTGGAAAAGGGCTGCGACGTGCGCAGCGCAAGGCTGGCATCGGTGATGAGCGCCAACCCGCGCACCATCGGTCCCGACGCGCTGGCCGCAGAGGCCGCCGAGATGATGGAGCGGCTGCGCATCAGCCAGTTGCTGGTGGTCGATGAGGCCGGCGCCCTGGTCGGCGCGCTGACCACCCACGACCTGATGCTCGCCAAGGTGATCTGATGCGCCGTTCCTTGCACATCCGCGCAGGCCGCCTTGCGGCCGGCCGCTGACGGAGCCACGGCATGCAGGGCGCCTATCGGCTGTACCCGCTCATCGCGCTGACGGTCATTGCCGGTGCTTCGGTGTGGCTCGACCGCATCACCCGCGAGGAAGAGGTTCCCGTCAGCACCAAGCCCGAGACCGGACCGGATTTCGCCGCAAGCCACACGCGCATCATCGGCTACGCGCGCGATGGCAGCCAGCGCTACGAACTGCTTGCCGAGCGCCTCGAGCACATCCCGGCGGACGACACCACCCGCCTCGAACAACCGCAACTCACCGTGTATCAACCGCAGTCGGGCACCGAATTCCATGTCACCTCCGACCGCGCCAAGGTGTCGCCGGGCGGCGAGCAGGTCGACATGGCGGGCAACGTGCGCGCCCGCCGCAGCCGCGCGCCCGACATGCCTGAGCTGACGCTCAAGTCCGAGTCGCTCACCGTGTGGCCCGACCCGCAGCGCGCCCGCACCGACCAGCCAGTGGTGCTCACCCAGGGCCAGACCGTCGCCAACGCGCTCGGCATGGAATCCGACAATCTCTTCGGCACGCTGAACCTGACGGGCCAGGTCAAGGTGCACATGCCCCGTCGCCAGGATCGATCCTCATGAAATCCGCCATCGCCCCGACCCTGCTCGCATCCTGCCTTCTGCTCCTCGCGCTCGCGGCCGGTCCGGCTGCCGCAGAGCGCGCCGACCGCAGCAAGCCCGTCGACATCGAGGCCGACCGCATGTCGGTCGACGACCGCAACAAGGTCCATGTGTTCGAAGGTTCGGTGGTGCTGACCCAGGGCACGCTGGTCATCAAGGGCGACAAGCTGGTCGTCACGCAGGGGCCGGACGGCTTCCAGAAGGGTGTCGCCACGGTCTCGGGCAACAAGCTCGCCACCTTCCGCCAGAAGCGCGACGGCAGCAACGAGTACATCGACGGCGAAGCCGAGCGCATCGAGTACGACAGCCGCACCGAGCAGGCCCGGCTGTTCCGCCGCGCACGCGTCACCAGCGGCGGCGACGAGGTGCGCGGCAACTACATCGAATACGATTCCATGAGCGAGAACTATTTCGCCACCAACGCGCCGGGCGCGGCTGCCGCCCCCGGCGCAGCGCCCGCCGCGGGCGGCGACGCGCGCGTGCGCGCCGTCATCCAGCCCAAGGGCGAAAACAAGCCCGAAACCAAGCCCGAAGCCAGCCGCTAGGCCCGGCCTTCCGAGCACCCACCACGCAGAACGAGGAGAACGCATGACCTACGAACTCATCATCGCCGAGACGCGCGGCCGCGTCGGCCTCATCACGTTGAACCGTCCCAAGGCGCTGAATGCGCTCAACGACCAGGTGGTCAACGAGATCACCGATGCGCTGAACGGCTTCGAGGCCGACGACGGCATCGGCGCGATCGTCATCACCGGTTCGGAAAAGGCCTTCGCCGCCGGCGCCGACATCGGCGCCATGGCGTCCTTCTCGTACATGGACGCCTACAAGAACGAATACATCACCCGCAACTGGGAGCGCGTGAAGACCTGCCGCAAGCCGGTCATCGCCGCCGTCGCCGGTTTTGCGCTGGGTGGCGGCAGCGAGCTGGCGATGATGTGCGACATCATCATCGCCGCCGACACCGCGAAGTTCGGCCAGCCGGAAGTCAAGCTCGGCACCCTCCCCGGCGCCGGCGGCACGCAGCGCCTGCCGCGCGCGGTGGGCAAGGCCAAGGCGATGGAACTGTGCCTCACCGGCCGCATGATGGACGCCGTCGAAGCGGAGCGCGCCGGCCTGGTCGCGCGCGTGGTGCCGGCCGACAAGCTGCTCGAAGAAGCCATGGCCGCCGCCGAGACGATCGCCGGTTACTCGCTGCCCATCGTCATGATGATCAAGGAGTCGATCAACCGCGCCTTCGAGAGCAGCCTCAATGAGGGCCTGCTGTTCGAACGCCGGGTGTTCCACGCCTCCTTCGCCACCAACGACCAGAAGGAAGGCATGGCCGCCTTCGTCGAGAAGCGCAAGGCGAACTTCCGGCACGACTGAGCCAGCCCGGGCGCGGTGGCAGCCTGCAGCCACCGCGCCGCCTCATCGGTCGGCGCCGCACCGTCAAGCGGCTGCAACATCCTCATGCCAGACTGCACCTTGCACGGCTTCCTGCCGCACAGCGATTGACCCGCTCAATCAGATCCGATTGTGCAATGCAGCAACTTTTTATTGACATGTCGGACCTCGTCTCTATAATCCAGATCATGCTGCAACGCAACATCGCAGCTATGCTGTGATCAGAGCGCCGTGCCAGACCCATTCAAACAGTCATCAACGAGGACATCCACATGAGCAACTTCGCCACCCCCGAGCAGTTCGCCGCCGCCAACAAGGCCAACATCGAAACCCTGCTGACCCTGGCCAACTCGGCCTTCGCCAGCGCCGAGCGCCTGGCCGCACTGAACCTGAACACCGCCCGTTCGATCCTCGAAGACGGCGTGGCCAACACCAAGGCCATGCTCGCCGCCAAGGACGTGCAGGAGCTGCTCAACCTGCAAGCCTCGCTGGCCCAGCCGATCGTCGAGAAGGCCGTCGCCTACGCCCGCAGCGTGTATGAGATCACCTCGCAGAGCCAGGAAGAGCTGTCGAAGATGTTCGAAGCTCAAGTGGCCGAGCTGAACAAGGGTGTCGCCACCGCGCTCGACAAGGCTGCCAAGTCGGCTCCCGCCGGTTCGGACGTCGCCGTCGCCGCCGTCAAGTCGGCCATCGCCGCCGCCAACAGCGCCTACGACAGCATGAGCAAGGCCGCCAAGCAGGTCGCCGAGATCGCCGAAGCCAACGTGGCTGCCGCGACCAACGCCACCGTCAAGGCCGTCAGCACCGCTGCCAAGGCCCCGAAGAAGGCTGCCTGATCGGTTCCTGCCGAAGTCAGCAAGAAGCCCGCTCGATGAGCGGGCTTTTTTTCGTCTGTCGTTCGTGCGTCCCGTCGTTCCTGCGCCTTCAGCGCTCGCCATTCTCGGCGTCGGGCTCGGCCTCGACCGCCTCGCCGAAGGGCTGGCCGGCGTAGTGATGCGGGAAGAGCCGGCGCATCTCGCCCTCGATCCAGGCTTCGGCGCGGGTGTTGATCTCCTCCACCTTCACACCCTTGACGTCGATCAGCGGGCCGATGCTGACGACGATCTCACCGGGCCACTTCAGGAAGGCGTTGCGACGCCAGAACTCGCCCGCGTTGTGCGCCACCGGCACCACCGGCACGCCGGCTCGCTTGGCAAGGAAGGCGCCGCCCGGCTTGTAGCGCCGCATCGCGCCGGGTGCCACACGCGTGCCTTCGGGAAACACCACCACCCACAGCCCTTCCTTCAGGCGAGCCCGGCCCTGTTCGATGACCTGGGCGAGCGCATCCTTGCCCGCGCCGCGGTCGATGGCGATGCCCGGAATCTGCGCCAGCGCCCAGCCGAAGAAGGGCACGCGCAGCAGCTCGCGCTTGAGCACGTAGCACAGCGGCGGAAAGATCTGCTGCAGTGCGATCGTCTCCCATGCCGACTGGTGCTTGGACAACACCACCGCCGGCCCGGCGGGAATGTTCTCGGCGCCGAGCACCCTGTAGCGGATGCCGAGCACATGGCGGATCACCCACATCATGATCGGCACCCAGGAGGTGATGATGCGGTGGCGCGTCATCGGCGGCAGCCAGAAGATCAGCATCGCCACCAGCGCGTAGGGCACGGTGATGACGGCGAGGAGGATGGCGAACAGCACGGAACGGATCAGGTGCACTACGGCGTGCTCCGGGGAAAGGCAGGAAGAAGAACCCCGACTCAGGCGGTCAGGTCGGCCACCACTGCGGCCAGGTCGTCGAAGATCAGCGTGCCTGGCGGCAGGTTGGGGTCGTCGCGCGTCTTCATGCCCTTGCCGGTCAGCACCAGGTAGGGAGCGCAGCCCACCGCGACGCCGGCCTGCAGGTCGCGCAGGCTGTCGCCAACGCAGGGCACGCCGGCCAGGTCGACGTTGAAGCGCTCGCCGATCTGCCGCAGCAACCCCGGTTTGGGCTTGCGGCAATCACAGGGGGAGTCGGCCGCATGCGGGCAGAAGAAGATGGCGTCGAGACGGCCGCCGACCTGGGCGAGGCTCTTCACCATCTTCTCGTTGATCGCGTTCAGCGTGTCCATACCGAACAGGCCGCGACCCACGCCCGACTGATTCGATGCCAGCACCACGCGCCAGCCCCACTGGTTCAGGCGCGCGATCGCCTCCAGCGAGCCGGGGATGGGCTTCCACTCGTCCGGCGACTTGATGAACAGATCCGAATCGACGTTGATCACGCCATCGCGGTCGAGAATGATGAGCTTCTTCGTCGGCATGGTCCCTCCCCCGCTGCGGTCGCGCTGCCGCTCAGGCCGACAGGCGCGAGATGTCGGCCACCTGGTTCATCAGGCCCGCAAGTTGCGCCAGCAGCGCCAGGCGGTTCTGGCGCGTCAGCGGCTCCTCGGCCATCACCATGACGTCCTCGAAGAACTGGTCCACCGCCGCGCGCAGGCCGGCGAGCACGCGCAGCGCATCCGTGTAGTCCTCGTTGGCGACATGCGAGCGCACCAGCGGCGCGACTTCGATCACCTGATGGAACAGCGCCTTCTCGGCAGCCTCCTGCAGCAGCGCGACGTCGGGCTCGCCCGGGGTGACCTCGGCCTTCTTCAGGATGTTGACGATGCGCTTGTTGGCCGCGGCCAGGGCCTCGGCCTCGGGCAGCGCGCGGAAGGCCTCCACCGCGGCGAGCTTGGCCGGCACCAGGTCGATGCGCGCCGGCTTGAGCGCCAGCACCGCGTCGATCACCGCGCCGTCGCGCCCGGTCTCCCGGAGCAGATTCTTCAGCCGCTCGAACATGAAGTCCTGCAGTTGCGCGGCGAACCCCTCGGCCGTCAGCAGGCCGGGCCTGAAGCCGGCGGCGGCAGCGTCGATCAGCTTCGGCAGTTCCAGCGGCAGCGGGGCTTCCATCAGGATGCGCAGCAAGCCCAGCGCCGCGCGGCGCAGCGCGAACGGATCCTTGTCGCCGGTCGGCACCATGCCGATACCGAAGAAGCCGACCAGCGCGTCGAGCTTGTCGGCCAGCGCCACCGCCGCGGCGACATTGCCCGCCGGCAAGGCGTCGCCGGCGAAGCGCGGCAGGTAGTGGGCCTGGATGGCGTCGGCCACGACCTGCCCCTCGCCGTCGGCGAGCGCGTAGTAGCGGCCCATGATGCCCTGCAGCTCGGGGAACTCGCCGACCATGTCGGTGACGAGGTCCGCCTTCGCCAGGCGTGCGGCGCGCTTCGCCGCGGCGACGTCGCCATGTAGTTGCGCGGCGATCGCACCGGCCAGCGCCTCGAGGCGCTCGACGCGCTCGAGCTGGCTGCCGAGCTTGTTGTGATAGACCACCGGCGCCAGGCGTGGCAGGCGCGCCTCGAGCTTCTGCTTCTTGTCCTGCTCGAAGAAGAAGCGCGCATCCGACAGCCGCGGCCGCACCACGCGGGCGTTGCCACGGATGATGTTCGACGGGTCGGCGACCTGCATGTTGGACACGATCAGGAAGCGGTTGAGCAGCTTGCCGGCGCCATCGAACAGCGGGAAATACTTCTGGTTGGCGCGCATCGTCAGGATCAGGCATTCCTGCGGCACGGCGAGGAATTCGGCCTCGAACTCGCCGACGTACACCGTCGGGTGCTCGACCAGGGCGGCGACCTCGTCCAGCAGATCGGCGTACTCGTCGAGCAGCGCGCCCTGCTTCGCCGCTTCGGCCAGCAGCTGGCGCTCGATGTCGGCGCGGCGCTCGGCGAAGGAGGCGATCACCTTGCCTTCGGCGCGCAGCGTCTCTTCGTAAGCGTCGGCGGTGGCGATGGCGATGTCGCCGCGGCTCATGAAGCGGTGGCCGCGCGTGGTACGGCCGGAATCCAGATCCAGCACGCGGCCCGGCACCACGTCGGCGCCATGCAGCAGCGTGAGCTTATGCACCGGGCGCACGAAGGTCGCGTCGCCATCGCCCCAGCGCATCACCTTCGGAATGGGCAGCGCCTTCACGGCGTCCTGCACGATGCCCGACAGCACCTCGGCCAGCCTGGCGCCCGGCACCACGGCGGTGTGGAACAGCGCCTCGGCCTTGCCGTCCATGCGGCGTTCGAAGCCAGCCACCGCGTCGGCGGCGATGCCCTTCGCTTCCATCTTCTTCAGCAGCGCCGGCGTCGGCTTGCCGTCGGCATCCAGCGCCACGGCCACCGGCATCAGCTTCTCGGTGACTTCCTTTGCGGCGCCTTCGGCGGCGACATGCGCCACCGTCACCGCGAGGCGGCGCGGGCTGGCGAAGGCGCGGAAGGCCGCGTCGGCCGGCGCCAGGCCCCTCGCCTTCAGGCCTTCGGCAATTTTCGTGGCGAAGGTCTCGCCCAGGCGCGGCAGCGCCTTCGGCGGCAGTTCTTCGGTGAGCAGTTCAACGAGCAGGGTTGCGGTCGCGGCGGTCATCACGCGGCCTCCTTGGTGGCGTTCAGCATCGGGAAGCCGAGAGCTTCGCGGGATTCGAAATAGGCCTGCGCGACGGCGCGCGACAGGTTGCGGATGCGGCCGATGTAGGCAGCGCGCTCGGTCACCGAGATCGCGCCACGGGCGTCGAGCAGGTTGAAGGTGTGCGCCGCCTTGAGCACCATCTCGTAGGCCGGCAGCGGCAGCCCGACTTCCATCACCCGCTTCGCCTCGGACTCGTAGTTGGTGAACAGCGAGAACAGGAAATCTACGTTGGAGTGCTCGAAGTTGAAGGTCGATTGCTCGACCTCGTTCTGGTGATACACGTCGCCGTAGGTCACCTTGCGACCATCGGCCGTGACCGCCCACACCAGGTCATAGACGTTCTCCACACCCTGCAGGTACATCGCCAGGCGCTCGATGCCGTAGGTCAGCTCGCCCAGCACCGGCTTGCAGTCGAGGCCGCCGACCTGCTGGAAGTAGGTGAACTGGGTGACTTCCATGCCGTCCAGCCAGACTTCCCAGCCTAGGCCCCAGGCGCCGAGCGTGGGGTTTTCCCAGTCGTCCTCGACGAAGCGGATGTCGTGCACCATGGGATCGATCCCGAGCGCGCGCAGGCTGTCGAGATACAGCTCCTGCAGGTCGGGCGGCGAGGGCTTCATCACCACCTGGAACTGGTAGTAGTGCTGCAGCCGGTTGGGGTTTTCGCCGTAGCGGCCGTCCTTGGGCCGGCGCGAGGGCTGCACGTAGGCGGCGTTCCAGGGCTCGGGGCCGACTGCGCGCAGGAAGGTATGCGTGTGGCTGGTGCCGGCGCCGACTTCGAGGTCGTAGGGCTGCAGCAGCACGCAGCCACGCTCGCCCCAGAATTGCTGGAGCGTCAGGATGACTTGCTGGAGGGTGGGCTTCGAGTGGGCTGAGGTATGGGCCATGGTGTCGGGCGGCTTCGCCGCGCTGCGAACGCAAAGAGCCCGATTTTACTGGCAATTGCCGCCTCGCGTATGCCCAATGGCCCGATCGCCGGGGGGATCGCGCGGATCTCGTCCGGGATGAGTGATGCAGCAGGTCTGGCGGTGGGGGATGCGCGGAGCAGGCGAGCACTGTCCGAGTCCCGAGCGAAGCGAGGTCGAGTTGCGCAGCCTGACGGAGCGCATCCCCTGCCGCCAGACCGGATTCGTGGCGCACCCGGCGATACACACCACCAGAAAAGAGCGGCGCTACAAAAGCCCCATCTCCAGCCGCGCGCCCTCGCTCATCATCTCGCGCCCCCAAGGCGGGTCCCACACGAGCTGCACATCCACCTCTTCCACGCCGGGAATGGCCTCGAGCTTTTCCCTCGCCTCGTCGGCGATCATCATGCCCATGCCGCAGCCGGGCGCGGTGAGGGTCATGCGCACGTCGATGCGGAATCGCCCGCTCGGCAGCCGCGTCAGCTCGCAGCCGTACACCAGGCCGAGATTGACGATGTCGATCGGAATCTCCGGGTCGTAGCAGGTGGCGAGCTGGTCCCATGCCGCCGCTTCGACCGCCTGCTGGCTGTAGCTGCCGTCCGCCGCCTGGGTGACGACCGCTGCCGCCGCCTCGGCTTCCAGCCCCAGCGCGTCGGCCTCGCTGCCGGCGATGCGGTACAGGTTGCCGTTGACCATCACGGTGAAGGTGCCGCCCAGGCGCTGGGTGACCTGGGCGTATTCGCCGGCTTCCAGCGTCTCCGGCGAACCCCACGGCACCAGAACGGCCGGACAGTCGCGCGTCAGACGCACTTCCAGGATCTCACCCATGGGCTTGTTCATCGTCGTTCCCTCGCTGCGCGCATTCATGTCGTGTTCGCTCCACGTTCATTCGGTCTTCGCCGTGCCGCCGCCTTCCAGCGCGTTGTGCAGCGTGTGCCAGGCCAGCGTGGCGCACTTCACCCGCGCGGGAAACTCGCGCACGCCGGCAAGCACCTCGAGCTTGCCGAAGTCCCGCCCTTCCGGCGGCGCGTCGGTGAGCAGGGCGTGGAAGTCGCGGAACAGTGCCTCGACCTCGTCCACCGGCCGGCCTTTCACCGCTTCGGTCATCAGCGACGCCGAAGCGGTGGAGATGGCACAGCCGTGGCCGACGAAACTGACGTCCTGCACCACGCCGTCCGCCACTTTCAGGTACACGGTGAGCTGGTCGCCGCACAGCGGGTTGTGGCCTTCGGCGACATGGTCGGCGTCGGCCATGGAATGGAAATTGCGCGGCTGGCGGTTGTGATCGAAGATCACTTCCTGGTACAGCTCGCGCAGGTCGCCGAAGCCTTCGTGTCCGCTCATCGCCGGCCTCCGAACATGTCCTGCGCCTTGCGGATGGCCCGCACCAGCGCGTCGACGTCCTCGTCGTTGTTGTACAGCGCGAAGGAGGCGCGCGCCGTGCCTGGAATGCCGTAGCGCGTCATCACCGGCATGGCGCAATGGTGGCCGGCGCGGATGGCGACGCCGTCCGCATCGAGGATGGTGCCGAGGTCGTGCGGATGGATGCCGTCGACCACCAGCGACAGCACGCCTGCCTTGTGCGCCGCAGTGCCGATGATGCGCACGCCGGGCAGCGCCTGCACCGCCGCGGTGGCCTTTTCCAGCAGCGCGTGCTCGTGCGCGCCGATGCGCTCCAGGCCGACTTCCAGCACATAGTCGATCGCGGTCGCCAGCGCCACCGCGCCGGCGATGTGGGGCGTGCCGGCCTCGAAGCGCTGCGGCGCGGGCGCGAAGGTGGAGCGCTCGAAGCTCACCGTCTCGATCATCGAGCCGCCGCCCTGCCACGGCGGCATTGCCTGCAGCAGCTCGTGGCGCGCGTACAGCACACCGATGCCGGTCGGGCCGTACAGCTTGTGGCCGGAGAAGGCGTAGAAGTCGCAGCCCAGCGCGCGCACGTCCACCGGCATGTGCGCCACGGCCTGCGCGCCATCGACCAGCACCCGCGCGCCCACCGCACGAGCGCGGCGGATCAGCGGCGCCACGGCATTCACCGTGCCGAGCGCGTTCGACACCTCGGTGATGGCGAGCAGGCGGGTGCGCGGGCCGAGCAGCTCGTCGAAGGCCTCCAGCACCAGCTCGCCGGCGTCGTTGATCGGCACCACTTTCAGCACGGCGCCGGTCTGCTCGCAGACGAACTGCCACGGCACGATGTTGGAGTGGTGCTCCATCGCGGTGATCAGGATCTCGTCGCCGGGCTGCAGCGTGTTGCGCGCCCAGCTCTGCGCCACCAGGTTGATGGATTCAGTGGTGCCGCGGGTGAACACGATTTCCTCCACCCGCGCCGCGTTCAGGAAGCTGCGCACGCGCTCGCGCGCACCTTCGTACAGGTCGGTGGCGTGCTGCGACAGCCAATGCACGCCGCGGTGGATGTTGGCGTTGGATTCGCGATAGAAGCGCCGCTCGGCCTCGATCACCACCTCGGGTTTCTGCGTGGTGGCGGCGTTGTCGAGGTAGGCCAGGCGCTTGCCGCGAACCGGGCGCGACAGGATGGGGAAGTCGGCCGCGTGCGCGGACAGGTCCGCCGCGTCGCCCCCGTCCCCGCGCACCGCACCGGCCGGGACTTCGTTCATGTTCATCACAGGGCCTCCATCAGTTCGCCACCCGGCAGGCGGGCGCGGATCGCCGCCTGCGCGCGGCGCTTGAGCGGCGCCAGGCCGATGCGCTCCAGCACCTCGGCGGCGAAGGCATAGGTCAGCAGGTTACGCGCATGGGCTTCGTCGAGGCCGCGGGTGCGCAGGTAAAAGAGGCTGTCCTCGTCGATCTGGCCCACGGTCGAGCCGTGCGCGCACTTCACGTCGTCTGCATAGATCTCGAGCTCGGGCCGCGCGTCGGCTTCCGCCTGCGGCGACAGCAGCAGGTTGTCGGCGCGCTGCATCGCATCGGTGCGCACCGCGCCCGGCGCCACCAGGATGCGGCCGGCGAACACGCCGCGGCCGGCGCCGTCGAGCACGCCGCGGTAGAACTCGCGGCTGGTGCCGCGCGGCTGCGCGTGGTCGATGCGGGTGTGATGGTCGACATGGCGCCGGCCATCGACATGAAACAGGCCGTTCAGCAGCGCCTCGCAGCCTTCGCCGTCGAAGCGGGTGGTGATGTCGTTGCGCGCCAGTTGCGCGCCGAAGGACAGTGAATGCGACGCGAACACCGAGCCGCGCGCCTGCACCGCGGCGATCTGCGCCACATGCACGGTGCTGCGGTCTTCCTCCTGCAGCTTCAGGTGGGTGATGCGCGCGTCCTGCGCGGCGGCGATGCGGGTGACGGCGTTGGTGAGCGCGCCGGCCGTGCCTGCCGCGGCGGCGCCCGCCTGGACATCGCCCGCGCCTTCCACGCCGACGTAGTGCTCGACGATGGTGGCCTCGGCGCCGGCCTCGGCGACGATCAGGTTGCGCACCAGGCTCGCGCCCTCGCGCACGCCGCCGATGAACACCACATGCAGCGGCGCGTCCAGCGCCACGCCGCGTGCCAGGCGCACGAAGGCGCCGTCGGTGGCGAGCGCGGCATTGAGCGCGGCGGGGCTGGCACCTTCGTCGACCGCGCCGAAATGCGCTTCCACCGCTTCGGCATGCGTCGCCAGCACGTCGGCCAGCGCGCGGATCTCCGCCCCCGCCGGCAGCGCGCCGAGTTCGGACAGGGCCGGCGCATGGCGGCCATCGACGAACACCAGCCAGTGCCCGCCCGCGGCTTCCTCGCCGTCGCGCCGCAGGCGCTGCAGCACGGCTTCCGGCGCCAGCGGAGCGGCGGCCGGCGCGAACGAGCGCTCCTCGAGCAGCGCGAGCGAGGTATGGCGCCAGTTTTCCAGCCGGTTGCTCGGCCAGCCCTCGTCGGCGAAGCGCATGATGGCCTCTTCGCGCAGCGCGTCCAGCCACGGCACGCCGGCGCCCGGCAGCGCATCGCGGCCGGCGTTGTAGCGTTGCAGCCAGTGCTCCAGCGTGCTCATGATGCCGCTCCCTGCGCCGCCGGCGTGGCTTGTGCCTCGTCGATCCAGCCGTAGCCCCGCTCTTCCAGCTCGTGCGCCAGCTCGCGCCCGCCCGAGCGCACGATGCGGCCGCGCGACAGCACATGCACATGGTCGGGCACGATGTAGTCGAGCAGGCGCTGGTAGTGGGTGATGACGATCATCGAGCGCTCGGGCGAGCGCAGCCGGTTCACGCCGTCGGCCACGGTGCGCAGCGCGTCGATGTCGAGGCCGGAGTCGGTCTCGTCGAGGATCGCCAGGCGCGGCTCGAGCAACGCCATCTGCAGCACCTCGTTGCGCTTCTTCTCGCCGCCGGAAAAGCCTTCGTTCACCGAGCGGTAGAGGAATTCCTCGCGCATGCCGACCGTCTTCATCTCGGCCTTGACCCGCTTGAGGAAGTCCATCGCGTCGTATTCCGGCTCGCCGCGGTGGCGCCGCACCGCGTTCACCGCAGCCTTCAGGAAGTAGGCGTTGGACACGCCGGGGATCTCCACCGGGTACTGGAAGGCGAGGAACAGCCCGGCGCGCGCGCGCTCCTCGGTGGGCATGGCGAGCAGATCGACGCCGTCCCAGCTCACGCTGCCGTCCTCGACGGTGAAGCTGTCGCGCCCGGCCAGCACCTGCGCCAGCGTGCTCTTGCCCGAGCCGTTGGGGCCCATGATGGCGTGCACCTCGCCGGTGCCGACATGAAGATCGAGGCCGCGGAGGATGGGCTTGCCATCGACGGAGGCGTGAAGATTACGGATATCGAGCATGATGTTTTCCCTGTCCTGTTTACCTTGAGCCAGCTTCAGCCGACGCTGCCTTCCAGGCTCACGCCCAGCAGCTTCTGCGCCTCCACGGCGAACTCCATCGGCAGTTCCTTGAACACTTCCTTGCAGAAGCCGCTGACGATCATCGACACGGCGTCCTCGGCGGTGAGGCCGCGCTGCATCGCATAGAACAACTGGTCCTCGCCGATGCGCGAGGTGGTCGCCTCGTGCTCGACGCGCGCCGACGGATGGCGCACCTCGATCGTCGGGAAGGTGTGCGCGGCACAGCGCTCGCCGATCAGCAGCGAATCGCACTGGGTGTAGTTGCGCGCCCCCGCCGCCTTCGGCGTGACCCGCACCAGGCCGCGGAAAGTGTTGCTGCCGCGGCCGGCGGAGATGCCCTTGGAGATGATGGTGCTCTTCGTGTTGCGCCCCATGTGGATCATCTTGGAGCCGGTGTCGGCCTGCTGGCGGTGGTTGGTGAGCGCCACCGAATAGAACTCGCCCACCGAATCGTCGCCGCGCAGCAGCACGCTGGGGTATTTCCAGGTGATCGCCGAGCCGGTCTCGACCTGGGTCCACGAGATGTGCGAGCGCGCGCCTCGGCAGTCGCCGCGCTTGGTGACGAAGTTGTAGATGCCGCCCTTGCCGTCCTTGTCGCCGGGGTACCAGTTCTGCACCGTCGAATACTTGATGGACGCACCTTGCAGCGCCACCAGCTCGACCACCGCGGCATGGAGCTGGTTCTCGTCGCGCATCGGCGCGGTACAGCCCTCGAGGTAGCTCACCGTGGCGCCCTCGTCGGCGATGATCAGCGTGCGCTCGAACTGTCCGGTGTCGCGCGCGTTGATGCGGAAATAGGTCGACAGCTCCATCGGGCAGCGCACGCCCTTGGGGATGTAGACGAAGGAGCCGTCGGAGAACACCGCGGAATTCAGCGCGGCGTAGAAGTTGTCGCCCTGCGGCACGACCGTGCCGAGGTACTGGCGCACCAGCTCGGGGTGTTCCTTCACCGCCTCGGAGAACGAACAGAAGATGATGCCGTGCTCGCCGAGCTGCTTCTTGAAGGTGGTCGCCACCGACACCGAGTCGAACACCGCATCCACCGCCACGCCCGCCAGCCGCGCGCGTTCGTGCAGCGGCACGCCCAGCTTCTCGTAGGTGCGCAGCAGCTCGGGATCGACTTCGTCGAGGCTCTTCGGCGCGTCGGCCTTACGCTTGGGCGCCGAGTAATAGACGATGTCCTGATAGTCGATCGGCGGAAAGCTCACCTGCGCCCAGTGCGGCGGCGTCATCGTCAGCCAGCGGCGGTAGGCCTCCAGCCGCCATTCCAGCAGCCACGCAGGCTCGCCCTTCTTTTCCGAGATGATGCGGATGACGTCTTCGGACAGGCCCTTGGGCAGGGCGTCGGCTTCGAGCGCGGTGACGAAGCCTGCCGGATACTCGCGTTCGAGAAAGGCTTCGATCGGTTTGGTCGGGGCATTCATCGTGCTGGCTCCTGGTCGGGCGCAACGCGCCCCTTGATGGATTGGGGGCCGGTCATCGGGCGCGCATCGCTGCCCGCCACCATGGGCAGCGGGCTCACCATGTCGGCGAGGCTCACGTCCTCGAGCGCACGCCGCACCACGCCATTGATGCGCTGCCAGTTGGCGCGGATGCGGCAGTCGTGCTCGAAATCGCAGGAGCCGGCGCTGGCGCTGCACTCGGTGAGACCGAAAGGCTGCTCCTCCAGCGCATCGACGATCTGCGCCACGCTGATCTGCACTGCCGGCCGGCCCAGCGCATAGCCGCCGTGCAGGCCGCGCACGCTGCGCACGAGGTCGTGACGGCCGAGCGTCTTCAGCACCTTGCTGACGGTGGGCGCGCCCAGGCCGAGGGTGGCGGCGAGGTCGGTGGCGCTGAACAGGCGATCGGGAAAGTTCGCCATGTGCGTCAGCACCAGCGTGCCGTAGTCGGTGAGCTTGCTGATGCGCAGCATGATCAGGCCATCGCGTGCGGGCGCACGCAGCCGCTGGCGCTCAGCAGGCAGGCGAGCGGCACGCCGATCGACGCAGTGTCGTCGTCGGCATCGGCCGCGCGGTCGAGTGCGGCGGCGGTGCGCGCCGCGCGGTCCAGCCCGAAGTAGCGGGCGGAAGTTTCAAGCAAGCGCCGGATCGTGTCGGGCTCCATGGCGATCTCCTGCAATGCGTCTGTGGATGGCTCGGGATAAACAGTACTATTTTGGTACTGTTTAAGTCAAGCCCTCGCGCAAATGGTTCCCCGTGACAACCTCAATCAGGAGCGCGCCGTACCCAGCCAATCGCGGTCGAGCCCGCTGCTACACAACCTCCCCGCCATCGCCGCCATCTGCAGGAGCGCGCTTGAGCCCGCCCCTCAGCCGGCGCGTCGCCGCAGCAGTAGAAGTGCCGCCAGCGCGAGCGCCGCGATACCCAGCGCCGCACGGTCGCCCCAGTGGGCGTAGGGCGTCATGCCCTGGTAGCCGCGCACCTCGGCGCGCAGCACGCCGCGCTCGAACTCCGGCAACACCGCGGCGACGCTGCCGTCGGGCTGCACCACCGCGGTCATGCCGGTGTTGGTGGCGCGCAGCATCGGCCGCCCGGTCTCGAGCGCGCGCACCCGGGCGATCTGCAGGTGCTGCGGCTGGGCCAGCGAATCGCCGTACCAGGCAAGATTGGAGATGTTCAGCATCAGCGTGGCCTGCGGCAGCGCGCGGACCAGCTCGGCGCCGAAGAGGTCCTCGTAGCAGATGTTGAGCGCGATGCGCTGGCCACCGAGCGTCATCGGCGGCTGGTCCGGCGCGCCGCGCGTCTGGTCCGACATCGGGATATCCACCAGACGGTAGAACCAGCCGAACAGCGGCGGCGAGTATTCGCCGAAAGGCACCAGGTGCTGCTTGGCGTAGGTCTGCATCGGCCCGTCGCCCAGGCTGATCGCCGCGTTGTAGATGCGCAGGCCGTCGCTGCCCTCGCCAGCCGCATCGTCACGCTCGGTGCGGAACACACCCAGCACCAGGTCGCCGCCGTGCTCGCGCACGAAGCCGCGCAGCAGCTCCAGGTAACCCTCGGGCAGACGGTCCATCAGCGTGGGCAGCGTGGTCTCCGGCAGCACCACCAGTTGCGCGTCGGTGTCGCGCACCAGTTGCGCATTGGCGCGCAGCACATCGACGAAGTGCTCGGGGTTCCACTTCAGCGACTGCTCGAAATTGGTCTGCACCAGCGCCACCGACAGCGGCGCGCCGACCGGCGCCGTCCACGCCACCGTGCGCAGCGCCGCGCCGCCGCCGAGCAGCAGCGCGCCCAGCGCCGCCGCCGGCAAGGCCGCACGCAGCCGATTCCACGGCGCCAGCGCCAGCCCGGCAGCGAGGAAGGCCACCAGCCCGCCCACGCCGTAGACGCCGAGCAGCGGCAGGAAGCCCGCCAGCGGACTGGGCGGCGTCTGCGTATAGCCGATGGCGAGCCACGGAAAGCCGGTGAACACCACGCCGCGCAGCCATTCGGCCACCAGCCACAGCGCGCCGAACAGCCCCGCGCGGGCGAACGCCCCGCCGCTGCGCAGGCGCACGAACAGCGCCCCGGCCAGCGCCGGGTACAAGGCCAGATAGGCGCAGAACAGCGCGATCGCCAGCGCCGCCAGCGGCATCGGCATGCCGCCGTAGCGGTTGAGCGCCACGTACAGCCAGGAGATGCCCGCCGCAAACGCGCCGAAACCCCAGGCCAGCCCGAGCAGGAAGCCATCGCGCACGCGCGCCGCACGCTGCAACTGCCAGGCGAACACCGCCAGCGCCGGCAGGGCCACCCAAAAAAGCTCGAAGGGGGCGAACGCGAACACCGACGCGCCGCCCGCGAGCAGCGCCAGCAGGAGGGAACGCACGCTCAACTGCCGGGGGTGACGCCCGGCGGCAAGGGCTCGACCACCAGCGCCAGGATGCGGCGGCTGTCGGCGCGCAGCACGCGCACGCGCAGCCCCTCGATCTGGAGCGATTCGCCGCGCTGCGGCACGCGGCCGAAATGGTGGATCACATAGCCGCCGAGGGTCTCGACGTCGTCACTGTGCAACTGGGTGGCGAAAGCCTGGTTGAAGGCGGCCAGCTCGGTCGTGCCCTTCACCCGGTAGCGGCTGCCCTGCAGCAGACGGATGTTGTCGTCGAGATCGACGCCGTCGTATTCGTCCTCGATGTCACCGACGATCTGCTCGAGCACGTCCTCGATCGTCACCAGGCCGGCGACGCCGCCGTACTCGTCGACGACGATGGCCATGTGGTTGCGGCTGACGCGGAATTCGCGCAGCAGCACGTTCAGGCGCTTGGTCTCGGGGATGAACACCGCCGGGCGCAGGGCTGCGCGCAGGTCGAACGGGCAGCCGACGAAATAGGGCAGCAGGTCCTTGGCGAGGAAGATGCCGAGCACGTCGTCCTTGCTCTCGCCCACCACCGGGAAGCGCGAATGGCCGGTGTCGATGGCGAAATGCGCGATCTTGTCGATCGAGTCGCCGATGCGCACCACGTCCATCTGCGCGCGCGGCACCATCACGTCGCGCACCTGCATGTCGGACACCTGCAGTGCGCCTTCGATGATGGACAGCGCGTCGGTGTCGATCAGGTTGCGCCCGCACGCCGAATGCATCAGCGCGAGCAGGTCGTCACGGTCCGCCGGCTCACCGGAAATCATTGCCGACAGGCGGTCGAGCAGGGACGGTTTGCTTGTAGGGGAAGGTTCCATCGGCTTGTGTCGGTGCGCGCCGCCGTCAGCGCGTGCGCAAGTCGTCAGGCATAAGGGTCAGCATAGCCCAGGCGGCGCAGGATCTGCGTCTCCAAAGTCTCCATCCGCTCGGCCTCGGCATCCTCGACGTGATCGTAGCCCTGCAGGTGCAGCATGCCGTGCACCACCAGGTGGGCGAAGTGCGCTTCCAGCGTCTTGCCCTGCGCGGCCGCCTCGCGCACCACCACCGGCACGCACAGCACCAGGTCGCCGGTGAGCGGCGCGCCGGACTCGGCCACCGCCAGCATCTCGTCCTCGCCGTAGCTGAAGGTGAGCACGTTGGTGGCGTAATCCTTGCCACGGAACTCCCGGTTCAGCCGCCGCCCCTCCTCCTCGCCGACGAAGCGCACGTTGACTTCCGCATCGCCCTGCAGCGCGGCCTGCGCCCAGCGGCGGATGTGGTTCTTCTTCGGCGCGTTGGCCTTGTCGTCGCCTTCCACCGCGCGTTGCACCGACAGGGTCAGCACCGGCGGCAGCGTGCTGCGCGCCGGCTCCGGTTCGGGTTCAGGCTCGGCCGCCGCTTGCTGTTCCACGTCGCCCACCGGCAGCAGGTCATGCAGCACGTCCAGGCGCAGGGTCACCACATTGCACGCGCCCGGTTGCAGGCTGATGACGGGCGTATCTTCCTCGCTGGCGGTTTCGGCCTCGATCTCGAGATCGCCCCACCCCTGGTCGGGGAAGCCCAGCAGCAGGCGACGGCCGCCGCTGAGTTCGATCTCGAGCCGCTCGGCCTTCACCCGCGTCGCCTTGCCTTCGGCATCGATGATGAGGACCTTCGGCCCGCCGTTGCGTGCCGCGTGCTGCTTAGGCATTTCCCTGCTCTCCCTGCGTCTCGGTGGCGGCCCGGGTCTTCGCCTCGCTTGCCGCCTTGTTGTCGTAAGCCTCGACGATGCGCGCCACCAGCGGGTGGCGCACCACGTCTTCCTTCTGGAATTCGGTAAACGCGATGCCGCGCACCTGCGCCAGCACCTCGCGCGCCTCGCGCAGGCCGCTGCGCTGGCCGCGCGGCAGATCGACCTGGGTGAGGTCGCCGGTGACCACCGCCTTGGCACCGAAGCCGATGCGCGTCAGGAACATCTTCATCTGCTCGGGCGTGGTGTTCTGCGCCTCATCGAGGATGATGAAGGCGTTGTTCAGCGTGCGCCCGCGCATGAAGGCGAGCGGCGCGATCTCGATCAGGCTGCGCTCGAACAGCTTGGCCACACGGTCGAAGCCCATCAGGTCGTACAGCGCGTCGTACAGCGGGCGCAGGTAGGGGTCGACCTTCTGCGCCAGGTCGCCGGGCAGGAAGCCCAGGCGCTCGCCCGCTTCCACCGCCGGGCGGGTGAGGATGATGCGCTCCACCAGGTCGCGCTCGAAGGCATCCACCGCGCTCGCTACCGCAAGATAGGTCTTGCCGGTGCCCGCCGGACCGATGCCGAAGGTGATGTCGTGCTGCTGGATGTTGCACAGGTAGTCCACCTGGCGCGGCGTGCGACCGTGCAGCTCGGTGCGCCGCGTCAGCAACACCGGCGCCGGCTGCGCGCCCGCCTCGCCGCCGCTGCCCCTGTTGGCGATCTCGATCAGCGCGAGCTGCACGTCATCCACCGACAGATCCTTGTCGGCGCGCTCGTAGAAATGCTTCAGCGCCATCTCGCCGCGCAGCACCTGCGACGGATGGCCGTGCAGCGTGAAGTGCTCGCCGCGGCGGCTGATGGTGATGTCGAAGGCGTTCTCGACCTGACGCAGGTTCTCTTCCAGCGCACCACACATCCGGGCCAGTCGAGGGTTGTCGACCGGCTCGAAAAAGACTTCCAGGGTCTTCGCCATTCAGGATTCCCGGGTCAGGATTTCGCCGCGCAGGCTGTGCGGCAGCGCGGCGGTGATGCGCACGTCGATGAACTGGCCGATCAGGCGGTCGCGGTTGGGCGACGAGGCGGCGAAGTTCACCACGCGGTTGTTGTCGGTGCGGCCCATCATCTCGACCTCGGCGTTCTTTTTCGCCGCGCCTTCCACCAGGATGCGCTGCACACTGCCCACCATCGCCTCGCTGTTGGCCTGGTACTGCTCGTCGATACGCTTCTGCAGCCGCGCCAGCCAGGCGAGCTTGGTGTCCTGCGGCACCGGGTCTTCCAGGTCGGCCGCCGGCGTGCCGGGGCGCGAGCTGTAGACAAAGCTGAACGAGCCGTCGAAGCCGATCTCGTCGATCAGTTTCATCGTCTTGTCGAAATCCTCCGCCGTCTCGCCGGGGAAGCCGACGATGAAGTCGGAGGTGAGCGACAGGTCGGGACGCGCCGCGCGCAGCTTGCGCACGACGGACTTGAACTCCAGCACCGAGTAGCCGCGCTTCATCGCCGCCAGCACGCGGTCCGAGCCCGACTGCACCGGCAGGTGGAGCTGAGACACCAGCTTGGGGAGCTTCGCGTAGCAGTCGATCAGGCGCTGCGTCATCTCGCGCGGATGCGAGGTGGTGTAGCGGATGCGCTCGATGCCGGGAATCTCGGCGACGCATTCGAGCAGGAAGGCGAAATCACCTTGTTCCCCGTCCTCGCGCGTCAGCTCGCCGCGCCAGGCGTTCACGTTCTGGCCAAGCAGCGTCACTTCCTTCACGCCTTGCGCCGCCAGGCCGGCCACCTCGGCCAGCACGTCCTCCAGCGGGCGCGACACCTCCTCGCCGCGGGTGTAGGGCACGACGCAGAAGGTGCAGTACTTCGAGCAGCCTTCCATGATGGACACGAAGGCGCTCGCCCCCTCGACGCGCGCCGGCGGCATGGCATCGAACTTCTCGATCTCGGGGAAGGAGATGTCCACCTGTGAGCGGCCGGTCCTCCTGCGCGCCTCGATCAGCGTCGGCAGGCGGTGCAGCGTCTGCGGGCCGAACACCACATCCACATAGGGTGCGCGCTTGACGATCGCCTCGCCTTCCTGGCTCGCCACGCAACCGCCGACACCGATGATCAGATCGGGCTTGGCCTGCTTCAGCAGCTTCACCCGGCCGAGGTCGTGGAACACCCGCTCCTGCGCCTTCTCGCGCACCGAGCAGGTGTTGAACAGGATCACGTCCGCCTCTTCGGGCTTGTCGGTCTTGACCAGTTCTTCATTGGCACCGAGCACGTCCGCCATCTTGTCGGAGTCGTACTCGTTCATCTGGCACCCGAAGGTGCGGATGTAGAGCTTTTTCATCAGGAGGGAATCACGCTGGGGTCACTGCCTGGGTTCGGGCGCGGCGATCTCGTCGGGCGTGAGGATCCACACCCGGCTGACCTGCCCGTTGGCATCGACGATCGCCCGCACGCGGTATTCGCCGCGCACCGCACCCTGCAGTTGCAGGCGGTTCTCGGGGTCGCGGATCTGCGCCCCCGGGCTGAGCTTGAACAGCTTGTCGCCCACCGCCACCGAGCCGTCACCGGCGAAAACCATCTTCACCTTCTTCGCCTCGGGCGGAATCATGCGCGGCAGGCCCGCAAATGCGCTGCCCAAAAGCATCACGGACAGGGACGAAGCCGCCAGGATGGCAGCGAGAAGACGCATCGATCGCGAAAGAAGGCGGCGCAAGGCAGGCCCGGACGAACCGGCAGACGACATGAGAAGGGTCCGCATGATGGCCGATCACCATTCGAATGTCAATGCAAAATCCTTATAAATCAAGACTTACGCCACATGCACCGCGGCCCCGACCGCGCCGCTGCGCACGCCGCATGTGCTGGCGCCTGTTGACGCCCCCGTCACCAACCCGCTATATTCGCGCGCTCTGTTGGTGATGTAGCTCAGACGGTTAGAGCGATGGATTCATAACCCATAGGTCGGCGGTTCGATTCCGCCCATCACCACCAACAAAATCAAGCAAAAAGGCCGACCATGCGTCGGCCTTTTTGCTTTTGATCCGCGGGGCGGGTTCATTGCCGGGTTGCGGGCGGGGATGCGGCCCGCCCCGGCGCCCTCGCGAGGGGGCGCCCTTCCCACCCCCTCAATCCCCCTGCTCGAACTCCGCGTTGCGGAACCGCAGCACGTTGCAGTTCTCCTTCACCGCGCGCTGCAGCCCATCGTCGAAGCCGGTATCGGAGTCGGCCTGGATCTCGATGGCGATCTTCACTCGCACACCCGGGCGCACGGCGAACTGCTGCACCACTTCATCCACCAGGTCCGCAAACTGCTTCTTGGCCTGGATGGGGTCGAGGTCGATGCTGCCATAGAAGTGCTTCTTCACCGCGGGGGCTACCTCGCGACACACACCAGCTACCCGCTTCTTACCGGCGACGGCAGGCTGCGCAAGCAGGCCGCGAAGGACGGCATCGAAGTATTCGGCGCACTCTGGCTACTGGACCGCCTGGTCGAACACGCGTTGATCCCGTCGCACCGTGCCGCTGAGGCCCTTCAGGCAGTGCTCGATCATGGGGCGCGGCTGCCACATGCGGAATGCCAGCAGCGCCTGCACGACTGGAGATCGTGACGGGGCACCACAGTTCGGGAACAAATGACCGGGGAGCCCATTTCGGTCCTCAGCCGGTCCGTCCCATGCACGGACCAGGACGAACTCACGCCTCCGTCGATCTCGCAATACATGAGAGCCAGGCACGCAGCCCCAGGATGAACTCGCACGGACCGGAGGATGCCGGTCTCTCCCGTCGGGCAGCGGCGACGACTGGGTGAGCACGCGGAACAGCCCTTCCTGCCCGATCTGGCTCATCAGCTTCGCGGCACCCGGGGGTTCATGGGGAGCTTAATATTTACTGATCTCTATCAATATTAGTAAACAATAATTCATGAAGACCGCGACCTGCCCTGCGCGGCTACTCAAAGCAAGACAAATCAGGAATCGTTAGCAGACACGCCAATCCCCCCGAACTCCGCGCCCGTCTCCACCCCGTCGCGCCGCCGAACGACGATGTCGACGGCCTCTCCCGTCAGCGTGACGCTCTGCGGATCATCGTTCTTCAGGGTGGCGCAAGACTCGGGAACCCTCGTTGTGCGTGCCGTTCTGACGCATTGGATCAATCACGCGCAAACGATCGGGCCGGTCGCCGGGCCATCGGGCACAGGTCATGACGGGCAGGATACGCAGGAAGCTGCTTGCAGCGGTGGAACTCGGCCGGCCGGCGGACGAGGACGTCGTCTGCCCCTTGTGCGGGCGCCCCATCCCGGCGTCGCAGCGCGACGAGCACCATCTGCGGCCGAAATCCGAAGGCGGCCGCGAGACGACGACGCTGCACCGGATCTGCCACCGCCAGATCCATGCCCTGTTCACCGAACGGGAACTGGCGGACGCCTATTTCACCATCGATGCCCTGCTCGCCCATGCCGAGCTGGCGAAATTCCTGCGCTGGGTGAAGCGCAAGCCGGACGACTTCTTCGAGCGCACGCGCAAGAGCTTGCGGCTGCGCGGCAGAAGCTGAACAAGCAGGACGCATCCGGCGCCTATAGCATCTCCAGCGGCCGAGGCCCGCGCGGCGGCGGGAACAGGCGGTCGAGCTCGGCCAGCGTGGCGGCGTCCAGCGTGAGTTGCAGGGCGCCGAAGTTTTCCTCCACCCGGCGCGCGTCGGACGCCTTGGGAATGGCGATCACGCCCGGCCGCTGCAGCAGCCAGGCTAGCGCCACCTGGGCCGGCGTCGCTTGCAGGCTGCGCGCCAGTTCGACGAGCTTCGGTTGTGCCAGCAGGCGTGCCTGTTCGAGCGGCGAGTAGGCCATCAGCGGCATGTGGCGCGCCGCGCACCAGGGCAGCAGGTCCCACTCGATGCCGCGCCGGGTGAGGTTGTAGAGCACCTGATTGACCGCGAAGCGATCGCCACCGGGCACTGCGCAAAGCTCCTGCATGTCGGCGACATCCAGATTGCTGATGCCCCAGCGGCGGATCTTGCCCGCCGCCTGCAGGCGCTCGAAGGCTTCCACCGTGTCGTCGAACGGGATGTCGCCGCGCCAGTGCAGCAGGTAGAGATCCAGGCAGTCGACGCCGAGGCGCTTCAGGCTG
Source organism: Pseudomonadota bacterium (assembly GCA_018240785.1). Classification (GTDB taxonomy): domain Bacteria; phylum Pseudomonadota; class Gammaproteobacteria; order Burkholderiales; family Rhodocyclaceae; genus Thauera. The sequence continues at coordinate 52,715 of JAFEFC010000036.1, read as the reverse complement.
CGCTCGCACGCGGCCGGCATGATGCGGCGGCCGGCATTGAACGGATACACCTTGCTCACCAGGAAGACCTGCTCGCGCCGGCCGCGGATCGCCTCGCCCACCAGCTCCTCCGACGCGCCGTCGCCATACATCTCGGCGGTGTCGATCAGCGTCATGCCCAGCTCGATGCCGCGCTGCAGCGCGGCCAGCTCGGCGGCGCGGCGGGCGCGCGTCTCGCCCATCATCCAGGTGCCCATGCCCAGCGCGGGAACCTGCGTCCCATCGGGCAGCGCGATGCTCTTCATGGCGGCTTCACTCCTCTCCTTCCGTCCTTGGCCCGTCATCCTCAGGCGCACTGGAAATCACCACCTTCGGAATGATCACCAAGGAAATCTTGAGGGATTTCGTGCAGACGTTCCACCGCGAGCATTTCATCCCCCCTTTGATCAATCACGCATGATGCGTAGCCGCGTTGCGCGCTCTTCCCGTCCTTGCGGCAATCGACGACGGCGACATCGCTGAAATGTCGCTGCCTTTGCACTGTGCAGGCATGCCATCGCTCGCGCCCTTGTTTCGCCGGAAGCGCGCTTGCGGGCAGCTAGCGGGCCTCTTCTCGCTGAGCCGGACTCGCGGCACAGGGTTCAGTTCGGCAGCGAAGACCCTTGCCCGGCGAGTTTCTGCCGGCGGCTACTCCCTCGACCATGTCTGGGTACGCCCGAACAAGGTGATCCCGACATAGCCACGGACCAGGAGTCTGCGGTCATCGTCCAGAAGCCGGAGGGTGCAACGGTAGATCGTGCCGTCCTCAGGATCGAGGATCTCCCCTTCCAGATCGTCCTTCCCAGTCTTGCGTGAGGCCGTCAGGATCAACAGACCTTGAAGCGGCTGATTTCTCCTTTCCCCCGGGCAGCTTTCGCAACGTGCATTCGAGGGCACGCCCGGGCGCGGGAACACGGTCGTGATCCGTCCCTCGTACAAGCCTCGATTTTCCGAGATCTGGACCAGCGCTTCGGACTGGCCGGTCTTGTCACCGAACACCCGCCAGAGACCGACCGGCGAGGCGGTCATCGATTCGCTCGCGGCACAGCCTGCAGCGAAGAGTAGCGAGAACAGAAGTGGCAGGAGAAGTTGCACGAGCAGGCCTGCTTTCGATGGTTGGCGGGAGCTCATGCCGTCGCCGATGCCGCTCAGTGCACCGCAGCACGCAGGGACGCGGAAGCTCGCAACCATCACGCCACGGCAGCTTTCGTCATCCGGGCTGGCCCAAGGCCAGCACCGCATTGCTTCCGCCGAAGGCGAAGGAACTGGACAGCGCGACGCGGAGATCTGCCGCATCCTGCCCGACGCCCAGCACGTGTCGCACGCCCTGGCATGACACGTCGACTTCCTCGCAGCCGGCAGTCGGAGGAATGCGCTGCCTGCGCAGGCTCATCACGGTGATGCACGCTTCGAGCGCTCCGGCCGCGCCCATGGCGTGACCGTGCATCGACTTCGTGGCGCTGACCCTCAAGGCGGCCGCATCTGCCTCGAAGACGGCACGCAGCGCGGCGATCTCCGTCGGGTCGCCCTCCTGCGTGGCGGTCCCATGGGCGTTCACGTACTGCACATCCTTCGGCATGAGCTGTGCGTCCCGCAACACCGCCCGCAGCGCCCTCACCTGTCCATCCTGGAATGGCTTGGTCAGGTGGCTATGGTCACAGCTCGCGCCAAAGCCGAGCATCTCGGCAAGGATCGTTGCGCCGCGCGCCCTTGCATGTTCGTAGTCTTCCAGCACCAGCGCCGCCCCCGCCTCGGCCAGCACCAGACCCGCTCGATCCGCCGAGAACGGACGGCACGCCCTTGGGGCCGACGCCTGGTCTCCCTCGGCGAGCACCTGCAAGGACTTCCACGCCGCCACCGAGCCCAGTCCGAATGGCGCGTCGGAGCCGCCGGCCACGGCGACATCGGCACTCCCCGCCCTGATGGCCTGAAATGCCTGGCCGATGGCCATCGTCGCCGATGCACAGGCAACGGAGTGGGTGGAGCACGGCCCGCCGAGCCCCAACGCCAGCGCGATGTGGGAGCCGGCGGCGTTGTGCATGCCGAGCACGATCGAGAGCGGCGAGATGCGGGCCTTCTTGTTCACCAGGAGGTCCTGATAGCCGCGGTCCATCGTCGCAGTGGCGCCGACTCCCGTCCCCCAATGCACGCCTACCGTCTCCCGCGCCTCTGGAGACAGATGCTCGAGCCCCGCCATCGACCACGCATCGAGTGCGGCAGCCAGGCCCAACTGGCTGAAGCGGTCCATCTGGTTGCTTCGCGGCTTGCCGAACTCCGCGACGGGATCGAACTCGCGACAGATGCCGGCCACGACTTCGTACGAAGGCTCACCGGTGCCCACGCGATGCAGTGCCAGACCCGAGCGTCCGCCCAGCAGCGCATCGAACGCGGCGTCGACATCGCGCCCCAGCGGCGTGACCCAGCCCAGCCCGGTGACGACGACGCGCCGGTTCATGCTGCCAGGGCTCCGCTGCCACCCAGATAGGGCGCGACGAGTGCCACGAGGTCGCCCACCGTCACCGGGCGGGGAATGTCATCGCCAAGGTGCACCGCGTGCTTGTCCTCGAGGTCGAACAGCAGCTCGGCCAGGGTAAGGGAATCGACTCCGATGTCCGCCAGCACCGCCTCCGGCACGATGTTCTCTGCAGGGGTATCGATGTAGTCCGCCAAGGCGCCGCGAATGAGTTCCAGGGTATCCATATCAAGCTCCTTAGATGTTTCCGTATCGGCCGATCGGCACGACCTTCGGTCTTCGAGATTCCATGTCCTTGCGGGACGGATCGAGCAGGGCGAGAAATCCGCCGATCTCGTCGGTCACTCGCTGCTTCTCGCGGTCGAGGCTGATCATGTGGTAGCTGTCCCGCAGCAGGACGAGGCGGGTCCGCCCCGCCTTCACCCTGCGGATCACCTCCTCTGCGCTGCGCGGGGACGCCACTTCATCCTCCACCGCGTGCAGTACGAGCGTCGGGCTCGTGACCTGCGGTAGCTGTGAGCGGGTCGCCCGGATCAGGCGACGCGCCTCGAGCAGGTGCCGCGCCCCGAGTTCCGCGGCGCCCGCGGCAGAGGCGCCGTCTGCCGCCATCTGCTGCTCGATCCATTGCCTCATCCGCGGATCCTTGACGCCCCAGGGCCAGCGCTCCTTGAACCGGTATCGGTGGCCGAACGGCAACCAGCCGGCCAGCGGAAGGAAATGCCGATACCAGGGCAGGCTCCAGCCGTCATAGTGCAGCGTCGTCGACAGGCAGATCACCGACGCAGGCGCCTCACGGCTCGTGGCAGCGACGTGCAATGCCAGCACCGCACCGATGCAGAGCCCGCCGATCGATACGCTCTCGTACCTAGACACGGTCTGCTCATAGATTCGGCGCGCGTCGCCGACCCATTGCCGCCACACGGGCCTGCCATGATCACCGCGAGTCCAACTGTATGTCCTGATCGCGGGCAGGATCACCGTGTAGCCGGCGCGGGAAAGGCCGCGGGCGGTGATCTGCAGTTCCTGCGGCGTGCTCGAGAGCCCGTGAAACAGCACCACCGCATGCGGTCCGCCCTTGAAGACAAGCGGTTCAGTCATGCTCAGACGTCCTCCGATTTTTCGAACAGCGGCATCAGCACCGGCAGCAGGGCCAGCGTGAACACCGTCGCCGAGACGATGCCGCCGACGATCACCAGCGCGAACGGTCGCTGCGTCTCGGAGCCGATGCCATGCGACAGCGCCGCGGGAAGGAGCCCGATGCCGGCCATCAACGCGGTCATGAGGATCGGGCGCAGGCGCATCACGGCACCTTCGATGACGGCATCGGCAAACCGTCCGCCGCGCTCCTGCGCCGCGATGACCTCCTCGACGAGGATGACGCCGTTCTGCACCGAGATGCCGGCCACGGCGATGAAGCCGACCGCCGCCGAGATCGACAGATGCATGCCCGCGAGCGCGAGCGCCGCGAACCCGCCCGTCAGGGTGAAGGGCACCATCAGCAGCACCAGCGTCGCCCGCCGAACCGAGCGGAACGCCCAGAACAGCAGGACAAAGATGCCCGCCAGCGACAGCGGCACGATGACCGCCAGGCGCTTGATCGCACGCTGCTGGTTTTCGAACTGCCCGCCCCAGGTCATGCGATAGCCACTGGGCAGCTTCACCTCGCGTTCCACACGCTCGCGCGCTTCGGCGACGAAGCTGCCCTGATCGCGCCCGCGCAGATTGGCCTTCACATGCACCATGCGCCCGCCGGCTTCGCGCGCGATGCGGGTTGCGCCCTGCTTGACCTCGAACCGCGCCACATCCGCCAACAGCACCGATCCGCCGCCCGGCAGGGCCACCGGCAGGCGGCCGATGTCGTCGATCGCGTCGCGCGCCTGCGCCTCGAAACGCAGGGTCACATCGACGTTGCGGATTTCCTCGAAGAAGGTGTTCAGCGTCGCCCCGCCCAGCGCCGTCTGAACGAGGGTGTTGAAGTCGTTGATCGAGATGCCGTAGCGCGCCAGGCGGTCGCGATCGGGCTCGATCGTGACTTCCGCCTGCCCGCCGATCCGCACTGCGGCGACATCCGCACTGCCGCGGATGCCCCGCAGGATGTCCGCGACCTGGTCCGCCTTCTGACTCAGGACGTCCAGATCGGGGCCGAAGATCTTCACCGCAATCTCGCCTTTCGCGCCGGAAAGCGCCTCCTCGACGTTGTCTTCGATGACCTGGCTGAAATTGGCGTGGACGCCGGGGATCCGCTCCAGCTTGCGCGAGATCTCGTCCACCAGTTCGTCCTTGGCGTCGAAGCGCCAGGCTTCGCGCGGCTTGAGATCGGCGAGGATCTCGATGTTGTTCGGTCCCTTCGGATCCGTGCCGTCGTCGGGTCGGCCGACGTGGCTCACCACGCGCACGACCTCCGGGGTGGACAGCAGGACGGCGCGCACCTCGTGCTCGATCGACTGCGACGCATTGAGGCTGCTCGCAGGCGGCAGCGACAGCGTCACCCACAGGTTGCCCTCGTCGAGCTTGGGCAGGAACTCGCTGCCCAGCAGCGGCGCCAGCGCCAGGGTCGCGGCGAGGATCGCTCCCGCGCCGCCCACCACCAGCCAGCGCCTGCCCTGCGCCCACAGCAAGCCGGCGCGATAGGCGGACTGCAGCCGGTCCATCCATGCCAGGTGCTTCTCCCGCAGCCGGTCGCCCGTCATCTGGAAGGTCAGCAGCGCGGGAACGAGGGTCATCGTCAGCAGCACCGCGCCGACGAGCGCGAACGACAGCGTGAATGCCATCGGCGTGAAGATCTTGCCCTCGACGCGCTGGAACGTGAAGATCGGCAGGAACGCGAGGACGATGATCGCCTTCGAGAAGATGATCGGGTGGCCCATCGACACCGTGGTCTGCTTCAGCACGTGCATGCGGTGGCCCAGCCCCATCCTGGTGGCCGCATCGTGCCGGTCACGGGCCAGGCGGACCATGAGGGCCTCGACCAGGACCACGGCGGAGTCGATGATGATGCCGAAGTCGACCGCACCGAGCGAAATCAGATTCGCCGAGACGCCCCGGATGTGCATCAGCGAGAACGCAAACAGCAGCGAAAGCGGGATCACGCTCGCGACGATCAGAGCCGCCGACCAGCTACGCAGGAAGATCATCAGGATGCCGACGACCAGCGCGGCCCCGACGACCATGTTCTCGCCGACGGTGTGCACCGTATGGCGGATCAGATCGGTCCGGTCGTAGAACGGCTCGATGCGCACCCCGGGCGGAAGCTGCGGCGCCAACTGCGCGACCGCGGCGCGCAGGGCGCCGATGACCTTGTCCGGGTCCTGCCCTTTCGTCATGTCGACGATGCCTTCGACGACGTCGTCGTTCCTGTCGAAGGCAACGACGCCGGAGCGCTCCCGTTCCCCGTAGCTGACCTCCGCCAGATCGCCCACGGTCACCGGGTGGCCGTCGCGGCTGACCACGACCGAGCGCCGGATGTCGTCGAGCGAGGAGAACAGGCCGACGGAGCGGATCACCAGCGCCTCGTCGCCACGCTGCAGCAATCCACCGCCGCCATTGGCGCTGTTGTTGGCGAGCGCGTCGGACAGTTGCTGCAGGCTCACCCCATGCCGTTCGAGCCGCCCGGGATGGGCCTTCACCTGGATCTCGCGTATCGCGCCGCCGAAGCTGACGATGTCCGCGACGCCGCCGACGCGCCGCAGCGCGGGCCGGATGATCCAGTCCTGCACGGTGCGCAGGTCCGTCAGCGGCATGCCTTCCGGGCCCTTCACCGTGTACCGGAAGATCTCGCCCACCGCCGTCGTGAGCGGCGCAAGCTGCGGCTGTATCCCGGTGGGCAGATTCACGTTCTGCAGCTTTTCGAGCACCTGCTGACGGGCAAAATAGTCGTCGGTGTGGTCGGCAAAGATCAGGGTGACCACCGACAAGCCGGTGATCGACACCGATCGCAACTGGGTGACGTGCGGAACGCCGCTCATCTCGACCTCGATCGGCTTCGAGATCATGCGTTCCACTTCCTCCGGCGCACGCCCGCGGTACTGCGTGACGATCTGCACCTGAACGTCCTGCACGTCGGGAAACGCCTCGACAGGCAGATTGCTCAGCGCGTAGGCACCGAAGACGAGCAGCCCGACGGTCGCAAGCAGCACGAACACGCGCTGCTGCAGGGCAAACTGGACAAGCCTCTCGATCATGTCAGTTGTCGCCCCCGAGATCGGCGTCCAGCATCAGCACGCCACGGGTGACGATGCGTTCCCCGCCGGACAGGCCGCTGCTCACGTAGCTTTCGCGATGGCCACGCATCGCGAGCGTGACTTCGCGCTTCACCAGCCGTCTCGGCTCGACCTCGACGAACACGTAGGAATGCAGCCCGGAGGTCAGCAAGGCCGAATTCGGCACGCGCACGGCGGGCGGCGCAGTCGAGTCGACGGGCGTCACACGGGCGAACATCTCGGCGCGCAGGCGCGGATCGGTCTCCACCAGGTGCGCCCTGAGCGGCAGGCGCCGGCTCCCGGCATCGAGCGCGACGCCGACCTGCCGCACGCGCGCCTCCAGCGCAGCGTCCTGCACCGCCTCCACCTCGACTTTCAGCGTCTGGCCGGGCCGCAGGTAGCCGATGTCCTGCTCCGGAATGTCGGCGACGACATCGAAGCGTCGCGGATCGGTGATGACGAACAGCGGATCGACCTGCTCGGCACGAAGTTCCTGTGCCGGATTCAGGTGGCGCTCGGCGACGACGCCCTCGATCGGCGAGCGCAGGACGTAACGCGACGCGTCTCCGCCAAGGTTGCCAAGGCGGGCTTCGGCCCGGGCCACTTCGGCCTCGGCCGCGCGGGCGTCGGCCTGGGCCGCCTCGAGGTCCCGCGTCGCAACGATTCCGGCGCCGTGCAGCGAGCGGGCGCGTTCGAACGCGGCCCGTTTCAGCATGATGTCGGCGCGCGCCTTCCTCACGTCCGACACCGCAGCGGCGTAATCGGGCGCGTCCACTTCGGCGAGCACCTGTCCCACCTTGATCGCGTCGCCCGGCTGCGCAAGGATCTTCAGCACTCTCCCGGAGACGGGCGAGGTGATGCGTGCGGTATGGTCCTCGTCATAGGCAATGCGGGCCGGCAGTCCGTCGAGCAGCGGTACGGCGGTCGCCATGACCGGACGGATATCCAGGTACGCCAGTTGCGGCGCCCCGGCCGGGTAGGTCAAGGCGTCCGCACCGACCCTCACCGGCGACTGGGCCGGGACGGCCGAGTCCGGCTGCGATGCGGTGTCATGTCGATTCAAGGCAAGGCCTCCCGCCACGACAAGCACGAGAAGCACGAGGAACATCGGGGTCCTGTAACGCATTGGATTCATCTGGAAAGGGTGGAAGGATCGTCGGCAACGGCGGTGCGGCGGGCGGCTGCAAGTGCCGCGAGCGCCTTGGCGAATTCGGCGTGCGCCTGCTCCGCATCGAGTTCCGCCGCGTGCAATGTGCGCCGCGCGTCCAGCAGGTCCTGCATGCCGAGCGCGCCGCGCGAGCGCGCGAATTCCGTACTCGCGAGCACCGACCGTGCCTGAGGGATCAGATCGCCTTCATGCCGTTGCACCCGCTCGCTCGCATCCTTGACGGCGGCCACCGCATTGGCGCGCTCGAGTCCGGCCTGGGCGCGTACCTGCGCCAGCATCAGCTCTGCATCGGCCAGGGCCACGGCGGCCTTGCGGATCGGTCCCTCCTGTCGGGCCGCGACACCGATCGGCATGCTGATCCCCACGCCCCACAGGCGGTTGCCATCCGGCGGGTGATGCTCGAATTCCACGCCGACCGTGACGTCCGCCGTTCTTTGAGCTTTCGCCAGCGAAAACAACTGCCTGGCCTGCTCGACACGCGCCATGGCGGCCCGGACGTCGGCCCGATCTTCCACGCTGACGGCCGAAAGGTCGGGATCGCGCAGCGGGGGCCAGGGATCCACCGCCGTCAGCCCTGCCGCGTCATCCTCCATGCCGAGCAGCGTCGCCAGCCCGCCCTTGCTGCGCTCCAGCGTCAGGCGTGCCACGGACACCTCGTTGCGCGCCTTTCTGGCCTCGACCTGGAGCTTTTCGGCTTCCATGCGCGGAAGATCGCCCGCGAGTTCCCGGCGCCGCGCGACGCGCGCGTATTCGTCGGCCAGGCGCGCGGCTTCTTCCGAGATCTCGAGCTGCCGCTGGGCCAGCTTGAGATCCCAGTAGGCGCTCGCTGCCGCAAGGCGTTGCGCCCGCTCCGCGTCCGCGACATCGGCGCGTGCCGCCTTGAGCCCGGCTTCCGCACCGGCGACGCGCAATTCCGGCTTGCCGCCGAGTTCGATCGTCTTGTCGACGCGCAGCGTGGAGTCGGCGTAGCGATTCCACGCTCCCTTCGGACCCAGGTTGTGCGGATCGATGGATAGCGCGTTGAAGCTCAATTGCGGCGGCGGAGAAACGGCTGCGGCAACCCGGTCGGCCTCCGCGCCTTCTTCGGCGTGGCGGGCCAGTTGCACCGCCCTGCCCTGACTCACGACGAGCGCGTCGACATCGGCCAGCGTGAGGGCATGAGGCCCCTGGGCAAGACTCAGGGCCGAGGCGGGCAACAACAGCAGGAAGGCGATCACATGGCGCATCGGAAACGGGGAGTGGATGTGGCAAACTGGGCCGAAGTGTCCGCCACGGCGTCTTTCGGCAACCTTTCACTCCCGCGCAAACATGCGACTGCTCCTGATCGAGGACGACCGTCCTCTCGCCGAGGGCCTGAGCGAAACCCTGCGCTTGGGCGGCTATGCAGTCGATTGGGTCGACACCGGCACTGCGGGCGACACCGCCTTGCTGACCGGGAGCTTCGACGGCGTCATCCTCGACCTCAACCTGCCCGGGCGAGACGGCTTCGGCGTGCTGCAGCGGCTACGCACGCGCGGAGACTTCACGCCGGTACTCGTGCTCTCGGCGCGCGACGAAACCACCGACCGGGTGCGCGGGCTCGACCTGGGCGCAGACGACTACCTGACCAAGCCGTTCGAAGTCGTCGAACTCGAGGCCCGGCTCCGCGCCATGTTGCGTCGAAGCAAAGGGGCCGCCGCAAACGAGATGGTCATCGGTCCGCTGCGGCTGGATGCCACCGCTCGGCGCGCGACGCTCGGCGATGAGCCGCTGGAATTGACCGCGAGGGAGTTCGGCATTCTCGAACTGCTCGCGATGAGGCGCGGCCAGGTCGTTTCAAAGACGCGGCTCGCCAACAGCCTGTCGGACTGGACGCAGGATCTCACCGCCAACGCGCTGGACATCCTGATCCACCGCCTGCGCAAGAAGCTCGAGGGCTCGCAGGTCGAGATCCGCACCTTGCGCGGCTTCGGTTACCTGCTGGATGAATCGCATGGCGACTAGCCTTCGCGCAGCGCTGCTGCGACGCCTGCTGTGGCCGCTGATCGGTGTTTCTGCACTCGGCGGCGCGATCTCGTACGTGGTCGCCCAGCGCTTCGCCAACGAAACCTACGATCAGTGGCTGCTCGACACCGCGCGCTCCCTTGCCCAGGAGGTCGGAGGCCACGATGGAACACTGCGCATCGATCTGCCGGCGTCCGCAGTGAATATGCTGGTGTGGGACGCGCTCGACACCGTGCTCTTTCGCATCGACGGCAGCAGGACCGGCCTCGTCGCGGGAGAACGCGCCCTGCCGCTGCCCGATCCGGCCGGACCCATGGTCCAGTTCTACGACACCCACCACGGCGGCATGGCGCTGCGAGCGGTGCGCGTGATGCTGCATGACAATGGTGGCGGCGAAGACGTCAGCGTCACCGTCGCCGAGACGCTCAACAAGCGCCACCGCCTCGCGGAACGCATCCTGCTGTCGGTGCTGCTGCCGGAAGCCGTTCTCGTGCTGCTGACGCTGTGGCTCGTGCGTCGCGGCATCCGCCGGGGGCTGTCACCCATCGCGCGCCTGGAGCACGAGGTGCAGGCGCGCGATCAGAATGACCTGACGCCCTTGCGCGACGACCTGGCACCGGGCGAGCTGCTGCCCTTCACGCGCGCCATCAACGACCTGCTCGCCCGGCTGGATCTGGCGATCGGCTTGCAGCGCAGGTTCATCGCGGACGCCGCGCACCAGCTCCGCACCCCGCTTGCCGCGCTCAAGGTGGAAGTCGAGCACGCCATCCGCGAGAAGGACCCCGATCGCCACGCCGCCGCGCTGGGCTCGTTGAAGCGCGGCATCGACCGCATCGCGCGCCTGTCGAACCAACTGCTGCTGCTCGCGCGGGCGGAACAGGGCATCGCCGGACTCGCAGGCCACGACGCGCTCGACCTGAGCGCGCTCGCCCAGGAAGTGTCCGGTGCCTGGGTACCCCGCTCGCTTGCCGCGGGCATCGACCTCGGCTTCGAGGCGGACGAGCGCCAGCACCTGATCCGGGGCGATGCCGCGCTCCTCGGCGAGCTGCTCAACAACCTGCTCGACAACGCGCTGCGCTACGCGGGCAAAGGCAGTCGGGTCACCGTCCGGGTCGCCGACGGGCCGGTCCTCGAAGTCGAGGACGACGGACCGGGAATTCCGGCCGATGCGCGCAAGGCGGCGCTCGAACGTTTCAACCGCCTGCCGGCAAGCCCCGGCGACGGCTCCGGTCTCGGGCTGGCGATCGCGCAGGACATCGCGCAGGCACACGGCGCCGTGCTCGAGCTCGCCGACGCGCCGGGCGGAGGTCTTCGCGTGCGGGTCGACTTCCGCAAGGCAGACGGCGTGCGTCGGGACAGGTGATGACGGGCAGGACGCATGCGCTTCGCCTGCCCTCCGGGCACCGGCCTTGACCCTCATCAAGGCCAACCCGCCCATACCCGATCAAATTACTCGACTTTGATCGGCGGCACGCCCGCCCACGCAGGGACGGCAACATGGACAGCGCAAAACCCCGGGACCCGGCCGCAGCCGGACATCGACCGCAACCCGACTGGGACGCCCGCGCGCCGGCCGTGCTCGCCGACCAGATCCGCGCCTACGACGACCTGCGCCAGCGCTGCCCGGTGGCGCACAGCGAGTACCTGAACTGGTCGCTGTTCCGCCATGCGGACGTGATGCGGGCGCTCACCGACCACCAGACCTTCAGCAACGCGGTGTCGAGCTACCCGTCCGTGCCCAACGGCATGGACCCACCCGCGCACACGCCGTATCGCAAGCTGATCGAGCCCTATTTCGGCCCGGGGCCGATGGCCGAGTTCGAGCCGGTGTGCCGCCGCATCGTCGCCGAGCTCATGCGCGGCCTGCCCGACGACGGCGAGGTCGAGCTGATGGAGCGGTTCGCCGAGGACTTCGCGCTGCAGGCGCAGTGTGCATTCATGGGCTGGCCGGCCACGCTGCACGAGCCGCTGCGCCAATGGACGCACAGGAACCGCGCCGCCACGCTGGCGGGCGAGCGCGACGCCACGGCGGCAGTGGCGCTCGAGTTCGACGGCTACATCCGCGCCCAGCTCGAGCTGCGGCGCGCGGCGGGCGACCAGGCCACCGACGACGTCACCACCCGATTGCTGCGCGAGGAAGTGGAGGGCCGCCTGCTGAGCGACGAGGAGATCGTCAGCATCGTGCGCAACTGGACGGTCGGCGAGCTCTCCACCATGGCCTCCAGCATCGGCATCCTGGCCCAGTACCTGGCCGAGCGGCCGGCGCTGCAGGACCGCCTGCGGCGCAACCCGGCGCTGCTACCCACCGCCATCGACGAGATCCTGCGCATCCATGCGCCGCTCATCGCCAACCGCCGCATCACCACCCGCGACGTGGACATCGGCGGCCGGCAACTGCAGGCCGGTGCGCGCATAACATTGATGTGGGCCTCGGCCAACCGCGACGAGCGCGTGTTCGGCGACCCCGACGAATTCCGCCTCGACCGCGATCCGGCGCTGAACCTGCTGTACGGCGCCGGCATCCATGTCTGCCCGGGCGCGCCGCTGGCGCGGCTGGAGCTGCGCCTCGTCATGGAAGCGCTGCTCGGCCAGACGCGGCGGATCGGCACGCTCGAAGACAGGCCGCCGCTGCGGGCGAGCTACCCGGCAAGCGGCTACGCCTCGCTTCCGCTGTGGATCGAGAAAACCGCCGGGCCCGCAGCCGGCGACTGAGACCTGCGCTGCAGGCGATGGCGGCCACCGCGCCCGCGGGGTCGCCGTCGCATCGCCTACAATCGGGCACCACCACCACCGCCAACGCGTGCCGATGACCCGATCGTGACCCATCTCGCGCGCTTTTCCGCGCTGCAAGCGCTGCTCGCCAGCCACGAGGCGCTGTGGCGGCCCTCGCCCTTTCACGTGCGCTGGCCGGACTGGCGCCGGCACTGGCCAACGCTTGCCGCGGCAGTCGACGCGCTGGACGCAGCCACTGTCGAGGCACTGCACGCCGACGAAGCCGCCGGCCGTGCCTGGCTGACGCCCCACCTGCCGGTGCTGGCCGAACTCGACGCGCTGGGCGCCTTCGCGCCGCTGCCTGCACGCCCCCTGCCACCCTGCGACGCACATTTCGACTGGGCCATCCCCGGCCGCAAGCGGGCGCAGATCGAAGCCTTTGCCGCGCACGGCCCGCCGCCGATGGCACCGCTGCTGGAGTGGTGCGCCGGCAAGGGGCACCTCGGCCGCCGGCTGGCGCTGGCGCATGGCGTGGCGGTCAGCTCGCTGGAGATCGACCGCGAACTGTGCGCCGCAGGCGAAACCCTGGCTGCGCGCGCTGACGTCCGCCAGACGATGCTGCATGCCGACGCACTCGAAGCCGGCTCGCAGCGACATCTGCACGGGCGCGAAGTGGTGGCCCTGCACGCCTGCGGCGAATTGCACCGCACGCTGGTGCGCAACGCCGGCGGCAGCGGCGCGGCGGGCTTTCGCATCGCGCCGTGCTGCTATCACCTCGGCGCGGGCGACGGCTATCGGCCGCTGAGCCGCGAGGCCGCGCTGCCGCTGCACACCGACACGCTGCGGCTGGCCGTCACCGAGACGGTGACCGCGCCGCAGCACGTGCGCCGCCGGCTGATGCGTGACCAGGCCTGGAAACTGGGCTTCGTCGCCCTGCGCCAGGCACTCCAGGCCGACGACGACTGCGCGCCGCGCCCTTTCCGCCCGGTGCCCGCCGCCTGGCTGAAGGGCGGTTTCGCCGATTTCTGCCGCGCGCTGGCGCAGCGCGAGAACCTGCCCCTGCCGGCGCAGGTGGACTGGGCGCAGTGGCAGGCGCAGGGCGAACAGCGCCGGCTCGAAGTGCGGCGCCACGAGCTGGTGCGCCATGCGTTTCGCCGTGCGCTGGAAGCCTGGCTGGTGCTGGACCTCGCGCTGGGACTGCAGCAGCGCGGCTTCGACGTTGAAGTGGGTCGCTTCTGCGAGCGCACGCTGACGCCGCGCAACCTGCTGCTGCTGGCACGGCGCTGAGGCAGGTCGCGTGCAGGCAGCGCGTCAAGCGTCGGATTGCGGCGCGATCAGCGCCTCGCTGTCGTTGCGCACGTTGCCCACCGCCTTCGCCACCGCGTGCATCGCCAGGGCCTCGTCCGGCGCGGCGGCGATGAGGGGCGGCAAGGCTGCGGGCGGCGTGGCGGCATCCAGCCAGGCCGCATAGGCCTGCGGCGCGAGGATCACCGGCATGCGCTCGTGCAGCTCGCGCATGCGGCCCGCAGCGTCGGTGGTGACGATGGTGAAGGAGTCGACGACTTCGCCATCCTCGGGGCGCGTCCAGCGTTCCCACAGGCCGGCGAGGCCGAACAGGGTGTCGTTGGCGGCGTGGATGTAAAAAGGCTGCTTGCCGCCCGCCACCGCCTTCCATTCGTAGAAGCCATTCACCGGCACGATGCAGCGCCGCTTGCGGAAGGCCGCGCGGAAGGACGGTTTGTCGGCGAGCGACTCGCCGCGGGCATTGATCAGCCGGGTGGCGATGCTCTCGTCCTTCGCCCACGACGGCACCAGCCCCCAGCGCAGCAGGTGGAACACGCGTTCGCCGGTCGGCCGCTGGCGCAGCACCGGCAGCGACTGCATCGGCGCGGCGTTGTAGCGCGGCGTGAAGTCCAGCTCCTCGATGCTGGCGTCGAACTGCTCGCGCAGCCGCGAGACGGGTCCGTAGAGGGCGTAGCGTCCGCACATGTCTGCACTCTCCTGAGCGGGGTGGTCGGGGCGGGTTCGTTGCTGGCGATGTCGGTGCTCACCGGCGCGCGCGCAGACGTTCAGGCGGCATCGCGCCCCGCGCCGCGCACGGCCGCTACGTCCTCGCCGTAGAGCCCGAGCGCGCGGGCGATGCCGCGCATCGCGTCGCTCGCCCCCATCGCCAGCGACACATCGCGATCGCCGCTGACCGCAGGCTCGCGCGGGTTGATGCGAATCAGCGGTGCGCCCTGACACTGGCCGAACACGCGCACCGAGGGGATGGCGGTGCCGGCGCCAAGCTCGATCACCAGCAGGCGATCCACCTTGCGACGCCAGGCGTCGAAGCGGGCATGCTGGGCGGCCGTGCGCGCCTCGATCCAGCCCCAGTCGCCGAACATCAGGATGTTGGGCCGCGCCAGCCCGCCGCAGTGCGGACAGCGCGGTGGCGCATCGAGCAGTTCGCAGGCGTCGGCGTCGACCTGCGGGCAGAAGTCGTCGGCCGGCCAGATCGACTCGCAGCAGGGCTGCAGGCACTGCAGGTGGTGGATGGAGCCGTGGCATTCGACGACACGCGCCGCGTCGAATCCGGCCTTCTGGAACTGGCCATCCACATTGGAGGTGAACACGAAGGCGCCCTGCGGCAGCCGCGCCGCGATGCGCTGCAGGATGCCGAAGGCGAGCCCCGGCACCGTGTCGCGATAGCGCTGCAGGCGGTGGCCATAGAAGCCCCACGCCAGCCGCGGATGGGCGACGAAGGCGTCCGGACAGGCGATCTCGGTGAAATCCATGCTCGCGCGGCCCAGCGCCGGATAGGCGCGCCACAAGCCTGCGCTGCCGCGGAAGTCGGGCAGGCCGGAATCGACCCCGAGGCCGGCGCCGGCGGTGATCAGCAGACCGTCCGCCTGCGCGACGAGGCGGGCACAGCGCTCGAAATGCGGGCCGGAGCCTGCGGCATCGGGAGCGTGGGACTGGGACATGAGTTCCGTTCCGTTTCGTCGGATCGATAAGGCGGCAGCACCGGGCAGCGCGGCACGCAGCGACATCGGCGTCCGGCCGCAGCCGCCTAGCGGCCGGGAACGCACGCGCCGGCGGCAAGCTGGCGCGTCAGCACGCCCGCGGCCAGCTCGCGGCAGCCGCTGGTGTTCTGCCCCGCCCACAACGGTGAGAACTCGCCGCTGCCAAGTCGCTCCGCCGCCGCACGCAGCGGCGCAATGGCCGTCGTCGCCAGCGGAAAGGACGGCACGGCGGGATTCAACGGCCCCAGCTCGCGCATGATGCGATTGACGATGCCGCGCGCCGGCCGCCCGGTGAACAGGTTGGTGAGCGCGGTGACGCGCGCCGCCTCGCTTTTCAACGCCGCGCGATGCACCGCGCTGGTGGTGGCCTCGGGGCACAGCAGGTAGGCCGTGCCGACCTGCACGCCGGCGGCACCCAGCGCCATCGCGGCGGCGACGCCATGCGCGTCGGCGATGCCGCCCGCCGCGATCACGGGAACCTGCACCGCCTGCACGATCTGCGGCAGCAGCGCGAAGATGCCCACCTGGGTATCGACATCAGCCGCCAGGAAATGGCCGCGATGACCGCCCGCTTCCAGCCCCTGCGCGATGACGGCATCGACACCGTTCGCCTCGAGCCAGCGCGCCTCGTCCACGGTGGTGGCCGATGACAGGATGCGCGCGCCCCAGCCGCGCACCCGCGCCAGCAGCTCGGGGGCCGGCAGCCCGAAGTGGAAGCTCACCACCGGCGGCCGGAAGGCCTCGAGCACGTCCGCTGCCTCGGCGTCGAACGGCCGGCGCGCCGGGCCGGCGGGAATCGCCTGGATGTCGATTCCCAGCTCCGCGTAGTACGGCGCCAGCACCGCGCGCCAGCCGGCCTCGCGCTCCGCATCGGGCGCGGGTGGGGTGTGGCAGAAGAAGTTCGCATTGAACGGTTTCGCCGTCTGCGCGCGGATGGCAGCCAGCTCCTGGCGCATCGCTTCCGCACCGAGCATCGCGCACGGCAGCGAGCCCAGGCCGCCGGCCTCGCTCACCGCCACCGCAAGTGCGCTGCCCTGCACGCCGGCCATGGGCGCCTGGATGATCGGGAGTTCGATGCCGAGCAGTGCTTGCAGGCTCATCGCTGGGGCCTCATTCGGTTTGGACGGCAATTCACGGTCGCCGCGGATCAGGTCCCTCGACCTCGACCTTGGGCGTCGGGCGTCGGGATCACCCCGCGTCCGGTGGCGGCCACTGCGGATTCCACACCACCTCCCACAGATGGCCATCGGGATCCTGGAAGTAGCCGGCGTAGCCGCCCCAGAAGGTTTCCTGTGCCGGCTTCACGATCCGCGCTCCGGCCTTTGCCGCCAGCAGCATGACCGCATCGACTTCACCGCGCGACGCGACATTGTGCCCCAGCGACATCGCGGTGGAGGCCGGGACGCATTTCAGGCCGGTGTCGTGGGCGAGGCTGGTACGCGGCCACAATGCCAGCTTCACCCCGGCCTGGAGATCGAAGAAGGCCACCGCGCCATGCTCGAACTCGGTGCCGATGATCCCGTCGCTCGCCAGTCCCAGCCCGTCGCGATAGAAATGCAGCGCCCGCTCGAGATCGTCGACGCCCAGGGTGATGACGCTGATGCGCGGTTTCATGCCGCCTCCAGGCCGAAGCCGGGGTTCCGGATCATTCAATCTAGCTCCGAAATCGACGCCCGACGATCGTGTCGTACGTGTCCCGGCGGCGCCGGTCGCCAGTGCGGCGCAAGGCGGCCGGAGTCAGCGGCGGAACGCACGCAAGGCGGGCGGGGCATCAATCCAATTGCTGCAAATGCACATCGTTCAATCCGCTCGCATTGCGTTGCATCGGAGCGAAATGCACCAACCATTGACATTGCTCAAACCGAAATCGGAGTGCACCGCAGCAAACTGTCACCAACAGCAAATACTGATGCAGCACACCCAGCAAGATGGACCACCGCCGGATGCAGGAATCCACTTCCCAAGTTTGTGCGCCCGCGGGCGAACAGGAAAGCATCGTGCGCGTCGTCGCCGTGGAAGCGGATCGCGCCTGGCTCGAACCCGAACAGGGCATGAGCTGCGGCAGCTGCGCCTCGGCGGCGGCCTGCGGCGCGAAAGGCCTCGGCACGCTCGCCAGCCGGCTCGAGGCGCGGCGCTACGCCATCGGCCGCGCGTCGGCCAGCGGCGCCGGCATCGATCTGGCCGATCTGAGCGTCGGTGACCGGCTCGTCGTCGCCATCGACGCCGGGGCGCTGCTCAAGGCCGCGGGCCTCGCCTACGGCCTGCCGCTGGCCGCGGCGCTGGCTGCCGCGATCGTCGCGCAGGAAGCGACCGGTAGCGACGGCATGGCCCTGCTCGCGGCAGTCGCAGGCCTGGCGGCGGGCCTCGGCGTCATGAAGCGTGCTGCTGCGCGCATGGCGGCGCGGGGCGCCCTGCAGCCGCGGCTCGTGCGGCGAGCCGACGCCGTGCGCACCCTCATCCGCATCCATCGCCCGGGGAGCTGAACCATGCGCGAATACCTGTTGCTGCTGGTCAGCGCGGCGCTCGTCAATAACGTCATCCTTGCCCGCTTTCTCGGCCTGTGCTCGTTCATGGGCGTCACCACCCGGGTGGACACCGCGCTCGGCATGGGCATGGCGACGACCTTCGTCATCACCGTGTCGTCGATGGCGGACTGGGCGGTCGAGGCCTGGCTGCTGCAACCCTACGGGCTGGGCTACCTGCGCACGGTGACCTTCATCCTGGTGATCGCCGCGGCGGTGCAGTTCACCGAAATGTCGGTCAAGAAGCTGTCCCCGGCGCTGTTCCGGACGCTCGGCATCTACCTGCCGCTGATCACCACCAACTGCGCAGTGCTCGGCGTCGCGCTGCTGTTGGTCGAAGGCCGCATGAGCTTCGTGCACAGCACCTTGTTCGCGCTGTTCTCGTCGCTCGGCTACACGCTGGTGATGGCGATCTTCGCCGGCCTGCGCGAGCGCCTGGCGCTGGCCGACGCGCCGCGGCTGTTCGAGGGGCCGCCGCTCGGCTTCATCACCGCGAGCCTGCTGGCACTGGCCTTCATGGGCTTTTCCGGCATCAGCGGCTGACACCGGCCGCCCTCGCCAACGGAGAGAGAAAATGATCGTCGCCATCGTCAGCCTGATGGGCATGGGACTCGCACTCGGCGCCTTGCTCGGCGCCGCGTCGAAATGGCTCGCCGTCGAGGAGAACCCGATCGAGGCCGAACTGCAGGCCATGCTGCCCGGCTCGCAGTGCGGCCAGTGCGGCTACGTGGGCTGCGCGCAGGCTGCCGCCGCGCTCGCGCGCGGCGAGGCTCCGGTGACGCTGTGCCCGCCCGGCGGCCGCGCCGTCGCCGAGGCGCTGGCGAAGAAGCTGGGCGTGAAGGCCGACCTGTCGGCGCACGAGGAAAAGGTGCCGCAATACGCCTACATCCGCCCCGACCTGTGCTTCGGCTGCACCCGCTGCATGGCGGAGTGCAACGTCGACGCCATCATCGGCGCCACCAAACAGATGCACGACGTGATCGCCGACCTGTGCCACGGCTGCGGCAAGTGCGCCCTGGTGTGCCCGACGCAGGGCATCGAGATGCGCCCGGTGCCGGCCACCGTGTCGTCCTGGCACTGGCCCAAGCCGCAGCGCGCGGCATCCGCGCACTGAGGGGCGGCAATGAAGATCTTCGACATCCCGGGCGGCGTGCATCCCGTCTACCGCAAGGAACTGGCGAGCGAGCAGCCGATCCGCCCGCTGCCGCCCCCACCCCGCCTGTACATCCCGCTGCAGCAGCACGTCGGCGCGCTGTCGGTGCCGATCGTGGCGGTGGGCAGCCATGTCAGCAAAGGCCAGGTCCTGTGCGTGCGCCAGGGCACGCTGTCGGCGACCCAGCATGCCCCGACCTCGGGCACCGTCGTCGCCATCGAATCGGTCACCGCGCCGCACGCCTCGGGCCTCGCGCAGGACACCATCGTCATCGAGGCGGACGGGCGCGACGCCTGGGCGGAGCTGCCCGAGCCGATCGACGATCCGCTGGCGGCCGATCCGCAGCAGATCATCGACCGTGTCGCCGGCTCGGGCATCGTCGGCCTGGGCGGCGCGATCTTCCCGGCCGCGGTCAAGCTCGGCATGGGCAAGCAGTACAAGCTCGACACACTGCTGCTGAACGGCGCCGAATGCGAGCCCTACCTGACCTGCGACGACCGGGTGATGCGCGAACACGCCGACGAGGTCATCGACGGCGCCCGCATCATGGCGCACGCGCTCGGCGTGAGGCGCATCCTGATCGGCGTGGAAGGCAACAAGCCGCAAGCCATCGCCGCGCTGGAGCGCGCCGCCGCCGGCGACGCCGGGATCACCGTGGTACCGGTGCCGGTGCGCTACCCGGTGGGCTACGCGCAACACCTGACGCGCATCGTTACCGGCCGCGAGACGCCCGCCGAGCACCGCAACGCGGAAGTCGGCGTGGTGACGCACAACGTCGCCACCGCGCGCGCCGTGCATCATGCGGTGCGCTTCGGCCGGCCGCTGATCTCGCGCATCGTCACCGTGACCGGCGGCGCCATCCGCCAGCCTTCCAACCTCGAGGTGGCGATCGGCGCGCTGGTGTCGGCGCTGGTCGATGCCTGCGGCGGCTTCTCGTGCGAGCCCAGGCAGCTCGTGCTCGGCGGGCCGATGATGGGCCAGCCGCTGCCCGGCCTGGAAGTGCCCATCGTCAAGGGCAGCGCAGGCATCCTGGCGCTGTCGGCGGACGAGGTGGTCGAAGCCCGCGAGCGCCCCTGCATCCGCTGCGGCAGTTGCGTCAGCGTGTGCCCCTGCGGCCTGTCGCCGATGGACATGGCGGCGCTGATCCGCAAGGACAAGCTGGACGCGGCGGCGAAGCTTTTCGTCGGCGACTGCATCGGCTGCGGCAGTTGCTCCTGGGCATGCCCCTCCCACATCCCGCTGGTGCAGTACTTCAACTACGCCAACGGCGTGCTCGCCGAGCAGGAGCGCCAGCGGCGCAAGAACGAACGCGTGCGCACGCTCGCCGAGGCCCATGCGCTGCGTGTGGAGAGCCTGGAGCGCGCGAAGAAGGAGGCGCGCGCCGCCAAGCTCGGCGACAAGACGGAGACGCCGGCATGACGAACTTCGACACCGCGAAAAGCGCGCCCTATGCCCACGCCGCCAACAGCGTCGGCCGCACCATGGGGCTGGTCATGCTGGCGCTGGTGCCGGCGACGCTGTTCGACTTCTGGCTGTTCGGCTGGCCGGCGATCTGCCTGTTCGCGATCACGGTGGGCGCCTGTGTCGGCATCGAGGCGCTGTGCCTGCGCCTGGCCGGCAAGGAGGTCGGCTTTCATCTCGTCGACGGCTCTGCCCTGCTCACCGGCTGGCTGCTGGCGATGAGCCTGCCGCCCTGGGCGCCGTGGTGGACGGGCTTCGTCGGCGCGGTGATCGCGATCGGCATCACCAAGCAGGCCTACGGCGGCCTCGGCCAGAACCTCTTCAACCCGGCGATGGTGGCGCGCGTCGCCCTGCTCGTCTCCTTCCCGGTCGTGATGACGACCTGGGTGGCGCCGCACCCGCTGTTCTCGCCGGGCGCCCCCGGCCTCGCCGACGGGCTGGCGATCACGCTCGGCGCCGGCGTGCCCGACGCGATGACTTCGGCCACGCCGCTGGGCCACGTCAAGACCGAGCTGTCGCGTGGCGTTTCGGTGCTGCAGTCGGCCCTGCACCTGCCCGAGCTGTCCGACCGCGCCCTCGGCCTGCGTGCCGGCAGCCTGGGCGAGACGTCCGCGCTGCTGATCCTCGCCGGCGGGCTGCTGCTGATCGCGCTGCGCGTCATCTCGTGGCACATCCCGCTGGCGCTGATCGCCGGCCTGGTGCTGCCGGCGGCGCTGGCGCACCAGATCGATCCGGCCCGCCACGCGGGCGCGCTGTTCCACCTGCTGTCGGGCGCGACCTTCCTCGGCGCCTTCTTCATCGCCACCGACTACGTCACCTCGCCGACGACACCGGCCGGCAAGCTGGTCTTCGGCGCCGGCTGCGGCCTGCTCACCTGGATCATCCGCAGTTTCGCCGGCTACCCGGAAGGCATGGCCTTCGCGGTGCTGCTGATGAACGCGCTGACGCCGATCATCGATCAATACACCCGGCCGCGCGTGTTCGGTCGCGCGCGCAGCGGCCAGCCGCTGGTGTTCACCGGCAAGGTGGACGAAGGGGGCCAGCCATGACGGCCGCAACCGGAAACCGCGGCGTCACGCGCCATGCGCTGATCCTCGGCAGCTTCTGCCTGGGCTTCGGCGTGGTGCTGGCGCTGACCGAAAGGCTCGCCGCCGCCGACATCGCCGCGCGCGCGACGGAAGACCGCCTCGCCTCGCTCGCCCAGGTGCTGCCGGCCGGGCTGTACGACAACAACCCGCTGCAGGGCACCCTCGCCGTGCGTGCCGCCGACGGCAGCGAAACGACGGTGTACCGCGCGCGCAAGGGCGACACCGTCACCGGGCTGGCGTACGAGATCCGCGGCAGCGGCTATGCCGGCGAGATCCGTCTGATGATGGGCGTCGACGCCCAGGGCCGGATCCTCGGCGTGCGCGTGCTGGCGCACAAGGAAACGCCGGGCCTGGGCGACAAGATCGAAGTGAAGAAAGGCGACTGGATCACCCGCTTCACCGGGCTGTCGCTGGGCGCGCCACCCGCCGAGCGCTGGAAGGTGCGCAAGGACGGCGGCGATTTCGACCAGTTCACCGGCGCGACGATCACGCCGCGCGGCGTCGTCGCCGCGGTGCACCGCGGCCTGGCGTTCTTCGCCGCCAACAAGGACCGGCTGCTGACGGCAGCGTCCGGGGAGATGAAGCCATGACCGCCACCACGACGCCCCTGCCGCAGGTCGCCGCAACCGCCCAGCAGGCGGATTACGGGCGCATCGTCCGCGACGGCCTGTGGGACAACAACGGCGTGCTGGCGATGCTGCTCGGCATGTGCCCGAGCATGGCGATGACCACCAGCGCCACCAACGGCCTGGGCATGGGCCTGGCGACGGCGGTGGTGATGACCGCCTCCAGCCTGCTGGTGGCGGTGTTCCGGCGGCACATCACGCAGCAGGTGCGCATCCCGGTGTACATCCTGATCATCGCCGCGATGGTGACCCTGGTCGACCTGGCGATGAACGCCTGGATGCACGAGCTGTACAAGGTGCTGGGCCTGTTCATTCCGCTGATCGTGTCGAATTGCCTGCCGCTGGCGCGGCTGGAAGCCTTCGCCGCGAAGGAGCCGGTGCTGCCGTCACTGGTGGACGGCATCGCCATGGGGCTCGGCTTCGCCCTCGCGCTGACCGCGATCGGCGCGGTGCGCGAGATCCTCGGCTCGGGCACGCTGTTCGCCGACGCTTCGCTGCTGCTCGGGCCGTCGTTCCGCTTCATGGAACTGCACCTGCTGCCGGCCAGCAGCAACGTGCTGATGATGATCCTGCCGCCCGGCGGCTTCCTCGTCACCGGCCTGCTGGTGGTCGGCAAGCGCATGGTGGACCTCAGGGCCGGCAAGGCGATCCAGATGGGTGGTGCGCACAGCGCCGAGTGAGGGGAGGAACGGCCATGAAGATCTCCATCGCCTACGCCGTGCCCGGCCGCCAGGTGCTGCAGGCGGTCGACGTGCCCGAGGGCACGACGATCCGCGGCGCGATCGAGGCCTCGGGCATCCTCGAGCAGTTGCCGGGTTTCTCCTTCGAGCAGCAGAAGGTGGGCATCTTCGGCAAGGTGAAGCCGCTCGACACGGTGCTTGCCGCCGGCGACCGCGTCGAGCTCTACCACCCGGTCACCATCGATCCGAAGGCCATCCCGAAGAAGAAGCCGGCAGCGAAGGATGCGGCCGGCGAGTGAGGCACGCCGGCCGAGGGTCGCGACGTCAAGATCTCACACTCCAGGCTGAAGCTGCCATCGGGCGAGGCTCCGGCGCGCGCCGGCCCGCCCTGGGTTCAGGCGTGCTGCAGGAAGAGCGCGCCGATGTCCACCCGCACCCCCAGCCGCGCTGCCAGCAGGTACAGCCCGCCGATCTTGCGGTGCAGGAACAGCGCGTCGATTGGCGGCGTGTGCCAGAAGTCGCGGTCGTAGCCCAGGCGCATGCCGGCATCGCGCATGCGCGCCGCCAGCGACGAATGGCCGAAGTCGTAGGCACCCTGCTGGCGTAGCGGCTCGCAGGCCAGCAGGAAGATGTCCAGCACCATGCGCCGGTGATCGGCGCGGATGCCCTGCTGAAAGTAGCCCAGCTCGGCTGCCGCCTCGTCGAGCGCGGCGAGGCCCTGCCGCATGCCGGCCGCCAGCAGGCGGCGGTAGGCCTCGACGCGTTCGGCCGCATAGGCGCGGGTGGCGCCGAAGTCGAGCAGCACCAGGCGCCGGGTTGCCGGGTCGTAGAGGTAGTTGGCGAAGTTGGGGTCGGTCTGCACCAGGCGGAAGTCGAAGATCTCGCGGAACAGCAACGCGAACAGCAGGGTCATGACGCGGTCGCGCTCGGCCTGCGCGGCGTCGGCGAGTGATTCCACCGCCACGCCGTCGACGAAGCTCATCGCCAAAATATTGTCGCGGGTGAGGCCGGCATCGACCTCGGGCAGCACGAAATCCGCACTGTCCGCCAGCAACCCGCGGTAGCGGGTGAGGTGCGCACCTTCGCTCAGGTAGTCGGCCTCTTCATGCAACTGGCGCTTGGCTTCGGCGAGCAGCGGCGCGATGTCGAGCGACTTCGGCAACAGGCCGGAGAGGCGCAGCAGCCCGGCGACGTTGTCCACGTCGCTGGAGATGCTCTGGCGCACGCCGGGGTACTGCACCTTGACCGCCAGCCGCGCGCCGGCGCGTGTGGTCGCCGCATGCACCTGGCCGATCGAGGCCGCGGCCAGCGGCGTGAAGGAAAAGCGCTCGAACTGCTGCTCCCAGCCCGCGCCCCAACTGCCTTCGAGCACTGCGACGAGCTGGCTCATCGGCATCGGCCGGGCGTCGGCGCGCAGTTGCGCAAGGATCGCCGCAAGCTCCGGCGGGATCAGGTCGCCCGCGTCCATCGACAGCAACTGCCCCACTTTCATCGCCGCGCCGCGCAACTGCGCGAGCTGGTCGGCGACGCGCCGCGCATTGGCGGGCGTGAGCAGCAACTCGCCGACGCGCGGCCGCCGCCCCTGGGCGAACTGCCGCACGCCTTCGGCGATCATGCCGCCGGCCACGCCCGAGGCCAGGCTGCCCAGCCTCGCCAGCCGCGACAGCCGGCTGCCGGGCACGGCAAAGGCGGCGGCGCCCGCCGGTTTCATCGCTGGGCTCCCGGCCCCGGATCCTGCGGCGCATCCGCGTCATCGAGCGGATAGGCGTCGGCAACGTAGGCCGGCCCCTTCATCACCATCACGATGAAGGCCGCGATCGCCACCGTAAGCACCACCGTCCAGTGCAGCACGACCAGGCTGATCGAGTAGATGTCGACGGTGGTGACCAGCGTTGCCGATGCCGCACCGCCCACGGCGTCGAACAGCCTCGCCACCATCGACGGAAGGCCGAGAAGCAGGCTGCCGACAATCAGGATTCGCGGCAGCAGGCGCAACACCCGGCGTTCCTCGCCGGCAGGCGTGCGTGGGAAGCCCTCAAGCTTGTTGAATGGATAGCTCATGTCACGCTCCTCCCGAAACCGTGTCAGAACATGGAAAAGAACCCACCGAGCAGCAGACAGACCGACGCGACGCTGGTCAGACGCAGGCGCAGCGGCAGGTACCACGCGGGCAAGGTAGCCAAGGCCGCGAGGCGGCGGTCCTGCCAGTAGTGAGCAACGAAGCCGGCCACCAGCACCACGGCCGCGAAATGGGGGTCGGCCAGCAGCGCCGGCCAAGCCACCAGCGCCGGTACGGTGCTCCACACGAAGCACGCGCCCCGCCGCGTGTCGGTGAGACCCGGCAGGCACATCGCGAAACCCCAGTGCAGTGCGCCGACGAAGCTCAGGATCACCGCGCCGTAGGCCACCAGCGCGTCGCCCCAGAGGAGCCCGTGGCGGGGATCGGCGAGGATCGTGATGGCCAGCCCGACGAACGGCAGCAGCCCGCCGTAGCCCAGCCAGGCGACCTGGCGCGGCAAGGCATCAAGCGTCGCGTTCTTCATCGCCGCGCCTCACTTCATCACGAGAGGCCGCACGGTGGAGAAGCCGCCATCGACCGCCCACACCTGTCCTGTCACGCGCGCCGCGTGTGGCGACAGCAGCCACGCCATCAGCTCGGCCAGTTCCGCCGGATCGCCGATGCCGGGCAGCGGGTACTGGCGCGCAGCACCTTCGCGCGCCGCCGGGCTGGCGATGATGCCGGCGGTGGCCGGTGTCTCCATGATGCCGGGCGCCACCGCATTGACGCGGATGCCTGCGCCGGCGTGGCTCGCCGCCGCGCCGCGCACCAGGCCCTCGACGCCGGCCTTGGCTGCGGCGATGGCCTCGTGGTTGGGCGTGCCGATGCGGGCGGCGATCGACGACACCAGCACTGCCGCGCCGGGCAGGCGCGCCTCGCGCAGGCTGCGGACGAAGCCGGACAGGGTGTGGAAGGCGCTGACCAGGTTGGCACGCAGGCAGTCGTCGAAGTCGGCCTCGCTCATGCGGTGCATCGCGCCCAGCCGGATGTTGCCGACGCAGTGCGCCAGCGCCGTGGGCTGCATCCCGCGCTCGGCGGCCTGCTCGAAGATGTGGCGCACGCCCTCAGGCGTGGCGCAATCGGCCTCGACCTGCAGGTGCGCATCACCGAAGGCTGCACGCAGGCGCGCTGCATCGCGGCTCACGACAATCGCCTTCCATCCGCCGGCAGCGAGCCGCTTGACCAGCGCCTGCCCCAGGCCACCCGCCGCGCCGGTCACCAGTGCAATCTTTTCCAAGCTGCCCGCTCCTTCGCGCATCGCGCAATTGTCTTCGACAATCCTGAGAAGACTGACGATGGAAGTGCGTATCTTCCGGATCTATAACCGGAGACTAGGAAAAATTATCAAATTTGTCCAGGACAAATAACGGTTCCCCCGAGAATCGGTGGTCGTCGCCGGCGGCCGCAGGCGATGTTCAGTGCTGCAGCACTTCCGGCAGGGTGACAACCGACCAGCCTCGCGCTTCCAGCGCCTCGCGCAGATGCCGCGCGCTCTCAACCGCGCCGAGGTTGTCGCCATGCACGCAGATGCTCTCCATCCGCGCCGGCAGCACCTTGCCGCTCTGCGACACCAGGCCGCCGGCTTCGAGCATGCGCAGCACATGGGCGACGACTTCGTCGTGGTCGTGCAGCACCGCCCCGGGCTGGCCGCGCGGCGCGAGCATGCCCTGGTCGGTGTAGGCGCGGTCGGCGAAGATCTCGCCCGCCACCTGCAGCCCCGCGCGCTCACCGGCGTGGTGCAGCTCGGACAGCACCGGCGCGAGCAGGATCAGCTCGCGGTCCACCGCGCGCACCGCTCGCGCCACCGCCTCGGCCAGCGCAGCATCCTCGCAGGCCTGGTTGTTGAGCGCGCCGTGCGGCTTCACATGGGTGACGCGCCCGCCTTCGGCCGCGGCCATGCCCATCAGCGCACCCACCTGGTAGATCACGATGGCTTCGAGTTCCGCCGGCGCGAGCTTCATCGGCCGCCGGCCGAAGCCCTGCAGGTCGGGGTAGGCCGGGTGCGCGCCGAGGCTGACGCCGGCCGCCTGCGCGGTGCGCACCGTGTGGCGCATCACCGCCGGGTCGCCGGCATGGAAGCCACAGGCGACGTTGGCCGAGCGCACCACCTGCAGCAGGGCTTCGTCCTCGCCCATCTTCCAGGCGCCGAAGGATTCGCCGAGATCGGCGTTGAGGTTGATCTTCATGGGTTCGGGCTCCGTTCGTTTCACGCGTGATCGGATGGCAGCGGGCGAAATTCGGCCGCCAGCGCGTGCACGACGCCACCGACCAGGTTGGCGCTGTACAGCACGGCGACATCGATGCCGTCGGGCAGCAGCGGCCGGATCGCGGCGATCAGCGCGCGCGTTTCGCCTTCGTGGGCGCGGGCGATGCTGGCGCCCTCGTCCGCCGTCACTGTGGCAAAGCGCAGGGCTTGGCCCGGCCGCAGCGCGGCCAGGCGGCCGAGGTCGGCGCTGATCAAGGTGGCGATCTTGGGATAGCCGCCGGCGGTCTGCGCGTCGGCCAGCAGCACGATGGGCTGGCCGTTGCCCGGCACCTGGATCGAGCCCGGCACGGTGGCGTCGGACACGATCTCGGCCGCGCCGCGATGTGCGAGCCGCGGCCCTTCCAGGCGCACGCCCATGCGGTCGGCCTCGGCGGTGACGCGGTATTCGGCTGCGGTCAGGGTCTGCAGCGCCTCGTCGGTGAAATGCCCGGTCTGCGGGCCGGGCACGATGCGGATCGGGCCGGCATCTGCCAGCGGCGGCTGCGGCAGTGCGCGGTCGACGGCGTCGCCGGCACCGGCCGGCAGCCGCACGCCCGGGGCCAGCGCCTTGCCGCCCACCCCGCCGAGGCCGGCACGCACGTACGTCGCGGCGCTGCCCATCACCGCGGGCAGCGCCAGGTCCGCCACCGCGACCACCGCGAGGCGGCCGCTGAGCATGCGCCGGATGCGCAGGCTCTCGCCTTCGGCCAGCGTCACCGAACGCCACGACGGCAGCTTGCGGCGACCGTCACGGCCGTCGACTTCGACACTGGCGTCGCCCGCCACCGCCACCCGTACCGCGCCGCCGCGCGCCGCCACCTGGAGGCCGCCGTCGAAGCATTCGATCACCGGCGCGCCCTCGACGTTGCCCGCCAGCGCGTTGGCGATGCGCATCAGGCGCGAGTCGAGCGCGCCCGCCCAGGGCACACCGATGCGCCGGTGGCCGCGCCGACCGCCGTCCTGCACCGAGGCATACGCCCCCGCGGCGACGATCTCGAGTTCGACCTTCGTGTTCATGCGCCCTCCTGTGCAGCGGTCGCGCGCTTCGCGTCCGCATCCAGCCATGTGAGCGGATCGATTTCGCCGCTGCTCAGGCCGGCCTCGATGACGCGACATTCGTCGGCGCTGAACGGCACGAAGCGCACGCGGTCACCGGCCGCCAGCAGCGAAGGTGAATCGCGCCGGGCGTCGAACAAGGGCACCGGGCAGCGCCCCAGCAGATGCCAGCCTCCGGGGCTTTCCCACGGGTAGATCGCCGTCAGGCCGGTGGCGATCGCCACGCTGCCCGGCGGCACGCGCACGCGCGGCTCGGCGCGACGCGGCAGGCGCAGCTTCCGGGGCAGGTCACCCATGAACGGGAAGCCCGGCAGGAAGCCCAGCATATAGACGAGATAGTCGGTGCCGGCGTGCAACGCGACCACTTCGGCCTCGGTGATGCCCAGCGTGCGCGCCACCTCGGCCAGGTCGGGCGCAGCCTCGCCCTCGTAGCACACCGGCAGGCGCCACTGCCGGCCTCGCGCCGGCGCGCCCTGCCCGGCTGCAGCCAGCAGCGGCTGCAGCTCGGCCAGCAGGGCCTCGCGGTCGGTGGCGAGCGGATCGTAGAACAGCGTCAGCGAGCGGAAGGTGGGCATGGTCTCGATCAGGCCCGCCAGCCCGCCTTCGGCCTGGCGGCGCGCAATGGCTGCGTCGAGCGCATTGACCGCCGCCAGCAGGCCGAGGTCGATCGCATCGCCGAACTCGATGGTCAATGCCGCATCACCGGCATCCAGGATGGAAACGCTCACCGGCGCTCTCCTCAGGTTTCAGAGGGATGAAGTGGAGGCCGCGCGCGCGGCCTGGTCGTAGCGGCCCGACAGCGTACGCAGCAGGCGCGCCAGTTCGCCGATCTGGGCGTTGTCCTCGGCGCTGCCGGTAAACCCGGGCATCAGGCAGGCGTCGCGGACGTCACGGCAGGCGAGGCTGATCTCGCGCCCCTTGTCGGTGAGCCAGATCACGACACTCGCGAAGTATGCGGTGCCCTGCTTCCTGCTGATGGTGCTCGCCGTGGTGCTGTTGTACGTCTTCCCGGCCTGGTGACCTGGCTGCCGGGCAACATGATCGGCTGACACCGACGGCCACCACCGCTGCGGCGCCGGTTCGGTCGTGTCACCGGCCGGCGCCGTCGCCGACGACTTGCGCCGGCACACCACCAGCCTGGGCTTCGCCTGCCTCGGCGACGAGCCAGTCATGCACGATGGACACGCGCGGGTCGGAGAGCGCACCGGCCGAATACACCAGGCAGTAGCGCTTGCCGGTGCGCACCGACTGGGTGAAGGGCGCCACCAGCCGCCCGCTGTCGAGTTCGTCGGTGATCAGGGTGCGCCGTGCGATCGCCAGCCCCATGCCGGCGATCGCGCATTGCATCGTGATGTGGTTGAGATTGAACATGTAGCCGCGCCGCACATCCACCTGTGGCGCACCGATGGCGCGCAGGTAGCGCTCCCACTCCGCATACGGGGGGCTGCCGCGCCAGGCCGTCATGTCGTGCAGCAGGGGATAGTGATGCAGCTCATCGGGCGAATCCAGCGCCGGGCGGCCGAGCAACAAGGCGGGCGAACACACCGGAAAAATCTCCTCCTCCAGCAGCACCGTGCTCTGGAAGCCGGGGTAAGTACCGTCATTGAGGTCGATCGCCAGATCGAACTCGCCATCGCGCAGCGAATACGTGCTGTCCTCCGCCTCCACCTGCAGCTCGATCTGGGGATAGCGCGCCATCAGCCGCGGCAGCCGCGGCACCAGCCAGGTGGCGAGGAAGGAAGGCAGGGTGCGCACCCGCACCACGCCGCTGAGCGCGCCGCCACGCAGGCGCCCGATCGCCAGGTCGACCGACGCATAGGCAGGATCGACGGCCGCCAGCAGGCGATTGCCCGGATCGGTGAGTTCGAGCCGGCGTGGCAGGCGGCGGAAAAGGCGCTGCCCCAGCCAGTCCTCGAGCAGCTTGATCTGCTGGCTGACGGCGCCGGTGGTGATGTGCAGCTCTTCCCCGGCGCGGGTGAAGGAGAGGTGGCGTGCGGCGGCCAGGAAGACGCGCAGCCGGGCATGGACTTGGGAGGGCGCAAAAGGATTCATGGTTTAGCGATCCTAAATCCAGCGTAAAAATCTATCGATTGAGCTGCCTCAGGGAGCAATAGAAAATTCCATTGATGCAGCAATAAGAATTTTAGCGATTAGATTCGTTAAACCAATCCCCAACCTCAACAGGATCAGCCCATGTCCATCAGCGTACTCGATCTGTTCAAGATCGGCATCGGACCGTCCAGCTCGCATACCGTCGGACCGATGCGCGCCGCCCACGACTTTGCCGCGGCGCTGGCGCAGCAGGGGCTGCTCGACCGCGTCAGGCGCATCGAAGTGAAACTCTACGGCTCACTGTCGGCCACCGGCGTCGGCCACGGCACCGACCGCGCGGTGGTCGCCGGCCTGCTCGGCGCCCGGCCGGACGCGGTCGATCCGGATTTCGTCGTCGACGCGGTCGACCTGGTCAAGCTGGATGGCGAGCTCACCGTCATGGGCCAGCACACCATCCCGTTCGAGTGGGCGCGCGACATGCGCCTGCTGCCGGTCAACCTGCCCTACCACCCCAACGCGATGCGCCTGGTTGCGCATGGCGAGGACGGGGTGGTGTACGAGAACACCTACTACTCGATCGGCGGCGGCTTCGTCATCGACGAGGCCCACGCGCAGTCGGGGACCTCCGCCGAGGCGGCGGTCACGGTGCCCTACCCTTTCGACACCGGCGCCGAACTGCTCGAGCAGTGCCGCCGCCACGGCCTGCGCATCAGCGAGCTGATGCTCGCCAACGAAAGCGCCTGGCGCAGCGAGGACGAGACGCGCGCCGCGCTGCAGCGCATCTGGGAGGTCATGCAGGGGTGCGTGGCGCGGGGGATCACGCAGGAAGGCATCCTGCCCGGCGGGCTCAACGTACGGCGCCGCGCGGCGGCCCTGCACCGCAAGCTCCGCGAGCGCGCCACCGGCCACAACCTCATCAGCGACACCATGGCAGCGCTCGACTGGGTCAACCTGTATGCGCTCGCCGTCAATGAAGAGAATGCGGGCGGCGGCCGCGTCGTCACCGCGCCCACCAACGGCGCCGCCGGCATCATCCCGGCGGTGCTGCACTACTACATGAACTTCATGCCCGGCAGCAGCCCGCGCGACGTGGAGAGCTTCCTGCTCGCCGCGGCCGCCGTCGGCGCGCTGTGCAAGAAGAACGCCTCGATCTCCGGCGCCGAAGTCGGCTGCCAGGGCGAAGTCGGCTCCGCCTGCGCAATGGCCGCCGCCGGCCTGGCCGACGTGCTCGGCGGCACGCCGGAGCAGGTCGAGAACGCGGCCGAGATCGGCCTCGAACACAACCTGGGCCTGACCTGCGACCCCGTCGGCGGCCTGGTGCAGGTGCCCTGCATCGAGCGCAACGCGATGGCGTCGATCAAGGCGATCAACGCCGCGCAGCTCGCCCTGCGCGGCGACGGCGACCACGCGATCTCGCTGGACCAGGTGATCCGCACCATGCGCGACACCGGCCGCGACATGCTGGACAAATACAAGGAAACCTCCCGCGGCGGCCTCGCCGTCAGCTTCCCCGAGTGCTGATCGCGCTCGGCGTGGCTGCGCGCGCCGGCGCCGCATCCTGCAGTAAACGTTGTTCTCAACTTCAAACCCATAGCAACAAGCAGCAACGAGGAGACATGTAATGACTACCGCAAACCCGACGGCTCTGCAGCGCCTGATGCGCATGAGCCTCATCTCCCAGATCGCGATCGGTCTGGTCCTGGGCATCGCCCTGGCGCTCATCGCGCCGGGCGCCACCAAGTCGGTCGCCCTGCTCGGCGACCTTTTCATCGCCGCGCTGAAGGCGGTCGCGCCGATCCTGGTGTTCGTGCTGGTGACGGCGGCGATCGCCAACCACAAGAAGGGCCAGCCCACGCACATCCGCCCGGTGCTGATCCTCTACCTGCTCGGCACCTTCGCCGCCGCGGTGGTGGCGGTGGCCGCCAGCTTCGCCTTCCCGACCACGCTGGCGCTCACCGCGCCGGCTGCCACCGGCGCGCCGCCGGGAGGCATCCTGGCAGTGCTGAAGAACCTGCTCCTCAGCGTCGTTTCCAACCCCGTGCGTGCGCTGATGGAAGGCAACTTCATCGGCATCCTGGCGTGGGCGATCGGCCTCGGCGTCGCGCTGCGCCATGCCGCCGAAAGCACGCAGAAGATGGTCAACGACGTCGCCGACGCGGTGTCCTCGATCGTGCATACGGTGATCCGCTTTGCCCCGCTCGGCATCTTCGGCCTCGTCGCCGCCACCATGGGCGAGACCGGCTTCGACGCGCTGCTCGGCTACGGCAAGCTCATGATGGTGATCGTCGGCTGCATGCTGTTCGTCGCCCTGGTGGTCAACCCGCTGTTCGTGTTCTGGAAGCTGCGCAGCAACCCCTATCCGCTGGTGCTCACCTGCCTGCGTGAAAGCGGCGTGACCGCCTTCTTCACCCGCAGCTCGGCGGCCAACATCCCCATCAACCTCGAGCTGTGCAAGCGCATGGGCCTGCACGAGGACACCTACTCGATCTCGATCCCGCTGGGCGCGACGATCAACATGGGTGGTGCCGCGATCACGATCTCGGTGATGACGCTGGCTGCCGCCTATACCCTGGGCATCTCGGTCGACTTCCCCACTGCGCTGCTGCTGTGCGTCGTGTCCGCGCTTGCCGCGTGCGGTGCGTCGGGGGTGGCGGGCGGCTCGCTGCTGCTCATCCCGATGGCCACCAGCCTTCTCGGTATCCAGGGCGACGTGGCGATGCAGGTGGTGGCGATCGGCTTCGTGATCAGCGTGGTGCAGGACTCGTGCGAGACCGCGCTCAACTCCTCGACCGACGTCGTCTTCACCGCCGCCGCCTGTGCGGCGGAGAGCGGTGAGCTGCTCGACCTGGAAAGCGCCTGAACACCGGTGGTCATGCGATCCAACAGTTCCCCAACCATTGCAGTGGAGTCGTGATGAACAAGAACCTTGAAACTGCCGTCGCTACGAGCGGCAAGCCCCAATCCCCCGCCCGCGCGCGCTTCCTTACCCATCTGCACGGCGTCGTCGATCAGATCCGTGCCGACGGCTTCTACAAGGCCGAGCGCGTCATCGACAGCCCCCAGGGCGCGCAGGTGCACCTGGCCACCGGCAAGGACGTGCTGAACTTTTGCGCCAACAACTATCTTGGCCTCGCCAATGATCCGCGTCTCGTCAAGGCGGCGCAGGAAGGCCTGGCCGAGGACGGCTTCGGCATGGCGTCGGTGCGTTTCATCTGCGGCACGCAGTCGGTGCACAAGCAGCTCGAGGCGAGCATTTCCCGGTTCCTCGGCACCGAGGACACCATCCTGTACGGCAGCTGCTTCGACGCCAACGGCGGCCTGTTCGAGACCCTGCTCACCGAAGAAGACGCGGTGATCTCCGACGAGCTCAACCACGCCTCCATCATCGACGGCGTGCGCCTGTGCAAGGCCAAGCGTTTCCGCTATCGCAACAACGACATGGCCGATCTCGAGGCCCAGTTGCAGGCGGCCGATGCCGCCGGCGTGCGCTTCAAGCTCATCGCCACCGACGGCGTGTTCTCCATGGACGGCGTCATCGCCGACCTGAAGTCGGTGTGCGACCTGGCGGACAAGTACGGCGCGCTGGTGATGGTCGACGACTCCCACGCCGTCGGCTTCGTCGGCACGCACGGCCGCGGCACGGCGGAATACTGCGGCGTGGAAGGCCGGGTGGACATCATCACCGGCACGCTCGGCAAGGCGCTGGGCGGCTCCTCGGGCGGCTACACCTCCGGTCACAAGGAGATCATCGAGCTGCTGCGCCAGCGTTCGCGGCCCTACCTGTTCTCCAACACGCTCGCACCGTCGATCGCCGCCGCCTCGATCAAGGTGCTGGAGTTGCTCGACAGCGCCGAAGGCCTGGAGCTGTGCCGGCGCGTGCGCGACAACGGCGAGTATTTCCGCCGCGAGATGAGCAGGCTCGGCTTCACGCTGGCGGGCAAGGATCACCCCATCATCCCGGTGATGCTCGGCGACGCGCAACTGGCCGGTCGCATGGCCGAAGAGCTGCTCAAGGAAGGCATCTATGTCATCGGCTTCTCCTTCCCGGTCGTGCCCAAGGGCAAGGCGCGCATCCGCACGCAGATGAGCGCCGCGCACACCACCGAGCAGATCGACCGTGCCGTGGCGGCCTTCGCCAAGGTGGGCAAGGCACTCGGCGCGATTGCGTGAGCGCGAGCACTGATATCGATTGAGAGGAACCCCATGAAAGCCTTGGCTAAATTGACCCCGTCGGTGGGGCTCACGCTGACCAGCGTGAAAAAACCGGAAGTCGGACACAACGATGTCCTCATCAAGATCAAGAAGACGGCGATCTGCGGCACGGACATCCACATCTGGAAGTGGGACGAGTGGGCACAGAAGACCATTCCCGTCCCCATGCACGTCGGCCACGAATACGTGGGCGTGATCGCCGACATGGGCCAGGAGGTCCGCGGCTTCAAGATCGGTGACCGCGTGTCGGGCGAAGGGCACATCACCTGCGGTTTCTGCCGCAACTGCCGTGCCGGCCGCCGCCACCTGTGCCGCAACACGGTCGGCGTGGGCGTCAACCGCGCGGGCGCGTTCGCCGAGTACCTGGCGATCCCGGCGGTCAACGCCTTCAAGATCCCGGATGACATCTCCGACGACCTGGCGGCGATCTTCGACCCCTTCGGCAACGCCACCCACACCGCGCTGTCGTTCAACCTGGTCGGCGAGGACGTGCTCATCACCGGCGCAGGTCCCATCGGCATCATGGCGGTGGCGATCGCGCGCCACGTCGGCGCGCGCCATGTCGTCATCACCGACGTGAACGACCACCGCCTGGAGCTTGCACGCAAGATGGGCGCCACGCGTGCCGTGAATGTGAGCCGCGAGAACCTCGCCGACGTGAAGGAAGAGCTGCACATGGTCGAAGGCTTCGACGTCGGGCTGGAGATGTCCGGCGTGCCGTCCGCGTTCACCTCGATGCTCGAGCACATGAACCACGGCGGCAAGATCGCGCTGCTGGGCATTCCGCCCTCCAACACGGCGATCGACTGGAACCAGGTCATCTTCAAGGGCCTGGAGATCAAGGGAATCTACGGCCGCGAGATGTTCGAGACCTGGTACAAGATGGTCGCGATGCTGCAGAGCGGGCTGGACCTGAGCCCGATCATCACGCACCACTACCCGGTCCAGGACTTCAAGACCGGGTTCGAAACCATGCTCTCCGGCAACAGCGGCAAGGTCATCCTGGACTGGGAAAGTCTGGCGGCCTGACCCTTGCGATGAGCCCATGCGCAACAAGCCCAGGCCTGCCTGGGCTTTTTGTTGTTGCGCCTGGCGGCAGATGCTTCTTGTGCGGCTGGAATGAAGATCCCGGGAGCGGGGACGCGCGGCGGGGCAACGCCCGCACGCGGGCGGCACGCACGGAGGGAGCGCGGGTTGTATCCCTGAGCGACGTGCGAGCGGCGAGGTCGGTACCTAGCGCGGCAGGGCTGGCCACAGTCCTGCCGACGTCGTTTCGCGCCAGGTCAGGTAGGCACGCAGGTCGAACTCGTACTGGTGGTAGTGCGGCTCCATGTGCAGGCACAACTGGTAGAAGGCCTTGTCGTGGTCGCGCTCGCGCAGGTGGGCGAGTTCGTGCACGACGATCATGCGCAGGAATTCTTCCGGCACGTCGCGAAACACGGTGGCGATGTGGATCTCGCGCTTGGCCGTCAGCTTCGCGCCCTGTACCCGCGAGATCGTGGTGTGGGTGCCGAGCGCGTTGCGGATGACATGAATCCTGCTGTCGTAGCAGACCTTGCTGATCGGCGCGGCATTGCGCAAATGGGTGGCCTTGAGCGCCTGCACATAGTCATACAGGGCGGCGTCGCTGCGCACCGCGTGCGGGCGCGGGTAGCGGCGGCGCAGCACCTCGGCGAAGCGGCCCTGCTCGATGAGGTCCTGCACCTGCTGGCGCAGCGCGGGGGAATAGCCCGCAAGATAGTCGGGCGGTGGTTTCGGGCGCATGGCGGCGATCCCCAGGCGGAGGCGTGACATTCACAACCCCGCATTATCCCCCGCGCGGTACCCGCGAAGGCCGCCGCGGCCGGCACCGCTTCGCGATCGAAGCGGGCCGCGAGCTGCGCCGCGGCCCCGGAGGTCAAGCAGCGATCACTTCATGGCGCTGCGCACCGAGACCGGCGATCGACGCCTCGACGCGATCCCCCGCGCGCAGGTAGCGCGGCGGCGTCATGCCCAGGCCGACGCCAGCCGGCGTGCCGGTGAAGATCAGGTCGCCCGGCAACAGGCTCATGAAGCTGCTCACGTAGCTGACCAGCCGCGCCACGCCGCACACCATGTCGGCCGTGCTGCCGTGCTGCATGCGCTCGCCGTTCACCGACAGCGCCATCGGCAGTCCCTGCGGCGCCGGCACTTCGTCGGCGGTCAGCAGCCACGGCCCGATGGGTGCGAAGCTGTCGAAGCTCTTGCCCTTCGTCCATTGCCCGCCGCGCTCCAGTTGCCAGTAGCGTTCGGAAATGTCGAGGCCGATGCAGTAGCCCGCCACATGCTCGAGCGCCTGCGCCTCGGGGACGCGCCGCGCCGCGCTGCCGATCACCACCGCCAGCTCGATTTCCCAGTCGGTCTTCGCCGATCCGGGCGGCAGGACGATGGGATCGCACGGGCCGCTGATGGCGGAAGCCGACTTCATGAACACCGTCGGTTCGGCGGGAACGTCCTGGCCGGCCTCGCGCGCATGGTCCGCGTAGTTGAGTCCGATGGCGACGATCTTGCCGACACGCGCCAGGGGCGGCCCCAGGCGAGTTCCCGCCGCGACCGCCGGCAGCGCCGCCGGATCGAGCGCACGCAGCCGGGCGAGGCTCGCCGGCGCCAGCGCGGCTCCATCCAGTTCGGGCAGCACCGAAGACAGGTCGCGCACGACGCCACCGGCATCGAGGAGCCCCGGGCGCTCGCAGCCGGCTTCACCAAAACGCACGAGCTTCATGCGCAGGCCTCCGCAACGCGAGCCGTCACGACATGCACGGCCTCATTCATGGGCGATCCACCTGGCGAGCGGTTCAGCCACGCCTGCGCAGGGCTTGGCGGCCGGGCGCGCGTAGGTGCCCTGCTCCGCCTTCCGTGGTTTCAGCGCGACCAGCGTCTCGGCCTGCTTGACCGCCGCCTCGACGCAATCGACCACCGGCACCGGGATGCGCTCGCGCACCCGCCGCGCCAGGCCAGCGAGCGGCGCGCCGGCGAGCACGACGACGTCGGCGCCATCCTCGCTCACGGCCTGCTGCGCAAGGTCGACCAGCAGCGCCTCCTTCTCGTCCTGCACGTCCGAGATCGAACGGAAGCTGCCGCCCAGCGCACGCACGCCGGCGCAGCGTTCGCGCAGCCCGTGCCAGGCCACGCATTCGTGATACCACGGCTCGAGCGACTGCGAAAACGTGACGATGGCGAAGCGCTTGCCGAGCATGCAGGCGGTCAGCATTCCCGCCTCGGCGAGGCCGATGACCGGAATGGGGAACAGCTCGCGCGCGCCGCCGAGGCCGGGGTCGCCGAAGGCGGCGATGATTGCCGCATCGACGCCGGAATGCATCTCGGCCAGCATTTCCAGCGCCACCGCGCCGCCGATCACCGCCTCGGCGCGCGTGGCGATATAGGGCACGCCGCGCGGCGCGGTGGCCGCGACCAGTTCGGTGCCTTCGCCTGCGACACCGCGTGCCGCGCCGGCGATGCGGTCGGTGACGCTTTGTGAAGTGTTCGGATTCAGCAGCAGGATCTTCATGGTCTATCCACCCTCTTGCTCATTCGACTTCCTGGAACAGTCGTCCCCAGCCCGTGACCTGCCGCGTATCGACGCCGGCCATGCGCAACTGTTTCCACACGACGGTGGACACCGTGTCGTAGAAGGGGATGCCGGTCTCGCGCTCGAGTTCGGTCGCCAGTTGCGCCGCGCGCAGGTTGGTGCAGAACGTGGTGATGGCCTCCGGCCGCGAAACGGCGATCTCGCGCACCATCGCACGCAGCGTGTCCTCGGTGACTTCGGCGAAGTCGAAGTTGACCGAAATGCCCAGATGCCGCTCGCCGACGACCTGCACGCCGGCGGCCGCGTAGTTGGCGACGATGCGCGCCTGCACATCGGGCACGTAGGGCGTGGCCAGACCGAGCGTGCGTGCGCCGCTCTTGGCGAGGATCTCGTTCAGCGCCAGCACCGAGGTGGTCGCCGGGATGCCGGTGGCCTCGGTGATGCGGCGGCAAAGCTGGACGTCGCGCTCGAAGCCGAGCCAACCCGACGAGGTGCCGCTCCAGCCGATCGAATCGACCTTGGCGTCGGCCAGCAGCTTCGCGGCCTCGATGATCTTGCTGTCGTCGAATTGCCCGAGCGCCTGGTCCTTGAGCGAGATCTCGGTGACGGTGAAGCGGGAGAAGTGAGCCGAGACGCCCGGGACACCGGCGACGATGGCGCTGGTGAGCGGCTCGAGGGACGTGTTGGAGGACGGCGTCAGCACGCCCAGTCTGATGCGCTTGCTCATGGAATTGACCTCATGCAATGGCCTTGCAGTGGCTGCGCAGCCGGTAAGGGTGCGGACTCGGCGGCGGCCGGCGCCGCGGAGTCCGCCGGAGGATCAGACCGGCAGCTTCCTGTCGTAGTCGATCAACATCGTGGAGCAGATGAACAGGCCGGCACCCGCAGCAGCGAACAGCATCAGCGCCATGTAGTACGAGCCGGTCGCCTGGACGATGAGGCCGACGAGAATGGGCACGCCGATGCCTGCGCAGTTGCCGCCGAGGTTCATCACCCCGCCGAGGAAACCCACCTTGGCACGCGTGCCGAGGATGGACGGAACACACCAGAACAGGCCGCACCAGCGCAGGAAGAAGAGCGTCACCGACAGCATCACCACCACGACCACGGGGTCGGTGATCCTGGAGACACTGTAGATCGACACCGTGGCGATGACCGAGGCGATGCCGAACAGCGTGCGCAGCACCTTGCCTTGCGAGGCGCCGGTCGCCTTCCACTTGTCGGCGAGCCAGCCGCCGAACAGTTCGCCGACGAAGCCCGAGAAGAACATGATGAACACCGCGCCGCCCATCTGCTTGATGTCGAAGCCATGCTGCTTGGACAGGTAGTTGGGCATCCAGGTCAGCAGGCCGTAGAACAGTGCGTTGAAGCACATCCAGCCGAAGAACATGCCCCACACCGAGCGATAGCGGAAGAAGTCCATCACCCGGCCGCTGGTCACCGCTGGCGCGGCGGCCTGCTCGGCCTCGTGCGAGGCTTCGATGTACTCGGCTTCCGCATCATTGACGCCAGGATGCTCGCGCGGATGGTTGCGGATGTAGGACCATGCCCAGAAGCCGGCGAGCACGGTGCCCGCGCCGGCGATGATGAAGGCCAAGCGCCACGAACCCAAGAAGGCGATCAGGGCCGAGATCAGCATCGCGCCCAGTGCCGCACCCAGCGGCGCGCCGCCATCGAGCAGGGTGGCACCGCGGCCGCGCTCGTTCTGCGTCATCCAGATCGCATTGAGCTTGCCGCCCGCCGGGTAGATCGGCGCTTCGGCCGCGCCCAGCCCCAGCCGGGTCAGCAGCAGCGGCACCCAGCCGGTGCAGAAGCCTGCCACCGCCTGAAAGAACCCCCAGCCCAGCGTCGCCCCGGCAATCACGTGGCGCGGGCCGAACTTGTCGGCCAGCATGCCGCCCGGAATCTGCATGAAGGCATAGGTCCAGAAGAAGGAACTCAGCAGCAGGCCCTGCGCGGCAGGCCCGATGTCGAATTCGGCGGCGATCATCGGCATCGCGACCGACAGCGAAGCCCGGTCGATGTAGTTGATCGAGATGAGGAACAGCATCATCAGGAAGATCCGCCAGCGAACCTTCGTCTGCGTCTCCGGGACTGCTGCCGCCCGGTCGAGGGCGATTTCAGTTTTCATGTCTTGTCTCCTATCCACAGCTTGATCGAATCCTTCGGTTGCGCAGCGGCACGACACCGCATCTGCGCCATTTCTCAGGACGGCTTGTTGCTGGCTGCCGGCGCTGCGGGTCCGGATCGCGGCCGCACGCCTTTCTTGTCTGCTTCGGACGACCGGCCGGCGAACCTGCAACCGGTGGGTTGCGGGACACCATTGCCTCTGTGTCGTCGTGCGATGGACTATAGATTCATCGCCGACATTCAGTCAACAAATTGTCGACAATAAAGTTTATATTTCGCCAACATTATTCGACTCAAGACAGGTGAAGCATGAAGACACTGCAATCAACCCGACGCCTTGCGGACGAGGACGCGCCACCCGCGCAGGAAGGCAGGGTGCTGCGTCTTTCCGCCGGCCGCCGCACACGCAGCGCGGCCGGCGCCGACGCGGAAGCGATCTACCGCCGCATCCTCGGCGCCATCATCGAGCACCGCCTCGCCCCCGGCCGCAAGCTCGTGGAGGAACGCCTCGCTTCGGTGTTCGGCGCCAGCCGGGCGATGATTCGCCAGGTGCTGACGCGCCTTTCGCACGAGATGGTGGTCACCCTGGTGCCCAACCGCGGCGCCTTCGTCGCCGAGCCGACCGTCGACGAAGCGCGCGAAGTGTTCGAGGCGCGGCGCCTGATCGAGCCCGCGCTGGCGCGCAAGCTGGCGCAGACGGTCGCGCCGGCGCAGTTGTCACGCCTGCGCCAACTGGTGGCGGCGGAGGAAAGGGCGCGCGCGGCGCGGGACCGGCAGACCGTCATCAAGCTGTCGGGGGAGTTTCATCTGGAGATCGCGGAAATGGCCGGCAACGCCATCCTGGCGCGGCAGATGCGCGAACTGACCCTGCTCACCTGCCTGATCATCTTCCTGTACGACTCGCCGGGCGGTCGCGCCTGTCCGGACGACGAACATCACCAGTTGCTGGACGCGTTCACGTGCCGCGACGGCGAGCGCGCAGCCGGCCTGATGCTGCATCACCTGGACCACGTCGAGCAGTCGCTCGACATCAGCCTGACGGCACAGGACGACGACGACCTGGAACGGATCTTCTCCTGAGCGGGAGACCCCTCAACCAGCGAGCGCGGCGTCGAGATCGAGCTCCTGCGCGGCGCCGCGGCTCAGGTCCAGGCAGGCTTCGACATGGTCGAGGTGCTCGGCCATGAGCCGGATCGCCGCCGCCTCGTCGCCGTCCGCAAGCGCCTGCGTGATCTCGGCGTGCTCCTCGTCGCGGCAGGCGGGAACCGCCGGGGCGTCATAGAGGAAGATGATCAGGCAGGTCAGCGAGGCCAGCTCTCGCATCAGCCCCGCCGCCAGGGAACTGCCCGAGAGTTCGGCGAGCAGCACGTGGTATTCGCCCGACAGGCGGATGATGGCGCGCCGGTCGCGCGCCTCCCGCGCCGCCTCCTCCGCCGCGACATGGGCACGCAGGCGGGCGATCAGGCCCGGATCGCGGCGCGCGATGATGCGGCGAACGACGAGAGCCTCCAGCGGCTGCCGCACCTCGAACACTTCGCGCGCCTGCTCGACGGTCGGCTCGGCGACGAAGGCGCCGCGGTTGGGCTGCAGCACGACGATGCGTTCGAGCGCCAGCCGCGCCAGCACCTGGCGCACGCGCGCCCGGCTGGCGCCGAAGATCCGGGCCAGCTTGTCCTCGCCGAGCTTGGTGCCGGGCGGGAGCCGATGTTCCATGATCGAGGTGACGATGCGGTCGTAGATCTCCTGGTCGGAGACGGTGGCGGCGGCCTCCTCGGCCTGCCGGACTGGCGGTTCTCCGCGACCACGCCGGCTGGCGGCCTTGCTCTGCATGCTCTTCGTCCTGAAGTGAACAGCCCCGCGATGGGAGCGGAGTCCGAAATTCTACGTTTACGGGCGAAGTGGCGGCAACCACCCGGCCCGCGTGTCGGCGATCGCTTGCCGGCAGCGGCAGGCCTCCCTGTGCCGGCGCCGGGCAGCGCACGGCGAAGAGGGAAAATCGGCAAGATGAATCCAGG
Organism: Pseudomonadota bacterium; assembly: GCA_018240785.1. Lineage (GTDB taxonomy): Bacteria > Pseudomonadota > Gammaproteobacteria > Burkholderiales > Rhodocyclaceae > Thauera. The sequence continues at coordinate 10,311 of JAFEFC010000036.1, read as the reverse complement.
GGCTTGTTTGTCGAATTTTTAATCATTATATTGTCGACAATTTAGAAAAACATAGACGACAACTCGCCGCCGGGATTCATCGAACGCTACGCCCGGGCGACTCGAACCAACAGACGACAGGAGACGAGCATGGACAATTTCGACCTCGTGGTGCGCAACGCCCACGTCGTGACGGCCGCCGACGAATTCGATTGCGACATCGGCGTGCGCGACGGCGTGATCGTCGCGCTTGGCCACGACCTGGCCGCCGGCCGGCAGGAGATCGATGCCGGCGGACGCTACGTGATGCCGGGCGGCATCGACGGCCATTGCCACCTCGACCAGCCGATGAGCGACGGCACGAAGATGGCCGACGACTTCTACACCGGCACGCTGTCGGCCGCATGCGGCGGCACCACCACGGTGCTGCCTTTCGCCTGCCAGTTCAAGGGCCAGTCGCTGCGCGCGGCGGTGGATGACTATCATGCCCGCGCGGCGGGCAAGGCGGTGATCGACTACGCCTTCCACATGATCGTCAGCGACCCCACGCCCGATGTGCTGCAGCGCGAGTTGCCGGCGCTCATCGCCGAAGGCTACACGTCGTTCAAGATCTACATGACTTACGACGACCTCAAGCTCAACGACCGCCAGATCCTCGAGACGCTTGCAGTCGCCCGCCGCGAAGGCGCGATGGTGATGATCCACGCCGAGAACACCGACTGCATCGCCTGGCTGACCGAGCAGTTGCTCGCCGCCGGCCACACCGCGCCGCGCTTCCACGCCGAGTCGCGGCCGATGCTGGTCGAGCGCGAAGCGACGCACCGCGCCATTGCGCTGTCCGAGCTGGTCGATGTGCCCGTCCTCATCGTGCACGTGTCCGGCCGCGAAGCCGTGGAGCAGATCCGCTGGGCGCAGGGCCGGGGCCTGCAGGTGTATGGCGAGACCTGCCCGCAATACCTGTTCCTGAGCGGAGAGAACCTCGAGGGCGAACATGGCGCGAAATGCGTGTGCAGCCCGCCGCCACGCGACAAGGCGAACCAGAAGGTGATCTGGGACGGCCTCGAGAACGGGGTGTTCCAGGTATTTTCCTCCGACCATGCGCCGTTCCGTTTCGATGACCCGCAGGGCAAGAAGGCCGCGGGCGACGATCCGTCCTTCGACCAGATCCCGAACGGCATTCCCGGCCTCGAGACGCGCCTGGCGCTGCTGTTCTCCGAGGGCGTGCTGAGCGGGCGCATCGATCCCCAGACTTTCGTCGCGCTGACGTCGACCAACGTGGCGCGGCTGTACGGCCTGTACCCGCGCAAGGGCAGCATCGCGGTGGGCGCCGACGCCGACATCGTGATCTGGGACAGCAACCTCGATGTAACCGTGCGCAACGACCGCCTGCATCACAACGTCGATTACACCCCCTACGAAGGCATGAAGCTGCGTGCCTGGCCACGGGTGACGATCTCGCGCGGCAAGGTGGTGTGGAGCAGCCCGCATCCGACGTCGGCCGCGACCGCCGGCCGCGGGCGTTTCCTCGAATGCGCCAAACCCCTGCCGGCACGCCCGCGGAGCGAGCGCAGCGGGCCCGGCCAGGCTCGTTGACCGCTGCGGCCGTCACGCAGGACGGCCGCAGCGCCGCAGACGCTTCCGCGCGCGGCAGCGCGCAGTGATGCGGGCAATCGTGCGACGCCCGGCCTCCGCACAAGGACTGCCGAGGCGCGGCATTGCTGCGATAATCGGCGGATCGTCCCGACCGCACCCTGCCCCTCCCGCCCCATGGCCGTCCGCACCCTCCTCCGCATGGGCGATCCGCGCCTGCTGCAGCCCGCTGCCCCCGTCGCCGCCTTCGGCACGGCGGAACTGGACGCGCTGATCGCCGACATGTTCGACACCATGGCCGCAGCCGGCGGCGTGGGGCTGGCAGCGCCGCAGATCGGCGTCGGCCTGCAACTGGTGATCTTCGGCTTCGAGCACAGCGAGCGCTACCCGGAAGCGCCGGCGGTGCCGCGCACCATCCTGCTGAACCCGCTGATCACGCCGCTGGACGACGAGATGGAGGACGGCTGGGAAGGCTGCCTGTCGGTGCCCGGCCTGCGCGGCGTGGTGCCGCGCCACCGCCGCATCCGTTATCAGGGCGTCGATCCGCAGGGCACGCCGATCGACCGCGTCGCCGAGGACTTCCATGCGCGCGTGGTGCAGCACGAGTGCGACCACCTGATCGGCATGCTGTACCCGATGCGGGTGCGCGACTTCAGCCGTTTCGGCTTCACCGACGTGCTGTTCCCCGAGCTGGCCGGCATGCCGGACGACTGATCCCGCCGTCGCCTGCAGCCCGCCGACAGCAGCCTCCTGCGCCGCCCCCACGACGACACCCCGAACCGGAAAGCACTGTCCATGACCGACACCGCAAAACCCCTCGCCGGCCTGAAGGTGATCGAGCTCGGCACGCTGATCGCCGGGCCGTTTGCCAGCCGCATCATGGCCGAGTTCGGCGCCGAGGTGATCAAGGTCGAAGCGCCCGACGGCGGCGACCCGCTGCGCAAGTGGCGCAAGCTGTACGAGGGCACCTCGCTGTGGTGGTACGTGCAGGCACGCAACAAGAAGTCGGTGACGCTGAACCTCAAGCACGACGCGGGCCGCGAGGTGCTGCGCCGGCTGGTGGCAGGCGCCGACATCGTGGTGGAGAACTTCCGCCCCGGCGTGCTGGAAAAGCTCGGCCTGGGCTGGGACGCCCTGTCGGCGCTGAACCCGGGGCTGGTGATGGTGCGCCTGTCGGGCTTCGGCCAGACCGGGCCGATGGCGGCGCAGCCGGGCTTCGGCGCGATCGGCGAATCGATGGGCGGGCTGCGCTACGTGACCGGTTTTGCCGACCGGCCGCCGGTGAAGACCGGCATCTCGATCGGCGACTCGATCGCGGCGCTGTGGGGCGTGATCGGCGCGCTGATGGCGCTGCGCCACAAGGAAGTGAACGGCGGCAGGGGCCAGGTGGTGGACGTGGCGCTGTACGAGGCGGTGTTCGCGATGATGGAGTCGCTGGTGCCGGAATTCGACGTGTTCGGCTTCGTGCGCGAGCGCACCGGCAACATCATGCCCGGCATCACGCCGTCCAACACCCACACCACGCGCGACGGCAAGCACGTGGCGATCGGCGCCAACGGCGACGCGATCTTCCGGCGGCTGATGCACACCCTGGGCCGCCCGGATCTCGCCGACGATCCGACGCTGGCCGACAACGCCGGCCGCGATGCGCGGCGAGACGAGCTGTACGCGGCGATCGACGCCTGGGTGGCGGCGCATGACGAGACCGAAGTGCTGGCAGCGCTGGCCACCGCTGAGGTGCCGGCCTCGCGCATCTACTCGGTGGCCGACATGTTCGCCGACCCGCAATTCCTCGCCCGCGGCATGATCGAGATGGTGAAACTGCCCGACGGCCGCGACTGTCGAGTGCCGGGCATCGTGCCCAGGCTGTCGGACACGCCCGGCGGCACCGATTGGATCGGACCGCAGCTCGGAGAGCACAACGAGGCGGTGCTCGGCGGACTGGGATACTCGGCGGACGAGGTCGCCGCCTTGCGCGCGGTCGGCGCGATCTGAGCGGGGCGCAAGCCGGCCCACGCCGGGCGAAACGACTGAGAACACGGCGCCGCGCCGCAGCGCGCCCGGCTCAGGCGGTACCGGGCATGGCTGCTTCCTCGTCGGCGCCTGCCGGCTCCTCGCCCAGCAAGGCCGCCTCCAGGCGCTCCATGTCGGGCCTGAAATCAGGATCGGGACGCACCGGCAAAGCGGTGAGGAAGCTCAGCGCACGCAGCGACGGTGGCAGCGCCTCCTCGCCCGGCATCGCCGCGCCCTGCACCAGCACCGGGATCACGCGCAGGCGGCGCGCAAGCGCGGTCTCGATCTCGATGCGCACCATGTCGTCCGCGTCGTCCAGGCGGCGCCGGCCGCCAGGGTCGGCGATCGTCAGCCAGCGCATGCCGATCACCACCAGCACCACGTCGGCCTGCTGCAGCGCGCGGCCGATCACCACCCGGTAATCCTCGCCGGCAGCCTGGCGATCGACGTCGAGGAAGATCCTCTGCTCGTCGAAGCCTTCGCACAGATGGTCGTGGATGCGGCCGACCGTCTCGCGGCTGTCGTCGCGGCGGTAGGAGATGAAGATGCCCAGTTCCGCCTTCGGCTCGTCGCGCACGGCGGCCGGCCAGCGCACCAGGCGATGGGCGGCGAACGCCGCATAGGCGAGCAGCACCAGCGTCCACCCGACGAAGGCCGCAGCGGACTCGGGCACCGCGACCGCCAGCAGGCCGAACAGCAGCGCGGCGACGAAGGCCATGGCCACGACCAGGAAACCCAGCCGCCTTGCACGCGGCTTGCGCAGGCTGATCATGACGCCGAAGGCGAAGGCGGACGCACCGACCAGCAGCCCCACGCCGACGACGATGCCCTGCCCCGAGCTGGCGGCATAGGGCAGCAGCATCAACGCCGCCGCGGTGGCGAGCAGGCTGGCGACCGCGAACAGCAGGGAGACCTGCGCCAGCCGGCGCAGGGCGGTCACGCCGTCGGCGGAAAGCTGCGCGCCCATGTCATTGCGCCGCCAGCGCCTGCCACAGGCCGGCGCGCTCGAGGTGGGTGCGGCCCTGCGAGTCACTCGGCAGGCGCAGGCTCGCCTCCGGCTGGTCCGCGCGGCGCTCGAACTCGTAGATCAGCGCGGTAGTGTAGTGCTGCGCCGAGTACGGCAGCGCGCCGAGTTCCGCCGGCAGGCGCAGCGCACCACCCGATGCCCAGCGCCGGGCATCGGCCTCGGTCGGCGGCTCCTCGCGCGCGGCGAAGTCGCGGTCGGTCACCGCGAACACGATCACGCGGTAGTAGCCGGGCGGCGCATTGAACAGCGCACGGATGATGTCGATGAGGCCCTCGCGCATCGGCGGCGTCGCCACCGTCCAGCGATCCGGCGGCGCGAACGGGGACGCGTCGGCGCGGATGTGCTCGATGCGCGAGGCGAGCGCGAAGCCGCCGGGAATGCGGTAGTAGCTGCGCTCGCCGTAGCCGGCGGCATCGAAGGCGCGCTCCAGCCTGGCCGCTGCGAAGCCCAGCGTGGCGCCGGCTGCCGGCGCCACCCATTCGCGCTCGATGCTGGAGAACGCGGAATAGCGCGGCGGCGGCCACGGGAAGGAAGGCAGCGTCGGCGCGCTGCGGCCGTCGCCTGACACGGGATGCCCGTTTCGTGAAGGCGGACGTACATCGGGCGCGGGGGCCGGTGCCGGAGCCGGCGCGGGCCCGGGAGCAGCCACGGGCGGGGGAGGCGGTGGCGGCGGCGCAGGTGCGGTAGCGGGCGGAGGCGCTTCCTGCTTGAGGCCGCACGCCCCCAGCATCGTCGCCAGCAAGGTGATGAACACCAAGGCCAGCGAACGCACGCTTGCGGGCATCATGCCCGCGCCCCCCTCGATCTGGCTCGAGCGAATGCACCCCATGCCATGCCTCCCTTCTTCGGCCGTGGCGCGACTCGCGCCTCGGTCATTCATGCTAGATCAAAGCGGAGAGCCCGGCAGCAACTCAGTCGCGCGATGGATCGGCCAGGCCGGGGCGGCAGGCATCGCGGTAAGCGGCAGTGAGCCCCTCCTCGTCGCGCCAGAAGAATGCGCCTTCGAGATAGCGCGGCCAGGGCTCGGGCCCACGGGGCGGCCCGAGGAAACGCGCGGCGGTGGCAGCGAGCAGGATGTCGTGGGTGACGAAGACATGCAGTCCCGGCGCATCCACCGCAACATCCAGCATGTGCCGCACCAGCTTGCGCGCGCCGACATCGGGGTGTTCGGTGCCCGGCAGCGGATCGTCGCGGAACGCGAGGTGCTCCATGATGCCGCGGCTGCCCATGGCCAGCCAGTTGCGCCCGGCGAGATGGCGGTCGATGACGTAGGCGCCGGGGTCACCCAGCATGCGATCGGCCACGACGTCGAGCCCCGCACCGGCGGCGTCGCCGATCAGCGCCGCCGTCTCCACGCAGCGGCTGACCGGGCTGGTGCGCAGACTGCGCACACGCCCACGCATCGCCGCGCCCAGGCTGCGGGCAAGACGCACGCCGAGGAGGTTGAGCGGCAGCTCGTAGCCGATGTCGTCGTGTGGCAACTCGTCGCGCACCGAATGCCGCACCAGCAGCGCCACTGGCCGGTCGGCCGGCACTTCGGCAATCCAGCGGAACATCGCCGGCGGGACGGCATCCTGGGCAGAGTCGTTCATCGATCCATTCGCGAAAAAGTCGCTGCCGCAAGGCGATTTCACACCCATACGGCATGCACGGCTTGATAGAAATCAATTTTATTGCATCTCGCAACAGTTTCTACTTGCAACTTAATGCCGGGCTCGATATAGTTGCACCTGTCTCCTCCTCTCGAACCCCTCGAGATGGTTCAAGCCTCGCATCACCGCGAGGCTTTTTTTTGCCTGCACCGAGCTGCCGCCCCCTTCAGGCCGACGTCGCGAGGCGGTCTTGCGGCAGTTCTCCCGTGTCTTCGTCCTCCGCCTCCTCGCCGAGGAAACCACCGCTCTGGTGCGCCCACAGGCGGGCGTACAAGCCGCCCTTCGCCAGCAGGCTGCGGTGGTCGCCCTCCTCGACAATGCGTCCCCTGTCCATCACCACCAGCCGGTCCATCGCGGCGATGGTCGACAGCCGGTGCGCGATCGCCACCACCGTCTTGCCTTCCATGAGCCGGTACAGGCTGGCCTGGATCGCCACTTCCACCTCGGAGTCGAGCGCGCTGGTAGCCTCGTCGAGCAGCAGGATGGGGGCGTCCTTCAACATCACGCGGGCGATGGCGATGCGCTGGCGCTGGCCGCCAGACAATTTCACGCCGCGCTCGCCGACATGCGCGTCGTAGCCCTGGCGGCCCTTGGGGTCGGTCAGCGTCTGGATGAAATCGTGCGCTTCGGCGCGCGTGGCGGCGACGATCATCTCGGCGTCGCTGGCGTCCGGCCGACCGTACAGGATGTTGTCACGCACCGAGCGGTGCAGCAGTGAAGTGTCCTGCGTGACCATGCCGACCTGCGCGCGCAGGCTGTCCTGGGTGACGTGGGCGATGTCCTGGCCGTCGATCAGGATGCGACCGTGTTCGATGTCGTAGAAGCGCAGCAGCAGGTTCACCAGCGTGGATTTTCCGGCACCCGAGCGCCCGACCACGCCGATCTTCTCGCCGGGGCGGATCACCAGCGAGAAGTCGTCGATGACCTTGCGCGCCTGCGGGCCGGTGGCGCCGTAGCCGAAGCTGAGGTTCTCGAAGCGGATCTCGCCCTGGCGCACCACCAGCGGCTTCGCCTCCGGCCGGTCGCGCACCAGCTGGTGGCGCGACAGCGTGTTGATGCCGTCCTGCACGGTGCCGACATGCTCGAACAGCGAGGCCATCTCCCACATCACCCAGTGCGACATGCCGTTCAGGCGCAGCGCCATCGCGGTGGCCGCCGCCACCGCCCCCACGCCCACCTCGCCGCGCGTCCACAGCCACAGCGCGACACCCGCGGTCGACAGGATCAGCAACATGCTCAAGGTGTGGTTGACGACCTCGATGCCGCTCACCAGCCGCATCTGTCCATGCACCGTGACCATGAACTCCTTCATCGCCGAACGCGCATAAGCGGCCTCGCGGCCCGCGTGCGAGAACAGCTTCACCGTGGCGATGTTGGTGTAGGCGTCGGTGATGCGCCCGGTCATCAGCGAGCGCGCATCGGCCTGCGCGCGCGACACGCGCGACAACCGCGGCACGAACCAGCGCAAGGCGATGACGTAGAGGCCCAGCCAGCCGAGGAAGGGCAGCAGCAGCCAGCCGGCGAAACTGCCCACGACCGCAGCGATGGTGACGAAGTAGATCACCACGAAGACCAGGATGTCGGTCAGGATCATCACCGTGTCGCGCACCGCCAGCGCGGTCTGCATCACTTTCGCCGCCACCCGGCCGGCGAACTCGTCCTGGTAGAAGCTCATGCTCTGGCCGAGCATGACGCGGTGGAAGTTCCAGCGCAGCCGCATCGGGAAATTGCCCGCCAGCGTCTGGTGCTTGAGCATGGTCTGCAGCGCCACGAGTGCGCTGCTGCACAGGATGATGCCGCCCAGCAGCAGCAGGCGCCCGCCTTCCTGCTCCCATAGCCGCGCCGGCTCCACATGCGACAGCCAGTCGACGATGCGGCCCAGCATGGCGAACAACAGCGCCTCGAACGCGCCGATGGTGGCCGTGAGCAGCGTCATCGCCAGGATGAACGGGCGCATCCCGGCGGTTCCCGCCCACAGGAAGGCAAGAAAGCCACGCGGCGGCGGTGACGGCCGGATGTCCGGGTACGGATCGACCCGGTTTTCGAAGTATCGGAACACGTGTTTCCTTCTAGTCGGCCAGCCCGTCGCCGGACGGCGCATGAACGCAATGCTGGTTGCGACCGCTGCGCTTGGCCCGATACAGCGCATCGTCGGCAAACTTCTGCAGCAATTCCAGGCCGGACGCGTGATCGGGATAAAGCGCGACCCCCACCGAAGCGGACACCACGGCCTCGCCTTCCTTCAGCAGGAAGGGCTGCGCCAGCAGGCCGCACACCCGCCTGGCCACCTGCTCGGCCTCGGCGAGCGCATGGACTTCCTGCAGGATCAATGCGAACTCGTCCCCGCCCAGGCGCGCCACCGTGTCGGTCGCACGCACGCAGGTGAGGAGGCGCTGGCCGGCTTCCACCAGCAACGCGTCTCCGGCTGGGTGGCCGAGGCGGTCATTGGTCTGCTTGAACAGGTCCAGATCGACCATCAGCAACGCAAAACGGTTCCCGTGCCGCCGCGCGAAGGCGAGCGCCTCATACGCGCGGGCATTGAACAGCACCCGGTTGGCCAGGCCGGTCAGCGCGTCGTGATGCGCCAGGTGGAGGACGGCCGCCTCGGCCTCCTTGCGACGGGTGATGTCCGAGAAGATCGCGACATAGCCTTCCTGGTCGTCGCCAAGGCGCTTGATCGACAGCCACTCGGCGAAGATCCCGCCATCCTTGCGGCGGTTCCAGATCTCGCCCTGCCAATGCCCGGTACGCAGCAGTGCGGACCACATGGACTCGAAGAAGGCAGCGTCGTGACGGCCCGATGCCAGCACGCGCGGATTCTCGCCAAGGACTTCTTCGGCCGCATAGCCGGTGATGGCGGTGAAGGCCGGATTCACCTGCAGGATGCAGCCGTCGTGATCGGTCACGAACATGCCTTCGGCCGCATGCTCGAACACCGCACGATGGCGCAATTCGCTTTGCTGCAGGCGCTCCTGCGCATCGCGTCGTTCCTCGACCTCGCGCGCAAGGCTGGCGTTGGTCAGCGCAAGCTCGCGGGTGCGCTCGGCGATGACTTCGTCCTGCGCCCGCGTCAGGCGCTGGATCGCCTGCAGTCGCCGGCGATCGGACCACAGCAGCAGATGCACCAGCCCGCCCGCAAGCAGAAAGGCCCCGCCATGGAGCCACAGTGCACGCCGCCGCTGCTCGTCGCGCACCGCCAGCAAACCCGCTGCCGGCACGGTCACCGAGATGCCTCCCCTGACATCACCGACCTTGTAGCCCTGCGCAGCGTGGCAATGCAGGCAGGCCGGCTTGACTTGCAGCGGTGCCATGTAGCGGAACACCGGCGCGCCGCCTTCCTCCACCAGGCGCAGGACTTCCTTGCTGCCATGCTCGAAGGACCGCAAGGCCTCCTCCTCCCACGGCTCGGGCCGGTTCGCCGGGCGGATCGGCTTCAGGCTGGTGATGTGCAGCTTGATGCCCTCGGTGCGCTCGGCCAGTTCGCCGATCTGCCGGGTCATGAAAGCCGGATTGACCAGCGTCAGCTTCGTGCCGTTGGTGGCCGTCAGGTCGCGCTCGGGGTGATCGAGATACGGGTTGGGCTGTGTCGCCGCGGTGACCGGCACATACACGCCCTTGTGCGAGGCATTCCAGTCGCGCGCCAGCTCGATGAGCCCGAACAGGTCTGCGCCGCGACCACGCGCGATGAAGTCCATGCGCGCGTCGATGCGCTGCAGGTCGAGCACCAGCAAACCGCCGAACAGCAGGCCGAACAGTCCATAGGACAGCGCCAACTGCAGGCGATACGGAATGCCGCGTCCGAAGGGAATGGAACCGACGTTCATCACTGCATTCTAGCGATGCACTACCGCCTGCTGTGGCATCGGGATAGGGGCGGCCAGCTTACCTGACCGTTCCCCTCCCACACCACCCGGCATGCGGATCCGCACCGGCAGGGGCCGGTAGCTGCCATCCAGTAAGGATTCCCGAATCCGTGGCCAGTGCGTTCTCAGCTAGTCCGCCGTCTCGGCAATCGACAACCCATCTACCCTAGCACTGCCGCGATTGGAC
>JAFEFC010000035.1:51424-63215 GCA_018240785.1 Pseudomonadota bacterium | reverse complement strand
ATACCAAAAGAGGCACTGAAGGCGATAGGTGCGTTTCATGCGAAGTAACGTCAGCTCCTGGAAAACGCTCAGCGTCAGGTTTGAATCGTTAGCGGGAATCGGAAGTTCGGGTAAGCGGCCATCCTCTTCGCATATAGCCGAGCAGAATCGAACGGCGGCAGTGGCCGAGATTCAGCCTCATGCCACCGACAACAGGCGGCACCTCGGCCTTATGTGGAGCTCCACATAAGGCCGATCAGCAGAAATTGATTTCGGCGTAACTGTCGGACTCGGGAGGCCCCGTGCGTGAAGGTGGTAGGCGCCGATGGGCTGCGGCGATGGAACCGAGTGCTGTAGGATATGCGTTTTCCATTTTCCGGGGAGACGATGAAGCTGCATGTCTACACCGGTGCCGAAGTGAAGGCACGTCGCAAGGCACTGGGCCTGGTTCAGGCCGATTTCTGGGGACTGTTCGGTGCCACCCAAAGCGCCGGTAGCCGCTACGAGTCCGAAGGTGGTAGGGAGATTCCCGAACCGATCCAGATCCTGCTGAACATTGCACTTGCCAGTGACGCGAAGGCGAGCACGATCGTGCAGTCACTGCGGACGCTGGGCAAGCCGCCGAAACAGGACAGCAAGCCCAAGGTGCCGCTCGGGTTCGGCCGGCTGCCGTGACCAATCACCCGTGACGGGCCTTGGCCGCCCGTCGCAATCCTTCCCCTACCAAGTTCCTCATCCCCACGACCTGTCGGTACAACCGGCAGGCCGATTCGTGTTCATGCGCGCCATCCTCTTGTTGGTCAGCCTCATGCTGGCCGGCTGCAATGCGGCCTTCATCCACGACCCCGTTGTCGATCAGAGGTCATCGAGACCGTCCCCGCTGCCGGCGCCGACGGCCGACGTACCCTTCGATCTCGTCACCGGCAAAACGACGGTCGGCCACCGCAGCTTCGCCAACGCCAAGAAGGTGCTTCCGTACGTCTTCGCGGGGATGGAGCAGGATTTCTACTGCGGCTGTAGCTACGTGGGGACGGCCGTCGATTTTGCGAGCTGTGGCTACGTTCCCCGCAGGAACCTGACGCGGGCCAGTCGCATCGAGTGGGAACATGTGGTGCCGGCCTGGACGATCGGACACCAGAGGCAGTGCTGGCAGGACGGCGGACGGCAGCGCTGCACCGAAATGGATCCGGTGTTCCAGGTCGCCGAGGGCGACCTCAACAACCTGGTGCCCGCCGTGGGCGAAGTAAACGCCGACCGCAGCAACTTTGCGTACAGCATGTGGGAACGAGACCCGGCGCCGATGTACGGCGCCTGTCCTACGGTGGTCGACTTCAAGCTGAAGCGGGTCCAGCCGCGAGAAGGTGTCCGGGGCCGGGCTGCGCGGATCACGCTCTACATGTACAAGACATACGGTCTGCACCTCAGCGATCAGGACAGGAAGCTGATGTGCGCCTGGGCCAGGCGCTATCCCATTGATGACTGGGAGCGCGAGCGCAACCGGCGGATCGTGCGCTGGCAGGGCCGGGGCAATCCTTTCGTGACCGACGCCACCCAGCTCAAGCGCACCTGCGGTTGAAGGCTCAGGCGGCGGGGCCGACCGGCATTTTCTCGCGCGACAGGTAGCGGTCCGTGTAGCGCTCGCGGCCGGTGACCGTGTCGACCGTCACCTGTGCAGCGCGCGGATAGATGTCGCGGCCCAGCATGGCCAGTTCGGCCGCCAGATCCTCCACGCCCCCCTTGTACCAGGCCTTGATGGGCTTTTGCGGACTGGCGCCGTCACTCCAGGAATACCCCTTGTCCATCTTCAGCCGATCCTTCATCTCGAAGGGTGCGTGCTCGGCCCACACGCAGTAGGTCCGGCGGCCGCTGCGCTCGAGGATGTGCGAGAGGATCGTGCGCGCCTCGGGCCCCGATCGGGTCAGCAGATACAGCAGCACTTCCGCGTCCACGAGCGCCCGGTGCGCGCCATAGAACACGCTGCCGAGCCGGTAGGCGAGCCATTCGAGTTTCGTCGAACCGGTCATCATGGCCTGCCAGGGTGCTTCACGCTGTGAGCACGCCCACCACTTGTTCATGAATGAGGGGAACCGCGCTTCCAGAAACCCCCGGTCGAACGGCGCATTGTGGGCGATCACCAGGTGGGCGCGTGCGATCGCCGCCTCGACACGCACCGCATCGAACACCTGCCCGGCGACGTCCGCATCGCGAATCCCGGTGAGTTCGGTGATGTTCGCCGGAATCGGCCGGCCCGGATCCTCAAAGCCGCTGTAACGCTCCAGGACGCGATGCACGAGGCCGGTTCGGGGATGGAACTCGGCCAGCACATACCCGAGGTCGATGATCCGGTCGTCGTCCTTGCTCAGACCCGTGGTCTCCGTGTCCACCACCATCGCGACGCGCAACTGTTGCGGATCCACGCCCTCGAGCGGGGCGTAGCACGGAGCGGGCTCGAAGCGTCGCAGTACCTTGAAATCGCCTGTCGCTTCGAGTTGCCGTGCCAGGTCCGCGTAGTCGGCCGTGGGTCGGCTCCCGGCAGGCACTGAGGTTTCCCCGGCGTTCACGGGCCTCGTGGTCGGGCTCATCTCATCCTTCCGCGCAGTCGGCGGCGGTGAGCCGCCAGGCGATCCCGAGGCCGAGGCCGAGGCCGAGGAGTACCTTGGATGCCGCGAAGCTCGCGGAAGCCGCGAAACGCGCCCGACGGGCGTCCACGGTGTCGTCCGGCGCAACCCTGGTGACGTGTGGTCGGGACACGGCGTTCAACGCCTTCCCGCAATGCCTTGTCCGGCTTGAAGTGTGGCCGCCATTTCGCCGGGACCGACGCTGTTGCTCCCGTCCTGGGATTGCGCCCCGATCTGGCGGGCCCGCGACTGACACTGAAGCTGCCGAATCCCCGAATCCCCGAATCCCCGAATCCCCGAATCCCCGAATCCCCGAATCCCCGAATCCCCGAATCTCGACCCTGCCGCCGGCGGCCAGCGCCGTCTGCAGGGCATCGAGCAGAAGACCGACGCCTCGAAGGCCTTCTTCCCGGTCAGTTGGGGGAAGCGCTCGGCAAGGCGATCGTGCAGTTCCGATTTGAGCATGACCGGATTCTACCCAAGCGCTGCGCCGTGCCCCGCATTGATCGGATCGCGCACAGGTTTGCCCCACCACCGCCGAGTCAAGAGCGTGGGCCGGCATCAGGCGTTCGTGGTGCGATCGGGGTCATGGGCCCCGAGTCGCGGTACGGCCACTGTCACCGGCGAGGCGTCTTTGTCACCTGTACAGGGTGGCAAGGTGCTGCAGAACCTTCGGCTTGAAGCAGAGCGCCACACCGCATTCCATAATGATGATGGATGCAATCGGCTTCGACGCCTATGACACCCTGCAGCGGTCCGCGCGCTGGCGTTAGCTGACCCGTCATCATCCACTGCGCCGGCGCGGTTGGCGAACCGAAGGCCCCGACGCGAAAGGAGGAACTCATGCAGTTTGCTGAACGCACGTTTCGTGATGCACTTGGGGCCATCGTGATTCAGAGTCGCCTGCGGCCCGGTGTCACCCGCCAGGACTTCGAAAAGCAGATGTTTCCAGGTCTGGAAGTCGGCCTGCCCGGGTGGCAACGAGCCCATAGCCAAGGCGCAGGCACGGGCTTCGAAAGCCCGAACGCGATCAGGTATGCGCCGGAGGCCGTCAATCAGCAGTATCAGCGCCTGGGCATTGAGCGCCACGTCCGTGAATTGCTCGCCCACAAACCGCCTGGCGTCGAGCTTTGGCTGACCACCGCGACGACAACGCATCCACGCACGCTTCGGCTCAAGGAGATTCAGTACCGGGTGGATGCCGTGCAGGGCACCCAGTCCCGCAGGCTCTTCGAAGCGAGCATTGCCGTTTCGGACAGTCGGGACAGTCCCCGCGTCACCGTGCAGGCGACCCCCTTCGGCACGTTCTCGTGATTGGAGACCGTCGCTCGGGCGCCAGTTTGGCGACCTCAAGCGCCGGCACCGACGTCGTCGGGATCGTCCCGGACGAGGCCTCGAGCCTTGGCCCGTCGGTCTCCCCGCGGCTCGAGTCGCACGACGAACGGGCGCTGCAATGCCGCGACATGGCGCGGGAAACGCGCGCCGAGCGGGGTGGTCATGCCAGCGTCCGTCCGTCTGACGTCACCGCCTCTTCCGCCACGCCCCGGTGCCGCGATCGATTGTGGCGCTGACGATTCCCGCTGCGGCGCATCGACAACGCGCCGCATGGCCACCGTGTTGCCGTCGTCTTCGGTGCGACAGACGATGGAATCGTTTGGCCGCACCGCGAATTCACAGGTGCCAGGCGTTCTCCCCCGCCCGGTTCAGGGCCGGGCGCTGCCGGGCGAGTTCGGCCTTTTCCTCGAACGCATCATCGAGTTCGACCGCGACAGCCGGATTGTCCCCGGCGACGTCATCCATGATGGCGTCGCGGTCGGCCAACGCCGTCGGCCGCTGGACAAGCCGCGTCACGGCCCGCGCTGGCGCAGCGCGGTCTTCCGGGGCGCGAAGTGGGTGCGAGCTGCGTCATCGGGCACGCTCGGGCGGGGATCATTGATCGTCGCCCGGACCCGTGTGCGGAACCAGGCGTCATACGCAGCGGCTTCGTGGGCACCCTTCATCCGCTGGGCTACATCCTGGCGCGGCCGGCGGCTCATGTCGCCCTCGCTGTCTTGCGTGGCGTCGGGCAGGTCGACGCGAACGATCTGTAGCTTGTCGTGCAGGTAACCCATGCCGGCATCCAGGCTGCGCCATGTCCTGGGGTTGTCGGCGCACCGGGTGCCGAGATGCTTTTCCACCCGGCCGGGCCTGAGCGTGACGGACCAGCCACCGGGTCGGCCAATGATGAAGGGGCCGCGGATGGCGCTCGCCCCGGCTATGCGTCGCTATGGATCGTTTGCGTGCTCATCCGTCCATCCTGCCGCTGGCGCAGTGAAATGGCAGGCGGCCGGCATCGTTTGGCAGCCGCAGCTCGACGAATGCGTATTCCGATCGTTCGTGACCGGTCAGTCCAGTTCGACGTGATCACCAGTTCCGATTCGTACTGATCAGTCGTCCCGGTGCTCGTGAGCACCAGGACGGCACCGTGACCGCTAAGCTGACGTCACGCTCATCGTTCCAGCGACATGATCACGCGGGGGGCATCTTCCGCTTTGCCTGAAGCTTGCGCATGGATTCACCCTTGAGCGTAATCCGGTGCGCCTGATGCACCACGCGGTCAAGGATTGCGTCTGCCAAGGTCGGATCGGGGAAGAACCCATGCCACTGGTCTGTTGGGAACTGGCTTGTGATCAGCAAGGATCCGGTACGCATCCGCCGATCCACCACATCCAGCAACACCTGCGCAGCTTGCGAAGAAATCTCGCTCAGACCGAAGTCGTCGATGATAAGCAAACTCGGTTTAATCAGACCGGCCTTGAGCTTAGGCAACGAACCGTCATGGCTGGCAACTGCGATCTCTTGATAAAGATCGCTCGCCCGGAAGAACGTAGCGGGTAAACGCTGTCGGCAAGCCTGAGAACCGAAGGCACATGCAAGCCATGTCTTTCCGACCCCCGTTGCGCCAAGGACGATCAAGTTAAGCTGCTGTCGAATCCATTCGCAACTGGCCAGCGAGGCGATGAACCCTTTGTCGATATCTCGCGAAGCTCGGTAATCGGCGTCTTCGAGCGATGCGGATTCAGGGAATCCTGCACTCCGCACGAGCCGCTTCAATTTCTTCGAGTCACGTTCAGAGGCTTCATGCTCGACGAGCAACCCGAATCGGTCATCGAAAGAGAGTTGGTGAAGCTTCGGCTGCTGCAACTGGACCGAATACGCTTCGGCCATCGACGTCAATCGCAATTCACGTAGGCGGGAGATGGTTTGATGGACGCCGCTCATGTGTTTTCTCCAAAGTAGCTCGCACCCCGCACATTGTCGTGGGCTGGCCTCGGCGCCGTGCCGCTGACAGAGTGGGCGCGTTTGTCGGGTGCCTGCTTGAGAATGGAATCGAGGCTGCGCAATGCCGTAATGTTGAGCGATAGCGCATATGCACACGCCTCTTCGAAGCGTTGGTCGCCGTGGATACGAGCCAGATCGCGCATCCGCCGGGCTGCTTTCAGACCATTGACGGCATCGGATCGGTTTTCCAGGTGATGGCGAATCATTGCCGCCGAGCCTTCCCCTACCGACTCGGCCCATAGCATGAGTGCCCTCGGTTCGCCCTCAAGCACGCGGACATGCGCTATCGGACGATGCTCAGGCAACGTCTGGACTGTGCCTTCGCATTGTGCCAATGCGTGCAAGGCAACGCGCTGGCCGCGATGCATGACCTCGAGCATCGATCCGGTGTAACGCAGATCGACACGCTGTCCGCGCAACTCCGACGGCACGGAGTAGAAGCTCCGCGCATGTTCGACATGGTAATCGTCGCCAGCCCGCACCCCATATCGCCAATCGCATAACTCGAAGGGAATGGGCGGCAGGCGCTTCAAAGTCGAACGCTCGGTTTTCTCAAATCGTTCGATGCGGGAGCCTGACATCTTCTTGAAGGGATGAGCGTTCAGCGTTACCACGAGCCTCCTGAGGGCGTCATTCAGTTCATCGAGGCTAAAGAATGTTCGGTCGCGAAGTGCGAACAACACCCAACGCTGTGCGATCTGCACACCGACCTCGGCCTTCGCCTTGTCTTTCGCCTTCCTGACACGAGCTGGTAGTGCAGCGGTGTTGTAGTGCTGCAGGCACTCCCGGTAGGCCGGGTTGATAACGACGCGATCCTTCTCACGCCGCCAGACAGCCGCCTTCAGGTTGTCCGGCACAACCCAGGCCGGCACGCCCCCCATTGCCGCAAAGCAATCGACATGGCATCTCACCCAATCAGGGGTTTTCTGCGAGGCGACTGCCTGCAGGTAGGTCAGGTTCGAGTAGCCAAGCACGGCAACGAAGATTTGCGCATAGATCGAGGGACCGCCGCTTCGATCCCTGATCTCGACTGTACGGCCGGCGAAATCGACGAACAACTTCTCACCCGGGCGATGGGCCTGACGCATCACGATATGTTGTCGCTTCGCCCACGCCCGGTAACCGGCAGTGAATTGCGAGTAGGCGATTCCCTCCGGGCACTGACTGCGCCACTCCCGCCACAGCTGCTCGAGTGTGGCGTCGGGGCGCTGCATCTCGGCGTGCACCCAATCCCAATCTGGCGCTCTCTTGCGTTGCGCGATGCTCTTGTTGCCAGTACCCAGAACCGCGTACCAGGCGTCGTCATCCAATGAATGAAGATCGGCACCAAAGGTGTCGCTTTTTCTGAGAATTCGGCGCATTTCGCGCACGGTGTTTGCGGAAACACCAACTGACCGTGCGATGGCTCGGTTGGACTGTGAGGTATCGTAGAAGTGCAAACGCGCGATCTCGCGCTGTAGGTGGATAGGCAGACGCAAGGGGGTAACTCCTCATGGGATGGCACCGGCGGTGCTGACCGGGCCAGACAAAATCACCCCGTCCGCGCAAGTTCGTCGCATGATTGACGAACGTGAACGCGCAGCTCATACTGATCGGACAAGATCCCACTTGTACCGGCAGCGATGCTGGCGCGACGCCCGAGGCAGCCCCCTCGGGCGTTCGCGTCTACGAGGTGGAGAATCGAGTTAACTGGGAGAGATTCGTCCTCCTGCGGATGCGCCCATTCGGGTCGCAGAAAGCCAATCCGCGACATCCAGCGTCAAGGCAAACCACCCTCGGCGATTGGGTACAGTGAAGAGCGGCACCATTACTTGACCACGTCGCCGTGCCTGTCTAAGTGATGCAACGCTTCGATGTCCTAGTGCCGCCGCGAGGGGCTCGCCGCCCAGCAGAGGACCGTGAAGGCGCAGGAGTGTCTCGCGCAATTCCTTGCGCAAGTGGGCCAGTGCTTCGGTCTGTTCAGGCAGCGAGTTCATCGAATACCTCAATGCGTTTGTCACGCAGTGTTCGTGACTGTCCACATTTTCTCCACCCGAACCGATAATTCGATTTTCTGTACTCCAGATAAGCCTTGTGCACACAATCATCAGACCAAAGGGGCGCGGTCGCCCGACCACCCAGCCTGTCGATCGCCTTCGGACACGACTTTGGTTTCGCGCGCTGCGGGACATATCTGGCCTGTCGTCCGCATACGCCATTGAGATGGCGCTCGACGGGGACCGCGTCCGCAAACGCGACACAGACGTCGCTCGCCCCAGGAAGTGGGACGCTTACGAGAAAGGGACACGGGTCCCCAATGACCGGCCCGGACCGCGCAACGCTGTCGAGCAGGCGCAAGCCCGATTCCCGGGCACGTCGCGCTGGTTCCGTAGCCCGTTGTGGCGCTACCTGAAGAAGGAGCCGCTCGATGCAATGCAGTTTGAGGAGGCGCTACGCACCCTCGAACCGCCGGTTACGGCATTACTGTTTGAGGCGGAGCCGCGCGAACACGAGCAAGTGCCCCGTCAGCGTCCCTTTGACGATGAAAGTGCTCGACAACTCATCGCGCTCGCTAGCTTCGATGCGCTAGTTGCAGCTGTGCTGATGGCAGGTCTGTCGGAAGTCATCGCCTCGCCCGATCTTCGAGAACGGGCGTTGCACGTTTACGTTGGGATTCAGGCGAAGCTGCGAGAAACGCCCCTCTTGGAAGGCATCTATCCTGAGCTGTTCTCGCTGATCGACTCGCGTTGCAAGCACTGGATCTACTTAGCGCCCAATCAGCGAATGGATGTCGTGATCTTCTGGCAGGGAGTCGAGGCGGAGGATGAACAGAGGATCTTTGGCGACGTCGGTGAGGATGGGATTGACTATTAAAACGGCTATCAGTCCTGACTAGCAGGGTGTTGAAAATTGAACCGTCACCTTCGGTTTCCAGCTTGGCTGGGAAAAATAGACTCTGAAGAACCCCGGCGTGGTTTGGCATGAAGCACTTTCCAGCCGTCTTTCGAGCCGATTCCGCTACCGCAATTCAGCAGCGCTCCCGTCGCTGCAAAGACGTTGTTTCCTATCCCATGCCGCACTTCGAATGGCGCGCGAGCGCCAACGAATTACGACGCCAACAAATTGCCCAATCGCGTCAGGTTGTACGCGGCGAAATTGAGCAGCGCATGCGCGCGAATCTTGTCCAGGCCGCGCGCCATCAAACGGCGCAGCGTGCCGATGTCCTTCACCCAGCCGAAGGCTTCCTCGATCATCTTCCGCCGACGCAGACTGACCGCGTAGCCTTCGGTGGCCTTGACGCACTCCGGCACTGCACTGCCCTTGATCTTGGCGGCCACATGCGGGGCGATGCCCAGTGCCGTCAGGGCGCCCACGAATTCGGCCGTGTCGTAACCCCGATCCGCAGCCACGGTGGGTTTGCGACCCCAGCTCGCCGGCTTGACGCTGCGCTTGACCATCACCAGCGCGGCCTCACGTTCGGCGGTACCGGTGGCTGGGGTCGTGTGCACATCGACGATCAGTCCGTGCCGGTTCTCGGCCAGTGCATGCGTGGTGTAGCTCAGAAACGCCATGCCGGCGCCCTTGCTCGCCAACAAGGACTCGGGGTCGGTGCGCGAAACGTGCGTTGCGTTCGAGCGTTTCTTGCCCCGAAAATCGACCTCGGGGTTGCGCCCCTGATCCGGTCCGGATGGCTCATCCGAGCCGTCGCGCGCGGCCATGCTCTTGTGCGACGCCCACGCCCGCAGCAGCGAGCCGTCGACGCTGAAATGCTCATCGGACACGAATTCGGCCCATTCGGCGATCGCGACCACGCCGCCGAAGAACTCGCGCATCACGCTCTCCTTGAGCAGGCGCTCGCGGTTGGCCGAGAACGTCGAGTGATCCCAGATCGCCTCGTCCAGCGTCAGCCCGACGAACCAGCGGTACATCATGTTGAAGTCGATATGTTCGACCAGCGCGCGTTCCGAGCGGATCGAAAACAAGCATTGCAGCAGCGAGGCCCGCAGCAATCGTTCCGGCGCAATCGAGGGACGTCCGCCTTCGGCATAGAGCGCATCGAAATGCGTAGACATCGAACGCAAAACCAGATCGGCGAGCACCTTCACGCGACGCAGCGGATGGTCTCGGGGAATTCGATCCTCGAGATTGACGTAGCTGAACAGGGGGCTCTGTTTATGGTCGGTGCCGCGCATTGGAACAATTGGAGTGGAAATGCAGATCGTATTGTAACGTCCGGGAAAGCCTTGCCAGTGCTCGGATCTGGCTAAATCAACAACCTGCTAGCTGTTCGCGCCACTAAAAGTTCAACGGCAGCTTGCCGATTTGGCGAATTCACACTTCCGACCCTGAGCTGCCTGATGATGTTTGCAAGGTCGAAGTCGGCTTTCTGACTGAATCGCCCCGGGAATCGCGGAGGCCATTTGGTTTGAGTCAGGCGGTAACGGCCTGCTCGGTTTGACAGCGGTAGAAGTCTGCCTCGGCTTCGGCCGGAGGAATATATCCGATGGGCTCAAGCAATCGATGATGATTAAACCAAGAGACCCATTCGAGCGTTGCCAGCTCGACGGCCTCCTTGGACTTCCAGGGGCCGCGTCGGTGAATGATTTCCGCCTTGTAGAGGCCGTTGATCGTCTCAGCGAGGGCGTTGTCGTAGCTATCACCCTTGCTGCCGACGGAGGGCTCGATGCCGGCTTCCCCGAGACGTTCCGAATAGCGAATCGAAACATACTGGGCACCCCGGTCGCTATGGTGGATCAGCGTGTTGCGATCCGGCTGGCGGGCGTACAGGGCCTGCTCCAGGGCATCCAGAACGAAGTCCGTGTGCATGCTCCGGCTGACGCGCCAGCCGACGATGTATCGGGCATAGACGTCGACGACAAACGCAACATAGACAAAGCCCTGCCAGGTCGAAACGTAGGTGAAGTCCGCGACCCACAACTGATTCGGACGAGTCGCCGAAAATTGCCGATTGACACGATCCAGCGGGCACGGCGCCGCCGGGTCCGGGCGTGTCGTCTTCACGGGTTTGCCGCGCATGGCACCGCGCAATCCTTGCTGGCGCATGAGACGTTCAACCGTACAACGGGCGACCGCAATGCCCTCCCGGTTGAGTTGCCGCCAGACCTTGTCGGCGCCATAGACCTGAAGATTGACCTGCCAGACGCGTTCGATCTCGCTGACCAGCATTTCATCGCGCTGGGCACGAGCGCAACGCAATTCCGGATTCCGCTGTCGGGCGGCATGGCGCCGATACGCGGACGGGGCAACCTGCAACTGCTGGCAGATCGGCTCGACCCCGAAACGTTCCCGGTGCTCATCGATGAACAACCTCACGATTTGAAGCGGCGGTCGAGCTCCGCCTGGGCGAAAAACGCGCTCGCCAGCCGCAGGATCTCATTGGCCTTCTTCAGTTCGCGGTTCTCGCGCTCCAGTTGCTTGATCCGCTCCGCTTCCGCGGTGGTCGTCCCGTCACGCTGCCCGGTATTCCGCTCGTACTGCCTCACCCAATTGCACAGCGTCTGCGTGCTGCAACCGATCTTCGGGGCAATCGATTCAATGGCCGCCCATTGCGATCCGTGGTCGCCGCGCGACTCGAACACCATCCGCACAGCACGTTCCCGAACCTCGGGCGAAAACTTCGTTGATTTCTTCATCATGGCTCCATCTTCTCAAAGAAGGGAGCCTCCTCAAAACCCGGGGCGATTCAGACCTTCAAGCTGCCAGTCGTTTCTCCAAGCTGACCGAGTCGTCCTCGGCCTCAGCAGCCGGTGGCTTGATGGGGGAATTCGGGCAGCAATGTACTCGTCACCTGCCGTTCGAGCGTCAGGCGGCGGCGAACGGCAGCTTCGCCATCCTGCCAACTGGAACTACTGTTAAGGGTTGTCTGACGCCTG
>JAFEFC010000035.1:0-51405 GCA_018240785.1 Pseudomonadota bacterium | reverse complement strand
CAGGCGTCAGACAACCCTTAACACAACCGGCCGATGGCGATTCGCTCAGAATTTCTCTGGCTGGCCCCTCTTGGATGACCGGTTTACGGCGGCCTACTTGGACCCCGCCTTGGCTCAACCCGGCCAACTTCGGGCGGTCGTGCCCTCAGTGAATCGGCCGTTCAGGTGGCAGCTCCACTCAGGTTGCTGCCGTTCGCGATCGAATCCGCTTGGTCGCGCCGACTGGCTTTGCGTGCCGCTGTTTCAAGCATAAATGGCCGCCAAGGATGGAACCATCACCCACTCGAATTCCCGCCCGACGGGTTGCCAGCCTTCGGCGATGACGGTCCTCCAAATGGGCGAACCGTCTGCTCGGCGTTCAGGCTCCCACCCCAGCGCGGCCGCCAAACGATGGGCCAATTTCCCGTAGATCAAGTTGGCGTGTGAGGGTGACTTGGACGAGAGAACACACTCCGCAAGCTGACGCATCGTAGCGCAACGGTGCTCGAGGCCAGCGTGGCAACGAAGTAGCGCAATCTCGTCATCCGTCAGTTGCAGTTGATCCAGCTCAGCTCGATAGTCCTGGGGCGGCGGACGAGGTAGCCAAGGTCTCGGCCGTGCCCACGGGGCGATGAGAGACTCCGGATCCAGTGTCAGGGTCTGCCACCACTCCTTTCCCGTGAGGGGCCTCTCCCGCAGCGATGGTAGAGAGACGGTTCTGCCGGCTTTGATTTGCGCGAGCCAGGCTTTGCGTTCTTCGAGCGAATACAGTTCGGTAAACTCGCGTCCGTAGCCGCCGCTCTTGAGATGCGCCACAAACAGCGGCCAATCCGAGGGCTTTCCGGATGCATCGGGGAAGCGCTTGTGGAGCCGGGAATGACAGACCGCGCAGATGATGAACGTCTCAGGCGGACGAAAGCTGTACGGAGGCGAATAATCCTCTGAATGCCATTGGAACGCTTGCCCGGCGCGGCCGGGGTCGTCACAGACTTCACAGGACTTCTTGTCCACCAAGTACGAAAGCGGCTCAAGGTCTCCGGTTTTCCTCAGTCTCTTTTCCTCGCGAAGGATGCCTTCACGCTGCTGCCAGCTATAACCGTTATAAAAATTGCCCAATTCACCACCTCACACGCTTCCCACAAGAATGAGCTAGTCATCCGATCAGCGTTGCACAGGCGTGATCAACTTTCTGCCCACTTCCCTGTCGGCGCCATGTACCACATGAAAGAGTGCACATCGATCATGTCCCGTGGGGCCAGCTCCTTAATCTTGTTTTTTAACCAATCAGCATACTCAATAATCTCTCGATACTTTTTACCAGACGGCCGACTCTCGTATACGATCCAATGATTTGACTTCTCAATACAGTGCTTCAGCATTTCGGGTTTGACGAAAATGTACTTTTCCGGCTCTAGCAAGAATGGGATGTAGGTTGCGTAGGTCCATTTCGCCAAATCGGCTTGGTCTAGAACATCGCAGAAATCGTCGAACCGGTCGATAAAATCACCGTCACCATAGAGACAAGACCGCAGCGCCTCAAAAAAAACTTCAGCGGTTGCGGGCTGTATCAGCTTGTCGAGTAGTTTGGGCTTTTCAAAGCTCCCTTGAATGAGGTTTGTCGCCGAGACCACTTGCTTGAGGCAATCGTGCAATTCGATCCAGTTTTTGCTTTCAATTAGCCGAGATAAGTTCTCGCACTGGAACAAGGTCTTACATAGCAGACTAGCTGCGACTTTGTTCTCACGTTCCTCGCTTGCCTGTTTTTCGCCGTAGAAGCCCCCTGGATAGACCTCCCTGAAGCGCGCGATCATGCCCGGAAGCGAGCGGCGTTCAATCTCGGCCTCGATCGCTTCCACGTGCTCAGTTACCCGGTTCGCGAAGCGCGGATCATTTCTCCTGTCGAGGGCGTTTCTACGCGCGGCGTGAAGCTCATTCAATGACCAACTGTCCAACTTCTGCGTCTTGCCCTTATCCATCACTCTCCCTTCTTGTTTAGGCGATTCAAATCAGCTCACTCATTCAAGGTGCTTCTAGACAAGGCTTCATCAACGAGACGATTTCCCTCTGCGGTCATCTCGTGTTTTCTCCAGACTGAGCGCCAACTCCAATCCTCCGAACGTAGAACCGTCCCGTCGTCATCAAGGGCAGCTTTCGAACGGATCGCGAGCGCGCGACAGTTGTCGCCTAATCCGTTTTGCCAATTAGATTTTATTATAGCGTCGTAAATATGCGCTCACGCCATCAAGCGGACACCGGCGACTTGGCGTCGTTCAAGCGCGCCTGATACTCCCTCGGCCTCCCCGCGTTCACCCTCCATTCAACCGAACGCCTGCGCGATCTCGAGCAGTCCGGGCGAAGGCGGCCCGTAGCTCACCAGCCTGACGTCGAGGTCGAAGCCGGCCGCCAGGCGCAGCGACCGGCGCATCGCGGCGTCGATCCAGTCGTCGTCATTGCCGAAGGCGCCGCCCCCGAGCCGCGTCAGCAGGACCACGTTCGAAGCGCCGCGCTGGGTATTGCCCACGGCGGCCCACATCGTGGCTTCGTAGGCGGACTCCAGGATCAGCGAGGCGAACGCTCGCCAGCGTTTGCGTGGCAGCACATGGCCATAGGCGACCGGCAGGGCCGAGCAGAACACCTGTGAGATGGCGGGTCTGACCGGTTCCTCGGCATCGGTGACTTCAACGTCACGATGCACGCCGACAAGGAGCTTGCCGCGCAGGGCGTCGATCTCCTCCGGGTGCAGGACGGCAAGGTGCTGCGCGATCGCGTCGAGCCCCGCCCCGCTGCATCGCGCGTAGCCATTCTGCATCGTCCACAAGGCCCCGACCGGCTGTCCCAGTCGTGCGCTGAGCGTCGTACCGAGCTCGGCCAGTCCGTCGAGCTGACGCGCACGGGTTTGGCCGTGAGTCTGGCCGCTTGGGTGGTCCACGGGCACGAAATAGTTGCGGTAGATCGTGGCAGCGCCGGCCGCGATCGCGCAGGCCGGGCCTTGCGTCGGGTCGTGCTGGTAGCGCGTGACGCCGTCCCCCGGCGTCACGGCGGGACCGACCATCTCGAGCATGTTGAACTGGGAGGCGACTTGGAACAGCGCGCCGCGAAATTCCGGCCGCTGATGCAGGCGCCGCACATCCCCTTGCACGATGCTCATCTTCAGCCGACCCGGCCTCGGGCCCGCCGAGCGCGCCCGCTCGCGCAAGGACGCCAGCGACACCAGCTCGAACTGCCCGATGCCGTAGTCCTTGCCGTTGACCTTCGAGCGAAGTCGATCGCCGACAACCTCGAGCCGGCTTTTCGTCGCTTCATACCCGTCCTCGCGAAACCCTGTCAGGCGTTCGAACCAATCCATGTGCCGGCTCCCCTCTCAAGATCCTGCGCCGAGTCGGCGCGGCAGGTCCAGAGCGTATTATTGCTGCTGAGTTGTCTCGATCGACCCGGGTCGTGCCGCCCGCACCCGCCGGCTCGCTTCGTCCGCCGGCACCCCCGACTCGACCAGCAGCCGGGCCGCGATCGTCCCCGCCCGAGTTCGCCACTGCAGTGCACGAGCACCCGGTTGCCGGTGAGGAGGTCGTTCCTCAGCACCGGACCGCTGCTCTGCCAGCCGGTTTCGAATCGCTCACCGGGCGGCCGAACGTCCGGGATCGGCACGTCGTGCCAATCGATGCCGCGAGCAAGGACCCGGGCGCCGAGATCGGGCACGCCGAGCAGCGCGAACTCGTGCGCCTCGATCAGGGTCCCCACCGCCCGCGCACCCCAGGCGACGATCACGTCGAGTCCGGCTGCGATGTCCCGCTCCCAACGGAAGTCGTACAGGCTGGGGCCGCATTTGCCCGGGCAAAACGTGATCCCGATGAGGCCGCCTCGCTCGCCGGCGCTCACCTCGTCGATGCGAAGCGGATCGCTTCGGCTCGACCGCACGGCGGGTGCCGTCTGCTTCATGCGCTCACCCCACGCTGACGAAATGCTTGTCGGTCAGCGCGGACTCGCCGTCCCAGCGGTACGCGACCAGCGGGCCGCCCTTGCCGGCCGAGTAATCGACGCAGGCCGCATGGGGCGAGAGGATGGCCGGTTCTCCGGTGAGCCAGTAGTGCCCGAAGAAGACGGGTTTGCTGCCGTCGATGCCGATCCGCGCATGGGCGGGAATGGCCGTGTCCGGCAGACGCTCGCGCGCCGACTCCGACAGCATCGCCGCCGTCCGATAGGTCGCGGCCTCCGCATCCCACCAGCGCACGCGGACCCGCCTGCGCTCGTGGCCGTCCTTGTCGCGAAAGGCCTGTCCCTCGGGAAGGGGGATCTCGATGCCCTTCGTCAGTGCTTCCACTGCCTTGAAGACACTGGGCGCGGCATTGTCCTTCTCGGCGTCGTCGCCGGGTTCGCGTGTCGCTGCCACGAGCAGGTCCGCGCTCAACCTCCGGTCGTCCCCCAAGTGCGCGCGTTGCAGCCAATCCATGAAAGGACCGTGCCAGCAGGCATGCACGACCCGGATGCCTTCCAGATCGAGCCACAGCGGCAGGGTGCGGAACCAACCGATCAGGCGGGCATGTTCCGATGGGAGGTGCTCGACTTCGGCGAGGAATCGTTCATGTTGCTGACGGTTCGTGGCGCCGTACTTCGCGCTGAAGCGGGGGCGCAGGTACTCCCCCGGCCGTTCGGGATCCGGGGTATGCCAGGCCATCGCGTTCAACTCGTGGTTGCCCAAGACCGCCTGTGCAAAGCCGGCCTCCACCATCCGACTCACCCGATTCACGGTCCGCAGCTGATAAGGCCCCCGGTCGATGAAGTCGCCCACGAACACCGCGATTCTTTCCGGATGACGCCAGCCGTCGGGAGTGTGCCGGTACCCGAGCCGGGTGAGCAGGGCGTCGAGTTTGTCCGCCTGTCCGTGGATGTCGCCGATGATGTCGTAGCTCATGGTGTCTCAGTGGATCGTTGCGTTCTGCATCACCTCGGACTCTACCCTGCGTCCGCCGAACGCTGCTTCGAGCTGATCGCCCAGACTGTCGACGATTTCACAGAACCGGGGCAAGGCAGCAGCAATGTGGGCCTGCTGCAGCGGTACAGCGGGAATGTCCGAGATGGCGAACACGATTCCCTCGCGCAAGAAGAGGTGCATGTGCCCCATGCCCGCGTTGAGATCATTCAGGCGTGCGTGAAGCGCGACCGTCTCCCTCACCTCGCTCACCAGGGGCGCATAAAGGCGCACCATGGCTGGGTCGCCGACCAGACGGACAAAAATGGCCGTGCTGCCGAAGCGGATGCCGATGTCACCATCCTCGTCGTAGTCGAGGTCCTGGATGGCGGTGACGTCCTTCGTGATGGCGAGCAGGCGTCGGCCGATCTTGGGCAGATCGCTCGGCGCCTCCGCGCTCGCGCATTTGATGCCCAGTTCGGCAAGCGCGAGGGCGTTGTCGGCATCGTCAAAGGCGTCGTACTCGAGAAAGCCCGGGTGAGGCACGCGCAGGATATGGGCCAACGCCGCGACCGCTTCCTCGGCGATCTGCCGGGAGTTGATGGGGACGGGATACTGCTTGAAGAAATTGGACGAACCGTCCGGATCGTGCTCCGGCGTCGACGCTTCGGGGCGGCCGGTCGGCGGCAGCCAGCCGGCGTGGGTCAATCGTGCCATCTGCCCTTCCGAGAGCCGCTCCGAGGAAGAAAGGAAGGCATTGCTGCTGACCTCCGCACGCATGCCATCGCTGCCCTGTGCGGCGAACTGGATGTAGCGGTTGGTCTGCTTCACCGAGATCACCAGGAACTGGTCTTCCTGCAGGGCCGAAAGGACGGTCGCCAGTCTCTCTGAGAACGCCAGCCACTCACGCAAAATTGTCGGATTGTCTGGGATGGGGGCGATGTCGTTCATTCGGGTCTCCTGGTTGCCACGGTATCGAGCGGGCGGCGTCACATCATCTTTTCGATGATGTAAAATTATGTGATCGAACTGATGATGTCAACATCGTCGTTTCGGTGCTACCATGAGCACGGCGGAAATCCTGACCATGAACGAATTGCACCTCCAGGCGCTGAATCAGACGCTGCGCGAGCGGCTGGCCTTCATCGAGTTCCGGCTCTGGTTTCTGGGCGACGTGCGCCGACCGGACCTGATCGATCGGTTCGGCATCGCCCCAGCGGTCGCGACCCGAGATCTCGGGGCTTATCGGGAACTCGCACCCGGCAACATCGCGTTCGAGGGTCGCCGCAAGACCTACATCCCCACACCGACGTTCCGTCCGGTGTTCGAGCACGACCCCGAGCGCGTGCTTTCCGCGCTGTCACGCGGTTTCGGCGAGGGGATCGGCAAGGCGTCCGGTGGCTTTCTGACCTGTGAGTTTCCGCTGCGCCTGAATCGACCGCCGCTCGAGGTGCTGGCCGTGATCACGCGGGCCATCCATCAGCAGCGCGTCGTCCGGCTGATCTATCACTCGCTGAACAAGGGGCCGAGCGAACGGGTGATCGTCCCGTACGCCCTCGTCGACAGCGGCCTGCGCTGGCATGCCCGCGTGTATGACCGCGTCTCGCGCGAATTCCGCGACCTGGTCATCACCCGCATGGAGGCGCCGGAACTCCTGGAAGATCGGGCAGCCCCCGACGAGTGCGCCGACCGGGATATCCAGTGGAACCGAATCGT
The DNA here is from genome assembly GCA_018240785.1 of Pseudomonadota bacterium. Classification (GTDB taxonomy): domain Bacteria; phylum Pseudomonadota; class Gammaproteobacteria; order Burkholderiales; family Rhodocyclaceae; genus Thauera. The sequence goes on along the minus strand of JAFEFC010000035.1, from coordinate 44,804 downwards.
CCGCCTCGCGCTCGTTCCGCATCCCGGCCAACCGAGGCCCGAGATCGTGGCAAGGGATTTCGGCATGGCCAACGGGGACGCCTTGACGCTCAATGTACGTGCTGCCATCGCCGGGTACGTCCTGCAGCAGTGGGGCGTCGACTGCAGCCCGGACCACAGCCTGGATTCGTCAAGGTACCGCTTGTGGCTGAAGGATCCGCTGGTCCTGTACGGGGTCGAGAATGCGCTGCTGGCGCCAGGGTATCGCGTGCCGGCCTAGCCGATGGGGAACCGATTCTTCGCCAGCCTCTGAGAAACCAGCGCATCAACGGGATGATCCTTTGTCGCGATGGGGGCACGTCCGCCTCGCCGCTGGCCTTACGTAGCGTCCCGTCGGTCAGAAGCGGAATCAGGATCGACACATCGAACGGCGGTTGCGCCCACGAATTTGCCGTTGACGTTGACCACAAACGACCCGCTGCAATAGGTCGAGTCGAGACGCTCGGGGGCGGTCGGCCTTGCCGCATCACTGGTGAAGGTCTCAGTCCGGCCAGAACCCGTCGGTCGCCCGTTCTTAGAAACTGGTGGTCAAACGGCGGTTCCACTCAGAAATCGGACGCTCGGCTTGCGGTGCCGAGCCCACCACATACCCCTTACTGGATTCGGCGACGGTGGGGGAGCAGTCACAAGCTCTGGTAGCCTCCAGTTCGGTTGTTGCACCCACAACTTTGGAAGAGCTTTGTAGCTGCCGATATCAGTCACATGCACTAAATCCGAGAAGGTTGCCTTGCTCCATGGCAGACTGATTTTTTCGAAGGGCGGCACATTGACCCCGGCAAACACCGAGGGGTAGATTCATGCTCGTAGATTGATCCAGATAGCAGCACCCGATAGCAGCACCACCCAATAGATAGCTAAAGGAATACCGGTTGATACCGGAGGTACCGTCGAAAGGCGGATTTACAGTTGTCGCGCACTGATCTCGCGGGCAACTGGGCACATGAAGAAGGAGAAATACAATGCGGTTCTCACGCAGCCACCAAAGTCATGCGGCTACCTGCCGGCATGCGTCCACCCGGGCTATCAAGGCCAGGTTCTGGAGTGACCTCGACGCACAGTACGAGGACTTCCGCTCCACACACAAAGACTCTTCCGTTGTCAGGTTCTGTGCCATTCAGCGCGCACGACTGCCCCGCGTTCACGACTCGCTCGGCGTGAAGATGCAGACGGCCGCAAGTTGGCTGCGTGCGTGGCCCTGCAAGGAAAGGATGTCGGAACTCAACGAACGCCAAGGAGACGCACAATGAACAGGACTGATAACACCCTCCTGCGGGTTGGCGTCTTCTACGACGGGACGTATTTTGCACACGTTTCGAATTATTACCTTTACCAGCATGAGCGCAAGGCACGCCTCTCCATCGAAGGGATCCATGAGTTCGTCCGCGACGAAGTCTCCCGGCACGAGGGCGTTGATAAGCGCTTCTGCCAGATCGTCGATGCGCACTACTTCCGCGGCCGTCTGAACGCAAAACAGGCTCAAGAGAACGATTCACTTTACCGCGAGCGGCAGTTCGACGACGTGCTGATACGGGAAGGGGTCACCATGCACTTTCTTCCCGTCGTCACGGACCGTTCTGGTGACATCGGGGAGAAAGGCATTGACGTCTGGTTTGCACTGGAGGCATACGAACTCGCCGTACACAAGCGGTTCGACATCAGTGTCATCGTGAGCGGGGATGGCGACTTCGTTCCGCTGGTACGCAAGCTGAACACACTCGGAACCAGAGTGATGCTCCTAGCGTGGGACTTCGACTGGGAAAAAAATGGTGACGTCCGACACACGAGGACATCGCAAGCGCTGATCAACGAGGTGACCTATCCAGTCATGATGAGCGACGAGATTGACAGCCGTGGTCGCAAGAAAGACCCTGCGATATCTCGGCTGTTTGTCCAGAGAGCGAAAGAGTTCAGCCACGAGCCCCCCGTCAGCACGCAAGGCGGATCAACCCCGCCGACGGGAACGATTGTCAGTTTCAATGATGAAAAAGGATACGGTTTCATCCGGCCCGATGGGGGAGGAGACAACCTGTTCTTCCATGTCAGTGGCACAACTGGTGTAGCACAAGAAGATTTGGTCTCTGGAGCAGCCGTTAGTTTTTATCCCACCAAAGGTGATCGGGGGATGGTGGCTTCGCAGGTGTCATTGATCAAGTAGGGATCGATTAGCAAAGCATCGTGCCGGCGGTTCGGCACTCGCTTCACCAGGAGACCACCATGAGCTTCTTAGACACACTTCAGGACGTCGTCAAAGGTGCTGCCCTTGGCGTTGCGGCTTTGACTGCTCTTCCCGTTTTTGGAGCAGTTGGAACCATCACGACGGTAGGGGTTGCGGTTGGATCTGTTGTCGGCGCAGGTGCAGCACTCGCTGACAAGCTAACGGAGGATGACAATTAAAGGACTCCACGTTACTGAGGTAAACGCCGGCCCATGGTCGGCGTTTACCGTTCCAAACGCAGCGAATACTCGACGGAGGGCTGACGCAGTTCCTGCTCTATTGGCGCGTTTTGGCCGGTAGCTGCAGCCAACAAGACGCAGGTGAGTAGTCGCACTGAACGTCTGCTTCACTCTTGAACCCGCCACTCGAAGTGGCTTCACATTAAGGTCCGCTCAGGGTCGGTAGTTCCAGTTGGCAGGATGGTGAAGCTGCCGTTCGCCGTCGACTGACGCTCGAACGGCAGGTGACCAGTACATTGCTGCCTGAATTCCCCAATCAAGCCAGCGACAGGTGAGGCCGACGACCAGCAGTTCGTGGCCGTTTCCCCAATGGCAGCTCCACTCAGAAACGTGTCGTCCAGGTCGAACTCGGGGGCTCTGGATGAATGCAAACAGGGTTATCGCCGCGCAGTCAGCGCCGCCGGCGCATTCGCCGCATTCGCCATCGGCATTGATGGCGTCGCGTCCGCCCGGGTCACGTCTACCGTGACAAACCGGGCTTCCAGCCAATCGGCCCACTTTGCCGCCTTCTTCATCAGGTCAGTGCGATACACGGCGTTGAATCGAGGTGTACGGGAGTGGTAGTTCGCGGCGCGCGTCCAGAGGTCGCCCTGGTCGTTCCGAAGGTGCTTTCGCAACCGCCAGGCGGCCAGCTCGAACGCGTAGCAGCCTGCGGCCGCAACGTCCTCCGCCGCGATGCCGTAGCGCGCCAGCTCGCGTAGGTACGCCGTATTGAACTGCATCGCACCAACATCATGGGTGCCATTCGTGTTGCGGACCCACTGGCCCGGCTTGCCGCCCTCCTTCTCGGCAACAGCCAGCACGATGTTGGCCGGCACGGCGTACTTCACCGCCGAAGAAATCGAACACAGGATCCTTTCCTGCTCCAGCGGCGGCATATCGGCAACGAAGGGAAGCATGTCTAGCGATCTCCCCACCCCTCGCTGCGGCGCGCTGCTTCCCGGCGCGCGTTGTATTCCGCAAGGGCTCGCTCGTAGTCTTGGGCTTCGACCCAATAGCCCCCGCTCTCGGGCGTCGCCACGTACCGGGGTCGCGTCTGGCTGAAGTCGGTGTAGGCGTGCCCGGTGTACGCCGCGCAGTACTCCGGGAGTCTGTCGCTGATCGAGATCTCTCCGCCGTCGTCGCCGCTCCACCGTTGCAGCGTTCGATTGAGCGAGGCCGCATCACACCGACCGGCACCGCGCGAGACGGCACGAATCAGGGCCGACATCTGCGGCGTCTGATGGGCGACCGGACATTGCTCGAGGAAATTCTGCCGGGCCTCGAGCGTGTCGGAGAGTTTCCGCTTGATGATGCCGAAGTAGCGACTCAGTGATGGCGTGCACTCGCCCGGCCGTTGACCTGTTGAGAGGCACAGGATCGCCTCGCAAGCCAGGCGGGTGTCTCCGGCGAGCGCCTCTGCCTCTTGTGCACCGGCCGGGTGGATCGCTACGCCGAGGACCATCGCCGCGACGGCGATGCCCAGGAGGTGCCTTTTCATGGTGCGTTTCTCCTCGCTGATTTGCGCTGCTTGCCAGTAGCGTGAGCGTCGCCCGCCTTGCCCTTCACCGGGCGTGCCAGCCTTGCCGTGACGAGTCCGCGCTGTTCCTGCTCATGCGGATAGGGTGTCGCGATTGACGAACGCCGCGACTTCCGCTTCCACGTCGATGCCGCTGGTGTCTGCGCCCGCGAGGGTGTTGCCCTCGAACGTCGGCGCCGCGCCATGCGCGCCTTCGGGCGCAGCCGCACCTTTGATGGCGGCCGCGATCCTGCCGCCTGGTGTTTCGGCGATGCGGTCCAGTGCAGCCTCTGTGGTTCCGGCCAGCGCGTCTTTGGCGACCTGCGCGGTGCCTTTGGCCAGGTTCGCGGCGGTATCCGCGGCGATCAATCCGGCTTTCGCGACCGAGGCCATCAGCCCACCCGAGTCCGGTTGCGAACGACCCTCGGTATTCCGCGTACTGCTCGCGCCAACGCGGTCCCTAGATGCGCTTGTCTTGCCTGACTGGTCGTTCCTCGCCTGCTGTCTGCCCCTGACGTTCCCACCCTGCCCTGCCGAATCAATCGGAGTGCTGTTGGGATATGAAATGCCAGCGGCCTCGGCGTACGACATGTGATTTTTGGCACGCTCGCCCGTGTCTCCCCCGTCGTACCCACCACCCCACAGGCTGGTGAGCACGTCGGCGCCGGACTGCACGTTTTCGTTGCCCTTCGCGATCGCCGCCCTTATGGCTTGCGCACCGCCGGCAGCGTTCGCAGCACTCGCAGCCAGCATCGCGCTGCCCGTCGCCGCTGCAGCCGCTGCCATCCCGGCAGCCCCCACCGCCGCGCCTGCGCCGAAACTGCCGATGCCGGCGTGGCTGATGCTGGCGCCGGTGATGATGCCGGAGACCAGGCTTGGGAGCTTATTGACCAACAGGAGCAAGATGATGGAGACAATCAGCATGACCCCCAGCTCCTTAATCGTTATGCCTTCGCTCATTCGCGCGTAGTAGTCGTCGAGAAAGGTCTTTCCGATACCGACGATGAGCACCATGACAAGGAGTTGGGCAGCGACGCTCAGCACAGTCTTGTAGTAGCTGATCGCCATGTCCGACGTCCAGCGCGACCCGCCGAACCCTAAGAAGAACACGCCGGCATACGCGAGAACCCACCCGGACGCGAGCAGTACCAGCATGTTGACGCCCACCAGCGCCAAGACCACCAGGATGATCGCCGCAATGATGATTCCCGCCGCACTATTTACAGGTGACCACATCGACGACTGGTCGATTACCTTATTGAAAATGGCAAAGCCCACGTCTACTACCCCGGAAGGCGAAAGTCTTGTACCGAGGCCGGTCGCATTGCCTCCGATCTGTCGCAAGCTATCCATAATCGATTTGGCGAAGTTCGGGCCATTCATCAGGAGCCACCAGAAGAAGCCGGTGAATATTGTGAACCTCACGAACTCAGCAAAGAACTCACCCAGGTCCGCCCTACGCAAGGCCATCATCCCGAACGTCCAAACCATAGAGATGGCGACCAGCAGCCAGAAGAGCCAGGATGCAGAACTGATGATGGTGTCCGCCCAGCCGCTTGCTGCGGTCTGATAGCGCGTCAGGACGCTATCAAGTACGTCCGCGTTGTCGATGGCGGCATGTGCGTTCGGGACGAGAAGCGCCAGCCAGACGGCCGACAGTAACCGCAGCGCTCTACAAATGATTGGCAGCTTCACGGTCTGTCCCTCAGTAGTTCTTTCCGGAACTGGCCTTGAAGCCGCCACGACGTGCGCAGGTATCGGCAAACGTCTGCCGCACCTTCTCGTCCTGGATCTGCTTGATGTTCTCCGGTCTGCAGTTCTCGTCGCTTACTACAGGCACCTCCCTACCCTTTGTTTCCTGTGGGGTCTGCGGCGAGCAGCCGGACAACAGTGCAATCGTGAAAGCAGCCGCTGTCAAATTCACGTACTGATTCATTTGTCCCACTCCCTCTACCAGGTCTGCCCAGAACTGGGCCGATATGTGCCACGTCGAAATTGCTCATCCGCTGCGATAATCTGCGCCTCTCTGTCGGCCTCCGCCTGCATACGGGCCGCCACCGCGTTCTGCTGGGCGATCAGCAGCGCACGAATCTGCAGGAGCTGGTTGGCCTGCTGGCTCGCAAGCTGATTCGCATAGCCCAGGGCCTGCATCTGGCCGCCCGCCCCCTGGGCGCCCGACTGAAGCTGCTCCAGCGTGCGGGCATCGGCCCTCAGCGCATCCTGCTGCCGGTCCAGTCCCCGGAACAGCGCATCGTTGGCCTTCTTCTGCGACTCGGCCGCCAGGCGCCGGTTTTCCTGCATGGCGGCCCGCTCGGCGTCGCTGCAGCCGGCCGGCGAGAAGCACGGCGAGCCGCGGTAATAGGCGACGTCCTGGAATTTCCCGAGATACGCATCGACGCTGCCGAGCTGCGACTTGTAGTAGTTCAGCGTGTCGACCGCGCCCATCAGCCCGTTGATGGTCGCCTGCGCGCGGTCCCAGATGTAGGCCGCCGGCGCCACCGTGTTCTGCAACTGATTCTCGTACTGCTGGAGCTGGGTCTGGTACTGCTCGATCTGCTTGAGCGTCTGGGCCACGCTCTCGATGGCGGTCATGACCGTCTGCGACAGGTTCGCCCCGTCGATGACCGGGATCCCGCCGGCATGCGCCGTGACGGGGCCGGCAGCCAGCGCCACAACGAGAGCGGCGCGCGCGACTCGGCATTGCATCTTCATGAGGGCTCCTCCTTCGGGTCAGTAATCGAATGACTGGTACGGCTTCGAGAACGTCATGTCCTTCGTCACGATCACGTTGAAGCGGTAGCCGGGACGGATCGCGAGCGTCGGTGAGATGTTCAGGTTCTTCGCGATCATCTGCGCCGTGACCTGGCCGAGCTGCTGACCCAGCGCTTCGCTCAGGGCGTCGCCGGCACGCTGTGTGTCGCGATGGTCTGTGCGCCCGCCCCGGTCCTGGCTCAGGGCGATGCCAGCCGTCACCGCCGACATCAGGAAGGCGGAGGCGAAGGTGCGCACATAGTGGTTGTTCACCTGATCGTTGAAGCCGGCGTACCCGGCGCTGTCGGCGCCGGGCATCGCCCCGATGTCCATCGCCTTGCCGTCCGGAAACACGATGCGCTGCCAGGCCACCAGCACGCGTGCCTGCCCGTAGGCGACCTCGCTCGAATAGGCGCCGATGAGGCGCGCGCCTTGCGGGATCAGCAGATGCCGGCCGGTCGGCGTGTCATACACGGGCTGCGCAACCTGCGCCATGATCTGACCCGGCAGGTCGGAGTTGATCCCCGAAATGAGCGTCGCAGGCACGACGAACCCGGCCCGCAGCTCGAAAGGCGTGCGCGGCGCCTCGGGCTGGGCGTCCATCGCCCAGCGGTCGCCCGGTCCTGTCTGTCCGAACGAGGCCAGGACGTGACGTCCGCCACCGGATCCCTGCAGCAGGGACGGTGCGCCACCCGCACTGGTGGCCGGGGTGCCGGCGCCGGTGTTGAGCTGGCTGCGAATCTGCGCCAGGCGCGCCTGATAGGCTGCGGTGGGATCGTCGCCGCGGGCGCCCGCGGCCTGTTGGCGCAGCGCCGCGAGCCGCGCCCGCACGTCCTCGCGCGAAGACGGCGAACCGCCAAAACCGGTCGGCGCGGAAGCGGCACTACGCGGGGCGCCGACGGGCACACCGGTTCGGGCCCTGGCCGCTTCCTCGAGGCGCTGGAGCTTGGCCATTCGGATGCGCTCGGCTTCCTCATCGCGCGCGGGCTGCACCGGCCCGCTGCGATCGGGCGGCCGGGGCGGCGCGTCCAGATCGTCCGGGCGGGCGATCAGGATCGGCTCCGTGACCGGGCCCCGGGCGGGCGCCGTGTCCAGCGCGGGCGGGATCAGTCGAGGGGCGGGGGGAATGATCCCGCCTGTCTGCTCGCCCGCGATCTCCCGGGCGAACATCGCCGTGCTGCCCGCTTTCCCGGCCGGTTCGCCGGCGGGCGTGTGCTGCCGGGCCACCCGATCGGCTGCCACCATCATCATGATCACCAGGAAGGCGATCATGACACCCCCCATCAGATACATCGGCAGATTGTTGACCCGGCGCACGCCCGAGCGCGTCGTGAGCGTCCCGGGCGAAGCTTCGGGGGCCATGGGATCGTTGGTGTCGCGCATCGGATTCACTCCCTGCGTACCCAGGCGCCAGCCGGTCTCACCGTGCCGCCCTGCACCAGGTAGGCCCGCGTGATCGACTGCTCGCCTACCGATAGGGTCAGCCGATAGAGGTCCGTGCCCGCGTCGTGATCCAGCACGTAACGCAGCGGCAGCGCTTCCGACGTCAAGCCGGCTGCCGGATCGACCGGCGCCGTGCCCAGCGCGGCGCTCCCCGCGGACGCCGCCGGAACGGCCTCCTGAACGGCATAGCCCGCGGCGCGCAACCGCCCGACGAGCGCGGCGCCGAACGTATCTGCCGCGGGCTGCGTCAGCGCGAACCGGGTCCGGGCCGGCGGCCACAGCGCTGCCAGTTGCCGGGTCGCCTGCGCGGCGAGCGCGGGCTGATCGAGTGCGGCCGAGGTCGCGACGAAGTTGCCGTACGGCCTGCCCGTGGCGCAACCGCCCAGCACCCACACCGCGAGCACGAGGCCGGTCAGGGGGAGACGTCGTGTCATGGTCATTTCCCCGTCCGGGTGAGGGTCACCCGGTCCTGGCCACCGCCCACCCCTGCGATCAGGATGGCCTTGTCGAAGACGGTGTCGACGATGTAACGCCCGCCCTGGACGCGATAGTTCACCAGCACCGTTTCATCCTCAGTAAAGAGCCCGCCATCCTTGCGCACGACCAGCAGGGTCGGCGCCTCGGTGTGCGCCATCGACGCGGGCATCTCGATGATGGTCTTGCGACCGTCGTTATAGACGCGCACCGGTTTCCAGCGCGCGGCGCCCGCCACCTCGTAGTCGAAGGACAGATTCCCGAGGTATTCGCCGGTGTGCGGCAGCGTCTGGGCGTCACGCTCGCGCGCCTCTCGGCTGCGGATCGCCTCCAATTTGGCGTGCGCCTCCTCAGGGTAGGTGAACGCGACCTGCGGCATGTACTCGGTGCGGTGCGAGCGCAGCTTCAGGTGATAGGTGCGCCGGTTGGTGGTAACGACGAGGCTCGTCATCAGGCCCACATCCATCGGCTTCACGATCAGGTGCTGGGTCTCGGTCGCGCCACTGCCGGTGATCGCGGGCTCGACGGTCCAGCGCGCGGTGTCGCCCAGATGAATCGAATTGACCTGCTCGCCCGCTTGCAGGGCGATATCGCAGACCTGCAGCACCGCACACACGATGCTGGGCTGCTGCGCCCCAAAGAGAAAGCGCACCGCTCCGTCCGGGCCCGCCACCGGCTTCACACCCGACGGCGCACTGCCGCCCCACCGCTTGGCGATACGCAGCGCCTCGCGCTCGGGCGCGGTCAGTTCCGGGTTCTTCCCGGAGAAGTACTTGTCGGCCAGCTCGTCGCCGGGCGCCGCCACCACGGGCGTACCCAGCATCGCGCCGAGGATCACCGCACACAGGTGCTTTTGCATCGTCGCCCCCCTCGCTTCACAGAATCCGCGACCAGGCGAAGTCGCGGACGAACAGGCTCATCGGGTTGTTGCGCAACTGCTCATCCGTCGTCTGGCCGGACACTTCGGCCGTGTACACCGTGACCAGCGCGCGCATCGTGGCGGGCTCGCCCATCACCGTGCCCTGCCGGTCGCGGCGCGTCTCCACCCAGTCAACCTGCCAGGTGTCGGGCGATTGGGGCAGGACGGTCCGGATCTCGACGCTGACCATTTCCTTTTCCGCGCGCCTGAACGGAGTCGCCTCGGCGTGGCCGTTGAGCCACTCGTTCATCTTCGCGGTGGCCGGATCGTTGGGCGCGAGCTTTGCATACACGCGGAACACGGCTTTGCGCTGCAGGGCCACATCGGGCGTCACGATGCGGGCGTCGCCAATGAACTCGGCCACCGCGGCATGCACCACGCGCGGGTCGGCCTTCGCGGCGGCGGTCAGCGGTCCGGCAGCGACCGTCTGGCCGTGCTTGTCGACTTCCACCACGTAGGGGATGAACTTCGACTGGCTGCCGATGTGGATCAGCCCACCGACGGCCGCCAGCGCGATCAGCAGCGACAGCAGGCCGATCACCTGCCAAGTCTGGGTTTGAGCGATCACCGAGCCGACATGCTCGTTCCAGGTGCGCCGCGCCGCGAGATACGGGTTGTCGGTGTCGCCAGTGCGCCGCGCGCCGGGCGAATCGCCCGATGCGGGCGCCTCAGAGCCGTGCGACGGCGCGGTCGCGTCGCGCCCCGATGCGGACGGCCGCCGGAAGCGCCACCCCTTGACGGTATCAGCCAGACTCATGCGGCCTCCCGGATTGCATCGACGGGGTCCCCGTCGTCGCGTTGATCGTTGATCGTCAGGCCCCTGGCGGCCAGCCATTCGTGCACCCAGCGCTCGCCGACGCGCGCCTCGAGGCGCTGGATGGCGGCCACCGATGCCTTGTCGGTTGCCCCAACAAAGGCGAGTGCGATCGGGCCCAGCGCCAGCTCGTAGAGCCGGTGGCCGGACTCGGACACGTAGTAGTACTGGCGCTTGGGCACCGCGCTCGCCAGGATCTCGATCTGCCGCGTGTTCAGGCCCATGCGCCGGTAGAGCGCCGCCGTGTCCGGATCGCGTGCGAAAACATTGGGCAGGAAGATCTTGGTCGCGGTGGATTCCACGATCACGTCGAGCAGCCCGCTGTTGGCCGCATCCGACAGGCTCTGGGTCGCCATCAGCACGAGGCAGTTGGCCTTACGCAGCACCTTGAGCCATTCGCGGATCTTGGCGCGAAACACCGGATGCCCCAGCATCACCCAGGCTTCGTCCAGCAGGATCGCCGCGGGCTGGCCGCTCAGGCTGCGCTCGATGCGACGGAACAGATACAGCAGTACCGGCAGCGCATATTTCTCGCCGAGCGCGAGCAGCTCCTCAAGCTCGAAGGTGGTGAAACCGGCCAGCGCCAGGCCGTCTTCCTCGGCGTCGAGCAGGTGGCCCATCGCGCCATCGACCGTGTACTGCCGGATCGCCTGGCGGATCGCTTCGTCCTGGATCGTCACCGAAAATTCGGACAGCGTGCGCGCGCCACTGCGCTGCATGCTCAGGATGGCGTGACCGATCTCGTTGCGCTGGGCCGGCGTGGCCTCCACGCCGTTGAGCGCCAGAACCGTCTCGATCCACTCCATGGCCCAGGCACGATCCCCTCTGGACTCGAGGAACTGCAGCGGGCAGAAGGCGAGCCGCCCGTCGTCGGAGGCGACCGCGTAGTGCTGTCCGCCGACCGCGCGGGTGAGCGCGTAGAGCGACAGACCCTTGTCGAACGCATAGATCGACATGCCCGCATAGCGGCGCAACTGCGCGGCGATCAGCGCCAGGTGCGCGGATTTGCCCGCGCCGGTCGGGCCGAACATAAAGGTATGGCCGAGATCGCGCACGTGCAGGTTCAGCCGGAACGGCGTGGCCCCCTGCGTCACGCCGTGCATCAGCGCAGGCGCGCCCGACGGATAGAGCGGGCAAGGCGCCTCCGGGCTGCCGGTCCAGATCGAAGAGGTCGGCAGCAGATCGGCCAGGTTCATCGTGTTGATGAGCGGCCGGCGCACGTTCTCGACGCCGTGACCGGGCAGGCTCCCCAGAAAAGCATCGAGCGTGTTGATCGTCTCGATGCGGGCCACAAAGCCCAGCCGGTTGATCGCCTTCTCGATCAGGCGGGCCGAGGCCTCGAGCGCATCCCGATCCTCGTCCATCAGCACCACCACGCTGGTGTAGTAGCCCTGCGCCACCAGGCCGCTATTGACCTCGGCGATCGCCGCTTCAGCGTCGGCGACCATCGACAGCGCATCCTGATCGATGGGTCCGAGGTGGGTGTTGAAGACCTGATCGAAGAAGCCGCGCACCTTCTGCCGCCACTTCTTGCGGTAGCGCTCGAGGTGGCGCACGGCCTCGTGCGGATCCATGAAGATGAAGCGGCTCGACCAACGGTAGGCGCACGGCAGCTCGCCCAGGGCGGTGAGCAGCCCCGGCGCGGATTCCAGCGGAAAACCTTCGATCGCCACCACCTGAATGAACTGGCGGCCAATACGTGGCACCACCCCGCCCCACAGCTCCTGACCACCGATCACCGCATCGAGATACATCGGGTTGGCCGGCAGCCGCACCGGGTGATGGGCGCCGGTGAGACAGCACTGCAGCCAGCCAAGGAAGGCGTCATGGGTGACGGTCGATCCGTCTTCCTCGACCCTCGGCTCGCCCCGCAGCCGCGTGAGCGTCACCGCCGCGGACAGACGGCTTTCGATGGCCGCGATCTCGCGCCTGAACTGCGCGATGAGATTCATCGTGCGCGCCGTGTGGTCCGGCGCGATCGCGTCGTCGTCGAACATCAGCTCGACGAACTTGCGTTGCGCCAGCACCGGCGGGAACCAGGTGAGCGTCAGCACGAAATAGCCCTCGTACATCGTGCCCAGACGCTCGAAGAGGCGCCGCCGTTCCTCGTCGATCGCCGCCGACACCGCATCCGGGAAATGCGAACGCCCGCGCTCGGGGTAGCCCGGTGCGGGCCGGCGCACCGCATCGACATGCACCATCCAGCCGCTGCCCAGACCCGCCAGCGCCTGGTTGAGGCGAACCGACACCTGCTCGCGCGCCTCATCGGTGCGGCTGGCGTTGTCCTCGCCCCGATAGCACCACGCGGCCATGAAGGCACCGTTCTTGCCCACGATCACGCCGTCATCGACCACCGCGGCGTAGTTGAGCAGATCGGCGAGGCCCGCGTCCCGGGACCGATGCCGCCGGAGCTGCACCCGGGCCTCGACCGCGCGGATGCGGGCCACCAGGATCAGCAGCAAGGCGGCGCCCAGCCCCGCTACGACGAAGGCAATGGCCGCGATCATGTGTACTGCTTCCCCTGGGCGGCCGTGTTGTCACGGAAAGGGGTCGAACGCGCCGGGTAGTAGCCCCTATAGCGGCGGTGGCGCAGATAGACGTGGCGCAGCTTCGGATCGGCTTTGGCCATCAGCCGCAGCATGAAGAGCGCCACCACCCACAGCATGACCCCGAATACGGTGGCGCGCAGGTCCTGCGCGCTGAAGATGAGCGCACCGGCCAGCAGGCCCGCGAACATCACCAGTTCGCGATCCCCGCCCATGAAGAGGTTGTGCCGGTTGCCGGCGCGGCGAAGCGGGATCGTGCGCAGCGCCATGTCACACCGCCTGCGCCGTCGACATCGCCGTACCGGCCTGCACGGCCGGCACCCGCACGGCTTCGGCCGCGCCCCCGCTTGCCGCGGCGATCTCCGCGCCCCGGCCGAAGAAGGAACTCATCATGTTTTGCGCACCTACCAGCAGCGCCATGACCAGCACGATGAAAATCAGCGTGCGGAAAAACGCGGTGAGCTCACCGCCGAAGATCAGCATGCCGCCGGCGACGACGATGCCGATCAGCGACAGGGTGAAGGCGACCGGTCCGGTGACCGAGTTGCGCAGGTTCGTGAGCCAGCTCTCGTACGGCAACGAACCCCCGGTGCCCTCCGAAGCGAGGGCCAGTTGCGGTGCCAGCAGGACGAGCGCCAGCAGTGCGAGCAGGCAGAGCGCACGCACGGCGGGCTGCCCGAGGTGCTTGAGGCGGAACGGGGACAGGGCAAGCGGCATCGGTAAGACTCCTTCAGAGGGTGTGGGTGAGGTAGCGGCCGCCGTCGAACCCCGACACGGCGAGGATGTCCTGCACACGGCGCTGCCCGTCGACGCGGGCGATATGCACGACGAGCTGCACGGCCTCGCCAATGAGCGGTTCGATGGGTCGGGGGGCGTCCGGATGCATGCTGATGAGCATCGCCAGACGGTCCAGACCGGCACGCGCGCTGTTGGCGTGCAAGGTGGCCGCCCCGCCTTCGTGACCGGTGTTCCAGGCCATCAGCAGATCGAGCGCTTCCGGACCGCGGACCTCGCCGACCAGGATGCGGTCGGGGCGCATGCGCAGGCTCGTCCTGAGCAGCGCGGTCATGCTCACATCGAGGCTGGTGTGATACTGGACATAGTTCTGTGCGGCGCACTGGATCTCGCCGGTGTCCTCGATGATGAACACCCGCTCGCCCGGGTCATGGGCCACCATCTGATCGATGATGGCATTGACCAGCGTGGTCTTGCCGCTGCCGGTGCCGCCCACGACGAGGATGTTGCGGTGCGCACGCACCGCCTCGACCAGCACGTCGCGCTGGTGGGAACTCATCACGCCGGCTGCGACGTACTCATCCAGCGTGAAGATGGCCAGCGCGCGCTTGCGAATGGCGAAGGTCGGCGCCGGGACGACCGGTGGGAGCTGGCCGGCGAAGCGTGACCCGTCGAGCGGCAGCTCGCCCTCGAGGATGGGCTTCTGGCGGGTGACTTCCTTGCCGTGGTAGCCGGCGACCGTCTCGATGATGGCCTGTGCCTGGGCCAGCCGCATCGTGCCGATGCAGCGCATCGGCTCGCCCAGCCGCTCCTGCCACAGGCGGCCATCCGCGTTGAGCATGAGTTCGACGGTCTTCGGGTCGTGCAGCGCCGCCAGGAACGCCGGCCCCATGTCGCGTTCGAGCTTGCGCCGGGCACGCTCGCGGATGCTGATGGCTTCAGGCTGTTCGGACATCGTCTCCCCCGGCTACAATGCCATTGTGTTGGCACCGAACTTTGTTAAACGATATACCGAACTATTTTGCAGTTCAAGAAAAATGTTTTGACGAAAATATTGCGGCCCGATTATCCTGCGTGAATAGACGGGCGCGCAGCACGACCGTGGCCGCCGGCCGTCCGGGGGCACGGGTGCGTGGGCGAGAAAAGGCTGTGGACGCGCGGCATCCAGAGGCGACTGTGCCGCTGCGGCACGCTTTAGCCGCTAAAACGCGGGCGTCTGCCCGTTCGTTCCGCTGCGTCGCCCTACCCCCGGCGTTACGACTTCCTGAGTTTCTTCTGGGCCGCCTCGGCCCACTTCCTGACGATGAAGGCCTGGTGCTCGGGCAGGACGGCCGCCACCCGTTCGTAGCCGGGCGGCAGGCTGCTGGAGACCTTGCCACCGGCGAGCGCCTCGAGGGAGGCCGGATCCAGATCGGTGACTTCGAGCAGCAGCGGCAGCGGCGTCTGCAGCGCGCGGGCGATGTCCTCCATCACTTTGAGCGACGGGTTGCCCTTGCCGGTGGTGATGTCGGAGAGAAAAGAGATGGACACGCCGGACTTTTCGGCGAGGTCGTGCTTGGTCATCTGCAGCTCATCGAGGACGCGCAGCACGTTCGTGAAGAAGATGTAGTTGTACAAGGCTCGGGCCTTCTGGCTGCACGCGTTCGGCTTTAGCCGCTAAAATCGCATTGTTTTTTCGCCGCACACCCTGCGCACACACAGCGTGGCGTCGGGCGAGGGTCTCAAACAATGCGTATGGCATGACCTGTTCTCGTCAACCCGCGATTTTACCTGCGCGCCGACGATCGGACACGCGGAATGCGTCACTCCCGCCGACCGCTTCGCCGCCTGCGGAGGCACGGCCTGCCGGGCTTGAGGAGCTTGCGCTGGCGCCGACGGGTCCCATTCGAAGCGGTAACGCGCGTGGCGTGACCCCAGACCCACAGGCGGGCAACACACCCCCTGGGCCATGAAGGCGGAAGCGAGGGGGGAGGCCAAAGCGCGCTCGCGCACCGCGTTCAACCCGTGACCCTGCGCGGACAACAAGAAAATGGGAGAGCACACCATGAGCCGCGTGAAGAATGCCAGGACGAAAGCCGATGAGAGGCCCCGGGCATCCGCATCGGACACCGCAGGTAACGACAAGCCCTCACGGCAACCGGGCCCGTCGGAAGCCTTCGTGCGCATCGGGCGCCCGCTGGAGCTGCCGCTCGAGCTGATCGACGAAGATCCGCAGCAGCCGCGCACGGCCGACAACCCCGGTTTTTCGGCGCAGAGCATTGCTGAGATCGGCCAGACTATCCAGATCCGGGGCGTGAAGTCGCCGATTTCGGTGCGTGAGCATCCGGAGCGCGAGGGGCGCTACCTCATCAACCACGGCGCGCGGCGATACCGTGCATCGATCTGGGCGGGGAAGACAACTATCCCCGCCTTCATCGACAACGACTACAGCCACGCCGATCAGGTGATCGAGAACCTGCAGCGCAACGAGCTCACCGCGCGTGAGATCGCCGATTTCATCGGTCGCGAACTCTCGAGCGGCAAGAAGAAGAGCGACATCGCCCGCGAGATCGGGAAATCCCCGGCGTTCGTCACCCAGCATGTGACGCTTCTCGATCTGCCCGATCCCATCGCACGCGCGTTCAGCAGCGGCCGGGCAAGCGATGTGACCGTGGTCAACGAACTGGTCACCGCCTTCAAACGATATCCGGCGGAAGTTGGCGCCTGGCTCTCCGACGAGACCCAGGAACTCACGCGCGGGTCGGTCAGGATGCTGCGCGAGTTCCTGGCGGAAAAGCGCCATCATGATGACGAGCACGACGCAGGTATCGATGACCTCCTCGGGGACGGATCTCATTTGCAGGGCGAAGGGGAGACTCCGCGCCCGGACAGGACGGGCGCCAGAAGCAAGGCCGGCCCTGACATGCTCAAGCGGGCCATCATCCAGGTCGAACACCGCGGGCGGCGGGCCCGGCTAATCCTCAGCAAGCGCCCATCGACCGAGGGGTGGGCCTGGCTAACCTACGAGGATGGCGGGAATAAGGTCGAAGCCCGCCTGGCAGACATGAAACTGGTGGCGCTGATCGAAGGCTGACGGTGAGCCCGAGTGGAAAAACTCGAACATTGGCTCGGTACCGCCAGCGGGTCGAGGGAGAGCGGCCAGGGATCGCGTGGATCGACAGGGCAACAGCGTCCATCCATCGCAATCAAGTCCCGCAGGGCTGATCTGCAGCAAGAAACAGCAAACGTCGATTCGGCGCCGCCGTTGGGTTACTGACCCGTACATGTATCTGACGTGGGCGTTTCCCCTTAACCCGCTCAGCGGCTCAGCGAACCGCCTGCGACAGTCTCGTATCGACCCTCAACAGCCGTTCGGATTTTTCGCCCCAATGACCGGAGTGCAGCGGAAGCCATCACACGCGGCTGCTTCCGCTGCGACCGTCAACCGACATTAAGCAGTCGTTCAGTGTGACCAACGGCGGTGGATTTAGGGCCCAAGTGCCCCCAGCCCATTACCATCAAAGACCGTACTTGCGCTTCCGATTCTTAAAGGCCGGCTCGGTGCCTTCAAGGATTTCAACGACTATGTTTTTGATCACTGGCGACTCGATACCACCAGAAACGTAATTGAACGTATTGGTCGCCTTGTCGCAGGTCGCGCAAATGATCTGCTCGGCGTCGCAGACCACCGCCAAGTTTGGGTTGTGCGTCACCATGATGACTTGGCGCCGCTGCTTAGCCGCCTTGATGCACTTGACCAACACCTTGAAGATGGTCTGGTTGTCTAGGTTCTCCTCGGGCTGATCGATGATGATTGGGATGTCATCCTTGTCCACGAGTAGGTAGAAGACGAGCAAGAGCAGGCCACGCTCGCCGGGCGATAGTTGGCTGATCTCTTGCTGGTCGAACGTCAGCGAATACCTCGGCGCCAGATAACTCATGCCGTAGAGGTAGTCGAGGATGTCTTGAGGCTCGCCGCCCTTGCGGAGCTGATCGCCGATCCGGGTCTCGCGGTTAGCACCGGATTCGCGTCTGTCGTAGTGCAGCATGTCGTCGATGGTTTCGAGGAATTTCAGAGTCGAGTCCACGTCTCCGAAGTTGACCTCCTTGAGCAGCCCACGCATGAGCTGGTTGCTCTCGTCCACGCCTGAGAAGCTGCCGCGCGACTGCCGATTAATGCGGAGGAAGAACTGCTCCTGGAAGTTCGACTCGCTTGTCAGTCGGCGCCGACTCTACGATCATCTTTCCGAGTTCGAACAAGCTGTCGCGGGTGATGACTCCTTTCCATTTGCCGCCCCAGTCGCTGGAGTCCGGGATCAGTTGGTAGCTGGGCGTCAGCGAGTTGAGAAATTGCTGCTGGATGACCTCGGGGTCCATCGCGTCGAAGATGACGTGCAGGTTGATTCGGTTCCAGCCGGACTGCGAGTAGGTGCCGTCCTTCTCCTTTTTCACCACCCCGGCGAACTTGTCCAAGCGAAGCTCGATGACGGGCAGCAGCAGGTCGATGTTTCTTAGTCGACCTTGTTCGAGCTTGGCTTTGCGCGCCCGTGCGTATCCATCAATGAAGATGTAGTCGTTAATGCCGATGGCCTTGAACTCGGGCGGCAGGGACTCGAGGTCTTGAAGGAAGGCTTCCCATGCATCGTCTTGATTGGCGCCGGGGTAGTTGTGCACGACCGACGACGGCGTGTGGACGTGCAAGTCCCACTTTTTCCAAGTCGAGCCGGCAGGATCATTCGCCATTCTGGTCTTCCTGAGTTGTTGTCCGATACAGGCAGTGGTTTCTTCCAGCTGCGGGCGTTTCGTCTTCAAGGTCACTGCGTTATCTGAATGGCAACTTGATGAGCCTGACTAACAAGCGTTCGGAGCGCGGCCCGAACGGCATTTCGACGATGCTAATAGAATATCTTGGTGTCGGGCGCGCGCGGGGAGGCGTGAAGTCCAAAGGCATTATTGCCTAACCTGAAGGTGATGAGGTTTGTACCATACCCCGCCGATACGTCAGTGGCCCAGCCTCAACGTATAGCGACTGCTTCCATTTGCCTCGTCAGCACAAATGACCAATCGCTTCGAATCGAAAGCCGCCGGCCAGCACTGCTCGCGGCGAGCGGCAACAGCCAGCCTTAACCGGCCCGACCGGCTTGACCGACGAACAGCGCCCGATGGCCGGACTGTGACCTTCACTCTCGAACTCGCTGGTCAGCTTGGCTGAGCCACCTGCGACCGTCTTGAGCCCACCCTCAACGGCAGTTCGGGTTTTTCGCCCCAATGACCGGAGTGCAACGGCTGCAGGCGCTCCGCGCTCCAGCGCGAGTGGCAGCACGTACCCAGCCTGGTACTTCAGCATGGGATCAAGCGGTCGCTCAGCCCCTTGCGGATATTAAGAAAGGAGGAAGTCCAACTTCCTGTTTGTCAATATCAATTGTGGTAAGATTTCGGGAAGCTGAACTTCCGGAAGCCACCATGAATGCCATTCTGCACTCTGAACCCTCCTCTGTCCTCTCACGCCTGCAGCAGCTCGGCTTGACCGAAGCGGCGCTGCTGCGAGCAGTCATGGCTGGCTACATCGCCAAGTCCAACTGCACCGAGAACCACCCCCCGCTGTTCCCGCCCATCGCGGCGTGGAGCGAAGCAGTTCGTACGCTGCGTGACGTGCTGAAGCCCGAGGGTTGGACGCGCTTCAACGACCAGAACTCGCCGAAGACCGTGAGCCCCGACGGCTCGATCTCGATCATCGTCTCCACCGGCAACGAGGCAACTGGCATTCCGCACGCTGAGCCTGCTACAACCTCTTCAAAAGGACCGAACACCGCAGGCGCCATCGAGATCAACCGGAGCTTGCAGCTCTACCTGCCGGGCATGGAATCGCCCGTGCCGCTTCAAGACGAAGACGAGAAGGTGACGACCTGGATCTTGCTGGCACACCACGCGAAGAACGAGTTGCGTGCGGAGCTGTCGTTGCCGCTGGACGTCGGTAGCGACGGCCGCGTTTCCGTGTGGCAGGAACGGATCATCTTGCGGGCTCTGCCGCTCGATGGCGAACAGGTGGTGATCACGCCCCCTGTCCAGCCTGACATCGACGTTGCGGTTCGGCGGAAGGCATGAGCTACGGTGCAGAGTTCAACCCGAACCGCCTAGGCCTTGCTCGTCGACGTCGAGGGCTCACAAAGAGGAAGTTGGCAGAGCTCATCGGCGCAGATGTGCGGGCGGTTACCGCGTACGAGAGCGGAGAGTACAAACCTGAAAGAGAACGGCTCCTCGCTCTAGCTGACCAACTGCACTTCCCGGTGCAGTTTTTTGTTGGATCGGACGTACAGGAGGTGACACCCGACGTAGTCAGCTTCCGCTCCATGTCGAAGATGACCGCCGGCCAACGGGACGCAGCGCTAGGCGCTGGCGCGGTTGCGCTCATGCTGAACGAGTGGATCGAGCAGCGCTTCGAGTTGCCGGCGGCGCAGTTGCCTGACCTCAGCCAAGAGTCCAGCCCTGCTGCGGCTGCAGCCGCACTGCGCCGAATCTGGGGTCTCGGCGAGTTGCCGATCAAGAACATGGTGCATCTGCTGGAAGCGCGTGGCGTGCGGGTGTTCTCGCTGTCGCTGGACACTGCCCACGTGGACGCCTACTCCATGTGGCATGCGTCTACGCCGTTCGTGTTCCTCAACACGATGAAGTCCTGTGAACGCAGCCGCTTTGATGCCGCCCATGAACTCGGGCACTTGGTCCTTCATCGTCATGCTGGCCCGAAGGTCAAGGACGCCGAGCGCCAGGCCAACGAGTTCGCATCGGCGTTTCTCATGCCGGAAGGAAGCGTTCTGGCCAACGCGCCTGTCATGGCCACCGTAGACCAACTGGTCTCACACAAGGTGTTCTGGACCGTCTCTGTCGCAGCGCTTGCCTACAGGCTGAAAGATCTGAAGCTTGTCAACGAGTGGCACTACAGATCGCTGTGCATCGAGATGGCGCAACGTGGCTACCAGAAGTCAGAGCCAAATAGCGCGCCCCGGGAGACGTCACAGGTCTTCCAAAAGGTGTTCGCCGCGCTGCGGGAGGATCGCATGACGCGCGCCGATGTAGCCGATCAACTCGCCGTACACGTCAACGAACTCGACGAGTTGGTCTTCGGCTTGGCGCTGACCGCGCTGGTAGGTGATGCGCAGGCGCAGAGCCGCCCGCGACGGCCAGTGCTGCAAGTGATCGAGGGGGGGCGTGAGTAGGACTGCCTCATCAGTCGGGGTGCGGGTTCTGAACACACGGCGAAGACAAAGACTATCGGATTAAGGACAGGGCGAGGAGTATGTTCGGCACCATCGACAAGAGCAAAGGACTTCTGTTCGTCACTCACGATCTCGACCATTCCATACGACTAACCTTGAAGAAGATGCAACGGGAGGTCGAAGGACTCGACGAAAACCGGCTTCTCAATACACCCCCCGAGGACCTGAAGCACTACTTGGTTGAGAAATACGGCATAACGCCGATCACGCTGCAGCGAGACCAATGGTATGCCAATCACGAGGATGTGCCGGTCGATGTCCGGCACGATCCGATGCGCTGGATCGACGACCGAAGCCGCCCTGTCATGGTGGCGGGCGAGCGCGTCGAGGTCCGCATCCCGTTTGAGGGCGAGAGCGAGTTGTTCTACGCGAAGGCCAGCACCTACTCGCTCAACCCGCCCCGCGCCGTCATCGAAAAGAACGAGGTCGTTCTTCGGTACGACACACCTGCCGACCAGCCCCGCGACATCCGAGCGCTTGTCGAACAGACCCTGAAAGAGATTGAGCAGCATCTGGGATGGCAGCGTGCGATGATCGACACGCACAACCAGAACCTCCCCGCCGCTGCAGGGCAGTCGATCCACCAGCGGCGCGAGCGGCTGCTCGCGCAGTCACAGCGCGCGGAGGCGCTCGGTATCCCGATCCGGCGACGCGCCGACGCGCCGAAGACCTACGCGCTCCCGACGATCAGGCGCAAGGCAATCCCGACCCTGCCGCCTACGACAACGGCGCAGTTCAAGCCGGAACCGGCGCTCGCCATGGAGTTGTACGAGCACATTCTGAAAGTGGTTCAGGACATGGCGCTTGTGATGGAGCGCAGCCCCGATGCCTTCAAGGCCATGAACGAGGAAGCCCTGCGGCAGCACTTCCTTGTGCAGCTCAACGGCCAGTTTGAGGGAAAGGCGACGGGCGAGACCTTCAACATGGGAGGTAAGACCGACATCCTTCTACGGGAGGGCGACCGCAACGTCTTCATTGCCGAGTGCAAGTTCTGGAAGGGGCCGAAGGCGTTCGGCGAAGCAATCGACCAGCTCCTCGGCTACGCGACCTGGCGCGATGGCAAGACGGCGATCCTCGTTTTCAATCGCGGAACCGAGACCTCGACCGTCCTCACCGGCATCGACGCCGTTGCCAAGGCGCATGGAAACTTTAAGCGTGCCGTGACATGGCCGCACGAGAGCGGCGTCCGGTACGTCCTTCACAGAAGCGGCGACAAGAACCGCGAGTTAGTCCTGACCGTGCTCGTGTTTCACGTGCCGATATAGCGGAACGGTGATGCCCGACGCCCGCGTGGATGGCGAATGGCAGGTTCCGGTGTCAGCTGCCGTTCGATGGTCAACCCTGACCGGCAGCAATCCGCAGCCTTAACCGGCCCGATAGGTTTGACCGACGAACGACTCCTGATGGCCGAGGCTGTGTAAAAACGGCTACGCCCGCAACGACCGGCGGCGGCTTCTCGCCACCTCGCGCAATTCAAGTCATTCGATGATTGTGAGTTGGCGGTTCACATGACGTACAGAGGCCCCCATCAGGCCCGAATTGCGGTCATAAGCGCTTCACTTCCCATCAGCTTCATCACTCGCTTCAAGTTGTACGCCAGAACGTGCAGGCTCATCTCGGTTCGGACGCGCTCAAGGCCCTTGGTCAGGAAGTGCGTCGCGCCCATCCAGGCCTTCAAGGTCCCGAAGGGATGTTCGACGGTCCGCCGTCGGATGCGCATGCTATCGGGTGCCTTATCCAGCCGCGCCTGCATCACCGCCAGCTCCTCCTCGTGCGCCCAACGGCTCACACGCCGGTAGTCGCTGGGCGTGCATTGCCTCTTGATGGGGCATCGTGGGCAAGATGAACTCCAGTAGCGGTTCATCATGAGCCCGCCTTCTTCTCTGGCGAAGCGCCAGATCAGGCGCTCGCCGGCGGGGCAGACATACTCATCGTTCTCGCGGTCGTACCCGAAATCTGCGCGATCAAAGCGCCCGTCGGCTTTTGCGCCGGATGTAGCGCTTTTCGGAACAAGCGGCACGATGCCGGCTTTGTGGCAGGCGCGGATCTCCTCGCTCTTGAAATAGCCCCGATCAGCAATCGCCGTGAGGGAGTCCACCTGCATCGCCTTACGAGCCTGCTTGCCCATCGCGCTCAATTGATCCCGGTCGAGCCCATCGTTGGTGACTTCGTGCGCCACGATCAGGTGGTTCTTGGTCTCAACGGCCGTCTGGACGTTATAGCCGACGATGCCCGTGCCTCGCGTCTTCATGGAGCGGGCGTCGGGATCGGTGAGGGAGATTTGCTTGTCAGGTGCGTTCTCGAGTTGGACGCCAATCGCGTCGAGCGCCTTCATCCGGGCCTTCAGGGTGGTGATCTTGTCGGCCAGTCGTTCCTTCTTTGCCTGGGCCACGGCGGGCTCTTGCCGGTCGGCGCTGTCCATCTCGACAAGGTAACGCTCGATGCTCGCCTCGATCTCCTGCATTCGCCGCTGCAGCTTGGCGCTGGTGAAGTTTCGATCTCGGTTGTTCACCGCCTTGAACTTGCTGCCGTCGATTGCGACCACAGCCTCGGCGAACAGTCCGAGTTCCCGGCACAGCACGACGAACTGGCGACAGACGCCACGAATCCCCTTCGAATTGTCCTTACGGAAGTTGGCGATGGTCTTGAAGTCGGGCGTCAAGCGGCCCAGCAGCCACATCAACTCCAGGTTTCGCTGTGCTTCGCGCTCCAGGCGGCGACTCGACTGGATCCGGTTCAGGTAACCGTAGATGTAGAGCTTGAGCATCGCCCCTGGGTGATAGGCCGGGCGTCCGGTCGCGGCGGGATCGACGCCAGTGAAGCCGAGCCTGCGAAGATCGAGTTCATCGACGAAGACATCGATGACCCGAACGGGATTGGCTTCAGCGACAAAATCGTCCAGCGATTCGGGCAACAAGGCCCCCTGTGTGCGGCTCTGTCCTTCGACGAATCGCTTCATAGCATGATGTCAGTCTGGAAATGCCAATATCATACCGAAGAGGCTGTTTTTACACAGCCTCGGCCGCCTGCTGTCTGTCATGAGTGGGCCGGCAAAGAGGTCGTTTAGGGGCATGGCGCGGCGTGATTAGACAAAATGAACCATTTTGTCCAACGGCTGGGCACGACCTCCAGGAACGGCAGGGCTTCGAGCCCGCGCTTCTCGCCGTACTTTGGACAAGACAGACGGAGGGCTGACGGAATGGCACCATTCCGAGTGAAGTAACCGTCCGAGCAACCCCGCCCCCCGGCGGAGCGGAGGGCTTCAAAGGTCGACGACGTGCCTGAGCAGTCCGAACGACACGCGCCAGCCGAGCTCGTTTTCGCAGTCGACGCTGGCCGTCTTCTGGTTGATGCGCACGATGGTGCCGATGCGCGTCTGCAGGTGGCGGTCCTCGAAGCTGACGCGGTCGCCGACGCGGAAGTCTTCGCGGGTGGGGCGGTGGGCGGGCTTGGCTGTTGACACCTGAGGCGCGGCACGGCTGTCGGCAGGGAGCTCGATCGCTGCGTAGGGCAGCGTCCAGGTCGCACGGGTGGCGTCGTCCTGCACCGTGACCTGAGTGTCCTTCATCGCCACCACGGTGCCGCTGCGCAGTTGCAGCGCGGCGCCCGGTGCTTTCCCGTCCACGAAGCGCACCCGTTGTCCCAGGTGCAGATGCAGCCGGATCTGCACGATCCGCGACGGATCCGACATCAGGCGCTCGATCACGCGCGACAGGTGGAACAGTTCGAGCGAGCTTGCGCGGTTGAGGGCTTCGAGGGTGGCGGGATCCATCAGGGCGCAGGCTTCCAGTTCATCGGCAGCAGTTCGTCGAGCCGGTCCATACGGTGGCCGGGCAGGCGCGTGAGCACATCCTTCAGGTAGGCGTAGGGCTCAATGCCGTTCAACCGCGCCGTCTCGATCAGCGAGAGTGCCACGGCAGCGGCCCGTCCGCCACGTGGACTTCCGGCAAACAGCCAGTTCTTCCTCGAGATCGCCACCGGGCGCATCGCCCGCTCGGCGGTATTGTTGTCCGGCGCGAGCAGGCCGCTGTCGGCAAACACGGTGAGCGCTGTCCAGTTCGACAGCGCGTAGGCAAACGCACGTCCCAGCGGCGAGCGCGGCTGCAGCGTCGGCTGGTGATGGGTGAGCCAGCGGTGGAACGCGGCCAGCACACGTCGGGTGCGCCCTTGGCGCACGCGCAGGCGCACGTCCGGGTCGGCCTCGGCCAGGCGACGCTCGATGCGGTAGATCAGCCCGA
The DNA here is from genome assembly GCA_018240785.1 of Pseudomonadota bacterium. Lineage (GTDB taxonomy): Bacteria > Pseudomonadota > Gammaproteobacteria > Burkholderiales > Rhodocyclaceae > Thauera. The sequence continues at coordinate 19,640 of JAFEFC010000035.1, read as the reverse complement.
TGAAGCGCAACGCGTCATCGGCCAGCCCCGGCGGCGCCCCCTTGGGGGCGGCCTTGAGCACATCGAAGAACTTGCGCCGCACATGCGCCCAGCACGCCACATGGGTGACGCCCTCGCGGAAGCTGGCGTGGTAGCCGCTGTAGTCGTCGGCCTGCAGGTAGCCGCGCCACGCGCCCAGGATCCGGCGCGGGTGCGTCCCGGATCGATCGGCCGTGAAGTCGTAGAGTGCGGCCGGGGCCACCTGCTGCCACTGGCCCCCATCGTCCTTCTGCTGCCCGCCGGCCAGATACACCCACATCCGGGCGGTGATCGTCTTGCCCGGGGCCTGAAGGGACAGCGTGGTGTCGTCGGTGAAGATCACCGGGCTCGCGAGTACGTGGCGCTGCAGGGCGGGCATCAACACGGCGAGCAACTCGGTCGCATCGAGCACCCAGTCGCACAGGGTCTGACGCGACAGAGCGACGCCTTGGCGCGCGAAGATCCGCGACTGGCGCGCCAGCGGGCAGTGATCGAGGTACTTCGAGACCATCACGTGGGCGAGCAGCCCGGCACCGGCGTTGCTCCTGGGCAGCGGCGAACCCTGGGCGGTGGCGGTGCGCACGGTACTGCGACCGTCGGCGCTCTCGCAGCGGTACTTCAGGCGCACGTTCTGGATCACCTCCAGGCGGGCGGGAATGTACTCGAGCAACTCCGAGACCTCCTCGCCGATGCGCTCGAGCGCGGCGTAGCCGGCCTTCTCGACATCGGAGAGGTCGTGCTCGACGCGCCGGCGCGGCAGATCCGGGCTGATCGCCGGCCGCCCGCCCTTGCGCCGGGTGTGGGCGCCGACCTCGCGACGCTCCTCACTCGGTACGGGGATCTGTACCGGGTCGGACCACAGTTCTGCCTGGCCGAGGTGGATCACCTCGCTGCGGAGCCCGAACAGGCGCCGCCGCAACTCGACCAGCTGGTGACGCAGGGTGTCCAGTTGCGCGTCAAACTGCGCACGCATCGCCTGCACCTGCTGCCCCAGTTTGAGCACCAGATCCTGCAGCGGAACCACCTCCTTAGGCAGGCTGGCGCGATCGATCGGGACAGGCAGGTTCATGGGGCCAAGCATGCCCGTGCAGGCCGTCTCGGTGAATGCGGTGAATCACCGATTGCCCGTGCGGCCGACATTCACCCCACGACGCTGGCCGCCACCGGCGCCAGGCGGCGCGTTCGCGACAGATCGATGCCATCGAGCCAGGCGAGCAACTCGCTCATCGCCAGGCCCTCAGCCGACAGCCGCGCGGGGTCGGTGAAACGCCCGCGCTCCAGGCGCTTGTAAAGCACCCAGAACCCATGACGGTCCCACACCAGGAGCTTGGCCTTGTCGCGGCGCCGGCCGATGAACACGAACACCTGACCCGAGAGCGGGTTCATGCCCATGCAGCGCGACACGATCTGCGCGAGCCCATCGATCGACTTCCTCATGTCCACCGCCTCGCTATAGACGTGGGCGCGGATCGCCGAGGACAGGATGATTGTCGCGCCCTATCGATCTGCGTCAGCTCCACCAGGGGGCGCCGTGGGACGAGCTATGGCATGACTGGCGCACACTCAAATTCGAGCTGCACATCGTGCCCCCGACCTGGGTTCTCGCGGACATAGTGCTGGCCAATGGCTACACCGGCATCCTCTTTCCGAGCCAGGCGCACGAGGGCGGCACGAACCTCGTCGTATACCCGGAACAGCCCAAGAGCGGCAACGCAGTCATCGTGAATGACCCTGACGGGCGACTCCCACACGACCAGACCGGTTGGGCGCGCTGAATGATCGGCATCATGGCTGCACCTCATGCCGCGGTGCGCGCAAGCAGCCCCGGCACGAGGGCTTCGGCAGCAAAGGCGCCGGAGATCACCACCGCCTCGATCCCTGCCCCATGCGTGGCCGCACCCGCCACCACGAGATTGCGTACCGCCGACTTGGTGGGAATCATCCCATCGCTGCGGGTGCCATAGATGCCGCCTCCACTCGTCCACGCATAGCGCTGGAAGGTGAGCGGGCTGGCGTCGGTGCGAAACAGAATGCGCTGCTCCAGATCGGGGATCGCCAGGCGTGCGAGCGCGATGAGGCGGTCGCCGGCGGCCTGCTTTCTTGCAAGATAGGGCGCCGAGCGGCGGTAGGCACGGTGGTCGTGATCTTCCGTGAGATTGCCGTCGGTCGAAGCGTCGGCAAACCATGTGTGTGCCTCGTCCGGCCGCATCAAGGCCAGCAGCTCGACGGTGGAATAGCCGGCGGGCGCGCAGCCCGGATCTACCCGGGAGGGGATGACGATGGACACGGCACCGCTCGCGTCGGCCACATGCACGACCGGCGGCATGTCCAGCGTGCCCTTGACCGCAAGGTTCACGCCAATCGCCGAACAGCTCGCCTGGAGATGTGCCTCGGCGATGCGTGCTTCCGGAGGGGCGTCGTCCTGGGGAAGCAGCCGGGTCAGGCTCTGACGCAGGTCGGCATTGGTGACCACCGCTCGCGCCCGCACGGTCTGCTCGGGGCCGTTGCGTCTGCGCACGACGACACCGGTCGCGGTGCCCTGCGCGGTGACGATGCGCGTCACCGCGGTGCGCAGGTGGACGCGCCCGCCGCGCGCCTCGATGGCCTCGACCAGCCGCTGCGCGATCAGGCCCGAACCGCCGAGCGGGTAGTAGCCGCCGTTGAAGTAGTAGCCGAAGAGGGGGACGAAGTCGCGCACCCGAAGGCGGGTGATGTCGTCGCTGAGGTAGCCCGCCAAGGCGCAGACCCAGGCCTGCACCGCAGGGTCACGCAGATGGTGCGCGACGAGATCCTGCCAGGGCCGGTCCAGCCAGGTGACCGCCAGCGGATGACGCCGGGCGAACGCGAGCAGGGCCTGCGGCGTCCCCGGCGTGCCGGGAATGCCGCCGCGTTCGGCAGCGGTCGAGAACATCGCCTCGTGGATGGCATGGATGTCGGCGAACAGCGCGCGCAGGCCAGCCGCCTCGTGTGGAAACTCGGCCGCGAGCCGTTCGACCCAGGCCCGCCAGTCGCGCGGCACGTCGATCGCACGGCCATCGAACACATAACGATGGTCCAGCCGGACCCATTCGTCCTCGTGCGCGATTCCCAGACGTTCGAACACGCTACGCACGGTGCCGCCCGGGTGCCAGCCCGACACGTCATGCACGCCGGCGTCGAACCGGAACGCCAGCGATGCGCCATTTTCCGGGTCGCACGCGCGGGCGCGCCGCAGCCAGGTATGGGCGAAGCCGCCGGGCACCTCATGCTGTTCGAACACCTCCACCCGCAGTCCGGCATCCGCCAGCAGGGCGGCCGCGGTGAGACCGCCGATGCCGGCGCCGATCACGGCCACGTCGACCACCTCCCCTGCGGCAGCAGAGGAGGCGTGCAGGTCGGGGGACGGCCAGGCGTGGCGCGTGTCGCCCGCCGCCATGCGGCGCAATCCGCGCGCAACGAGCAGCCTGGGCAGCACGATGGAGGCCACCGCGCCGGCGGCGACCGCGAGCCAGTGCGCGAGAGCCGGCAGCGCGAGCCACGTAGCCACCGCGAGCCAGGCGAACAGCGCTCCCCAGAGGGCCGAGATCGCCGTGTTGATGGAAATGAACAAGGGGGTCGCGCTTGCGCCGCCAAACTCGGCCGCCGAAAACCCGGCTGTCCATGGACGCCCGTGCAGGATGCTGACGGTGGCGCCAGCGGCAAGGCTGCCCATCACGAGGCTGACCGTCCGCCCCGGATCGAGGGCTGTGACCGTCAGTGCGAGGATGGCAAGGGCAAAGCCGACCACCAGCGAGGCCTCGAACGGGGGTGGCGGTCGCAGGCCGCGTCTCAGGACGGACGCACCGAGGGTCCACACCAGGCCCGCGAGCGCGCCGGCGAACCCATGGCCTTGTGCGGTGGCGATCAGGAAAGCCGGCAGGGGCACGAGAAAAAGCTTGATGCGAAGAAAGGTCTTCATCGAACGCCTCCTGGGGCGGCCGTCGGACGGGCACATGGATCGGATGGGCCGCACATGGGCTTGGCGGGTTGTTTACACCGTAAACATAGACGTTGATGTTTACGTTGTAAACTCGATTCGCCATACTGCCCCGATGAATACGACGCTGACGCACGCCGAGACGGCGGGAACGGGTGATCTGCGCGAGCGGCTGGTGCTCGAGGCAACCACGATCCTGGAAGCGCAGGGCCTCGAGGCCCTGACGCTGCGCGCGGTGGCCGGTGCCGCGGGGGTATCGCACATGGCGCCCTACCGGCACTTCACCGACAAGGACAGCCTGCTGGCTGCGGTCGCCGAGCGCGGCTTCCGCGCCCTGTCGGCGGACATGGGCGCTGCCGCCACGGGGGAGAGCGAAACGGCCGCGCGACTGCGCGCCTTCGGCCTGACCTACCTCGACTTCGCCCGCCGCCGCCCGGCGCTCTATCGCCTGATGTTCGGCCCGACGCTGGCCGGGAAGCCACAGTTCGCCGGCCTCGCGCAGGCCGGCGGCGAGGCGTTCGCCCATTGCGCCCAGGCCGTTGCCACCCTCAAGCGCGAGCGGGGCGCAGCGCCGGGCGCGGATACCCAGGCGCTGGCGATCGCGACCTGGTCGCTGGTCCATGGCCTGGCGATGTTGCTCATCGACGGCCGGCTGCCGCTGCCAGACGATGCCCGTGCCCAGGACGCCTTGATCGGCGAGGTGCTGGCACTGCACGGCAAGGCCCTCGGGTGATGCTTACGTGGGTAGAACTGCCCGTCCGCTCATGTGCCAACGGTACCTCAATGATTCTTGAGAGCCTGTTACACGACCGAGGCCTGCAGTCCAAAACCCCGCCGACCCAGAACTTTTGTTGGGAAGCTTGAACCGGGGAAAAATAGTTTTTTTTGTCTTATATATAAAAAACTTGCTAACAACTTTCGCAACGAGTAGCCTTGCAAGCGTTGACAAGGTCTGATGCGGTGTTCTATGGCGCGCAAGGTTGATTTCAAGACATCGGTAGCAGTGATGCTCTCCGGACTGGATGTGCCGGCAAAGCGTCTGCAAGATCTTGTCGGCCGAGAAAAGCCGCCAGGGCAGCATCATATGCGCTACACACCGGCGGATCTTCGCTCCGCGCGCTATCGGTTTGCTGGTATCGATCCCACCAACATCCCGAAAAGTAAAGGCAAGCCAAAGACCGGGGCCATTCCTCCGATCATCATGACCCGAATGACGAAGGGGGGCGTCGGGAAGACGTCGATCTCGGTCAATGCTGCAACGGCGCTAGCGTTGATGGGGTATCGCGTTCTGGTGATTGACGCGGATCCGCAGGCGACCGCCTCGAACTTGCTGGGGGTCGAGTCCACCTTCGACACGACGATCAAACACATTGGGCACTTTCTGGTCAAGAAGTCTGCTGACCCGGATACCGATCTATCCGAGGCGATCGTTCACGTGTACGAGGGGGGGTTCCTCGACGTCATCCCGTCGGACATCACGCTTGCCGAGGCTGACGCGTCACTCGTCACGGCCATGGCGAGCCACGAACGCGCGCTGCTTTTCCTCAAGCGCAACGGCGCCTTTCTCTCAGAAAATTACGATGTCATCGTTGTGGATACAGCTCCGGGCACCACTCCGATCGGACTCGCATTCTCTTACGCAGCCAAAGAATCCGGGAAAGTCCTGACGGTCGTCGAACCAGAGGGAAGTTGTCTGCGCGCGCTTGATTCCCTGTCGTCAAACTTGGCTGAAATCGAGGCGATGACGGGTGCAAAGATTGGTCTCGAAGTCGTGATCAACAAGTATCACCCTCAGCTCAAGCATGTGCGTGAATCGATGGGTTTTCTGTACAGCAAGTACGGCACCATGCTGAACGACTCGATCGTCCCGACATTCAGCGGTTTCTCCCGCCAACTCAATCCGCAGACGCGCGAGGCCGTTCCACTTGTCGAATCCGATCCGAGTTCCGCAGGATCGATCGCGATCATCGATGTCGCGAAGAGCCTGATCCTGAGCTTCGGAATCACTCAACCCGGCTTGCCGAAAGTTGACACGGAGCGCTGACGATGGCCAAGCGTGCACCCTATAAGATATCGGGCTTGATCAAGTCAGGCGCCGTCGTTCCATCGACATCGCCTCATGCCGAGCCCGAAGAATTCGCTGTCATCTCTCATCAGCCCATCGTTCCCGAGGAGGCAATCGGGCAGATCGTGCCACCACTCAAGGTCACATCTGCGCTGCCACCCAAAGCCGTCCCGATTTCCACGAACGGATCAGGCCGGAACCTCATGATGATCGATGTACGACTCATCGATCCGAACCCCCTTGCTCCGCGTGAGGTTTACACCCCCGAAATGATCCGGGATCGCGCAGAGGCGCTCCGCACGCAAGGGCAGCACGACCCAATCCACGTCATCCCGAACCCGGATCAGGACGGCCGATTCATTATCGCGGACGGCTGGACACGCGTTCAATCGTGCCTGGAGCATAAGGTTCTCGAAGAACTTCTCGCAGAAGTTCACGACAACCTGACACTCGAAGAATCAGCCTGGTTCGGCTATCAACAGAACGAAGAGCGCGAGCAACACTGCGACCTTGATCGGGCACTGTTCTACGAGAAGCTCATTGCCGCTGGCGAGACGTCGGCCGATGTCGCGCGCAGAGCGGGCGTTTCTCGATCGCAGATGACATTTTATCGGGCGTTTTCGAAGCTGCCCCCCGATGTCGTCGAGATTATCAAAGGCGCACCAACACGTTTTGGCGCCAACGCCGCATACCAATTGAGCAAAGTTGCCGACAAGGTCGGCCTCCGACAGGCCGTCCGGCTTGCAGTGAAGTTTGCAGAAGAGAATCACACCCATGCCTGGCTTGTGAATCAGACCCAGGCTTTGCTTGAACCGAAGACGAGCAAGACACCGACGGCCTCAAAACAGGTTCGCTACAAGAACGGCTACTACAAGCGGCGCGGCGACGCGTTCGAAGTCAACATCAGCGTCGAGCCGTCGAAGCGCGTCAAGTTTGCGATGGCGCTCGAGGAGCTGCTGGCAACGGTCGCCGAAGAGTTCAATGAGGATGACACGTCGAAGGGTAGTGCTCCAGCCGAGAACGAGGAGGCGCGGGACTAGCATGATCAGGCTGTTTATACGTATAAACACCAGACAGCCGGCTTGCGGAGGTGCTCACTACTCACGCCCGCGCGGCGACGCGAACATCGCCGCGCATCGGAAAGCCCAAGAGATGTTTATACGTATAAACACGTCCGCCCAAGCCGGCGCCGGAGTTGTTTATACGTATAAACATCATGGAGGCCGCAAGCCATCCATGGTCTCCTCTCAGGAACTGCCCGATCCAAAACGAAAGCCTCCCCGATCCCATCGGGTATGGCGTGTTTATACGTATAAACACCGCCTGCCAGCCCACGACGCAACACACAGAAACCCCGCCCTCCGCGGGGTTTCGCACATCTGGGCGTCCGATTTCGAGCATCAGGTTTCAGCCCAGGAGATCACGATGACCTGACCCGATCAAAACCCTTCCTGCCAAAGAAAAACCCCGCTGAGCGCCAACTCAACGGGGTTTATCTGGAACTGGTGTTTCGGACCACTTTGGAAGCAACCGGCGCCAACCGGTCAAACCCTCCCGCAACGAGGCAATGCTACCAAAACGGCCTGAAACGTCAAGGAACCTTTACGCCTTGAGGTTTTGAATGTCTGCCATTGCCTACCCCTCGTCGATCGCGCGCGCCTGCGCCGCGATCGATGAAGCCGCCGTCTTCCGGGACCTCCCGGACGGCTACCTTCGCGTTGTCGTGCGCATCGTCAAAAAGATCCGGCTCGCGTGCCTGAAATCGCCCATTTATGCCGCACGCGCCACCCTTGCCCGAGAATCGGGCAAATCGGTCGAAACCGTCGGTCGCGTCGTGAAATGGCTGGAAGAGCGCGGTTTGATCGAACGCGAGCAAATCGCCCGAAAAGGCCTCAAAGGCTCCTCGTCGCCCATCACGCCGACCGAGCGCCTGCTCGAGGCGCTGACCCTCACCGGCGAAGCCGCTCCGGCGCCCGATGCGTCCTCAACCCCGGTTATCCACAGCCCCGCCGCGGCATCACCCGTCCCGGCTGACGCCTCTAAATCAACCCATCAAAAACAATCTAAAGAAAATCAACCGGCGAAGCCGGCGCCTTTTGTCAAAATCGAAGGCTGCGCGCTGCCCACGGAACTTGCCTGGCTCGTCGCCCGCAACGACATGAAACCCACCGGGGTGCTCGCGCTGATGAAGCTGGCCAGCAGCCGCAAGCAGCGGCTCTCGGACATCGTGCAGGCCTCGCGCAAGTACCTCGAGGGGCTCACCGATCGAGGGCTCTTCGCCTACCTCCGCAAACTGGTGCTGCAGGACAAGGACTACCGCGCCGTTGTGCAGCACGAGACGCAGGCGCACCAAGCCGGGCTCGACAAGGCACGCGTGGCCCGCAAGGCGGCGGAGCTCGAAGGCCGCGCTTACCGCACCCGAGACGGCCGGATCCAGGTCTTCGTGAGGGCAAACGGCTTTGTTGAGCAGATCGGGCCCGATCGTCGGGGCTTTAGGCCGATGGATGTCGCGTTCCTTGATGCCATCGACGAGGGACGGCTCGTTCCGATGGCCGTGGGTGTCCCGTGAATCGGGCGGGTCCGCGCAGGAACTTTCGGTGCCGCGGTCACGCCCTTGCGCGCGATGGTGTTGGTCATGACTGCACTGCCAGGGAGAACGAACCGCCCGCGGCCCGTAGCCGACAGCCTGGCCCGACTACTGCCCATCATCGGGCAGCGACTGGAAGCGGCCGACCAGACCGCACTGCACGAGACGCACGCGTTCGATGCGACGTCAGCAAAGCGGTGTTGACGCGCGTCGAGACCACGGTGAGGCGCATCCTCACACGCAGGATGAAGTGGCGTGCAACCGGGGACTCTCCGCGCATTTGGGCTGCGACGATGCGGGCACGTCGGCGAATGGCGGAGTCACCAGGCCTTTCGCCTTCGGCCACCACAGCGCTCGCATGGATGAGTGCGGGCCACCTCAATGGGATCACCTGGACCGCCGAAGCGGTCCGCCCACTTCACCAGCGAGGCCAGTCATGAAGCACATGGAAGGCGACGCGTTTGTGCGTCTGATCGCCTATCAGCACACCGTAGGAACAATGGAGTACATCGCCATCCAGGATGCCGAAGATGGAGGCGGATTCCGGTTTACGATCACGTCACCGGACAAGATGGCTCTCAAGCTGAGCGTCTATCTCGAAGCCAGCGTCCTCAACCCGATGATCGATGCGCTGCTCGACCTCAAAGACGCACAGGAGCGGATGGCCTGGAGAAAGACCGGCTCACCCTGGGACCGTACCCTCATCGAACGCTGACCACTTCGGCACCGCCCGACAAAGCCATCCCGCAACGCAGACGCGCGAGGCATTGACCACCTGGCCGGCGACGCGTTGTCCTCCTTTGCGCCCGCAATATGGCGTGACAGCGAAACCGGTACGGTTGTGCCATGGGATGGGATTCCTGCTATTGGCTGGAATGTTTCATCTGAAGAACTTCCCCATCTCCTCGATGCTGCGCTGGCGCTCGGCCTGCACGTAGATCGAGGTGGTCTGCAGGCTTGCGTGCCCCATGACGCGTTGCAGCACATCGAGCGGCAGCGCGTGCGCGGCGGCGAGGGTGCCGAAGGTGTGGCGAAAGGCGTGCAGGCCCGCGCGTTTCAACAGCGCGCCCTCCGCGTCGTCGAGCGCGAGCCGCGCATCTGCCGCGATCCGCGTCAGCCCCGTCTTCAGGCACCGGTACAGCCCGTCGGGCGAAAATCCGGCGCCGGGCGCATCGAGCTTGTCGAGGTGCTTGTCGCGGGCGGCCGGGGTCGAGGGGATGATGAGCGGCGAGATCAGTGCGCCGGCGTGATCGGCCGCCGCAAAATCCTCCTCGCGGTCGGCCCAGTGCGCGGCGATCGCGGAAATGGCCCGTGCCGGCAGGAACACGGTGCGCCACTTCTGGCGCTTGCCCAGCACCTCCAGCTCCCACAGCGCGCCGGCCTGACCCGGCAGGGGCTTCAGGTGGCGGCGCTGCGCGCGAGCCGCTTCCTCGCGCCGGATGCCGGCGTGCCCGATCAGCAACAGCGCCGCGCGCACGAGCCGCGCCTGGCGCCGCGCGTCTTCGTCGGGGGCCATCTCGCACGCCTGATCGAAGAGTCCGCCCTCGCGCGCACACCGGGTCCACAGATCTTCGGGCAACGCCTTGTCCAGGTGCAGTGCCACCGAGCGCTGCTCCACGAGCGGCGGTCCCACGGCCACCCAGGGATTGCCGCCGAGGTAACGCACATCGACGAGCCAGGCGAAAAACGTCTTTAGCACGGTGATCGCGTAGCGCTGGGAGTCGGGTGAGAGTGGCCCGCTGAAGGGCCGCCAGTAGACGGTGTGACGGCCCGCCTTCTTGCCGCACCAGCCGGGATCGGGCGCGGCGAGGAACGTCTTGTAGGCTTCGCAATCGTCGACCAGCACGCTCGAGAGCGGTTTGCGCCGGGCGTAGAGGCACCACAGCAGAAAGCGTTCGAGCTCCTTCTGATACGCGCGCTGCGTCTTCGCCTGGCCGCGGTACTTCACCAGGAAGGCCTGCACCGCCTCCAGGTCGTTGTCGGCGGCGATGAGGCTCAGGGCGGCGGCCCGATTGACGCCATGACGGCCGTCGAACGCGTGCGCGAGCGCCATGCGCTCGAGCGGCACGAGGATCGGCTCGTCCGGGCGCAGCACGATGGGCGGCTGCGCCTGGATGGGTGCCACGGGTACGGCCAGGGGGCCGAGCGTTTTTTCGTGGTGGCGCAGCCAGCGCTCGAGGGCGGCCGCCTTGCCGGCGCCGAGGCGGCGGATCGGCCGCCACCAGCCGCGACCGCGCACCTCGATCAGGTGCTTGAGCTCGCTGACCGCGCGCACGCCCTCATGCGCCAAATGCCGGCTGATGCGCGGTTTTAGCCACGCGCTGAGGGCATCGGCGGGCTGCGGTTCGCGTGAGGCGAACTCGGCCGCATCGAACAGATAACGCATCGCCACCGCACTCCAGCGCGCCGAGCGCCGCGCTTCGCGCAGTCCCTCCGCAAGACGCGGATTGGCGAGACTCGCCCGTTCGATGAGGTGATCGCGCATCAGCGCAAGGCGCGCCTCGAGCGCACCTGGCGTGGCGCAGCCGAGCGCCTCGAGATCGTCCTCGGTGTAATAGAGCGCGGCGAGGCGCTCCACCGGCAGCTTGTTCAGCCACCCACGCAGCGCCGCGAAATCCGCCCGCGTGTAGCGCGGCAGCGCCCGTTCGACCACCATGTTCTGCGCCATACTGCCTCCCGGAACCCGACTTTTGCCGCATCTTAGGCGAAAAAGCCTTACTTGATAATAAGAGTTATCAGGTAAGAAGCTCTGTGGACCGGGTGGAGCGGACCGGCGTCCTCTAAGGCAGGGGTCGTCTCAGAAAACGGAAAATAAATCACGTCCGGTTTGACCGTCTAATGATCGGTTGGCGGAAATTTTAAGTAAGGCGGTTTTGCATTACAATGCAAAGCATCAACCTTGAATTGCGAGGGCACACCACTATGACCACATTGACCGTTACCGCACGGGGACAAGTGACGTTCCGGAAGGATGTACTGCAACACCTCGGCATCAAGCCAGGCGACAAGATCGAGCTGGACTTGCTGCCAGACGGTCGGGGCATGCTCAAGGCGGCACGGCCCGCAGGGACGATAGCCGGCTTTGTCGGCCTGCTCGCGGGCAGGACACAGAAAGTTGCCACCATCGAAGAAATCAACGAGGCGGCGGCGCAAGGCTGGGCAGGTAAGCAATGAAGGTCGCAGTCGATACCAACGTCCTTGTACGTGCGGTTGTGCGTGACGATCCCGTACAAGCGGACGTTGCCGCCGCAGTCTTGACCGACGCCGAATTGATCGCGGTCGCGTTGCCGTGCCTATGCGAATTTGTTTGGGTGCTGCTGCGTGTCTACGGCTTCCAGCAATCCGACGCGGCCAGCGCGATCCGGGCACTACTGGCCGCCGCGAATGTGGAAGTGAACCGGCCTGCTGTCGAGGCCGGCTTGCTGATGCTTGACGCGGGCGGCGACTTTGCCGATGGCGTCATTGCCTACGAAGGCAACTGGCTTGGCGGGGAAACCTTCGTCTCCTTCGATAAGAAGGCGGTGGCACTTCTCACGGCGCAAGGGCAATCAACGCGCCTTTTGTGACGGACCGGCTTTGTCGCGCCGTGCACAGGAGTTCCGAGCAATTTCGATCTTTCGCGGCGGTGCGTGCAGTGGACGCCTGACCGTTTTCTGTCAGAAGCCCGCTGCACGCGAGGCGGCCAGCCCAGTGAACTGGTGCAGCCGCATTCTCCTCCCTCTGACCGGGGCGCTCCACGAGAGAAAAAGTTGGGACGTCCCAACTTTTTCGGGTTGAAGGAAGAGACCTCCCCCCGTTACTCCTTCTTGGTTACGGCGTCGTTCGCGCGCATCGCCGTATCCGCCAGCGCTTTCACCAGATCGGTGTTCTGCGTATTCACTCGCGCGAGCTCGGTATTGAGGTCATCCGCACGCTTCTCGATCTCCGTGATCCGGGCTTCGGCGGTCGTAGCTCGCTCTTCAGCCTTGGATACCTGGCGCAGCGCCTTCTCGTGCTCGCTCTCGAGCTTTGTGTTTGCCTCTTCGAGCTCGGCAACCTTTTGCTGCAGAGCCTCAAGCTCGGCCGATACCTGGTCGGCGAGCTCCGCCGCCTCCTGCCGCTCTGCCTCAAGCTGGACACGGGCCGCATCGAGCGCCTCACGCTCGGACGCCAAACGGCCGTTCGCGAGTTCGAGCGCAAGCGCCCAGACCTCAGCACCGAACTCGGCGAGTCGTTCGGCAACGGCCTCCGGGGCCGGCTGACGGAGCGGGGTTTCCTTCTCGGCCTTCCGCGCCTTCCACTCGTTCATCGCCTCGGAGATCGTGGTGAAGCTCCCGCCTCCCAACACCTTGCGCACGGCGGCAAGGGTCGGATTCTGGCCGGCGGCGTCGAGCTCGTCGGCAATAGTGAAGATCTGCTCCTTGCTGATTGCCATAATGGTGCTCCTTTTTGGTTATGTTGTAGGATGCTACAACATACAACATACAACATACAACAATAGCAAGCGCCCTCTTGACGCGTTCTCGTGGGGTTGTAGGGTGAAGGATGGGAAAGACACCGCCGGGCATCGCCGCAGCACCGCTGCCGCAGCGGTACCCGGAACTGTCTCCGGGCTTCGCAAGGAGCTTGCGATGCTCTTTTCCTTCTATGAGGAGCTTCGGGCGCTCACCGACGTCGAGCTCCTGGAGCATTTCTTCGGCCCCGAGGCCTTCGCCCTCCTCAATCGGCACGGAAGCCGGAGCGGACGGCCGAGTCCAAGGAGCAGGCCGTCAAGCGAGCCGACGAGGTCGGCAGCATCGGCCGTTTTGCCGAGGCCTACGGGATGGCGTCTATGGACTCAACCTGACGCGCCAACCCTTAGCGTGTTTTGTTGTCCGAGTTCTGAGACGGCCCAAAACACACGAATGCCGAAAACCGTCGTCTTCCCCGGTTTAGTGACTGTTCTCTTCTGGCTCCAGCCAGTTCTCAACCGCTACGCCGGGATACCTGACAAAGTCCTTGGTGTTGTTGGTCACGACCGTCACGCCGATGGAGACCGCGTGAGCGGCGATCAGCTTGTCGAGCGCATCCTTCTTGTTCTCGCGGGTTGCAAGCCGGATCGGTCCGTACGCTACTCCCGCCGCTGCATCGAACGCAACGACGGGAATGTCCTCAATAAGCGCTGCCAGATTGGCCCTTTCCCGCTCTGGATCCGCACACACAGCTACGCCGTACTCCAGTTCGGCGTAGGTGATCGCTGACATGACCACGTCACCGACGTAGCACTGTGCGAAGCGCCGGGCGACCGCCTCGGGCTGGTTCTTCATCAGGTAGATGCACATGTTGGTGTCGAGCATGTAGCGCGCCATCACAGTGCGTCCCTTTCATTTTGCTCCTGGTCTCCACGACCTTCTTCCATGAACTCCGGGGCGAATTTGGCGAATTTCGAGAGCACCCCCGAAAGCGATCGACGCGCCGGACGGATGCGGATTTCGTCACCCTCCCGTTCGATCTCAAGCTCGATGTCCGTTCTGTCATAAGCCAGGTCGGCGGGGATGCGGACGGCTTGTGAGTTGCCGTTCTTGAACGCGCGTGTCGTGTGCATCTCTGACTCCGAAATGAATGTACCGTGGATGTACATTAGATCAGCGCTGGGAGAATGTACATACGCGGATTTACACTATTGAGTGTTCTCAACGACGCCTTTCTGCCTGCCACGGGCGACGTGGCAGAAATCCGGGTCGAATAGATGGTGCGAGGTCATCGCCGCAAAGCGCGGATTGACCACCCGCGCCTTGCCCTTCTCGAGGTCAGCTCACGAAGCGGAAAGAAGCGTACGCGTGTTGTGCCCGGCGCGGCACAACGCACCGATTTATCATCGAATGGCTGCCGTGGGTTGCCACCGTGATGGCTGTCCCTGTGTTGCCTCCGGACGGTCCAGATCCTTGGTGAAACGCGGATCCTGGAACGAAACCGGCGCCGGCTGGGCCAAAATACCTCGCGCCCCTGACTGCGTGGCCCCGGCCGACGACGAGGAGATCCACCCCCGATGACCACCCGACACGATGCTGACACCCGCCGCCTGGGCCGAACGATGGGTTTGCTGGCCACCGTGGCTTTTCTGGGGCTGGGCTGGGTCAGTTTCCACGGCGTGCTCGAGCGGCGCGATCAACCGAACCGGAACCTGGTGATCGATCCCGGCGCCACGGAGTTGGTGCTCAGGCGCGATCGCGCCGGGCATTACCGCTTTCCGGGCTGGATCAATGGCCGGCCAGTGCGTTTCCTGCTCGACACTGGCGCCACGCACGTCGCGGTGCCCGCGCACCTCGTTGAAGCGCTGCAGTTGGTGCCGGGTGCCCGCGGCACAGCGATGACCGCGAACGGCCCCGTCGCCGTGCGCGAAACCTCAATCGGCGAACTTGCCTTTGGTCCGTTCCAGCTGACGGGCGTCCGCGGCCACCTGAACCCCGGCATGAAGGATGACGAAGTGCTGCTGGGGATGAGTGTCCTGAAGCATCTGGACTTCGCCCAGCGCGGCGACGTCCTGGTGCTGCGACCCGCGCAGCCTGCCGCCGACGCGCGGGACGGGCGGACCTGAATGGGCCGCTGATTGCGCGAGAAGACGTAAGGCCAGGTGCAGTGCCGCCTGGTCGAACCCCTGATCCGCTGGCACGCCGACAGCCGCGCCCCGGCCACGCCGACGTGCGCTACGGGCCGATCTCGCCTGTCCGCGCGATGACGGCAACTGCCATACACAGGCCGACTTCGACGGGGCCCTCGCAGTCTGATCTGAGGCTTGCGCGGAAGCCGGATTCGAGGACGCGTGGCCCTTGGGCGCGATGGCGGGGGCCTGCATGGGAAGGCTCGGGTTCCCGGCGCTCGACAAGCGCACTTGCACGGTGGGCAAGCGAGCCGGGACGTTCCGTCAGGTGGCCTCGGCGGATGCGTCGGAGGACGCGGTGGCCGGAGTGGCGTCGATATCTGAGGCCACGATGGTTGGGGCGATCTCTGCAGGCGCCGGCGCATGGCGTCGGGACTTCTTCAGCGCGCCGGTGTGCTCCAGCGCCGACAAGGCGCCGCCGTTGGCAAGCCACGCCACCACCCAACCGGGCTTGCGGCCGCGGCCGGACCAGCCTTGCGCGGGATTGTCCGGGTTCCGGTACTTCAACGGCAACGGCGCCTTCTGGTCCGGCGCCGGGGTTGCTTCACGGCGCCGGCGCGCGCCTTTGGCCTTGGCAGGCGCGTCGACGGCGGCCACGCCCAGCAGGTCTTCGAGGGTGACGCCCTCCTGCTCGGCGAGCTTGCGCATCCGCTTCAGGAGGTTCGTCTTCGTGTCCGAAGCGCGCTTGTCGATTTCCTTCGAGATCCGAACGTGAAGCTGCTTGAGCTGCGCGAGGGTGAGTTCATCGAAGTCTTTCATTCAGGGTTCCGGGGGTCGTGGTATGACGAAAGTCATGATGCCACGCCCGGCCCTCCAGGGGTGCGCGGGACGACGCTTGTTGCATCGGCCCTGCCGCCCATGCCTGCCGCGAGATTCGCCCCCCTCCTCCCTCAGGTCATCCCCATCCAGCGCGACACGCCCCGCGTGTCCCGGATGGTGCCAGCGGTGCCGCAAACGGGGCGTGTGCAGGTGTCTTTACGCAAACGTCGCCGGACGATCAGCCCGTCGCCAGCGCCTTCTCGCGTGCCGACAGAGCCTTGAGCGGCGGGAGGGCCGCTTCGAGATCGGGGATCGGCCGCGAGCACTCGGGACAGACCCGAAACGTCCCGGCACGGTCGCGCGCGACCTCGAAGTGCTCGCGGGGCGACGGGGTATGACAGAAGGGGCAAGTGAGGTAGCGGGTCACGGCTGCAGCATCCAGACACAAACTATATATACGTATAGTAGTTGGGGCGTCCGTCATTCGCCACTGATCGTTCGCAAGCTCGTTTCGGGTGGCGAGGAAACAAGGACATCGGCGGACGCGACGCCCCGGACGGGATGAGCGCCTGGCGGCCTGGTCTCCTGGTCGTCGCGCACGACAACGCGGTGTCGCTGCCGTGGCCCCGGTAATTCGGCAGCCGCGGCGACGCTGGCAATCAGCCAGTGCTGCAACGTGAGGGACCGACTTGCGTTTTCTCGGGTCATCTCCCAAAATATAACATAACGTAACATAACGTTTTAATAACGTAATTTCATAACATCGCCGATCAAGAGGACGCCATGGCACGGGAAGCGACGATTACCCAGGAAGCCATCAATGCCGCGGCAGACCGCATCCGTGCCGCCGGTGGCAGACCGACCGCGCGCGCGGTGCGCGAGGAACTGGGGCAGGGGTCGATGGCCACCGTGCTGCGGCTCCTTCAGCACTGGCAGGCCAGCCAGGGCCGGGCGCCGGAAGCGCCGATGATGTTGCCGGTCGGGCTGCAGCGTGCCCTGCTGGAGTTCATCGGCCAGGAGGTGGCTTCGGCGAAGTTGGTCCTCGAGCAGGAGCTGGTCAGTGCGCAGCAGGCTGAGAAAGACCTGATTGCGGAGAACGAAGCCCAGACCGCAGACCTGGAAGCGCTGCAGACGCTCCACGACGCCCTGCATGCCGAGCACAGCCAGCTTGAAGGCCGTTATGCGCAACTCACCACGGACGTCAACGAGGCGCGGCACACGGCGGAGACTCATCGTCAGGCAGCCGAGGCCGCCCGCACCGAGATGGCGAAGCTGCAACTGCGGCTGGAAGGGGTGCCTCGCCTCGAGGCGGAGATCGTCGACCTGAAGGAAGGACTGGAGGCCGAGCGGGCGGCCCGCATCGCGGCCGATCAGGCGGCGGCGGTGGCGATCGCGCGGCTCGAGCAGACTCAGGGCGCGGTCGAGGACCTCAAGAGCCGGCTGGTGCGGACGGAGGCCGACTTGCGCGAAGCGAATCAGGAAGCCGGCAAGCTGCGCGGCGAAGTCAGCACGCTGCAAGGCGCGCTCGAGAGCACGCGCCAGACGCTCAGGCAAACCCAGGAAGAGGCGCGCCGGGCCGAAGCCGCCGCGGTGGAACTGAGGGGGCAACTGGCCGCGGCCGCCTCAACGGGCAGGCCCCGAGTTTAGGATGCACCCCACCCTCACGACGGAGACTGAAGCGACACGTCGGCGGCCGACCGAATCCTTCAGGCACACGACTGCCCGCACCCGTACCCAGAGCGGATGACGCCACTGGCGATCGCCGTCCGGTCGACCATACGAGAGCGGGAGAAACCTCGCCTCGGGACCCTGCGAAAGAAAAGAGCAGCGATTGATTGCCTGCAAAATCAGGATGTCGGGGCGCTCGTCCCAAAACTTATCCACAGTTTCTGTGGATAACACGGCAATCACCCATGCGCGCATCGATCGGGAGAACGAATCGAGCTGCCAAGGCGCACGGCGGGCGTTTCCCAGCCGATATGGGCGTCTCGGCGGCTGAGCGCAGGCGCGTTGTGATGCCACGCTTTGGTGACGCCATGAATGCCTGGCCGGCCACGGCGTCGCGTCGCCTCAGGGAGGAACCTCCAAGGGGCGTCTCAGAATTCGGAATTTTTCGTACGTTAGGTTTTGGGCATGGATGCCTTGCTCACAAACGGGCTCCTCGAAAAACCTCGTATCCAGAAAATCCGGCATATAAAAATCAGCAATTTACGAAGCTGATTGTGCCGAAACCAGAGGTTTTTCGAGGTGCCCAAACGATCATTGTCGAGAAGCCGCCGCGAGAATGCAGGCCACGCCAGTGCTGGCCTTGTTCGCCTCATTCTCGAAAACCACTCTCGTATAGAGCCGCCGAGACTGCCGGGTTCCGAGAACAGTCGGAACGCCGCTTCCAGCGGCGGAGGCAATGCGCAAAGCCGCGCCGTTGCTGGAGCGAGCATTCCTTAGCGTGCTTTAGATTCCGTTTTCTGAATCGACCCCATCAAGCATCGCCTGTGCCTCGAGGCCACGACCGGGCTGACCTACCTTGCCTTACAGCAGGACTTCGCCGCCAAGATCCTGGCCGACAACCTGTCCGCCCTGCTCAGCGGCAGCAGCGCCACTGGCGAAGTCAGCCAAGCTGGCTCGCGCCCCAATCGCACCTATGCCTTCGGCGCGCTCAAGCCCGTTCTCGCGGGCTGTCTGCTCGGCATTGCCAAAGCATGGGCGGCGTTGCCCGACACACTTGTGGCCATCGCCCGCAGTCGATGCCGCATCCAGCCGGGTAGAAGCCATCCACGTCCGCCCAGGATCAAGCCGCATTTGCATATGTCCTACAAGGGGGCGCTAAGTTGAGAGCATTGCCTCCTAACCCCTCATGGGGAACGGGAACCACCAATTACCCCTGGTTGCCCGCGCTGACGGTCGCGCTCCTAACCCCTCATGGGGAACGGGAACCCGCGGCCGGCGTCCTCGAAAACTACGCCGAAAACAACTCCTAACCCCTCATGGGGAACGGGAACGACGGGCATTCGACACGGCCAGCTACCGCGCGAACCTCTCCTAACCCCTCATGGGGAACGGGAACCGATCCCCGTCCCAGCTCGTCATCCCGCTGTGCGTGTCTCCTAACACCTCATGGGGAACGAGAACTTTGAACGTCACCTTGCCACTATCTTTCAGTCTGGCCTCCTAACCCCTCATGGGGAACGGGAACTACGGGCGTCACCCCTACGCGAGTCATCCTCTCGCTCTCCTAACCCCTCATGGGGAACGGGAACCGTCGCTCGCAGTCACGACCGAGATCCCGGCGGTGATCTCCTAACCCCTCATGGGGAACGGGAACTGCGAGGCGCCGGCGCGGTGCTCGACGCGCCCCTGGTCCTCCTAACCCCTCATGGGGAACGGGAACCAGATCGTCCAGCGTGGCCGACTCGATCACCGCATGCTCCTAACCCCTCATGGGGAACGGGAACTTTCGGGGCGTTGAGGTTGTTGCACGCCTGCTGCTGCTCCTAACCCCTCATGGGGAACGGGAACGTTCCAGGCGTTTGCGCCGTCGCCGTTGTTGACGTTCTCCTAACCCCTCATGGGGAACGGGAACCTGAGCGCGTTGAGCGGGTTGAGGCGATCTACGACGGGTCGTCTCAGAAAACGGAAA
>JAFEFC010000034.1 GCA_018240785.1 Pseudomonadota bacterium | reverse complement strand
TCAGGGGGTTAAATCTTCGTGTCGCTTGACACGGTGTGCCCAGACAAAACGATGAACGCCCCAGACCGGGGGCTCTACGGCCTTGTTGAGACCGTTGCGACGAGCGTATAACATATGTACGTGTTATGCCATGACTCAGGAGGCGCCGATGCACTTCAACGTCTACTTCGACGATGTGACCGGGCAGCGGCTGGCCGCCGTTGCCAAGGGCGCGGGCGAGAGCCGCAATGCGCTGATCCGGAAAGCGGTCGACGAGTGGCTGGCGCGCCATGCGCAGCCCCAGTGGCCGGATGCGGTGATGGCGTTTGAGGGCATGCCCGACATGCCCCCGTTCGAGGCGGGGCGCGCTGCGCTGCGCCCGCCCGCGGACGATCCGTTGGCATGAAGTATCTGCTCGACACCTGTACGGTGTCCGATTTCGTCAAAGGCCAGCCCGGGGTGCTCGCCCGCATCAAGGCCACGTCGCCGAACCAGATCGTCGTGTCCTCGATCACGCGCATGGAGATCGACTACGGCCTGGCACTCAACAGCGCAGGCGCAAAAAGGTTGTGGCCCCTGCTCGATGCGTTCTTTGCCGTGACGCACACGGTGGCGTTCGATGCGCCCGATGCGCAAGCGGCAGCGGCCATTCGGGCCGCGCTCAAGCGCCAGGGGCAGCCGATCGGGGCCTATGACGCGCTGATCGCCGGCAGCGGGGTGGCGCGTGGATTGATCGTGGTGACCTCAAACGTCGATGAGTTCGCGCGTGTGAGCGGCTTGCAGGTGGAGAACTGGCGTTGAACACGCGCCGCAATCTCACCGCCCGGGAGATCGGGCGTTTGATCGCCGCCACACGTGGAGCGAGCGTAGGGCGGAAAACGTGGCCGCCGACGGGCGGCCAAAGTTTCGGCGAAGCCAAAAGCGAAGCGCATTCCGCCGAACGGTCGACCCCGCTCACGTCGGCCGTAGCAGGCGCAGCCGGTGGGCGAGCTTTTCCTTCAGGTCGCGCTGGTTCTTCCACAGGATGGTCGGGATGTCGGCGAGGTCGAAGGGCAGCACGGTGCCTTCTCTCGCGGTCAGGATGACGCTCTTGCGCATGCCCTGGGCGAGGCCGATCTCGTAATACACATTGGGGCGCGGCTCGGTGACGTCGGCGACCACGATGGCGGCGCGGCGGATGCCCTCGAGGATGCGCGGGATGATGCGCTCGGTCGTTTCATCCTCGTCGGTGCCGCGCATCTCGAAGCCCGCCTCGCGGCAGCTTTCGCGGAAGGAATCCTTGACGTCCTCGAACTCCATCGAGAACGGCAGCACCGGGAACACCGTGGTCGGGATGACGATGCGCTCGGCGAGCGTGACGACATCAGCGGCGAGCGCGTCGGCGTCGGTCGCGTCCTGGTTGAGCATGTCGAACTCGTCGCGGGTGATGGAGCTGCCGAACTTGTCTTCGAGTTGCGCCTTTTCGCAGGCATACAGCTCGCGACCGGCGCCGCCGAAGGCGGTGACGCCCAGCACCGGAACACCGGCGATGCGCGCCCAGTTGGCGGCGTGGAAGGTGCCTTCGCTGCCGGCGACGAAGATGGCGGCGTCGGCCTCGGCGAACTGCTCGGGCACGGACAGGCGCGAATGGGTGAGGTCCCAGTCGCTGAGCTCCGAGATGCGGATGCGTCCGCAGCGATGGATCGGCTCCGCATCGCGCAGGCGATAGCCGACCAGTTGGTCCGCGGGCGTCTTTCCCAGCGCCCGGAGCCGCGCGTCGGCCGCCTCGGCGATTGCCTTGTCGAGCGAACCACGGCAACCGTTGAGCAGCACGTGGCCGCGTTCGACGACCATCTCGCCCAGTTTCGCCACGAAGCAGGCGCAGAGTTCCGGCTGGCTCGGAACGTTCTTGAGGGATCCGACAACCAGAATCTTCACCTTGGCATCCTCGTAATCATCCATAGCTGCGCTACTGCGGCGCAGGTTGCGGTGGTGTTCGAGCAGTGGCGTCTGCCGCCGAAGTGATCAGTGTGTGGGCTCGAAGCGCCTGATGCGCGCAATCGCGTCTGCTGCGGCGCTGCGTGTGATCGCCATGTCGTAGTCTGTCTGGAGGCCCATCCAGAACTCCGCACTGTTACCGAAGAAGGCGGCAAGCCGCAGCGCAGTATCGGCGGTCACCGCACGCCGCTCACGCACAATGTCGTTGATGCGCGGCGCGGATACCCGCAACTCCAGTGCCAGCGCATGCGGCGTGATCCCGAGCGGAATCAGGAACTCCTCGCGCAGCACTTCGCCCGGATCGATCGGCCGCATGCCGTTGGTAATAGGCTCCATGGTGTCTGCCTCTCAATATGAGGAGGAAAGGATCGACAACCGCCCGCACCCCACCACCAGTGGAGGAGCAAGCATGAAACTCGTGCCCGTTGTCGCGCGTAGAGTACCCGCCCGCTCAAAACCCCGCCACGTAAGGATACAGCCGGCTGATGAACTCCTTGTCGCCCGATGACAGGGTGGTGTTGGTGCCGAAGATCGGCTTGCCGCTGGTGACCTCCTTCGGGAAGTAGTAGGACATGATCGACAGCGGGTCGAAAGGTTTGTCGAAGGGGAAGCGGTCCTTCTCCCAGGTGCTGTAGAGGTACTGGTCGATGGTTTGCCGATCCCAGTTGTTGGGCGGGCCGCCGAGGAGTTTGGTGACCTCCTTCCGGTCCCACGGAATGTCGCCGCTGGGGTTGTTGTGCTCGTGCGCGAGGCCCAGTACGTGGCCGAACTCGTGCAGCACGACCGATTCGACGTCGTCGATCGGCAGGGCCGGCTCGAGCCAGCCGAGGTTCATCGTCGGCTCGCCGTGCGCCACGCTCAGGCAGTTCGAACCTTCGTAGGACCACGAGCCGCCGTTCTTGTCGAAGGCGACGCGCACCTCGGCATCGTCGTCTTCGCTGGCGACGAAGAAGATGTTGGCGTAGGCGCTCCAGATCTGCGCCAGGCGCAGGATGCGGGCGGCGAAACCGGCGTCGGTGCCGATGAAGCGCACCCGCAGCCGCGAGCCCGGCACCCACAGCAGGGTGTTGGTCTTGCGCGCCGCGGCCTGCACCCCGGGCGACAGTACCTCCTCCACCGCGCCGTGCGCGCGCGCCGAATGCGCCATCGAGCTTTCCGCCTGCCAACTGTAGAGCGCGGTGACGACCTTGGTCGCGAGCGCATCCGGCGTCTCGAAGGTCGACACCAGCCCCTTGTCGCGCAGGGCCTTGCGCAGCGCGACGATCTTCTTGCCGCCGTCGTTGTCGCCGGTGGTGGAGTCCATCTGGTCCGGCGGCCAGGGCGCGCGATTGTCGGTGAGGAAGATCAGGCACGGCTTCTTGTGCTTCTTCGCCTCGAGATATTCAAGCTCGGTCACCGAGCGGCGTTGCGGATTGCCGGCGCGCGGCACGTAACCGTAGCGCCAGGCGAAGAGGCCGATGTAGACGTCACTGTCGCGCACGTCGCGCAGGCATTTGTCGAGAGGACGCTCGTCTGCGGCGACGTAGTCTTCCATCGCGATGACGTCGTGGCGCAGGGCGCGCAACTGCTCGTACACGCGCCGCCGGTAGTCCTTCAGGTCCTCGAAGGTCGAGGACAGATAGATCTTCAGGCTCATTGCGCCCCCTTTCCTGTCTCCCTCACGCTTTCGAGCGAGAAGGCGGCCGCGCGCGGCTCGATTCTTACTTCACTCGCGGTGCCATCTGCAGCGCCCGGCATCCACGGCCGGCTCGCGATTCAAGACTAGACCACATCCGCGCGCTGTCATGGTCGAAGCCGGGCGATCGCCCCATACGGAACACCCCATACCGAACACGCCATGGTCCGGACTGGATTCATGAGGGACATCACGCAATTCGGCGAAGGCAAGTGGTGGTGGGGTGCAACTGGGGCCGGCTGCAGCGCTTCAGCCTGTCGTGAGTGCCGGCAATGACACCAGCTCAACTCCATCGGCAGACAGTCGCTCCCGCAGGTGACGTGCCGTCGCGACCGCCTCGGGGCCGTCACCATGCACGCAGATGCTGCCGATGCCGCAGGGCAGTCGCTTGCCGCTGACGCTGATGACGGCGCCCTCGTCCAGCATGCGCCGGACATGAGCGTAGCTGGCTTCGGCGCCGTGGATCATGGCATCCGGCCGCGAGCGCGGCACGAGCTGTCCGTCGTCGAGATAGGCCCGGTCGGCGAAGATTTCCTCCACCACCGGCAGACCGGCAGCGTGGCCGGCCGCACACAATTCGGAGAGGGCCGGGGCGAGCAGGATCATCTGCGGATCGTAGGCGCGGATGGCACGCACGACGACCTCGGCCACCGCGCGGTCTGCGCTGGCGGCGTTGTTCAGCGCGCCATGCGGCTTGACGTGGCTCACCTGCAGGCCCTCGACCTTCGCCATGCCGTCGAGCGCGGCGATCTGATAGAGGATGGCCGCTTCCAGTTCGTCCGGCGCCATCGCCATGCGGCGCCGCCCGAAGCCCTGCAGGTCGGGGTAGGACGGATGTGCGCCGACGCTGACGCCATGCTCGCGGGCAAGCCGCAGCGTCTGCCGCATCACCAGCGGGTCGCCGCCGTGAAAGCCGCAGGCGAGGTTGGCCGAGCAGACCACGCGCAGCATTTCCGCATCGTTGCCCATCTGCCAGGCACCGAAGCTCTCGCCGAGATCGGCATTGAGGTTGATCCTGCTCGACATCGCTTGCTCCTGTTGTTCCGAATCTCTCACATGCACGCCAACGCGACGGCCTCGTCGCCCCGGATCGCGCCGCTGATCAGGTTGCCTTCGTACAGCGCCGTTTCGTCGACGACTCCCGCCGGGAAGAAGGTGCCGATGGCCGCGCACCAGCGCGCGATCCGGCTCGCCAGGTCGCGCAGCGCCGCGGCTGCAGCGGCGTGGTCGACGGCGACGAAGCGCACCTTGTCGCCCGGCCGAACATGCGCCAGCCGGGGCAGGTCGGCGCTGATCACGGTGGCGATCTTGGGATAGCCGCCGGAGGTCTGGCAATCGGCCAGCAGCACGATGGGCTGGCCGTTCGCCGGCACCTGAATCGAGCCTGGCGCAACGCCGTCGGACACGACATCCGCGCCCCGTTCGTTATGGACGAGTTTCTCGCCCTCGAAACGGATGCCCATGCGGTCCATGTCGCGCGTCACCGCGTATGGCTGGCTGAAGAAGGCATCCAGCGCAGCCGGCGTGAAATGGTCGTCCTGCGGCCCGGCAATGACCCTGATCGGGCCCTGGTCCACCGGCCATGGCTGGGTACCGCAGCTCTCCAGCCATGGATTGCCGCTCAGGGGCGCGCACGGCAGGCGCAGGCCCGTCGTCAGCGGCAGGCCGTCGGCGCCGCCGATGCGCGCACGCACGTAGGTCGAGCGGCTGCCCAATTGCGGCGGCACCTGAAAGCCGCCGCTGATGCCGACATAGCCGACACCCCGCGCCACGGCACCGATGCGCGCGACGTCGCCGGGAAAGAGCGTCACCGTCTGCCAGGGTTCGACCTTCAGCACGCGGCCCCGCGAGGTGACGACCTGGGCCGACAGCTCGCCGGCCAGCGCGACACGCACGGTGCCGGACAATGCCTTCAGTGCCGGGCCGGCCAGGCAGACTTCGAGCACCGCGGCGTCAGGATCATTGCCGAGCAGTGCATTGGCGGCCGTCATCAGCCCCGGGTCGAGCGCACCCGACAGCGGCACGCCGATGTTGCGGTAGCCGCGGCGGCCCCGGTCCTGGATGGTGACGGCCATCCCCGCTTCGACGACTTCGACGATGGCACTCATCACTGCACTCCCTGGCGCATCAGTTGGGTCAGGTCGAAACGCCCGGCAGCGCATTCGCGCTCGAGTTCGGCGTAAGTCGTCGCGTCGATCGCGTCCCAGACCACTTCGTCGCCCGGTGCCAGCAGGGCCGGCCGGCGGGCGTTGGCGGCATCGAACAGACGCACCGGCGTACGCCCGAGCAGACGCCAGCCGCCCGGGCTTTCCCACGGGTAGGCGGCACACATGCGCCCGGCGATGGCGATCGAACGGGCGGGAACCACCCTGCGCGGGCTGGCCAGGCGCGGCATCTCGAGCGCCTCCGGCACCGCGCCGAGATAGGGAAAACCGGGCAGGAAGCCGAGCATGTAGACCGAGAACACGGTACCGGTCATCAGGCCGACCACCTCGTGCGGCGTCATCCCCCTGGCCTTCGCGACATCGGCCAGATCGGGCGCGAACTCGCCCTCGAAGCACACCGGGATGTGCCAGCGGCAGCCGGCCGCCGACAGGATGCCGCTGTTGCCTGCAAGCTCGTGCAGCAGGTCGCGCAGCGCCAGGGCATCGGCCTGCGCGGGATCGAAATGCACCGTCACGGAGCGGAAGGTCGGCACCCATTCGATCACGCCATGCAGGCGGCCGTCGCCGGACAGCGCGCCAAGCAGGCTGCAGAAACCCAGCACCCGGCCGTGGATCGCCCGATCGATGGAGGCACCGAACTCGACGGTCCAGGCGGTGTCGCCGACGGCAAGCAGGCGGATGGGCGGACAGGCGGCTTGTGCGGACATGGCCATCACCTCGCGGATCACTGGTGGTCGCCGGCTCAGGCCGGCTGCCGGACGAGATCGCGGCCGCGGGTTTCGGGCAGCGGCAGGCAGACCAGGATGACCAGCAGGTAGCCGCCGGCGGCGAGCAGGCCGATCACTTCGCCGAGCGGCATCGTGTTGCTCAGGTAGCCGACCAGGGCCGGGGACGTCGCGCCGGCGGCACGGCCGAAGTTGTAGCAGAAGCCCTGCCCCGAACCGCGCAACTCGTTCGGGTACAGCTCCGCCAGATAGGCGCCCATGCCGGAGAAGATGCCGGAGAGGAAGAAACCCAGCGGGAAGCCGAGGAACAGCATCAGCGTGTCGGTGATGGGAATGTGCGTGTAGCTGTACACCAGCACGCCGCCGCAGGCCGCGAAGAGCATGAAGCAGTGGCGGCGTCCGAGCCGGTCCGACAGATAGGCGCTGGTGAGGTAGCCGACGAAGGAACCGAGAATCAGCACCAGGAGGTAGCCGCTGGTGCTCAGCACCGACAGCTTGCGCTCGACCTTGAGGAAGGTCGGCAGCCAGGTGGTGGCGGCATAGTAGGCGCCCATCATGCCGGTCGACAGCAGGCTGGCGAGCACCGTGATCTTCAGGTACTTCGGCGAGAAGATCTCCCAGAAATTGCCGCCGCCTTCCACTTTCTTCTTCGCCTGGGTGACCTTGAAGACCTCCGGATCGCTGATGTTGCGGCGGATGTAGAAGATCAGGAAAGCCGGCAGGATGCCCAGCCAGAACAGCACCCGCCACGCCTGCTCGGCGGGCAGCAGGGCATAGACGGCCCAGAAGGCGATGGCGGCGATACCCCAGCCGACCGCCCAACTGCTCTGCACCAGGCCGACCGCCTTGCCGCGGTGCCGGGGCTGGATCATCTCGGCGATCAGCACGGCGCCGACCGACCATTCGCCACCGAAACCGAAGCCCTGCATGGCGCGCGTGAAGAACAACTGCTCGAAGGAATTGGTGAAGCCGGACAGGAAGGTGAACGCGGTGAACCAGATCACCGTCCATTGCAGCACGCGCACCCGGCCGTACTTGTCGGCCAGGATGCCGGCCGCCCAACCGCCGATGGCCGAGGTGACGAGTGCCCCGGTGGCGATGTAGCCGGCCTCGGCCTTGCTCATCGCCCACGCCGCCATCAGCGTCGGGATGAGGAAGGTGTAGATCATGTAGTCGAAGGCATCGACGCCATAGCCGGCAAAGGCTGCAACCAGCGTCTTCCTCTCATTGCTGTTCGTTTCGCTAAGCCACACGATTTGTCTCCTGGGTGGGCGGGTTGGGCTGCCGTCGCCGATCTGTGCGGCGATCGACGGGCCGATCGTTGTGTTGAGGCTCAGAATGCGAGTTCGCTGTTCAGCAGGTCGGTCACCAGCATCGCGCCGGGCGCATGGGTGATGCAGAACTCCGGCCTGGCGTGCATGACCACCGCCTGGGGCGTCACACCACAGGCCCAGTAGACCGGCATGTCGCCGGGCAGGATGTCCACCGCGTCGCCAAAATCCGGCTTGTCGAGATCGGCGATGCCGATCAGCCGCGGGTCGCCAAGGTGCAGCGGCGCGCCATGCACCGCCGGAACGCGGGCCGTCACCTGCACCGCGCGAATGGCGTTGGCCGGGGTCATCGGCCGCATCGAGACCACCACCGGACCGCTGAAGGGGCCGGCCGGAACGGTCTGGATATTGGTCCGGTACATCGCGACGTTCCTGCCCTGTTCGACATGGCGCAGCGGAATGCCGGCATCCATCAGCGGCTGCTCGAAGGAAAAGGAACAGCCGATGACGAAGCTCACCAGATCGTCGCGCCAAAGGTCGCGGATGTCGGACACTTCTTCGACCAGCTCACCATGGCGCCAGACGCGATACAACGGCACGTCGGTACGGATGTCCAGATCCGCGCCCAGGCGCGGCAGGGAGGGATCGCCAGGCTCGGACACGGCGAGCAGGGGGCATGGCTTGGGGTTGCGCTGGCAGAAGCGCAGGAAGTCGTTTGCCAGCGCCTCCGGCAGGATGACCACGTTGCCCTGAACGTAGTGCGGTGCCGTTCCGCTGGTGTGGCCCGACCACAGACCGGCACGAATTGCCTGGCGCGCCTCCAGGCCGGTTGCGGCAATCAGTTGGCGGGCGTCGGCGGACGTCTCAGGTTTCATCGCAGTCTCCAGGTGGCGTTGGATTTTTGCGGAGTATTCGTTGCTGCAAGGCATCGGAGCAAACGAAAAATTTCTTTGTGACGGCATCAGTTTTTTTGGAGTCGGCACCATCGCCGCCGACGGTTCCGCGCTAAGCTGACTCCGCCATCGATTCGCACGCCCCCGCCCCGCTCGCGCCCAGGAGGTCCCTTGAACCTGCGCTTCGTCGAAGCATTCGTCTGGGTCGCCCGCCTGCAGAGCATTTCGCGAACGGCGGAAAGACTCTTCCTGACTCAGTCGGCAGTCTCCAGCCGCATCGCCTCGCTGGAAGAGGAACTCGGCGTGCCGCTGATCGACCGCCGGGACCGCGTGTTCCGCCTGACCAGCGCCGGCAGTCGCTTTCTCGACTACGCCGAGCGTTTCCTGGCCCTGCAACGGGAACTCATGCAGGAACTGGGCGCGCCGGAGCACCTGACGGTCTCGCTGCGCGTCGGCGGCATCGAGACCGTGCTGCACACCTGGCTGATTCCGTTGATGGAATCGCTCAAGACCCGTTACCCGACGATCGAATTCGAGCTGAACGTCGAAATGACCCAAGTGCTGAACGAACAGATCCGTCGCGGCGGCCTGGACCTCGTGTTTTCTGCTGCACCCGCCGAGGGCACGGCGATCGTCAATGAGCGCCTGGCGCCCATGGAGATGATCTTCGTCGGCCCCGGCAGCCTGTCGGGAATCGCCGAACTCAGCCTCGAATCCTTGCTGGAGCGGGAGTTGATGACCTTCCAGCGCGGCTCCCAGCCCCACGCCGCCTTGCTGGACACGCTGCGCAAGGTGGGCGTGACGGAAAAACGCGTGCATACCATTTCGTCGATCTCGGCCCTCGTCAAGCTGGTGGAGAGTGGCTTCGGGCTCGCCACCTTGCCCAGGGCAGCCGCCGAAGCACTCTGCAAGGGGCACGACATCACGCTGCTGCAGAGCGAGCTGAAACTGACACCGCTCCCGCTCTATGCCAGCTATCGCCGCAACCTGGCGGTACCGGCAGTGGAAAACGCGATCAACAGCGCGCTTGGATTCACCCGAGCGGTGACCTCCGGCGCCGCGAGTTGATGCCCTGCCGAGCGCTTCGCAACAAGCGACCGCCCGTGAGCTACCCGGCTATTGCTGCGCTGGCGGTGCCACCTGCAGCGCCCGGCGCGCCGCCTCCTTGTGCTCCGGCGGCAGCGTCGAGATCAGCACCAGCTCCTTGACGAACTCGATGACACGCTCGTCGTCGATATCGTTGTGGTCGGCAATGAGCTTGCCGGACACGTAGATCAGCAGCTCCGGGTTGCGCCCGGCCGAGTTGGGGGTGCGCTCGAGGGTGAGATCGGCAAAGGCGATCTTGCTGCCGGGTTCGTCCTTCTCCCAGGCGCTCGCCGCCTGCAAGGCATTGCGCACGCTTTCGCGGCTGGGCAAGGCCGGCGTGGCGCCGCGCGGCGTGTCCTTGGCCGGATAGAGCCGATGCGTGCGGTAAGGCTCGAAATGGCCCACCGCAGCCACGTTGGCTTCGCCCTGGCTGACGGTTTCCGTCGCGCGGAGAGTCTGGTTCCAGCGCTGCATGTCGTGCGTCTTCTCGAAGAAGGTCGACACATGGCGACCGGCGGGAAACGCGTAGCGCGTGGCGTAATCCGCCTCGGAGGTCAATATGGCGATGGTCGGAAGCTGGGTGCCGAAGTAATTGCCGCGCTCCGCGGACATGTCGCTCAGCGGAGTGAACTGGCTGGCTTCGAACGCGGGGTTGATCAGCACCACCAGGTTGCCGAAGCCTTCGGCGTCGGACTGCAGCCCGTCCGGCCCCCTGGTGCGCACGAAGCGGGCTTCCAGGATCTGCGACAGAGCCGTGTGCACGACGGCCCCGCCGAAGCTGTGCCCCACCACCACCAGGCGCGTCGCGCTGCGACCCGCGTCGACGCTGTCCTTGTCGCGCTTGATCTGCTCCAGCCGGGCCAGCACCTCGGTCACGCCGCCGTGGCCGACCTTCTGCGCCGTGTTCTTGCGCTCCCAGAAGGTGAGGTTCTCCACCCACGGCACGCTCACCGAACCGCCCCTCCAGCCAAGGTACACCCCGGCCACGCGGCGCGCCGGCTTGCCGGACTGCAGGGCGATCTGCGCCTCGTCCACGCTGAGCTTGCCGAGCACCTTGCGGAAGGTGTCGATGTTCGGATCGCCCGGGGCGGCGCTGTGCTTCCAGCCGTGCACGAACACCACCATCAGCAGGTCGCGCGCCGCCGTCTCCTCGGTGAAGCGATCGACGACCGCGCGCATCTGCTTGCGGTCCCACAACTGGCCCTGATCGTCGAACTCGACGAAGCCGAGCAGGTAATCGGCCCCCTCGCCGGCCTTCAACTGCTGCAGGGCGTGCGGCGCGCAGGACGGCATCAATTCGTTGCCCGCATTCACGCACAGGTCGTACTGGGTGCGGTACTGCATGAAGGGCGTGCAGGCGGACAGCACGAGCACCAGCGGCACTGCGACGAGCCTCGAAAACGATCCGATTCGCATGGTCGACGACCTCACGGCATGTGTGCGGCATCCCTCGGCGATGGCCGGGGCGGCTGCGCCCGCCATCCCTTCCGGTTCTCGATTCAAGACTAGACCAGATCCGCGCCTTGTCATCGTCGCAGCCGTGCGATCGTCCTATACCGGACACCCCATGGTCTAGACTGGATTCATGAGGGGAATCACGCAGTTCGCCGCCAGGGCGCGCGGAGGTGACTCATGGCTGCAGGCGAGGCGCTGCTGTTCGCGCCGATCCGTATCGGTTCGCTCGAGCTGCCGGCGAGGTTGTTCAAGACTGCGACGGCCGAGACGCGCGCGTCGGCGGACGGATTCGTCACCGATGAGCTCGTCGAGTTCTACCGCCTGATCGCGATGGGCGGCACGCCGCTGATCATCACCGGCAACATCTACGTCAGCCAACAGGGCAAGTCGGCGCCGCGCCAGGTGGGCGCGGACGACGACGACAAGATCGTCGGCCTCGCGCGCATCCCCGAGGTGGTCCACGGCTGCGGCGGGCGGATCTTCGCCCAGCTCAATCATTGCGGTCGCCAGGTGGTGCCGGATTTCGTCGGCGCGACGGACGTCGTTTCCGCGTCGGCGGTGAAGGATCTGCTCACCGGCACGCAGCCACGGGCAATGCGGGCGGCGGAAATCGCGGCCATCGTCGAGCAGTTCGGCGAGGCCGCGCGCCGCTGCAAGGAGGCGGGCTTCGACGGCGTGCAGATGCACTCGGCCAACGGTTACCTGATGAGCCAGTTCCTCACCCCCTACACCAACCGGCGCGACGACGAGTACGGCGGCGCGCTCGAGCAGCGCACGCGCTTTGCGCGCGAAGTGCTGGGCGCGATCCGCCGCCGGGTGGGCGCGGACTTTCCGGTGATCATCAAGATGAACGGCGCCGACGCACTGCCGCTGCGCGACGGCCTCGCCCCGCCGGAGCTGGCGGAAGCCGCGCGAATCATGGAAGCCGCCGGCGTGGATGCGGTCGAGATCTCGGTCGGCCACTACGAATCGGGCTTTCCGATGGTGCGCGGCACTTTCGATCGCTGCCTGCGCAACATGCTGCAGGGCAGCATGGCCCACCTGCCGCCGCTGCGCCGCATGCTGCTGCGCGTGTTCCGTCCGCTGGTGACGCTCGCCTGCAACCTGCTGTGGAAGGGGCGCGAGGGTTTCAACCTTGACTACACGCCGGACTTCAAGGCGCGGCTGCGCATCCCGGTGATCTGCGTGGGCGGCTTCCGCACGCGTGCGGCGATGGAGGCGGCGCTCGCGCGCGGGCTGTGCGATGCGGTGTCCGCCGGCCGCCCCTTCCTCGCCGACCCGTTCTTCTATCGCCACGTGCGCGATGGCACGCCGGGGCCGCGATGCGTCGACTGCAACGCCTGCGTGGGCCACCTGGGCGCGCAGCCCGCCGACTGCTACCACCCGCAGGTCAGGGCCGACAAGGATGCGATGCTGGCACAGCTCGTGCCCGGACGCGGCGGCCAGCCTGCGGCCGGCCAGCCGGGATAGGAACGGGACGAGGCCGAGGGCGCGGCACACCGCCCGCGCCGCCAGGAATCGCGATCACTCTTCAGGAGACAGGCCATGGACGACGAACGCGACACGCCCGTCGAACTCGGCGACGACGACATCGCCAGGCTCGTGGAGAAGAAGGCGACCTGTCCCTTCATTGGCAGCGCCATCGCCCGGGGCGCTCTTCCGGTCAGGAACAGCGTCGCCGATCCGCTCGCCAGCGTGGAAGACGTCAGGGCGCTGGGCAACAGCGGCGGCGGCGACCTGGGCGACCTGCTGGTGCTGTTCGCCTCCGGCAATCACGCCTTCATGCACGGCAGCAGCGGCCGACTGGACCAGCCTGTGCCGGCGGGACTGTTCTCGCTGGTTTTCCCCGGCTCGCAGGGCTCTCATCCCGGGCACAGCGGCATCCTGCAGGGCGACCCGACCGTGCCGGACTCCGGCCGCCTCAGTGCCGAAAACTTCGCGCGGCTCGCGGCGCTGGGCCGGGACGGCTGGATCAGGCGCTCGGATGTCGGCCGCTTCATCGCCGACAACCTGTTGCGGGATCCCGCCGCCAAAGTGTTCGGCACCGACATCGCCAGGCTGCTTGCCTCGGACCTGCTGGCGCTCGCCGAAAGCGTGGGCACGGCGTGGATGCGCAGGATCTTCGGTTCCGACTCCGACAGGCAAAGCGCGCATCGCGACATGGAGGAAAAGCTTACCCGCCTGCTCGGCGAGGACAATCTCGTCGGTTCGGCCGGCGAGTTCGGTCTGCTTTTCGCCTTCTTCGCCAATCGGCCCGGCGCCCGCGAAATCGACGGCGAACCGGCCCTCGCGGTGGCCGACCTGCAGGCGATGTTCCTGGAAAAGCGCCTGCCCGACGGCTGGGAAACCTGGAAGAAGGCGCGCATCGACTGGGTCACCCATACCACCGCGCTGCTGGTCGCAGCGGCGAGGGAATATCTGGCGCGCAAGTGAGGAAGCGAGGCCGCCGAGGTTCAGCAGGACGTCTGACAACCCAGGCTCTCCCCTTCACCAACACGCTCCTGGCCGCTTTTCTGAGATTGACTGTCAATCGATCCAGATACTTCCGACGCGTAAATCCGTAAGCTTGGGTTCCTCGAAAGTCTGCGCGGAATATCGCCGATGACCCAACGCCCTCCCCTCCTGCCGCAGGACCAGCGCGCGGTCCTGCTGCTGCTCGGCATCCTGCTGATCGCCACCAACCTGCGCGCGCCCATCACCGGGCTCGCCCCCGTGCTCTCCATGATCCAGGGGGCATTCGACCTGAGCACCGCCGCGGCCGGCCTTCTGACCACGCTGCCGCTGCTCGCCTTCGCGCTGGTCTCACCGCTTGCGCCGCTGCTCGCGCGGCAGTCCGGACTCGAGCGCACCCTGTTCGGCGCCCTCGTGCTGATCGCCGCTGGCGTCGTGATGCGCTCGCTGGGCCCGGCCTGGCGCCTGTACACCGGCACGGCGGTGATCGGCGCCGGCATCGCCGTCGGCAACGTGCTGCTGCCCAGCCTGTTGAAGCGCGACTTTCCGACCCGCATCGCCGGCGTCACCGGCGCCTATGCGCTGACCATGGGCATTGCCGCGGCGGTGGCGTCGGCGACGGTGTTTCCGCTCGCGACCACCTTCGGGCTGGGCTGGTCCGGCGCGCTGCTGGCCATGGTGGTGCTGCCCTTGGCGGCGCTGGTGCTGTGGTGGCCGCAACTCGACAAGCATGCCGTCGCCCAGGCCGCAGCCGCCGCGCCGGCCGGCGCCCCCATCTGGCGCCACGCGCTGGCCTGGCAGGTGACGCTGTTCATGGGGCTCAACTCGTTCGTCTATTACGTCATGATCGGCTGGCTGCCCGCCATCCTCGCCAGCCGCGGCTATTCGGCTGCCGAAGCCGGCTCGCTGCACGGGGTGATGCAGCTCGCCTCCGCGGTGCCCGGCCTGCTGCTGGGGCCGGTGATCCCGCGGCTGAAGGACCAGAAGCTGGTCGCGCTGGCGATGTCGCTGCTGGTGGCGGCCGCGCTGCTCGGCCTGCAACTGCTTCCCGGTCTGGCGAGCCTGTGGGTGGCGTGCTTCGGCTTCGGCGCCGGCGCCTGCATCATCCTGGCGCTGATGTTCATGGGCCTGCGCACCGAGAACCCGCGCCAGGCGGCCGCCCTGTCCGGGATGGCACAGTGCGTGGGCTATCTGCTGGCCGCCTTCGGCCCGCCGCTGATCGGCGGCCTGCGCGACCTGTCGGGAGGCTGGAACGCCGCGCTGACGGTGTGCCTCGTCCTGGCACTGGCGATGGCCATCCTCGGCATGCTGGCCGGACGCAACCGCCGCATCCGCAGCGCCGCCGCCGCGGCACAAGGGCCGGCTTGAACCCGCAGGGAAAGCGGACCGGCGCGGTCGACCGCTGTCACTGCGGACCTCACGCCGGAGCGATCGATGTGGAAGAATTCAACGCATGCATCTCAGTGCGCTGAATTCCGTCCCGCGTCGTGTGTCCGCCGCCCTGGCGGTGCTGTGGCTCGCGGGCGGGGCGCTGGCGAGCGCATGGCTGATCCGGGGAGCGATCGATCAGGCGCGCGAGGCGTTCGAGACCGACGCACGCATCGCGCACCGCCTGATGTCGCAGCGTGCCGTGCAGCACGAGGCGATCCTCGCCATGTTGCAGATCGTGCGGCCGGATTCGGTGCAGGACCTCGCCCGGCAATTGGCGGCGGTCTATCCACAGGTGCTCGATGTGCGCCGGGACACCGGCATTGCCGGAAGGCCCGGCGAGGCATCGAGCGTCCCGCGCCTGCGGGTGGATTGGTCCGCAGGGCGGTTCTGGCTGGAGATGCCGCCGCTGGAGACAGGAACGGCATATGCGCTGGAGATTTCCCTGCCACTCATGGTGCCGTGGTCGGAGTGGCCGTTCGGAGCGAGCCCGGAAGCGGCTACCGCGGACGTGGCGCTCGTGATCGGGTCCGAGCGCTGGATCGCGCAGGCGCGGCCCGCGCAGTCGCCGCTGTGGCGCTTCGAGTTCCGCAAGCATCTGGCGGCGCCGAGCCAGCCCTTCGACCTGGTGGCCGCGCGGGCATTTCTCTGGAGCGACCTGCCCTGGCTGTCGCTCTTGCTGGCGTGGGGGATGTGGTCGGCGCTGACCGTCATGGCATGGCTGCTGTGGCGGCAACGCGAAGCCCAGCGCCAGGCCGAGGCCTTGCTGCGGCTCGGCCAGGTGTCGCGGTTGAACGCGCTGGGCGAGCTGGCGGCAGGCCTTGCCCACGAGCTCAATCAGCCGCTGACGGCGGTGCTGGCGGGAACTCAGGCGAGCCGGCGGCTGCTCGAGGATTCGCCTCCCGATGTCGAGGCAGCCTGCGAGGCGATGCAGCAGGTGGTGGCGCAGGCGCGCCGGGCAGCCGATGTGGTGGCGCGCCTGCGGCGGACGATCGACCGTCCGGGCGTGCGCGAGCGGGCCGCGGTCGAGTTGGGGAGCGTGGTGCGCGAGGTCATGCAACTGATGGCGCCTGAGTGCCGCCGTCGAGGCGTCGCGGTGGTCCTGCCGGACGGCGATGCCTGCGCCCTTGCCGACACGGTCGCGGTCGAGCAGATCGTGCACAACCTGGCGAGCAATGCCCTGCACGCCCTCGACGAGACGCCCGCGCCACAACTGGTGTGGACGCTGCAGGAGGTCGGCCGGCGAGTGCGCCTGACCGTGCGCGACAACGGCCCGGGCTTGTCGCCCGAAGTGGCGGAGCGGGTCTTCGAGCCCTTCGTCACCAGCCGGCCGGGCGGGCTGGGCCTGGGACTGAGCCTGTGCGAAACGCTCGCACAGGAAATGAACGGCAGACTGTGGCACGAAAGGCCGGCCGATGGTGCCGGAGCGATCTTCGTACTCGAGCTGCCGGCGGCATCGCCCCTACCGGAGGGAAGACCATGAACGCTGCGCAAAGCCCGGCTGCATCGCTTTCGCCCCTGATCCACCTGGTCGACGACGATGCGGCCGTGCGCGACGCCCTGGCGCTGCTGATCGGCACCGTCGGTTTGCGCGTGCAGACCTGGGGCGATCCGGAGCGCTTCCTCGCCGGATTCGACCGCCACGGCATCGGCGCCATCGTGCTCGATGTGCGGATGCCCGGCGTGTCGGGTCTTTCGGTGCTCGACAGCCTGCAGGCAGCGGGCGTCGATCAGCCGATCATCATGCTCACCGGCCATGGCACGGTCGATCTGTGCCGGCGAGCCTTCAAGGCTGGCGCGGCCGAATTCCTGGAAAAACCGGTCAACGACGAGTTGCTGCTCGATGCCCTGCAGCAGGCGGTGCGCCGGCACGTCAGGTCGCGCGAGCGGCAGGCGGCGGATCGCGATGCACAGCAGCGCTACGCCGCCTTGAGCGAACGCGAGAAGGAAGTGCTCGGCCTCATCGTCGAGGGCCTGACCAACAAGGAAATCGCCCGCGCCCTGGTGCTTTCGCCGAGAACGGTGGAGACCCATCGCGCCAATCTGTTCGACAAGCTGAGCGTGCCCTCGCTGGCCCATCTGATCCGCCGTTATGCGGCCCTGGTGGACCAGGCGGATGTGAGCCGGGATGCCCGCCACTGACCACTCCGTAGTTTTACGGAGGATCGGGCGTAGCCCTACTCATGTTCCCCGGGGCGGAAGTCCGCCTAAAGTTCTCTTCAACGGCGAAGCGGTTTCGCCGACCCCAGCACAGAGGAGAACTCTCATGAAACGACAACTCGCGATCCTTCTTGTTTCCGCCCTGGCAGCTTCCGGCGCTTCGGCGCAGTCCGTCCGCACCGAGCGCAACATGTCGCTGGAGCTGGCGAACCAACTGGCCTCGGCCGGCGTGACATCCTGCGAGGAAAAGGGCTATGCCGTCGCCGTCACCGTGGTCGATCGCGCAGGCCAGGTGCGGGCCGTGCAGCGTGCCGACAATGCCGGCGTCCATACCCTGGAGGCCAGCCGCGCCAAGGCCTACACCTCGGCGTCGGCGAAGAACACGACGCTGGCGATGATGGAAGGCGCGCAGAAGAACCCTGCGGCGGCGAACCTGGTGCATATCCCGGGCTTCCTGCTGCTTGGCGGCGGCGTGCCGGTCAAGGTCGGGAACGAGGTGATCGGCGCCATCGGCATCGGCGGCGCGCCCGGCGGGCACCTGGACGAGCAGTGTGCGATGGCCGCCCTCGAGAAGCACAAGGATCTGCTGAAGTAAGAACGCGCTGCAGGCCGTCTCGACGGCAGTGGCAGACCTACGGCTGCCGCCCGGCCGGCAAAAGCCCCTTGTCCGTCGCCTTGTCGTGCAGCGTCACCGTGTCCGAGTAGCCGGCGAACGGCCACAGCGACAGCGGGCCGTCCCAGTCGATGCCGGCGGCTTCATCGATGACCGCCAGCGCCTGGCGCACCGCCTCGTCGCCGTGGCGCCCCTCGCGCAGCAGGCGCGACACGATGTCGTCCTCGGGCGAGACTTCGCGGTAGTGGGCGAGGTCCTCGCGCTTCAGCGTGCCGCTGCTGATGGCCGGCACCAGCACGTCGGCGGCGCAGTGGAACATCAGCGCATGCGCGGCCACCGCCTGGGCGCTGAGCTCTCCGCCCAGGCGGTAGAGCTTGCCCAGCAGATAGCGCTGCACCTCGACGCTTGCGCCGCTGAAGGCGGCCCCGATCATGCGGCGGGCGAGATAGTCGGCGGTCTCCTCGTGGGCGAGCCGCGCGTCCGCTTCCGGCGGATCGTAGTGGATGACCTCGCCGGTTTCGTAGTTCAGGACGGTGTAGTCCTTGAAGATGTCGCATGCGTCCATGTAGGCATGCATGCAGCGGTCGAAGAAGAAGTTGCGCTCGGTGTCGCTGCGCGCGCCGAGGATGTTCTGCCAGGCCGTGCGGATCAGCTTGTCGTCGATCTCGCGCGCAGAAGAATGGCGGAAGTCGAGAAAAACCCTGCCGCCCATGCGCGGGAATTTCATCGCCTGGAGGGCCGCCACGAAGGGATGATCGGCCGTGCGCACGGCTTGCGCCTGGGCGGAGCTGGACTGCGTGTGTTGAATCATGGCTGCAAGAAACGGTGATCGGACAATGGAAGCGCCGGCACTGCGACGGCAGGCGGCGCCAAAAGGCGCACATTGTCGCACCGATGGCCGCGGCGGCACCACGCGCGCCCCGCCTTCGCACGCCCCGCCTTCGCACGCCCCGCCTTCGCACGCCTCGCCTCCGCGCGCCAGGGCCCGCCCAACGGACAGCCTTCAGTCGCCAGCGTCGATCTGCGCGAGCGCCTGGCCGATCTCGTCCGCCGCCGACGGCCGCACCAGGCGCGCGACCTCCTGCCCATCACGCAAGAACACCAGCGTCGGCCACAGCTTGACGCGAAACGAGCGCCCCAGCCGCCGGCCGGGGCCATCTTCGATCTTCAGGTGGCGCACGCCCGGATGCGCGGCGAAGGCTTCGCCGATCGCCGCCTGCGCCCCCCGGCAGTAGCCGCACCAGGGCGCCCCGAACTCGATCACCGTCGCGCCCGCCAGCGCATCGACTTCGCCGCGCGCCGGCTCCTGCTCCAGATAGCTCGTCTGCAATTGGACTCTCCCGCTTACAGCGCCGCGCGGATCCACTCGGCCACGCTCGCCGGCGTGGGAATGCGCCCGGACGACACCAGCTTTTCGTTGATCACCAGGCCCGGCGTCTTCAGCACGTCGTAGGCGACGATCTGCTGCATGTCGGTGACCTTGCTGATCTCCGCTGCGACACCGAGCGTCGCGACTGCCTCGCGGGCGATTTCCTCGAGCTTGCGGCAGTTGGCGCAGCCGGGACCGAGAACCTTGATGCTGAGCATGATCAGACTCCTTTGAGGGTGGAAGTCGCGCCGCGGCGGCTGGCCAGCGCCAGCAGCACCGCGAGCAGGGCGATGAAGCCGGCCAGCCACAGCGCCAGCACGAGGACCGAAGCGCCGTCGATCCAGACCCCGTAGATCAGCCCGGCCGCGGTGCTGAAGAGGGCCACCAGCCCGACGTAGGTGAAGGTCTTGGCGCGCCCGATGATCGCCGAGATGATCAGGATGCTCTGCAGCGACAGCTCGGGGTCCGACATCAGGTAGGCAAGCAGCGGTCCGCGATGCATGCCGAGGTCGAGGAACATCCTCGCGATCGGCACTTCGACCAGGGTCGGGAAGTACATGAACACGCCGAAGGCCACGCCCGCCAGGTTGCCGGTGAGCGAATTGCTGCCGGCGAGCATCTCGATCCACTCCGGGCGGATGACCACCCGGATCATGCCGACGATGAACACGCCCACCACCAGCAGCGGAAAGATCTGCTTCACGAAGCGCCACGACTCCCACAGCCAGTCCTGCCGCTCTTCGGCCGACAGGCGATGCCGCACCATGAACTGCAGCACCGCCAGCGCGGCGGCGACGCCGAAGAACTTGCCGGTGAGGCCGATGCGCAGCGCGCCGGGCACCGCCTGCACCGACAGCGCGGCACACAGCAGGGTGAGCGCGATCAGCGCCAGGCTGGCCCAGGTCCACGCGTTGGCGCCGTCCTGGATGTTCTCCAGGCCGCGCCAGGCGGCAAGCCCGATCGCCGCGAGCAGCGCGATCAGCACCACCCCTTGCAGCGACACGCCCTCCTCGCCCTTGCCGGCATCGAAGGGCACGAGCTGGTCGAGCGCCGCCTGCCAGGCCCGGGCATCGGCCAGCGGCAGGTCGACATGCAGCCAGGCGCCGGTCAGCACGCCCAGCTTCAGCGTGCCGGCCAGCAGCAGGGCGACCCACACCAGCAGGAACACCAGCGCGGTGCGCCCCATGCCGGCGCCCTGTGCGCCGAAGGCGCCGTCGGTGGCGAGGTCGTGCGCGGCATCGTCGGCGCGGAAGATCAGCGCCATCATCAGGCCGATGCCGATGCCGAAAGTGAGCGACAGCAGAAAGCGCGCGATCGCCAGGTCAGGCCCGATCACGCCGCCGGTATAGACCAGCGCCAGGATATTGGCCGCCGGCGCGAAGAACAGAAAGGTGATCGCCGGACCCAGCCCCGCGCCTTTCTTGTGGATGCCGGCGAACAGAGGAACGATGGTGCAGGAACACACCGCGAGCAGCGAGCCGGCCGCGGCCGCCGCCGGATACGACACTGCCTTGCTCGAATTGCGGCCGAGGAAGCGGGTGATCGTCTCCTTCGGAATCAGCGCCGACATCGCCCCGGCGATGAAGAAGGCGGGCAGCAGGCACAGCAACACATGTGCCGCCAGATAGGCGGCCAGATTGCCCGCACCGCCGTAGAAGACCGACAGCGCCCAATGGAACATGCCTTCCATCGCACGACCTCCAGCGAGGGAGCCCGCCATCCACTCCCGATGTATGAACGCTAGCCGGCCCTGCGGCCGGCCACAAGCAGCCAGATCAAATCGACTGCTGATTCACCCGCTTCGACAGTTCCTCGGCGCTCTCCTTGCGCTCGCTGTAGCGGTCGACAAGGTGAGGTGCGATGTCGCGCGTCAGCAGGGTGAACTTCACCAGTTCCTCCATCACGTCCACCACGCGGTCGTAGTAGGCCGAGGGCTTCATGCGATCGTTGTCGTCGAACTCCATGAAGGCCTTCGCCACCGACGACTGGTTGGGGATGGTCAGCATGCGCATCCAGCGTCCCAGCACGCGCATCTGGTTCACCGCGTTGAAGGACTGCGAGCCGCCGCACACCTGCATCACCGCCAGCGTCTTGCCCTGGGTCGGGCGCACCGCACCGACCGACAGCGGAATCCAGTCGATCTGCGCCTTCATGATGCCGGTCATGGCGCCGTGGCGCTCCGGCGAGCACCACACCATGCCTTCGGCCCACTGCGCGAGTTCGCGCAGTTCGACCACCTTGGGGTGGGTGTCGGGCGCGTCGTCCGGCAGCGGCAGGCCACTGGGGTTGAAGATGCGGGTCTCCGCGCCCATCGCCACGAGCAGCCTGGCCGCTTCTTCGGCGAGCAGGCGGCTGAAGGAGCGTTTGCGCAGCGAACCGTAGAGCAACAGGATGCGTGGCGGATGGCTCGAAGGCCGGATCGGGCGCAGCTGCGCCGGATCGGGAACCCGGAACAGATCGGCGCGCAGGTTGGGCAGATCGGGCACGCGCTCAGACACGACGGCTCTCCATGTCGCCTGCCGCGGGCCGGCCGGCCGCGGCAGGCACCTGGCAATACCAGTGCTCGGTCCGTTTCACCAGCGCCACCAGCGACAGCATCACCGGCACTTCCACCAGCACGCCGACGACGGTCGCCAGCGCCGCGCCGGAGTTCAGGCCGAACAGCGAGATCGCCACCGCCACCGCCAGCTCGAAGAAGTTGGAGGTGCCGATCAGGCAGGCCGGCCCGGCGATGTCGTGCGGCAGCTTCAGCAGCCGCGCGCCGATCAGGCCGATGGCGAAGATGCCGTAGCTCTGCACGATCAGCGGCACCGCGATCATCGCGATCACCAGCGGCTGGGCGACGATGGTGCCGGCCTGGAAGCCGAACAGCAGCACCACCGTGGCAATCAGGCCGACGATGGACCAGGGCTTGAGCGTCGCCACGAAGTCCGCCACCGCGTGCGTCGAGCGCCGCGCCAGCGCATGGCGCGTGGCCATGCCGGCGAGCAGCGGCAGCACCACGTAGAGCACGGTCGACAGCGCCAGGGTTTCCCACGGCACGGTGATGTGGGTGACGCCGAGCAGGAAGGCGGCGATCGGCGCGAACGCCACCACCATGATCAGGTCATTCACCGAGACCTGCACCAGCGTGTAGTTGGCGTCGCCCTTCACCAACTGGCTCCACACGAAGACCATCGCGGTGCATGGCGCCACGCCGAGCAGGATCATGCCGGCGATGTATTCGCTGGCCGATTGCGGATCGACCCAGGGCGCAAAGAGGTACTGAAAGAACAGCACCCCCAGCGCCGCCATCGTGAAGGGCTTGATGAGCCAGTTCACCACCAGCGTCAGCACCAGGCCGCGCGGCCGCTTGCCCACGTCCCGCACCGCATGCCAGTCGATCTGGATCATCATCGGATAGATCATCACCCAGATGAACACCGCCACCACCAGGTTCACATGGGCGAGCTCCAGCCGCGCGATGAACTGGAAGGCATCGGGCGCGACAAGCCCCAGCGCCACCCCGGCGAGGATGCCCAGCGCGACCCAGACGGTCAGGTAGCGTTCGAAAAGTCCCATGTCAGGCCTCCTTCACCGCGGCGGGCAGCAGGGTGCCGATGCGATCGAGCTCGGCCTTCAGCCGCGCGCGGTCCTCGGCCAGGTCTGCCAGCGGCAGCGCCAGGAAGGCCTCGATGCGGGCGCGCAGGATGCGGTACGCGGTCATGAAGGCGGCCTCGATCTCGGCGTCACTGCCGGTGGCGCGGGCCGGATCGTCCACGCCCCAGTGCGTGCGCAATGCTGGCCCGAGGTAGGCCGGGCAGGTCTCGCCGGCGGCGCTGGCGCATACGCTGACGACGATGTCCGGCGTGACCGGCAGCGCATCCCACGGCTTGCTGCGGCAGCCCGCGGTGGGGATGCCTTCGCGTGCCAGCAGCGCCAGCGAACGCGGATGCACGTAGCCGGCGGGCTGGCTGCCGGCGCTGATCGCGCGCAGGCCGGCCGGCGCCAGATGGTTGAAGGTGGCTTCGGCCAGGATGGAACGGCACGAGTTGCCGGTGCATAAGAAGACGATGTTCATCGATGGGCGGATCGCGGGAAGTCGGGAGTAAGGATCAGCAGCAGCCCGGGCCGCAGCATGGCGCCGCCGGACCGAGCAGCCGGCTGGCAGCGATCAGGCCGGCACGCACCAGCAGATCTTCGGGAATCGCCTCGTAGATGGCGCCGTCGACCTCGAGCGTGCGGCACTCGGCGTCGCCGCAGGCATCGCAGCAGCGGCTGGCGCCCGGCGTGCCATCCAGCCAGGCTTCGAGCGGCTCGCCGGCGATCCAGATGCGGTTGGATTCCAGCGGCCGGGCCTTGAAGGCCTCGGGGGCCATCTCACGCATTTCCAGCCGCGGCTCGACGCCCAGCGGCGCCAGCGCGGCCTTCAGGCGCGCCACCGCCTGCTCGACCGAATGCCCGGTGCCCTCGCAGCGCGGGCAGGTGCTGCCGCTGGCGTCGACCAGCCGTTGCCACAGGATGGTGAGGGTCTTCATGGCGTTCTCTGCTTGGCTCTGGCGCCCGTTTCTCGCGCGCGCATCACTGCACGGCGCGCGCCGGCCCGCAGGCCGCATCCACGCAGGCGCCCGCCTCCGCCACACCGGCACACTGCTCGGGGTGACCCGCACAACATTCCGCAGTCAGGTAGGCGATCAGGTCCACCATCAGCGACATGTTGGCGCGGTAACGCTGGAAGCGGCCCTCCTGCTCTGCCGACACCAGGCCGGCGTGGGTGAGCGCCTTCAGGTGAAAGGAAAGATTGGTCGGCGGCACGTCGAGCGCGGCACCGATCTCGCCCGCCACCAGGCCTTCCGGCCCGGTCTTCACCAGCAGGCGATACACGTCCAGCCGGGTGGCGGATGACAGGGATTCGAAGATCGAGAGGGCTATCGGCTTATCCATTTTCTTATCTTACAACAAGTGTTGAACAGTTGAACTCATCATTACGCTGTTCCCGCGTATCCGGGAGCTCACGATACGCAGACCGGATTCGTGGTCGTCCTGCCAGCCAACCCGGAGTGGCATTGGCAATAGAATGACGCCCTGGCCCTTCCCCGCCCCCTCGCCATGCCCCGCTACCCCCACGTGCTGTTCGACCTCGACGGCACCCTGATCGACTCCGCCCCCGCCATCCTCGCCAGCTACCGCGAAGCCTTCGCCGCCGCCGGCCGCGCGCCGATCATCCCGATCGATGCCGGCATTGTCGGCCCGCCGCTGCTCGAAACCCTGGAAATGCTCACCGGCAGCACCGATCCGGCGCTCATCGGCGAACTCGCCGCCCACTTCAAGGCCAGCTACGACACCACCGGCTACCTGCAGACCGCCCCCTACGACGGCGTCGGCGCCATGCTGGCGCGGCTGGCCGCCGGCGGCTGCCGGCTCGCCATCGCCACCAACAAGCGCCTGCACCCGACGCGGCTCATCCTGCAGCACCTGGGCTGGGCGGCGCATTTCGACGCGGTGTACGCGCTCGACATGTTCGAGCCGCGCCTGCCCGACAAGGCGACGATGATCGCGCGCCTGATGGCCGACCGCGGCATCCCGCCCGACGCTGCGGTGTACGTGGGCGACCGCAGCGAGGACGGCGAATCGGCCGACGCCAACCACCTCCCCTTCCTCGCCGCCACCTGGGGTTACGGCAGCCTTGACGCGGCCGAGATGGCGCCGCACTGGCGCGCGGTCACCAGCCCTGCGGCGCTGGCAGATGCCATCCTCCAGGACTGAAGCGGACGGCCACCGCCATGCCTGAACACTGCTTCACCTATGGCTCGCTGATGTGCGAAGACATCATGTCCGCGGTGTGCGGCGCGCCCTGCAGCCGGCATGAACCCGCCACGCTGGCCGACCATCGTCGCCACCCGGTGATCGGCCAGCACTACCCCGGCATGGTGTCCGCGCCCGGCAGCGCGGTGGAAGGCGTGCTCTACCTGGAGCTGCCGTCGTCCGCCTGGCCGCGGCTGGACGCCTTCGAAGGCGAGGAATACACGCGCGAAGCGGTCACCGTGACGCTCGCCGACGGCCGCA
Source organism: Pseudomonadota bacterium (assembly GCA_018240785.1). GTDB lineage: Bacteria > Pseudomonadota > Gammaproteobacteria > Burkholderiales > Rhodocyclaceae > Thauera. Next base: position 244 of record JAFEFC010000034.1, on the reverse strand, counting down.
GCGTCACCGCCTGGACCTATGTCTTCAAGCCGCAATACGCCGGCCGGCTCGCCGCCGGCGACTGGGATTTCGAGCACTTCCTGCGCCACGGCAGGGCGCGCTTCGAAGCGGCCTATCTCGGCTTCGGCGCGCTCGGCGACAAGTCGCCGTAGGCCCCCGACCGACCCGTCGAATCGCGGTCAAGCCCGCTCCTACACAAACCTCCTGCCGCCGCTGATTCTCGTAGGAGATGTAATGGACGCCT
>JAFEFC010000033.1 GCA_018240785.1 Pseudomonadota bacterium | reverse complement strand
CATCATCACCTACAAGCTCGCCGCGCACGCCGCCGACCTCGCCAAGGGCCACCCCGGCGCGCAGATCCGCGACAACGCGCTGTCCAAGGCGCGCTTCGAGTTCCGCTGGGAAGACCAGTTCAACCTCGGCCTCGACCCGGACAAGGCGAAGGAATTCCACGACGAGACCCTGCCCAAGGACTCGGCCAAGGTGGCCCACTTCTGCTCGATGTGCGGCCCGCACTTCTGCAGCATGAAGATCACCCAGGACGTGCGCGACTTCGCCGCGCAGCAGGGCCTGGACGAAGCCGAGGCGCTGAAGAAGGGCATGGAAGTGAAGGCGGTGGAGTTCGTGAAGAGCGGTGCCGAGGTGTATCGCAACGTGTGAGGACTGCCGGACGGGCTGAGAAGGCCCGGCAGCGCAACGACAACGGGCCGCGGATGCGGCCCGTTGTCGTTGTGGCGCGCGCCGGATCAGGCGCTGCCGCTGATCACGCCTTCCAGCGGCGAACTCGGGCTGCCGGCGTAGCGTCGCCTGGGCATGCGCCCGGCAAGAAAGGCGTCGCGCACCAGGCGATCCTGCCGCGCCCCCGCTTCAGGACAGGAAGTGATCGATGAGCCGGTTCACCTCGTTGGCGGCTTCCATCTGCACCATGTGCCCCTTGCCCGGCAGCACTTCCACGCGTACCTCGCCAGCGGCCCTGGGAGCGTGCTTCACCGGGATGATGCGGTCCTCCGCGCCCCAGATCGCCAGCACCGGCTTGCCCAGCCGCTCGGGCAGCTCGGCCAGCACCGTCTTCTGGCGGCCTTCGTCGAACAGCGCAGCGGAGATCGCGGCGAGCGCCGCATCCACGCCCTCGAGCCGCTTGTACTTGAGGATGTCGTCGACCAGTTGGCGGGTGACCAGGCTCTCGTCGGCGAAGAGCTGAGTCAGCAGCGGCTTGAGCGTGCGCCGGTCCGCGGCGGAGACGAAGCCGTCGATGTAGCCGGCGTTGATCTCCTCGCCCAGCCCCGCGCTGCCGATCAGGGTCAGCGAATGCACCCGCTGCGGCGCCTTGCCGGCGATCGCGAGGGATACCGCACCGCCCATCGAGTGGCCCGCCAGGTGCGCGGCCTGCAGGCCCTGGCTGTCCATGAAGCCAAGCACCACGTCGGCCAGCGTACCCAGGCTGCCATCGCCCACCTCCTTCACCGACTCGCCATGCCCCGGCAGGTCGAGCGCATACACCGCGCGCCCGGCGGCCAGCGCCTCGTGGTTGAAGAGCCAGTTGTTGAGATCGCCGCCGAAGCCATGGATGAGCACCATGGGCTCGCCGCCCGAGCCGCGCTTCAGGAAGCGGATGCGGCGCCCGCCCACCTCGACCGTCTGCGTGCCGGGACCGGCTTCCTCGCCCTCCTCGCTTAGCGGCACGAAACTCGCGTTGAAGGCTTCTACCGCAGCGTCGATCTCGGCATCGGGCACCTCGGCGTCGGCGACGATGCCGAGCAGGCCGCCCACCGGCAGCACGTCCTCCGCCTTCGCCAGTTGCCGGCGCAGCACGCCGGCCACCGGAGACTCGATGCCGCCGGCGATCTTCTCGCTCTCGACTTCGATGATCTCGTCGCCGACCGCGACCGGCTCGCCGAGCTTCCGGAGCCAGCCATTGACCTTGCCCTCCTTCATCGAAAGGCCCCACTTCGGCATGGTGAGGGTGTGGATGCGCGACATCACTTGTACTCCTTCGCTTTGATGATGGCCGCCTCGATGCGGGCCACGCTGGGCACGTAGAGATCCTCCAGCGCATCGCTGAACGGCACCGGCACATGCGGCGCGGTGACCAGCTCGATGGGCGCCTTGAGCGCCCCGAAGGCCTTCTGCGCCACCAGGCCGGCGATGTCGCTGGCCATGCTGCAGCGCGGGTTGGACTCGTCCACCACGACCAGGCGGCCGGTCTTCTCCACGCTCTCGAGGATGGTGTCCTCGTCCAGCGGCGACGTGGTGCGCGGATCGATGACCTCGCAATGCACGCCCTTCTTCTGCGCCGCAGCCGCCGCTTCGCTGGCGAAGTTCACCATGCGGCCGAAGGCCACGATGGTGACGTCGTCGCCTTCGCGCAGCACGTTGGCCTCACCGAAGGGAATCGCGTAGCTCTCCTCGGGCACTTCGCCCTGCATCGTGTAGAGCACCTTGTGCTCCATGAAGATCACCGGGTCGTTGTCACGGATCGCCTGGATCAGCAGGCCCTTGGCGTCGTAGGGGTTGGAGGGCACCACCACCTTCAGCCCCGGAATGTGGGTGAAGACGTTGTAGAGGCACTGCGAGTGCTGGGCCGCGGCACGGAAGCCGGCGCCGTACATGGTGCGGATCACCACCGGCGTCTGCGCCTTGCCGCCGAACATGTACTTGAACTTGGCCGCCTGGTTGAAGATCTGGTCCAGGCATACGCCCATGAAATCCACGAACATGAGTTCGGCTACCGGACGCAGTCCGTTGCAGGCCGCCCCCACCGCGGCGCCGATGAATCCCGACTCCGAGATCGGCGTGTCGAGCACGCGGCCCGGATGCTTGTGGAAGAGGCCCTTGGTGACGCCGAGCACGCCGCCCCAGGCATCCTCCTCGCCCGGCGCGCCCGCCCCGCCGGCGTTGTCCTCGCCCATCACGATCACGGACGGATCGCGGCTCATCTCCTGGTCCAGGGCCTCGTTGATGGCCTGCTGGTAAGTGATCTTTCTTGCCATGGTCGTCTCCTCGGTCCTGTCAGTAGCTCACGTACACATCGGTCATCAGGTCGGCGGCGGCCGGCTTGGGGTCGGCCTTGGCCTTGGCCACCGAATCGTCGATCAGCGCCTTCACTTCGGCATCGATAGCGTCGAGCTGCGCCTCGGTGATCTCGCCGCTGGCGGTGACGCGGCGGCGGAACTGCAGCAGGCAGTCGCGGGTTTCGCGCAAAGCCTGCACCTCGCCCGCTGCGCGGTAGCGCTGCTGGTCGCCCTCGAAATGGCCGTAGTAGCGGGACACCTTCACTTCCAGCAGGGTGGGGCCGCCGCCGTTGCGGGCGCGCTCGATGGCCTCGCCCGCGGCTTCGTGCACGGCGAAGAAGTCGAAGCCATCGACGATCACGCCGGGCATGCCGAACGCCGAGGCGCGGTCGGCGATGTTGTCGCAGGCCACCGAATAGTTGCTGGAGGTGGCTTCGGCATAGCCGTTGTTCTCGGCTACGAAGATCGCCGGCAGGTTCCACACCGTGGCCAGGTTCATCGCCTCGAAGATGGTGCCCTGGTTGGAGGCGCCGTCGCCGAAGAAGCACACGCCCACCGAACGGTCGCCGCGCAGCTTGCCCGCCAGCGCAGTGCCGCAGATCAGTGGCCCGCCGCCGCCGACGATGCCGTTGGCGCCGAGCATGCCCACCGACAGATCGGCGATGTGCATCGAGCCGCCCTTGCCCTTGCAGGTGCCGGTGGCCTTGCCCCAGATCTCGGCCATCATGCCCACCGGATCCACGCCCTTGGCGATGCAGTGGCCGTGGCCGCGGTGGGTGCTGGCGATGTAGTCCTTGCGGTCGAGGTGCATGCACACGCCGGTGGCCGAGGCCTCCTCGCCGGCGTAGAGGTGTACGAAGCCGGGGATTTCGCCGGTGGCGAAGTCGGCATGCACCCTTTCCTCGAACTCGCGGATGGTGCGCATCGTCCGGTAGGCCTTGAGCAGGCCTTCGCGATTGAGCGTGCTGGTCACGTCTGTCTCCTTCCTTGGTGGGTGGTCGAATCGACCGGATGCGGCCATCCTCCTGGGGATGGCGCAGCAACTGAAAACGGCAGGCCGGGCTGCCCCGGCGCGCCTCCCGCGCGCGCTGCGGCAGCGAGCGTGGCGGGAACGTCGAGGGTTAGCGGACCGTGCAGGTCGAGGCGCAGCGACGCCTGGCTGGTTTCGCCGAGCTCGATCTCGCGCTCGCCGTCGAGGGCGATGGAGCCGCGCAGCGCGGCCACCGGGTAATCCACGTCCGGCAGCAGCGGCTCGACCAGCGTCACCGGCAGTTCGGCGAGCACGCCGGGCGCGATCGGTGCCAGCACCGGGCGACCGCCCGCGCCGCAGCACACCCGCAGGCCGTACGCGGCATCCCGCGCCACCGGCGCCACTGCCGCGGCGATCGCCGACAGGCCGATGGCGTCGGGCTCGGCAAAGCTCACGTAGAGCTCGGCGATGGTCGCCGGATCCCACACCGCGCGGGCGCCGACGTGGTCGAGGCGGGTCACGCAGGCATCGACGAGGGCGATCTCGCGCCGCGCGCCCACGCTCACCACCAGGCGCTTGTTGCGCTTCAGCGCGTCGTCGGCCGCCACCCGCCCGGTGGCGAAGAGCGCAGCGGCGAGGCCGGTGACGGTGGCTTCGCGCAGATCGGGAAAGACGTTGTTGGTGCCGGTCGACAGCGTGGCCATCGGCAGCTCGTCACAGGCATCGGCCACCACGCGGTGGGTGCCGTCTCCGCCCAGGACCACCACCAGCGCCGCGCCCGCCTGATGGATCAGCCCTGCGGCGCGGGCACTGTCGGAGGCGTCACCGGCGAGCTTCATGTCGAGGAAGTCCACCCTGGGCCACGGTGGCAGGCGGGAAGCGTGATGCGTCTGCACCGCGCGCAGCACGCCGGCGGCGATGCCGGTCATGTCCGGCATCATCAGCACCCGGCCCACGCCGAGCCGCCCCAGGGGGCCAAGCAGGCGCTGGATCATGTTGGCCTTCTCCGCGGTGGGAAAGACCGAGGCCTTGGCCGTCAGGCGGCGAATGTCGCGCCCGGATGCCGGGTTGGCGATGATGCCGACGGTGATGTCGCGCTGCACGGTGCTGGCCACGGTGGCTCCTGGACGGCGTACTTGACCTTCCCGAGGCAGGAGTCGTGCCCGGCGCGCAACGGATCGCCGGGTAATTCGGCTGATCGCGCAATTTCATATGTAAATCAATGCACTGCGAACCTCAACCGGAATCCGGATGGCGAGTTGCCGCCACATTCGGTGTGCTGCCCTGAGCGGACAGATGCCTCGACGAGGCGGTCACGGATCACACCTGTCTCACCCGCATGAGACACGTGTACGCATTGCCTTGGCACACCAGCGCACATAGTCTTCAGGTACGGCAGCGAGCGCTGCGGCGCGGCAGTCGCGCTCGACCGTGCCCCAGAGAATTCCGGCCGACCAGAGACCGGAACGGAGGAGACCGATGCAATCGACCCAGATCGTGGCGCGGCACGTGAGCCGCGTGCTCGACGTAGTGGAACAACGCACGCAGCTCGGACCGGAGGCCAGCGCGCAGCGACTGCTTCGCTCGTGGCAGCGTTCGCTCAACACCCACCAGGTGGACCCCGCACGCGTCAACTCTCCCAGGGTGGTGACTTCGCAGGAACTGCGCGAGCACCGCGAGCGGCTCGAGGCCTTCATGCGGATCTCGCGCGAAGGCATCGACCGGCTCCACGCGCAGGTGGTGCCCGCCGGCTATTGCGTGCTGTTGACCGACATGGACGGGATCACGCTGGATTACCGCGCCGTTCCATCGCTCGAGAGCGAATTCCGCGAGCAGGGGTTCCGGCCCGGCACCTGCTGGTCGGAGGAATACGAAGGCACCTGCGGAGTGGGCACCAGCCTGATCGACGGCCAGCCCACCCTGGTCCATCGCGACGAGCATTTCCGCTCGCACAACATCGCCTTCACCTGCAGTTCCGCCCCCATCTTCGGCCCCGACGACCAGCCTGTCGCGGTACTCGACGCCTCCGCGCTGCACGCACCGGCCCAGCGCGAAAGCCAGTTGCTGGTGTTCCGCATGGTGATCGAACGCGCACAGCAGATCGAGAACGCCTTCGCCTACTACAACCTGAGGCCATACTGGGTGCTGCAGTGCGGCCGGCTCGCAGAGTTCCTCAGCGTGCAGACCGACTACCTGGTCGCCTTCGACGAGAGCGGACGCATCACCGGCGGCAACCGCCGCGCGAAGCAGGAACTGTTCGGCGGCGACGGCCCGCCGCCGCAATACGTGCACGATCTGTTCGAATGCACGGCCCACGATATCCTGAACACAGCACACGGCCGGGCGGGGCAGGCCTTCCCGCTGCGCGTCCAGGGCTCGGGCGAGCGCCTGTTCGCCACGCTGCACGCGCCTGCCTCACCCAGGCGGAGCACGTCGCCCCGCGTCGAGCACGCGCCTCGCGATACCGCCGCGGTGCAGCCGCCAGCGGGCAAGGCGGTGCGCGGCTTCAGCCACCTCGCTATCGAGGATCAGCGCCTGCGCGACAACGTCGAGCGCGCGCTGAAGATCGCGAACCGCGACATCCCGGCCATGCTGCTGGGCGAGACCGGCACCGGCAAGGAAGCTTTCGCGCGCGCGATCCACGATTTCTCCGAGCGCCGCGACAAGCCCTTCGTTGCGCTCAACTGCGCCGCCATTCCGGAGAGCCTGATCGAAAGCGAGCTGTTCGGCTACCGCGACGGCGCCTTCACCGGCGCCCGCAGCAAGGGCGCCCGCGGCAAGATCCAGCAGGCCGACGGCGGCACGCTGTTCCTCGACGAGATCGGCGACATGCCCCTGCAGCTCCAGTGCCGGCTGCTGCGGGTGCTGGCCGAAGGCGAAGTGCTTCCGCTCGGTGCCGAAACGCCGATCCCGGTCAGGCTCCACATCATCTGCGCCACCCACCAGAACCTGCCGGAGCTGGTGCGCGAAGGACGCTTCCGCGAGGATCTCTACTACCGTCTCAATGCCGCCGTTTTCATGCTGCCGCCGCTCAGGGAGCGGACCGACATCGCCCATGTGATCGAGCGCGTGCTGCACGACGAATCCGGCGCGATGGGGCGGCAAGGCCAGCAGCTCGACAGCGAGGCGCGACGCGCCCTCGAGCGCTACCGCTGGCCGGGCAACATCCGCCAGCTCAGGCACGCGATGCGCTATGCCTGCGCGATTGCCGACGGCAACGCGCTGCGGCTGGAGCATTTCCCGCCCGAGATCACTGCAGCGCATGAACCGGCGCCAGCGGCCAGCGAGTTCGTCCTTGCAGTCCCGCCATCCCGCAACTCCGCGCCTCAGTCCGCGCAGCCCCGCACCCTGTCCGACGCGGATGCGACGCTGCGCGCGCGAATGATCGAAACCCTGCGCCACAACCAGTGGGAGGTGAAGCGCTCGGCGCAGGAGCTGGGCATGTCCCGCGCCACCTTCTACCGCAAGCTCGCGAGGCTGCAGATCGTCGCCCCGAACCGGCGCGACGGCAACGGCTGACAGGCGCGGACGCGAAGCCTGGCGCCGGAGCGGCGCGGCACGACGCGCTACTGGCTGCGCACGCGGCTGATCTCGCGCTCCAGGCCGTACTGCTTCACCTTCTGGTACAGCGTGCTCTTGGCGATGTCGAGCTCGCGCGCTGCCTGTGTCAGGTTGCCGCGGGTCGCGGCGATGGCGCAGCGGATCAGTTCCGCCTCGCCGGTGGCGATGCTGCGCACCGCCGGCACGGCGCCGACAGGCTGGGCCGGAGCTGGCGCCGGCACAGTCCGCTCCATCGCCAGCTCCGGCGGCAGGGCCTCGATGCCCAGGTCTTCCCCCTCGCTCATCAGCACCATGCTCTCGATCACGTTGCGCAATTCGCGCACGTTGCCCGGCCACGCGTAGGCCTCCAGGGCCGCCAGCAGCGCGTCGTCGAGACGGCGCGGGCCGAGCCCATGGCGCTCGCGGAACAGCTCGACGAAGTGCGCGGCGAGCAGGCGCACGTCGCCGCGGCGGTCGCGCAGCGAAGGGATGCGGATCGAGGTCACCGCGACGCGGTAGTAGAAGTCCATGCGGAAGCGGCTGGCCGCCACTTCCTGCCGCAGATCGCGGTGGGTGGCCGCGATCAGGCGGAAATTGACCTTGCGCGGCACGTTCTCGCCGAGGCGGTAGATCTCGCCCTGCTCCAGCACCCGCAACAGGTGCGGCTGCAGGTCGAGCGGCATCTCGCCGATCTCGTCGAGGAACAGCGTGCCGCCGTTGGCCGCTTCGATCTTGCCCACCAGGCCGCCCTTGCGCGCCCCCGTGAAGGCGCCGTCCACATAACCGAACAGCTCGCTCGCCAGCAGCTCGCGCGACAGCCCGCCACAGTTCAGCGCCACGTAGGGGCCATCGCGGAAAGGGCTGGCCTTGTGGATGCCCTGCGCGAACTCCTCCTTGCCGACGCCGGTCTCGCCCAGCAGCAGCACCGGCACGCGTGAGCGCGCGAGCTGGTCGGCCTTGCGCAACGCTTCACACAGACCCGCGTCCGCGGTGACGATCGAGGCGAAGCCGGCAGGTACCTCCGCCGAGCGCACACCACGCGCACCGGCCGGCTCGGTGGCCAGGTCGCGCACCGGCTCGTTCGCCTGCGCACGGCCGAGCCGCGGCAGGGGCACGATCAGCAGCGTGCCCAGGCGCTCGCCGCGGCTGCTGACCGGCATCAGCCAGTCGGCGCGCAGCCACGCCGGCAGCGGCTGGCCCGCACCCTCCAGGGCCAGCGCCGGGATGCGCCGTGGCGCGGCAAGGTCGAGATCGGCGCCAAAGGCGGCAATGGCCGCCTGCGCGTTCTCGTTGGCCTTGATCGGGTAGCCGCGGCGGTCGAACAGCACGATGCCGTCGGTGCCGCCAGCCCAGTACGGCAGGGCCGCCTCCAGCAGGCGGTAGCGCCGCTCCATCTCCAGCATGGTGAGCCGGCTCTCGATGCGGCTCGCGGTGGTGACGACCAGCGCCAGGCTCTGGCGGCTGTAGGTTTCGGACAGGCCGGAAACATCGACCACGCCGAGGATCTCGCCGTCGTGCGGATGGCGGATCACGGTGGCCGAGCAGGTCCAGCGCTTGATGCCGGCGCAGTAGTGCTCGGCGGAATGGATCTGCACCGGCTGCCCCACTGCCAGCGCGGTGCCGATCGCGTTGGTGCCGCAGATGCGCTCGCTCCAGGACACGCCCGGCAGCAGGTGGATGCTCTCGGCCGAGCCCAGCGTGGGGTTGTCGCCCTCCATCGTCAGGATGGTCGAGCTGGTGTCGGCCAGCGCCATCACCGTGCCGGTCTCGGCGAGGAAATCGCGCGCGCAAGCCATCACCGGCGCGCTCGCCTGCAGCAGTTCGTCATGGCGCTGCTTCAGCGACTCCAGCGTCGATTCCGCCACTGGCGGCGGCGCGCGGCGCTTGTCGGGATCGACGTTGTGCTGCTGGCAGCGCTGCCAGGAGCCATCGATCAGGCCGCGCAGCGCATCGGACGGACGAGCTCCGCCGTCGAGGAAGCGCTCCCAGGCCGCCATGACCGCGGCATCGTTGCCAGGATCGGAAAACATCTGCCCTTCGGGCGTGCGTGATGCGTTCAAGTCTCTCCTCCTCGCGAAAACGCAACGCGGCGGGTCGCTGTGTGCGACCGGAGGGTTGAGATCCCTGTCAGTTCTGCCGCATCGGTTCCGGTGTGCTGCAGCCGCCCGGAATCGGGCGACCGGCCGGCGCGATGCGTAGCCGCACGGCGGACGCATCGCACCTCGACTTGAAGAATAGCAAAGGCAATGCCAAAAACCCCAGCCTGGGCAGGGGATCGGCAGCGCAGTCGCCGCCGGCGGCAGAATCGGGCTTCGCGCGACCGAAGGCCCCGCATGAGACGAGACAGGAAGGCACGCGGGCAGCCACCCGTGCGACGACCGTCCGATTTTCGAACGGCCGCCGCACGGACGGCGTCCGAAAACCGGACGGCCTGGACGACGATTCAGGCGACGGCTCCGGCCGGCTCCGCGCAGGCGCGGATGGCATCGAGCGCGGCCGGGTCCTCCAGTGAAGTGAGGTCGCCCAGCGCCTGGCCGAGGTAGGCGGCGCGGACCAGGCGGCGCAGGATCTTGCCGTTGCGCGTGCGCGGCAGCGCCGCGGTGCAATGCACCCGCGCCGGCGCGAGCGGCTTGCCCAGGCGTTCCGCGACATGGGCGCGCAGCGCGCGCTCGGACGCGGCCCAGCCTTCCGCCGTCGCAGCGGCAGCGCCGCGTGCGGCCAGCGTCACGAAGCACACCGCCGTCTCGCCCTTCACCGGATCGGGCACGCCGATCGCCACCGCCTCCTTCACCAGCGGATGGCCCACTAGGGCCGATTCGTATTCGGCCGGGCCGACGCGCTTGCCGGCGATCTTCAGCGTGTCGTCGCTGCGGCCTTCGATGAACCAGTGCCCGTCCGCATCGATGCGCGCCCAGTCGCCATGCACCCACAGGCCTGGAAAGCGCGACCAGTAGGCGTCGACATAGCGCGCCTCGTCCTGCCAGAAGCCGGCGGCCATGCCCGGCCACGGCGCGCGCAGCACCAGTTCGCCCACGCCGGCATCGGCGCCGTTGCCACCATCGGACTCGCCCGCTGCCGGCGTGCGCAGGCGCTGCCCGGCGCCATCCACCACGTCGGCCACCATTCCGGGGATCGGCCCGGCAAAGCCGCAGGGTTTCTGCGGCAGGCCGGCGAAGCAGGCGAGGATGCCGCCGCCGATCTCGGTGCCGCCGGAGTAGTTGATGATCGGCCGGCGGCCTTCGCCGACGCGCTCGAACAGCCAGCGCCACGGCGCCTCGTTCCAGGGTTCGCCGGTGGAGCCGAAGACGCGCAGGGCGTCGAGCGCGCCGGGCGCCGGCAGCCCCGCCTCGCCCTCGGCCATCAGCAGGCGCGCCAGCGTCGGCGACAGGCCGAGATGGGTGAGGCGGTGACGCCCGGCGAGCTGCCACAGCCGGTCCGGCCGCGGATGGTCGGGCGTGCCTTCGAACAGCATCAGCGTCGCGCCGCGCAGCAGGCCGCCGAACACCAGCCACGGCCCCATCATCCAGCCCATGTCGGTGATCCAGCCGATGCGGTCGCGCGGCTTCACGTCGAAAGCCATCATCATGTCCTGCGCCGCCTTCAGCGGAAACCCGGCGTGGGTGTGGACCACGCCCTTCGGCCGCCCGGTGGTGCCGGAGGTGTACAGAATCATCAGTGGCGCGTCGGCTGCATGGGGCGCGGCACCCTGCCGCGGCGCGCTGCGCTCGACCAGGTCGCGGTAAGCAGTCTCGCGCCAGTGGGCGGCACCGTGCTCCGGCCAGCGGCCACCGCCCAGCCGCGCCACGACGACCATCGCTTCCAGCGCCGGCGCGCGTTCGGCCGCGCGCCTTGCCTCGCCCAGCATGTCCACCTGCCGGCCGCGGCGCAGGTAGCCGTCGGCACACACCAGCAGCTTCGCGCCGCTGTCCTGCAGCCGGCTCGCCACCGCGTCGGCGCCGTAGCCCGAGAACAGCGGCAATCCGATGGCGCCGAGACGGGCACAGGCCAGCAGCACGACGGCCGCCTCCGGCACCATCGGCAGATACATCGCCACGCGGTCGCCGCTGCGCACGCCCAGGCCGGCCAGGCCGGTCGCGAGCCGGCGCACTTCGTCGTCGAGCGCGGCGTAGTCATGCACGCGCACGCTGCCGTCGTCGCCCTCCCACAGCAGCGCCGGCCGCTGCGGATCCTCGCATGCGATGCGGCCGACCAGGTTGTCGTGGAGGTCGAGTTCGCCGCCGGCGAACCAGCGCGGCCAAGCCGGCCCGCGCGCAAGATCGCACACGCGCTGGTAGGGCGTCGCCCAGCGCAGGCCGAGCGCCTGCTCGACTTCGCGCCAGAAGCGCTCGGGCTGCGCGGCGGCACAGGCATGCAGCGCATCCAGGCAGGGATAGCCATGCGCGGTGAGAAAGCGGGCGAGCTCGGTGTCCTCGAGGCGGAGCCCGCTGGCAACAAAGGTTTCCATGCTGTTCCCTTGCAATGTCCGAGAGAACAGCGCGGCGCGGATCGCGCCGCGCTGTTGGCCTCAGTCGGCGCGTTCCGGCACCGGCAGGCCCACCCACTCCTTGTAGAAGGCCTCGATGTCGGGCTCGAAGTCATGGATCACCGGGTACCACGGCGTGGGCGCCTCGACGTCGTGCATCGTGCCGCAGGTGGGGCAGTAGTACTCGCGATAAACCTGCCACTGCGTGTCCGGCGCCATCAGCTTCGGATACACCTCGGTCATCGCTTCCTCGGTGTCGCGCACGTAGATAGCGGCGTGCAGCTTCCAGTTTTCGCGATAGTCGCCGAACACGTGGCCGCAGTCGCACTGGGTGACCCACTGCTTGGTCTTGGCCGATTGCACGATGTAGAGATGCGGCCCGAGCGGCAGCACGATCTTGTCCTTGAAGCTGACCTTGGCCTGCAGCGCCTTCAGGTACTGCTCGAAGCGGCTGTTGTCCTTGGGCATCGACAGCATGCGGAAGGTGGTCTCCCAGTCGAGCGAACCCTCGACGAGGTGGGCGACCTGTTCATTGGTGTACGTAGTCATTTCCGGCTCCTTGATTCGGTGATCACTCTTCGACCTGGACGACGGTCGTGACGTCGGGCAGCAGCGACAGGTCCATGCGGTGCTTCGAGCCGTAGGACGGCACGCCCAGTTCTTCCTCCAGCAGCTGCCAGTCGGCCGGCAGGCTCCAGAAGGCCTTGAACTCGTTCGTGAATTTTTCCGACAGTGCGAAGCTCGTCGCGAACATGTGCTGCACCTGCACAGCGGCATGCTTATTCACGATGCGTTCGCGCTCTTCCTTCATCCACTCGCGGGTCGGCAGCGCACGGGCCAGACGCTCCTTGCGGATTTCGGCACGGCGGGCCTGCGTCTTCGCGGGATCGACCGAGAACACGCCCTTGGCGTCCTGCGTGAACACCGCGCCATAGACCTTCTGCGCGTATTCGGGCAGCAGGAACTTCTGGTTCAGGTCGTTCTCGATCGCCTTCGGCTCGCGGTCGATCGGGTCGCCGAAACCGGGGCCGCCGCGCAGGTAGTTCAGGTACAGGTCGTGGTTGTCATAGCAGTCCTCGGTGGTCATGCACTGCTTGTCGCGCTTGACCACGGCGGTCGCGTCGATGTGGCGCTCGTAGTCCGGATGGGCCGGATCGATGTCACCCCCGAGCGGCAGCGAGTCACCGATGGCGATGCGCTGCTCCAGGCCGGTCTTGTGCGCTTCGAAGCGGTAGCCGGTCGCCGACGGGTAACCGCCCATCATCCCCCAGTCGCTGTTCATGAAGCCGTTGCCCATGAAGAACATCGTCCAGTCCTGGGCGTTCCACACCATGCGCAGGGTCTCGAAGCCGCAGCCGCCGCGGTACTTGCCATAGCCCCCGGAGTTGGCCTTGACGTTGCGGCCCAGATACAGGAGCGGCTCGGCCATCTCCCAGATCTCGATGTCGCCCATGTCGCCTTCGGGGTTCCAGATCGCGGCGGCATGGTTGAGGCCGTCCTTGACCGCGCACGCACCGGTGCCGCAGCTCGAGGCTTCGAAGCTATTGACCGCGTGGATCTCGCCGTCCTGGTTGATGCCGCCGCCCTGCAGCCAGTTCGAGGTGTTGGCGTTGCCGGCGTTAACCTCTTCCAGGTAGCCGCGGCTGAAGTAGGACTGCGACAGGCCGCGCCACAGCGCCGCCCAGCCCGAGACCAGGAAGTGCCAGGCATAGGCGTGGCCGGTGCGACGGTCGTCCGGGTTGCACCAGGTGCCCTTGGGCAGGCGGAACTCGGTGGCGTAGTAGGCGCCGTCGTTGATGCGCTGCGTCGGCACCAGCGTCTGGCACATCATCACCCAGATGCCCGAGGTGAAGGCCACCTGGTGGGCATTGAAGGTATGCCAGCCCCAACGGCTCGCGCCCTCGAAGTCCAGCCTCCACTTGCCGTCCGGCCGGATCGTCATCTCGCACGGCGAGTGCATGATCGAGTCGAGCTTGGCGAAGGCGTTCGACACCTGCACGTCTTCATGCTTGAAGGGCACATCGACGAAGGACACCTTGCGGTACTTGCCCGGCAGGGTCATCGCCTTGATGCGGCTCATCAGCCCGCGGCGGCCTTCCTCGATGACTTCGAAGGCGAACTTCTCGTAGGCCTCGATGCCGTCGGCGCGGATCACGTCCTCGACCAGCTCGCGGATCATGTGGCAGCCGGCGATGCGGGTCTTCTCGTCGAGGATCCAGTACTTCGGCGTGCGTACCGAGCGCTGCGACTCGTGCAGCCAGTCGCGCAGCGGCTCGTCGTTCACGCCGGTCTTGCGGCAGGTGATCATGTAGCCGTCGCCAAAGCGCTGGGTCTGGCCGGTAGACATCGAGCCCGGCGTCACCGCACCGGTGTCGATCACGTGGGTCACGCCGCCCACCCAGCCGATCAGCCGGCCTTCCCAGAAGATCGGCACGATCGTCGCGATGTCGCAGGGGTGCACATTGCCGATCGCGCAGTCGTTGGTGGTGAACATGTCGCCGGGATTGATGCCGGGGTTGCCTTCCCAGTTGTTCTCGATCATGTACTTGATCGCCGCGCCCATCGTGCCGACGTGGATGATGATGCCGGTCGAGGTCAGCACGCAGTCGCCTGCGGCGTTGTAGAGCGTGAAGCACAGCTCGCCTTCCTGCTCGACGATGGGGCTCGCGGCGATCTTCTTGGCGGTTTCGCGGGCATGCACCAGACCGCCGCGCAACTTGGAGAAGAGCTTCTCGTAGCCGATCGGGTCACTGTCGCGGAACTCCAGCTTCTGCAGCCCGTTGTAATGGCCGCTGGCCTGGGTCCGCTCGATGATGCCGTCGCGGAACTGCTTGAGCGTCTGGCCGTTCTTGAGCAGGTCGGCGAAGCCGACTTCCTTGCTTGTCATCATGTTCATGGCGTGTCTCCTTACTTCACTTCCTTAAGGTGGAACAGGCGGTGCTTGTCGACCGTCGTCTCGAAGCCGTCGGGCACAACGAAGGTCGTCGCGTCGGATTCGATGATCGCGGGACCGACGATGTGGTTGCCGGCCTTGAGCGACTCCATCTTCCACAGCGCGGCATCGACCCACCGCTTGTGACGGTAGAAGGGGCGCGTGCCCAGGTAGGCTTCCTTCGGCGGCGTCGGGCCGCAGTCGGCGTCTTCCGGCAGGACCGGCTTCTGCGTCACGACCATGCCGCGCAGGATCGCGCCGGTGATCGAGAAACCCAGTTCCGGCGAACGCGCCGAGTTGGCATAGACACGGCCGTAGGTGTTCTCGAAGGCCTCGATGATCTGGTTCCAGTCGGCCGCTGTCGCCGCGGAGGACACCGGGGAGACGATCTCGAGGTCGTTCAACTGGCCCATGTACTGCATCTTGTAGCCGGGGATCAGCATCACGTCTTCCGGCTTGTAGCCGTTGATCACGAACTCATCGATGACCTTGACCGCCAGCTCTTCCCAGGCTTGCTGGAGGCTGGCGCAGGCCGCCGCCTTCTCGGCATCGCCGGCGAACTGGGCCACGCCGAGGTCGACCGACTTGTCGTAGCGATACTCGAAGTCGGCGCAGGCGCAGCCGAAGGCCGAGAAGCCGGCCGCCCAGGCAGGGACCACGACGTCCTTGAAGCCGACGCCCTCGGTATAGCCATAGGTATGCACCGGGCCGGCACCGCCGTAGGAGAAGCAGGTGAACTCGGCCGGGTTGTAGCCCTTGGCGCTGATGTTGGCGCGCAGGTACTCGGACAGCGTCAGGTCGAGCAGCTCGATCACGCCCGCGGCCGCATCCTCCACCGACAGCCCGAGCGGATCGGCGATCTGCGCCTTGATGTGGTCGCGCGCGCGCTGCACGTCGAGCTTGATTGCGCCGCCGAGGAAGTTCTCGGGGTTGAGGTAGCCCAGCACGACGTGGCAGTCGGACACCGACACCGTATCCAGGCCGCTTTCCGGCCAACAGGTGCCGACGCGGTAGCCGGCGCTGTCCGGGCCGAGCTTGATCGACTTGCTGTACGGGTCGAGGCGCACGAAGCTGCCGGCACCGGCGCCGACCGAATCCATCGCGACCAGCGGCAGCGACAGCACCAGGCGGGCCATGTCGGGGTCGGACTTGATCGCGAAGCTGCCCTTGGTGATCAGCGCGACGTCGAAGGAGGTGCCGCCGATGTCCGAGCAGGCGATGTTCTCGTCGCCCAGGTACTCGCCGAGCAGCTTGGAGCCGATGACGCCGCCGATCGGGCCGGAGACGATGGTACGGGCCAGCTCCTTGGCCTTCCACGAGATCGTGCCGCCGTGCGTGGCCATCACGCGCAGGTCGAACTTCGCGCCGTGCTTCTTGAAGCGGTCGCTCACCTTCTTCAGCGTCTGACGCGAAGGCTCGGCGCCGTAGGCCTCCAGGATGGTGGTGTTCATCCGGTGGCTTTCCTTGCGCGACGGGTAGTAATCCACCGACGCAAACACCGGGATATCCGCCTTGAGCCGCTTCAGCTCGTCCCTGACCAGGTCGCGGGCGCGCTGCTCACTGCTCTCGTTCTTGTGGGACTGCAGCAGGCAGATCACGATCGCCTGCGAACCGGCTTCCACCAGGTCGCGCGTCGCCTGGCGCACTTCCTCCTCGCGCAGCGGGATCACGACCTTGCCCTGCACGTCGGTGCGCTCGGTCACGCCACGGGTGCGCGACACCGGCACCAGCGGCTCGTCGTAGCGGTGGGTGTTGAGGTGGATGCGATCTTCCAGCGCATAGCCGAGGTAGCTCTGCAGCGCGCGGCCCATCGAGTGGATCTGCTCGAAGCCGCGGTTGCAGATCAGGCCGACGTCGAGGCCCTTGCGCATCAGGATGCGGTTGAGCATCGCGGTGCCGGAATAGACGCAGGTCGCCAGCTCGGGATAGACCTCGTCGACATCGCGCCCCCAGTGGGCGAGCGCGTCCTGCGAGGAATTGAAGATGGCGAGCGATTCGTCCGCCGGATTGCTCTGCGCCTTGCCGACGACGAAGCGGCCGTCGTCGCGCACGAAGAAGGTGTCGGTCATCGTGCCGCCGGCATCGATGCCCATCACCTGTACCCGTGATGCGGTCTGGACTTGCATGGTTGTCTCCGTTCCTTCTGGTTGGATGGACTGGTGGTGTGCTTGGCACCACTTCCCTCATCGCAACCCGCATGCCACGGCGGCGCATGTGCAGCGCAAAATTCCCGGAAGACGCTGGGCGAAAGCATTCAGGGCACGACCACGCTGCAACGCAGCAGCGGTGCCGCCGCTGTAGGCCGACCGTTTTCGCTATTGCCGTCCGAAATCCGGACGTCCGGCACACGTCGGATGCGTCGGCGCCCGTTTTCATGCGAACATTCGGCCCCGCCGCCGCGCGCGGCGCGCCAACCGCATCCGGCCCGGCGCGCGCGCCGAACCTACAGACCGCCGTCTTCCGCATGTCCGCTCTCGACCAGATCACCCAGAAAACCCTCGTCGATTGGCTGGGCGCGAACGAGGTCGCAAAGGGCCTGGGCTATATCGCTCGCGTCAGCCAGCTTTCGAGCAACGACTTCAGCGTGTCGGCGCAAGTGAAGGGGACGAAACGGACGCCCTACAGCGTGTACATGGAGGTCGCCGAAGGCCGCAACGGCCTGTGGCGCCTGATGTCCGACTGCACCTGCCCGGTGGGCCGCAACTGCAAGCACGTCGCGGCGATGATGCTGACCTGGCTGCGCCAGCGCGGCAGCCCCGAGCGCCCGCGCGAACAGGTGCTGGCCTGGGTCGAGGCGCTGCGCGGCGCCATCGGCGGCAAGGATGCCGCCGGCGCGCCCAGGCGGCGCCCCGCCACCACGCACGGCCTCGTCTATCTGCTCGCGTCGTCCTCCGCCGCCCAGCCGCCGGTGGTGCGCTGCTTCAAGGCGCGCTTCGACAAACAGGGCCTGGTCCGGCACACCGAATACTGGAACAACATCGAGCGCGCGCTCGAGGCACCGCCCGCCTTCATCGACGAAGACGATCTCGAGATCCTGCGCCTGCTGTGGATGCAGCGCCCGCGCCATCACGCGCCGCTGCAGGCCCTGCCGCTCCAAGGCCGCCACGCCGACGAACTGATGCAGCGGCTGGCCGCATGCGGACGGACCTACTTCGGCGACTTCAGCGGGCCGCCGCTGCACGTGGGCGATGCCCGACGCGGCTGGCCCGACTGGCTGACCACCGCGGACGGCCGCCGCGCTGCCACGCTGCGTTGCGAGCCGGCGGCCGACGTGGTGCTGCCCCTGCAGCCCCTGTGGTATGTGGATACGACGCGCGCCGAGGTGGGTCCGCTCGCGCTGGAAGTGGCGCCCGAACGGGTGCTCCGGCTGCTCTGGCTACCGCCGCTCACCGAGGTGGAGGCGGAACTGGTGGCGCAGGCGATGGCGGAGCTCACCCCCGAGCTCCCCTCCCCGACCCAGGGCGCCGAGCCCGCAGTGCAACTGGGCGGGCCCGCAGTGCCGGTGCTGCGGCTGGCGACGACGCCGGTCGCCGGCAGCCTGTTCCGCGACTACGCGCCTCATGGCGACTGGGCGCTCGACTACGCCACGCTGGCCTTCCGCTACGGACCGCTGACGCTGGCCGCCGACGATCCAGGGCTGTTCCACACGCTGCCCGACGGCCGCAACGCACGCGTGACCCGCGACGCGAAGGCCGAACATGCCGCCCAGGCCAGGCTGTCGAAGGCGGGTTTCGCGCCGGTGCCGCCGGGGCGGATGCAGTCCGCGCGCAAGCCCTTGCCCGATGGCGCGCTGGGGCTGGCCAGCGCGGACGACTGGGCGGGCTTCATGACCGATGTGCTGCCCGAGCTGCAGGCGGCCGGCTGGCAGATCGACATGCCGGCCGACTTCCGCCACCACGCCACCGATGTCGATGCGCTGGTGCTCGATGTCGACGAAGCCGATGCCGGCGGGCTCGCCATTTCGCCCGGCATCGAGGTCGATGGCCGGCCGGTGGCACTCGGGCCGCTGCTCGCGAACCTGTTCGCGGAAGACGGACGCTGGTTGTCGGGCCGCCTCGACGACATCGCCGACAGCGAGTCCGTCATCCTGCACCATGCGGAACTCGGCCGCCTGCGCATTCCGGCGCGGCGCCTGAAGCCGCTGGTCCGCGCGCTGGTGGACCTCTTCGACCGCCCGGACGGCAGCTTCCGGCTCTCCCGGCTCGATGCCCCGCGGCTGGCCGACCTCGACCTGCCCGGCCGCGGCCGCGAACTCGTCTCCGCCATGGCGCAGCGCCTGCGCGACGCCGCCGGCATCACCGCGGTGCTGGCGCCCGAAGGCTTCCGCGCCGAGCTGCGCCCCTACCAGCTCGAAGGCCTGGCCTGGCTGCAGCATCTGGCAAAGCACGACCTGGCCGGCATCCTGGCCGACGACATGGGCCTGGGCAAGACGGCGCAGACGCTCGCCCATCTGCTCACACTCAAGCATGCGGGCAAACTCGACCAGCCGGCGCTGGTGATCCTGCCGACCTCGCTGGTGTTCAACTGGCAGGCCGAGGCGGCACGCTTCGCTCCGGATCTGAAGATGCTGAACCTGCACGGCGCCGACCGCCATGCGCGCTTCGACGAAATCGAGGGCGTGGATGTGGCGCTCACCACCTACCCTTTGTTGTGGCGCGACGCCGAAGCGCTGCAGGCGCGCGAATGGAGCCTGCTGATTCTCGACGAGGCGCAGACGGTGAAGAACGCGGCGAGCAGGGGCGCGCAGGTGATCCGTCAGTTGCGGGCGCGCCACCGTCTTGGTCTCACCGGGACACCGCTGGAAAACCACCTGGGCGAACTGTGGGCGCAGTTCGATTTCCTGCTGCCGGGTTTCCTCGGCTCGCAGAAGCAGTTCACCGCGACCTGGCGCACGCCGATCGAGAAGCACGGCGACACCGTGCGCCGCGACCTGCTGGCGGCGCGCCTGAGGCCCTTCATCCTGCGCCGCCGCAAGGAAGACGTGGCCGCAGAGCTGCCGCCCAAGACGGTGATCGTGCGCAGCGTCGGCCTCGCCGGCGGACAGCGCGACCTCTACGAGACGGTGCGCGCGGCGATGGACGAAAAGGTGCGCGGCGAGATCGCCGACAAGGGCTTCGGGCGCAGCCACATCGTGATCCTCGATGCGCTGCTGAAGCTGCGCCAGGTGTGCTGCGACCCGCGCCTGCTGAAGACGCCCGCGGCCGCGAAGGTCAAGGAGCGCGCCAAACTCGAGCTGCTGATGGACATGCTGCCCGAGCTGATTGCCGAAGGCCGACGCATCCTGATCTTCTCGCAGTTCACCACCATGCTGGCGCTGATCGCCGCCGAGCTGGACCGCGCGCGGATCGGCTGGGTGAGCCTGACCGGCGACACGCGCGATCGCCGCATACCGGTGGAGGATTTCCAGAAGGGCCGCGCGCCGGTGTTCCTGATCAGCCTGAAGGCGGGCGGCGTCGGCCTCAACCTCACCGCCGCCGACACGGTGATCCACTTCGACCCGTGGTGGAACCCTGCCGCCGAGAATCAGGCCACCGACCGCGCTCACCGCATTGGGCAGGACAAGCCGGTGTTCGTGTTCAAGCTGGTATGCGCCGGCAGCATCGAGGAGAAGATCCTCGCCCTGCAGGATAGGAAGGCGGCGCTGGCGGCCGGCGTGCTGTCGGAGGATGCCGACGCGCTGGCGAAGTTCGGCGAGGCGGACATCGCAGCGCTGCTGGCGCCGCTGCCTGATCCGGTGAAGTGATGCTGGAACGGGGCCGGCGGTTCAGCCGCCGGTCGCGCTCAGGCCCGCTCCTGCAACGGATGCGACGGCGGGAGATGATCTTGTAGGAGCGGGCTCGACCGCGATTTCACGCGCGGGGTCGCGCTCAAGCGCGCTCCTACCGGGAGTTGCGTTTAGCGCGCCGCCTCGGCGACGAAGATCTCGACGCGGCGGTTCATCGCACGGCCGGACGCGGTCGAGTTGTCCGCCACCGGTTCGCGCGAGCCACGGCCATCGACGCCGATGCGCGACGCCGATACGCCGCGCGCGGTGAGGTAATCACGAACCGACGCGGCACGGTTCACCGACAGCGGATTGTTCACCGCATCGCTTCCGGTGCTGTCGGTGTGGCCGATGATGGTCACCGTCGTCACCGGGTTCTGGTTCAGCGTGGTGGCGAAGCGGTCGAGGATCGGACGCATGTTGGGCTTGATCGCATACTTGCCGCTGTCGAACGAGATGTCGCTCGGGATGTCGAGCTTGAGGCGGTTGTCGGCGGTCTGCGACACGCCGACGCCGGTACCGGCCGTGGCCTGTTCCATGGCCGCCTTCTGTTCCTGCATGCGCTGCGACCACAGGTAGCCGCCGCCTGCGCCGAGCGCCGCGCCCGCGGCTGCGCCGATCGCGGCAGACTTGCCCTTGTTGCCGCCACCGGTCGCCGCACCGATCAGGCCGCCGGCGATTGCGCCGATCGCGGCGCCGGCTCCGGTGTCGCGCTGGGTTTCGTTCATGTTGGCGCAGCCGACCAGGCCGCTGGTGGCGAAGGTGACTGCGGTGAGGGCAACGACGATCTTCTTCATGTTGTGAGCCTCCAGTAGGGAATGGGCCGGACGAATTATCCGGCCCGGATGAGCCGCGCCGCGGCGCCAGAGTGCAACAAAGGTTTGACGACGACCATGCGAGATCATCGCATCATCCGCGCAGCGCATTGAAAAGTGAATAGCCGGCCCAGGTCAGCAGCACCGAGCCTGCGACATGCACGCACAGATGAAGGGTGAGCCAGCCCCATGCGCCGCGCTGGATCAGGTGAAACGATTCGGCAGAAAACGTGGAAAAAGTGGTGAGGCCACCGAGCAGGCCCGTCGTGAGCAGCAGCTTGAGCGCTGCCGGCATGTCCGGCCAGGCGTGCACCGCGGCGAGCACGATTCCCATCACGAAGCCACCGAGCAGGTTGGCGACGAGGGTGCCCGGCGGAATCAGGGTGAAGGCCGGGTTGAGCCACACCCCCAGGCCCCATCGCAGCCAGGCACCGCAGGCGGCGCCAGCACCGACCGCGGCGAATGCGGAGAAGTTCATGGATCTCGGTAAACAGTGGATCTGCTGTTCATTCTAACGCCAGCGTTGCCTTGGCCGGCCGCCGAGCGGCATCGGCTACAATCGCGGCATTCCAACCCGGTCCGCGACCGGCCGTCTCATGGCGACAGCCCCACGGTCGATCCCGTCACACCGACTCCGTCCAAGCACCCAGACCGATGAACCCGAACAACGCCAACGAATCCGCCGCTCCCGTCGTCTCCAACTTCATCCGCAACATCATCGACGAGGACAATCGCGCCGGGAAATGGGGCGGCCGCGTCGAGACGCGCTTCCCTCCCGAGCCCAACGGCTACCTGCACTACGGCCACGCCAAGTCGATCTGCCTGAACTTCGGCCTGGCGGAGTCCTATGGTGGCGTCTGCCACATGCGCTTCGACGACACCAACCCGGAGAAGGAAGAGCAGGAGTACGTCGACGCCATCATCGAGGCGGTGCAGTGGCTCGGCTTCGACTGGGGCTCGCACCTGTACTTTGCCTCGGACTACTTCGACCGCATGCACGACTGCGCGCTGAGCCTGATCAAGGCCGGCAAGGCTTACGTCGACTCGCAGTCGGCCGAAGAGATGCGCGCCAACCGCGGCACCCTCACCGAGCCCGGCAAGAACAGCCCTTACCGCGACCGTAGCGTGGCCGAGAACCTCGACCTCTTCGCCCGCATGCGCACCGGCGAGTTTGCCGAAGGCAGCCACGTGCTGCGCGCCAGGGTCGACATGGCAAGCCCCAACATCAACCTGCGCGATCCGGCGATCTACCGCATCCGCCACGCCGCCCACCACCGCACCGACGACAAGTGGCACATCTACCCGATGTACACCTTCGCGCATCCGATCGAGGACGCGATCGAGAACATCACCCACTCGATCTGCACGCTCGAATTCGAGGACCAGCGCCCGTTCTACGACTGGCTGCTGGACGCGCTCGCCACCGAAGGCCTTTTCCCGCGCCCGCTGCCGCAGCAGATCGAGTTCGCCCGCCTCAACCTCACCTACGTGGTGCTGTCCAAGCGCAAGCTGATCCAGTTGGTGAACGAAGGCCACGTCGACGGCTGGGACGACCCGCGCCTGCCGACGCTCGTCGGCGCCCGCCGCCGCGGCTTCACCGCCGCCGGTTTCCGCCGTTTCGCCGAGCGCATCGGCGTGTCGAAGGCCGACTCGTGGATCGACATGAGCGTGCTGGAAGAATGCATGCGCGACGACCTCAACGAGGCCGCCGAGCGCCGCGTCGCGGTGCTCGACCCGCTGAAGCTCGTCATCACCAACTACCCGGAAGGGCAGTCCGAGCTGTGCCAGGCACCGAACCATCCGCTCAAGCCCGAGCTGGGCAAGCGCGACATGCCGTTTTCCCGCGAGCTGTGGATCGAATGCGAGGACTTCATGGAAGCGCCGGTGAAGGGTTTCCACCGCCTTTACCCGGGCAACATGGTGCGCCTGCGCTATGGCTTCGTGGTGAAGTGCACCGGCTGCGAGAAGGACGCCGCCGGCAAGGTCACCGCGGTGCTCGCAGAGTACATGCCCGACTCCAGGTCCGGCACGCCGGGCGCGGACAACTACAAGGTCAAGGGCAACCTGCACTGGGTGTCGGCAGCGCACGGCTACGAGGCCGAAGTGCGGCTGTACGACCGCCTGTTCGCCCATCCTCATCCTGGCCAGCGCCGTGAAGGCGACGCGCCCGATTTCGAGCGCGACTTCCTCACCGACATCAACCCGGACAGCAAGCGCAGCATTACCGCCTTCCTCGAGCCGGCACTGAAGAACGCCCAGCCCGAGGAGCGCTTCCAGTTCGAACGCCACGGCTACTTCGTTGCCGACCGCGTCGACTCGAAACCCGGCGGACCGGTGTTCAACCGCACCGTCACGCTGAAGGATTCGTGGGCGAAGGGCGGGAAGTGAAGCCTCGGGGCGCACATCCATGAAATTCATGCGCCGCGCGCTTCCGCTGCTCGCGATCCTTGCCGCGCTTGCCGCCGCCGGCTGGTGGTTCACCCGGCCGAAGCCGGTTGCGGTGGTGGTGCATGAGGTGGCGCGCGGCGTGGTGGAGGCGACGCTGGCGAACACGCGCGCGGGCGAGATCGAAGCCTGCCAGCGCACCAAGATGGCGACCATCGTCGGCGGGCGCATCGAGTATCTCGGCGTGAAGGAAGGCGACCGTGTGCAGGCAGGGCAGGTGCTGATGCGCTTGTGGCACGGCGACCTCGACGCCCGGCTGGCGGTGAATCAGGCGCAGCTCGCCACCGCGCGCCAGCGCGTGCGGGAAGCCTGTACGGTGGCGGACAACGCCGCGCGCGAGGCCGAGCGCCAGGCACAACTGGTGCAGCGCGGCTTCGTGTCGGCCAGCGTCGAGGAAAAGGCGCGCACCGAAGCGCGCGCGCGCCGCGCCACCTGCGACACCGCGCGCGCCGACGTCGCCACTGCCCAGGCGCAGATCGACGCCACCACCACCGAGCGCCAGCGCCTGGTGCTGGTGGCGCCCTTCGCCGGCACGGTGGCGAAGATCACCGGCGAGCTGGGCGAGATCTCGATCCCCTCGCCGCCGGGCGTGCCCACTCCGCCCGCGATCGACCTCATCGACGATTCCTGCCTGTACGTGACGGCGCCGATGGACGAGGTTGACGCACCGAAGATCCGACCCGGCCAGCCGGTGCGCATCACACTGGAAGCATTGGCGGGCCGCGTTTTCGACGGCCGGGTGAAGCGTGTCGCGCCCTATATCACCGCGGTCGAGAAGCAGGCGCGCACGGTCGAGGTCGATGTCGACTTCGTGCATCCGGAAGAGGCGAAGGGCATGCTCGTCGGCTACAGCGCGGACGTCGAGATCGTGCTCGCGACGCGGCCGGACACGCTGCGCATCCCCACCGCGGCGCTGCGCGAAGGCAGCAAGGTGCTGGTGGTCGAGGACGGCCGCCTGGTCGAGCGCACGGTGAAGACCGGCGTCGCCAACTGGGAATACACCGAGGTGCTGGAAGGCCTCAATGCAGGCGAGCGCATCGTCACCTCGCTCGAGCGTGAAGGCGTGAAAGCCGGCGCGCACGTGGTGGCGGAACCCGGCAGCCGCTAGCGGCCACGGACCAAGGTCGGGACGGGGGCGAAATGGCGCAGATCGAGTTGAGCGGCATCGAGCGCATCTTCCGCCTCGGCGACAGCGAGGTGCACGCGTTGCGCGACCTGTCGGTGTCGATCGAGGCCGGCGAATACGTCGCGGTGATGGGCCCGTCGGGCTCCGGCAAGTCCACCCTGCTGAACCTGCTCGGCCTGCTCGACCGCCCGGATGCCGGCCATTACCGGCTGGAAGGGCGCGACGTCACCACGCTGTCGGCCGACGAGCAGGCCGAAGTCCGGCGCGCCCGCATCGGCTTCGTGTTCCAGAGCTTTCATCTCGTGCCGCGCCTCACCGCCGCCGAGAACATCGCCCTGCCGCTGATGCTGGCCGGCGTGGCGCCGGCCGAGCGCGCCAGCCGCGTCGAGCGCGCGCTGAAGGACTTCGGCCTCGAAAGCCGCGCCGGCCACCGCCCCGAGGAACTGTCGGGCGGCCAGCGCCAGCGCGTGGCGATCGCGCGCGCCACCATCATGCGGCCGGCGATGCTGCTGGCCGACGAGCCCACCGGCAACCTCGACCGCGCCACCGGCCAGGAAGTCACCGCGCTGCTCGAGGCGCTCAACGCCGGCGGCACCACGCTGATCGTGGTCACGCACGACCCCTCGATGGGCGCGCGCGCGCGCCGCCAGTTGCTGATGGAAGACGGCGCGCTGCGCCAGGACGTCCGCCGCGCGGACGCGGCCGCCACGGCCGCCGGTTGAGCCCATGACACCCGCCGACACCCTGCGCTTTGCCAGCCGCGCCGCGCTCGCCTATCCGCTGCGCACCGCGCTGATGGTGCTGGCGATGGCGATCGGCGTCGCTGCGGTGGTGGTGCTCACCGCGCTCGGCGACGGCGCGCGGCGCTACGTCGTCGGCCAGTTCGCGTCGCTCGGCGCCAACCTCGTCATCGTGCTGCCCGGGCGCAACCAGACTGGTGGCGTCAATGCCGGCAGCTTCGTCACCAGCACGCCGCGCGACCTCACGGTGGCCGACGCCAGTGCGCTGCTGCGCGCCCCCCTGGTGACCCGCGTCGCACCGCTGTCGCTGGGCAATTCGGAAATCTCGGTGGGCGGCAAGCTGCGCGAAGTGCTGGTGCTGGGCACCACGGCCGACTATGTCGACATCCGCAACTACCATGTCGCCGCCGGCCAGTTCCTGCCGCGCGAGGATCTCGGGCGTGCTGCCGCAGTGGCGGTCATCGGCGACACGCTGCGGCGCGAGCTGTTCGGCAACGAGCCGGCGGTGGGACGCATGGCGCGCATCGGCGACCACCGCCTGCGGGTGGTGGGCGTGATGGCACCGTCGGGCCAGGGCCTGGGCATGAACACCGACGAGATCGTCATCGTGCCGGTGGCCACCGCGCAAGCGATGTTCAACACCAACACCCTGTTCCGCATCATGGTCGAGGTGCGCAACCGCGAAGCCATCGTGCCGGCGCAGCGCGAGATGGAGAAGATCATGCGTGCCCGCCACGAGGGCGAGCTCGACGTCACGCTGATCACGCAGGACGCGGTGCTCGGCACCTTCGACCGCATCCTCGGCGCGCTGACGCTGGCGGTGGCCGGCATCGCCGCGATCAGCCTGGCGGTGGCCGGCATCCTGGTGATGAACGTGATGCTGGTCGCGGTGACCCAGCGCACCGGCGAGATCGGCCTGCTGAAGGCGCTCGGTGCCAGCGGGCGCCACATCCGCCTCGCGTTCCTGACCGAAGCCGCCCTGCTGTCCCTCGCCGGCGCATTCGTCGGCTTCGCGCTCGGCCACCTGGGCGCCTGGGGCATCCGCCTGACCTGGCCGGTGCTGCCCGCCTGGCCGCCGCAGTGGGCGGTGATCGCCGCGCTCGGCACCGCGCTCACCACCGGCCTGCTGTTCGGCGTGATGCCGGCGCGCCGCGCCGCCCGGCTCGACCCGGTGCAGGCGCTGATGAAGCGCTGAGGCCACCGTGCGCTGGCAGGATTTCCTCCACCTTGCGCTGCGCGCGCTGACCGCGCACCGGCTGCGCAGCTTCCTGACTTTGCTGGGCATCGCCGTCGGCATTGCCGCGGTGATCCTGCTCACCTCCATCGGCGAGGGCCTGCACCAGTTCGTGCTGAAGGAGTTCTCGCAGTTCGGCACCAACATCGTCACCGTGCAGCCGGGCCGTCGCAGCCCCAAAGGCGGCCCGCCCGGCCTGCCCTCCACCGCGCGCGAACTGACCCTGGACGACGCCGCCGCGCTGCGCCGCGCGCCGCATGTCACCGGCCTGACGCCTTCGGTGTCGGGCAACTCCGAGGTACGCGCCAATGGGCGCACGCGCCGCACCTTCATCGTCGGCGCCGGCCCCGACATGCAGCGCGCGTTCGCGATGAGGATCAAGGTAGGCAGCTTCCTGCCGCACGACGACCCGGAGAATCCGCGCGCCTTCCTGGTGCTGGGCGCCACGCTGCGGCAGGAGCTGTTCGGCACTGAGAACCCGCTCGGCGAGCGGGTGCAGATCGGCAGCGAACGCTTCCGCGTGATCGGCGTCATGGAACGCAAGGGCCAGTTCCTCGGCATCGACCTCGACGACGCCGCCTACATTCCCACCGCCCGCGCGATGGCGCTCTACAACCGCACCGGCCTGATGGAAATCAACATCACCTACGAGGAAGGCGTGCCGGCCGCGCGCGTGACCGACGGCATCCGCAAGATTCTGGTCGCGCGCCATGGCCGCGAGGATTTCACCCTCATCACCCAGGAAGACATGCTCGCCACGCTATCGAACATCCTCGGCATCCTCACCGCCGCGGTCGGCGCGCTGGGCGGCATCTCGCTGCTGGTGGGCGCGGTGGGCATCGTCACCATCATGACCATCGCCGTGGCCGAGCGCACCAACGAGATCGGCCTGCTGGTCGCGCTCGGCGCGCGGCGGCGCACCATCCTCGGCCTGTTCCTCGGCGAGGCGGTGGCCCTGGCCGCCATCGGCGGCTTCCTGGGCCTAGCCCTCGGCGCCGGCATCGCGCAGCTCGTCGGCCTGCTGGCACCGGCCCTGCCCGTCACCACGCCATGGAGCTTCGTGTTTCTCGCCGAGGCGGTGGCGGTGGTCATCGGCCTCGCGGCCGGCGTGCTGCCAGCGCGCAAGGCTGCCCGCCTCAACGCGGTCGAGGCGCTGCGTGCCGAATAGCACGTTGCTGGCAACGTCGCAGTCCGCGAGGCGATGTGGGAGCGTCCGCCGGCCGCGCGCGTGGTGCGCGGCCTTCATCCTCGCCACGGGCGCAAGCGGCCCGCTTTGCGCAGCGCCCGCGCCGTGGCATCTGTGGCGCAGCACCCTGAACAGCCGCGAGATCTGCCTGCAGACACGTCCCGGCCCGGGCTGGGAGTGGGCACGCGGCCCCTTCCACGATAGCCGCTGTCTAAAGCCGTTTGCATACACCGAACGCAACTTCAATTGGCCCAATGAAGGTGTTGACGAAAGTCAACGAGTATTCAAATTGCCGGGTAAAAATCGCTTCGAGGAGTAACATGAAAACAACAAAAATTTGTGCGGTTTTTCACGGCAGCAGTAAAAAACTGGACAAGAGAAGAGGAGGCTGAAATGTGCTTTTTTGATTCGCCGATCGGCCGGTGCGAAGCCGTCAGGGAAATGGTCCTGCTGGACGAAACCCAAAGGGAATGCGCTTGCGAACACGGATGTCCGCCCGGGTTCAAGTGCCCGCTGGAAGGATGTTTCGCGACCTTCAGCGGAGTGTCCGAAGAGATGGCCGGTGATCTGGCTGCAAGGGCAGCCCACGAAGCGGTCGAGCGCGCCGCCCACAGGAAGGTGCGTGAGGCAGTCACCGCCTGATGATTGCGCCCCGCAAACGCGGGGCAGGAACGGAGGAGGAGGGGCAGTCCGGCACAGCCGGCTGCCCCTCCGGCATTTCAGAAGGCCTCATCCTCGCGCAGATAGCGCCACTGCCCGAGCGGCAGGTCGCCCAGGCGAACGCGCCCGATGCGCACGCGCTTGAGGCCGATCACTTTCAGCCCGACCAGCTCGCACATGCGCCGGATCTGGCGCTTGCGCCCCTCGCGCAGCACGAAACGCAACTGGTCGTCGTTGATCCATTCCACCTGTGCCGGGCGCAGCTTGCGGCCGTCGAGTTCCAGCCCGTGGTTGAGCAGCTCGAGCCCGTCCCGCACCAGCGCACCCTCCACCCGCACGAGGTATTCCTTGTCGATCCCGGAGTTCTCACCGATCAACTGGCGCGCCACACGGCCGTCCTGGGTCAGCACCAGCAGGCCGGTGGAGTCGATGTCGAGGCGGCCGGCCGGCGCGAGGTTCTTCAACTGCGAGGGATGGAAGCGCTGCGCGGTGTCGCGGTCGAACTGGTTGTGCGGCCCGATCAGGCTCACCGCCGGCTCGAAACCGGGCTCCGGCTGGCCCGACACATAGCCGACCGGCTTGTGCAGCAGGATCGTCACCCGCTGCGCCTGCTCGCGCCGGGCTTCCGGAGCCAGCGTGATGCCCGCCGACGGATCGATGCGGGTGCCCAGTTCCGAAACACGCTTGCCGTCCACGAACACCCAGCCGCGCGCGATGAGCTCATCCGCCTCGCGACGCGAGCAGATGCCACGGTCGGCCATCACCTTGGACAGGCGCACCCCCTCTGCCGGCGCGGGCGCACCCGGCGGGGTTTCCCGGGGAGCAGGCGCCTGCGCGCGGCTGCGTTCTTCCCGTGCAGGGGGCCGCGCGGGCTTGCGAGGCGCCTGCGCACTGCCGCGCTCTTCCCGTGCAGGAGGCCGCGCGGGCTCGTGAGGCGCCTCCGCTGCGGCTTCTTCCGCCGCCGGTTCGGGCGCGCGCTTCTTGACCTTGAGCGTGCCAGCAATGCGCGACGGCGCCGGTTGCGGGGGATTCTTGCGGATCGAAACCAAGACAGACCTCGGAGCGCCGGATGGCGCGATGCGAAAACAGGGCGCGATTATGCGCCAGCCCGGCCGACCGGCGCGAGCCGGCCGCGGCGCATCAGTCCTCTCGAACGTCCTAGGACGACGATGCTTCAGCCTGATCGCCGCCATCGCCTGCCCGTGGCGCGAAGCTCGCCCATCCCTGCTCGCCTGCGCCGGGCAGCTCGGCGGGGTCGACATGCGCGCGCAGATAAGCCCTGGCCACGAAGCTCGCGGAAACCGGCGCGGTGAGGAACAGGAACAGCACGATCAGCGCTTCATGCACCGAGAAACCCTCGCCGGTCGCCAGGAAGTACACCATCGACGCCAGCAGCACGCTGCCCACGCCCAGCGTGGTCGCCTTCGTTGGCGCATGCAGCCGCGCCATCAGGTGCGGCAGCCGCAGCAAGCCCCACGAGCCGACGAGGCCGAAGCTGGCGCCGACCACGATGAGGAGGGCCACGGCGATCTCGGCATAAAGGTTCATCGCCACCTCCTCAGTCGATCAGCCGGCCGCGCAGCATGAAGCGGCAAAACGCCACGGTGGCCACGAAACCGAACATCGCGAACAGCAGCGCCGCCTCGAAGTGTGCCTTGGTGGCCTGGTGGATGCCGAGCAGCACGATGAGCGCGATCACGTTGATCACCATGGTGTCGGCCGCCAGCACACGGTCCATCAACGTCGGCCCTTTCAGCAGGCGCACCAGGTTCATCAGCAGCGCCAGCGCGAAGGCGGCAAAGCCGAAGGCGAGCGCGTAATCGAGCGGGGCGTGGGTCGTCATCCGAAGATCTCCTTCAGGCGCGCCTCGTAGCGTCGCTTCATGTCGCTGGCCGCTTCTTCTGCGTCACCGACGTCCAGACAATGCACCAGCAGGCTGCGGCCGTCCGCGGACAGCTCGCAACTGACGGTGCCGGGCGTGAGCGTGATCGTTGCGGCAAAGGCGGCGATCGCCTCGGCCGCCTCGAGTTCCAGCGGCACGCGCACCCAGCGCATGCGCAATTCCGCCACCGGCCGGAAAAGCACCAGCCGTGCCACCACCACATTGGCGACGGCAATGTCCCACGCCACCAGCAGCACAAAGGCGATGGCCTTGCGGTAGCTCAGGATGCAGGGCGGCGCCGGCCAGAGGCCCGCGCTGAGCCACGGCACGACAAGGCCGAGGACGAGGCCGATGAGCAACTGGCCCAGGCTGAAATCGTTCTGCAGCAGCAGCCAGACGAGCACCAGCACCGCGCTGATCAACGGATGCGGCAGCCAGCGACGGCTGGACGGGCGCGGCAGCGCGGTGGAGGCGTCGCGTGCCATCATTCGTTCCCCGCTGCGGCGCCCAGCACCGCATCCACATACTGCGCAGGCTCGTGCACCTGAGCGGCGGTGTCGTCCAGCCACTCGCTCACCGGGCCGGCGAACACCGTCAGTCCGACCAGGCCGGCCAGCAACGCGGACGTCGCCACCAGCGGCAGCGCGCCGCCCCTGGCAGGCGGCGCAGCGCCCTCATCTTCGGCAGCGCCCCCGCCCCCTGCGTCCTGCGCCTCAGGCTGCGCGACGCTCTTCCAGAACACCAGGCTGCCTGCACGTGAAAAGCCGATGATGGCCAGCAACGACGTTCCCAGGATGAGGCCCCAGATCCACGACGCGCTCACCGATTCCCGCGCGCTGTCGAGGATCAGCAGCTTGCCGATGAAGCCCGACAGCGGCGGCATGCCGCACACCGCGATCGCGGCGATGAAGAACAGCGCGCCGAGCAACGGCGCCTGCGCCACCGGCGGCGCAACGCGCAGCCGATCGCCGGCGCTGCCGCGCCGCTGCGCGATCATGCCGACGAGCAGGAACAACGCCGCGGCCGCGAGCGTGGAATGCAGCAGGTAGTACAGGGCGGCGCTCAGCGCCTCCTCGGTGAACAGCGCCACGGCCATCAGCAGCGTACCCATCGAGCCGATCACCGCGAAACCCGCCAGTTGTGCGAGCGATTGCGCCCCCAGCACGCCGGTCATGCCGGCCAGCAAGGTCAGCATGGCCGCAGGCAACAGCCAGGGTGCGGCCAGCCAGGACGAGGCACCGGCATCGTCGCCAAAGGCCAGGGTGAACAGGCGGATGATGGCGTAGGCACCCACCTTGGTCATGATCGCGAATAGCGCGGCAACCGCCGCCGGCGCGTGCGCGTAGGTACCGGGCAGCCAGAAATGCACCGGGACCAGCGCCGCCTTCAGCGCGAACACGAGCAGCAGCAGCAGCGCCCCGGTGTGCAGCAGCGCGCGATCGCCCGCCGCAACCTCAGGCACGCGCGACGCGAGATCGGCCATGTTCAGCGTGCCGGTCACGCTGTAGATCAGCCCCACCGCCAGCAGGAAGAGCGTGGAGCCGACAAGGTTCACCACCACGTACTGCACGCCGGCCCTGAGCCGTTCGCGTCCGCCGCCATGGACCATCAGCCCGTAGGATGCGATGAGCAGGATCTCGAAGAACACGAACAGGTTGAAGAAATCGCCGGTCAGGAAGGCGCCGTTGATGCCCATCACCTGGAACTGCCACAGCGCATGGAAATGCTGTCCCTCGCGATCTGCGCCACCGATGGCCGACAGCAGCACGAGCAGCGCGAGCAGGTTGGCCAGCACCAGCATCAGCGCCGCCAGCCGGTCGAGCACCAGCACGATGCCGAAGGGCGCAGGCCAGTCGCCCAGCGCATACACCTGCGGCCCCGCGGTCGATGCCGTCGCCAGCAACGACACCACCAGCGCCAGCAGCGCCGCGCACGACGTAACGGAAAGCGTGCGCGCGATGACGGGATCGCGCCGGCCGATCAGCACCAGCACGCTGCCGAGCAGCGCGGGCAGCAGCACCGGCAGCAAGATCCAGTGGTTCACCGCCTGTCCTCCGGCGCCGTACCGGGTGCCGCCTGGCCGCCGTCGACATGATCGTCGCCGCTGGCGGACCAACTGCGCAGCGCCATGACCACCAGCAGCGCCGTCATGCCGAAGGAGATCACGATGGCGGTCAGCACCAGGGCCTGTGGCAGCGGGTCGGTGTAGCGGGCAACCTGCTCGTCGATCAGCGGCGGCGCGTTGATCGCCA
The DNA here is from genome assembly GCA_018240785.1 of Pseudomonadota bacterium. Lineage (GTDB taxonomy): Bacteria > Pseudomonadota > Gammaproteobacteria > Burkholderiales > Rhodocyclaceae > Thauera. The sequence continues at coordinate 56,248 of JAFEFC010000033.1, read as the reverse complement.
GCCGGCCCGTCGCGAACAGGTAGACGTTGGTGGCGTAGGACAGCAGCGTGAGCCCCAGCACGACCGGAAAAGTGTGCGCGCGCAACAGCAGGTATACGCCCGCCGCCGTCAGCACGCCCACCGAACTGGCAACCAGGAATTCCATGTCAGGCCTCCTTGCGCGCGGCCGCGCCGGCGCTCCCGGGCTGGCGCGCCCCGCCACCGCCGCTGCGCAGGCGCGCAAGGCTGGTGAGCGCCAGCAGCGTCGCACCCACGACGACAAGGAACACGCCGGTGTCGAAGAACATCGCCGAGGCGACGTGCACCTCGCCCACCATCGGCACGTCCAGGTGCCACACCGTGCTCGTCAGGAAGGGATGCCCGGCCAGCCAGGCGCCCACCCCGGTGGTCGCGGCCACGACCACGCCCCAGCCGATCGGCGTGTGGTAGTCGATGCGCAGGTGCGTATCCGCCCAGCGCATGCCGTGCGCCATGTACTGCAGCGCGAGCGCGATCGCCACCACCAGGCCGGCGACAAAGCCGCCGCCCGGCGCATTGTGGCCGCGCAGGAAGATGAATGCGCCGACGACGATCGACAGCGCCAGCATGATGCGCATCGCCACCGCCATCATCAGCGAGTAGGGCGCCTCCTGCGCCGGCGGCACAACGGGCAGCGCACCGTGCGCGGACGGCGCGCCGCGGTCCAGCAGCGCAAAGATCGCCAGCGCGGCGATGCCCAGCACGGTGATCTCGCCAAACGTGTCGAAACCGCGGAAGTCGACCAGAATCACATTCACCACGTTCGCCCCGCCACCGCCGGGCACCGACTGCTCCAGGTAATAGCCGGACAGGGTCTCGAACTCCCGCGTCATCATCGCCCACACCGCGCCGCCCGCGCCCAGGCCGGCGGCCACGGCAAGGCCGGCATCGCGCAGCCGGCGCAGCCAACCGGGCTCACGCGGCGTGTGGCGCGGCAGGTGGGCAAGCGCCAGCAGCAGCAGGATGACCGTCACCACCTCCACCGCGATCTGGGTCAGCGCCAGATCCGGCGCCGACAGGTAGGCGAAGCCGAGCGACACGATGAGGCCGATCACGCCGACGATGACCAGCGCCAGCAGACGATTGCGATGCAGCGCGAGCACCGCGCCCGTGGCGGCCAGCAGCAGCAGCCAGCCGACCACCGCCACCGGTTCCGCCGGCAGCGTCGCGCGCTCACCGGCCTCGTAGGGCGTCGTCAGGAAGGTACCGAAGCCGAGCACCACCACCGCACCAACGGCGAACGCGAGCTGGCGCTGCAGCGAGCCGTTGTGCAAGCCCTGGGTGATGGTGCGCGCGAGGTCGACGACGTAGTCGATGACCGCGTCGAACATCGCTTTCGCCTGCGGGTGCGGCCCGGCCGACCACGAGGCGCGCGCGCTGCGATAGGCCTTCAGCAGCACCAGCCCCGACAGCAGCGCGAGCGCGCTGAGCCCCAACGCGGGGTTGAAGCCGTGCCACAGGGCCAGCTCGTGCGCCGGCAGCTCGCCGCCGGTGACGGCGGACGCAGCCGCCGCGACGAGCGCGCCGGCAAGCGCTGACGGCATCAGGCCGATGGCCACCACCAGCACGACCAGCAAGGCCGGCGGCAACCACATGCCGGCGGGCGGATCATGCGGGTGCTGCGCCAGCACGGCGCGCGGGCGGCCGAAGAAGACATGAATGACGAAGCGCAAGGAGTAGGCCACGGACAGGCAGGCCGCCAGCGTCGCCAATGCCGCCACCAGCCAGCCGTTGCCAGCCCAGTCGGCAAGCGTCGCCTCCTGCAGCATCATCTCCTTGGACAGGAAGCCGTTCAGCGGCGGCACCCCGGCCATCGAGGCCCCGGCCACCAGGGCGAGCGTGGCGGCGATCGGCATCCCCTGCGCGAGCCCGCCCAGGCGCCGGATGTCGCGCGTGCCGGCTTCGTGGTCGACGATGCCGGCGATCATGAACAGCGCGGCCTTGAAGCTCGCGTGGTTGAGGACGTGGAACACCGCCGCCAGCGCCGCCATCGGCGTACCGAAGCCCAGCAGCATCGTCACCAGCCCCAGGTGGCTGACAGTCGAATACGCCAGCACCGCCTTCAGGTCGTCCTTGAACAGCGCGATCAACGCGCCCGCCAGCATGGTCACCAGTCCGGTCGTCGCCACCAGGTAGAACCAGGCGTCGGTGCCGGCGAGCACCGGCCACAGCCGCGCCAGCAGGAACACGCCCGCCTTCACCATCGTCGCCGAATGCAGGTAGGCCGACACCGGCGTCGGCGCCGCCATCGCATGCGGCAGCCAGAAGTGGAAGGGAAACTGCGCGCTCTTGCTGAAGCAGCCGGCGAGGATCAGCAGCAGCGCCGGCAGGTAGTGCGGCGAGCTGCGGATGGCCTCGCCCTGCTGCAGGATGTCCGACAGGCGGTAGGACTCGGCGACGTCGCCGAGGATCAGCATGCCGGCGATCATCGCCAGCCCGCCGGCCGCGGTCACCGTCAGCGCCATGCGCGCGCCCTGCCGCCCTTCGGGCAGGTGCTTCCAGTAGCCGATCAGCAGGAAGGACGACAGGCTGGTCAGTTCCCAGAACACCAGCAGCAGCAGCACGTTGTCCGCCAGCACGATGCCCAGCATCGCGCCCTGGAAGGCCAGCAGATAGGCCATGAAGCTGCCCATCGGGTCGCGCCCGGAAAGGTAGAAGCGCGCATAGACGATGATCAGCAGGCCGATGCCCAGGATGAGCAGCGCGAACAGCAAGCCCAGGCCATCAAGGCGGAAGTCCAGGTCCAGCCCCAGCGACGGCAGCCAGCTCCAGCCCGCCTCGATCGGCTCGCCCTGCAGCACGTCGGGCAGATGCGACAACAGCAAAGCGAAGGCGCCGAGGCTGAAGGCGAACGCCGTCCCGGCGCAGGCGTTGCGGCCGGCACGGATCGTCAGCGCAGCCAGGGGCGCGCCGATGAAGGGCAGCAGGACGATCAGTGGCAGGCTCATCGGCAGTCGGGGCGCACCGTGGACTGGAAGTTCATTTCACTAGGCGAAATGAGGCGACGGGGTTACCATTCACCCCAGTACCGCACCCCATCGCAACATCAATTGCAAGGCCGAAGTGTCCCCGCCCAAGACTGAAACCACTCCCGCCGCCGGCGAAGGCAAGAACCCCATCCAGGTCATCGAGCGCATGATGAAACTGCTCGACGTCCTGGCGCAGCATGCCGATCCAGTGCCGCTAAAGCAACTGGCGCTCGAAACCGGGCTGCACCCTTCGACCGCGCACCGCATCCTGGGTGCGATGTCGCAGAGCGGTTTCGTCGAACGTTCCGACGCCGGCGTCTATCGGCTGGGCATCCGTCTGCTCGAGCTCGGCAGCCTGGTGAAGTCGCGCATCTCGCTGCGTGACACGGCGATGCCCTACATGCTGAAGCTGCATGCGGCCACCGGGGAAAGCGTCAACCTGGGCATTCGCGCAGGCGACGAGATCGTCTATGTCGAGCGGACTTCCAGCGGGCGCTCGTCGGTGCGCGTGGTGCACATCGTCGGCGCGCGCGCGCCGCTGCACACCACCGCCACCGGCAAGCTGTTCCTGGTCGAGGACGGGCTCGAGCAGGTACGCGACTATGCACGGCGCACCAGCCTGCCGCCCTCCACACCGGCGTCCATCACCACGTTCGCCGCGCTCGAGAAGGAACTCGACCGCGTACGTCGCCATGGCGTCGCCTTCGACCTCGACGAAGTGGAATCGGGTGTGCGCTGCATTGCCGCCGGCATCCGCGACAACAATGGCGAGCTGATCGCCGGTCTGTCGCTATCGACGCCGTCCGAACGCTTCAATCCGGACTGGGCCCCGCTGGTGCGCGAGACGGCCGACGAAGTGTCGCAGGCGCTCGGCTACAGCGGCGCGCGCCACTGAACTCAGGACATCACGATCAGAGCCCCGCAAGCGGGGCTCCTCGCCTCTGGCGCGCTGCTCAGCCGGCGCGGTCCTTCGGCGCGGCAGCAAGACGCTCCGCGCCCTCGGCCTCGAGCCACTTGCGCACGCGCTGCGCATCCGCCGTGCGCGTGTAACGGCCGTTCGAATCCATCAGCACCATCACCACCGGCTGCTTCTGGATCCAGGCCTGCATCACCAGGCAGCGGCCCGCCTCACTGATGTAGCCGGTCTTTTGCACGGCGATCTGCCAGTCGGGGTTCTTCACCAGCGAATTCGTGTTGCCGAAGCGCAACTGGCGCGTGCCGATCTCGACGTAGCGCTCGGGCGTGGTCGAGAACTCGCGGATCAGCGGGTAGGAGGCCGCCGCCGCCACCATCTTGGCCAGGTCACGCGGACTGGAGACGTTCTGCGGCGTCAGGCCGGTGCTGTCGTAGAATCGCGTGTCGCTCAGGCCCAGCATGCGTGCCTTCACGTTCATGGCATGGATGAACGCCTGCTCGCCGCCCTGATAGTTGCGTGCGAGGGCCGACGCCGCGCGGTTCTCGGAGGACATCAGGGCGAGATTGAGCAACTGCTCGCGCGTCAGGCGCGTTCCCAGCACCAGGCGCGAGCCGGTGCCCTTCAACGTGTCGATGTCGCCATCACTGATCGAGAGCTCTTCGGACAGGCTCTGGCCGCCGTCGAGCACGACCATTGCCGTCATCAGCTTGGTGATGGAGGCGATCGGCAATACGGAGGAGGAGTTGCGCTCGAGCAGCACCTCGCCGGTGTGCTGGTTCACGACGTAGAAGGCCGCCGAGCCCAGATGCGGCATGCCGTGCGCGTCAACGCTGAAGGACGGTTCCGCCGGCGCGGCGAGCGCGGGCGCGGCCTTGGCCACCACCGGCTCGCGGCGCAGCGACACGCGCATCGCGCCACCTTTCGCGCCGCGGCGGGCCTCGGCGAGCCGGTGCGCCTTGGCGCCACGGCGTGCCTCGGCGCGTTCGGACACCTTGGAGACGCGCACTGCGGCCTTTTCGGTGCTGCGGCCAGCCGTCTTGGCGACGGGCTTGGCTGTGCTCTTCGCGGCCGACCTGGCTGTCGTCTTGGCGGCGGCGCGCGCGTGATTGCTCGCGGCCTTGGTGGATTTGTTGGCGTGGGACGCGGTTGCGGCAGCAGCGGTGCCGATGCTGGTGTGCGCGACGGACAGGCCAAGAAGAAGGGCAAGGAGAAGTCGGGGCTTCATGGCGGCGGGAAAGCGAAAGTACGGGCGGAAAGGCAGACACACGGCGCAGCAGGCTATGTGTTAATTCTCAACCAAAATAAGCAGATAGCAAGTTCTTTTCAAGGTGTTTCGAAAATTCTTGTCGCCATTCTCCCATGAACGGCAGAACGTGGCCGAATCTTTACAAACAAATGGGGGGCGGCCACCGGGCCGGGTGCGGCGGCGAGCGCCGTGCTACAGGTCGAGGAACGCGGCGATTTCGTCGCGGCGCGCCATCGCGTCGCCGTAGCCAAGATCCATCAGCGCGCGGATGAAGCCTGGCTCGAACAGCAGGTAGGACAACAAGGTGGAACCGTCGCGCCGCATCGCGCCGATCCCGCGCAGCACGGCCGCCAGCAGTGGCGGGATCTCCTGCCGGTACTGCGCCGCGATGGTGTCGATTCGCCGCGAGGGCAGGATCACGAGCGTCTCGATGCGCCGCAGGCCGCCGGCTGCCGCATCGCGCTGCTCGCCGCTGAGGCAGCCGATGATCTGGTTGATGCGCTCGAGCCGCTCGAGATCGACCGCCAGCGTGTCGAGGAAAATGCTGGAAAGCGCATGGCCAGAGATCTGCGCCGGCGAGGGATAGCCGCCGGCGCGCTGCCGCCCTTCCTCAGCCAGGCGGCCGGCACCGATCACCAGGATGCGGTCGGCACCGAGATGGATCGCCGGGCTCACCGGCGCGAGCTGGCGCATGGAGCCGTCGCCGAAGAACTCTCGATTGATGCGCACCGCCGGAAACACCAGCGGCAGGGCACTGGTCGCCATCAGGTGATCGACGCCGAGGCGCGCCCGCACCCCCATGCGATGTGCGCGGTGCCAGGGCTCGATGTCGAGCGAGCCCTCGAAGAAGCTCAGGCTCTCGCCCGAGGAATAGCCCGAGGCGGTCACGCTGATTGCCCGCAGATAGCCTGCGTTGATCGCAAGGTCGATGGCAGGGTAGTCGAGCACACGCGTGAGCAGCTCGCGCAGCGGGGCATTGTCGAGCAGCGACCGCGGCGTCTGGTGCACCAGCCAGCCGGTGAAGGCCGCCGCCCCCCAGCGCAGGCCACTGCCGAACAGCGCGACCGGATCGACCCGATACACGCGGCCGACATGGAAATTGCGCCAGATGCGCGCGAGATGGCGCACCGCGTGATTGAAGTTGGCCGAATGCACCGCCAGCGCGACGGCGTTGATGCCGCCCGCCGACGTCCCGCACAGGATCGGGAAGGGATTCCCGGGCTGCCGCCCGCGGATCTCGCGGATCGCAGACAGCACGCCGACCTGATAGGCGGCGCGCGCGCCGCCTCCCGTCAGTACCAGTGCCGCCCGCCCCGCCTTGCTCCCCATCCCGCGCCTCCCCTGCAACCATCATGGCACAGGGGAGTGAGGACGAAGAACCGCGCCTGCGGGCGCAGCGTGATTTACTGCCCCTGCCCAGCCTCGACCACGGTGAGCGCGGTCATGTTGATGATGCGACGCACGGTCGCCGACGGCGTCAGCACATGCACCGGCTTGGACGCCCCGAGCAGGATCGGGCCGATCGTCACGCCTTCGCCGGCCGCGTTCTTGAGCAGGTTGAAGGCGATGTTGGCCGCGTCCAGCGTCGGGAAGATCAGCAGGTTGGCATCCTCGCGCATGCGGGCGTTGGGGAAGATCTGCAGCCGGTGCCTGGCGTCGAGCGCCGAGTCGCCGTGCATCTCGCCTTCGACCTGCAGCTCCGGATGGCGCTCGTGCAGCAGGTGCAGCGCCGCGCGCATCTTCTCCGCCGTCGGCGAATCGGCCGAACCGAAGGACGAATGCGACAGCAGGGCGACACGCGGCTCGATGCCGAAGCGCTTCACCTCCTCGGCGGCCAGCAGCGTCATCTCGACCACCTGCTCGGCCGACGGGTCGTAATTGACGTAGGTGTCGGCCAGGAACAGCGTGCGCTCGGGCAGGGTGACGAGGTTGACCGTGTAGAAGTTGTTCACCTCGGGGCGGCGACCGAGCACCGTCTCGACGAAATCGAGGTGCAGACGGTGCATGCCGTAGGTGCCGCAGATCAGGCCGTCGCCGTAGCCGAACTTCAGCAGCAGCGTGCCGATCAGCGTGGTGCGCCGGCGCACTTCCTTCTTCGCGTATTCCACCGACACGCCGCGGCGCTCCATCAGGCTGTGGTAGTGCTGCCACAACTGGTTGAAGCGCGGATCGGAATCGGGGTTGACCAGCTCGTAGTCGCGATCGGCCAGCATGCGCAGGCCGAAGCGCTCGATGTTGCCTTTCACCACGTCCGGGCGGCCGATCAGGATCGGGCGCGCAATGCCTTCGTCCACCACCTGCTGCACCGCGCGCAGCACCTTCTCGGATTCGCCTTCCGAGAAGATGATGCGCTTGGGGTTCTCGCGCGCGGCGGCGAACACCGGCTTCATGATCAGGCCGGAGTGCCACACGAAGTTGTTGAGGTGGCCGCGGTAGGCGTGCCAGTCGTTGATCGGACGAGTGGCCACGCCCGAGGCCATGCCGGCCTCGGCCACCGCGGGCGCGATCTTCACGATCAGGCGCGGATCGAACGGGCGCGGGATGATGTATTCGGGGCCGAAGCCGCCGACCTTCTCGCCGTAGGCCGCGGCGACGATGTCGCTCTGCTCCACCCGCGCCAGCTCGGCGATCGCCTTCACCGCGGCGAGCTGCATCTCGTCGGTGATGGTGGTCGCGCCCACGTCCAGTGCGCCGCGGAAGATGAACGGGAAGCACAACACGTTGTTGACCTGGTTCGGATAGTCCGAGCGGCCGGTGGCGATGATGGCGTCGTTGCGCACCGCCTTCACCTCTTCCGGCAGGATCTCCGGCGTCGGGTTGGCCAGCGCCAGGATCAACGGGTTGGCCGCCATCTTGGCCACCATCTCGCCCTTGAGCACGCCGCCCGCCGACAGGCCGAGGAACACGTCCGCGCCCTCGATGATCTCGCCAAGCTTCCTCGCGTCGGTCTGTTTCGCGTAGCGCGCCTTGATCGGGTCCATCAGCGTGGTGCGGCCTTCGTAAACCACACCCTCGATGTCGGTCACCCAGATGTTCTCGACCGGAATGCCCAGCTTCACCAGCAGCCCCAGGCAGGCCAGCGCCGCGGCGCCCGCGCCCGAGGTCACCACCTTGACCTTCTTCAGGTCCTTGCCCTGCAGGTGCAGGCCGTTGAGGATGGCCGCCCCCACCACGATCGCGGTGCCGTGCTGGTCGTCGTGGAACACCGGAATCTTCATGCGCTCGCGCAGCTTGCTCTCGATGTAGAAGCACTCGGGCGCCTTGATGTCCTCGAGGTTGATGCCACCGAAAGTGGGCTCGAGCGCGGCGATCATGTCGATCAGCTTGTCGGCGTCGGGCTCGTCGACCTCGAGGTCGAACACGTCGATGCCGGCGAACTTCTTGAACAGCACCCCCTTGCCTTCCATCACCGGCTTGGCCGCCAGCGGGCCGATGTTGCCCAGGCCCAGCACCGCGGTGCCGTTGGTGATCACGCCGATCAGGTTCGAGCGCGCCGTCAGGCTCGCCGCCTCGGCCGGGTCCTCGACGATCGCGTCGCACGCCGCCGCCACCCCCGGCGAATACGCCAGCGACAGGTCACGCTGGTTGGACAGCACCTTCGTCGGCGTCACCGAAATCTTGCCCGGCCGCGGGTAGCGGTGGTAGTCGAGCGCTGCTGCGCGTATCAATTCGTCCATGTCGGTCGTCCCTCCTGTCGTTGACGCGGTTTTCCCTCGCGGACCGCCGCTGGCCCGGCGCATAGACTAACGCCGCCCGATGGTCTCAGGGCGCAAAGCATACTCTTCTTTGCAGAATTTCTCACATAATGAAATCGTAAATTACCATGTGAAAACATGTGATATCCGGACAAAGGTGCGCGCGCGTGCAAGGCCGGGCGTGGCATAATCCTGCGGCTTCGCTGATCGAGGTAAACCCCTAGGGCTACCGGTCGACGAAGTGCGGATCGCCGGGCTGCGCCCCATCCTCAACCCGGCCATTCCGCCGCCCGCCCGCCGGCCGCAAGGCCTTCGAGACGTAACGGGCTCGACCGACGGGAAACGGTTTCGCTTCCGAATTGTGGAGAGAGGAGAGGATTTCCCATGAATCAACGCTTTGCCGACGCCGCCATCGCTGCTGCACCGGATTACGTCCGCCACGAAGGCCTCAAGAAGTGGGTCGCCGAGATCGCGACCCTGACTGAGCCGGACCGCGTCGTGTGGTGCGACGGATCGCAGGAGGAATACGACCGCCTGTGCGCCGAGATGGTCGAATCGGGCATGCTCATCAAGCTGAACCCGGAAAAGCGCAAGAACTCCTACCTCGCCTGGTCCGACCCGTCCGACGTGGCGCGCGTCGAAGACCGCACCTTCATCTGCTCCAGGGACAAGGCCGACGCCGGCCCCACCAACAACTGGGAAGACCCGACGGTGATGCGTGAAACCCTGAGCGGCCTGTTCAAGGGTTGCATGCACGGGCGCACGATGTACGTGGTCCCGTTCTCGATGGGCCCGCTCGGCAGCCCGATCGCGCACATCGGCGTCGAGATCTCCGACAGCCCCTACGTCGTCACCAACATGCGCGTGATGACGCGCATGGGCCGCGGCGCCGTCGAGGTACTCGGCACCAGCGGCGAGTTCGTGCCCTGCGTGCACACCGTCGGCGCCCCGCTCGCCCACGGCGAGAAGGACAGCCGCTGGCCGTGCAACCCCACCACCAAGTACATCGTCCACTATCCCGAAACGCGCGAGATCTGGTCCTACGGCTCGGGCTACGGCGGCAACGCGCTGCTGGGCAAGAAGTGCTTCGCGCTGCGCATCGCCTCCACCATGGCGCGCGACGAAGGCTGGCTGGCCGAGCACATGCTGATCCTCGGCGTCGAGTCGCCGCAGGGTGAAAAGACCTACGTCGCCGCCGCCTTCCCGTCGGCCTGCGGCAAGACCAACTTCGCCATGCTGATCCCGCCGAAGTCCTTCAACGGCTGGAAGATCTACACCGTGGGCGACGACATCGCCTGGATCAAGCCGGGGAAGGACGGCAAGTTCTACGCCATCAACCCCGAAGCCGGTTACTTCGGCGTCGCCCCCGGCACGTCGGAAAAGACCAACTTCAACGCGATGGCGACGTTGAAGGAAAACATCATCTTCACCAACGTCGCGCTGACCGACGATGGCGACGTGTGGTGGGAAGGCATGAGCAAGGAAGCCCCTTCCCACCTGGTCGACTGGCAGGGCAAGGACTGGACGCCGGAGATCGCCAAGGAAACCGGCCGCAAGGCAGCGCATCCCAACGCGCGCTTCACTGCGCCGGCGAACCAGTGCCCATCCATCGACCCGAACTGGGAAGATCCGGCGGGCGTGCCGATCTCGGCCTTCATCTTCGGCGGCCGCCGTGGCACCACCGTGCCGCTGGTGTACGAAGCCTTCAACTGGAACTACGGCGTCTACATGGCTTCCACGCTAGGCTCTGAGACCACCGCCGCCGCCTTCGGCGCGCAGGGCGTGGTGCGCCGCGACCCGTTCGCCATGCTGCCCTTCTGCGGCTACCACATGGGCGACTACTTCAATCACTGGCTGCGCATGGGTCACGTCGTGGAAGACACGCCCAAGATCTTCTGCGTGAACTGGTTCCGCGTGAATGAGCAAGGCCAGTTCATGTGGCCGGGCTTCGGCGAGAACATGCGCGTGCTGAAGTGGATCGTGGACCGCGTGCGCGGCCGCATCGGCGCCAAGGAAACCGCCCTGGGCTGGATGCCGAACTTCGAGGACATCGACTGGACGGCATCCGACGTCACCAAGGCCGAGTTCGACGCGCTGACCAAGGTGGACGCCGACGCCTGGCGCAACGAACTGTCGCTGCACAAGGAGTGGTTCGACAAACTGCAGGACCGCCTGCCGCGCGAACTCACCCTCAAGCGCGAACTGTTCGAACTGGCGCTGAACACCGACTGACGGCCCGAAGGTCAAGGAAATCGCGGCCAGGCCTGCACCTACACTGCGAAAACCGACGTAGGAGCGCGCTTGGGCGCGATTCGCCGGGGCTGATCGCGCTCAAGCGCGCTCCTACACCCCGTTTATCAGGAGCAGGTTTGACCGCCAAAAAGCGCCGCAAGGCGCTTTTTCCTTTTCCGCGCTACGATTCCGCACTTCGCAGACCAGGATCACCATCATGCTCCATCTCGCCCGCCGCACCGCCGACATCCAGCCCTTCCACGTCATGGAACTGCTGCGCCGTGCGCGCGAGCTCGAGGCGCAGGGGCGCGACATCATCCACATGGAAGTCGGCGAGCCCGACTTTCCCACGCCCCAGCCCATGCTCAACGCCGCGACCCGCTTCATCGCGTCGGGCGACGTGCATTACACCTCGGGCCTGGGCCTGCCGGCGCTGCGCGAAGCCATCGCCCGCTTCTACTGCGACCGCTTCGGCGCCGACGTGGCGCCCGAGCGCATCATCGTCACCGCCGGCGCCTCGGGCGCGCTGATGCTGGCGCTGGCCACCACCACCGACCCGGGCGACGAATGGCTGCTGCCCGATCCGGGCTATCCATCCAACCGCCACCTGGTGCGCAGCTTCGAGGGCGTCGCCCGCGGCCTGCCGGTCGATGCCGCCCGCCGCTACCAGCCCACCCCCGGCCAGGTGGACGCGGCCTGGCGCGCGCGCACCCGTGGCCTCATGGTGGCCACCCCGTCCAACCCCACCGGCACCCTGCTCACCGGCGACGAGATCGAAACCCTGCACCGCGTCACCCACGCGCGCGGCGGCCTGCTGCTGGTCGACGAGATCTACCAGGGCCTCACCTACGGCGTCGACGCCTCCACCGCGCTGTCGCGACCGGCGCTCAACGCCGCCGACGACCTCTTCGTGGTCAACAGCTTCTCCAAGTATTTCGGCATGACCGGCTGGCGCCTCGGCTGGCTGGTCGCGCCGCAGGGCTATGTGCGCACCATCGAGAAGCTGGCGCAGCACTTCTTCATCGCCCCTTCGACGCCCGCCCAGCACGCGGCAATGGCCGCCTTCGCGCCGTCCACGCTCGACATCCTGGAAGCGCGCCGGCACGAGTTCGCCGAGCGGCGCGACACCCTGCTGCCGGCGCTGCGCGACATCGGCTTCACCATCGCCGCCGAGCCGCAGGGCGCGTTCTACATCTACGCCGACGTGTCGCCGCTGGCGGACGACGCCGAAGCGCTCGCCCGCCGCCTGATCGAGGAAGCCGGCGTCGCCGCCACGCCGGGCATCGACTTCGGCGACCACCTGCCGCGCCGCCACCTGCGCATCGCCTACACCACGCGCCGCGAACGCCTGCTGGAAGCGGCCGAACGCATCGCATGCGTCTTGCGCTGAAGGAAAGCCTGCCGCGGCTGCTGCTACGCCCCACCCGCAGCCCGCGGTCAGCTCGTGCCCTGCGCTAGCCCTCCTTCATCGCGATCACCATCCACTGCACGCCGAAGCGGTCAGCCACCATGCCGAAGCTGGTCGCGAAGAAGGTCTCGGCCAGTGGCATCCGCACCTCGCCGCCGTCTGCCAGCGCGGCGAAGCGACGTTCGGCCTCAGTTGGATCGGCCACCGACAGCGTCAAAGAAAAGCCCGCGAAGCCGGGCTTGTCGGTGCAGCCGCCATCGGACGCCATCACCATCGAATCCCCGATGCGCACGCTGGCATGCATCACCTTGTCGCCCCAGTCGGGCGGGATCATCCCCGGCGGCGGCTCATCGGGGCTTTCGCGAAAGCGCATCAGCATCTCGACCTGGGCGCCCAGCGCCGCCTGGTAGAAGGCCAGCGCCTCTTCGCAGCAGCCGTTGAAGTTCAGATAGGGTTGAACCAACATGGTCGTTCTCCTCTCGTGCCGCTTGCCCGCCTGCAGAGTTCAACCATAGATCCCCGATTGCGTTGGCGCGACGCCAAACACGCACTGCCTGTGCAAACTCGGCTATGGGGATGCGACCAAGCAATTTCCGCGCAGCCCACGCCTCCGTTTGGTACCTACTTGCTTTTCGGATGCTGCCTACCTAAATCGCTTTTTAGCAAATGCGAATCAAGACGGCCTCTCAGGATTAGCGTGGCGCCGCGACAGTCCCGACAGGGGATCAACCCGTCCCTCCGCAGCGCCCCGTCACCGTGGAGAACACCATGCTCGACTCGCTCAGGACCCCGCTGACAGTCGTAGGTCGCATCCTTCTCGCCTTGATGTTCGTGCTTGCCGGCATCGGCAAGTTGACGAACAGCGGCGGCACTGCCGCCTACATGGGGAGCGCCGGTTTGCCCGCATTGCCCGCATTGGCGGTGCTGGTCGGCTTGATCGAACTGCTGGGCGGCCTGGCGATCGCCACGGGCTTCATGGCACGCTGGGCAGCACTCGCGCTGGCAGCGTTCACCCTGGTGGCGAGTTTCATCTTCCACCGCTATTGGTCGCTGCCGGCCGACCAGCAAATGATGCAGCAATTGCTGTTCTTGAAGAACATGGCGGTTGCCGGCGGCATGTTGGTAGTTGCCGCCCTTGGACCAGGGCGAGGCAGCTTGGGCAGATCCAGCCGGCCCTAGGGCGCACCGCGACCGCCGCCTCGCGGCCAGCGCAATCATTGAGGCAGCGAACGATGGCTGATCCGACGGACGGTCCGGTCAGCCAGTCCTTGCTTTAGCCATGGACCGAATCAGATTTGCGGCGTGCTGCGGCGTGATCGGCCGGACACTTCGCAGTAGCGCCACCGCAGCGGGTGGTTTGGAAGTCGAATTGATACCCCTCAAGGAGTTCGCATGGCCACTTACAAGGTCGGTTACTTCGTCGGCAGTCTCGCCACCGCCTCCATCAACCGCCTCCTCTCCAAGGCCCTGATCCGCCTTGCACCAGCGGAGCTGGAATTCACCGAGATTGCGATCAGGGATCTGCCGCTCTACAGCTACGACTACGACGCCGACTTTCCGCCGGTGGCGCGCGCATTCAAGAAAGCGATCGCCGATGTCGACGCATTGTTGTTCGTCACACCGGAATACAACCGCTCCATCCCCGGCGGGCTGAAGAACGCCATCGACTGGGCGAGCCGGCCATGGGGACAGAACTCATTCGCGCACAAACCGTCTGCCGTCATCGGTGCATCAGTGGGCTCGATCGGCACCGCCGTGGCGCAGCAGAGCCTGCGCGGCGTGCTCAGCTTCTGCAATTCGCCGCAGATGAACTCCCCCGAAGCCTACATCCATCTCACCCCAGGACTCATCACCGAGGACGGCACGGTCACCAATGAAGGGACGGCCGATTTCCTGCGCAATTACATGACGGAACTGCATGCCTTCATCGTGCGGGTGCTGACCGTACTACCACCGCGCAAATCATAGCTTGGCACGTTATCGGCCAGGAGATGCCGTGGCGGCCCAGCAGGGTCGCCACAGCGGGCGCGATCGGCGGGTCACCGGCATACCGGACACTGCTCCGACGGACACAGCCGACGAAACCACGGAAACCGGAACATGACCAGGCACGTTGATTTCGTCGTCGTCGGCGGTGGCCTGGCCGGCGCCACGGCGGTGGAAACCTTGCGGACCGAGGGCGCGGAGGGAAGCATTCTGCTGCTCGCCGCCGAGCCGCATCTCCCCTACCATCGCCCGCCGCTGTCCAAGGTCGCCCTCACGGCCGGGAAGGCACCACCCCCTCAGCAGGTGCTCAGCAAGGCCCGATACCACGAGTTGCAGATCGAACTGCTGCTCGGCACCCCTGTTGCCGCCATCGATCCCGGACGGCACATGGTTCGCACCGGGCACGGCGCGGACATCCGCTACGGGCACCTGCTGATCGCCACCGGGGCATCGGCGAGGCGTCTGTCGCTGCCCGGCGCGGCGCTGCCCGGCGTGTTCTATCTTCGCTCGCTGGAAGACGCCGAAGCCATCCGCACGAGTGCGCAGAAGGCGCGCCGCGCCGTGGTGATCGGTGGCAGCTTCATCGGCCTGGAGGCCGCGGCCTCGCTGCGGCAAAGAGGCATCGACGTCACCTTGCTCGAACGCCACGAATTGCTCGGGAAGCTCCACATGCCGGGGGTTTCGAGCTTTTTCCAGCGCGGCTTCGGTGCGCATGGCGTTGACGTCATCGTCGGCGACAGCCCGACGGCAATCCGGGGCGAGACCGCGGTCGAGGCCGTGCTGACGCAGGGCGGCCGGACCATTGCCTGCGACATGGTGGTCATCGGCGCCGGCGTGATACCGGAAACCGGCTTTCTGCAGGGCAGCGGCATCGCCGTGGACGACGGCATCGTCGTCGATCGCTTCCTGCAGACGAATCAGCCCGGAGTCTTTGCCGCCGGCGACGTGGCCAACTTCTTCGATCCCATCTTCAGCCGCCAGCGCCGCGTCGAACACTGGGACAACGCCATCCGGCAGGGACGCACCGCGGCCCGCAACATGCTTGGCCAGCGCGTGCCGTACGACGAAGTCACCTATTTCTATAGCGAAGTGTTCGATCTGAGCTTCAACCTGCTCGGTCAATTCGAAGCCAGCGATGAGCGGATCGAGCGCGGATCGCTGCAGTCGGGATCCTTCGCCTCGTTCTTCCTGCGGCACGACGTGCCGCGCGCGCTGTTCTCGTTCGGACGGCCGACCGAAGAGACGAAGGTGACCGAGCTGCTCATCAAGAACCGGGTGAACCTCAAGTCCAGCAAGGCACGCCTCTCCGATCCCGACTACACGCTGTGCCACATCCCCAACCAGACCATCTACATCCTGCAGGGCGGTGGCGCCTTCGGCGGATTCGAGTGCGGCGCGGTTCGCGCGCTGGAGGAGTCCGGCATCCGCCCGGACGTGGTCGCCGGGGTGTCGATTGGCGCCTTCAACGGCGCCATCATCGCCGCTAATCCCGATCACGCCGCGGAAGCGCTGACTGCGTTCTGGAACGACCTGGCCATCGCCACGCCGTTCATCGCGGATGAGAATCTGCGTCGGGAATTCGCCTGCGGGCAGATCGCCCTGTTCGGCGTGCCCCAGTTCTTCAAGCCGCGCTGGTTGCAGCCGATGCTTGGCCCGGAGCAGTGGCCGAACCGCTGGTTCAGCCTTTACGACACCGCGCCGGCCGTCAAGCTACTCGAAAGGTACGTCGACTTCGGCAAGCTGAGGTCAAGTCCGATCCGGCTCATGGTGAGTGCGGTCGATGTGCAGACCAGCGAACTCGTCGTGTTCGACAGCTACGTGGACGAGCTGGCGCCGGCGCACATCATCGCCAGCGGCAGCCTGCCGCCCGGTTTTCGATGGACGACGATCGACGGCAGGCATTACTGGGACGGGGGCATCGTCAGCAATTCGCCGCTGGACCTGGTCGTGCAACGCTGCGGATCCGCCGGCAAGCGCGTCTTCATCATCGACCTGTTCCCCGGCAAGCGGAACGTCATGCCCGCCAACCTCGCGGAAGCCATGGCCCGGCAGAGCGAAATCCTTTACAGCGAGCGTGTTCGCAGCGATCTGAGCACCCGCGAACTGGTGAACGATTTCCGCAGGCTCGTCGCTGAGATCGTCGCCGAACTGCCGGCCGCCACCGCCGAGCGCATCCGCCATCGCCCTCGATTCATCGCGATGATGGGCGAGGATGCGCCGATGACGATCACCCGGATCATCCGCGAGAACGGCGAGGATGATCCGTCATCCAAGGATTACGACTTCTCGCGCCAGACCATCGACCAACTGGTCGAGTCGGGCTACAGAATGACCCGCAAGGCGCTGGAGCGGTGAGCGCGGGCGCCCAGGCACGCGCCACATCAGGGCCGGCCTGACCCTTGGGTCGGGTGACGCGGTCTTCGATCGTACTGATTGAATCGACAAGGAGCCTCACCATGCTGAACGGAAAAGTTGCCCTCATCACCGGTGCCGCGAGCGGCATCGGCAAGGAAATCGCCCTCGTCTATGCCAAGGCTGGCGCGGCCGTGGCCATTGCCGACATCAACCTGGTGGCCGCGCAGCAGACTGCTGACGAGATCAAGGCCGGCGGCGGCCGGGCGCTCGGCGTCGCGATGGACGTCACCAGCGAAGACGCCGTCAATGCCGGGACCAAGGCGGTGGTCGACACTTTCGGCGCGCTCGACATCCTGGTGTCGAACGCCGGCATCCAGATCGTCAATCCGATCGAGGATTACACCTTTGCGGACTGGAAGAAGATGCAGGCCATCCACGTGGACGGTGCCTTTCTCACCACCAGGGCGGCGCTGCGGTACATGTACCGGGACGATCGCGGAGGCAAGGTGATCTACATGGGCTCGGTGCATTCGCACGAAGGGTCGAAGCTCAAATCGGCCTATGTCGCCGCCAAGCACGCCCTGCTGGGCCTGTCGCGCGTGCTCGCCAAGGAAGGGGCTGCGCACAACGTGCATTCGCATGTGATCTGTCCGGGGTTCGTGTGCACGCCATTGGTCGAAAAGCAGATTCCCGAGCAGGCGAAGGAACTGGGGATCAGCGAAGCCGAGGTGGTCAAGGACATCATGCTCAGCGACACGGTCGACGGTGTCTTCACCACCACCGCGGACGTGGCGCAGACCGCCCTGTTCCTCGCGACCTTCCCGACCGGCGCCCTCACCGGCCAGTCCTTCGTCGTCAGTCACGGTTGGCACATGCAGTAAGGGCAAGGCATGACCGCGCGTTACCGTTTTTGATCAACCGCGCTCGCCATGTTTCTGACCAGGTGTAGAAGGGCCGCTTCAACAACATCCGGCAGGCGGCCCTGGCTGAACCGGATGCGCGCTGAACAGGCATCGACCGCCAGACCGCCTAAACGGGACGCCGTGAGCGCGGTGCGAACCCGGCAGGAACGCCGGCCACAGGCTGATACCCAAACCCTCGCGATCGGTCGGACTGCTGGTATCGCTTGCAACGTCCGTCAGTTGATGAAGAGGAAGGCGAGCAGAACGAGCCCGAGCACGGCGACGATGAGGTTGATCGCGGGGCCGGCATTGACGCTGTAGCCGTCTGGAATCTCGATCGGCTTGAGCGTCCGGACCACCTTGCGGTACTGCCAGGCAGAACTGACCGCCACCAGCGCGCCCAGCAGCACGAAGCCCAGGCCAATCCAGAACGACGCGCCGCGCTGCAGTTGGGGGTCGCCCGCACGCAGGATCAGGTGCATGAACAGGCCGAAACGCTCAATGACGAAGCCGAAGGCCATCAGCCCCAGGCTGGTGCGGTTCCACGCCAGCAAGGTGCGCTCGGCGGCGAAGAACACGCGCGGGTCATTGAGGTCGGACATGTGGCGGTTCCGTCAAAGTCAGCGGGGCGTCGGCGCGGCGCGCGCCACACCGGCCGGGGGTCGTGCATGCTCTCTGCGCCCGCCGCCCTGTCCTGCGTTCGCAGAGCATGACCAAGGGCTGATGCTGCCTGGCGCAACCCCACAGTATTCGGCACAGGATAGGCCCACGCTTTCGTGTTGACTACTCCTTCACCACCCGCGGATATTTGCCCAGGGCGCAAGGTGTCCGCCAGAGGGCGCCCGCCCCGTCCCTTCCCGATCGCAGACCCGCCCACCGACAGGTCCGTCATGCCGCAACCCATCCCTCATCCGCTGTACGGCCTGCACTGGTCGGTCCGCTTGAGCGCACTGCAGCGCCAGGGCCTGGCGCTGGGCGCTGCGGCGCTCGCCATGCTGGTCGTCACACGCGGCACGCTGCCCAGCGATGAGTTTCCCTGGCTGATCGGCTGGCTGGCCTACAGCGTCACGTATTTCGGCATCACCTGGCACTGGATCGCCGGCCTGGATGCGCAGGCGACGCGCCGCCGCGCGCAGTGGATCGACCCCGGGGCGGCGGCGCTGTTCGTGTTCGCCACCGTCGCGGCCTGCGCGAGCGTCATCGCCGTGGCGCAGGCGGTCGGCACCAGCCGCGCGTTGCACGGGATGGTCCGCTGGGGCTACCTCGCCCTGTCGATGGCATCGCTGGCGTCGGCCTGGCTGCTGCTGCAGACGGTGTTCGCGCTGCATTACGCGCATGTCTACTACGGCCTGCGCGACGAGGAACACGAACCGCGCCGCGGCCTGCTCTTCCCCGGCGACAAGGAGCCGGATTACCTGGACTTCCTCTACTTCTCGCTCGTCATCGGCATGACGTCGCAGGTATCGGACGTGGCAGTCGCCAACCGGCATCTGCGGCGGCTGACGCTCACCCACGGGGTGCTGTCCTTCGCGTTCAACCTCGTTGTCCTGGCCCTCGCAGTGAATGTGTTCGCCGGCAGCCTCGCCTGATGTCGAAAAGGGAGACGACCGGCACTTCACCTTGCGCCTGTCGCAGGCAGTTTCACCATCTGCGCCTGCGACAGCTCGCGCCGCCGCGCCAGTCGCCACGCGAGACAACCGCTGACATCACGGCGCCATTCGGCCTAGACTGCGGGCGGTGAGCGCGGCGCGAAACCGGTAGGGACGCGCCCCTGTGACCGGACTTGGCGATTCCGAGGCAGCCGATACATGCCGGAGGATGTGACCGGCGCGCACCACTCGTGTGGAGCGCAGGCGCGAAGGCGGATGGATGGCCGACCGGTTTCCCGGCCGGCCCGTGGATGGTTAGTGTGGTCCATGCCCCGCCCACGCTGGCACCCCACCCTCACAGCCGGCTATCGGTCGTGAGCCCAGCCGGCTTCGCGCGTCCACGGCTCAAGTGCAAAGGAGACCCCGAGTGAACGAGCAATTCGACCTGATCGTCATCGGCGCCGGTTCCGGAGGTGTGGCGGCGTCGCGGCGGGCGGCGGTGCATGGCGCGCGCGTGCTGATCGCCGAGGCCGACCGCGTGGGCGGCACCTGCGTGATCCGCGGCTGCGTGCCCAAGAAGCTGATGATGTACGCCGCGGGTTACGCCCAGGCGCTGCAGGAGGCGGCGGGCTATGGCTGGACCGATGTCGGCGGCCGCTTCGAGATGTCGCGCTGGGCGGACGCCAAGGCACGCGAGATCGATCGTCTGGAAGGCATCTACCGCAAGATGCTGGCCGACGGCGGCGTCGAGCTGGTGCCGGGCCGCGCGCGCCTGCTGGCCCCCGATACGGTCGACATCGACGGACGCACGGTGCGCGCGGGTCGCATCCTGATCGCGACCGGGGGCGCGCCGGCACATGGCGCCCTGCCCGGACTCGAACTGGCGATGACGTCCAACGACGTGCTGAACCTGCGTGAAGTGCCGCAGTCGCTGATCGTCATCGGCGGCGGCTACATCGCGATGGAGTTCGCCAGCATCCTGGCGGGTCTGGGTGCGAAGGTCACCGTCGCCTACCGCGGCGCCCATCCGCTTCGCGGCTTCGATACCGACTTGTGCACGCGGCTGGCACAGGCGCTGGAAGCGCGCGGCATCACGCTGGCTGCCGGAGTAGGGCTGAAGGCGTTGCACCGCGGCGAGTCGGGCTTTGCGCTGCAGCGGACCGATGGCTCGGTGCTGACCGCCGACGCCGCGCTCAACGCCACCGGCCGGCGACCGAACACCGCAGGGCTGGGGCTGGAGGAAGCGGGTGTGCGCCTCACCGCCGGCGGCGCCGTCGCGGTGGACGCCGACAGCCGCAGCAGCGCGCCCGGCATCTGGGCGATCGGTGACGTGACCGACCGCGTGAACCTGACGCCGGTGGCGATCGCCGAAGGCCGCGCGTTCGCCGACACCGAGTTCGGCGGCAGGCACGTCCGGGTGGACCACCGCACCGTGGCCAGCGCGGTGTTCACCGATCCGCCGATCGCCACGGTCGGGCTGTCCGAGGCCGACGCCATGAAGCTCGGCCCGGTGGATGTTTACGAGTCGGACTTCCGCCCGATGAAGACGGCCTTCGCCGGCAGCGACGCACGCAGCTACATGAAGCTGGTGGTCGACGGCCTCAGCGACCGTGTGCTGGGCATCCACATGATCGGCGCCGATGCACCGGAAATCGTGCAGAGCCTTGCAGTCGCCCTGACCTGCGGCGCGACCAAGCGCGATTTCGATCGCACCATCGCCGTCCATCCGACGGCGGCAGAAGAATTCGTGCTGATGCGCCAGCCGTCGCGATCGGCCGGGCCGGGCGCTCCGCCTGCCGGGTGACGAGCAGGCCGCCCCGCAGGATGGCCGTCACGCCGAATCGGTCACGGATGCGGCGGGCTTGGCTCGCTCCCGGCGCCGCCGCGAGTTTGCCCGCCCGCCCGCGAAGCGCCGCCAGCGTGTTCAGGCGCCCTGCCCCAGTGCAGCGGCGAGGAAGTCGATCAGCGCCCGCACACGGTGCGGCAGGTAGCGGTTGCTCGGCAGCATCGCGTAGATGCCCAACGGCGGCGGCGCGAAGTGCTCGAGCACGGCTTCGAGCGCACCGCTGGCCAGGTAGTCGGCGACGATGAAATCCGGCTGCAGCGTGATGCCCAGCCCCTGCGCGGCGGCTTCGGCCAGCGCATCGCCGTTGTTGGCCTGCAGGCGGAAGGGCAGGTAGATGTTCTCCGTCTGGCCGTCGATCTGGAAGGTCAACGGGCGGTTGTTCGCCTTCGGTGAGTAGCCCAGGCAGGCGTGCGCCGACAACTCGGACGGATCCGCCGGGCGCCCGTGCTGCGCCAGATAGGCGGGCGAGGCGACCGCCAGCAGGCGCATTTCGCTGAGCTTGCGCGCGACATCGCCTGGATCGAGCCGCGCCGTGATGCGGATGGACAGGTCGACGCCTTCGTCGATCAGATTGACGTGGCGGTCGGTGAAATCCAGCGCGAGGCTGATGTCGGGGTAGCGCTTGAGGAAGTCCGGCAGCAAGGGCGCGATGCGCTTGAGACCGAAACTCAGCGGCAGGCTGACGCGCAGGTTGCCGCGCGGGGTCAGTCGCTCTTCCATCACGTCGGCCTCGGCGACGTCGATGAGGTCCAGGATGGTGCGGCATTTCTGCAGATAGCTCGTTCCAGCCGTGGTCAGCGTCAGATGCCGCGTCGTGCGCACCATCAGTTTCACGCCCAGATGCTCCTCGAGCGCCGCGATCTGGCGCGTCACCACCGAGCGCGCCACACCGAACTGGTTGGCCACCGCCGCAAAGCTGCCCAGATCGGCCACCCGCACGAAGAGATTCATCGCATCCAGTCGGTTCATTGTTGCTTCTGTGGCAATGGTGATTTGTCGATTGTGGTCTATTTCGCTACACGGCAGCCGACTAGAGTACGCCCATCGCAATCGCCCAGACGCAGACGACGAGGAGGACGCGCACATGATGGAACTCAGACCGGCCGCCGAACGCGGCCTGGCGAACTTCGGCTGGCTGCATTCGCTGCACAGTTTCTCCTTCGGCAGCTACTACGACCCCAAGCACATGGGGTTCTCCGACCTGCTGGTGATCAACGAGGATCGCGTGCGCCCCGGTCGCGGTTTCGACACGCACGGCCACCGCGACATGGAAATCTTCTCCTACGTCCTCGACGGCGCACTCGAACACAAGGACTCGATGGGCACCGGCTCGGTGATCCGTCCGGGCGATGTGCAGATGATGAGCGCCGGCAGCGGCGTGCGTCACAGCGAATACAACGCCTCGCGCGAGGAGCTCGTGCATTTCCTGCAGATCTGGATCGTACCCGACCGCAAGGGCGTCGAACCCCGCTATCAGCAGCGTCACTTCACCCCCGAGGAAAAGCGCGGCCGCTTGCGGCTGGTCATCTCGCCCGACGCCGCGGACGGCTCGCTGTCAGTGCATCAGGACGTCCGCGTCCATGCCGGGCTGTTCGATGGCGACGAGCGGCACAGCGTCGGCTTCGCTGAACCCCGTTACGCCTACGTCCATGTCGCGCGCGGCGCAATCGACATCAACGGCCAGCGCCTGTCGGCGGGCGACGCGGTGAAGCTGCGCCATCCGCGCACCATCGACTTCGCCAACGGCGATCGGGCCGAAGTGCTGCTGTTCGACCTGCGGCCGAACGAGACGCCGCATTACTGACTCCTGCCGCGCCGCGATGGCATCATCGAGGTCCGCTTCAAGGACCGACGCTTGCGCAAGGGCAGGCCCTTGACCTCACCCGGATCACCGACTCCCTGCAGCGCGACGCGGTCGGGGTCGTGCTGGTGAATGTCTTGAATCTGAGCATGACACCCAGAAACTGGTTCGACCAGGGCGGACAGGCCTACGCACGGTTTCGCCCTGAATATCCGTCGCAGTTGGCTGCGTTCCTCGCCTCGGTGGCGCCGGATCGTCGACTTGCCCTCGACGTGGGCTGCGGCAACGGACAATTGACGCGGCTTCTCGCCGAGCACTTCGACACGGTGATCGGGCTCGACCCGAGTGCCGACCAGATCGCCAATGCCGCGCGGCACGAGCGCATCCGCTACCAGTGCGCGCCGGCCGAACGGCTGCCGCTCGCCGACCGCAGCGCCAGCCTGATCACCGCCGCGCAGGCGGCACACTGGTTCGACCTGCCCGCCTTCTACGGCGAGGCGCGGCGCGTGGCGGTGGAGGGTGCGGTGCTCGCGCTGGTGAGCTACGGCGTGCCGGCGCTGGAGCCTGCGCTCGACGCGCGCTTCAAGCAGTTCTACTGGCAGGAGATCGGCCCGTACTGGCCCGCCGAGCGGCAAATGGTGGATTCGGGCTATGCGACGCTCGATTTCCCGTTCGACGAGTTTCGCGCGCCGGCGATGGAGATCCGCCTGCAGTGGCGCCTGCACGAGCTGCTCGGCTATGTGCAGACCTGGTCGGCCGTCCGCCGGGCGCGCGAGGCCGGGCGTGACGCACTGCTGCAGGCCCTCGCCGAAGACATCGCGAAGGCCTGGGGCGACGCGGATGTCGCGCGCCCCATCACCTGGCCGATCAACATGCGCATCGGCAGGCTGTGAGCCTGCGGCGGAGCTTTCGCAATCGAGCCGCAGACTTCACGCCTGCCGGCGTGCGTCAGTCCAGATCGGCGCCCGCCCGCTCCTTGGCGAAGGAGATCGCCAGCAGCGAAATCAGGCCGCAGACGATGATGAAGATGCCCACCGGCACATAGCTGGCATAAGCCGCCAGCAGGGCAGTGGCGATCAGCGGCGCGGGGCCGCCGACCAGCGCCGCGCCGATCTGGTAGCCGAGCGAAGCACCGGTGTAGCGCACGTCGGCGGTATAGCTCTCGGCGAAGAAGGTGCCCAGCACCGCGCCGTACATCGACCAGATGACGCCGAAGCCGACGACGGTGGCGATGGTCAGCAGCAGCGGATCCTTCTGGTTCACCATCCACAGGAAGGGAAGGATGTAGATCATCACCAGCACGGTGCCGATGGCGAACAGCTTCTTGCGGCCGATGCGGTCCGACAGCGCACCCATGAACAGCATCACCGGGATTGCCACCAGGGCGGCGATGAGCACCGCGTTGAGCGCCTGCGCCCGCGTGTAGCCGAGCGACACCGCGTAGGACACGGTGAAGGTGGCGAACAGGAAGAAGGTGGAGGTCTCGATGAACTTGGCGCCGATGGTGACCAGCACCGCCCTGCCGTGCTTGCTCAGCGTCTCGGCGATCGGCAGCTTGGCGGTGTGGCCGGCAGCACGCACTTTCTGAAACGACGGCGTCTCATCGACCGCCTTGCGCACCCACAGGCCGAACAGCACCAGCAGGATCGACAGCAGGAACGGAATGCGCCAGCCCCACGACAGGAACTGCTCCTCGGTCAGGATCGCGTTCATGCCGGCCACGGTGAAGTTGCCCAGCGCGAGGCCGATCAGCGCCCCCACCTGCGGCACCGCGCCGTAGAAGCCCCGCTTGGCCTTGGGCGCGTATTCCACCGCCAGCAGCAGGCCGCCACCCCATTCGCCGCCCAGCGCGAGGCCCTGGATCAGTCGCAGCAGCGTGAGCAGGACGCCGGCCCACACGCCGATGGCGGCGTGATCGGGCAGCAGGCCCATGCCCGCGGTGGATGCACCCATCAGCGACAGCGTCATCACCAGCGTCTTCTTGCGTCCGATCCTGTCGCCGATGTGGCTGAACAGGATGCCGCCCAGCGGCCGCACGACGAAGGCGAGCGCAAACGAGGCCAGGGACAGCAGGGTTTCGGTGGTCTTGTCTGCCGACGGAAAGAACAGGCGGCCGAAGATGATGCTGGCCATGGTGCCGTACAGGAAGTAGTCGTACCACTCCACCGCACTGCCGATGGCGCTGCCCGCCAGCGCGCGCATGCGGGTACGCTGGCCGACGTCCTCGGTCGAAGTGATCGGTAGGGCGCTGACGCCCGCGGAGGCTTGATTCATTGGGTTTTCCCTTGCGTATGGGGTGCGGCGACAGATAGCTGGAGACTGGGTGGCCCGGCCCATTTTCTCGAGATTTTACACATTCTCGAAAATGAATGTTGCAGAAAAGCCGACCGCCTGGATGAGGATGCGGCCGCGACTTCAAGCCCAATGGCGGCCGCTGCGCGCGTACGGCATGTTCCACTTGCTGTTCGACGCCCCGGACGGGATCAAGATCGCAGTCAATTTCCCGCTGCCCGCCGCTGCCTGATGCGCACACCCGGCGCGTACTGAACCGGCGCCGCAGCGCGGCAATGCTTCGCAACAGTTCCAGCCCGCCGCGGCCGGCGCCCGCATGTACCCTTCCACCCCGTCAGCGTCGTGGCCCCGGGTTTGCCCGGTCACGGCGCATGGAATCTACTCAAGGCGGAAGACTCATGCGCAGCAAGATTCTGTTGGCGGCCTTCATCACGGCATCCGGCCTCGCCACATCACCGGCCTGGGCGGAGCGGGCTACCTGCATCGGCTATGTGGAAGACATCGACGTCGACGATCTCGTCGTTCCCCAGGGCGAGCGGTGCGTGCTGGACGGCACCGCGGTGCGCGGCAACGTGCGCGTCGAGGAGGGCGCAGCGCTGGAAGTTCGCGGCGCGCACATCGCCGGCAATCTGCAGGCGAACCGCGCCGAACGTTTGGAACTCACCGCCGACTCGACGGTACGCGGCAACGTGCAGGTGCACCGCACGCACGAGATCAGGCTGACGGAGTCGCGCATCGGCGGCAACCTTCAGCTCGACGGCAACCGCGGCGAGATGCGTGTCGGTCGCAATGCAATCGCCGGCAACCTGCAGGCGGTCGGCAACCGCGGCGCGCTCTCGATCGGTCAGAACCGCATCGGCGGCAATCTTCAATGTGAAGGGAACCGCCCGGCGCCGGACGCTTACCGCAACAGGGTCCGGGGCCGGACGGCCGGCCAGTGCGACGACTTCGAAGGCTGACAGCCGCGCCCAAGGGCGCTGGCGATATCAGTCGTCGGTGAAGTTCTTGAAGATCACCTGCAGGGTCTCGGTGAACCTGGCAAGTTGCGCCTCGGTCAGGCCCTGATAGCCCTTTGCGAAGATCTTGCGTGTCGCCTGCTGGATGCGATCGGCGAGTTCCTCGCCCTTGGGCGTGATGGACACGTCGGTGATGCGCGCGTCCTCAGCATTGGTGCGCGTCTCGACCAGGGCCTCGTCGCGCATGCGCTGGATGATGCGGGTCAGCGTAGATAGCTTGATGACGGAATGGGTCGACAGCTCCGACACGCTCACCGTGCCGTGCAGGCGCAGCATCATCAGCACGCGCCGGGTCGGGATATCGGTACCCAGCTTCTTCAGCACCCGCTCCATCTCGAGCGCATAGGTGGCATGTACCCGCGCGAGCCAGTAGAAGGGGAAGTCCTCGTAGCGGAAAGATTCGCTGTCGGGCAGGAAGCGATTGGTTTTTCTCGTGGTCATGGTTGCGTCGGTCGGTGGCGCGTCTGGTTGCCGCGAAGCGGCACAGCCTGCGGAATCATTTCAATGTGGAAGTATATCCCCTCGCTCCCGCCGGCGAGCACGGCGCCGCAACTGCAGACGCTCGTGCGTCTCAACGCGATACTGCCCGGGGGCCGGCGCGCTGCACCAGGATCCACGCCACCAGTGCCACCGTGACGCTCCAGAACGCCATGCCCTCGATCAGCGGCGCCGCCGTGCCGTCCATGTGCGCTCCCATCCAGCTGCCGGCGCCGAACGCCACCACCATCATCAGGAAGCCGGCAAGGGCCGAAGCGGCGCCGGCGGCGCGGGGAAAGGGGCCGATCGCCCCGCTCTGCCCGCAGGGCTGGTGGATGCCGTGGCCCAGCATGTAGATCCACGCCGGCGCCATCACCGCCCACGGGCTGTTCACGCCCGCCAGCAGCAGCGCAGCCATCAGCCCGCCGCCGCACAGGGACAGCAGCCCGCCCACCCGCACCGCGCCCTTCACGCCGATGCGCAGCAACATGCGCCGGCACAGCATGGTGCCGCTGATGTAGAAGGCCGACAGCGACAGCAACACCATGCCGTAGGCCGTCGAGGAAAAGCCGAACAGCCTGATGAAGACGAAGGAAGACGAAGCCAGAAAGCTGAACAGGCCACCGAACGAAGCGGAAGACAGCAGCGTGAAGGCCCAGAAGGTGCCGTTGCCCAGGATGTGGCCCACCATGCCTGCCAGCAAGGCCGGTCGCAGCGCCTCCGGATGCCGCTCCTGCAGTGTCTCGTCGAAATGGCGCGCGATCACGAACAGCGTGGCCGCCCCGAACAGCACCAGCAACATCAGCGCCACACGCCAGCCGAACAACTCGGCGACCAGGCCGCCCAGTGGCGGGCTCAGGCAGGCGGCCACGCCCAGCCCCGACAGGCCCTTGCTCATCGCACGTGCGCCCTGCTCCGGCGCATAGAGGTCGCGCACGATGGCACGCGCACATACGGTGCCCGCGCCCATGCAGGCGCCCTGCACCGTGCGCCACACCACCAGCGCCTCGATCGACGCGGCCAGCGCGCTGCCGACCGCCGCCAGCGTGTAGCCGGCCAGTCCGACCAGCAGCACCTTGCGCCGCCCCACCACGTCCGACACCGGCCCCCACACCAGTTGCGACAGGCCGAAAGCGAGCAACAGCGCGGTGAGCGTCAGTTGCGCACGGGCCGGCACGGTGCCGAAAGCCTCGGTCAGGGCGGGCAGCGCCGGCAGGTAAAGATCGGTGGTGATCGGCTGCAGGCCGAGCAGCAGGGACAGGATCAGGATGACGAGGGGCGACGACATGGGCGGACTGCGGCACGAATACGGCCGGTGATTTTATGCGCGCAGCTCACATCAATAAATCGCCATCTCCTTGATTGTTTGTTTCACAAGAATTGACAAAGGGCTGCGGCGGATCGGCCGTGCGGCGTGCCATGGATCCGCCTGCCTGTTGCGCCAGCCAGGGGGACGGTCGCCGTCACGTCTTCAGTCGTGGTCCCTGTGCCGGGCCTGGGTCTGGCGAGGCAGCTCGTTGAAACGCGCCTGGTAATACTGGGCGAAGCGGCCCGGATGGCCAAAACCGAAGGCCAGCGCGGTTTCCGTGATGCTGAGCTCGGGGTGCAGGCGCAGGCGCGCATGCACCGCATCGAGCCGCAGGTTACGCAGCAGATCCATCGGCGTGACACCGTAGTGACGATGGCAGAGCTGGTTGAGGGTGCGCACGCTGCTGCCCGCCGCGCGTGCGAGATCCTCGAGCGTGATCGGCGCGCACAGGCGAGCCTCCATGTACTCCATCAGCGCCGCCAGGCGGCCATCGCCGCCATCGCGCAGCGGCGCCTCGCCCGCCGCCTCCATCTGCGCCACGCCACCAGGGCCGGCGATCGGCGCGCCCGCCGGCAGGCCGTCGGGCTGGTGCGTCAGCAGGAACAGCGCGAGGTTGCGCTCGAAGTGCTCGAGCCATGCCCGGCTCATTCCAGCGGCCCCCGGCGCGCCCGGCATCGTGGTCACGTTCAGCAGCGACTGCAGCAGCAGGCTCCACTGGGCACCGTGCGCGCGCGCGAACATGAAGCCGGGCGGCAGGCCGAGCGGCTGGTCTTCCTCGCTCCCGGCGACGTCACGCAGCAGCGCGTGCGGCACCTTGACGATCAGTTGCTCGGTGCCCGGATACCAGCGCAGGCGCAGGCGCTGCCGCGGCGCCAGGACGGCCGTCCTGCCCTCGGCCAGCTCGATGCGATGAGCATCGGACTCGATCTCCGCGGCACCGGTCAGGGAGGTGTGCACCAGCGCGAAATCGTCGAACGGCTGCGGCGTCACCTCGACCTCCGCGCCATACCTCAGCAGATACACCTGCATGCGGCTCGCCTGCCCCTTGTACATCGCCACGTCGGGCCGGCCGCGCTTCCAGCGCAGCTCATGGTCGATGAGCTCGCGCGCGACGTAGTCGTGGACGGTCACACGCTCGTCGGACCGGAACAGGCAGTTTCCGTAGAGCGGGGCAAGGGCGCTTGACTTGGCAGGCATGGGCATCCGTCCAGCGGCAGGCGTCCCGTACTGCGACGAGGCGCCGGCGACAACAAAGTGAGCGTTCCGTTTGATCTGCATCAAACACCATGCGCCCGGCGCATGCAAGGACGGTCGGCCGCGCATCGCCGGCGCGCGCCATTTGTGGATGAATCCCGCTGCGGACAATGCCATTTCCGGCTGAAGGGCCGGCGCGACCGAGGTGGCCGCCGGCATTCTGCAGGAAGTGGACTTCGTCGCGCCGCATCGGCGCAGATTTCGGCTATACCGGCTTTTCTCGATATTTTTAAATCCCGCTCCAGATCACCGCAGCCCTGCGTCCGGCCATCAGACGCATCCAAGAAGGGCCGGAACCCGGTCGGCGCAGCCGACGAAACTGGAGACAAGTCGATGAGTTACACCATTGCGCTGGATTTCGAGGACGGCGCGACCCGCTTCATCAAGTGCAAGGACACCGAATCGGTGGTCGATGCCGCCTACCGCCAGGGCATCAACATTCCGATGGACTGCCGCGAGGGCGCCTGCGCCGCCTGCAAGTGCCGCGTCGAATCGGGCAGCTACGCGCTCGGCGACTACATCGACGATGCGCTGAGCGCGGACGAGGCGGCGCAAGGCTATGCGCTGGCCTGCCAGATGCGGCCGACCTCGGACTGCGTCGTGCGCATCCCGGCGGATTCCTCGGTGTGCAACACGCGCCAGGAGAGCTACACGGCGAACATCCGCGAGGTTCGCCGTCTGTCCGACAGCACCTTCTCGCTGGTGCTGCAGGGCGAAGCGCTGCGGCAACTGCTGTTCCTGCCCGGCCAGTACGCCAACCTGCAGGTGCCCGGCGACGGCGCCCATCACCGCGCCTATTCGTTCAGCTCCATGGCGCCGGGTGGCGACACGGCGTCCTTCCTGATCCGCAACGTTCCCGGCGGGCGCATGAGCGGCTTCCTCGCCGACCGCGCCCAGGCTGGCGATCCGATCGCGCTGAGCGGCCCCTTCGGCAGCTTCTACCTGCGCCCCATCCAGCGCCCGGTGCTGATGCTCGCCGGGGGCACCGGCCTGGCGCCCTTCCTGGCGATGCTCGACAAGGTCGTCGCGGCCGGTGGCAGCCCGCATCCCATCCACCTGATCTACGGCGTCAATAGCGACGGCGACGTGGTCGAGACCGAGCGCCTCGAAGCCTTCGCCCGCCTGATCCCGAACTTCAGCTTCGCCGTCTGCGTGGTCGATGAGGACAGCCGACATGCGCGCAAGGGCTACGTGATGCAGCACATCGAGCCGGCGCACCTCAACGACGGCGAGGTCGACATCTACCTGTGCGGCCCCCCGCCCATGGTCGAGGCGGTCGCCCGCCACCTGCGCGAGATCGACGTGAAGTCGGCCTCGTTCCACTACGAGAAGTTCGCGGCCAGCGCCGCCTGAGCCCACGCGGGCGCACCCGAGCCGGCCGCCCCGAGGCACCGCACGCCATGCGCGGCGGACGGCCGGCTGCCGCCCGCGATCCAGCAGACAGACCCCAACGGAGGAGACACCCCATGCGTCAGATCGACATACACAAGCTGGCAGACGAAGCCCGCTTCAACGGATTCCACGGCCTCGTGCTGCTGTGGTGCGCGCTCATCATCGTGTTCGACGGCTACGACCTCGCCGTCGCCGGCATCGCCCTGCCGTCCATCATGAAGGAGATGGGCGTGGATGCGACCAGCGCCGGCTTCATGGTGAGTTCGGCACTGTTCGGCATGATGTTCGGCAACATCTTCCTCGGCACGATCTCCGACCGCATCGGCCGGCGCTGGGCCATCGCCATCTGCATCGGCCTGTTCAGCGTGTTCACCGCCGCCGCCGGCCTCACCAGCGATCCGGTGCTATTCAGCGTGACCCGCTTCCTGGCCGGCGTGGGCATCGGCGGCGTGATGCCGAACGTGATCGCGCAGATGACCGAGTATTCGCCCAAGCGCATCCGCGCCACGATGGTGACGCTGATGTTCAGCGGTTACTCGGTCGGCGGCATCCTCGCGGCGCTGCTGGGCAAGGGTCTGATCGAAAGCTACGGCTGGCAGTCGGTGTTCTTCGCCGCGGCCGCGCCGGTGGTGCTGATCCCCTTCATCCTGAAGTCGCTGCCCGAATCGATGCCCTTCCTGCTCAAGCAGGGCCGTCTCGATGAACTGAAGCGCATCGCCTCCCGACTGGAGCCGTCCTACCGCCCGCAGGCGAGCGACCGCTTCGCCGTGCCCGACGAGGACAAGGCGGACAACGCGCCGGTGCACCACCTGTTCCACGAAGGCCGCGGCCGCAGCACCGTGATGTTCTGGGTCGCCTGCTTCATGTGCCTGTTCATGGTGTATGCGCTGAGTTCCTGGCTGACCAAGCTGATGGCGAGCGCCGGCTACAGCCTGGGCTCGGCACTGACCTTCGTGCTGGTGCTCAACGCTGGCGCCATCGCCGGCGCGGTGGGTGGCGGCTGGCTGGCCGACCGCTTCCACATCAAGCACGTGCTGGTTGGCATGTACCTGCTGGCGGCGGTGTCGATCACCCTGCTCGGCTACAAGCTGCCGACCGAAGCGCTGTACCTGGTGGTGGCCCTGGCCGGCGCCTCGACGATCGGCACGCAGATCGTGACCTGCGCCTACTGCGGCCAGTTCTACCCGATGGCTGTGCGCTCCACCGGACTGGGCTTCATGCTCGGCATCGGCCGCGCCGGCGCCATCCTCGCGCCCATCGTCATCGGCATGCTGGTCGGCATGGCCCTGCCGCTGCAGCAGAACTTCGTCGCCATCGCGATTCCGGCGGTGATCGCTGCCGCTGCGGTGATGCTGATCGACCACCGCCGCTCGGCCTCGGCCCATCACGAGGACGTCAGCAGCGAGTTGCCGGATGCGGTGCCGCAGCCGGCGCTCGCCACCGGTTCCGCGACGCGCTGAACGCGGTCAGCCTGCCGGGGCCTCGCCGCCGCGCCACAGCGGCATCAGGCCCAGCAGGCCGAACAGCGGGCCGGGCAGCAGCAGCCAGGCGATGTGCGCGTGCCAGTCGCCGATCCAGCGCGTGCCGAGCTGGATCGACACCATGGTGATGGCAAAGCCGATCGCGTTCTGCAGGGCGAGCGCACTGCCGACAAGCTCGGGCGGACTGGCGCGCGCCGACAGCGCCGAGAAATGCGGCGAATCGGCAACCACGCTGGCACCCCACGCCAGCAGCAGCACGAGCTTGAGCCAGCCGGGTAGATCGGCCGCGAGCGGAAACAGCGCACAGCACGCCGCCGACACCGCCAGCGCGATCGCAGCGACGCGCGCGCTGCCGATGCGGTGGCTCAATCGCCCACCGGCGACGCAGCCCAGCGCACCGATGCCGACGATGGCGAACGACAGCCCGGACAGCGCCGCGGTGCCGGGCGCGGCCAGCCCGCTGCCCGCCACCAGGGCCGGCACCAGCGTCCAGAAGGCATAGAGCTCCCACTGATGGCCGAAATACCCGAGCGCCGAGGCGCGGAAGGCGGGAATCGAAAAACAGTACAGCACCCGCCCGAGGTGCAGCGTGGGCGCGCCCGGACGGCGTGCCAGGTGCGGCCCGTCGCCGAGGCGGAACACCATGGCGGCCGCCGCCAGCGCCAGGCCGGAAGACACGAGGATCGTCGCCTGCCACGGCAGCCCGCTGCCGGCCACGCGGATGCCGTGCGGCAGCGCCGAACCCAGGGTCAGCATGCCCACCAGCCACGCGAGCGCCGCCCCGGCGCGCTCCGGTACCCAGGTCACCACCAGCTTCATGCCCAGCGGATAGACGCCCGCCAGACACAGGCCGACGGCGAAGCGCAGCGGCACGCCGCTCGCCAGATCGTGGGCGAACAGCGCAAAGGCAGCATTGCCTATCGCACCCAGCGTCGCACAGGCGGTGAAGATGCGGCTGGCGGCAAAGCGGTCGGCAAGCCCGGAAAAGGCGAAGGCCAGCGTGCCGAGGATGAAGCCCAGTTGCACCGCGTTGGTCATCGTGCCGATGTCGCCCGGCGCAATGCCCCAGTTGCGGATCAGGTCGTCCGCCGCACTGTTGGCCGAGAACCATAAGGAGGTGCCGAACAACTGCGCGAGGACGATGACGAAGACGGGTTGCATGGGAAGCGAGACTTGGTTGCGATGTGCCCGTCCCCGGCGAGGGACGCTCGGCGAGAGTCTAACGCGAGCATGTCGACTCGGCTCGATCCAGCCATCCGGAGACGGTTCGGGGAACGGCGCCGCAGGCCCGGGACATCGACTGGCAGGGCGTTGGACCGCATGCCAAGATGAGGGCATCGTTTCAGTCGCCGACCAGGGGCGGGCACCCATGAGGAGCAAGTGCATGCTTGGCTACTTTCCGGTCGTGGTGCTCGCCGCGCTCCTCATCATGGTCGTCATCGGCCGCCTCGGACTCGTTGACCGGAGCCCGGACGAGCAGGTGACAGCCGAGCAGCAAGGCGGCTTGGCAGGCCCCGCGCCACTTTATGTCGTCGTGCATGGGCTGGATCAGGGCAAGGACTGGCCCGAGATCAGATCCGCGCTTTCGCCTCGCGGCACGGTGCTGACTCTGCGCTACCGGGCGACCCTCCTCG
Organism: Pseudomonadota bacterium; assembly: GCA_018240785.1. Lineage (GTDB taxonomy): Bacteria > Pseudomonadota > Gammaproteobacteria > Burkholderiales > Rhodocyclaceae > Thauera. The sequence continues at coordinate 22,430 of JAFEFC010000033.1, read as the reverse complement.
CAGGCTCACGGCTGCTCAACCGCCTGCCCCTCTACTCCAATGCCGACCCCCGCACGCTGGCGGCAAACGTGAGCAAGGAGATCGACAAGCATTTCGACCCTCGGCGGCACACCCAAGTCGTGCTCATCGGCCAGAGTCTCGGCGCGCTGATCGTCCGCCAGGCCTACCTGCAGGGGACGCGCGACGGCGCAAGGTGGGCGGATGCGGTATCGCGCATGGTGCTGCTGGCGGGAATGAACCGGGGCTGGGACATTTCGGGACACAAGCCTGCGGACATGAGCGGGGGACGCTGGCTGGCCTTCTGGTTCGGCTCCTGGTTCGGCCGGCTCACCGGCACCGGCAAGCTGATCATGGCGGCCGAGACGGGGGCGCCCTTCGTCGCCAACCTGCGTCTGGCATGGATGCGGCATTTCCAGTCTGCAGCGGCGAAGCCGATCGAGATCGTGCAACTGCTCGGCGACATCGACGACGTCGTGAGCGATAACGACAACAAGGACCTCCGCGCGATGGCCTCGTCGAAGTTCGCCTGGATTCGCGTGCGCGGTACGGGCCATGCGGACATTTCGAATTTCTCCGATCCGACCGCCTACGGCGAGCTGCAGATGGGGGACTACCGCCGCAACAAATTCCTGCTCGCCGCCACCGGTGACTTCGCGGAGGTGAGGCGCGCAAACGAGGAACAGGCCTTCAAAACGGACGAAGACGTCAGCCACATCGTCTTCGTGGTCCATGGAATTCGCGACCGCGGCGAATGGGCCGCCGCCTTCGAGCAAGCCTTGCAGGGGCGCTTCAAGGAACTCGCCGGACCAGGCAAAAAGCTCGTCGTCGCGTCGATCCGGTATGGCTATTTCGGCATGGGCCCCTTCCTTTTCCAGCCCGGAAGGGAGAAGTACGTCAAGTGGTTCATGGATGAGTACACCGAGACGCTGGCCCGCTACCCGAAGGCCAAGCAAGTGCATTTCGTCGGCCACAGCAACGGCACCTACCTGCTTGCCGCCGCCCTCAAGGACTACGATTCGCTGCAGGTCGATCGCGTCGCGCTCGGCGGCAGCGTCGTGCGCAAGCAATACGACTGGCGACCTGTTTTCGCGAACAGGCAGGTCTCGCGGGTGCTCAACTACGTGGCGGCAGACGACTGGGTGGTTTCGCTGTTTCCGCGTTTCTTCGAGCCACGGTGGATGTACGCATTGCTGGGCAACGACATCGGCAGCGCCGGGTTCAACGGCTTCGAGCACCAGCCGCAGGGCTTCGCCGAGGTGAAGTACATCCTCGGCGGCCACGATGCCATGCTGGATCGCATTCCCGAGATCGCGGATTTCCTGCTGAACCCGAACCCGGATGCGTCGGCCTACCCGCTAGACACCGACAAGCCGCGGGGGCGCTACGAACATGCATCAGCCTGGGCCGACTGGCTGCTGATCTGGCCCGCGTTGCTGGCCCTCGTCGCATTCATCGGCTGGCATGTGGTCGTCTCCGCCAGCGAGCCCCGCTGGCCGTGGCTCGCCATCTACATCGGCCTGGTGCTGACGATCCTGTTCAAGCTATGAGCCTGCCGCAGTAGTCCGCAGACAGCGCGTCTCGCCGCGGCACGGATGCACGCCGCCCGCGCCGAGGCTGCCACTTGCGTGGGCAGGCGAGGCGCCACCTAGCGGCCGGCCGCCGCAGCGCCCGCCTCGTTCGCCGCCGCCGACTCGCGGCGGCGGAACGACTCGGTGACGCGACGAAACTCCGCCAGATACTGATCGGCGCTGCCGCTGCCGACGAGGCCCTGGAACATGAAGTAGCCGGTACCATCGGGCGCGATGACCTGATAGAAGCGCAGCGGCAAGCCGCTGCGCAGGTCGCTCGTATCGGCCACGATCTCGTAGGCCTCGAGGCCATCCACCTTCAGCCTGCGCCCCTGCATGCCGCGCAGGGCGGCGATCTCCGCGGTCTGTCGCGCGCGCTGCTCGGCAAAGCGCTGCAGGTCGCCAATCGCGGCCCCGCCGACGGAGGGTCCGACGACGTACAGGGGTTCCTCCGGCGACGCGCGCGTCATCGTCCCGCCGGGGTTGAGCAGCAGCATGTTGCCCATGCGCCGTGCGACCTTGAGCCGCGAGCCTGCGTCGACCTCGAACGGCAGGCCGGCCCTGGAATCGACCTCGCCGGAGGTTTTCAGCGAAGTGCTCAGAACCGCGCGGCGCACCGCATCGCCCAATGCCGCGGGCGCCGCGCGCGGGACGGTGCCGACCACCAGCACGCTCTCGCTGCCATTCGGCGCAAGCAGCATCCACTTGCGGAACTCGATGCCACCAGCACTCTGGTTCACCTGTGCGAGATGGGCGCGAGTGCCGGCCAACATGACGTCCTGCGCCTCGACGAGCTGCATGCCGCGCGACGCCAGCCCTTCGCGCGTGAAGGCGGCGCGCAGTTGCACGTAGCCTGCGGGCGTCTCGGTGACCATGATCGAGGCCCCCTGCGCAGCGTGCTCGAAGCCGGGAAAACGCCCGGACGGCTTGAAGCCTTCGGGCGGTTGCAGTTCAACGCGCGTGCCCGGGACGGAAACCTGCGTAGCGTCGGCCGAGCCGGGCACGCAAGTCGACGCGACGAGTCCCAGCATGCACACACAGATCGAAAGCCTTGCCATGCGCATCTCCCTTTCCCGAGCCTGTTCAGCATAGCCCGGAAGACCGCGAGGTCAATTCCGTCCTGCGCCGGAAGATGCTGCAGGCACAACGGGCTTCCCGGGCGATTGCGTGCGCTCACCTGCGGGGGCCGCTCACCTCCAGGGCCCGCTCGCCTCCCGCAGCGCGTCGATCTGGCGGCCGAGGGTGTCGAGCCGCGCATCGATGTCGGTGGCGCCCTGTTCGATCGCCTGCTCCAGCGCACCGGCCGACTCCATCAGGTCCAGCGCGCAGATGAAGCCGGCGTTGCTGCGCAGCGTGTGCATGCGGCGCGCGGCTGCTTCGCGATCGCCGCGGGCGAGATCCTCGCGCGTCTTCTGCACCGCCTCGGCGTTGTCCTCGAAGAACAGCTCCAGCAGGCCGAGGAACATCGCTGGATCCTTGCCCAGGCGCTGCACCACGCGCTCGCGGTCGATGCCGCGGATGGCGGGAAAGCCGTCGGCGGGCGCGGCCGTCGTCGCGGCGGCTGCCGGCAGCGGCGATCCGGCCGACTCGGCCGCCGCCGGCATCGGGCCTGCGGACGCAGTGCCCGCAGCAGGCGGGCCGGCCTCGAGCCAGCGCGCCAGCACCTGCGCCATCTGCTCGAGGTCCATCGGCTTGGGCAGCACGTCGTTGGCGCCGGCCTCGCGCGCCGCGGCCTGCTGATCCTCGCGTACGCCGGCGGTGAAGGCAATGATAGGCAGCTCGCGCAGGCCGAGCTCCCCGCGGATGAAGCGCATGGCGCTGAGCCCGTCCATCACCGGCATCTGCACATCCATCAGCACCGCGTCGAAGCCCTGCGACCTCGTCTTCAGCAACTGCACCGCCTGCTGGCCGTCTGCCGCCAGCGTCGCGGTGGCGCCCTCCAGCCTGAGGGCGCGCTCGACCAGGTCGCGGTTCATCGCGCTGTCGTCGACCACCAGCACATGGGCGCCGACCAGCCGCGGGCCGGCAGGCTGCGCCGCCGGGCGGATGGGCGCGGGCGGCGCCTCGGTTTCGGCGGCGCGCGCGAACGGCAATTCGAACCAGAACACGCTGCCCTGGCCGAGCTGGCTCTCGGCGCCGATCTCGCCGCCCATCAGCTCGACCAGACGCTTGCAGATCGACAGCCCCAGGCCGGTGCCGCCGTAGCGGCGGCCGATGCCGGCATCGGCCTGGGTGAAGGGCGCGAACAGCCGCTGCAGCGCCTCGGGGGCGATGCCGATGCCGCTGTCGCGCACCTCGAAGCGCAACCGCACCGCGGACGCGCTGCCGTCGCGCACCTGCACCAGCAGGGCCACTTCGCCCTGCTCGGTGAACTTGATCGCGTTGCCGGTGAGATTGAACAGCACCTGCTCCAGGCGCAGGCCGTCGCCCACCAGCGGGCCCAGCGGCGTGGCCGGCGCGTAGGTGCGCAACACCAGCCCCTTGGCACGCGCCGTCTGCCCCATCAGGCTGTCGAGATTGGCCAGCAGCGCACCCAGCTCGAAGGGCCGCGGCTCGATGCGCAACTGGCCGGCCTCGATCTTGGACAGGTCGAGCACGTCGTTGAGGATGGTCAGCAGCGACTGACCGGCGCTGCGGATGCGCTCGACCATCTCGCGCTGGTTGTCGGCCAGCGGCTCGCGTTCGAGCACCTGCGCGAGGCCGAGCACCGCGTTCATCGGCGTGCGGATCTCGTGGCTCATGTGGGCGAGGAACTCGCTCTTGGCCGCGTTGGCCGCCTCGGCGGCCTCGTAGGCCTGCTGCAGCTCGCGCTCGTGGCGCATGCGCTCGCTGATGTCGCGGGTGACCCCGAGGATCTCGACGAAGCTGCCGTCGGCGCTCAGGATGGGGCTGGCGGTGACGTCCGCCCACACCGTGCTGCCGTCCTTGCAGCGGTGTTCCAGCTCGCCGCGGAAGGTCTCGAGCGCGCCGCCGCTGGCCAGGCTGGCGCGCAGGCTGGCGAGGTAGGCCCGCGCCTTGTGCAGCGAGTCCGGCGTCAGGACCTCGTCCAGCGTCTGCCGCAGCGCCTCGTCGGCGGTGTAGCCGCGCAGGCGCTCGACCGAGGGGCTGACGTAGGAGAAGCGGCCGTCCAGGTCCAGCGTGACGATGACGTCGATCGCGTTGTCCGCCAGCAGGCGATGGCGCTCCTCGCTGATGCGCAGCCGCTCTTCCATCTGCTTGCGCGCGGTGATGTCCTCGACGATGCCGAGGTAGCGCGGCGCTTCCTCGGTCTCCACCCGCACCGGCGCGAAGGTCAGGCTGACCCACACGACGCTGCCGTCCGGCCGCAGGTAGCGCTTGCTGATGCGGTAGCCCCCGATCTCGCCCGCGCCCAGGCGCCTGACCTTGTCGCGGCTCTCGTCGACGTCGTCCGGGTGGGTGAAGGCGGCAGGCTCCACGCCGACCAGCTCGGCCGGGCTGCGGCCGACGATGTCGGCGAAGCGCTGGTTCGCCTCGGTGATGCAGCCGCTGCGCGGATCGAGCAGCACCACGCCGAGCGGCGCCTGCTCGAAGATCACGCGGAAGCGCGCTTCGGCCGTCTGGCGCGCCTGCAGCGCGGCGAGCTCGCGGCGCTGGCGGTCGCGGCGCCACAGCAGGTAGCCCGACGAATAGATCATCAGCAGCACCGTGCCCAGCAGCACGCCCGTGCCCCAGGTCAGCGTGCGGATGCCGGAATAGGCTTCCAGCTCGTCGATCTCGGCGAGCATGATCCATGGGGTTCCGGCCACCGCCGATGCGTACGCCAGCACCGCCACGCCGCGGTAGTCGCGGCCGCCTTCGATGATGCCGCGCTCGCCCTTCACCGCGCGCGCAGCCGGCAGCGCCGGTGTCCCCAGCGGCTTGACCAGCGCGAGCGCCGCATCCTGCCGATGGCGCAGCGGCGTCAGGAAGCGCACCGCATCGCCATCCCGGCGCACGAGATAGGTTTCCGCGGTGCGTGTCGGCACCGGCCAGGAGCCCACCATCGGGTAGAGCAGCGAATCGGCGCGCAAGGCCACGTAGGCCACACCCTGCGGCGCGCCGCCCACGCTGGCGCGGATCGGCACGAGCACGCCATACTGGACCAGGCCGTGCGCGTTGCGGTGCAGGTCGACGAATTCGAGCCGCGGCCGCCGCATGATGTCGGCAATCACCGCGTCGTGACCGCTCAGCTCGGCATCGCCGGCCATCGCGACGCGCTCGCCGCTGCCGTCCAGCACTGCGATGCCGGCCCAGCTGCGCGCCTGCGCCACCGCGTTCATGAAGCCCTGCATGCGCTCGAGCGCGGCTTCGTCACGCCGCCCGGTACGCAACCACTGCGCAAAGTCCTGCTCGATGCGCGAGTGGCCGGAAAAGTACAACTGCGCGTCGAGCCTGATCTCGGCCAGCGAAGCTTCGATCGACTGGCGTTTCTGTTCGGCGATGACGGCGAGGGTGCGATGCGTCTCGTGGCGGATCTCGCCCCCGAGGTAGCGATAGGCAGCGGCGCTCAGGGCACCGATCAGCAGCGAGATCAGCAACAGGGGGAGCGCAAGGCGCAGCCACTGGCTCGGAGGCCGGTTGCGCGGCGCCACCGGGCGCAGGTGGACAGAAGCGAACGCCATGGTGCTAGTGCCGGCCCGCCGCCGGTTCGTCGAGGAACAGCGACGGATCGACCATCGCACGGTTGAGGCTGACCGACCAATGCAGGTGCGGGCCGGTGACACGGCCGCTCGCTCCCACCGCGCCGATGCGCTGCCCGGCCACGACGACGTCGCCCGGCTTCACGTCGATGGCGCTGAGGTGGCAGTACATGGTCAGCAGGCCGCTGCCGTGGTCGAGCCATATCGTGCCGCCATTGAAGAAATAGTCGCCGCTGTCGATGACGCGCCCTGCCCCGGCGGCCACCACCGGCGCGCCCGCCGGCGCGGCGATGTCCATGCCGCTGTGCGGGTTGCGCGGCTGCCCGTTGAAGATGCGGCGCAGCCCGAAGGAGCTGGAACGGCGCCCCGCAGTGGGCTGCAGCATGCGCAGCGTACCCGGCAGCATGTCGCTGCGCGTCGCAGCCACGCTGGCGAGATGGTCGCGCTCGCGCTCGTAACGCGCCAGATCCTCGGCGGAAAGATCCACCTTGCCAGGAGCGACTTTCAGCCGCTGCTCCGCATAGCGCACCGGCGCCACGACGAAGGACTGCCGCGTCTCGACGCCGGCTTCACGGCGTACAACAAGTTCGTGCGTGCCCGGCTCGGTGTCGAGGCGCAGCCCGGCCACCGCGCGCCACTGGCGGCCCTCCTCGACCACCAGCACCGGCGCACCGTCCAGCATGACCTGCGGCGGCACCGGCGATGCGCCCAGGTCGATGATCGCCACGCCGCCGGGCACGGCGCGCGCGCGCGGCAGCTCAGGGCCGGCGGGCGGCTCGGCGCCGGCCGCGGACGACAGGGCCAGGCAGGCAAGCAGGAGGGCGGCGAAGGCGCGCCAGGCAGGGAATCGTGGGCTGGATCGAAGGCAGAAGCGGGGCATGGTCGTTCGCGAAGGTGGCATGTCGCCGGCGCAGTTCATCCGGCCAGCGCAGCGCTGGGCCGGCCGTCACGCAAGGCCACTGCGCAGGGCGCGACATTGTAAACGCCGCTCCGTCGCCGCTGTCGGCCTGCAGCGCTCGTCTTTTTCCCTTGGCTTGCTCCCCGAATTGGGCATAATCGTTTCAAGTTTGTACAAAATAAGTTGAATCTTCAACGATGCCAGCCCCGATCCCCGATACGACGGATTACCCCCTCTTCCCTGCCCCGCGCGACGAGACGCTGCTGTCCGGGCTGCAGATTCAAGGTGCAGGCATCGGTGCCTGGGCGTGGAACATTCAGACGGGTGAGAACCTCATCAACGAGGAATGGGCTCGCATGCTGGGCTACAGCCGCGCGGAGCTGGGCACGCCGACCATCGCGCTGTGGGAGTCACTGGTTCATCCCGATGACGTTGCCGAAGCCACAAGGCAACTCGAACGCCACTGGCGCGGGGAAACCGAGCGCTACGAATGCGCGTGCCGCATGCGCCACAAGGACGGCAATTGGGTCTGGGTGCTCGGCCGCGGTCAGCTCCTTTCGCGCGATGCGGAGGGTCGGCCACAATGGATGTTCGGCGCGCACATCGACTTCACCCTGCAGAAATCGGCCGAGGCCGAACGCGATGCGATCCTCGATCGCTTTCGCCGCCTCGCCTACCACCTCCCGGGGTTCCTCTATCAGTACCGCTTGCGGACTGACGGCAGCGGGCATTTCCCCTACGCTACAGACGCCATCGAACTCATCGCCGGCTGCACGCCCACAGACGTAGTTGACGATGCTTCGGCGGTATTTGACGCCATCCACCCTGAGGACCGCGAACGGATCCTGGAGAGCATCAGGACATCAGCCGAAGGCCTCAGCGTGTGGCGGGAACGCGGACGGGTGCGGCATCCGACGCGCGGCGAGATCTGGATCGAAGGCGCGGCCACGCCGGAACGCCTCGCCGATGGCAGTACCTTGTGGCACGGCGTGCTGCTCGACGTGACCGAGGCGGAACGGCAACGAGCCAAGCTCCGCCTCACCGCCCGGCTGTTCTCCTCCACCCAGGAAGGGGTCATGATCACCGACCTCGATGCCCGCATCCTGGAGGTGAACGACGCCTTCTGCCGCCTGACCGGCTACGCCGCCGACGAAGTCCTCGGACAGCGTCCGTCCATGCTCAAATCGGGCCGCCAGGGTGCGGAGTTCTACCGCGCGCTGTGGCATGAGATCCAGCTCAAGGGGCGCTGGCAGGGGGAGATCTGGAACAAGCGCAAGAACGGCGAGATCTATGCCGAATGGCTGTCGATCGACGCGGTGCTGAACGAGCAGGGGCAACCCCAGAACTACGTAGGTGTATTCCGGGACCTCACCGAGGTGAAGCAACACCAGTACGAGCTCGACCGCGCCACCTACTACGACGCGCTGACCGGCCTGCCGAACCGGCGGCTGGTGAGCGATCGACTGCACATCGCCGTCGAGCATGCCAAGCGTCATCAGGAAGTGGTGGCCGTCTGCTACCTCGACCTCGACCGCTTCAAGCAGATCAACGAGACGCACGACCGCAGCGTGGGCGACCGCCTGCTGACGAGCTTCGCGGCACGCATTTCCCACGCGCTGCGCGGCCACGACACGATCGGCCGCGTCGGCGGCGACGAATTCCTGCTGCTGCTCACCGGATTGCGCACCCGGCAGGAGGCGCTGGACCTGATCCAGCGGGTGATGGATCTCGCGCGCGCGCCGTTCGGCATCTATCCGAGCAAGGAAATCGCGCTGAGCGCGAGCATCGGCGTCGCCCTGTATCCCGAGCTTGAGCTGTCGGCCGACGAGCTCATCCGTTACGCCGACCAGGCGCTCTACCGCGCCAAGGAGCGCGGCCGCAACTGCGTGGTGGTGTTCGACCGCGAGGAAGGCTTCACCAGCCGCGCGCGCGCCGAGTTGCTGCAGGCAGCCGAGCAGGCGTTGAAGGACGGCGATTTCCGCCTGTTCTTCCAGCCCAAGCTCGATCTGCGCAGCGGCCGCATCTGGTCGGCAGAGGCGCTCATCCGCTGGCAGTTGCCCGACGGCCGCATCCGCCCGCCGGGCGAGTTCATCGAAGCGCTGGACGGCACCCCGCTCGAGGTGAAGGTCGGCGACTGGGTGATCGACGAGGCGCTGCGCCAGCAGCGGGCATGGCATGAACAGGGCCTGACGCTGCCGATCAGCGTCAACGTGACGGCCGAGCACCTGCTGGGCGACGACTTCGTGCCCATGCTGAGTGCCGCGCTGCAGCGCCATGAAGTCGCCCCGCCGCGTCTGCTGGCGCTGGAAATCCTCGAGACTTCACGCATCTCGGACTTCACCCGGGTTTGCGAACGGCTCGACGAATGCCGGGCGCTGGGCGTGCTGTTCTCGCTGGATGATTTCGGTACCGGCTATTCGTCGATGACCTACATGCGCCAGCTTCCGGTCGATGCGCTGAAGATAGACCGCAGCTTCGTGCTGGGCATGCTCGACAACGAGGCGGACCTGAGCATCGTCAAGGGCATCATCGCCCTGGGCCGGGCCTTCGACCGCCTGGTCATCGCCGAGGGCGCCGAGACACCCGCCCATATCGAGCGGCTGAAGGCGCTCGGCTGCGACCTCGCCCAGGGCTACGGCCTGTCGCGCCCCATGCCCGCCCACCAGCTCCAGCCCTGGGTGATGCACTGGAACGAAACGGCGTCCTGAAGCCGCCCCGGCCGGGCATCACAGGTCGTCGTAATAGCGCGTGCTGTTGCTATAAGGAATACGGTCGGCCAGGCCCGGCACATCGACAACGCCCACTTCCCGCTCGTATGCCCGGTAGTCGGCGATCAGCTCGGCAACCTTTTGCGGAAAGGACACCGCGAGATTGTTGAGTTCGGCGCGGTCCGAGGCGAGGTTGTAGAGCTCCCATTCCCCCGTGCCCCAGGGCTTGTTGGACCAGACGATCTTCCAGTCCCCCTTGCGCAGCGCCTTGCGCCCCCCCAGTTCCCAGCCGACCACGTCATTGTCGCCGCGCACGGCAGCCACCTCGCCCGACAGCACCGGCAGCATCGAGCGCCCCCTCACCGGCAGCACCGTCCGTCCCTGGTACTGCGTGCCGGGATGCTTCACGCCGGCGAGTTCCAGCAGCGTCGGCATCACGTCCATGGCGTGGGTGAAGGCCGTCGAGATCGCGCCCCTGCCGGCGACGCCGGGACCGCGCGCGATCGCCGGCACCGAAATGCCGCCTTCGTACAGGAAGGACTTGTACATGTGGTGCGGAGTCGAGCCCACTTGCGCCCAACCGGGGCCATATTCGATGAAGGAGTTGGCGCGGCCGGTATTCTCAAGGCTGTTGTCCATGTGGCGGGCAACCCACTCGCGTGCCACGCCGATGTCCAGCGCGGTGTTGCCGTCCGCACCGTTGTCGGACATGAACAGCACGAAAGTGTTGTCGTATTCGCCGATCTGCTTCAGATAGGCGATGACCTCGCCCAGGTGGCGGTCCATGTCGTCGACCATCGCGGCATACACCGCCATGCGCTTGCTCTCGATGCGCTTCTGCTCCGGCGTGAGCTGGTTCCAGCGCTGCCAGACCGGATTGCCCTCGTAGGGCTCGACATCACGGGTGATGATGCCGAGGCGCTTCATGCGCTCGGCGCGCTCCCTGCGGATCTGGTCGTAACCGCCGTCGTAGCGGCCCATGTACTTCTCGATCGTTCCCTCGCGCGCCTGCAGCGGCCAGTGCGGCGCGGTGAAGGCGAGATAGGCGAAGAAGGGCTTGCCGCTGGCGCGGTTGTTCTCGATCTCGCTGATGATGGTGCGGGCAAAGAATTCGCTCGAGTAGAAGTTCTGCGGCAGCAGCACCGGCTTGCCGTTCTCCCGGTACAGCGTGCGATCGAGCTTGCTGGCGTCCGCGTAGTTAACCCGTACCTGGTCGAAATGCCCGGCTCCGCCCTGCATCATCGCGTACGAATAATCGAAGCCGCGCGCCGCCGGGCTGTCTTCCTCGCGTCCGCCGAGGTGCCACTTGCCCGCCATCAACGTGCGGTAGCCGGCATCCTGCAGGAGTTGCGGCAAGGGCACGATGCGCGCGTTGAGGTTGCCCTCGTAGCCCGGCTTGCCCTTCTGTTCGGTGACGAGGAATTCAGCCATCGCGCCGAATCCGGCCAGGTGATTGTCGGTGCCGGACATCAGGATGGAACGCGTGGGCGAGCAGAACGGCGAGGCGTAGAAGCTCGTCATGCGTTTGCCCTCCTGCGCCAGGCGGTCGAGGTTGGGCGTGTCGATCTCGCCGCCGAAAGCGCCGATGTCCGAATATCCGAGATCGTCGGCCACCACCAGCAGGATGTTCGGGCGCTTGCCCGGGTTCGTCGCAGCCTGCGGCGTTGCCGCCTCCGCCGCGGAAAGCAGCGCGAACGCGGCCGCGGCGATGATCGCCAGTCTGTTCTTCATCGATGAGTCTCCTGTGAGGGGGTGCGTAGCAGGCCGGGTCGTGCCGCATGCGCGACCGCACCAAGCCCGGAATCGGGCATGACGGTAAGCACGCGGCCGGTAAGCCTTTTTGATCCGTGGATCATAGAAATCGATACTTCCATGATCAACTGAATCGCCTGCAGCGTCCGCCAGATGCACAACATTGTTCTGACGGCACTTTTTCAACAGGAAACGCCTCAGGACGTCACGTCCCCGCAGGTACGTCCGTCAAACCCGGATCACCACCTTCTGGTACAGACCGCCGAAGGCGGTCGTCTTGCTGATTGCGGCCGGATCGATGTCTGCCGGCAGGAAACCGGTGATGTCGTGCCGCCACAGGTCCAGCGCGAAAGGCTCCAGCGTGCGCAGCACCAGCCGCATCGGCAGGCGCAGCGGATGCCAGCGTTTCGGGCGGTGGTAATCGACGATCACCACCTTGCCGCCGCGGCGCGTCACCCGCAACGCCTCGGCCAGCGTGGCGCGGCGCACTGCCTCGGGCTGCTCGTGCAGCAGGAAGAACAGCAGCGTGGCATCGACGCTGGCATCGGGAAAATGCAGCGCGCTCGCGTCCTGGCGGTGCAACCGCACCGGCGAATCCGCCCCCAGCTTGCGGCGCAGGTTGGCAAGCTGGATCGGCGCCACGTCCACCACGTCCAGCCGACCTTCGCCGTGCAGGCGGGCGGCGATGCGCTGCGTGAAGTCGCCATACACGCAGGCGACCTGCAGCACCTGCTGCTCGATGTGCTGTCCGAATTCGGCCAGCGCGGCATCGCGCAGGCGGGCGAAGTTGCCCCACAGGATCAGGTTCACCAGCCATTCGCGTTCGAACACGCGCACCGCGTTGGGATGCAGATACGCCCACCAGTAAACCTTCTGCAGGTAGGCGGGGATGCCCGGAGCGGAGAGCCCTGCCGGCGACGAGGGGTCGCCGTAGATCGGGGGGATGACTTCGGAGCTGTCGTTCATTCGCAGGGCGGGGTCGGGGAATTACGCGGTCCGCATGCTAACAGACGCGTCTGATGCGCGTCCCTCCGCACCGGCGCCCTAGACCCCGCCCCACGGCAGCGGCGGCGCCACCAGCGGCGGGCCGTCCCAGCCGTCGATGCGGCCGAAGCGTTCGCTGGCGGCCTCCCAGTCGCGCTGGGCGCGGGCAATCTCGGCCTTGTGGTGGCCGACGAAGTTCCACCACATCAGCACTTCCGACCCGAAGGGCGCACCGCCCAGCAGCAAGGCCCGCGTCCCCGCGGCAAGCAGGATGTCGAGACCGTCGCGGCCGCTGCCCAGGTCGGCGAGTTCATTGACGTCGAAGCGCTCGCCATCGATCGTCACCGCACCGTCGAGCGGCAGCACGCAGTACTCGAAGCCCGGCTCCAGCGTCAGCTTCAGGCGGGACTCGGCCGGCGCATGCAGGTCGATGCCTACCAGCGGCGAATACAGCCGCGCCGGCGCCTCCCGCCCGCCCCAGCGCCCGGCCAGCAGCGTGAAGCGGCAACCCTGCTCGTCCCACACCGGCAGGTCGGGGTAATGGTCGAAGGCCGGCGCGCAGTCGCGTTCGGCCGCCGGCAGCGCAATCCAGAGCTGCGCCGCGTGCAGCCGGCGCTCGCCCGGCAGCGATTCCTCGGTATGCGAGATGCCGCGCCCGGCCGTCATCAGATTGACCTGTCCCGGGCGGATCACCTGCACATGGCCCAGGCCGTCGCGATGCAGCACCTCGCCCTCGATCAGCCAGGTGAAGGTCTGCAGCCCGATGTGCGGATGCGGCCCCACCCGCATCCCTGCGCCGGGCTCGAACACCGCCGGCCCGGCGTGGTCCAGGAAGCACCACGCCCCCACCATGCGCCGCTGGCGAGTGGGCAACAGCCGGCTGACGGACACGCCACCGCCGATCTCTGCCGTGCGCGCGACGATGCGCTGCAGCCGCGGGCCGCCACCGTCCGCGAAGCTGGCGGGCGACGACGCGCCCACCGAGTCTGGATTGCTCATGCTGACCTCCATTCATGACGACGGCGCGCACGGCGTCCGCACTTGATCTTGTAGCCGCTGACATCGACGCACGAAAGTTCGACTATCTTCATAGCGCGAGCGACTCAAATCGTCCAGGCCCATGACCACCCTCTTCATCTCGTACTCCCGCAAGGATACGGACTTCGTCCGCCGTCTCTACAATGCGCTGGCGGGCGAGTCGCTCGAGTCGTGGGTCGACTGGGAAGGCATTCCGCCAGCCGACGACTGGTTGCGAAAGATCCATGCGGCGATCGAAGGGGCGGACGCCTTCGTGTTCGTGATGAGCCCGGATTCCCTCGATTCCAGGGTCTGCGGCGACGAGATCGCGCATGCGGTCAAGCACAACAAGCGGCTGATTCCGGTCGTCTGGCGCGATCCGGACGCAGCCCGGGAGCGCCCCGCGGAAACACCGGAGATCCTGAAGCGTTTGAACTGGATCTTCCTGCGCGGCGGCGACGATTTCGGTGTCGGCCTCGTGAAGCTGATCTCGGCGATCCGCACCGACCTCGAGTGGGTCGCCGCGCACACCCGCCTGCTGCAGCGCGCGATCGAATGGGAAGCCAACCGGAAGGACGAGAGTTTCCTGCTGCAGAAGAACGACCTTTCGAGCGCCGAGCAATGGCTGGTCCGTGGTCCGGACAAGGATCCGAAGCCCACCGCGCTGCAGAGCGACTACATCGTCGCAAGTCGTGCAGCGGCGACCCGGCATCAGCGCCGCCTCACCGCCGCTGCCCTGGTGGCCGCGGTCCTGGTCGGCATCGGTGCGATCGTCGCGACGGTTCAGTACGTCATCGCCGAGATCCGGCGCGAGGAAGGGCTGTCGCGGCAACTGGCGGCGCAGTCGGCCGCCAGTATCGGGCAGGCGCCCGAACTCGGCCTGCTGCTGGCGGTTCACGCGCACGACATCGCCCCGACCATCGAAGCCGCGAGCGCGATGGTGTCGGCACTCGAGCACGTCCGCGGCGTCTCCGCCTTCGTCCCCGGCCGCTACGTGCCGGGGACGCTCGCGTTCTCTGCGGATGGCAGTCTAATGGCGGTCGGCCGCTGCCAGCCGGAAGACGCGGAGGCCTGCACGCAAGCAGCGGTCGACCTCTGGCAGCTTCCGCAGTTGAAAAGGATCGCCTCCCTGCCGGTCGATCTGGATGTGTGGCGGCTCGCCTTCTCCGCCGACGGTAAGCGGCTTGCCCTGGCGCTGTGCTGCAAGCCCGACGACACCGAAGCGCGCACCGGACACAGCCTGATCGTCGAACTGCCTGCCAGCCGAGCGGACGCGGCCACGCTCCCGCTCAAGACGCTGTCCGCACAGCCCTTCGAGCTCGGGTCGAACCCGAACCCCGCCGACCGGCTCGCCCATCCGGACGCAGCCGCCGCGGCGGAGCAGGCAGTGGCGCTTGTGCAGCGGGCCGCCGGCGCCACCGGCAAGTCGTTCGTGGCCATTCCTGCAGTCGACGGCAATGCGCGTCGCGTGCTGGCGATTTCGGGGATCGACCTGTACTCCCCCGCCCGCGTCGAGCTGTGGGATGTGGCGGGGCAGCCGCGCCGGGTGACCAGCGGAACCATGAAGTCCTTCTTCTTCGACGGCGGCACCTCGCTGCGCGCCGACGGCAAACTGGCCGCGGCCTACGGTTGCGGCGTGATGGCCAGTGCGCGCATCTGCGACCGTGCCGAACTGCTCATCGCCGACGACACCGGGGCGGCACCATGGACCGGCATCGTCTTCCACGACCAGCCCGACTGGGTCCGGGCGGTGGCCGTCGCGCCGAAGGGCTCCTTCGTGTTCTCGGGGGGCTGCGGCAAGTATGCCTATCAGAACTGCCAGTACGGCGAGCTGCGGCTGTGGCAGGCGCAGGAGGGTGAAACCACGCCGCGCGCCTACGAGCCGCTACAGGCCTTCGGTGGCGCGGTTGAGTCGATCGCGACGTCCGCTGACGGAAGATTCATGGGCTCGATCAGCCAGCGGGGCAAGCTCGTGCTGTACGACCTCGCCTCGCTGCAGGACGCCGACACGGCCTGGCTCGCCTCGCCCCTCGTCGCACGGCGCTCCCCACCCGCGAAGGCGCGCGAGCCGGCCCTCGCCTGCCCCAACGGAGCGATCGAGGACCGGGTGCTGGTACAGGCCGCCGCGCACCTGAAGTCGCCCACGACGCTGTGTGCCGCACTGGCCGGCTCCGCCACGAAGTCGCCCGGCCACGCGTCGGATGCGTACTCGGTCGCGGCGCTGGACGGAGCGGGCGCGCGCCTGGCTATCGGCGCATGCACGTCCACGAGCGACGTGGACGGAAGCTGCCAGCGCGGGCAAGTCACGATCTGGACCCTGGGTGGGCAGGCCCCCGAACAAACCGCCATCGTCGACACGCAAGCCGAGCCGACGGCGCTGGCGCTGACGCCCGACGGGAAGATGCTGGCGGTCGCGACATGCGCGCGCGCTGCGATCGGCGAATGCGAGGACGGAAAGGTCGAACTGGTCGATCTCGCGCGCAGCGGGCAAGCCCGCGAGACGCTCGGCGAAGGCCTGCTGCGCGTAAGCGCCATGAGCGTCGATGCGAAGGGCGCGGTCCTCGCCTATGCCGGCTGCGCCCGGCTGGAGGATACCGGGGCGGTACGCGGCTGCGGCCTCGGTGCGCTGACCCTGCACAGCCTGTCGCCCGCCGCTCCCATGCACACCGTGCTCACCCCCGAGCGCGGCACGATCGATCACCTGGCGTTCAGCCCCGACGCAGCGCGGCTCGTCTCCGGCGGCCCGGATGGCATCACATTCTGGGATCCGGAGCGCGGCGAACGCATCGGCCCGACGATCGCCGCGAACGCGACCGGCATCGAGGACCTGCGCTTCGCCGCGGACGACCTGTTCGTCACCGCATCATCCGACGAACAGATCGAATGGCATGCCTCGCCGGCGCGCTGGCAGCGTGCCGCCTGCCGCATCGCCAACCGGTCACTGACGCAAACCGAGCACCTGCGCTTCCTCGGCCCGCACGAGGCGGTCCGGAATCCTTGCGCAGAATCCGCCGGCGAGCGGGGTTCCTGGTTCTGGCGGTGGCTGCGCAGCATCGCGGCACCCGGCTAGTTGGCCATCGCGGAAGGGCGCGAGGTGTTCGTCGTCACCGTTGCGTCGGGCACCTTCAACGAACTCACCCGCGAATCGGCCTGGAGCCCCATCACCGCAGCCGGCGCGCAACTGACGACCTGGTTGGGCGTCGCCTGCGAACTGCACGGTGACTGGCGCAAAGACATCGAAGGCCTGGCCGAGCTGTTCTCGAACCACATCCCCGACTACCGCAACCTGATCACCAGCTACACGGCGCTGACCGCGGGAAGCTGACGACACATACGCTCGGGCCGGTGCGGGATGCCGCCACATTCCGCACATCGGCACTGTCGCTTCCGCCCTATTCGGTGTCGTAGCCCAGCAGCCGTCCGTCGATGATGCGCTGCGCCACCGGCTCGGGCACGTCCTGCTCCCAGGCGCCGCGGCCGCGGCGCAGGCCGGCCAGCACGTCGGCGACGTCGATGTGCAGGTGGCTGTCGTCGAAGGGCTGCACCGCGAGCAGCTTGTCGTTCGCCACCAGATGCGCGAGCAGGTGGCGCAGCCTGGCCGGCACCTGCACGTTGTCCAGCGTCACCAGCTCCGCGCCACCGCCGCTGGGCCGCGACGGGTAAACATAGACGTGGGTGTTGTCCGGGAACAGCTTGCCGAAGGCTTCGAGGATGCCGCCTTCCAGGCCTTCGTAGTATTTCTCGTCGAACAGGAAATCGAAGTCGCGCACCGACAGCACGATGCCGATCGGCTTCTGTGTGTAACGCCGCAGGTAGGCGCGCAGGCGGAAGAAGCGCACGTAGTCGGAGATCATCACCGTGTAGCCCTGCGATGCGAGCAGCTCGATGCGCGCGAGGAAGTCGGCGCCGTCCACGTTGTCGCCGCTGATCAGCGAATTCATCGTGATCTCGGCCAGCGACACGATCTCCTTTTCATCCACCGCCGCGAGCTGGCTGAACTGCTTCAGGCCGGCGGCCATCATGTCCACATTGACGCAGGTCACCGGCTTGAAGCTGCCACGGATCACCATCACCGGCTTGCGGTAGAACAGCTCGCCCGGCACCACCACCTCGCCCGCCGGGTTGAACACCACCGCCCGCGTCAGCCAGCTCCGGATCAGGTGCAGGTTCATCAGGCGGTTCTCGACCTCGTCGAAATACGGGCCGGAGAAATGGATCAGGTCCACCTCGATGCGCTCCGAGCCGAGGCCGTCGGCGAGACCTTCGACCACCCATTCGGGGTGATGGTGGTTGAAGAAGGCGCCGTGGATCAGGTTCACGCCCAGGATGCCGAGCGCCTCGGCCTGCTGCGCGTTGTCGTTATCGAGCATGCGCACGTGCATGACCACATCGCTGGGCTCCGCGCCCGGATGCAGTTGCAGGCGGATGCCGACCCAGCCGTGGCATTCGTTCTTCTGCTTGAAGCTGCGCGCGGTGACGGTGGCAGCGTAGGCGAAGAAGGTGGTGTTCTTCGGTCGCAGGTGGGCGAGCCGCGCCACCACCTGGTTGAACTCCTTCTCGAGCATCTGCAGCAGCCGCGCGCGGCTGACGTAGCGGTCCACATGGCCGTAGATGTCGTCGCTCACCGCCATGTCGTAGGCCGACATGGTCTTGGCGATGGTGCCCGCCGCCGCGCCCACCTGGAAGAAGCGGCGCGCCACTTCCTGCCCGGCGCCGATCTCGACGATGGAACCGTACTTGTACTTGTCGAGGTTGACCTGCAGGGCCTTCTGGTCGGTGGTGAGGGAGGTGTCGCGTTTGTGCATGGCTGGATTCCGACGCGGGGAGAAAGGTTGGAGAGCGGCGACTGCAGGACGAAATGCATTTTCTGGCATCGGCACCCGGCACGACAAGCCGCAGAGCCGTCTGCAGGCAGCCCGGCATGCACCGACATGGGGCCTTGTGCGCGACAATGGTGCGGATGAAAGTCCGCGCGCGCCGAGATGGGCCGGTTCCATGCAGCACGCAGCGCGGTGCGAATCTTGCTTGCATTTGTTGTGCCAATCTGGAGATGAAACATGAGCAGCGAACGTAGCGCCACCCTCACCGTCGACGGCAAGTCGTTCGACTTCCCCATCATGACCGGTACCCACGGCAACGACGTGATCGATATCCGCACCCTGGGCGCCAAGACGGGGCTATTCACTTACGACTCCGGCTTCCTGTCGACCGCGAGCTGCAAGTCGACCATCACCTTCATCGATGGTGACAAGGGCGAGCTGCTGTATCGCGGCTACCCGATCGAGCAGCTCGCCGAGAACTGCGACTTCCTCGAGGTGGCCTACCTGCTGAAGAACGGCGAGCTGCCGAACGTGAACCAGAAGGCGGATTTCGAGAACACGATCAAGCGTCACACGATGCTGCACGACCAGATCACCCGCTTCTACAGCGGTTTCCGGCGCGATGCGCATCCGATGGCGGTGATGGTGGGCGTGGTCGGCGCGCTGTCGGCCTTCTATCACGAGGCGATGGACTTCTCCGACGCCCAGCATCGCGACATTTCCATCAACCGCCTGATCGCCAAGCTGCCGACCATCGTTGCGATGGCCTACAAGTACAACAAGGGCGAGCCCTTCATGTACCCGCGCTACGACCTCGGCTACACCGCCAACTTCATGCACATGATGTTCGGCACGCCGTGCGAGAAGTACGAACCCAACCCGGTGCTGGTGCGCGCGCTCGACGTCATCTTCACGCTGCACGCCGACCACGAGCAGAACGCCTCCACCTCCACCGTGCGCCTGGCCGGCTCGTCGGGCGCCAATCCCTTCGCCTGCATCTCGGCCGGCATCGCCTGCCTGTGGGGCCCGGCGCATGGCGGCGCGAACGAAGCCTGCCTCAACATGCTGGAAGAGATCGGCGACGTGTCGCGCGTGGGCGAGTTCATCAAGCGCGCCAAGGACAAGAACGACAGCTTCAAGCTGATGGGCTTCGGCCACCGCGTGTACAAGAACTTCGATCCGCGCGCCAAGCTGATGGGCAAGGTCTGCGCCGACGTGCTGGGCGAACTGGGCCTGGAGAACGACCGCCTGTTCAAGCTCGCCAAGGAGCTCGAGCGCATCGCGCTGGAAGACGAATACTTCGTCGAGAAGAAGCTCTACCCGAACGTCGACTTCTACTCGGGCATCGTGCAGAAGGCGCTCGGCATCCCGACCTCGATGTTCACCTGCATCTTCGCGCTCGCCCGCACCGTGGGCTGGATCACGCAGTGGGAAGAGATGATCACCGACTCGGAATACAAGATCGGCCGTCCGCGCCAGCTTTACATCGGCACCGCACGCCGCGACATTCCCGCCGCCAGGGCATGACCGACCGCTTCAAGCTGGCCGGCACCGCAGGATGCGCGGTGCCGGCCTCTCTCTTTGTGCCGCCCGGCCCGGCGAGCTTGCTGAATGCCACCAATCTCGACCGCGACGCGTGCGCCCGAAGCAGGCCTCAGGCAGGATTCTTTTCGCCTGTCAGGACCAACTGACCATCCTTGACCGGAATGCGCTGACCAGGCTTGTTGTCCATCCGCACACGTCCGACTTTGTCGCCAAGTCGATACTCGACGTCATAGCCAACCACCTTCTCGCTGGTGTCATTCACCGTTGTGCATCGCGTTTCCGTGGTGTTGTATGTATCGCCGGTCTGCATGTTTTCCTGCACCTTCTTGCCGGCATAACCACCGGCAGCCGCGCCGGCAAGGGTGGCGACTTTCTTGCCGCTGCCCTCTCCGATCTGATTACCGAGCAGGCCACCTGCCAACGCGCCAATCACCGTTCCGGCAATCTGATGCTGGTCCTTGACCGGGCTTCGATGACTTACCACGACGTCCTTGCAGACTTCGCGCGGCGTGCTGATCGTTTTCTTGAGCGGCTGCACGGCAAGCACCTCGGCATATTTCGGCCCGAGGTCAACCAGGCTGTAGGTTGCAACAGCACCGCCTGCGGTAACGCCAAGCGCTCCCAGTCCGATGCCGAGTATCAATGATTTGTCCATAGGCTTCTCAGAGATTCACATGAGTACCCGCGATCGGGTCACGGTTGCGATAGTACCTTCGCACCATCCGACAGTTTCACGGTGGAAACAAAGGGATACTCAACCCTTACAGCATACGATCACCGAAGATGCCAGTTGCGACGGTGGATTGCGTAGCCGGGACATGAACGGGATTACAAGACCACGACTTCGTCGCTGAAGCGGCGTGCTTGAAGCCAAGTTGTTGGCAACGCATACTAATCAAATGCGAGCTTTATATCTCCAAACGATCACAGTTCTAACCAATACGTTCAGACGACTTGAATCGCAAGTGCCTTCGCCCCAGCCGATTCAGTTTCGAGGCGGATTCGTTTTCCGGTTTGTCGAGCAAACGCTAGAGCAAGCGCTCCTACTAAAGCTTGCCCGGCTCGTGACGGGTCTGCGCGCAGTTGACGTACTCCTGCAAGCTGGTCTTCTGCAAGAAATGGCAGCCACCTGTCGCATGCTGGACGAGATCTGTGAAGACATTGCATTCCTTGCCGTACCGCTGACCAATGACGAGACCACGGAATTACACGAACGATACCTTCGAGGATTTTGGGCGGAAGAGTTTCAAGACGGCAACGACACTCTTGCGCGGCATCAGAAGCCGGATACCCCCCGCCGCAATAAAATACAAGCGTACGTACAGCGTGTCTTGAATCCAACCGGAAATCCGTCGCTGATGTCGAACGTTAGCCAAGCAGTCAGTAGCACTTACTCTGGCTATATTCATGCATCTGCCGTGCAGGTGCTAGATCTTTACGGTGGTAACCCTCCACACTTTCACATAGAAGGTATGCAGGGAACGCCTCGGATGGATGATCACATTTACGACGCTTGGAACTACTTCTACAGAGCCATTACCACTGGAATCATCGTCGCCAGGGCCTTTGGCGATCAGCCACTGTCGAGAACTCTCGGTGAGTACCACGACAAATTTCTAGATCAATCTGGTGAGCGATCCGATGATGTGTCGAGGATTGCAGGTGCTGAACCACAGATCCGAAAGCCTACGGCATAGCATCGTTCATTCGCGGTTCGGAGCAGGCGATTTACGGAGCCCGACGAGCGTCCGCAACGGGTTGGTAGTATGCACTCACCAGAATGAAAAGCTGCCCTACGTCGCTGTTTGCCGTTGCGCGGCACATAACCTGCGCATTGCGGACCGATGCTGGCCGCCGATCGAACGACTGTTCCGGCCGATGACTTGACCGACGGCCAAAGCAGCCGAGGGACAGGTTCCCGTGCCCTTGTCCGACATTCGCATTCCCCAGTTTTCGCGGCCACTATGTCCCGTCCTGGCTGACCACCGCCCGTCATTGTCGTGTGGTTCCGCCTCCTGCGCTGCCTCCATGGCGCATCGGCTTCTGTCATTCCTCGCAGCCTTCTCCTGTGACGCCCCCATGGTGAAGCGCGATTCCAGGCACGAAGCGGCCGCCTTGGTCGGGCGCGAAGGTGTGCGATCAGCTCGCGCGGCGGACTGTCACCGCATCGCCGACGCGCAACATTCCGCCCTCGAGCACCCGGGCGGTGACGCCACCGTGGCCGCGCATCGCGTTGTAGCCGCCGGGGCCGAGCAGTTCCTCCATGCGTGACCAGGGATCGCAGGCACCGGTGACTTCGAGCAAGACCTCGGCGCCGATGCACAGCAGCAGCGGCTGGTCGTCGAACAGCGCGCGGGCGGCGACGAGGTTGAGGCCCGCGACGACGAGATTGCGCCGCAGCAGGGTGGGGTCGAGTTCGCCGCGGCCGGCGAGCGCGGCGATCACCGGCAGGTGCTCGGCCTGGATCAGCGTGATCTGTAAGCGCTCCACGAACCCCA
>JAFEFC010000032.1 GCA_018240785.1 Pseudomonadota bacterium | reverse complement strand
AACAAGACCGCGCCGATGATAGTGAGGTCCGCCCTCGTGAAAGTAGGTCATCGTCAGACTAACCCCATCCCCCAACGCCCGAGACAAATACACGTCTCGGGCGTTCGTGCGTGTACCCGCCCCGCGTGTCAAGCCCGCTTCGCTGAAAGCGGCCGGCCCATGCACCAATGCGACGGGCTCCCATCACTCGCCATTCAAATGGCATGCTGACACGTGCCCAGGCGCGATTTCCTCCAGATTTGGTGCCTCGAGTCGGCAGCGCTCGAACGCGTCCGGACATCGCGGATGGAAATGGCAGCCGCGCGGCGGGGCGAGCGGAGAAGGGAGTTCGCCCCGGATGGCGAGGAAGCGCTTCTTCTCCACCTTTAGCGTCGGCGCCTCGGCGAGCAGGCCCTTGGTGTAGGGGTGGGCCGGGCGGCTGAAGATTTCGGCGCTGGGGGCGCTTTCGACGATGCGGCCAAGGTACATGATCGCCACGCGGTCGGACAGGTGACGCACAACGCCGAGGTCGTGGCTGATGAAGAGGTAGGTGAGGCCAAGTTCTTCGCGCAGCCGCATGAAGAGATTCAGCACTTGGGCCTGGATGGAGACGTCGAGCGCGGCGACGGCTTCGTCGCAGACGAGGAACTCGGGCTTCACCGCGAGCGCGCGGGCGATGCCGATGCGGGCGCGCTGGCCGCCGGAGAACTGGTGCGGAAAGCGGTCGGCCACGGCCGGGTCGAGGCCGACCTGGCGCAGCAGCGCGGCGACAAAGTCGGCCTGTTGCGGACGGTCGATGATGCCATGCACGCGCGGCGCCTCGGCCAGCTGGTCGAGCACGCGCAGGCGCGGGTTCAGCGACGCGTACGGATCCTGGAAGATCATCTGGATGCCTAGGCCGACACGTCGGCGCTCGGCGTCGGGCAGCGCGTCGAGGTTGGTACCGCGCCACAGCCGTTGCCCGCTGCTCGGTGCGTGCAGCCCCACGGCGATGCGGCCGAGGGTGGATTTGCCGCAGCCGGATTCGCCCACCAAGCCGACGACTTCGCCGCGGGCGATGCAGAGGCTGACGCCGTCCAGCGCCTGCACCGTCGCGGCGGGCTGCAGCCAGCCCACGCGCTGGCCGAGGCGTTCGAGCCAGTCGGGCTGGGCGCCGAAAATCTTGCGGATATCCCTCAGCTCCAGCAGCGGGGCACGGGCCGACTCGTTCACCGGTGCCTGTGCGGGCGCTTCCCGCAGTGCGGCAGTTTGCGCCGGTTGCTGTGCGCTCAAGATTTCACCCCTTGCGCCGCCGGCAGCGGATGGAAGCAGCGTGCGACATGGCCGGGCGCCAGTTCAACCTCCGGCGGCACCTGCTGGCACAGGTCGCTGACGCGTGTGCAGCGCGGGCGGAAGGCGCAGCCTGCGGGGAGTTCGTTCAGCGACGGCGCCATGCCGGGGATCTGGCGCAACGGCTGCGTACGTCCGGCTTCGTCTGGCTGCACGTTCGCCGCGGGCGTGGAGTCGAGCAGCCCGCGGGTGTAGGGGTGGGCGGGCGTTTCCAGCACCTGCGCGGTGCTGCCCTGCTCGACGATGCGGCCCGCGTACATCACGCACACCCGGTCGGCCAGGCCGGCGACGACCGCCAGGTCATGAGTGATCCAGATCAGCGCGGTGCCGGATTCGCGGCACAGGGTCTGCATCTCGAACAGGATCTGCGCCTGGATGGTGACGTCGAGCGCGGTGGTAGGCTCGTCGGCGATGATGAGATCGGGCGCATTCAGCAGCGCGATGGCAATCGCCACCCGCTGGCGCATGCCGCCGGAGAGCTGGTGCGGATAGGCGCGCAGGCGCTCGTCCGGCGACGGAATGCCGACGCGGGCAAGTGCGTCGCACGCCAGCTCGCGTGCGGCATTGCTGCTGATGCGGCGGTGCGCACGCACCGTCTCGATCATCTGTGTGTCGATGCGCAGCACCGGATTCAGCGTCATCATCGGATCCTGGAAGATCATCGCGATGCGATCTCCCCGCAGCGCGCGCCATTCGCGCGCCGAGAGGTCGCTCAGTTCGCGACCTTTCAGGCGGATGCTGCCGGCGGCGATCTCCCCCGGCGGATCGACCAGGCCGAGGATGGAGAACCCGGTCATCGACTTGCCCGAGCCGGACTCGCCGACCAGGCCCAGCACCTCGCCGGGCGCGACGCTGAAGCTGACGTCATCGACTGCCGTCACCGCGCCGCGACGGCCGACGAAGCGGGTAGTGAGGCGGTCAACGACCAGAGTCGGGTCGCGTTGTGCGTTCATTGCGATTGCAGCCTCGGATTGAGCACGTCGCGCAACTGGTCGGCGACGAGGTTGATCGCGAGGATCAGCAGCAGCAGCGCCACGCCGGGAAACACGCTGATCCAGTAGCGGCCGGAATAGAGGTACTGGAAGCCGTTGGCGATCAGCAACCCGAGCGACGGTTCGGTCACCGGCAGCCCGAGGCCGAGGAACGACAGCGTCGCCTCCAGCGCGATCGCCGCGGCTACCTGCAGCGCGGCGACCACGATCAGCGGCGGCAGGCAGTTGGGCAGCAGGTGGCGGAACAGGATGCGTGGCGTAGACAACCCGAGCAGGCGTGCCGCCTCGATGTATTCCTTGCGCCCCTCGACCAGCGCGGCGCTGCGCGTCGTGCGGGCGTAGTAGGCCCACTGCGCCGCCACCAGCGCGATGACGATCTTGTCGATGCCCTGGCCGAACAGCGCCAGCAGGATCATCGCCACCAGGATGGACGGGAAGGACAACTGGATGTCGGCGATGCGCATCAGGATGGCGTCGAAGCGACCGCCGAAATAGCCCGCCGCCAGCCCTAGCGCCATGCCGATCGCCAGCGCCAGCAGCGTCGCCACCACGCCGACGCCGACGCTGATGCGCAGTCCATACAAAATGGCCGACAGCATGTCGCGGCCCTGCTCGTCGGTACCGAGCAGGTAGGTGAGCCGCCCGTCGCCGCTCGCGCTGCCCGGCGGCAGGCGGCCGTCGAGCATGTCGAGCTGGATCAGGTCGTAGGGGTTCTGCGGCGCCAGCCAGGGCGCGAGCAGCGCCGCCAGCACGATTGCCAGCAGCAGGGCGAGGCCGAACAGTGCGACGCGGCTCTCGGCATACATTCGCACCAGGCGGCGCAGCGGGCGTTCGACGTCGGCCTCGGCAGGGGAGGTGGCCGGCGGGGGCGACGTCTCGCTCATGCCCTTGCTCCGGCCAGCCGCACCCGCGGATCGAGCGCCGCATACAGCAGGTCGACCACCAGGTTGATGAGCACGTACAGCGTGACGACCAGCAGCAGGTAGGCGACCACCACCGGGCGGTCGAGCTGGGTGATGGAATCGAGCAGCAGCTTGCCCATGCCCGGCCAGGCGAAGATCGATTCGGTGACCACCGAGAACGCGATCAGCGAGCCGAACTCGAGCCCCACGACGGTGACGATCGGGATCAGGATGTTCTTCAGCACATGCACGCCCACCACGCGCGCATTCGACAGCCCCTTGGCACGGGCGAACTTCACGTAATCCTGCAGCAGCGCCTCGCGTGTGCCGCTGCGGGTGAGGCGGATGATCAGCGACAGCTTGAACAGCGCCAGGTTGGCCGCCGGCAGCAGCAGGTGGCGCCAGCCATCCGCCGTCAGCAGCGAGATCGACACGCCGAGCACGTCGGCGGTCGACCCACGCCCGCTCGCCGGCAGCCAGCCGAGCTGCACCGCGAACACCATGATCAGCATCAGCCCCACCCAGAAGGTGGGCAGCGAGAAGCCCAGGATGGAGCCTGCCATGATCGCGCGCCCCGTCCACGAATCCGGCTTCAGCCCGGCCCACAGCCCCAGCGGGATGCCGAGCAGCACTGCGATCAGCATTGCCACGACGGCCAGTTCCAGCGTCGCCGGCAGCCGCTCGACGATCAGCCCGAGCGCCGGCACGCCGTGGATGAATGAATTCCCCAGATCGCCCCGCATGGCGTTGGCGAGGAAGCGGCCGTACTGCACCCACAGCGGCTGGTCAAGGCCGAGCGATGCAGCGGCGCGCGCCATGTCGTCAGCCGTGGCGTTCGGATCGACGAGCAGATCCAGCGGATTGCCGATCGCATACACGCCGGCGAACACCAGCAGCGACATGACGAACAGCACATTGAAGGACTGGAGGATGCGTCGGAGGATGAAGAGGGGCATTGGAAGCGGGATCGAAGCGCAGTGAGGCCACGCCGCGCAGATTCGAAGGTCGAAACTGCGCCCAAGGATAGCAGCCGGACGCCGTTTGGACGATCGTCGCCGATTGGCGGAGCGAACACCGCCCATGGAACAATTGGGTCCTGAAAATTTCTGCGACACGTCACCGAGGAGCGACACATGGAAAGCACGGTCATCAACCCCCCGGAACTCTTCGTCGGCAAGGCCTTCAGCCAGACCTTCTCGGTCGAGGGCGCCAAGCGGCTGGTCTTCATCGCCGGCCAGATCGACTGCGACCGCGACGGCAGGGTGCGCAACCCGGGTGATCTCGAAGCCCAGCTCAAGGGCACGCTCGACAACCTCGACATCGCGCTGCGCGCGCAGGGCGCGACGATGCACGACCTGGTGAAAGTCAATGTCTACATCGTCGGCCTGCAGCCGGCGCAGACGCCGAAGATTCGCGACATCCGCGCAGCCTATTTCAATGCCGAGAAGCCGCCCGCGGTGACGCTGGTCGGCATCGAGCGGCTGTCCATGGACGGCCTGCTGGTCGAAATCGAAGGTATCGCCGCCCTCTGAACACGCAGCCGTCGCGCCCGCCGTCTCAGGGCGCGGCGACCTTGACGAACTTCAGCGTGAACTTGTCGCTCTCGCCGATGGCGACGTAGCGGGCGCGGTCGACGTCCTTCATGCGCAGCGTGGGTGGCAATGTCCACACGCCCTGCGGGTAATCCTTGGTGTCGTGCGGGTTGGCGGCGATCTCGGAGCGGGCGACGAGCTTGAAGCCGTGCTTCTCGAACAACGCGATCGTCTCGTCCTCGCGCAGGTAGCCGGCCTTCAACTGCTCGTCGCGCGGCCGGTCGGTGCGGGCGCGGTGGTCGACGATGCCGAGCACGCCGCCCGGCTTCAGCACGGCGTGGAACTCGCGCAGGTGCTCGTCGGCGTTGCCGTCGGTGATCCAGTTGTGCAGGTTCTGGAAGGTCAGCACGACATCGACCGAATTCGGCTTCACCGTGTCGAGTAGGCCCGGCGTGTGGGCGATCTCCACCTTGCCATACAGCGCCGGCTGGCCGGTGATGCGGCCTTCGATCACTTCGTGCTCGGCCTTCGCTGCGGCCGGGTTGTGTGCCCCGGCGTGCAGTGCGCCGATGTAATGGCCCTTGTCGCGCAGGTAGGGCGCGAGGATCTCGAACCACCACGCGCCGACGCTGGGCCACACCTCGACCACCGTCTGATCGGGGCGCAGGTCGAAGAAGGCCAGCGTTTCGGCCGGCTTGCGCGCCGGGTCGCGCGCGCGGTTCCTCTCGGCGCGTTGCGGGCCGTCGATCCAGCGCTGAAGGTCGGCATCGGCGGCCGATGCCACGGGGGCGAGCAGCGGCAGGGAGAGGGCGAAGGAGAGCAGGATGGGGGCGAGGCGTCGCACGGGTCGGGCTCCGGTTGGATTGATCGGGGAGGACTGCTACACGGTCGCCATCACCTGACGCTGTGCACTTCGTACGCGTAGGTGAATTCGTCGATGCGGCCCTTGTAATTCAAGCCCTTGCGTAGCGCCCAGGTGGCGATCTGGTGGTGCGACGGGATCACCGCGTAGTCGCTCATCGCGGCCTTCACCGCCTGCCGCGCGAAATCCTCGCGCCTGGCCACATCGACCGAGCCGAGCGCCTGCTGCACCAGCTTGTCCACCGCCGGGTTGCTGTACTTGCCCCAGTTCCAGGTGCCCCAGCCGGTGTCCGGGTTGGGTGTGCCGACGATGGAGCGCAGCGTGAAGTCGCTCGCCAGCGAGCCCCAGCCCAGCATCGCCATGCTGTAGTCGCTGGCGCGCGCCTTGCCGAAATACACCGACAGCGGTTGCGTCTCGACTTTGGCCTGGATGCCGACGCGATTAAGGAACTGGGCAACGGTCTGCACCACCTGCTCGTCGTTGATGTAGCGGTTGTTGGGGCCGTGCAGCGTGAGGCCGAAGCCGTCGGGGTAGCCGGCGTCGGCGAGCAGCTTCTTCGCGCCCTGCGGATCGTAGGCTTCGACCTTCAGCTCGGCGTTGTAGCCGAAGATGCCCGGCGAATTGAGGTTGGAGGCCGGCTGCGCCAGCCCTTCCAGCGTGCGCTCGACCAGCGCCTGGCGGTTGATCGCCTTCGAGATCGCCTGGCGCACGCGCACGTCCTTCAGCGGATTCTTTGCCAGCGGCTTGCCGGCCTTGTCGGTGACGAAGGGCGAGACGTCGCGGAACTGATCGAGCTGCCAGAAGATGGTGCGCCAGGTGGTGTGCTGCGCCAGCCCAATTTTCGGGTTGCCCTTCAGCTTTGCCAGATCGGCCGGCGGCACCGCCTCGATCAGATCCACGTCGCCGGCCAGCAGCGCGGCCAGGCGCGGTGCGTCGCTGGCAAGCACCTTGAACTGCACCTTGTCCCATTCGGGCTTCGCGCCCCAGTAGGCGTCGTTGCGCGCGATCTCGATGCTCTCGCCCTTGCGGAAGCTCACCAGCTTGAAGGGACCGGTGCCGATCGCCGCGGCACCGCTGTTGAACTGCTCCTGCGTGGCCTTGGCCGCGGCCTTCTTCGACACGATGAAGATCGAGATCAGGTCCAGCGGCAGCGGGCCATAGGCGCTCGCCGTCTTCAGCCGCACGGTGTAGCGGTCCACCGCCTGCTTGGCGACGATGGGCTTGGTGTAGCTGGTGAAGGGGCCGGGGCTGGCGGTGATCTGCGCCGGGCGGTCGAGCGAGAACAGCACGTCGTCGGCGGTCATCTCGCTGCCGTCGTGGAATTTCACACCGCGGCGCAGCTTGAATTCCCAGGTGGTGTCGTCGATCGCCTTCCACGATTCGGCCAGCGCCGGGATCAGTTTGCCCTCCGCGTCGACGTCCACCAGGCTGTCGTAGAGGTGGTGATGGAAGGCGATGTTCGGGCCGCTGTTGAAGAAGTGCGGGTCCAGCGTCGTGACTTCGGACGACAGGCCGATCTTCAGCTCCGCCGCCACGGCCGGCATCGCGGCAGCACCGCCCGACAGCGCGACGGCGAGCGCGGCGGTCCTGAAGGCGAGGAGAAAGGAAGGGCGGAATTTCGGCGTGCTGGCCATGCGTGCGGCTCCGGGCGGTTCTTGCTGGAGGCCGAACGATAGCGCAGAACGGCGCTGGTGGCCGAAGAGTGCTCCGAATCCGGTCTGGTGGCAGGCGATGCGCTCCGTCGTCCTGCGCAACTCGACCTCGCTTCGCTCGGGACTCGGACAGCGCTTGTCCGCTCCACGCATCCCCCGCCACCAGATCTGCCGCGATGGGTATTCCAAACGATCGCGGTGTCTCGTTGGTCAATTCGCACGTCGTGAATAAGCAATGCGTTTTTTCTTGGTTCGGTGGATTCGGCTGGCGCGATAGATTTTCGCCATCAACCAACGACCTCTGGAGAGAACGTCATGCGTTTCAACGCCACCCGCCGCACCCTGCTGGCCTTCGCCCTTGCCGCCGGGCTCGTCGGCAACGCCCAGGCGGCCACCACGCTGCTCAACGTCTCCTACGATCCGACGCGCGAGCTGTATCAGGACTTCAACCCGGAATTCGCCAAGTACTGGAAAGGGAAGACGGGCGAGGACGTCACCATCAAGCAGTCCCACGGCGGCTCGGGCAAGCAGGCGCGCGCGGTGATCGACGGGCTGGAAGCCGACGTCGTCACGCTCGCGCTGGCCTACGACATCGACGAGGTCGCCCAGATCGGCAAGAAGATCCCCGCCGACTGGCAGAAGCGGCTGGCGAACAACAGCTCGCCCTATACCTCGACCATCGTCTTCCTGGTGCG
Source organism: Pseudomonadota bacterium (assembly GCA_018240785.1). GTDB lineage: Bacteria > Pseudomonadota > Gammaproteobacteria > Burkholderiales > Rhodocyclaceae > Thauera. The sequence continues at coordinate 48,882 of JAFEFC010000032.1, read as the reverse complement.
CAAGGGCAATCCCAAAGGCATCAAGGACTGGGGCGACCTGGTCAAGCCCGGGGTCGAAGTGATCACGCCAAACCCGAAGACCTCGGGCGGCGCGCGCTGGAATTACCTTGCGGCCTGGGGCTACGCGCTCAAGCAGCCGGGTGGCAGCGAGGCGAAGGCGCGCGAGTTCGTCGGCGAACTGTTGAGGCACGTGCCGGTGCTCGATTCGGGTGCGCGCGGGGCGACCAACACCTTCGTGCAGCGCGGCATCGGCGACGTGCTGCTGGCGTGGGAGAACGAAGCCTTCCTTTCGGTGAACGAACTCGGCCCCGACAAGTTCGAGATCGTCGTGCCCTCGGTGACGATCCTGGCCGAACCGCCGGTCACCGTGGTCGACGGCGTGGCGAAGAGGCGCGGTACCGAGAAGGTCGCCCAGGCCTACCTCGAATACCTGTACTCGCCGGTCGGCCAGACGATCGCCGCCCGCCACTACTACCGGCCGATCAAGCCCGAACTTGCCGATCCCAGGGATGTGGCCCGCTTCCCGAAGGTGAAGACCTTCACCATCGACGAGCTCGGCGGCTGGCAGAAGGTGCAGAAGACGCACTTCGGCGACGGCGGCGTGTTCGACCAGATCTACGCCAGGTAACCCACACAAACTCAACGGAGGATCGTGATCATGACCATCCAGGCCATCAACGTACGCAACCAGTTTCGCGGCAAGGTGAAGGAAATCATCCGCGGCGACGTCGTCAGCGAAGTCGACGTGCAGACGTCGTCGGGCATCGTGACTTCGGTCATCACCACGCGCTCGGTGGACGAACTCGGGCTCAAGCCCGGCTCGGACGTCGTTGCGCTGGTGAAATCGACCGAAGTGTCCATCGCCACGCTCTGAGCGAGGCTGACGTGCAGCACACGACCCTGATCGTCCCCGGCTTTCACGGCAGCGGTCCGCTGCACTGGCAGACCTGGATCGAACATCGGCTGGCCGGCGCGCAGCGGGTGCGCGGCATCGACTGGGAGCAGCCGGTCCTCGCGCGCTGGGCGGGTGCGGTGCGCGACGAAATCGATGCCGCGCCGCATGCGGTGTTTCTGGTGGCGCACAGCTATGGCTGTCTTGCCAGCGTGGTGGCGGCTGCCGATCGGCCAGAGAAGGTGGCGGGCGCGCTGCTCGTCGCACCTGCCGATCCGCAGCGCTTCGGTCCCTTCGGCCTGCGCGAAATGGCCGACGAAGGCAGCTCGGTGGCGGCCTGGCTGCCCGACACGCCGCTGGCGTGTCCCAGCATCGTGGTCGCGAGTCGCAACGATCCCTGGGTGAAGTTCGACAGCGCGGCATTCTGGGCCGAGCGCTGGGGCAGTCGGCTGATGGACATTGGCGATGCCGGACACATCAACACCGAATCCGGCTACGGTCCCTGGCCGTTCGGCCTAGACCTGCTGGTCGCCATGCAGCGTGTGCATGACGACGTCCCCCTGGGTGCCATCTCGAGCCAGGCGAATTCTCAGCGCGGCCGACATGGCGCCCTGGCGCGGATCCGGCATCACACCCGCTTCACGCTGAATCGCCTGACGGGACGCGAGTTCTGATTGACGGGCGGCGACGGCGTCTCGATTCACGACGCGCCGACCGATGGCCAGGCCGCTCTTTCAGCGCGGCGTCTTCATGCGTGTTCACCGGCCGGATCTATCCCGTTTTCCTGCATTAGATCTGATTTTTTATTGGTTCGCCGGTGCGTCACCTGCGCGTAACTTTCAAGACCTGAACACGCAACGCCCAACCAGAAAACCCGTATCCCAGGAGGCCCGCCATGACCGAGACAGCCTTTGCCATCCGCGAATCCGAACAGCCTGCAGCGACCCCGGCGTCGGCCGCAGCGGATCATCCCATCCTGGCGCGGGCGCGCCAGCGCGCCGCCGAGCTGGGCCTGCCCTATGCCGGCGGCGTCACGCCGAACGAGGCCTGGCAGTTGATCAGCGCGCACGAGGCGGCGCTCGTCGACGTACGCAGTGCCGAGGAGCGCAAGTTCGTCGGCCACGTGCCCGGCTCACTGCACGTGGCTTGGGCCAGCGGCACCAGCCTGACCCGCAACCCGCGCTTCGTGCGCGAGCTGGAATGCAAGACCGGCAAGGCCGCCGTGGTGCTGCTTCTGTGCCGCAGCGGCAAGCGTTCGGCGCTGGCCGCGGAAGCGGCGGCCAAGGCGGGCTTCCACAACGTCTTCAATGTGCTCGAAGGCTTCGAGGGAGATCTCGACGAGCGGCAGAGGCGCGGCACCTTCAACGGCTGGCGGTTCGCCGGCCTGTCCTGGGTGCAGGACTGAGCGCGCCCGCCGAGGGCTTTCGTCAACCACTTCCGACAGGATCCATCATGTCCCATTGGTACACCGACAACGCCGAATCGATCGGCCACACGCCGCTTGTTCGGCTCAACCGCATCATCGACGGCGCCAAAGCCACCGTGCTGGCCAAGATCGAGGGCCGCAACCCGGCCTATTCGGTCAAGTGCCGCATCGGTGCCGCAATGATCAAGGATGCCGAAGCGCGCGGCCTGCTCGGTTCCGGCAAGGAGCTTGTCGAGCCGACCAGCGGCAATACCGGCATCGCCCTCGCTTTCGTCGCCGCGGCAAAGGGGATTCCGCTCACCTTGACCATGCCCGAGACGATGAGTGTCGAACGTCGCAAGCTGCTGGTTGCCTTCGGCGCGAAGCTGGTGCTGACCGAGGGCGCCAGGGGCATGAGCGGCGCGGTGGCGAAGGCCGAGGAAATCGCCGCGTCCGATCCCGACAGGTACGTGCTGCTGCAGCAGTTCAAGAATCCGGCGAACCCTGCCATCCACGAGGCCACGACCGGGCCCGAGATCTGGAACGATACCGACGGGTCGATCGACATCTTCGTGTCGGGCGTCGGGACAGGCGGAACGATCACCGGGGTGTCCCGTTACATCAAACACACCAGGGGCAAGGCGATCGAAGTGGTCGCGGTGGAGCCCGCGGCCAGCCCGGTGCTGACGCAGACGCGCGAGGGCGAACCCCTCAAGCCGGGGCCGCACAAGATCCAGGGGATCGGCGCCGGCTTCGTTCCGGGCGTGCTGGATCTGTCACTTGTCGACAGCATCGAGCAGGTCAGCAACGAGGATGCCGTGACGTATGCGCGCCGGCTGGCGCGCGAAGAGGGCATCCTGTCCGGGCTTTCGTGCGGTGCTGCTGCCGCGGTGGCGGCAAGACTGGCGCGTAAACCCGAGAATGCGGGCAAGACCATCGTCGTGATCCTGCCCGACTCGGGCGAGCGCTACCTCAGCTCCGTACTGTTCGAAGGCCTGTTCGATCAGGCGGGGATCGCCGCATGAACATCCCGCTCTCGGATACCGAAACCTCCGAGCGCGCCGCGGCGGGCTGGGATCTGGGCCGGATCGTCTGGCAATTGCGCGAGGTGCGCGAGCGCTGGCGCGACGCCCGCCAACGCAAGCGCGATTTCGGCCCGCGCGAATTTCCCTCCCGTGACGCCTTGCGCGAGATCGTCAACGGCTTGAGCGGCGCGTTGTTTCCGATGCGTCTCGGGCCACGCGATCTGACCAAGGAGAGCGAGGACTTCTTCGTCGGTCGCACGCTGGACACGGCACTGAATGGTCTTCTGCATCAGGTGCGGCTCGAACTGGTCGGGCAACTCGCTCCCCAGGACGACGATCGGGCCGCCCTCGAGGCACGTGCGACCGAGATCGTGCGCGCGTTCGCCCGCGGGTTGCCCGGGTTGCGCATGCTGCTCGACAAGGACGTCCAGGCCGCCTTCGATGGCGATCCCGCTGCACGCAGCGTGGATGAGGTGCTGCTGTGCTACCCGGGCGTGCTGGCAGTCATCCATCACCGCCTCGCTCATGCGCTCCATCGGCTCGGTGCGCCCCTCGCGGCCCGCATCCTGTCGGAGATCGCGCACTCCGAGACGGGCATCGACATCCATCCCGGCGCCGAGATCGGTTCCGGTTTCTTCATCGACCACGGCACCGGCGTCGTCATCGGCGAGACCGCGATCATCGGCAATCGCGTGCGCCTCTACCAGGCGGTGACGCTGGGGGCACGGCGCTTTGCCAGCACGAATGATGGCGGGATCGCCAAGGGTGGGGCGCGCCATCCGATCATCGAGGACGACGTGGTGATCTACGCCGGAGCGACCGTGCTCGGTCGCATCACGATCGGACGCGGCTCGAGCATCGGCGGCAACGTATGGCTGACGCGCAGCGTGCCGCCCGGCAGCCACGTCACCCAGGCCAGTCTGCAGCACGAGCCGGTGCAGGGCGGCGGCGACTTCATCTAGCTGCTCCCCCGGCGCCGGGCGGCGCCGGCCCGCCCCAGATCCTTTCAGACGAATTTTTCATAACCCCTGCCTACGCAGGGTCAAGGAGTCATCATGGCTGCAGAAACCACGGTGCATCACGCGCTTGGCGATACCGCCGCGCGCCAGCTTGCGAATGCCACCAAGACCGTTCCTCAACTCGCGACCATCACGCCACGCTGGCTGGTGCACTTCCTGCAATGGTTGCCGGTCGAGGCCGGCATCTATCGCCTGAACAAGGTCAAGAATCCGCAGGACGTGAGGGTGAGCTGCTCGCAGCGCGACGGCGAGGGCGAGCTGCCGCAGATCTTTGTCGATTACGAGGAGCAGCCGCGCGAGTATTTCCTGAACGCCGTCACTACCGTGCTCGACGTTCATACCCGGATCTCGGACCTCTACAGCAGTCCGCACGACCAGATCAAGGAGCAGCTCCGCCTCACGGTCGAGACCGTCAAGGAGCGCCAGGAATCCGAGCTGATCAACAATCCGGACTACGGCCTGCTCGCCAACGTCGCCGACGAACAGCGGCTTTCCACTCTCACCGGTGCGCCGACTCCGGACGACCTCGACGATCTGCTGACCAAGGTGTGGAAGGAGCCGGCCTTCTTCCTGACGCACCCGCTGGGCATCGCCGCCTTCGGCCGTGAATGCACCCGCCGCGGCGTCCCGCCCCCGACCGTGTCGCTGTTCGGCTCGCAGTTCCTGACCTGGCGCGGCATTCCGCTGGTGCCCTCGGACAAGGTGCCGGTCGAGGACGGCAAGACCAAGATCCTGCTGCTGCGCGTCGGCGAGAAGCGTCAGGGCGTGACCGGACTGTTCCAGCCGGGGGTCGCCGGCGAACAGGGTCCGGGGCTGTCGGTGCGCTTCATGGGCATCAGCCGCAACGCGATCGCGTCCTACCTGATCTCGCTTTACTGCTCGCTGGTCGTGCATTCCGACGATGCGCTGGCGGTGCTCGATGACGTTGAAGTGGGCAAGTACCATGACTACTCCGCACTCGATACCTACAAGTGACGGGGTGGCCGCCCTCGGCGGCGCACCTGCAGGCTTGCCCGACGTCGCGGTGCTGGCGCAGCTCGCCGGCGAGTTCTTCGCGGCGCTGCCCAACGGCAGCCCCGACCTGCGGCTACCGTTCAGTCCGCCTCAGCCGGCGCAGCCGGAACTGGCGCTGGGCAATCGTGCCCCCGCACTGGCCCCGGCAGCAGGGACCCCGAGCGGCGCGCCGGAGGCTGTCGTCGATCGTGCGCCCGCAGGCGGTCGTGCCGCGAACCCGGCCTACGGCGTGCCCGAGGCCTATGCCGCCGCGCTGCCACAGGTGACGCCGCTGGACGGGCCGCAGTCTGGCGGTGCGCCGCTCGGCGGTCCGTCGCCGTCGCCCTACTACTTCCTCGGCGAGGCGAGCACCTCTCCGTCCGCCCGGGAAGCCACCGCCGCAGCGCCGGAAGACCGCGCCACCGCGCAGTCCTTCGGCCTGCCGGGCGACGGGGCCTTGCGCGAGCTGCTCGCCGGACTCGACTCGGGCGAGCGCGCGGCCGAGCCGGCTCCGTCGTCGGCACCGGTGTTCTACTTCCTCGATCCGGCGGCCGTACAGCCGGTGCCGGCCGTGGTACAGGGCGCGCATCCGCCGTTCGATGTCCATGCGGTGCGGCGCGACTTTCCGATCCTGCAGGAACGCGTCAACGGCAAGCCGCTGATCTGGTTCGACAACGCCGCCACCACGCAAAAGCCGCGCGCCGTCATCGACCGGCTGACGTATTTCTACCAGCACGAGAACTCGAACATCCACCGCGCTGCGCACGAACTTGCGGCGCGGGCGACCGACGCGTACGAAGGCGCGCGCGGCAAAGTGGCGCGCTTTCTCGGCGCGTCGTCGGCGGAGGAGATCATCTTCGTGCGCGGCGCCACCGAGGGCATCAACCTGATCGCCAAGACCTGGGGCTGGCAGAACGTGGGCGAGGGCGACGAGATCATCGTCTCCCACCTCGAACATCACGCCAACATCGTGCCCTGGCAGCAGCTCGCCGCGGCCAGGGGCGCGAAGCTGCGGGTCATCCCGGTCGATGACTCGGGCCAGGTGCTGCTCGACGGGTACCAGAAGCTGCTCAACGATCGCACCCGGATCGTCGCGGTGACCCAGGTGTCGAACGCGCTCGGTACGGTCGTGCCGGTGAAGGAGATCGTCGCGATGGCGCATCGCGCGGGTGCCAGGGCGCTGGTCGATGGTGCGCAGTCGGTGTCGCACATGCGGGTGAACGTGCAGGACATCGACGCCGACTTCTTCGTGTTCTCGGGGCACAAGGTGTTCGCTCCGACCGGCATCGGTGCGGTGTATGGCAAGCGCGAGGTGCTCGAAGACATGCCGCCATGGCAGGGGGGCGGCAACATGATCGCCGACGTCACTTTCGAGAAAACGATCTACCACGGTCCGCCGACCCGCTTCGAGGCGGGCACCGGCAACATTGCCGACGCGGTCGGCCTGGGGGCGGCGATCGACTACGTCGAGCGCATCGGCATGGAGAACATCGCGCGCTACGAGCACGACCTGCTTCTGTACGCGACGCGCGGGCTGCAGACCGTCCCGGGGCTCAAGCTGATCGGCACTGCGAAGGACAAGGCCAGCGTGCTCTCCTTCGTGCTCGACGGCTACACCACGGAGGAAGTCGGCAGGGCGCTCAACGAGGAAGGCATTGCGGTGCGCTCCGGTCATCATTGCGCGCAGCCCATCCTGCGCCGCTTTGGTGTCGAGGCCACGGTGCGGCCTTCGCTGGCGTTCTACAACACCTGCGAGGAAGTCGACACGCTGGTCGCCGTGCTGCAGCGGCTGGCGTCGGCCAGGGCGAGGCGTTGAGCAGCCGCGACTATTGATGTGCCAACGAGGAGGGCCACCGTCCACACTGTGGCCTCTTCTCAGCCAGCCGAAGCAGGTGGCGAACTGCCGCGCCTTTCGGCCGGGGGCACGTTGCAGAAGCGAAGGGGCAGGCCCGCTGGAAAGCGACGCGCGGCGGTGCTGGCCGGGCGCGTGCGGGCAAGGAAGAGTCGGGACGTGAGGGCGGACGATGCGGCGGTCAGGAGATCTCGCGGATCTTGAACGGAGAGTGTGCCAGCGGTTCCGCATGTCCCGGACTCGTCGCGATCAGGGTTCCGCCCTTGCCCCTTCCATGCGACTTCACGTGCCAGCCCAGCGGCGGGGAGATCGTCCTTCTTGCCTCATCGACGATCCATCCTTCGGAGACATCGACCGTGCTGCCATCGCCATTGTGGGTGAGGATCCAGCCCCCCGAGGGGTGCCTGCCGCGGTTGTGCGCAACGCCCTTGATGGCGTAGTCCATCGGAATGTTGATGACGCCGCCACGGGAGAACAGGAATGATCTGACATCCCAGCCGGCCGGGATCTCGATCGTCCACAGCCTGGTCCCGTCCTGCTGGCCCTCCTCCCAGGCCTTGTCCGCAGCGCCGCGCGTCTGGGGAGCGGGCTGCGTGTCGCGGTACAGCGTGCCATCGACCGACATGACGATTTCGTTGCTGCCGGTCACTTCGACACCGGTGATGCCGGCCTGCCGCAGTGCCGAAACCATCAGCGCCACCGCCGATGAAGGGGCGGCCGTGCTGCTGGCCGCGCCCAGGGTTGCGCCGGTCGTCATGTAGCGAGCGCCCATGCAGGCCGCCAGCGCGATCGTCACCAGGCCCTTCGAATTCTTGTTCCCCGCGAGCGATTTCACCCGCGCGTTGTTCGCCACAGGCGACAGACCGTTCCTGGCGAGCCACGTGATCAGCAGATTGGCGGAAACGGACGAGCTCACGCCCGTCTGCTCGCTCATCCAGATGGCACCCTCGCCGTCGCCGTGGGCATTGACGCGAAGCTTGCCGGTGTGCCCGGGGTCGTTGATCCATCGGACGAGATTCTGCGCGGTCACGCTGACGGCGCCGTTCTCGAGGTCGGAGATGCTGACGGCGCTTGCGACATAGCCGTCCGGCAGGTCATCGACGGCGGCGAGCTCGTCGGGCGTGATGATGCACTTGTGCTTGCTGTCCACCGGGCTCAGCAGGAATCGCTTGAGCGAGTCTGCCGTCTGCTTCGCCGCCTGATGTTCGGCCTGTTCCCGGATCTGGCTGGCGAAATCGTAGTGACCGTCGCGTGCCAGTACGTGAAGATCCCAGAAACGATCGTAGTTCGACATGAGCTTTCTCTCCTGGCGGGACACGGCGCTGCAGGAAAGGTAGCACAGCCGCGGCGCGGTCGGTCTTGAGGATCGTCAGCGTCGGCGTGACCGCCCGCAAGCCCGGTCGCGGCCGGGCCAAAGCTGCGGGCCTGCCGTCGATCACGCATTGGCGCCAACGTGGAAAGGAAAGCAGAAATCCTTCGTTCATGTTGCGGTGCCCACAAACTAAGCTTTCGACATGACGATGGAAGCCGTCTCGCGGTGGGCGAGGCGGCGCGAAACGCCCCTGCGCACCATGCAAGAAAATCCGATCGCGTCCGCGGAGAGAGCCAATTGAACGAATCGAATACCGCAAGGCTGCTGACCTTGCCCAACGCCGGCCAGGCGGCGCTGTCCATCCGCGCCAAGGCGTTGATCTTCCACGACGCCAAGTCGCTGAGACTGCTGCGCCAGGTCGAACTGATCGCACCGAGCGAGGCCAACGTGCTGATCATCGGCGAGACCGGCACCGGCAAGGAGCTCGTCGCGCGCCATGTCCATGCCCAGAGCGGACGGAGCGGTCCCTTCGTCGCGGTCAATTGCGGCGCATTCAGCGAGAACCTGGTCGAGGCCGAACTGTTCGGCCATGAGGCGGGCGCCTTCACCGGGGCACAGCAGGCGCGGCCGGGCTGGTTCGAGGCGGCCAACGGCGGCACGCTGTTCCTCGACGAAGTGGGCGATCTGCCGCTGCCGATGCAGGTGAAGCTGCTGCGCGTGCTGCAGGAGCGACAGGTGGTGCGGCTCGGGTCGCGCAAGCCGATTCCGGTCGATGTGCGGCTGGTGGCGGCGACCAACGTCAATCTGGAAAAGGCCGTGCAGGCCGGACACTTCCGTCTCGACCTCTACTACCGGCTGAACGTCGCGCCGGTCGAGCTGCCGCCACTGCACGAGCGGCCGGGCGACATCCTGCCGCTGGTCGATTACTTCATCGAGTACTACCGCCAGCGTCTCGACATCGTCCCGCCGCGCCTGAGCGCCGAAGCGCGGGTCGAGCTGGCGAACTACAGTTGGCCGGGCAACATCCGCGAGCTCGAGAACGTGGTGCATTTCGCGCTGATCGTGTGCCAGAACGGTGTGATCACGCCGGCCGATCTGCGCCTGCCCGGCCGTGTGGCGGCGCTGGGCGGTCAGGGCGCAGGCCTGCCGGCGGACGGTTTCGAAGCCATCCGCGCCGGGCTGCGGCAACTGCTCGACGACGACACGCCGGACCTCCATGAGCGGGTCGAAAACCTGCTTTTCTCGACCGCATTCGAATACTGCCTTGAGAACCAGGTGCGGACCGCGCGTCAGCTCGGCATCTCGCGCAACATCCTGCGCACGCAGCTCAAGCGTTTCGGCCTGATCGGCGCCGGCGGCGTCGATGAGCTGGCCGCAGCCGACGCCTGAGCGCACCCGCACCCCATCCCGATGAACCTGGCCGGCTGTCCGGCCCCAGAGGACACCTGACGATGACTATCACCACGCCCGACGCTGCCCAACACATCCCGCATCACGCAACTTCGTCCTCCGCCATCGCGGCGGGCTTGGCCGAACGCTTTGCGGAGACTGCGGCAGCTCGCGACCTGGCCGGCGGCACGCCGAAGGTCGAGCGCGACCTGCTGCGCGAGAGCGGCCTGCTCAAGCTCAGCATTCCGATCGAATATGGTGGCCTTGGCGCGAGCTGGACCGAAACGCTCGGCATCGTGCGCCAGCTTGCGCGGGTGGACAGCTCGGTTGCCCACGTCTTCGCCTTTCATCACCTGCAGCTCGCCTCGGTGCGGCTGTTCGGCACGCCCGCGCAGTGGGAGCCGTGGCTGAGGGACACAGCGAGCCAGGGCTGGTTCTGGGGCAACGCGCTCAATCCGCTCGACAAGCGCACCGTCGCTACCCGCGTGCCGGGCGGGCGGGAATTCTCGGGGCGCAAGAGCTTCTGCTCCGGCGCGCTCGATTCCGACATGCTGCTGGCGTCCGCTGTGGAGGACAACGCCGACGGCAAGCTGATCATCGCCGCGATTCCCACGCGGCGCGCGGGCGTCACCCTGTTCGAGGACTGGGACAACATGGGGCAGCGCCAGACCGACAGCGGCAGCGCGCTGTTCGAGCGCGTCGCGGTGGCGGAAGGCGAGATCCTGTCGAATCCGGGGCCGTTGTCGTCGCCGCACGCTTGCCTGCGCCCGCTGCTGGCGCAGCTGATCTTCGTGAATGTCTTCCTCGGCATCGCCGAAGGCGCCTTTGCCGAGGCGCGCAACTACACCCGCAGCCAGACACGCGCCTGGCAGGCCTCTCCGGCGCAACAGGCGACCGAAGACCCCTACATCCTTGCCCACTACGGCGAGTTCTGGGTGTCGCTGGAAGCCACGCGCAAGCTCGCCGACCACGCCGTGGCGCGCTTCGATGCAGCGTGGAACGAGGGGCTCGCGCTCACCGAAGCCGGCCGCGGCGAAGTCGCCCTCGCGGTGGCGACGGCCAAGGTGTCGGCCACCCGCGGCGGGCTGGATCTGACGAGCCGCATCTTCGAAGTCACCGGCGCCCGCGCCACCACCGCCGCGCTGAGGCTGGACCGCTACTGGCGCAACCTGCGCGTGCATACGCTGCACGATCCCGTCGATTACAAATTGCGCGAGCTGGGCGACTGGGCGCTCAACGGCAAGCATCCGAAGCCGTCGTTCTATTCGTGACCCTCAAGTCCCGCGGCAGAATGAGGGAACATTCTGCGCGCCCGTTCGTTTCAAGGTTCAGGACGGCAAGGCCGCCCACTTGAAATCAGGACAAAAGGACACTCGACATGAACGCCCACGCTCCCGCCCGACTGCTCGCAATCAGCGCCTTCGCCATCCTCGGCGCCGTTTTCATGCCTTCCCCGGCGCAGGCTGCCGACGCGCACCAGCACGACTCCCCGGCGGCCGTGCTCAAGCTGAATCACGGGGCCAAGTGGCAGACCGACGCCGCGTTGCGCAAGGGGATGGAGTCGATTCGCACTGCGCTGGCGCAGGCTCTGCCGAAGGTTCATGCCGGTCGTTTCGACAACGCGCAATACGGCGCCCTTGCCCAAGGGATCGAAGGGCAGGTCGGCTACATCGTGCAGAACTGCAAACTCGAACCCGCGGCCGACGAAGTGCTGCACGCCATCATCGGCGAGATCGGCCAGGGCGTCGAAGTGATCGGTGGCCGCGTGGCGGGCACCGATCGGGAGCAAGGCGTCGTCCATCTCGCGCGGACCTTGGACGACTATGCCGCCCACTTCGAACATCCGGGCTGGAAAGGCTTGAAGACGGGGCACTGAGCCGGTCGATGAGGCAGCGCGTGGCTGCGACTCCTTCCATGCCGACATGATTGAAGTCGGCCCGGACGTCGATGCCGATGATGTCGCGCGCGCCCAGGCGGGCGACATGGCCGCGTTCGGCGAGCTGGTGCGCCGCCACCAGGACCGTGTGTTCCGCTTCATCCTGCGCATGCTCGACACCCGCGACGAAGCCATGGAGCTGACGCAGGACGTGTTCGTCAAGGCCTGGCAGGGCTTGCCAGGCTGGCGCCCTGAAGCCCGCTTTTCCACCTGGCTGCTGCAGATCGCGCGCAACGCCGCGCTCGACCAACTGCGCCGCCGCCAGCGCGTGCAGTTCGCGCCGCTGGAGGAGGGCATGGACATCGCCGATGCCAAACCGGGGCCCGAAGCCCGTTACGCCAGCCGCCAGCAGCAGGCGCAGCTTGAGCGCGCGCTCCAGAGGATCGCCCCCGAGCAGCGCGAGATACTGCTTCTGCGCGAGATCGAGGGCCTCGGCTACGCAGAGCTGGCCAATGTGCTGGGCGTTGCCGAAGGCACCGTGAAGTCGCGTCTCGCGCGCGCCCGCGCGGCGCTCCTCGAACATTTCCACCCGCAGGCGGGAGCGAACCATGAATAGGAACTGCCCCTCCGACGATGCGCTCTCGGCCCTGGCGGACGATGCCTTGCCCGCCGAAGCGCGCACGGAAGTGCTCACTCACAGCGCGCGTTGTCCGCTCTGCGCAGCCAGGTTGGCCGAGCTCAGGGCATTGCATGACGCCTTCCTTGCGCTGCCCGCCGTACCGCTTCAGGTCGATCTCGGCGCACGGGTCATCGCGCGCTTGCAGGCCGAGGCTGAACCGGCGGCGCAGGCGCCCCGGGCCACAGGATGGCGGGCGCGTCTGCTGTCCCTTGTCCGCCCGCTGACGGCCTGGCCGCTCGCCTTGTCGCCGTATGCCGGGGCCACGGCGGCACTCGTGATGGGTGTGTGGCTGGGCGGGATGTTGCTGCAGGTCGAGGATCCACAATCGCAAGCATGGCCGCCATCGGCGAACGTGACGCTTGTCGCGATGAGCCTGTTCGACGCCGTCCCCCCGGGAAACCTCTGTCCACGCGCCGACGCCTGCGGCCCGATCGGGAGCTCACGATGAAACCCAGGAGCCTTCACCTCGCCCTGCTGCTGTCCGTCGCGCTCAATCTCGGCGTCATCGGTGCAGTGGTGCTCGACCGCCTCCGGCCGGGCGCCTCTTCCGCCCCCAAGCCCGCCCTGCATCAGATCCTGGCGCTGGACGAAGCACAGCGAGCGCGCTGGGAAGCGGCTGAACGACCATTCCTTCAGCAATTCGACCGCGCCAGCGCTCAGCTCGAGGGCCATCGCACCGCACTCATCCAGGCGCTTTTCGCCGACACGCTCGATCCTCAGCGCATCGAGTCCGAACGCGCCGCGATCGCCGAATTGCAGCAGGCGCAGCAGCGCATGATCATCGACCAGCTCATTGCCGAACGGGCGATCCTCGGCGCGCGGCAGCGCGGGAGGCTTCTCGGTCTGCTCCTCGATCAGCCCCGGACGCGCAGCGCGGTCGAAGATCTGCACACGCGCTAGGCGCACACCGGCAGCGCTCTGCTGCCAGACATGCCGATAGTCACGGCGGGAGCGTCGCAGCACTGCCTTGTCGAGTGCTGCGTCAGCCAGTACGGGATTGAGCCGGCCATGCGGTGCCGGATCCGCATGTTGGGTTCGCAGCAGTCGCACTGGCCTCTGCTGCGAACCCAACAGCCCAGGCGCTGAGTGAATGACGCAAGTGACGGAAAAATAACAAGATTCCTGTCTGGCACGATCGGTGCACAGAAGGATCCCTGAACCAAGCACTCCACAGGGATCCATCATGCTGAAAACCATCGAACGCGTCACCCTTGCAGCAGCCAGCGTGCTGCTTGCCACCGGCATCGCCCACGCCGCCGACAAACCGGGCGAACTTCGCCTCGATTACGCCTACTACTCTCCGCCCAGCCTGGTGCTGAAGAAGTTCGGCTGGCTGGAGGAAGACCTGAAAGCCGACGGTGTGCCCGTCAAATGGGTGCTGAGCCAGGGCAGCAACCGCGCGCTCGAGTTCCTCAACAGCGGCAGCGTCGATTTCGGCTCCACCGCCGGCCTTGCTGCGGTGCTGTCGAAGGCCAACGGCAACCCGATCAAGAGCGTGTACGTGTATTCGCGCCCCGAGTGGACGGCGCTGGTCGTGCCCAAGGATTCGCCGATCAAGTCGATCGCGGATCTGAAGGGCAAGAAGATCGCGGCGAGCAAGGGCACCGATCCTTTCCTGTTCCTGCTGCGCAGCCTGCATCAGGAAGGGTTGTCGAAGAGCGATGTCGAGATCCTCGCGCTGCAGCATGCCGATGGCCGTTCCGCGCTGGAGCAGGGCAGGGTGGATGCCTGGGCGGGGCTGGACCCGTTGATGGCCGGCAGCGAGGTGCAAGCCGGTTCGAAGCTGCTGTATCGCAACGTCGCCTACAACACCTATGGTTTCCTGAACACCTCGGAGCGCTTCGCCAGCGAGCACCCGGGCTATGTGAAGCGTGTGATTGCCGCGTACGAGAAGGCGCGCAAGTGGATCGTCGCCAACCCGGAGGAGACGGCGAAACTGGTGGCGGAAGAGGCCAAGCTGCCGATCGAGGTGGCCAGGCTGCAACTGTCGCGCAATGATTTCAGCAAGCCGGTGCCGGGCGCCGAGCATGTCGAGGCACTGAAGGCGGCGGCGCCGATCCTGGTCGAGGAGGACCTGGTGCGCAAGGGCACGAACGTGGCAGCGGTCGTCGACGCTCTGGTCGAGCCCTCGCATGCCCGCGTCGTCGTCAAGTGAGGCGCTGGCCATGAGCAATGTATCGACCCTGCAGGCGGGAGTCGCGCCCGCGTCTGTCGCACCGGTCCGCGGTGGGCAGTTGGCGCGGCGGCTGGCCGCCCGCTTCAAGGGCTGGGTGCTGCCGCTGGTGCTGGTGGCCTTCTGGGAGGCGATCTGCCGGTTGGGTTGGGTCAGCGCCAACCTTCTGCCGCCACCGTCGGATCTTGTTGCGACCCTGTCCGAGCTCGTCGCCAGCGGCGAGCTCTTCCGGCATGTGATGGTGAGCAGCGCCCGCGTCGCTGCCGGCTTCGCCGTCGGCGCGCTGCTCGCGCTGCTGGTGGGCGCAGCGGTCGGCCTGTCGCGCGAAATCGAGATGTATCTCGATCCGACCTTCCAGGCGCTGCGCGCGATCCCGTCGCTGGCCTGGGTGCCGCTGCTGCTGCTGTGGCTGGGCATCGACGAGGCGCCGAAGATCACGCTGATCGCGATCGGCGCCTTTTTCCCTGTCTATCTGAACCTGGTCGCCGGCATCAAGAACGTGGACCGCAAGCTGGTCGAGGTCGGCGGGATCTTCGGACTGAAGGGTTGGCGCCTGATCGTGCGCATCTTCCTGCCAGCCTCGCTGCCGAACCTGCTGACCGGCCTGCGCAGCGGCCTTTCGCTGGCCTGGATGTTTCTGGTGGCTGCGGAATTGATCGCCGCCACTCGCGGCCTGGGCTACCTGCTGACGGACGGCCGCGAGACGGCGCGCGCCGACCTGGTGATCGTCGCCATTGTCGTGCTGGCCCTGCTGGGCAAGCTCAGCGACAGCGTGCTGCAGCTTGCGGAGCGACGCCTGCTGGTGTGGCGCGACGTTTTCGACAGCCGCTCTTGAGGCGGCGGTGAACCTGAACGAGCAATCCACGCCTTTGTGTTGCGCACGCAGCAGCCGGGTTGGGGCGCTGCTGACGGGGCAGCAGTGCGATCCGGATCGAAGACGCAAGTGACTGTTTAGACGAAAGAAAAATTCTGGCACGCGAGCTGCTAATACCGATGCAAGTGCCAATCTCGGCATGCCCCACAACGACTGAATCAACACGAAAAGGTGAAAGCATGAGCAAGCAGATCAAGGTGGTCGCGGTCTCCGGCGGCCTGCAACGTCCTTCCCGCACCCTGACCGTGGTCGAAGCGCTGATCGATGCGCTCGGCGAGCAGGCGCCGATCGATGTGCGCCTGATCGAACTCGGCACTGTCGGCCCGAAGCTGGCCGGGGCGCTGTATCCGTCGCAACTGCCGGACGACGTGAAGGCCGACATCGCAGCGATCGAGTCGGCCGACTTCCTGGTGGTCGCCAGCCCGGTGTATCGGGCCTCCTTCACCGGCCTGTTCAAGCACCTGTTCGACTTCGTTGACCACAACGCGCTGATCGACGTGCCGGTGCTGCTGGCGGCGACCGGCGGCAGCGATCGCCATGCGCTGGTCATCGAGCACCAGTTGCGTCCGCTGTTCAGCTTCTTCCAGTCGCACACGCTGCCGATCGGGGTGTATGGCAGCGAGGCGGAAATCGAGAACTACCAGATCACCAGCCCGGCGCTGCAGGCGCGTATCGATCTCGCCGCGGAACGTGCGCGTCCCTTCCTGCGTCCGCGCCAGCCCGCGGTGTCGAGCGTGCAGAAGCAAGTGCGCGCAGCCGCCTGAGTCATCGCCCATATCAAGGAAAAGAGAACATGAGCCGCGAAAACATCAAGTTTGCCTACTGGGTGCCCAACGTCAGCGGGGGGCTGGTCGTCAGCAAGATCGAGCAGCGCACGAGCTGGGACATCGACTACAACCGCAAGCTGGCGCAGATCGCCGAGAAGGCGGGGTTCGAGTACGCGCTGTCGCAGATCCGCTTCACCGCAGGCTATGGCGCCGAATACCAGCACGAGTCGGTGGCGATCAGCCATGCGCTGCTGGCGGCGACCGAGAAGCTGCGCGTCATCGCCGCCGTGCTGCCCGGTCCGTGGCATCCGGCGGTGCTGGCCAAGCAGATCGCCACCATCGACCAGCTCACCGGCGGCCGCGTGGCGGTCAATGTGGTGTCGGGCTGGTTCCGTGGCGAGTTCCACGGCATCGGCGAGCCCTGGCTGGAGCATGACGAGCGCTATCGCCGCTCGCAGGAGTTCATCGAGGTGCTTAAGGGCATCTGGACCCAGGACAACTTCACTTACAAGGGCGACTTCTACCGCTTCCACGACTACACGCTGAAGCCCAAGCCGCTGCAGCAGCCGCACCCCGAGATCTTCCAGGGCGGCAGCTCGCGCGCGGCACGCGACATGGCGGCGCGCGTGTCGGACTGGTATTTCACCAACGGCAACACGGTCGAGGGGATCAAGGCCCAGGTGGACGACATTCGCACCAAGGCGGCGGCCACCGGGCACAAGGTGAAGATCGGCGTCAATGCCTTCATCATCGCCCGCGACACCGAGGAGGAGGCGCAGGCGGTGCTGCAGGAAATCATCGACAAGGCCGATCCCGAGGCCGTCAATGCCTTTGGCGATGCGGTGAAGCAGGCCGGCAAGGCGAGCCCGGAAGGCGAGGGCAACTGGGCGAAGTCCACCTTCCAGGATCTGGTGCAGTACAACGACGGCTTCAAGACCAACCTGATCGGCACGCCGCAGCAGATCGCCGAACGCATCGTCGCGCTCAAGGCCGTCGGCGTGGATCTGGTGCTGAGCGGCTTCCTGCACTTCCAGGAAGAGGTCGCCTATTTCGGCGAGAAGGTGCTGCCGCTGGTGCGCGAACTCGAAGCGAAGTCGATATCGTCCGCTTCCGCCAGGCGCGAAGTGGCTGACGCGCTGGCCTGACCCCCGTGCAATCCGGACGGCGCGCATCCTCCGTCGGGAGGAAGTGCGCCGTTTCTCGTTGACGGCGCGAAGAGGGCTCGATCCGCGCCCTGCGCTTTCCCGGATGCGCGCAAAGCTACGCAGGTTTTCTTGGTTCGATTCTCGCCGCATATCCGGACAATTGGACCTCGTACGGCGCCGACGAAAACTCATCCGGCGCCATTGCCCCACACCGCTAACAAGCATTCCATTCGCGAGGATCATTCATGAGCCTGGAAATCTTCTGGTTCCTGCCCACCTCGGGCGACACCCGCTATCTCGGCAAGTCCAATTCCGGTCGTCCGGTCACCATCGACTACATGCAGCAGATCGCGGTGACGGCCGACAACCTCGGCTACGACGGTATCCTGATCCCCACCGGCAGCGGCTGCCTCGACCCCTGGGTGGTGGCGGGCAGCGTCGCGCCGGTGACGCGCAAGCTGAAGCTGCTGGTCGCGCTGCGCACCGCACTGACCAAGCCCACGGCGGCGGCGCGCATGGCGGCCACGCTGGAAGAGGCCACCAAGGGCCGTCTGCTGCTCAACGTGGTCGCGGGCGGCGACTCGGCGGAACTGGCCGGCGACGGCATCTTCCTCGACCACGATGCGCGCTATGACGAGGCGAACGAGTTCCTGACCATCTGGCGTCGGCTGCTGCAGGGCGAGAAGGTTGATTTCGATGGCGAACACCACAAGGTGCAGGGCGCGCAACTGCTCTTCCCGGCGGTGCAGAAGCCGCACCCGCCGCTGTATTTTGGTGGCTCGTCGAACGCCGCGCACGATCTGGCGGCCGAGCAGGTCGATGCCTACCTGACCTGGGGCGAACCGCCTGCCGCGGTGGCCGAGAAGATCGCCGACGTGCGCGCCCGAGCCGCGAGCCGGGGGCGCAAGGTCCGCTTCGGCGTGCGCCTGCATGTGATCGTGCGTGAGACGAACGAGGAGGCCTGGGCCGAGGCCGACAAGCTCATCAGCCGCCTCGACGACGACACCATCGCCAAGGTGCAGGCGCGCTTTGCGACGATGGATTCCGAAGGCCAGCGCCGCATGGCCGCGCTGCACGGCGGCCGCCGCGACAAGCTCGAGGTCAGTCCCAACCTGTGGGCGGGCGTGGGCCTGGTGCGCGGCGGCGCCGGCACCGCGCTGGTGGGCGACCCGCAGACGGTCGCGACCCGGCTCAAGGAATATGCCGATCTCGGCGTCGACACCTTCGTGCTGTCGGGCTATCCGCATCTGGAAGAAGCCTGGCGCTTCGCCGAACTGGTGTTCCCGCTACTGCCGGGCAAGGCGCCGGTGACGATCCAGGACCAGGTGATCACCGGTGGCCCGTTCGACGCCAGCACGGTGAAGAAGCCGGCGGCGGTGAAGGAGGCGGCATGAAAGTCATCGACATGCGTTGCCGGCCGGCCTTCCTGCACGACTTCTTCGGCGCCACGCCGGGCACGCCCGAGTACGACACGGCGCGCTGGCTCAACCGGCGCGTCGGCACCCGCGGCAGCGACGAGCATTTCACCCGCTCGCACACGCAGGAAGGTTTCCTCGCCGAGGTGCGCGACGCCGGACTGACGAAGGCAGTGGTGGTGGGGCGGCACACGCCGTCGCAGCACCTGCCGATCGAGCTGATCCACCGCATCACTCACGGCCATGACGAACTGCTCGGCATCGCCGGCGTGGACCCGGTGATCCAGGGCCGTGCTGCGGTGGACGAGGCCGAACGCGCGATCCGCCAACTCGGCCTGGCCGGCATCGACATCGAGCCGGGCTTCGGCAGCCCGGCGCGCCATGTCGACGATCCGGCCTATTTCCCCATCTACGAGGTGTGTGCGCAAGTCGGCGTACCGGTGTTCCTGATGACCGGGCCGACCACCCCCGACCCGCGCTTCAACGACCCGGCGCCGCTGGCGAACGTCGCACGCGCCTTCCCGCAACTGCCCATCGTCTGCTACCACGGCTGGTGGCCGAACGTGGCGCAGGCCATCGGCCTCGCGTTCCGCTACGAGAACATCCACCTCGTGCCCGACATGTATTTGTTCGTGGCCGGCAGCAAGCCCTATGTGGAAGCGGCGAACGGCTTCATGGCCGATCAGTTCCTGTTCGGCTCGTCCTATCCGTTCCGCCCGATCCGCCAGTCGATCGGCGATTTCGTCGAGCTGGGCTTTCGCGAGTCGGTGCTGGACAAGGTGCTGTACGGCAACGCGGCGCGGCTGTTCGGGCTGTGAGTGTCAGCGCGCCGGCTCGTCGGCGCTGGCGGGTGTCGCGGCAGCGACCTTGCGGGAGCGTTTCGGCCGACGGGCGGTGTTGCCCGCCGCAGCCAGCAGCAGCACCGACATGAGCAGCAAGCCTGCGCTGATGGGGCTGGTGACGAACACGGTTGCATCGCCGCGCGCCAGCGTCAGGGCGCGGCGCAGGTTTTCCTCTAGCATCGGACCGAGCACGAAACCGACCACCAGCGGGGCGGGGTCGCAGTCCAGCTTGAGGAACAGGTAGCCAAGGGCGCCGAAGAAGGCGGTCATCAGCACCGTGGCCGATGAATTGCCGACGCTGAACGCGCCGATCGCGCACAAGGCAAGCACGGTCGGGTAGAGCAGGCGGTAGCGCAGCGACAGCAGGCGGATCCAGAGGGCGATCATCGGCAGGTTGAGGATCACCAGGAACAGGTTGCCGATCCACATGCTGGCGATGAGCCCCCAGAACAGGCGCGGGTCGCTGCCCATCACTTGCGGGCCCGGCTGGATGCCGTGCAGCGTGAGCGCACCGATCATCAGCGCCATCACCGCGTTCGACGGCAATCCCAGCGTCAGCAGCGGGATGAAGGATGTCTGCGCTGCGGCATTATTGGCCGACTCCGGTCCGGCCACGCCTTCGATGGCGCCGCGACCGAAACGCTGCGGCTCGGCGGATATCCGCTTCTCCAGCATGTAGGAGGCGAAGGAACTGAGCACCGGCCCGCCGCCGGGGAGCATGCCCAGAAACGCGCCGATGGCCGTGCCGCGCAGCGATGCGGGCCAGGCCCGGTGAAACTCCGCACGGGGCAGCCGCCAATGGACACGGTGCGCGGTCGGGCAGCCGCATTCCGCGGCGGCGTCGGCTGCGGTTCCTTCCAGATTGCGCACGATTTCGGCGATGCCGAAAAGTCCCATGGCGACGGCGACGAAGTCGATGCCGTCGGCCAGCTCCGGTACGCCGAAGACGAAGCGCTCCGCGCCGCTCGACACGTCGGTGCCGACCATGCCGAAAAGCACGCCCAGCAGGGTCATCGCCAGGGCCTTGAGCATCGACCCGCGCGCCAGCGTGACGGCCGCCGCCAGGCCGAGCGCCATCAGCGTCGCGTATTCGGTCGGGCCGAACTTCAGTGCGATGCCGGGCAACATCGGCGCGACCATTGCGATCAGCAGGGTGGCCACGCATCCGGCGAAGAAGGAGCCGAGCGCCGCCACCAGCAGCGCGTCGCCGGCACGCCCCTGGCGCGCCATCTGATGACCGTCGAGCACGGTGACGACCGCGCTGATCTCGCCCGGCAGGCTCAGCAGGATGGAGGCGGTGGACCCGCCATACTGCGCACCGTAGTAGATGCCGGCGAGCATGATCAGCGCGGTGACCGGGTCGAGGCCGTACGTGAGCGGCAACAGCAGCGCGATCGTCGCCACCGGGCCGAGCCCGGGCAGCACGCCCACCGCGGTGCCGAGCGCGGTGCCGATCAGGCAGTAGATGACATTGGCCGGCGTCAGGGCGACCGCGAGCCCGAGCCCGAGGTTGTTCAGGAGATCCACGGCACTGACGTCCAGCCGTTCGGCAGCAGGGGCACCGGCACGCGCAGTGCGACGCGGAACAGGAGGCCGCTGGCGAGGGCCAGGGTCGCGGCCAGCACGGCTGTCTCGCGCCAGCCGTATCCCGGCCGCGCCAGGCGGCCGACAACGGTCAGCGCCAGGGTGCTGGCGAGCAGTCCGGCCGGGCGGATCGTGACGGCGAACAGGACGAGGCCGCCGAGCACCGCCAGCAGGGGACGCCAGGCGAAGGGCGTGATTCCGGGGGCATCCCTGCGCGCCCCGCGCACGGCGATGGCGGCGCCGAGGGCGACCAGCAGGGCTCCGATCACGCTGGGAAAGAAGCCCGGCCCCATTGCCGCCAGGTTGCCCACCGCATGGTGGCGGCCGAGCCATAGCGCCGCACTGCCGCAGGCGCAGAACAGCGCGCCGGCGCCGATGTCACGCCAGTTCGGGATATGCGCCAAGGTCGTCTCCGGTTTGCGGGGCTGCGTTGCGGCGGGTCGGGCCGGTCGAGGTGGGCGGCCGGCCGGTTTCGCCGGACGCATCGCCTGGCGAAGCCGGCCGCGTCCCGAGCTTATTCCAGTTGGCCGGCGTTTTCGCGCAGGAACGCGTCCCAGGTGCGCAGTTCGTTCTTCACCAGTTGCGCGGTCGCGGCCGGAGTCCCCGGCTCGATCTGAAGCAGTTGGCGGTCGTACTGGGCGCGAACGTCCGCATCCTGCAGGGCCTGGCCGACGGTGCGGGAAATCGCTTCCGCGACCGCGGGCGGTGTACGCGGCGGGGCGACGACGAACTGCCAGCCGGAGACGGACACGTCGGGCAAGCCGGCTTCGGCCATCGTCGGAACGTCCGGCGTGGCGGGTGAGCGGGCAGGCAGGGAGGTGGCGAGCAGGCGCAGCTTGCCCGCCCTGGCGTGCTCGAGACCGGCGGAGATCGGCACGAAATTGACCTGCACCCTGCCTTCGAGGAGGTCCGGCATGACTTGTGGCGCGCCCTTGTACGGTACGCGCACCATGTTCACCCCGCTCGACTTCATGAACTGGATGGCCGCCATGGATTCGGCAAGGTTGCTGGTGGCGACGTTGAGCTGGCCGGGGTGGGCGCGCCCGTAGGCGATCAGTTCCGCCACCGAAGCGGCCGGCACCGCCGGCGCGACGTACAGGCCGAAACCGAAACGCCCGACTGACGACACCGGCACGAACTCGGTATCCGCAGTGGCATCCTGCGCGCTTTGCTGGTGTGAGATCGCCAGCGTGGACGAGGTCGCCCACAGCAGGGTGTAGCCGTCGGCGGCGGCGTTCTGCGCCGCCTTGGCCGCGATCGCGCCGTTCGCACCGGGGCGGTTGTCGATGACCACAGGTTGGCCCCAGGTCTTCTCCAGCGACCGTGCGAGCGTGCGGGCGGCCACGTCGGACGGGCCGCCGGCGGGGAAGGGAACGATCATCTTTACCGGCGCCTGCGGAAAGGTCTGCGCGACGGCGGGCGATGCGCCGGTCATCGCCGTCGCCGCCAGCAGGGCGGCGGCGAACAGGGCGCGGGCGCAGCGTGGCAGCGGGTTCGTCGGGTTTGTCATGTCGATCTCCGGGGGTGGGGTGTGATGCGTAGTTAAGCACCCGCTCCGGGTCGGCGTAAGATGGCTGATCGATCACCACGGTAACCACGGGTAACCGCCATGCGTTTCAGTCAGTTGCGCGATTTCGTCGCCATCGCGGACGCCGGCAGCATTCGTGCTGCCGCACGTGCGCTGGGCGTGACGCATCCGGCGCTGACCAAGAGCATGCAGTTGCTGGAAGCGGAACTGGGCGTCGAGCTGATCCGGCGCAACACGCGGGGCGTCGCGCTGACGGCGACCGGGCAGGCTTTCGTGGCGCGCGCCCGGGCCATCCAGGCCGAGGTACGCAAGGCCGAGGAGGAACTGGCCGATCTGGCGTCACCCGGTGCTGGGCACGTTGCGGTCGGACTGTCGCCCGCGTCCGTGCCCTTCGCGGCGGAGGCGATCGCGACGTTCCAGGACCAGCGTCCGCTGGCGAGGCTGCGCGTGGTCGAGGGGCCGCCGTCGGTCCTGGTGCCCATGGTGCGCGACCAGACACTCGATTTCGCCATCGTCCAGAAGGCGCGCCTGACGGCCGGGGCCGGCCTGTCGTTTCGCCCGCTGTATCGCGATCGCATGACCATCGCGTGCCGCGTCGGCCATCCGCTGGGCGGCGCCAGGTCGATCGCCGAGCTGGCCGAGCTGTGCTGGCTGGGGCTCAATCCGCAGGGGAACGGCAGTCTGGTGGAGCAGATCTTCGCCGAGGCGGGGCTGCCGTTCCCGCGCCGTTTCCTGCACTGCGAGTCGTTTTCGTTCGCCTTCGAGCTGATGGCGCGCACCGACGGGGTGATGCCCGTTTCCGCGCCCGTGCTGCGCATGCCGGCGGCGCTCGGGCGGATCACCGAGATTCCGGTGACCCAAGCCTTGCCACCGGTGGTCCTGGGGCTGTGCACGCGGGACGATACCCAGCCCACCGCGCTCGCGACGGCCCTGGGCGATGCGATTTCGGCGCGGATCAGCGCCGAGGCACGGCGTCGGCTGTAATGGAGGGCGGGCGCGCACTCCCGGGGCGCGGGGCGTTCAGCGCCGGCGCGGGGCGAGCAGGTGGCGCGCGAGTTGCAGCGTGTGCCGGCGCAGCTCGGGAACCGCGATCGCCTCCCAGTAGCGCGCCCGCAGCATTGGCCCGACGTAGTGCATGCCCGGCACTTTGCGGCCTTTGCCGTCGAGCAGGTGGTAATCCTCATCCACTTCGACGCCGATGCGCAGCGCATCGGCCTGCAGGTAGCCCTCGTCGCGCAACTGCGTGACGAGCGGCGAGACCGTCAGCCGCGTGAGGTCGTACTCCGGTCCGGTGCAGTTCACCACGGCGGCGACCTCCAGCACGCGCGGGCTGCCATCGGCGCGTTGGCGCATGGTCACACGGACACCGTGCGCTTCGTCTTCCATGCCCAACACCTGGCCGGCGATGACTTCGAGCTGGCCGGCCTGCTGCATGCCGCGCAGGCGCCGGTAGGCGGTCGGCGCCAGGCGGTGGCGATGGATGTCCCACCACGGCCCGACGCGCGACAGCAGCCTTCGACGCTCCGTGGTCGGCAGCCGGCGCCAGATTTCGGGCGTGTGCGGGCGCAGCTCGTTGATCACGTCGCGCCAGTTGCCGCCGGCCTGCAGGCGACGCTTCACCTCGCGGCGGATCGCGCGCAGGTGGGCGAAGGCGGTCGGTGGCAGGTGCTCCAGATAGGCCGGAAAGCCGGCGGTGTGCGGCGGGTGGGGAACCGTCCGGTGTCCCTTCGGCAGCAGACCGCGCCGCGATATCAGGAAGATCTTGCGCGCATCGTCGCGGCTCGTGAGCCGGAACACCGCGTCGATGGCGGTGTGTCCGGTTCCGAGCACGACGACCGGCCGTCCCGCCGGGATATGGTCCATCGCGGCATAGTCCCAGGGATTGCCGACGTAGCGGGTTGAGCCGTGCAGTGCGTCGGCGAAGCGCAGCTTCTGCGCGCCCAGGTGGCCCAGCGCGAGCACCACCTCGTCGGCGTCCAACTGCTGCCCGTCGGCCAGCGTGACCCGCAGGCGTTTGGGGCCGTCCTGCGGCGCAAGGCGGACGGCCTCGCCCTGAATCCGGCTGAAAGGCACGCGGCTGTCGCGCTCGGCATGCTGCAGCAGGTGTTCGAGGTAGTCACCGAAGATGCGCCGCGGCACGAAGGAGCCGGCATGCAGCGCAGGGTCGATGTCCTGACAGAATTCGACGAAGTGATTGGGTTGCTCGGCCAGCGCGCTCATGTTCCCGGCGACGACGTTGAGCAGCATGCTGTCGTCCCAGATCCGGTAGGCCAGCCCGCGGCCGGCGCGCGGGCGTTGCTCGATCAGCACGACGTCGAGTTCGGGTCCTTTGGCTTCGCGCAGGATGTTGACGGCGGTGAGCGTGCCGCTGAAGCCGGCGCCGATGATGACCACGGTCCGTGGATGGGCGCCCGGCAGCGGATGTTGATTCATCGTCATGGAGTCGGCGCTCCGGGCATGGCCGGATTCAGTAGGCGAGACATTTGAGGGCAAAGCGTTGGGGGCTGACGATTGCGGCGCGTTGAGCAGGCAGGCCCCAGGCGTAGCCTTGTGCGAGCGACGCCACCGGCGGCGCGGCGGTCCTGTCCTCCTGGCGGGTGATGATGAGGGTGGCGCGCTGGGCGATCGCCTGCAGTGCGTCCGCATCGCGCTCCGCGTCCACCGCATCGCCGCGGATCTTGACGTATTGGGGAGGCACGATCTGCGACAGCGTGTTCCACTGCGCCGACGATGCGAGGTTCACCGCGGTGCCGAAGCCGTTCAGGCGGTAATTGCGCAACACGAAGGCGAGCAGGTCGGGTTGTTCGCTGGCCGCAACGGGTGTCTCGATGACCACACGGTCGGCTGGCAGGCCGAGCGCATCCAGCACCTTGCGGAAGGCGGCGCCGTGATCTTCGCTGACGGCCGCCAGCAGCCTTCCATGCACGTTCAGGAACAAGAGGCTTTCGTCCTGCACCGAGGTGATGAAGTTCAGCGCATGCACCGTGCGTGCAAGCCGGTCGAGTGCGACGAGCCGATGGTCGTCCGCGTTCGACGAGAACAGCGTCCATGGAGAAAGTTCGCGTTCGCCGCTGCCGTGTACGCGCAGGAAGGCCTCGAAGCCGACGGTGCGGCGAGCGGCCGGATCGACGATCGGCTGGAAGACGCTGGCCAGTTCGCAGCCGAACCAGTCGCCGACCACGCCGCCGTCGGGCAGGCGGCGCAACTGGCGACCCCCGTCGCGGTCGAGCGGAAGCCGGTCGAGAAAGGCGCGCGTGCGGGCGCCCGATGTGTCGGCTGAGGCGATCATGTCGTGCTCCCTTGGGTGTTCAGGCGGCCCATCGCCACTGCCCGAACGAGACTGTGGAAGGCGCAGCGGCCTGGTCCTCGAGCGGCGGATGCTGCAGCACGCGGCGCAGCACGTCGTCCTCGAGCGCAGCGAAAGCGGCGCTGCCGCGCTCGCGCGGGCGGGCGAGCGGCACACGCAGGTCGAGCGCGATGCTGCCGTCCTCGATGAGCAGCACGCGGTCGGCCAGGGCCACCGCCTCGGCCACGTCGTGGGTGACCAGCAGCGCGGTGAAGCCCTGCGCGAGCCAGAGTCGTTCGATGAGCTGGTGCATCTCGATGCGGGTCAGCGCGTCGAGCGCCCCGAGTGGCTCGTCGAGCAGCAGCAGGCGGGGCCTGTGCACCAGAGCGCGGGCCAGCGCGACACGCTGGCGCTGTCCACCGGACAGGCGTGATGGCCATTCGTCGGCACGGTCGGCCAGGCCGACGTCGGCCAGTGCCGCAAGCGCTGCGCGGCGCACGTCGGCGCGAGAACCGGGCAGCCCGAGCGCGACGTTGTCGACCACCGTCCGCCACGGCAGCAGGCGCGCGTCCTGGAACATCAGGCGCAGTTCGTCGCGGGTCTGCTGCAGCGGCTCGCCGTCGAGCGCGATGCCGCCCGCGCCGGGCTGCTCCAGCCCGGCGAGCAGGCGAAGCAGCGTGCTCTTGCCGCAGCCGCTGCGGCCGACGATGGCGACGAATTCGCCCGCGTCGATGTCGAGGTTCACATCGTTCAGGACCTGACGCGCGGCATAGGCCTTGGACAGGCCGTCGAAACGGATGCGCACGCCGGATTTGCGCGCGTCGCCGGGCGCGGGGGCGCCGGTCAGGGCGCGGATTTCGTTCGAGTCGATGACACCCATTGGAATCTCCTTCGCATTCATTTCAGGCAGGGGCGTAAGCCGGGTTCCAGCGTAGCAGCCGGCGCTCGAGCAGGCGGGCGGCGACGTCGGCGAGCTTGCCGAGCACGGCGTAAAGCAGGATGGCGACGACGACGATGTCGGTCTGCAGGAATTCGCGCGCGTTCATCGCCATGTAGCCGATGCCCGAGGTGGCGGAGATCGTCTCGGCTACGATCAGCGTCAGCCACATGAAGCCCAGCGCGTAGCGCACCCCCACCAGGATGCCGGGCAGGGCGCCGGGCAGGATCACGTGGTGGAACAAGCTCCAGCCCGACAGGCCGTAGGAGCGGCCCATCTCCACCAACGAGGCGTCCACCGCGCGGATGCCGTGGAAGGTGTTCAGGTAGATCGGGAAGAACACGCCGAGCGCGACGAGGAACAGCTTGCCTTCCTCGCCGATGCCGAACCACAGGATCACCAGCGGGATCAGCGCCAGGTGCGGGACGTTGCGCACCATCTGCAGCGTGGTGTCGAACAGGTTCTCGGCCAGGCGGTAGCCGCCATTGATGAGGCCGAAGAAGAAGCCGATGCCGCCGCCGATGGCGAAGCCGATCGCGGCGCGGGCGAAGCTCGCCTTCAGGTGGGTCAGCAGTTCGCCGGACGCGGCCAGCGTCCACGCGGCGGCGAGCACCGCCGACGGCGCCGGCAGGATGCGGGTGGACAGCCAGCCGAGCTGCGCGGCGGCCTGCCACGCGGCGAGGATGGCCACCGGCACCAGCCAGGGCGTGATCTGGCCGAGCCAGCGCGGGCTCGGGGAGGAAATCGTGCTTGCCATGTCGGAATCTCGGTTCCGGGGGGCGGCGTCGTGTCCTTTCCCCCGGGGTTCAACAATTCATCGGGTGGGACGCCACACCACGGAGGCGACGTCGAGCTTCTTCGGGATGAGCTTGAGCTCGCTCAGGGTGTCGGCCATCTGCTGCTGGTGCTTCACCACGTCGTCGGTGAGCGGCTTCACGCCGTAGCCGTAGCGCGACACCGACACCTCGGCGATCGCCGGCGGCAGGCCGATCTGCGGCGCGACGATGGCGGCCGCCTCCTTCTGGTTCTTGCCCACCCACAGGCCGGTCTCGTTGATCGACGCCAGTGCCGATGCGAGCACCTGCGGGTGCTTGTGCACGAAGGGGCGGGCGGCGATGTAGAAGTTGTAGTTGTTGGCGATCCCCGTGCCGTCGGCGACGATGCGCGCGCCGAGCTGCGCTTCGGCGGCGGCGCCGAACGGGTCCCAGATCACCCAGGCGTCGACCGCGCCTTTCTCGAACGCGGCCCGCGCGTCGGCGGGCGGCAGGAACACCACCTCGACGTCGCTGTACTTCAGCTTCGCGGATTCGAGTGCCTTCACCAGCAGGTAATGCACGTTCGAGCCCTTGTTCAGCACAATGCGCTTGCCCTGTAGCTCGGCCAGCGTCCTGATCGGCGACTCCTTCGGCACCAGCACCTTCTCGGCGCGCGGCGCGGGCGGCTCGTTGCCGACATAGACGAGGTCGGCGCCGGCCGCCTGGGCGAACACCGGCGGCGTCTCGCCGACCACGCCGAGGTCGATGCTGCCGACGTTGAGCCCCTCCAGCATCTGCGGCCCGGCCGGGAACTCGGTCCACGTCACCTTCACACCTTCGGCCTTCAGCTTCGCTTCCAGGTCGCCGCGCGCCTTGACGATGGACAGGGTCGAGCCCTTCTGCCAGCCGATGCGGATCTCCGGGCTTTCCGCCAGCGCAGGCGGGGCGGCGAGGGTGATCGGTAGCGTGGCAGCGGCAAGCAGGCCTTTGAGCAGGAAGCGGCGGTTCGTATTCATCGTGGGGTCCTCGGGTTTTGCGGTTTCGATCGGGGAGACCGGTTTGCGCCGGTCGATGGCGCAAATCTATATATCCGGCGCATTTTCACGAACCAAGAAAATCCGCTTTGCTTAGGCGAGGGCCGCTGGATTGCTTTGCAGGATTCGATCTATCGCCTGTCCGTGAACGTGTTTCGGGAATATGGAAATCTGTTTTTGTTGGTTCGTGCCGTGCGGGCCGCTGCATAGACTTCGCCGCGTTCAACCATTTGCGGAGAAGCCCAGCATGTCCATCGCTCATCGACGTTCCCGGAGGCTGCGCGGCCTGCTCGCCGCGACCGTGCTGGGCCTCGCAACGTTTGCCCAGGCTGCCGACGTTTCGATCCTCAATGTTTCGTACGACGTGTCGCGCGAGTTGTACAAGGACATCAATCCTCAGTTCGCGGCGCACTGGAAGGCGAAGACGGGCGATACCGTCACTGTCAATCAGTCCCATGGAGGCTCGAGCAAGCAGGCGCTGGCGGTGTCGGCGGGGCTCGAAGCGGACGTGGTGACGATGAACCAGTCGCCCGACATCGACATCCTGGTCGAGCGCGGCGGCCTGGTGGCAGCCGACTGGCGCAAGCGCTTTCCACATGACGCGACGCCTTACATCACGACCTCGGTGTTTCTGGTGCGCAAGGGCAACCCCAAGGGCATCAAGGACTGGTCCGACCTGACCCGTCCGGGCCTGCAGGTGATCGTTCCCAACCCGAAGACCTCGGGTAATGGGCGCTATACCTACCTTGCCGCCTGGGGCTACGCGCTCGAAAGGGGCGGCTCGGAGGCCGCTGCGCGCGACTTCGTCGCGAGGCTGTTCGCCAACGTTCCGGTGCTCGACGGCGGCGGACGTGGCGCCACCACGACCTTCACCCAGCGCGACGTGGGCGACGTGCTGGTTACCTTCGAGAACGAGGCGATCCTGATCGCACAGGAACTGGGGGAAGACAAGTTCGACGCGGTCTATCCATCGGTGTCGATCGACGCGTCGGCGCCGGTCGCCGTGGTGCAGAAGGTCGCGGCAAAGCGGGGAACGCTGAAGCTGGCCGAAGGCTACCTGGAATTCCTGTTCTCGGCCCAGGGGCAGGAAGTCATCGCCAAGCACGGCTTCCGTCCTCGCGACCCCGCGGTGCTCAAGAAGCATGCGCGACAGTTTCCGTCGATCCGGACGTTCAGCGTGGATGACAGGCTCGGCGGCTGGAGCGCGGTGCAGAAGACGCACTTCGCGGACGGCGGCGTGTTCGACCAGATCGTTGCCAGGTGAGTACTGTTCCCCGAACGGCGCGCCGCGATGTCCGGGATCACGGTCGGCAGGTTTCTCCGGGCATTGTGGTGCCGGCCCAACTCCCGGCTCGCATCGGGCCTGACGCAAAGGTATCATCCTTGCTGCCCTGCAGCAGACGGTGCGTCGCATCGCGAAAATTCACTGCCGGCACACCATGAACCCTTGCTGACGAGGCCTTCCCGATGGCTCTGGATACCTGGCTCGCTTTCTTCACCGCTTGTTGGGTGATCAGCCTTTCACCGGGCGCCGGGGCGATTGCCTCGATGTCGTCCGGGCTGAACTTCGGCTTTCGCCGTGGCTACTGGAATGCGGTCGGGTTGCAGCTCGCGCTGATCGTGCAGATCGCCATCGTGGCTGCCGGGCTGGGCGCCATCCTGGCGACGTCCGAGTTTGCCTTCGAGGCCATCAAGTGGTTCGGCGTGGCCTATCTGGTTTACCTCGGCTGGAAGCAATGGCGTGCCGCGCCCGATGCAATGGCCACCGATGACGCAGAAGTGCCGGTCGCACGGCCGCTGGCGCTGGTGATGCGGGGCTTCGTGGTCAATGCCAGCAATCCCAAGGCGATCGTCTTCATCCTCGCGGTGTTGCCGCAGTTCCTCGATTCCGGCCGGCCGCTGCTGCCGCAGTACCTGACGATGACGGCGACCATGGTCACCGTCGATCTCGTCGTGATGGCCGGCTACACCGGGCTTGCCGCAAAGGTGCTGCGCCTGCTGCGGGAACCGCGTCAGCAGCGCATGCTCAATCGCGTGTTCGGCAGCCTGTTCGGCGCCGCCGCCGCGCTGCTGGCGACGGTCAGGCAGGCCGCGCACTAGGTCCGTATCCCGGCAGCCGGCCTGATTCCGGGCTTCAGTTCAGCAGCGATCTGGCGATCCACCCCACGACCGCGCAGGCGGCGATGACGGGGATCACGCCGCGCTTGTAGCGCAGCAGCGCCACCGCCGCGGCCACGGCGATCAGCGCGGACACCGCGTCGAACGGTCCGGCAAAGCCCTGCGGCCACAGCACGTGGTAGCCGAAGAACAGCGCCAGGTTGAGGATCACACCGACTACGGCGGCGGTGATGGCGGTGAGCGGAGCGGTGAATTTCAGGTCGCCATGGGTCGATTCCACCAGCGGCCCGCCGGCGAGGATGAACACGAAGGACGGCAGGAAGGTGAACCAGGTCACCACCATGGCCGCGGCCGCGCCGGCGAGGAACAGCGCATCCGGGCCGAACAGTGCCTTCAGGTAACCGCCGACGAAGCCGACGAAGGCGACCACCATGATCAGCGGGCCCGGCGTCGTCTCGCCCAGCGCCAGCCCGTCGATCATCTGCGTCGCCGACAGCCAGCCGTAGTGCTCCACGCCGCCCTGATAGACGTAGGGCAGCACCGCGTAGGCGCCGCCGAAGGTCAGCAGCGCGGCCTTGGTGAAGAACCAGCCCATCTGCGTGAGCGTGTCGGCCCAGCCGCGTGTCGCGGCGAGCAGGCCGATCGGGACCGCCCACAGCGCTGCGCCGCCCAGCGCCACTCGTGCGAGCCTGCTCCAGCGGAAGCGCGCATGTGGGGGCGGGGGCGTGTCGTCGTCGATGAGTGCCGGGCCGTAGGATTTGCCGGCCTGCCCGTGGCCACAGGACCCGCCGAAATGCTGCGGGGCGATGCGGCCCCCGGCGACGCCGAGCAGCGCCGCAGCGGCGACGATGGCGGGGAAGGGCATGTCGAGCGCGAAGATCGCGATGAAGGAAGCCGCTGCGATGCCCCACAGCCAGTTGTTCCTGAGCGCCCGCGAGCCGATGCGGTGCGCCGCCTGCAGCACGATGGCCGTCACCGCCGGCTTGATGCCATAGAACAGCCCGGCCACCAGCGGCACATTGCCGAACGCCACATAGATCCAGGACAGGCCGATCAGGATCAGCAGCGATGGCAGCACGAACAGCGACCCGGCGACGATGCCGCCCCAGGTGCGGTGCATCAGCCAGCCGATGTAGGTGGCGAGCTGCTGTGCCTCGGGGCCCGGCAGCACCATGCAGTAGTTCAACGCGTGCAGGAAGCGCCGCTCCGAGATCCAGCGCCGGTTCTCGACCAGCTCCTGGTGCATGATCGCGATCTGCCCGGCCGGCCCGCCGAAGCTGATGAAGCCGAGCTTGAGCCAGAAGGCGAAGGCTTCGCGGAAGCTGACCGTGGCGGATGGAGTAGATTCCTGCGGCGTGTCGCGGCGTGACATGAGTGCAGCGCTCCGGAGTGTTGATCGTCGGCAAGGCTCGTCGTCCTGGCGTGGCATGGCGGCGCCTCGCTCCCGGTCCCGATGCAGACCGGGTCAGGGCATGGTGATGGCCGAAACCGCAGCGAGACGCTGTTCCAGATCGTCGTCGCCGAGCGGGCGGCTGAACAGGTAGCCCTGGTAGGCGCGGCAGCCCTGGCTGACCAGGAAGTCGCGCTGAGCCGCTGTTTCCACCCCTTCGGCGATCACCGTGAGGCCCAGGCTTTCTGCCAGGACGATGATCATTCTGGCGATTGCAGCGTCGTTCGGGTCGACGAGAATGTCGCGGACGAAGCTCTGATCGATCTTGAGCTGATCGAGGGGCAGGCGCTTGAGGTAGGCGAGCGAGGAATAGCCTGTTCCGAAGTCGTCCAGCGCGAAACCGACCCCGCCCGCCTTGAGGGCCTCCATCCTGACGATGACGCTCTCGATCTCCGTCACCAGCGAGCTTTCGGTGAGCTCCAGCTTGAGTCGGGCGGGGTTCGCCCCCGTCCTGGCGAGGACCGTCCGCACCTCATCGACGAATCCATCCTGGCGGATCTGCCGGGCGCTCACGTTCACCGAGACGGTGAGGTCCGCGGTGTGTGGCGAGCTGGCCCAGCTTGCCAGCCTGGCGCATGCGGTCTCCAGCACCCAGCGCCCAAGCGGCAGGATGAGTCCGTTGTCTTCGGCCAGCGGGATGAACTCGCCGGGCGCTATCACCCCGCGGTGGGGATGGCGGCAGCGCACCAGCGCCTCGACGCCCAGGACGCGGCCGGTCGCCGACACCTGCGGCTGGTACTGCAGGAAGAACCAGCCGGCATCCAGCGCATCCCAGAGCGAAGCCTCGAGTTCGGCGCGTTCCTGGATGTCGGCCTGCATCTGCGGATCGAAGAAGCGGAGGTCGTTGCGGCCGGCCACCTTGGCCTGGTACATCGCCAGGTCCGCCCGCTTCAGCGGCTCGTCCACGCTCTCATCCGGGTTCTTGCCGAACAGGGCGATGCCCATGCTCGCCGAGCAACGATGTTCGGCGCTCCCCAACTGGAAGGTCTTGTGCAGCGCCTGCAGGATGTGGCGGCCGACGGCTTCGGCGCGTTGGGCGGCCTCGATGTCGTGTTCGCTCAGGGATTCGAGCATCACCACGAATTCGTCGCCTCCCAGCCTGGCTACGGTGTCTTCCCTGCGCACGCAGGCACTCAGGATGTCGGCGACCTGCTGCAGGAGGCTGTCGCCCGCATGGTGGCCGGCGGTGTCGTTGACCGACTTGAAGTTGTCCAGGTCGACGAACAGCAACGCGCCGCGGCTCGCGCGGCGGGCGCAGGACCGGATTGCGTGTTGCAGCCGATCGAGGAGAAGGCGGCGATTCGGCAACTGCGTCAGCGGGTCGAAGAAGGCGAGCCGCTCGGCCTTCTCCTCCGAGGCCTTG
The DNA here is from genome assembly GCA_018240785.1 of Pseudomonadota bacterium. Classification (GTDB taxonomy): domain Bacteria; phylum Pseudomonadota; class Gammaproteobacteria; order Burkholderiales; family Rhodocyclaceae; genus Thauera. Next base: position 15,169 of record JAFEFC010000032.1, on the reverse strand, counting down.
CGTTCGGTGATGTCGCGGGCGGAGTTGAACAGGATGGGCTTGCCGTCGAGTTCCAGCGGAAACGACGCGATCTCGACCGGATAGATCCTGCCGCTGCTGTGGCGGAACTGCGATTCGACGGTGCGTACCGCCTTGCCATCGTAGGTGCGCTGGACTTCGCGGTTGATTTCCTGCTCGGACAGCAAGGCATCCCAGTCGCGGATGTTCAAGCCGATGACCTCGTTGCGCGGTTGCCCCAGCATTCGGCAGAAGGCGTCGCTGGCCTCGATGACGTTGCCCTGCAGGTCGGTGATGTGGATGCCGTCGCTCGCGTTCTGCAACAGGATCTGATTGCGTCGGTTCGCGCGCTCGTTCGCATCGAGCAGGCGCCACAGCAGCCACGCTGCGCAGATGGTGACAATGAGCAACAGCGCGGACAAGATGGCGCCCTTGCGGACGTCGTCCCACCATTGGGCCAGGTAGTCTTCCTCGCCCAGTCCCACCACCACGAAGGCCGGCATCAGCGAGAGCTTGCGGTAGGCGTCGATGCGGTTGATGCCGTCGGCGGTGCGGTCGCTGTAGAAGGTCGCCTCGGCGACACCCGACGCGATGATGTCGGTCAGCTCCGTCGAACCGCCCACGCTGCCCACCTTGCCGGCCGGCGATTTCGAAGGCGGAAAGCGCGCGATCAGCGTCAAGTCGCTGTCGCGCATGAGGGCGATGCCGCGCGGCCCCAGCTTCAGACCCGACAGCAGCTTGCGGAAATTGCGGGCAGGGATCGCTGCGGTGACGATACCGGCGAAGCTTCCGTCCGGATAGTTGTAGCGGCGCGAGAAGACATTGATCCACGTGCCCGCGATGCGGCCCTTGAGCAGTTTGCTCGCCAGCATGCGGTCGTCCGGGTGCATCCGGTGTTCATTGAAGAACGGCCGATCCGCGTAGCTGACGTCGGTGTCGGCAGTGACGCCGTGCCCCAGCAGGACGGCTCCCGTGGCGTCGGCGACGCGGATCTCGGCGACGCCGGAGAGCCATGCCTCGCGCAGGGCGACCAGCGTCTCCGCGTCCTCCTTGCTGATCGTGCCCCGTTGGCGCAGGTCGATTTCCAGATTGTGCTGGATCTCGCGCAGCGACAGATCGACCTCGCGGGTCATCGCAGTGACGCTCTGGTCCAGCAGAAGCGCGAGGTTCTCGACGGTGGTGCGGACTTCCTGTTCCTGGCGCTCGCGCGCGGTAATCAGCGTGTATGCCATCAGCGCGAGATTGAACACGTTCAGCAGCACGACCGTCACGATCAAGGTCAGCAGGACGGTCTTCCTGTTCTTCGGCATGTTGCTGGTCATGCGTGTCCGGTAAATCAAATGGCGGGTCGTGCTCAGGCCGCGAGCGCCTGGCGCAGATCCGCCAGCAGGTCGTCCACCGGCTCGATGCCCACCGAAATGCGCAACAGGTCGTCCGGGCAGCGCGTGCCGGGGCCTTCGACGCTGGCACGGTGCTCGATCAGGCTCTCCACCGAGCCGAGCGAGGTCGCGCGCTTGAACACCTGCACCCGGGCGGCCACTTCACGCGCCGCGGCCTCGCCGCCCTTCACCCGGATCGACAGCATGCCGCCGAAGCCACCACTCATCTGGCGGGCGGCGATGGCATGGCCGGGGTGCGACGCCAGGCCCGGGTACAGCACGTGCGCGACCGCAGGGTGCGCCGCGAGCTCGGTGGCGATGCGCAACGCGCTGGCGCTGGCGGCGCGCACCCGCAGGTGCAGGGTGCGCATGCCGCGCAGCAGCAGCCAGGCCTCGAACGGCCCCAGCACGGCGCCGCCGAGGGCGCGCATCATGCGGATGCGCTGCCACAGCGGCGAATCCTCGCGGGTGACGAGCACGCCTGCGACCACGTCGGAATGGCCGTTGAGGTACTTGGTTGCCGAGTGCAGCACGACGTCGGCACCCAGCTTCAGCGGCTGGCACAACACCGGCGTCGGCACGGTGGAGTCGACCAGCGTCATCGCCCCATGCTCGCGCGCCATGGCGCTTGCCGCCTCGATGTCGGAGATCTCCCAGGTCGGGTTGGCGGGCGTCTCCAGCCACAGCAGCCGGGTGGGGGCGGCGGCGAGCTGGCGGCGCATGTCGTCGAGGTCGGTGTTGTCGTAGAAGGCGAGCTGGATGTGGCCGTGCTCGGCCAGGTCCAGCAGCCACTTGCGCAGGCCCCAGTACATCGAATGCGGCGCGACGACGCGGTCGCCGGCATCGAGCGCCTGCAGCACCGCCGACGCCGCCGCATGGCCGGACGCCAACAGTAGCGCCTGCGCGCCGCCTTCCAGTTGGCGCAGCACCTCTTCCGCCTCCAGGTAGGCCGGGCTGGCGTCGCGCGCATACACCCGCCCGCCGGGGTAGCTGCCGTCGGCGGCGCGCTCGAACGTGCTCGCCAGGTGGATGGGCGGGACGATGTCGCGATAGGGCTCGGCAACGCGGCCGAGGCCATGGACGGTGAGGGTTTCGACGGAAGTCATGGTGATGTCCTGGAGGCGGGGCGCGGCTGCGATGCGGCGGCCCAGCGGTGAAAAACGAGGCCCGTCCGAGGCAGTCGAGCGGGCAGGTACGAGGCGAAGACCGAAATGCTAATCGGCCATGTGCCTGTTTGGCCATCGCCTGGCGTCGGATGCGGGGGTTGCATGGCAATCCTGCCGCTGCCTGCGCCTGTGCGATGATCAAGGCTCCAAGGCGAGGACGAGGCAGGCACAGCGATGAATCCGAACGATTTCCAGCGCGCGGCGCGGGCCGACGAGGTGTTGCGCGTGATCATCCTGCGGCAGTGGGAGGCGGGCGCCGAGGAAGCGTCGACGCAGTGGAACGTCTGGGTCTTCGTGGCCGACGAGGACGATGCCGGCATGGCGGTGGGCCACCTGCTGGTGGGCGCCGACGAGGAGATGCTGTGGTTCGAGCGCATCGACGACGCCTACCGTCATGTGCGCGCTTGTGGTTATGCGCAGGGAATCCGGATCGAGGACCAGGTCGTCGCCAGCGGCGATGACGACGAGCTCTAGCCACCGGCGAATGCGGCGGCAGCTCGCGAGGCCGCGGGACCGCGCCGGGGTCCGTTAGCAGAAAACTGAATAAGGAACGCGTTTTTTATTATTTATTGATCGCAAGCCGGGGCTCTTAGACTCTGCTTCATTACGCAGACGAAAGAAGCTCCCCATGTTCTCCATTCAAGATGCTTCGCGCCGCGAGCCGTTCGGGAGGGCGCCATGAACGCGCCGGCCCGCTCCTTCCGCGTGCTGCCGGGCTTCCGGCTCACTCTCGGCTACACGCTGGCCTACCTGTCGCTGATCGTGCTGGTGCCGCTGGCGGCGGTGTTCCTGAAGACCTTCACGCTCACCTTCGACCAGTTCTGGGCGGTGGTCACCGCGCCGCGGGTGGTGGCGTCCTACAAGCTGTCCTTCGGCATGTCGCTGCTCGCGGCCGCCATCAATGCGGTGTTCGGGCTGATGCTGGCCTGGGCCCTGGTGCGCTACACCTTTCCCGGCAAGAAGCTGATCGATGCGCTGGTTGACCTGCCGTTCGCGCTGCCCACCGCGGTGGCGGGCATCGCGCTCACCGCGCTGTATGCGAAGAACGGCTGGATCGGCCAGTTGCTCGAGCCGCTGGGCATCCAGGTGGCGTTCAAGCCGCTGGGCGTGCTGGTGGCGCTGGTGTTCATCGGCCTGCCGTTCGTGGTGCGCACGGTGCAGCCGATCCTGGAAGACCTCGACACCGAACTCGAAGAGGCGGCGGCCAGCCTGGGCGCGCAGCGCTGGCAGATCTTCCGCCACGTGATCCTGCCGGTGCTGCTGCCGGCGCTGCTCACCGGTTTCGCGCTGGCCTTCGCGCGCGCGGTGGGCGAGTACGGTTCGGTGATCTTCATTGCCGGCAACATCCCGATGGTGTCGGAGATCACGCCGCTGATGATCATCACCAAGCTTGAGCAGTACGACTACACCGGGGCGACCGCGATCGCGGTGGTGATGCTGATGTTCTCCTTCACGCTGCTGCTGGTGATCAACGGCCTGCAGGCATGGACCGCGAAACGAACCGGGAGGAACCGCTGATGTCCGGCGCAATTGCAATGCAGTGGAGCGGCGCAGGCGACGGTGCGGCCCGCTTCGAATCGAAGGCGGCGACGCGCGAGGCGCCGCTCGTCAAGTGGATCATCATCGGCGTATCGCTGACGTTCTTCGCGGTGTTCCTGCTGATGCCGCTGGTGGCGGTGCTGGTCGAAGCGCTGAGGAAGGGCTGGGAAACCTACCTCACCGCGCTGCTGGACCCGGATGCGCTGTCGGCGGTGAAGCTGACGCTGATCGCGGCGGTGATCGCGGTGCCGCTGAACCTGGTGTTCGGCGTCGCCGCGGCGTGGGCGATCGCCAAGTTCGAGTTTCGCGGCAAGCACTTCCTGATCACGCTGATCGACCTGCCGTTCTCGGTGTCGCCGGTGATCGCCGGCCTGATCTACGTGCTGGTGTTCGGCGCGCAGGGCTGGCTGGGGCCGTGGCTGTCCGAGCACGACATCAGGATCATCTTCGCCGTGCCCGGGATCGTGCTGGCCACCGTGTTCGTCACCTTCCCCTTCGTCGCGCGCGAGCTGATCCCGCTGATGGAGGCGCAGGGCAAGGAGGAGGAAGAGGCGGCGGTGGTGCTCGGCGCCAACGGCTGGCAAACCTTCTGGCATGTGACCCTGCCCAACATCAAGTGGGGCCTGATGTACGGCGTGATCCTCACCAACGCGCGGGCGATGGGCGAGTTCGGCGCGGTGAGCGTGGTGTCGGGCCACATCCGGGGCGAAACCAACACGCTGCCGCTGCACGTCGAGATTCTCTACAACGAGTACCAGTTCGCCGCCGCCTTCGCGGTGGCCTCCCTGCTGGCGATGCTGGCTTTGGTCACGCTCGGCCTCAAGACCTGGGTGGAACATCGCGCCGCTGCGGCGCACAATGAAAGACAGGACGGCACATCATGAGCATCAGGGTCAGCAACATCGAGAAGCGCTTTGGCGACTTCGTCGCGCTGGACAAGGTCACGCTCGACTTCCCCACCGGCGAGCTCGTCGCCCTGCTGGGCCCGTCGGGCTGCGGCAAGACGACGCTGCTGCGCATCATCGCCGGGCTGGAGGCGGCCGACAGCGGCCGCGTGCTGCTCGACGGCGAGGATGCTTCCGGCACCCATGTGCGTGAGCGCCAGGTCGGCTTCGTGTTCCAGCACTACGCGCTGTTCCGTCACATGACGGTGTTCGGCAACGTCGCCTTCGGCATGAGGATGAAGCCGCGCGCGCAGCGCCCGTCGGAGAAGCAGATCCGCGCCAAGGTGCATGAGCTGCTGAACCTGGTGCAGCTCGACTGGCTGGCGGACCGCTTTCCCGCGCAGTTGTCCGGCGGCCAGCGCCAGCGCATCGCGCTGGCCCGTGCGCTGGCGGTGGAGCCGCGCGTGCTGCTGCTCGACGAGCCGTTCGGCGCACTCGACGCCAAGGTGCGCAAGGAGCTGCGGCGCTGGCTGCGCAAGCTGCACGACGAGCTGCACATCACGTCGATCTTCGTCACCCACGATCAGGAAGAGGCATTGGAAGTGGCCGACCGCGTGGTGCTGATGAACCGCGGCCGGGTGGAGCAGGTGGGCACGCCGGAGGAGGTCTATCGCCGGCCGGCGACGCCTTTCGTGTATGGCTTCCTCGGCTCGGTGAATCTCTTCCACGGCCGCGTCGATGGCGAGGCCGTGCGCGTGGGCGAGGACGTGCTGCCGCCGGATGCGCTGACGCACGAGGCGGGGACGTTCGATCACGGTGCCGAGGTGGTCGCCTTCGCCCGCCCGCACGAGCTGGACATCGTCGTCGATGCGGCGTCGACCGCGGGGGTGGCGGCGAGGGTGAGCCGCATCCTGGCTTTCGGTGTCACCGCACGGGTGGAACTCGACGGCATCAATGGCACCACCGGCCAGCATTTCGAGGTGGAGCTCACCCGTGAGCAGGTCGCCGCCCTTGGCCTGGCCGAGGGACAGGTGGTGCGGCTGGTGCCGTCGCGCCTGAAGGTGTTCGAGCGCGAGACAACGGGGGCAGGAGCGGGAGCGGCAGCATGAACTTTCAGCAGTTGCGCATCATCCGCGAGACCGTGCGGCGTGGCTTCAACCTCACCGAAGTGGCCAATGCGCTGTTCACCTCGCAGTCCGGCGTGTCCAAGCACATCAAGGATCTCGAGGACGAACTGGGCATCGAGCTCTTCGTGCGCAAGGGCAAGCGCCTGCTGGGCCTCACCGAGCCGGGCAAGGAACTCGTGGTGATGGTCGAGCGCATGCTGCTCGACGCCGGCAACATCAAGCGCCTGGCCGAGCAGTACAGCAATCGCGACGAGGGCACGCTGACCATCGCCACCACCCACACCCAGGCGCGCTACGCGCTGCCCAAGGTGGTGACCGAGTTCAAGCGCGCCTTCCCCCGGGTTTATCTGAAGCTGCACCAGGCAAGTCCGGAGGAGCTGGCGCAGATGCTGCTCGACGGCGAGGCGGACATCGGCATCGCGACCGAGGCAGTCGCCGAGGTGCCCGAGCTGGCCTCCTTTCCCTACTACAGTTGGCACCACTCGGTGCTCGTGCCGGCAGGTCATCCGCTCGAATCGGTGCAGCCGCTGACGCTGGAGGCGATCGCGCGCTTTCCCGTCATCACCTATCACGAAGGCTTCACCGGCCGCGCGCGCATCGACCAGGCCTTCGCCCGCGCGGGGCTGGTGCCGGACGTCGCGATGTCGGCCCTGGACGCGGACGTGATCAAGACCTATGTGGAGCTCGGCCTCGGGGTCGGCATCCTGGCGTCGATGGCCTTCAACCCGGCGCGCGATGGCGGCCTGCGCTGTCTGGACAGCAGGCATCTGTTCCCCGAGAACGTCACCCGCATCGCGGTGCGCCGCGGGCACTACCTGCGCGGCTTCGCCTATCGTTTCATCGAGCTGTGCGCGCCGGAGCTGACCGAGGCAATGGTGAGCCAGGCGCTTGCCAGGCCGGTGAGCGAGGCGGCGGCCTGAATCCTCGCCACCCGGGGCGGCGCACGGCGACAAGCCTTCATGGCGCCGATGCCGCGTCGGCCGGCTTCTGGGGAGGAGCGGGCCGGTAGAGCGCGACTGCGTCACGGCCTGCTGTCTTCATCTGGTACATCGCCTCGTCCGCCCGCCGCGACAAGTCCTCCAGGCCGCTGCCGTGTTCCGGGTAGAGCGCCACGCCGATGCTGACCGAGATCGTCACCGTCTGCGGCTCCGTCACCAGCGGCTGCTTCGAGACCGCACGGATCTTCTCGGCGACGCGCAGCGCGTCCGCGGCATCGTGGACGTTGCGCAGCAGGACCATGAACTCGTCACCGCCGATGCGCGCCGCCGTGTCCGATTCACGGATGGCCGAGCGCAGGCGCGACGCGAACTGGGCCAGCACCACGTCACCGGCGGCGTGGCCGAGGGTGTCGTTGATCGACTTGAAGTGGTCGAGGTCGATGAGCAGCAGCGCCAGCACGCCGTGGTCGCGGCGTGCCGCGGCAATGGTGCTGGCGACGAGGTCGGTGAACAGGGCGCGGTTCGCCAGGCCGGTGAGGGCGTCATGCTGCGCCATGTAGCGGATCTCGCGATTGCGCAGCAGCAGCAGCAGCACCAGTGTGGCGATGACGAGCGCGGCGGAGGAGGCTGCGAGCATTTCCCACTGATACTGGTGCCATACGTCGTGCAAGCCGAAGCGCGGCATGGTGTCGAAAGGTGGCAGGCGCAGTTCGCGCATGATCTCCTCGACGCCGGCGTAGTCGGCCGGGATGGTGAACGCGTAGTGGTTGCCGCTTCCGTCCGGCTGGGCGGGCATCGACAGGAGCAGGGCTGCGACGCGTCGCGAAAGGCTTTCGCTGACGTGCGGCAGCACGACGAAGGGCGCTTGCGGGTACAGGTAGGTCGACACCGTGTACGGATAGTCCGGCAGCGCCTGGGCGTTGATGAATTTCAGCGCATCCGGCTCCAGCCTCCCGTTTCGAAGCATTTCCTCGACGATGCCGCCGAGGACGAAGCCCGCATCGGCCTTGCCGCGCAGCACCAGATCCACCACGCGGTCCTGCGGCAGGCCGGCGAACTCGATTTGACCGGCGTTGGGCAGGGGGAGTCCGGCGTCGTGCAGCGCCCATAGCTGCGCCTGGTAGCCGCCCAGCGACTGTGGTGCAGCAGCGGCGATGCGCCGTGTCGCGAGGTCTGCCAGCGTGCGGATATCGTTGCGGTCGGCGCGCACGACGATCGCGCCGGCGATTGCGGAGAGCGGCTTGCCGCCCTCACCGGCAACGAGCGTGGCGAGTGCGCCCGACAGCCCGTTGCGGCGCTTCAACTGCACGTACTGCGATGGCGAGGTCAACAGGAAATCGAGCTGGTGCCTTGCGCTGGCGGCGTCGATTTCGTCGAGGTCCATCACCCGCAGCGACACTCGCGTGTCGCCCAGCCCGGCGCTCAGGTAGTCGGCGAGCGTCTGCATCTGGCGCAGCATGACGTCGGGGGAATGGTTCTTCACCACCCCTATGGTGAGGCCGGTGTCGCCGCTCGCCGCTGCCGCCGGATGCATTGCGGGCAGCAGCCAGAGGGCCGAGAGGGCCATCATCAGCGCCGCGATCGCATGGCGAATCGCGCTCACTGGAAGTCCCCCTGGGGAAGCGCCGCATCGGACACGATCCCGACGAGCGTGTCGGCATGCGCCAGGGAGCCAAGCTCGAGCATCAGTCGCGACACTTCTGCAAGCGTCGGGGCAAGACGCGGAGCCGTGCCGCCGAGCAGGTCGCGATTCTGTGCGACATCGGGCAACTCGAGCCCGCGATAGGTGTCGAGCACGCCCTCGGGGGATAACTTCATGCGCGCCGCAAGGCGATGGGCCGCGTCCAGGCGATGGCGGGTGAAATGCCGCAGCGCACGGAAATGCGCGCGCGCAAGGGCGCGCAGGTCGTCCCGACGCGCATGGAGGATCTCGCGGCGGACCGCGAGCACGTCGATGACCAGGGGCGGAAACATGCGGCTGTCGAAGATGCGCCGGGCTCCCGTCTGCTCGATCAGCGTGGCGGTGGGCTCGTAGGTCACGATTGCGTCGAGCCGGCCGGCCTGCCAGGCGCCAAGGTGCTGGTCGGCCGGCAAGGCCTCGGCAATGATGTCTGCATCCTGCAGCTCTGCCGCGACCATCAGCTTGCGCAACATCAGCGCGCCTACCGTGCCGCTTTCCACGCCAATGCGCCGGCCGCGCAGCGCGGGCAGGGCCTCGATGTTGCGACTGGCCAGCACCACGTCGGCGCCGGCCGAGATGTCGAACACCAGGACGATGGTGAGGGCGGTGCCGCTGGCGCGTACGCGCAGGACCTCGTCCAGCGTCAGGGCGGCGCCGTCCACGCGTCCCTGTTCAAGCTCGCGGATGGATTCCGTCGCCGAACTCGTCCTCGTCAGGGAAACGTCGCTGGTGCCGAGCCAGCCGAGGTCGCGGGCGAGAAACATGAACTCGTAACCGGGCCAGGTGTGCGCGGCGATCACCAACGGAGCCGGGGGCATGCAGCCCTGCAAGGTCAGCAGCCCAAAGGCCGGCAGCGCCGCGAGGAGGCGGCGGCGAACCTTGCAAGTGGCCGAGGGTGGAGGCGACTGTGCCATCTGGGTATCCAGTCCGTTTCCGGTGCCATGCGGGGCAAGGCATGGCGTGCCTCATGCAGGGCAGAAACCATGCTTGAACTGGGGAATTATGCCGAATGGCGCCTGGAGTCGGGCGACGATCGCAGGGCGGGCGTGCGAGGCGTCACGCGCCGGGCGGGATTCGCGGCGGCGGCAGGCGGATCGGGGCGCGCGTGGCGTCGCGCTAGCGCGGCGTGGAGGGGACGAGCGCGGCGCGCTCGGCGGCCGGAAACAGGTGTGACACGGAGCGGCGGTACTCGCGGTCCGCGAGGGCCAACGCGGTAAAGCGCGACGGCACCGGACGCGCGAGCACCTCCGCCATGTCCATGCCGCCGGCCGCGGCCTCGTGGATGGCGTGGCCCAGCCATTCCAGGTAGGCGCGCGTCTCAAGCAGGGGGGAGGCATCGTCGCTGGCCGGACCATGGCCGGGCACATAGTGGCGCACCGGCAGTTCGGCCAGCGAGGCCAGCGCTGCAATCCAGCGCGCCAGGTCGGCGTGCGGGGTGGTGGGCGCGCGATGGTTGAACACCAGGTCCGATGCGAACAGCGTGCCGGTGGCATGGTCGATCAGCACGAGGTCGGCGGCTGTATGCCCGCCCAGCGCGAGCAGCTCGATGTCGCGCCCGCCGACCATGCGCCGGCCCGGGGCGATGCGCTGCTGCGGCACCACGACCTCGGTGTCGCGCATCCAGTCGCCGTTGAGACGGTACATGTTGTCGTTGAACGCGCCGCCTTCGGTCTCGATGCCGGTGATCGTCTCAGTCAGGGCGGCGAGCGTGGCGGGCGGAAAGGCCTGGTTGCCGAGGAAGTGGTCCGGATGGTGGTGGGTGTTCAGCGTCAGCACCACCGGCAGCGGCGTGATGCGCGCGATCGCGGCGCGCAACTGCTCGCCATAGCGGCGCGACGGCCCGGTGTCGATGACGATCACGCCGCTGTTGCCGACGATGAAGCCGGTGTTGACGATGTTGCCGCCGTTTTCGGTGGAGAAATCCTCGCGCCTGCCCTCGATCATGTAGACGCCATCGGCGACCCGGCGCGGCTGCAGGTGGTAGTCGAAATCGGGCATTGCACCCCGCTCCCGAGTGGAAACCTGCGCGCGGCCCGCATCGGGCGCAGGTGCCTGGGCGGGCGCAGCCGCGGCGATCAGGCTGCCGAGCACGGGCAACAGGCGGATGAGGCGGATGGGGCGGATCGCGGGGCTCATTGCGCCACTCCGGCGTCGATGAGGTTGCCGTTGTTGTCGCGTCCGCGCACGCGCAGCGCGCCGCGGGCGGACGTGCCCTTGTGCAGATCGAGGGTGAATACCGGGTTCTCCGACACCGGCTCGAACGGGTGGATGCGCATCAGCGGCCGGCCGTCGGCAGCGCTGACGAGAAGATCCTCGATATGGAAGGACGGGATGCCGGCGGCGAGGCCGGTGTCCATCGGATGGATCACCCGCAGGCGCAGGCGTTCGCCCGGGCCGACGCCGTGCCACACCCGGCCGCTCACCTCGTTGAGGTGCTGCTGCCACAGCGGCGAGGCCGAGCCCACCGAGGGCAGCGTGCAGCCGCCGCCATGCGTGCGCACCCACGTGCCGCCCACATGCCACACGCCATCGCCGGTGCGCGCCGCGGCGCGGATCGGCGACGACTGCTGCAGCTTGAGGCGGAAGCCGAGTGTGGCGATGGCATCGACCGGCGCGAAGCTCAGCACCTTGACGATGGGGTTGAAGTCGGCGAACACGACCACTTCGCGCACGTCCGGCAGCGCGCTCGCATCGACGCTCACCGGCACGTTGAGCGGGTCCTCCGCGTTGGGCGGCGCGGTGACGGACACGCGTGCGTCGAAGCGCACGGCTGCGTCGGGGAAGAGCGCGCGCCGCATGTCCTGCCAGCGTGACGAACCCAGCGGATCGGCCAGTGCGTCCGCGTCGCTGGCAGGCCCGCGCGACATGGAGGCACCGGCCGTCGGCGGGGCAGCGGACGCCGGCGCGGCGAACGCGAGCAGGGTGAACGCGAGAACTGCGAACAGCGGCGTCATCAGCGCGCTCAGGGCGCGCGAACCGGGTGCGGGCATCGTCTGCTCCGGGTGTTGCAGGCGTGGATGGGTCCAGATCGCGAGCAATCGACATGCCAGCAACGCGTGCAGCGGTGGCGGCGTGGCGGCATCGACCCCGAGGCGCGGCCGCGCCTGCTCGATTGCTCAATAAATCCCGCCGTGACCGGATGCCGCTCGCGAATCTGGAGCAGGTGGAGCAGCCGATGTAGCAGCCCTTGTAGCAGCAGACAGCCGCCAATCCTGCGGCGCTTGCGGCTTTCGGTGAGGTGGCATGGCGCTTGCGCAGGCTGGCACGGGGCGATGCCCGGCGCTGCCTGCCGCATCAACACCGCAGAAAACAACACTCTCTTATTCGACATCCCGAGGAGGAAGACATGGATCGAAGCTCCAAGCAGCCGCGCCGCATGCGCGGCCTGTCGCTGATCGCCACCGCCGTCATGATGCTGGGCGCCGCCCAGGCCAATGCCAGAGGCGTGACGGACGACGACGTCGTCAATGACGCCACCATCACCACCCAGGTGGTCAGCAACGGCCTGGGATCGAAAGGCCAGCGCTTCAGCCCGTTGACACAGGTCAACACGCAGACGGTGAAGGACCTGGTGCCGGTATGGTCGTTTTCCTTCGGTGGCGAGAAGCAGCGCGGCCAGCAGTCGCAGCCGGTGGTGTTCGACGGCAAGATGTACGTCACCGCGTCGTACAGCCGCATCTTCGCGCTGGACGCCAAGACCGGGCAGAAGCTGTGGAAGTACGAGCACCGCCTGCCCGACGGCATCATGCCATGCTGCGACGTGATCAACCGCGGCGCGGCGCTGTACGACGACCTGGTGATCTTCGGCACGCTGGATGCACAACTGGTGGCGCTCAACAAGGACACCGGCAAGGTGGTGTGGCGCGAGAAGATCGAGGACTACAAGGCCGGCTATTCGTTCACCGCCGCACCGCAGATCGTCAAGGGCATGGTGATCACCGGCAACTCGGGCAGCGAGTTCGGCGTGGTGGGCCGCGTCGACGCGCGTGACGCGCGCACCGGCAAGCTGATCTGGAGCCGGCCGACGGTCGAGGGCCACATGGGCCACAAGTACGACGCCGAAGGCAAGCCGGTCGACAACGGCATCACCGGCACGACCAACGCCACCTGGCCGGGCGACCTGTGGAAGACCGGCGGCGCGGCGCCGTGGCAGACCGCCAACTATGATCCCGAGACCAACCTGATCTACATCGGCACCGGCAACCCGGCGCCGTGGAACAGTTGGCTGCGCCCGGGCGACAACCTGTATTCGTCGTCCACGATCGCCATCAACCCCGACACCGGCAAGATCGTGTGGCACTACCAGAGCACGCCGCACGATGGCTGGGACTTCGACGGCGTGAACGAATTCGTGTCCTTCGACTACAAGGATGCGAAGACGGGCAAGACGGTCAAGGCCGGCGGCAAGGCCGACCGCAACGGCTTCTTCTTCGTCAATGACCGCACCAACGGCAAGCTGCTGAACGCCTTCCCCTTCGTCAATCGTATCGACTGGGCCAAGGGCATCGACCTCAAGACCGGCCGGCCGATCTACGACGACGACAAGCGCCCGGGCAACCCCTTCGTCGAGACCGTGGGCGAGGACAAGAAGGGCAAGACGGTGTTCAACGCCCCGTCCTTCCTCGGCGGCAAGAACCAGATGCCGATGGCCTACAGCCCCAAGTCCGGCCTGTTCTACGTGCCGGCCAACGAGTGGGGCATGGACATCTGGAACGAGCCGATCTCGTACAAGCGCGGCGCCGCCTACCTGGGCGCGGGCTTCACCATCAAGCCGCTCAACGACGACTACATCGGCGCGCTGCGCGCGGTCGATCCGGTGAAGGGCAAGATCGTGTGGGAAGTGAAGAACAACGCGCCGCTGTGGGGCGGGGTGCTGACCACCGCCGGCGACCTGGTGTTCTACGGTACGCCCGAAGGCTACCTGAAGGCGATCGACGCCAACTCCGGCAAGGAGCTGTGGCAGTTCCAGACCGGCTCCGGCGTGATCGCGCCGCCGATCACCTGGGACGAGGGCGGCGAGCAGTACGTCGCCGTGGTGTCCGGCTGGGGCGGCGCGGTGCCGCTGTGGGGCGGCGACGTCGCCAAGCGGGTGAACATGCTGGAGCAGGGCGGCTCGGTGTGGGTGTTCAAGCTGCACAAGTCCTGATCCGGTCCGGCTGCTGACGGTCGGGCGGGCGTGTCTGCGGGATCGGCCTCGGCGGGCCGGTGTCGCAGACATGCCCGAATCTGCCACCAAAGGAATTTCCACGATGAAGACACGCATCCTGAACACCGCGCTGGCCGCCGCCATGGCGGCTTCCTTCGCCGCCGGCGCGCTGGCCGCCGAACGGGCCACGCCGCTGGAGGCGCGCGCGATGTTCGATCAGGCGGTGAAATACATGGAGGCCAATGGCGCCGAGCGCGCCTTCGCCGCCTTCAACAACCAGAAAGGCAAGTTCGTCCGCAAGGACCTGTACGTGTTCGTGATCGACGACAAGGGTGTGTACCACGCCAGCGGCGCGGCGCCCGAATCGCTCGTCGGCCTGAACGTGATCGACACCACCGACGCTGCGGGCAACCCCCTGTTCCGCAACATGATCGATGCCACCCGCAAGGCGCCGGAAGCGACGGTGCGCTACGTGTGGCTGAACCGCGCGACGAACAAGGTCGAGCCCAAGGCGAGCTACGTGCGCAAGGTGGGCGATTACGTGGTCGGCGTCGGCTATTCGGCGGCGCGCTCGACCGCCGAGCAGGCGCGCACGATGCTCGACAAGGCGGTCGACCTGGCCCGGGCGAAGGGGGCGCAGGGCGCAGCCGCCGCGTTCAACGATCGTGCGGGCAGCTTCGTGCGCGACGACCTGTACGTGTTCATGGTCGACCTGGAGTCCGGCCGCTTCCAGGCCATGGGCATGAATCCCGCGCTCGCCGGGAGCGACGCGCTGGGCCTGCACGATGCTGCGGGCAAGCCGCTGATCGCGGAGATGGTCGAGCGCCTGAAGACGGCGGACGAGGCCACGGTGGAGTACGTGTGGCGCAATCCGGTCACCAACGCGGTGGAGAAGAAGCGCGCCTATGTGCGCCGTGTCGCCGGCTCGCTGATCGGCGTCGGGCACTACCTGGAGTAAGCGGGCGCGCAGCTTGCAAGGTGCCTGCAGGGCGCGGGACACGGCCTGTTCTAGGCCGTGTCCCGCAGTCGCTTACATGCCCTGGTAGATCGGCCCCTCACCGCCCTGCGGCACCACCCAGTTGATGTTCTGGGTGGGGTCCTTGATGTCGCAGGTCTTGCAGTGCACGCAGTTCTGCGCGTTGATCTGCAGCCGCGGGCCGGCGTCTTCCTGCACGATCTCGTACACCCCGGCCGGACAGTAGCGCTGCTCGGGCGCGTCGTACTTCGCCAGGTTCACGCTGATCGACACCGAGGCAGCCTTGAGCCGCAGATGGCAGGGCTGGTCTTCCTCGTGGTTGGTGTTGGTCAGGAA
>JAFEFC010000031.1 GCA_018240785.1 Pseudomonadota bacterium | reverse complement strand
GAGGCGTCCATTACATCTCCTACGGAATCCGGTTGCCAGACGAGCGCAATACTGCGAAGGATTAATGCAATGAGCTTCGAACTCGAAACCGCCACCGTCGCCAGCGACAGCCTGCGCCGCGTCGCCATCGACCCCGTGTCCCGCGTCGAAGGCCATGGCAAGGTCACGATCCTGCTCGACGAGCACAACAAGGTGCACCAGGTGCGCCTGCACATCGTCGAGTTCCGCGGCTTCGAACGCTTCGTCCAGGGCCGGCCGTACTGGGAGCTGCCGGTCATGGTGCAGCGCCTGTGCGGCATCTGCCCGGTGTCGCACCACCTGGCGGCGAGCAAGGCGCTGGACGTGATCGTCGGCGCCGACCGCCTGACGCCCACCGCCGAGAAGATGCGCCGCCTGATGCACTACGGCCAGATCCTGCAGTCGCACGCGCTGCACTTCTTCCACCTGTCCTCGCCCGACCTGCTGTTCGGCTTCGATTCGGAAGTGGCCCAGCGCAACATCGTCGGCGTCGCCGCGAAGTACCCCGACATCGCCAGGAAAGGCATCCTGCTGCGCAAGTACGGCCAGGAAGTGATCCGCCACACCGCCGGCAAGCGCGTGCACGGCACCGGCTCCATCCCGGGCGGCGTCAACAAGTCGCTGACCGCCGCCGAGCGCGCCGAGCTGCTGAAGGACGCCTACCAGATGATCGCCTGGAGCCGCGATGCGGTGAAGATCATCCGCGAACTGCACGAGCAAAACCCGGCGCTGTACGACCGCTTCGGCAACTTCCCGTCCAACTTCATGGGCATGGTCGCGCCCGACGGCAGCCTCGACCTCTACCACGGCGTGCTGCGCGCCAAGGACGCCGCCGGCAACATCCTGTTCGACCACGTCGACTACCAGACCTACGACACGCTGATCACCGAGGAAGTGAAGCCCTGGAGCTACATGAAGTTTCCGTACTTCACCTCCATGGGCCCGGAGCAGGGCTGGTACAAGGTCGGCCCGCTCGCCCGCGTGCAGAACTGCGACAGCATCCCCACCCCCTTCGCCGAACACGAGCGCCGCGAATTCGTCGCCTACGCCGGCGGCCAGCCGATGCACGCCACCCTCGGCTTCCACTGGGCGCGCATGATCGAGATGCTGTTCGCCGCCGAAACCATCAAGGCGCTGCTGCACGACGACGACATCGAAGGCAGCGACCTCGTGGTGACCGGCGAGCGCCGCCGTGAGGGCGTCGGCGTCATCGAGGCGCCACGCGGCACCCTGTTCCACCACTACCAGGTGGGCGACGACGACCTGGTGACGATGGCCAACCTCATCGTCTCCACCACCAACAACAACCAGGCGATGAACACCGCGGTGCGCGAGGTCGCCAGGCAGTACCTCGATGGCAAGGAAATCACCGAAGGTCTGCTCAACCACATCGAAGTCGCCATCCGCGCCTATGACCCCTGCCTGTCCTGCGCCACCCACGCGCTCGGCAAGATGCCGCTCGAAGTGACGCTGGTGGATGCCGAAGGCCACGAACTCGACCGCAAGTACAAGCACTGACCACCCCCGGCGGACGCCGCTCACTCCCGCGGCGCCCGCTCGGCCACTTCCGGACGCCCCCATGAAACCCGACACCCTGGTCTTCTCCTGGGGCAACCCCAGCCGCGGCGACGACGCCCTCGGCCCGTTCTTCGCCGATGCCATAGACGCGCTGCAGCTCCCCGGCGTCGAATGCCTCACCGACTTCCAGCTCCAGGTCGAACACGCGCTCGACCTCGTCGGCCGCACGCGCGTGCTGTTCGTCGACGCGTCGATGGCAGCGGACGTCCCGTTCAGCGTCCGTCGCATCGCCCCGCAGCGCGACGCCAGCTTCACCACCCACGCGATGACTCCCGAGGCTATCCTGCAGGTCTACGCCGACACGCAGGACGGCGAACCTCCACCCGCATGGCTGCTGGGCATACGCGGGAATCAATGGGAACTGGGGGAGGCGCCTTCACCAACTGCCCTGAGCAACCTCGAAGCCGCCGTCCGATGGGCACGACAATGGCTAGCCGGAGACGGCACCGGGCTTCGTGGAGCGGGCGAGGACTGTCCAAGCACCGAGCGTAGCGAGGGCGAGTTCCGCAGCCCGACGGAACGAAGCCCGGTGGCGGCTCCGGCGGGTTGAGCGCAAGGGCCTTCGGGCTGAGACCGCTTAGAGCCTGCGCTTCAGTAAGCGCGCGCGAAGGAGATGCGCCATGAAGAAAGTGCGAGCGATGATCCGGGTGCTGACGGTGACGATCCTTTCGCTGTCGAGTCCAGCGATTCGGGCCGAAGCCCCCCAGCTCAACGTCTACAACTGGAACGACTACATCGCCCGCGACACCATCCCCGCGTTCCAGAAAGCCACCGGCATCGCCGTCAAATACGACCTCTACGACAGCAACGCCACCCTGCAAGGCAAGCTGCTCACCGGCCAGAGCGGCTACGACGTCGTCTACCCCAGCGTCGAATACGCCGGCAAACAGATCCAGGCCGGCATCTTCCAGCCCCTCGACAAGACCCGCCTGCCGAACCTCAGGAACCTCGACCCCCTCATCCTCAAGGCCATCGAAACTGCCGACCCCGGCAACCGCTACCTCGTCCCCTACATGTGGTACACCACCGGTGTCGCCATCAACATCGACAAGGTCGAGAAAGCCCTCGGCGGCAAGCTCCCCGACAACGCCTGGGACCTCCTCTTCGACCCCGCCACCGCCGCCCGCCTCGAAGCCTGCGGCATCGCCCTGATGGACGAAGCCAGCGACGTCATCCCCGCCGCCATGATCTACGCCGGCAAGGACACCACCAGGATGGACCCCGCCGACATCCGCGCCGCCATCGACCGCATCCAGCCGGTGCGCAGCCACATCCGCACCTTCATCACCGCCCCCATCGACCAGATGGCCAAGGGCAGCCTGTGCGCCGCCATGATGTTCTCGGGCGACGCCATGATCGCCGCCCGCCGCGCTGCCGAGTCCGGCACCGGCGCGCACATCCGCTACCTGATCCCGAAGGCTGGCGCCATGATGTCGGTGGACGTCATGGCCATCCCGCGCGATGCTCCGCACGCCGGCAACGCCCACACCTGGATCAACGCCATGCTGGACCCGGCGACCATCGCGCAGATCTCCAACGAAACCTTCTACCTCAGCGCCAACCGCGCCGCGCTACCGCTGATGTCGAAGGCGCTCACCGACGACCCGATGATCAACGTCCCTGACGACCTCAAGCGCAACCTGCACCCCAAGCCGGTGCTCGCCAAGGACGTGCAGCGCGACATGACGCAGGCGCTGGGGCGCTTCAAGAGCGCGCGGTAAGCGCGAAGCAGCCATGAGCGCGCGCGCCGATTCCGCCCCTCATTTCCCGGCCGAACCCGACTACCTGCGCATCGAAGGCATCAGCAAGCGCTTCGACGACGCGCTCGCGGTGGATAACGTCACCCTCGGCGTGCGCCGGCGCGAGATCTTCGCCCTGCTAGGCAGCTCGGGCTGCGGCAAATCCACCCTGCTGCGCATGATCGCCGGCCTCGAGCGGCCCACGGCAGGGCGCATCGTGCTCGACGGCGAAGACCTCGCCGAGGTGCCCGCCTTCCGCCGGCCGACCAACATGATGTTCCAGTCCTACGCGCTGTTCCCGCACATGAGCGTCGCCGGCAACGTCGCCTTCGGCCTGCGCCAGGAACGGCCGCGGTTGACGCGCGAGCAGATCGACGCGCGCGTCGCCGAAATGCTGGAGCTGGTGCAACTGCAGCGCTACGCCGCGCGCAAGCCGCACGAGCTCTCCGGCGGCCAGCAGCAGCGCGTGGCGCTTGCGCGCAGCCTGGCGAAGGAGCCCAAGCTGCTGCTGCTCGACGAGCCGCTCGCCGCGCTCGACAAGAAGATCCGCCAGCATACCCAGCTCGAACTGGTCAGCCTGATCCGCCGCGTCGGTGTCACCTGCATCCTCGTCACCCACGACCAGGAAGAGGCGATGACCATGGCCAGTCGCATCGGCGTCATGTCCGAGGGCGTGCTGCTGCAGGTCGGCACGCCCGACGAGATCTACGAGCACCCCAGTTGCCGCTTCACCGCCGAGTTCATCGGCGAGACCAACCTGTTCCACGGCCGCCTTGAGGATGGGCGGCTCAACGGCAGTGATTTCCCGGCGCCGCTGGCGATCGCCGCCGAAGCCATGCCGGCGCCGGGTACCGAAGTCTGGCTGTCGGTGCGGCCGGAGCGCGTCGTGTTGGGCCGCCAGCCGCCCGCAGCGGTCAACGGCAATGTGTCGATCAACGCGGCGCAGGGCGAAGTGGACGAGATCGCCTATCTCGGCAGCCATTCCGTCTACCACCTGCGCCTGGGCGGAGGCGGGCGCCGCATGATCGCCAGCGTGCCCAGCGCGCACTGGGGCGAGGCGAGCGCGCCGGCGCGCGGCGAGCGGGTGTGGGCGTGGTGGCTGGCGCCCGACGGCGTGGTGCTGACGCGATGAGCTCCGGGCCTGCAGCGCCGGTTCCTGCTCCGCCGCGGCGCCCCTTCTTCCTGTTGCGTGGGCGCTTCTGGGTCGCCTCCCTGCCCTGGGCCTGGCTGCTGCTGTTCTTCCTGCTGCCCTTCGTGCTGATCGTCAACGTCAGCCTGTCGACGCCGGATCTGGCGGTGCCGCCCTACGTGTCGCCCTTCTCGCAGCCTCAGGCGGAAGGACGGCCGGTTTTCCCTCCCGCTTTCAACCCCGATCTCGGCAGCTACCGCCGCCTCGGCGACGAAGTGGCGGACCTGGCGAGACCGGGCGCCGAGCTGCAGTACCTGCGCGCCTTCGGCAACTCGCTGCTGCTCGCGGCGCTGACCACGCTGTGCTGCCTGCTGGTCGGCTACCCCTTCGCCTGGCACATCGCCCGCTCCGCCGAGGGCACGCGCAACACCCTGCTGATGCTGGTCATGCTGCCGTTCTGGACTTCCTTCCTGCTGCGCGTGTATGCGTGGATGGGGCTGCTCGACAGCAGCGAATCCGGTCTCATCAACCAGGCGCTGCTCGCGCTCGGCTTGATCGACGCGCCGCTGCAACTGCTCTACAACAGCGGCGCGGTGCTGATCGGCATGGTCTACAGCTACCTGCCCTTCATGGTGCTGCCGCTATACGCCAACCTGGTGAAGCTGGACATGCGCCTGCTGGAGGCGGCGCGCGACCTCGGGGCGCGGCCGTGGACGGCCTTCGTGTCGATCACGCTGCCGCTGTCCTGGCGCGGCATCGTCGCCGGCTCGATGATGGTGTTCATCCCGGCGGTGGGCGAGTTCGTGATCCCGGACCTGCTCGGCGGTGGCGGCGTGCTGATGATAGGCCGGCGCATCTGGGACGACTTCGGCCCCAACCAGGACTGGCCGATGGCGGCGGCGGTGGCGGTGGTGATGGTGCTGCTGCTGATCGTGCCGATCATGGTCTTCCACCGCCACGGCGGCCGCGGCGATGGCGCTGGCGAGGCCGGGCCATGACGCGCGCCGCAACGCTCGAGCGACGCTGGGGTGCCCGCGCCTGGCTGCTGCTCGTGTACGCTTTTCTTTACGTACCCATCCTGTGCCTGGTGGTGTTCTCCTTCACCGCCGGCGAGATCACCACCCAGCTCGATGGCCTGTCGCTGCGCTGGTACGCGGCCCTGCGGCACGACGACGAGCTCGGCGCGGCGGTGCGTCTGTCATTGCAGGTGGGCGCGTTGGCGGCGACCGCTGCGGTGGTCGTCGGCACGGCCGCGGCGGTGGTGCTGGCGCGCTTCCGGCCGGGCGCGGGCAGCGGCGTATTCGCCGCGATGGCGACCGCGCCGATGGTGATGCCCGAGGTGGTGGTCGGCCTGTCGCTGGTGCTGCTGTTCACCCACCCGATGCTGCAGCCGGTGCTCGGCGGGCGCGGCGTGGCGGCGATCTGGGCGGCACACACCACGCTGTGCGCGGCCTACGTCAGCGTGCTGGTGCAGTCGCGGCTGCGCGAGATGGACCGCGCGCTGGAAGAGGCGGCGCTGGATCTCGGCTGCCCGCCGTGGAAAGTCTTCTTCGTCATCACCGTGCCGGTGATCGCGCCGGCGCTGGTGGCGGGCTGGCTGCTGGCCTTCACCTTGTCGATGGACGACTTCGTGCTTGCCGCGATGCTGTCCGACCCCGGCAGCACGACGCTGCCGGTGCTGGTGTTCGCGCGCCTGCACCACGGCCTCAAGCCGGAGATCAATGCGCTGGCGACGGTGATCGTGGTGGTGGTGTCGATCGCGGTGCTGGTCGCCAACCGCGTCATGCAGCGCGCGCAACGGCGCCGCCGCGCCGCGATGCACGCGGCCTTGCGCGGCTGAACCGACCCTGGCGAGCGTGTCTCACTTCGTCTTGCTGCGCGCCTTCCAGTGGTCGATGGACAGCAGCAGGCGGTCCAGCATCTCGTGCAGCCGGGTCCATTCCGCCTCGCTGAAGTCGGCGAACAGCTCCGCCTCCAGCCCGCGGCCGATGCGCTCGCCCTCGTACCAGGCACGCATGCCTTCCTCGGTGAGCGTCAGGCATTGCTGGCGGTTGTCCTGCGCATTGGTGCAACGCGAGATCAGGCCGCGACTCTCGAGGAAGGAGATGTTCTTCGACAGCAGCGTCTTGTCCAGCACCAGCCGGTTGCCGAGATCGGTGGCGGTGATGCCGGGAAAGTCATGCACCAGCCGCAGCACGCGCAGCTCGCGCACTCCCAGGTTCAATGCTTTCTTGTACGCGGTGTTGCCCGCCTTCATGACGATCGTCTTGATCAGATCGAGCTTGTAGGTCAGGTAGGGCGTTTCGTTCTTTTTCATCTGGGTATCGAGGCCGGTCCGTGCTGTGCAGGGATGGCGGCCAGCGCAGGCGCGCCGCCGGTTGATAGTTGCAGTATGCACCAATCGACGCGACCCGGCCAAGATCATCGCCGGGCGCGTTCAGGAGCCGTCGGCCGACCTCGTCCCGCCCCAGGGCATCACCGGCACCGTCGAGATCGCGTTGGCGGGCGCGCCTTCGATGATCTTGCGGCTGATCGCCAGATATACCAGCGTGCGGTGGGCCTCGTCCCACATGCGCACGATGCGCGTCTCCTTGAACAGCAGCGAGGTGTCCTCCGAGAACACCACCTCGTCCTTGGGCAGCTTCGCCGGCAGCGTGATCGGCCCCGTCTGGCGGCAGGCGAGCGAGAACTGCGATGGGTCCTGCGCCAGGCCGAACGAGCCCTTCACGCCGCCGGTGCGAGCCTGGCTCACGTGGCAGGTCACGCCGGGCACTTTCGGGTCGGAGAAGGCATCGACGCAGACCTTGTGATTGGCGCCGATGAGCTTCCAGGTGGTGGTGACACAGCCGACTTCGTCGGCGGCGGCGGGCAGGGAGGCGAGCAGCAGCAGGGCAAGCGCGCCCCGGGTGGATGGCTTCATGGCCGATCTTGCTCCAGCATGGTGGAAACTCGATGGTAGCCGGTCGCGGTGTCACGTGGCGCATCGACAGCGAGGGCTGCGGCCCGACGCCTCGCCTTGCAATAGGTGCGGCCTGTGCTAGACCGCAGTCAGCGGGGCGCGACGTCACCGGGCATGTGACGGCGAGTGTGCCTCGGCCCGTGTCTGCGAGGTGTCACCGGAATGGGTGCCGACCCGGCACCGTCGCTCTCCTTTCCGGCACACTGGCGGTGGGCATGCCACGTCGGCCGTCGCGCCGCCCATTCCCCCACCCGGAGACCAAATTCATGCGCACACTCGAACTGATTCTGGACGGCGAGCTGATGCAGGGCGACGACGTCAAGGCGCTGCAACAGGCCCTGGCAGACAAGGGTTTTTCGCCCGGCAGCATGGACGGCGTCTTCGGCGCCGGCACCGATGCGGCAGTGCGCGCCTTCCAGCGCAGCGAGGGCGATCTGCTGGTCGATGGCCAGGCCGGGCCGCGCACTCTGGCGCGGCTGGGTCTTGCCCAGGATGCGGCCCTGCCGTCGGTGGCGGACAAGGTCACGCCGCTGATCGTGGCCCGCATGCTGCCGGATGCACCCATCGACAACATCAAGGCCAATCTCGGGCCAGTGCTCGACGGCCTGCGTCGCTTCGGCCTCACCGACAAGACCATGGTGCTGATGGCGCTCGCCACCATCGCCGCGGAATCGGCGGGCTTCAGGCCGCTCGACGAGTTCCTGTCGCGCTTCAACACTTCGCCCGGCGGCCAGCCCTTCGACCTCTACGACAATCGCCGCGACCTCGGCAACCGGGGCGCGCCGGATGGTGCCCGCTACAAGGGGCGCGGCTTCATCCAGTTGACCGGGCGCAGCAACTATCGGGCCTATGGCGAGAAGATCGGCGTCGACCTGGAGAACCAGCCGGACAAGGCCAACGAGGTGGCCACTGCCGGGCTGATCCTCGCCTGCTTCCTGAAGGACAAGGAGCTGAACATCAAGGCCGCCCTGATCGAACGCGACTTCGCCCGCGCGCGACGACAGGTCAATGGCGGCACGCACGGCCTGGGCAATTTCCAGACGGCCTACCTGCGCGGGGAAAAGCTGATTTGAGGCCGCGCCTGCGTCTCGGCATCGTCTGCTGCGCCGTGCTGCTGGCGTTGCCGGCCTGCTCGGCGGATGCGCCAACTCCCGCACCGGCACGCCCCGCGGCGGCGAGCGTCGAAGCGCCAACCACGCCGGCGAGTGCCCCACCAACGGCGAGCGGAAATTCGGCGGCAAGTGCGGCAAGTGCGGCAGGTGCGGCAGGTGCGGCAAGCGAGGCAAGCTCAGCCGCGTGCGCAGAAGGCGAGCGCAGCGTGTTCGCGTGCCGCAGCGGGCAGAAGCACATCGCGCTGTGTGAGCGGCCCGCCAGCGGCGAGGGCTCCGCCGCGCTGCAATACCGCATCGGCAGGCCAGGGTCGCCGTCGGAGATGGTCTACCCCGGCCCGGGCGAGGAATCGCCGGTCTTCTCGGCCAGCACCGCGACGCTGGCCGGGGGGGGCGGTGCGTGGGTGGAGTTCACCCGCCCGCCGTACCGTTACGTGGTGTTCTCGTTCTGGCTGCAGGGCAAGGGCGAGACCGCCGGCGTCGCGGTCGAGCAAGGCGGCAAGCGGCTTGCGACCCTGCGTTGCGATGCGGCAGCGCGATCCGAGCTCGGTGCGGACTATTTCGGCGCCGCACGCCTGCCGGCGTCGAATGGCGACTTTCTGCCCTGACGGCGCGTGCCGTCGTGCCGCGCACCGGTCGCTACCACAGCGTCCGCGTATCCAGCCAGGTCACCCGCCCGGTGCGCCGCTTCACTTCGCGGTGCATGTGCGCGGTGCCGCCGGGGCCGTCGCCGCCTTCGCCGTTCCACAGGCAGATGAAGCGCACCTTGTCCACGCCCCACGCCAACGCGGTGTAGAGCAGCCACAGGTTGCAGCGCTCGAAGGGGCTGGCGCGCCGGTCGGGGCCGATCTTCGGCGGCGGCCCGAGCTCGGCGGGCATGATGCGAGGCGGATCCTTCAGCGCTGTGCGGATCGCGTAGTAGCGGTCGCGCCATTTCTGGCCATCGGCGGAGGGCATCACCGAACGGTCGATGAACTCCGGCTCGTCCAGCGGCAGCATCAGGTGCAGGCGCAGGCCGCGGGCCTGGCAGGCTTCCAGGAACAGGGTGTCGCCGCCGCTGGCGCCCTGCGTCAGGGCGAGGTCGCCGGGGCCGGCGCCGAGCGCGTCCAGCGCCGCGGCGATCCTGTGCGCGGCGATGCCTTCCTTGTCGGCAGGGAAGCGCGGCACCGGCCGCTGCGGATCGTCGATCATGTGGCCGCTGAACAGGAACACCTGGCGCGGCTCGAAGGGCGGTGTGCTGCGCGCGATCTCGCGATCGACGATGTCCAGCGCGGCGGCCGTTTCCGCCGGGCGAAACTCGAGGTCGCGCAGCAGGGCGAGTGTCTGGCGGCTGGAATCGAGCGCGAACCAGTCGCGGTTTGCGGCGGCGACGGTGGCGCCGTATTCCTCGCGCACCGCGTCGAGCGGATTCACCAGCAGGCATAGCTCGGCATAGCTCGCCCGCGCCCAGTAGTCCTTGCGGTCGCGTTCCTGCGCGGTCAGCGCCGCCCACAGCACGCCGCCGATCAGGTTGTCGATGACGGTGCCGCGGGTCTTGCCGCCGAGATGGCGGCGCAGCAGGGCGAGCGTCAGCGCGTTGATGCCCGAGTAATGATGCGCGGGGTCGGCGATGAAGGCCTTGTGATAAGGCTCGATCGCCTCGGCCAGCGCGGCATCCTCGCCGCTCGCCGCCGCGCGCAGCTCGGCACTGGAAGCGCCCTCGCGGCGCCAGCGGCCGATCCAGTTGTCCTTCTCGACGCGGCCGAGCAGGGCCCACACTTCCGGGTCGACCGGGTAGTCCTCGGTGAGCCGGCGCACCCATTCGCGTGCCTCCTCGTAGCGGCCGAGGCGGCCGAGGCAGACGGCTTTCTTCTCGCGCGCGCGCTTGCACGACGGGTCGAGCTCGAGCGCATCCTCGAACTGCTCGAGAGCGAAGTCGTAATGGCGCAGCTTGAGCAGCGCCTCGCCGGCAGTGATCTTGGCCTCGATGCGCAGCGCGCGCGTCGGCGTCTCGTCGGCCAGCACCAGGATGTCGCCGGGGCGCAGCTTCTGGCGCGCGACCTCGGTGCGGCTCGCCCACTCGCGATACGCCGCGTTGAAGGCGTTGGCCTGCGTCAGCAGCAGGGTCCTCCAGTCGGGCTCGCGCAGGTTGGGCAGCAGGCTGTAGACGGGGCTGACGCGCTCGTCCACCCATTCGGCCAGCGTCGCCCGCGCCATTGCGGCGAGCGCCTTGCGGTCGTCCTCCAGCGTCGCGTCGTCGGGCGCGCCGTCCTTCAGCGCGTAGTGCAGCTTGCGATCGGTGTACAGGTCGAAGGGCTGGGTCGGCCGCGGCCCCTGCACCAGGATCACGCCGCGCTTGCGCAGCGCGTGGCGAACGCCGAGCTCGTACCACACGTTGGGGTTGTCCAGCGTCAGGTCGGCGACCACCAGGTCGGACATCAGCAGTTCCTGGAACATGTCGGTGCGGATGTCGCCCGCGCGCTGTTCGCGGTCGGCGCGGATGACGTCGAAGCCGGCGTCCGCCAGCGCCGGCGCGATGTAGTCGTCGTACACCCGGTTGAAGTCGATCGGCTGCCCGTCGGGGCCGGGCTTGGTGCCGAAGGGCATGGCGACGAAGGCGTGGGGTTTCATGCAGGGTCTCCCGCAGAGGTGCAACCGCGCGGCGGCGACGCGCCCGATACGTTCAGCATAGACGCGATTGTGCCTGCTTCACCCGGCCTCGATCTGCTTCACCAGCGTGAATACGGCATGGTGCGTGGGAACCTCGGCGCCGTGGCGGGCCGCCATGTCGAGGAAGACGCCGGTGATGGCGTCGATCTCGGTGCGGCGTCCGGCGAGCACGTCCTGCAGCATGCTCGCGCGGTTGGCGCCGGTGGCCCGGGCCACCGCAATGACGCGGGCGTGGGCGGCGGCTTCGTCGAGCGCCAGCCCCTCGGCGCGCAGTACCGGCCAGGCCTCGCGCACCAGGGCGTCGAGGTGGACCCGGTAAGGCGGCTCGCACAGCGCCCCATTGGGCACCCGGAACAAGGCCGCGAGCGGGTTGAGCGCCAGATTCACCAGCAGCTTGGCCAGGCGCGCGGCGGCGATGTCAGGCTCGACGCGGGCGCGGAACCCCGCGCGCGAAAGAAGCTCGGCCACCGCCTCGAAGCCCGGCGGCAGCAGCGTGTCGCCCGCGCCGGAGGGCGTGACGCGGTCGCCGTCGCGGAAGGCGCCTTCGGTGGTGATGCCCTGCTCCACCTGGGGCGGCGGGATGTCCTCTTCGGGCCAGGAGGCATGTACCGCGTCACGCAGCACCTCGCCGGTGAGCCCGTTCTGCAGCGACAGCACGCCCAGCGGGCGCATGGCGGCGGCAAGGCGACCGGCGTCCGCGGTGTCCGCCGCCTTCACCAGCACGATCACCCAATCCGCCTCGGGCAGGGCGTCGGGGGCGTGCGCATCGGCCTGGAACCGCGCATCGCCGACCAGCACGCCGGCACGCAATTGTCCGGCACGGGCGGCGCTGCGCGCGACGACCGCGACCTGCATGCTGGCTGCCAGCCGTGCGGCAAAGCTCAGGCCGAGCGCGCCGGCGCCGATGATGGCGAGCGGGTAGCGCCGCAACGCCGGCGCGCGGGAGTCTTTCAGCGACAATGACAAGGTCCTCATGTGCGTCGATATTTGTTGAAAATCGCTGCATCTTTTAAAATCCAGGCCGTTAAAAGGGTCGCGCCGGTGCTTTCGCTCGCGGCCCTTCGCTTTTTCATCCCTACGATACCAGCTCCTGCTCTTGCCCCCGCCCATGCGTGACCCTGACTCATTGCCTGTCCAGCTCGAAAGCGCGCTGTCGAGCAAAACCGGCAATGCCGAACTGACGCTGGGCGAGATCGTCCGTCCGGACATCCTCGAATGTCCGCCCGACATGTCGCTGCGCGAGGCGGCGCGCAGGATGAACGCGGCGCGCGTCAGCTCCATCCTCGTCGTTGCCGGCGGCGAAGTCCTTGGCATCTGGACCGAGCGTGACGCGCTGCGGGTCGACTTCACCGATGCCGCCGCCTTCGAGTGGCCGATCTCGCACGCGATGAGTGCCCCGGTGCGCAGCGTGCCGCGCAGCATCACGCTGCAGGAGCTGGCGGTGCGCTTCCGCGAGGAGCATCTGCGCCACTACCTCGTCGTCGATGACCGCGGCCGGCGTTGCGGCATCGTGTCGCAGACCGACGTGGTGATGAACCAGGGTATCGAGCATTACCTCAAGCTGCGCAAGGTCGATTCGGTCATCAAGGGCAGCATCCAGCCGCTGTCCGAATCGGCGCCTCTCAGCGAAGCGACCCGACGCATGCGCGAAGGCGGCGTGGATGCGGTGGTGGTGGCCTATGCCGAGGGCTACGGCATCCTCACCGAGCGTGACGTCACCCGGCTGGTGGCGGCCGGCACCACCGACTGCGCAGTGGGCGGGCTGGCCAGCCGACCGCTGCTGACGGTCGATGCGCGCACCAGCCTGTATCGCGTGCGCAGCCTGCTGGCCGAGCGCCGCATGCGCCACGTCGGCGTCGTCGATGAGAATGGCGCGCTCGTCGACCTGATCAACTTCAGCGACATCCTCACCGGCATGGAGCTCGTGTATGTGCACGAGCTGCAGAGCGCGCTGGCCGAGCGCGACCGCGCGCTGAGCGCCTCGCAGCGCAACCTCTACCTCGCTGAAAAAGTCATCGAGAACTCGCTCGAAGGCATCCTGATCACCGATGACCAGGCGCGCATCATCTCGGTCAACCCTGCCTTCACCCACCTGACCGGCTACACCGCCGAGGAGGTGATTGGCCGCAACCCGGCGATGCTGAGTTCGGGCCGGCAGAATGCGGCGTTCTACGAGCGCATGTGGGAGAGCATCCACGCCGATGGCAGTTGGCAGGGCGAAGTGTGGAACCGGCGCAAGAACGGCGAGATCTTCCCCGAGTTCCTCACCATCAATGCCATCACCGACCACGATGGGCGCCTGACCAACTACGCGGCGCTGTTCAGCGACATCTCGCAAGTGAAGGAAAGCGAGCAGCGCATCCGCGACCTGGCCTACTACGATCCGCTCACTGGCCTGCCCAATCGCCGCCTGCTCGACGACCGCCTGCAGGTGGAGCTGGCGCACGCCAGCCGCCAGCACGGCCGCGTGGCGGTGATGTTCGTCGACCTCGACCGCTTCAAGCGCATCAACGACAGCCTGGGCCACGAAGTGGGCGACCAGTTGCTGGTGGAAGTCGCACGGCGGCTGCGCAGTTGCCTGCGCGAGGACGACACGGTGGCGCGCATGGGCGGCGACGAGTTCGTCGTCGTGATGAGCGATTTCGACGGCCCCGAAGGCGCGGTTCACGCCGCCGGGCGCATGGCGGACGCCCTGCGCGACCCCATCGCCGTCGACGGTCGCGAGCTGGTGGTGACCTGCAGCATCGGCATCAGCCTGTATCCCGACGATGGCGCGGATTCCAGCACGCTGATCAAGAACGCCGACGTCGCCATGTACCGCGCCAAGGACGAGGGGCGCAATGCCTTCCAGCTCTACCAGCCGGCGATGAACGCGCGCTCGCTCGAACATCTGGCGCTGGAGGCGGCGCTGCACCGTGCGCTGCCGGCCGATGAGTTGCTGCTGCACTACCAGCCCATCATCAGCGTCGACGGGCGCAACATCGTCGCCGCCGAGGCGCTGCTGCGCTGGCGCCATCCCGACCTCGGCCTGGTGTCGCCAGCGGAGTTCATCCCCATCGCCGAAGAAACCGGCCTCATCGTGCCGATCGGCGAATGGGTGCTGCGCACCGCCTGCGCGCAGCACGCCGCCTGGCGCGCCGCCGGCCGCCTGCCGATCCGCATGATGGTGAACATTTCGGCGCGTCAGTTCC
Organism: Pseudomonadota bacterium; assembly: GCA_018240785.1. Taxonomy (GTDB): domain Bacteria; phylum Pseudomonadota; class Gammaproteobacteria; order Burkholderiales; family Rhodocyclaceae; genus Thauera. Next base: position 261,129 of record JAFEFC010000031.1, on the reverse strand, counting down.
GTGACCACGGCTTCGTCGATATGGTGCGCCGCGTATTGCGCGAGACCGGCATGCCGCCGCACCTGCTGACGCTGGAGCTGACCGAAAGCATCCTGATGGACGACACCCGCCAGGGCATCGTGCTGCTCGAGGAGCTGCGCCTGCTGGGCCTGCGCGTCGCGCTGGACGACTTCGGCACCGGCTACTCGTCGCTCGGCTACCTGAAGCGCTTCCCGATCGACGAGCTCAAGATCGACCGCCTGTTCGTGCGCGACATCGACCGCAACCCGCGCGATGCTGCGCTCGCTGCCGCCATCATCTCGATCGGCCACAGCCTGGGCCTGTGCGTGGTCGGCGAAGGCGTCGAGACGGCGGCGCAGCTCGACACGCTGGCCAGCCACGGCTGCGATTTCGTGCAGGGCTTCCACTTCAGCCCGCCGGTGGCGGCCGAGGCGTTTCCGGCGTAGCGCGGGTTCAGCGCGGCATGGCGTCCAGATACGCGTCGCGTACCGCCTCGGCCCCATAGCGCCGTTCCAGCCGGCGGATGGTGAAGTGGCCGCGGCTGACGTCCTGAAAGTGGCTCATGAACATCAGGTTGATCGACGCGCCGGCGGCGGCGCCGATGCCGGGCACCAGCATGCCGGCCGCCTTCTGCGTGAGCTGCACCTTGTAGCGCGCGGCCACCATCGCCACCAGCCGCACCAGCGCCGGCGCGCCTTCCTGGGTGAGTCCCTTCTGCGCCAGGTGGCGCGCGGCTTCGCTCACCGCGCCCGCGAGCGCCGCGCGCATCGCGTAATAGCCGGATTCGGCGGCGTCGTCGCTATCGGCGCGGCCGCCGAGCGCGAACACCTCCAGCGCGGCCAGCCGCGTCGCCGCGCCGGTGGGCGACTCGCCCGCGGCGCGGGCGATGTCGAGCATGGAGCGCATGATCAGCACGGTGGAGACGGGAATCTCCAGCGTCAGCCCCGCCAGCCCGAAGGCGCCGCCGACGCCGCCGCTGAGCGTGCCCAGCGCCTTGTGCAGGCGCGGCGAAGCGGGCTGCGGCGCCTCGTCCAGCGTCTTCCCGGCCGTGTTCATCGCGCGGCCAAGCGCGTCGTGCGTCACCGAGGCGATGCGCTCGCGCCAGCCCGCCGGCAGCCGCGCCATGCCCTTTTCCAGCGGGCTGCCGACGAAGTCGCTCAGGCGCGCAGCGAGGCTGGGCCGCTCGAGCAGCGCGCGCGCGTCGGCCAGCGCGCGCAGGTCGGACAGTTCCATGTCGCTCCCCCTCTCAACCGGCGCGCAGTTCCTGCATCAGCTTGCCCACGTCCAGCGTGCGCGCGCGCTGCTCGATCTCGGGCATGTAGCGCTGCTGCAGCCCGCGCGCCTCGCCGACCAGGCCGGAGAATGACGACTTCAGCGCCTCGCCGCTCAGCGAGCGGCCGCCGGCGTAGTAGCGCCTGGCCACCTGGCCCAGCGCCCAGGTGCTGGCGAAGGAGAAGGCCGAGCCGGTGGCGGCGCTGCCGATGGCGCGGCCGGTCTTGCCCAGCATCTTGCCGAGCAGGCCGCCGATCAGCTTGCGGCCGAACTGCTCGACGTACTGCGACGTCAGCCCCACGCCCACGGTGGCGAGAAAGTCGGTGATGTGGCCGCGGTCGAGTTCGTAGCCATGCGCCTTGCCCACGCGATACACCAGCCGCGTCTGCAGCGGGATGATCGCCATCGACGCCAGCGACTGCGGCAGCAGCTCGAGTGCGCCGTTCAGGATCGCGGCATTGAGGATCATCCGGTCGAGCTCGGCGTCGCTCAGGTTGGCGACGCGCGGGCCAGCGCCCGCGGTCGTCTGCGGCAACGTCGAGGCCGACGAGGAGGGTGAGGCGGGCGCGGAGGCCTGTCCGCTGCCGGCCGACGCCACCTCCAGGGGCAGACTCGCGATCTCGTCCGCCTGCCGCGTGTAGCCCTCCGCCTGCGCCGCGTCGAGCCCGAGCGCGCCGCGCAGGCGGTCGAGGAAGGCAGTCTCGGCCGCGTTCTGCACGCCATCGGCATCGCACACGCCCACCGCCATCTCGAACGCCAACTGGCGCAGTTCCGGCGAGTCGAGCGTGGCGGCGGCCTGTTCCAGCTTCACCCGGCCGAGCAGCACGTCCTGGTAGAGCTTCATCAGGTCGAGCCCGCTGTCGGCCGACAGCGACTCGACGACGCGGCGGATCTGTGCTCGCTCGCGGTCGTCCTGGTGTTTGTCGGCGAAGGCGGCGAACAGGCAGAGGGATGCGATGGCGCGGGTTTGTTCGGGGGTCATGACTTGATCCTGCAGGAAAACCGCCGCGCGAGCGGGCGGAAGAACGAAATGAACGGATGCGGTGGACAGGCGTGATCGCCATCCGGTTCTATCGTCCAGCACGCCACGGTCTTGCGCCAGGTACACGGTCTTACAATCCCGGTATGACGAAGCAGGGTCCGCCCGGTCGAATCAGCACCGATCAACGAGAAAGGGGACAGCCATGACGCGCTCCGCCATCGTGATATGCATCGTCGCCCTGCTTGGCGGGTGTGTCGTCCTGCCATTGGACTACCCCTATCACGACCACGGCTACCGGTACGATGACCATTACGACCGATATCGGGACCGCGGTTACGGGCACAGGCACGACTGGGGCGACCGCGATCGTGGCGACGGGTACCGGCGCTACGACGATCGCCGATAGCCTCTCGATGGCTGCGGGCTGGACCGCCCTATTGCCGAGGGCGCGCTGGACGACTTTTGAAGGCAGGTGGGTGGGTCCGGCTCTTTCCCGGTCATCGATCGCGTCGCAGCCTCACGACGGCTTGCCCGTCTCCAGCGACTGCAGGATCGCCGCGCCCAGCACCGCGGTGGTCTGCGCACCCGACACTGCCAGCTTGCGGTTGAGGATGAAGAAGGGCACGCCGTTGATGCCCTGGCGGCGGATGCCGTCGGCCATGCGCTGAACCTTGTCGGTGTCCGCGTTGCCGTCGAGCCAGGCGAGCACTTCGTCGCGCTTGTCGCCGCAGGCGGCGGCGATGTCGGCCAGCACCGCGCTGTCGCCGAGGTCCTGGCCTTGCTGGAAATGGGCCGAGAACAGCGCCTGGGTCAGCGCCTGCACCTTGTCCTGCGCCCAGCCCAGCGACTGTGCGCGGTAGCACAGGCGATGCGCCTTCAGCGTGTTGGGGCGGGTCTGGATGCGGTCGAAGGCGAAGACGAGGCCGTCGGGCGCGGCGGCTTCGGCGATGCGGCCGAGCGTCTCGTCCACCTTCAGCGGTCCGCCGAACTTGGCCTCGAGGAAGGCGCGGTAGGGCTCGCCTTCGGGCGGCGTGTCGGGGTTGAGGAAGAAGGGCAGCCAGTTGATGCGCACCTCGATGTCCGGCCGCGACGCCTTCAGTTCGGCCAGCGCCTGCTCGAGGCGGGTCTTGCCGAGGAAGCACCAGGGGCAGACGAAGTCGGAGACGAGATCGATGTCGAGGATCATGGTTTGCACTCTGGGGGAGGGGGTGTCACTGCGCAGGGCGGCGGCGCGAGCGAGTGGCGCGGCTGCAGATGCGCCCTTTCAGGGAGTCCGCCCGCATTGTACACGGGCAGGCTCGCGCGGCTGCCGCAGCTGCAGCGATGGGAGCGCCGGGAAAAGGGCGGCGAATCGGTGCCCGCCATCCCCGCTGCGTTGGCGAGGAACTGCGGCGGGTGAGGAAGTGTGGTGAGGCTTCCGTTCCCGGCAAGCAACACGGAATGTAAAAAATATCATTTAAAACAATGTTGTGCACTCAGTGGACGACTGCACGATAAATTTTCCTTGCTCTGCACGTGGTCTCTAAAATCGCTTCACACATACAGAACAACGAGGAGACGGCAATGAACACGGATCGCAGCGCCTCGGGCTGAGTCGCCCCTCTCACGCGCACTCCCCAATTCCGCATGTCCCTGATTTCGGGCGCGCCTGCGCGCCCGAAGGGGAACGGCTTGTCCGAATTCGTCCGCAAGGAAGAACCATGAGCATCAAACTGAAATGCCTGTCTCACACCCCGTTGCGCGGCCTCAACGACCCCGGCGCCGATGTGGTGCGCGAAGTGGATGAGGTCCTGGCGCAGGCTCGCGCCGACGTGGAGGCCTTCGATCCCGAGCTGATCGTGGTGTTCGCGCCCGATCACTACAACGGCCTGTTCTATGACCTGATGCCGCCTTTCGTGATCGCCACCGCGGCCGAATCCGTGGGCGACTATCGGACCATGAGCGGCCCGCTGTCGGTCCCCGCCGACCTGGCGATGGACCTGACCCGGCACCTGCTCGACAGCGATCTCGACATCGCCCTGTCCCACCGCCTGCAGGTGGACCACGGCTGCACGCAGACGCTGGAAGAGCTGACCGGCAGCCTGACGCGCTACCCGGTGATCCCCATCATCATCAATTCGGTCGCGCCGCCCTTTGGCCCCTACCGCCGCATCCGCAAGCTCGGCGCCGCGGTGGGCCGCTTCCTCGCCCGGCTCGACAGGCGCGTGCTGGTGCTGGGCACTGGCGGCCTGTCGCACGAGCCTCCGGTGCCGCTGCTGGCCAGCGCGCCCGAGGAGGTCGCCAGCTTCCTGATCGCCGGCCGCAATCCGACGCCCGAGGCGCGCGCCGCCCGCCAGGCCCGCACCATCGCCGCCGGCAAGATCTACGGCACGCCGGCAAGCGCGCAAACGCCCCTCAACCCCGCGTGGGACGAGGACTTCATTCGCCTGCTGGTGGAGGGACGGTTCGACGCGATCGACGACTTCAGCATCGATGAGATCTCGAAGGCCGCCGGCCGCTCCACCCACGAGATCCGCACCTGGGTGGCCGCCTTCGCCGCCCTTGCCGCCGCCGGCCCCTACACCGCGCGCAAGGACTACTACCGCCCGATCAACGAATGGATCGCCGGCTACGGCGTGATCAGCGCCGAACAGGCCTGAACCGCAACGACCGACCGCAACACCCCCGCAACCGAATCGAAGACACACCTCAAGGAAGACACGACCATGGGCAGTATCGACACCCTGATCCCGACCGAAACCGAAATCGTCGCCCGCGCCGAAGCCATGATCCCGTGGCTGCGCGAGCGCGCGGACGCCTGCGAGAAAGCCCGCATGGTCTCCCCCGAGACCATCCAGAAGTTCAAGGACGCCGGCTTCTTCCGCATCCTGCAGCCGCGGCGCTGGGGCGGTTACGAGATGCACCCCAACGTGCTGAACAAGGTGCTGATGGAACTGGCACGCGGCTGCCCTTCGAGCGCCTGGAACGTGATGGTGCTGGGCGTCCACCCCTTCGAAGTCGGCCTGCTGCCGGAGCGCTGCGGCGACGAGCTGTGGAGCGAGGACAGCACCCGCCTAGTGTCCTCCTCCTACGCGCCCTTCGGCACCGTCACCAGGGTCGACGGCGGCTATGTGCTGAATGGCGAATGGCTGACCTCGAGCGGCTGCGATCATGCGGATGGCGGCGCCTTCCTCGGCGGGCGCGTCGCGGAAAACGGCGAGCAGGTGTTCCGTTCCTTCTGGGTGCAGCGCGCCGACTTCGACATCATCGACGACTGGCACGTGGTCGGCCTGGCCGGCACCGGCAGCAAGAAGCTGTCGGTCAAGGAAGTCTTCGTCCCGGACTACCGCAGCCACGTGATCGCCGCCTACGACGAGGAATCCCACGGCGACGTGAACAACCTCTACAAGATGCCGTTCTTCTACGTCTTCTACGCCGCCGTGTCGTCGGTGCTGATCGGCATGGCGCGCGGCATGGTCGACCTCTACATCGAGCACATGGTGCCGCGCCAGAACATCAACCAGGCGGTCGGCGCCGCGGTGCAGGATCCGTTCATCAAGGGCAAGCTCGGCGAAGCCTACGCCAAGATCCTGGGCGCCACCGCCCGCGTGCTGCAGAACACCGACGAAGCCTGGCGCTACGCCTCGCGGGGCAAGCTGGTGCCGCTGGAGCTGCGCATCCGCCAGTTCGCCACCAACCAGTTCACCGGCGGCGAAGTCTTCGATGCTGCGCACATGATCTTCAAGAAGACTTCCACCCGCGGCGTGTGGCTGAACTGCCCGATGCAGCGCCAGATGCGCGACCTGCTGGTGGGGGCCAACCACATCACCCAGAACCAGGACAACATCGGCGACCTGCTGGGCGGCCACCTGCTGGGCAACCCGCTGCCCAAGGCCAACCCGTTCGGCGTCCGCGCCTGAGTCACCGGGGGCAGGGGGCCGGCGGTGACGCCGGGCCCCTGCAACGATCCGCAGAGAGAAAGAAGATGACCGACCTCACCCGTAACGTGGTGCACCAGACGCCGGCCCAGGACATGGTTGCGCCGGGCCTCGCCGACCTGCCCCTCGTCACTCCCGTGGGACAGCGCAACGGCATGCGCCACCTGGCTGCCGGCGTGTCCATCATCACCGCCGCCGACGGCAGCCAGCGCGCCGGCCTGACCGCCACCGCCGTGTGCTCGGTGACGACCGATCCGCCGCGCCTGGTGGTCTTCGTCAACAAGAACGTCTTCGCCAACGCGCTGATCCAGGCCAGCGCCGCGCTTGCGGTGAATGTGCTGGCCGGCGAGCAGGAAGACGTGGCCCGCGTCTTCGCCGGCATGGTCGAAGGCGTGCAGGGCGAGGACCGCTTCGGCACCGGCACGTGGACCACGCTGGTGAGCGGCGCCCCGATCCTCGAGAACACCTTGTCGAGCTTCGATTGCCGCGTCATCAGGATGTTCGACGAGAGCACCCACCACGCCTTCCTGTGCGAGGTGCTCGCGGTGCGCGAACGCAGCGACGGCGAAGCCCTGGTGTATCTCAATGGCGGTTTCCGCCGCATCCCGCAGTAAAGCTCGACCGTGCCCGGGCGCCGGGCACCCCGTCCGGCCCCCCAAAACAAGAACATGATCGGCGTTCGCGCCGGCCCCCGACGGGTTCCGCCCGTCCGCTCCTCAACAATCCGGAGACAGAAAATTGGATCTACGTGAAGCCATCCTGACGCAGCCCATGCGCCGGTTCCAGTTCGGAATCATCGCGCTGTGCATCGTCCTGTGCATGATCGACGGCTACGAAGTGCTGGTCATGGCCTTCGTCGCCCCCCACGTTGCACGCGCCTGGGGCCTCGGCCCGGTGGAAGTGGGCTACCTGCTGAGCGCCGGCATCTTCGGCATGGCCATCGGCGCGACCTTCCTCTCGCCCCTGGCCGACCGCATCGGCCGGCGGCGCCACATCGTCCTGTGCCTGTCGCTGATCGTCATCGGCATGGTGCTGTCCGCCGTGGCGACCAACCTGTGGCAACTGGTCGGCTTCCGCGCCTTCGCCGGCCTGTTCATCGGCGCCATCGTCTCCAGTCTCAACATCGTCGTCTCCGAATACAGCTCGGACAAGCGGCGTGGCACGGTGATGGGCATCTACGGCATGGGCCTGCCCGCCGGCGTGGCCCTGGGCGGCGCCATCACCACCCCGCTGATCGCCGAATTCGGCTGGCGCGCGCCCTTCGTGTTCGGCGCGGTGCTCACCTTCCTGAGCCTGCTGTGGGTGCTGGCGGCCCTGCCGGAGTCCATCGAATACCTGATCGAGGAGCGTCCCGAGGGAGCTCTCGACCAGTACAACAGGATCGCCGCAAAGCTGGGCTATCCCGGCGCCACGGCGCTGCCCCAGCCGGTCGAGAGCGCCGACATGCACGTCGCCAGCAAGGCCCTGTTCCACGGCATCATGCTGCCGCGCACGTTGCTGCTGTGGCTGGGCTACGCCAGCCTGACCGCGGCCTTCTACTTCGCCAACACGTGGACCGCCAAGCTCATCGCCGATGCCACCGGCAATGCCGCCCTCGGCGGCCGTACCGGGGTGCTGATCGCCATCGGCGGCGTGCTCGGCTCGCTGCTGTTCGCCGGCCTGAGCATGGCCATCCGGCCGCGCATCGTCACCGCCCTGATCATGTTCTGCGGCTCCCTGGCCTACATGCTGTTTGCCGGCAACTTCAACGATGCGGGCCTGGCGGTGGTCCTCGCGCTGGCCGTCGGTGCCTGCGCCAACGGCGGTCTGGCGGCCTTCTATGCGATCAGCCCGTTCATCTACCCCACCTCGGTGCGCGGCACCGGCGTGGGCCTGATGATCGGCTTCGGGCGCGGCGTGGCCATCGTCGCGCCGATCTTCACCGGCTATCTGCTCAAGTCCGACTGGACGCCGCAGGACCTCTATCAGTTCTTCGCCGCCGTGCTGGTGGTCGCCGGCATCGCAGTGCTGCTGCTCGATCGCACCTACCGCGGCCTCACCGAGAACCCGGACCTGCCGCCCGAGACGCCGGAAGCACCCGACGCCGCGGTGCTGCAGGCCGCTCACTGAGCGCCCCGCAATGGCACGCGGCGAGGGCAAGGCCTCGAACACTCACGACCGGATCGGGGGCGGGCGCTTCCTGCTGCTGCTCGGCATGCTGGTGGCCTTCGGGCCGCTGGCCACCGACCTCTACCTGCCGGCGCTGCCGGCCATCCGTGCGGGCCTCGGCACCACGCCGGAGGCCGTGCAATTGTCGATCACCGTGTTCCTCGGCGGGTTTTCGATCGGCATGCTGGGCTACGGCCCCGTCTCCGACCGCTACGGGCGGCGGCCGGTGATGCTCGGCGGCATCGGCCTGTTCATGGTGGCCAGCCTGGCCTGCCTGCTGGCCACCTCGGTCGAGCAACTGATCGTCGCCCGTTTCGTCCAGGCCCTGGGCGGCGGCGCCGCTTCGGTGCTGGCGCGCGCCGTGGTGCGGGACGTCTTCTCCCAGACCGAAGCCCTGCGCAAGCTGTCGCTGCTGGCCATGATCACCGCGATCGCGCCGCTGCTGTCGCCGCTGCTGGGCAGCGTGATCCTCGACCTCGGCGGCTGGCGGGCCACGTTCGCCGCCGTGCTGGCGTGGGGCATCCTCAGCCTGGCGACGGTGTTCTTCCTGCTCCCCGAGACGTTGCCGGCCGAGCGTCGCGGCCAGTTGTCGCTGGGGAAGGCCTTCTCCGCCTACCTGCGGCTGCTCGGCGATCCGGTCGCGGTGGGCCTGCTGCTGGCGGGCGGCATGTCCTTCGCCGGCATGTTCGCCTACATCTCCGCCAGCCCCTACTACTTCATCGAACTGCAGCGCTTCTCGCCGCGCGCCTACAGCGTGCTCTTCGCCGCCAACGCGCTCGGCATCTTCGCCGCCAACTATGCCAACAGCCGCCTGCTGCGCCGCTGCGGTGCCGTCACCATGATCGGCGGCGGCTGCGTCGCAGGCTTCGCAGGCGCACTGACCCTGCTGCTGGGAGTCTCGCTGCACGACTACGTGCCCGCGGTCGTGCTCGGCCTGTTCCTGATGGTCAGCGTGACCGGCCTGCTCGGCGCCAACTGCGTCGGCCTGCTGATGGAGCGCTACCCGCTCAACACCGGGGCCGCCGCCGCGCTGTTCGTCTCCGGGCAGTTCGGACTCGGTATGCTGGCCAGCGCGGGCGTCAGTGCCCTGCACGACGGCAGCGGCCTGCCCATGGCGGGCGTGATCACCGCCACCGCCAGCCTGTCGATGCTCGGTCTGATGCTGTTCCGCCATTCCAGCCGCTGATCGCCAGTCCGCAACGCGCCGCCCCCTTGTCGGAATTGTCCGACGCCGGTTTCGGATGCGACCGATGGGGGCGCGGCGGCGACGCGCCTACAGTGGAATCGAGCGCCGGGCGGGATGTCCTGCAGTGACGGGGGCTCCACCCACCAGGCTCGCGCGCCCTTTTCCAAGGAGACGATCATGCTGCATTACGCCGTGGTGTTCTTCATCATCGCCATCGTTGCCGCCATCTTCGGCTTCGGCGGCATCGCTGCCGGTGCGGCGGGCATCGCCAAGATCCTGTTCTTCCTGTTCCTGGTGCTGGCGGTGCTAAGCTTCCTCGCCAACATCGCCCGCGGCCGATGAGCGGCCGCCGCAGCGGCAGACTTGCCCGCACGCCCCGGCGGCGCGGCGGGCGGGCTGCAGGCTCGACATGCCGGACGTCCGGCTGCGCCGGTACGGAGTTCCCATGTTGCGAATCGCCATCGTCGATGACCACCAGATCGTGCGTGCCGGGTTTCGCGAGCTGCTCGCCGAGGAGCTCGATTTCCGCGTGTCCTTCGAGGCCGCGACCGGCGAGGAGGCGATGGAGCGGCTGCGCGAGAACGACACGGACGTGCTGCTGCTCGACCTCTCCCTGCCGGGGTTGAGCGGCGTGGACGTGCTGCGCGCCGCGCGCCAGCGCTTCGAGGCCTTGCGCATCGTGGTACTGAGCGGCTTTCCCGAAGACCGCTACGCGCTGGCGATGATCCGCAACGGCGCCGACGGCTACCTGTGCAAGGACTGCGACCGCGAGCAACTGGTGCAGGCGATCCGCACCGTGGCCCAGGGGCGCCGCTACCTGTCGCCGCGCACCGCCGAGCTGCTGGCCGAGGAACTGGCCGGCGGCGCGGTGGGCGCGCCGCACGAGCGCCTGTCCGACCGCGAGCTGCAGGTCTTCCTGCGCCTGGCGCGCGGGGAATCGGTGTCCGACATCGGCGATTCGCTGCACCTGAGCGTGAAGACGGTCAGCACCTACCGTACCCGCCTGCTGGAAAAGCTGGGCGTGGCGAGCAATGCCGAGCTGGCCGCGTACGCGTTGCGCCACGGCCTGATCGTCGATTGATGCGGGGGATGAGGAGCATGAACGATGCCGCGCCCACCGCCTTCCGCGTCGTGCTGATCGAGGACTCGCCCAAGCTGCGCGCGATGCTGCGCGACATGCTGGGCGAGCTGCCCGGCGTCGAGGTCGTGGCCGCCGCCGACGGCGAGCGCAGCGCCCTCTCCGAACTGGAACGGCACCGGGCCGATCTGGCCATCGTCGACCTCGAACTGCGCGAAGGCAGTGGGCTGGGCGTGCTGCGTACGCTGCAGGCCGAGCCCCAGCGTTTCGGTGCGCCGCGCGCGGTGGTGCTGTCCAACCATGGCCACAAGGCGGTGCGCGCGCGCTGCGAACAGCTCGGCGTGGAGCGCTTCTTCGACAAGTCCTTCCAGATGGACGAGCTGCTGGACTACATCGAGGCCGCGGTCGCAGGGGAGTGAGCCTCGCTGCTCCCACAGGCGCCCGCGGCTCGATTCACGTCGGTGCGTAGGGGATGCGCGCCTGGATCACCGTGCCCTTTCCCGGCGCACTCTTCACCTGCAGCCGGCCCGACAGCATCTGCACGCGGTGGGCGATGCCTGCCAGCCCGTGCCGTGCGCGGCCGAGCCGCGCCGGATCGAAGCCGATGCCGTTGTCGGCGACGCGCAGCACGATCGCAGCAGGCTCCACCCGCATCGCCAGCGTCGCGTGCGTCGCCTTCGCATGGCGGCGCACGTTGGTGAGCGCTTCCTGGGCGATGCGGAACAGCGCCAGCGCGGTGTCCGCCGGCAGCTCGGGCGCCTGCTCCGGCAGGTCGAGCTCGATGCGGCCCTCGCGGTCGCCGATCGCGGCGGAATCGGCCAGCGAGAGCAGCGCCTCGACCAGGCCGAGGTCGGCCAGCAGTGGTGGGCGCAGGTCGTTCACCACCTTGCGCTTGATCGCGATGCCCTGGTTCAGCGTGTCGAGCAGGCGGTCGAAGCGTTCGCGCAGCGTCGCCATCACGTCGGCCGGCAGCTTGCGTGCGATCCAGCCGGCGTCGAGCTTGGCGGCGGTCATCAGCGCGCCCAGTTCGTCGTGCAGCTCGCGCGCGAGACGGGCCTGTTCCTGCTCGCGCGCGTTGGTCAGGTAGGTGGCGAGGCTGCTCAGTTCGGTGGTGCGCTGCTCCACCTCGGCCTGCAGGCGCTCGTTCTCCGAGCGCAGTATCGCCGCCAGTTGCTCGCGCAGCAGGCCCTGCCGGTACACGGCGACGAGCAGCGCCAGCAGCAGCGCCAGCGCGCCGGCGCCGAGCACCAGGTTGAGCTCGCGCGCGTTGCCGAAGCGGGCGAAGGAGGCGACCAGCGACTGGTCGATCTCGGCCAGCGTGTCGCTGCGCAGTTCGCCGATGACGCGGCGGATGTCGTCCATGGTCTGCTTGCCGGGGCCGCCTTCCGGCGCGTCCATGCCCGGACTCACGCCCTTTTGCACGGCACTCGCGAGCACGGCCAGCTTCCTGTCGACCATCTGCGCCAGCTCGGCCAGCTTTGCGCGCTGTGCCTCGTCGCGCCAGTCGTCGGCGCGCAGCGTGGCCAGCGTTTCCGCCACGCGCAGGCCGCCGTCCTGATACGGCCCGAGATACACCGGATTGCCGCTCAGCAGGTAGCCGCGCACGCTGCTTTCGGCATCGAGCAGTTGCAGCAGCAGCGCGTCGAGGTGGTGCAGCCGGCTGGCGTCGGCGCGCAGGCGCTCGAGCGCCGACCGGCTCGAGGTCGATTGCCACTGCGTGGCGACGAGCCAGGCCAGGCCAAACGCCAGGCTCACCGCGACCAGTGCGAGCAGCGCGCGCGCCGGCCGCGGTCGCTGCGGAAGGGCAGGTTCCAGTGCCATGGGGCGGATCCTCCAGGCGCCGCGCGTGCATGCAAAAAAGGGGATGGCGAACCATCCCCCTTTGCCGCTGCACGCAGGCCGGATTACGGGCGAACCACGATGTCGTTCTTCACGCCCTTCACGCCCGAGGTGCTGCGCGCGATCTTCTCGGCGTGGCTCTTCTCCGTCGCGCTCTTGGCGAAGCCCGAGAGCTGCACCGTGCCACGCAGCGTCTCGACGCTGATCGCCATCGCGCTGACGGTCGGGTCCTCGGCGAACTTGGCTTTCACCCGCGTGGTGATGGTGGCGTCGTCCACGTATTCGCCCACGGTCGATTGGTCACGGGTGACGGCGCAGCCGACGGCGGTGAAGGCGAGCAGGCCGGACAGGGCGAGGGTGGCGGCAGTGTGTTTCATGTCGAGCTCCTTCCTGGTTGTGGATGTCGTTGCGCGGCATGTGCTCTTGTCGCGTTACGCCACTTCAATATAGACGAGGGATTGGCGGCGTCATGTCCGACGGCGCGGATGTCGCTGTAGGATTCGTCCTGCAGCGCGCCCCCGCCGTTGCCCCTCTCCGCTCCGAGACTCCTTCCCCGATGCGCTTCCTCCACACCGCCGACTGGCACCTCGGCCGTGTCTACCACGGCGTTTCCCTGCTCGAAGACCAGGCCCACGTGCTGCAGGGCTTCATCCGGCTGGCCGCCGACACGCGGCCCGACGCCATCCTGATCGCCGGCGACATCTACGACCGCTCGGTGCCGCCGGCCGAGGCGGTGCGCCTGCTCGACCTGGTGCTGACCGAGCTGGTGCTGGAGCTGAAGATTCCGGTGGTGATGATCGCCGGCAACCACGACGGCCCGGACCGCCTCGGTTTCGGCTCGGAGCTGCTGACGCGCGCCGGGCTCACCGTGCGCGGGCCGGTCGATGCCGAGGCGCCACCGCTGCTCCTGCGCGACGCGCACGGCCAAGTCGCGGTGCACGCGCTGCCCTACGGCGAGCCTGCGGTGGTGCGCGGCGCCTTTGGCGACGAGGCGATCGCCGACCATCACGCGGCGCTCGCCGCGCAACTGCAGGCGGCACGCGCCAGGCAGCCGGCCGGCATGCGCTCGGTGGTGGTGGCGCACGCCTTCGTGCTGGGCGGCAGCGAGAGCGAATCGGAGCGGCCGCTGTCGGTGGGCGGCAGCGGCGCGGTCGGCGCCGGGCTGTTCGACGGCTTCGACTATGTCGCCCTCGGCCACCTGCACCGGCCGCAGCAGGCCGGCAACGAGCGCATCCAGTATTCCGGCTCGCTGCTGAAGTATTCGTTTGCGGAGGCCGATCATGTGAAGTCGGTGAACCTCGTCGACATGGATGCGCAGGGCCGCTGCACGGTGCAGCGCATTCCGCTCGTGCCGCGGCGCGAGCTGCGCATCGTCGAAGGCGAACTCGATGCGCTGATCGCCACCGCGGCCGCCGACCCGGCACGCGACGACTACCTGCTGGCGCGTCTCACCGATCGTGGCGCGCTGCTCGACGCCATGGGCAAGCTGCGCACCGCCTATCCCAACGCGCTCGCCATCGAGCGCCCCGACATGGTGGGCGACGGCCCGGGCCGCGCCGCCGCCGACCACCGCCGCATCCGCATGCAGGACCTTTTCACCAGCTTTCACGAGGAAACCACCGGCCTCGCCCTCGAAGCGGAGGCCGCCGCCGCGCTGGAACGCATCATCGGCCGCCTGGAACACGAGGAACGCCACGCATGAAGCCGCTCAAGCTCACGCTGCAGGCCTTCGGCCCCTTCGCCGGGCGCGAGGAAGTGGATTTCACCCGCCTGCCCGCCGGCGCGCTGTTCCTGATCTCCGGCCCCACCGGCGCCGGCAAGACCTCCATCCTCGACGGCATCACCTACGCGCTGTACGGCGACACCTCGGGCGGCGAGCGCAGCGCGCGCGAGATGCGCAGCCACCACGCCGACGACGCGCTGCAGACCGAGATCGAGTTCGAGTTCGCGCTCGGCGAGCGCCGCTACCGGGTGAAGCGCGTGCCGGAGCAGGAACGTGCCGCGCTGCGCGGCTCCGGCCTCGCCAAGGTGCTGGCGAAGGCCGAGCTGTCCCGCTTCGATGGCGATACCTGGACGCCGCTCGCGCAGAAGACCACCGAAGTGACGGCCCAGGTCGAGGCGCTGCTCGGCTTCAAGGCCGACCAGTTCCGCCAGGTCGTGCTGCTGCCGCAGGGCCAGTTCCGCAAGCTGCTCGCCGCCGGCTCGGGCGAGCGCGAGAAGATCCTCGAAACCCTGTTCGGCACCGCCACCTACAAGCGCCTGCAGGACGCGCTGAAGACCGAGGCCAATGCGCTGCGCGAGCGCGGCGAGCAGGCGCGGCTGCGGCGCGAAACCCTGCTGCAGCAGGCCGGCGCCGCCACGCCGGAAGCGCTGGTCACGCAGCAGGCCGAACTGGCCGCGGCGCTCGCCACGCTGGCGGAAGAGGAGCAGCGCGCCCGCGAAGAGGACGCCGCTGCACGCGCCGCGCTGCAGCAGGGCCAGGCCAGCGCCGCGCTGTTCGCCGAAGCCGAGGCCGCCAAGGCGGCACTGCAGGCGCTGACCGCCCGCGCCGGCGAAGTCGAGGCGCAACGCGCACGGCTGCACCTGGCACAACGCGCGCAGCAGGTGCAGCCCGCCGGGACCGCGCTCGCCGCCGCCCGGCGCACTGCCACCGAGGCGCGCCAGCGCGACGCGCAGGTCGTCGCCGACCTCGCCCGCGCCGGCGAGGCGCTGCAGCAGGCCGACGCCAGCCTGCAGGCGCAGACTGCCCGCGCGCCCGCGCGCGACGCCGCGCAGCGCGAGCTGATGCGGCTCGAAGCGCTGGCCGATGCCGTTTCGCGCCTGAGCCAGGCCGAAGACGCACTGCGTACACATGAAGCTGCGCGTGCCGAAGCCGGGCGCAAGCTCACGGCTGCCGCCGCGCGGCGCGACGAACTGGCGGCGCGCCGCAGCACGCTCGCCGCCCGCATCGACGCGCTGCAGCCGCAGGCCGCGCAGGCCGACGCGCTGGCCCTGCGCGTGCAGCGCGCCGAGCGCCGCGAGCAGGCCGCCGCCGGCCTTGCCGCCAGCACCCGTCAACTGGCGTCGCAACAGGCGGCCGAAGCCCGGCAGCGGCAGGCCTTCGACGGCGCGCAGCAGGCGCTGCAGCAGCGCCGCACGCAATTCGACGCGCTCGATGCGCGCTGGCGCCAGGCCCAGGCCGCCATCCTCGCCCGCCACCTGCACGACGGCGGCGCCTGCCCGGTGTGCGGCAGCGCCGAGCACCCCGCACCCGCCCGCTTCGACGGCGAACTGCCCACCGAGCAGGGGCTGCAGGCGGCGAGCACGTCGGTGCGCGAGGCCGAGACTGCCGCCGAAGCTGCGCGCCGCAAGCTCGATGCCGCCGCACAGGCGCGCGCCGCGGCGCAGGCCGAAGTGTCCACGCGCGAGGCGGCCCTGCAGGTGGAAGAGGGCAGCGTGGAGGGCGTCGGCGCAGAGGAGGGCGCGCCTGCGTCGCTGGCGGAGTTGCGTGCCGCGCTGCAGGCGGCGCGCGCCGCCGCGGCCGACATCGGCCCGCTGCGTGACGCGCTGCAGGCGCTCGATGCCGACATCGCCGCGGCCGGTGCCGCCTTCGAGCAGGCACGTGAAGCGTCTGCCGCCGCCGCGTCCGCCGCGCAGGCCGCGCTGGGCCTGGCGGAGGAACGCCGCGCCGCCGTGCCGGAGAACCTGCGTGCGCGCGCCGCGCTCGACGCGGCCATCACCGCCGCTGCAGCGAAGCGCGCACAACTGGAGGCCGCGCTGCAGTCCGCCCAGGCCGCGCAGCAGGCCGCCGCCGCCCGCGCCACCGCGCTCGGCGCGCAGCGCGAAACCCTGGCCGAGGCGGCGCAGGCCGCCGCAGGCCGCGTGGCGGAGGCTGGCGAGCTGTTCGCGCGGGCGCTGCTCACCGCCGGCTTCGGCGATCCGGCCGCCGATTCCGACGCACGTCCTGCCGCGCCGCTCGAAGCCGACGCGCTGCAACGCGCCGAGGCCGCCTGGCGCGCCGCCGTGCTGCCCGCGCCGGACGTCGAGCGCCTCGCGCGCAGCATCCGCAGCGCCGACGAACAGCTCGCCGCCGCCCGCGAACGCGCCGAGCGCGCCACCCGCGCCATCGCCGGCCTCGTCGCGCCCGATCTGGCCGCGCTCGAGTCCCGCGCCGCCGCCTGCCGCAGCGCAGTCGAGGCGGTTGTCGGGCGCATCCAGCACAGCCACGGCGAACAGGCCCGGCTGGCGAAGCTGCTTGCCGCGCTCGACGACATCGCGCGTGAATCCGGCGCCATCGAGGCCGAATACCGCGTCGTCGGCCACCTCGCCGACATCGCCAACGGCGACAACGGCCGCAAGCTCACCTTCCAGCGCTACGTGCTCGCCGCGCTGCTCGACGACGTGCTGCGCGCCGCCTCGCTGCGCCTGAAGGCGATGAGCCGCGGCCGCTACCTGCTGCAGCGGCGCGAGGACGTCGCCGACGCGCGCCGCGCCGCCGGGCTGGATCTCGAAGTGTTCGACGACTACACCGGCCGCGCCCGCCCGGCCAGTACGCTGTCGGGTGGCGAAGGCTTCATGGCCTCGCTGTCGCTCGCGCTGGGTCTGTCCGACGTCGTCCAGGCCTACGCCGGCGGCATCCAGCTCGACACCCTGTTCATCGACGAAGGTTTCGGCAGCCTCGACCCCGAATCGCTCGACATGGCGATGAAGGCGCTGATCGACCTGCAACAGCGCGGCCGCATGGTCGGCGTGATCTCACACGTCGAGGAGATGAAGCAGCAGATCGACGTGGCGATCGAGGTGGTGCAGGGGGTGAGGGGGAGCAGGGTGCGGGTGCGGGCCTGATGCACCTGCGCCACCCGCGTCTTGCGCAAGGCGCGTTCCGCTTCCTATGCTGACCCTATCCCCACAGGACCCCGCACCCATGGCGAACCCGGCCCACCTGGCAGTGCTCGACCAAGGCGTCGAGGCGTGGAATGCGGCACGGCGGCAGGCCGCCGACCTGCCCGACCTCGAAGGTGCCGACCTGTCCGGGCGCTCGCTCGCGGGCATCGAACTTTTCGCCGCCGATCTGCGCGGCGCAAATCTGCAAGGCTGCGACCTCGAAGGTGCCTACCTGAGGGAAGCCTGGCTCGACGGCGCCGATCTGCGCGGCGCGCGCCTTGCGCAGGCGCGGCTCGGGGGCGCACAGATGACGCGCTGCCGGTTTGACGGCGCGGCCTTCGTCAGGCACGAAGAGGAAATGGGCGATGCCACCCAGCTCGCCGCCGTGCTGCGCGGTGCCGACTCCTGGCGGCGCTTCGCGCGCGATAACGCCCCTTTCCTGCCGGATCTGCCGCTGGATGCGCAGCTCGCCAAGCTCCAGCGCACGCTGCAGGCACTGGCGCGGGACAAGGTGGACGCGGGCGTCAACGCCGACGACCCTTTCGACTCGCGACGGTTCGACGACACCCATCTGGCGCGATTGCTGGCGGGAGTCGACGACTGGAACGCGTGGCGCAGCGAGAACCCGGGCATCGCGCCGCGGCTCGACGGAGTCGACCTCACCGGCGCTGCGCTCGCGGGCGCCAACCTGTCGGGCGCATCGCTCCGCGGCGCCCGCCTCACCGGCGCCAACCTGCGCGCGGCCGATCTGGGCGGAGCCGACCTGTGCGAAGCCTGGCTGTGCTGGGCCGACCTCAGCGACGTCTCCGCCGTGTGCGTGGACCTCGTGCGCGCCGACCTCACCGGCGCGGACCTGCGCCGCGCCAGGCTCAACGGCGCGAGCCTTGCAGAAGCCAACCTGACGGGTGCGCAGCTCTACGGCGCAGACCTGGACGACGCCCATCTCGAGGAAGCCGACTTCTTCGAAGGCAACGCGCTGCATCTTGCCTACTTCTACGAAGATGGCGACGAGTGGAACGACTGGCGCATCCGCTGCCCGGCGCTGACGCCCGATCTGCGCGGCGCCAACCTCATCGGCTATCGCCTGCTGCGCGAAGACCTCACCGGCGCGAACCTGGCGCGTGCCCACCTGAGCCGCATCGACTCGTACGAGGCCCGGCTTGCGGGTGCCGACCTCACCGCGGCCACGCTGGTCGACGCCAGGCTCATGGCCGCCCGGCTGGACGGCGCGAACTTTGCCCTGGCGACCCTGACCCGCGCCGACCTGCGCTGGGCAAGCGTCGCGGGCGCGTCCTTCATCGGCGCGAATCTCGAGCACACCGACCTTTGCGGCGCGAAGCTCGCGGGAGCCCGGCTCAGCCGCGTCATGCTGCGCGAGGCCGACCTCAGTCGCGCCGACCTGTCCGGGGCCGACCTCACCCAGGCCTGCCTGTCGGGCGCCAACCTGCGGGGGGCGAACCTGACCGACGCCGACCTCAGCGATGCGATGCTCACCTATGCGCAGATGGTCGAGACCATCGTCGACGGCGCCCGGCTCGCCGGCGCCAGCGTCTACGGCGTGGCGGCGTGGGGGCTGGACTTGTCGAAGGTGCGCGACCAGACCAGTCTGCACATCACGCCCGATGGCCGCGCCGGGCTCACGGTGGACAATCTGGAACTGGCGCAGTTTGTGTACCTGATGGTGCACAACGAGAAGATCCGCGGAATCATCGACACCATCGGGCGCAAGGCCGTGCTGATCCTCGGCCGCTTCTACGCCGAGCGCAAAGCGCTGCTCGACGCGCTCAAGGTCAGGCTGCGCGAGTTCGATCTCGTGCCCATCGTCTTCGACTGGGACAAGCCCACCAGCCGCGACCTGACCGAAACCGTCGCGCTGCTCGCCGGCATGTCGCGCTTCGTCGTCGCCGACGTCACCGACGCCAGGAGCATCCCCCAGGAACTCTCCGAAATCGTCCCGCGCCTGCCCTCGGTGCCGGTGCAGCCCATCCTGCTGCGCGGCGACCCCGGCTACGCGATGTTCGAGCACTGGACCAGCTACCGCACCATGCTCCCGGTCTACCAATACCGCGACCAGGCCGACCTGCTCGACAACGTGCAACAGGCCATCCTGGCGCCGGTGGCGGCGTGGGAGGCGGGCGCGACGAAGCAGGCGGGCCTTGAGGATGAGCTGAAGGCGAAAGATGCGGAGATCGAGCGGTTGAGGGCGATGTTGCAGATGCAGGGTGGAGGCGGCTGAACAGGAAAGCGGCTGAACAGGAAAGCGATGGGTTTGCTTGCCGGCAGTTGGCCGGCAGGGAGGATTGAAATGAGGTGGTGCGCGCCTTCGGCGTCTGATTTCCCGCACCTGTGAACAGCGCGCCCCACGTCCGTAGCAATGCTCAGCAGCGGTCGGTCAGCGTTGTCGCCCTCGCTGAGACCACATTCTTTGGGCCACGGTCGAAACCGTGGTCCGCTGTTCTTTGAACTGGGCGGCGCGCATCAGACGAACCGCACCTCGATCCGCTTGCCAACCGCTGCGGCGTACTTTTGCAGGGTGGCGATCGAGGGTGAATGCTTGCCGGTGACCAGTGAGTTTTCGAGCCGCGCCACGGCGGGTGCCTTGGTGCCCATGCGCTCGGCTACCTGAGCCTGCGTCAGGCCCGCTTCGATGCGCGCATCGAGCAGGGCGTCAAGCATGGGCATGGGTCACTTCCACTGGAAGCACGCCCGATGCGCGGGCGTCGAGGACCACCACCTCGACTGCGGTTCCGTCTTCGGCATAGCTGATGTGGGTGTTCCAGTCTTGCGACACCTCACGCGCAATGGGCTTGTCGCTGAGGCGGATGACCAGGATGTCATCGTCGTCGTAGTAGGTGCTCCGCATGGCTTCAGCCCTCCAGCTCGAAATGGTGCATCACCGTCTTGACCACCACTACATCCTCGAGCACCAAGACCGCGCACACCAGATTGTCGTTGCGTGCGGGGAAGTGCCGGTACGCCCATAGGTGCGTGGCGTCGTGGTAGCGCGTCTTGCCCCGATCGATCACCGTCACCAGGTCGGTTTCACTGATGGCACGCTCGGCCATGCGTTGCGCGGCATGGCGAGTGACGATGATGGCTCGATCGAATCGGGTCGAATGCATCCGCGAACGATAACAAATTTGTTATTACCGGACAAACGCCACTCCCGCACAGGCTCGTTGCCGCTCTGTGCGCCTCCATTTGGGCGCTCATTGGCGAGCTTCAGTGGCGGGCCAAGCTGATCGTGACCGGCACAAGCGTCCCTTACAAGCTAGGCTGAAGAAAGCGACGAGACCCGCCGCGAATCCCGTCCCGACGAAAGGAGAGCTCCATGCCGACCGGTACCGTCCGCCTGCACCGCGTGCTGCGCACAAAACCCGACAAGATCTACCGTGCCTTCCTCGATGCGGAGGCGCTCGCCCGCTGGCTGCCGCCCAACGGCTTCACCTGCAGGGCCGACCACCTGGATGCGAAGGTGGGCGGCACGTTCAGGATGGCGTTCCGGAATTTCAGCACGGGCAACAGCCATGCCTTCGGCGGCCGCTATCTGGAACTCGTGCCGAACGAACGCATCCGCTACACCGACCAGTTCGACGACGCCAAGCTGCCCGGCGAGATGGTGACGACGGTCACGCTGCGCGCGGTGGTGTGCGGGGCGGAGCTGAACGTCGTGCAGGAGGGCATCCCGGAGGCGATTCCGGTGGAACTCTGCTACCTCGGGTGGCAGGAGTCGCTCGAGCACCTGGCGCGGCTGGTGGAGCCGGAGATTCCGGATTGACGTTTGCGCCCTGCCGGCTCGAACCGAGGCATCGTGATCTCGAGCACGACAGCGCCGGACCGCGGCGATATGCTGCTTGTCACGACAAGCGTTGAACGGCTGAAAGTGCATGTTTCCCGCCAGAAGACCCGTTGTGGCCCTCATCGCCCTGCTGATCCTGATCGGCGCGAGCATCGGCTACGTCGTCCGGACGGGCGCGTGGCCGGGACTCTCGTCGGGCGCTCATCATGAACTGACCCTGTCGGGCAACATCGAGGCGCACGAGAGCGTCCTGAGCTTCAAGTCGGTCCAGTCGCGCATCATCGAACTGCCCTTCAACGAAGGCGAGTGGGTGAAGCAGGGTACCGTCGTGGCACGGCTGGATGATGCCGATTACCGGCAGCAGGTCGTGATTGCGGAGGCGAACCGTACGCTTCAGGCCCGCCAGCTCGATGCTGCCCGCGAGGTGCTGGCGGCCGCGGGCAAGACCGTGCTGGCCGACGAGGCGGTGAAGGCCCAGCATCGGCTCGATCTGCGGCGCAACGCCGATCTCCGCCAGCAGGGCTTCGTCTCCGCCGCAGTGCTCGACCAGGCCGAAACCGCGCTCAAGCAGAGCAGCGCAGTGCTCGAGCGGGACCGCGCCCTGGTCGCCGCCGCCGAACGCAACGTGAAGTCGGCCGAGGCGGCCGTCCATAGCGCCGACGAGGCGGTGCGGCTCGCGCACATCGTCCTAGCCTACACCACGCTGACGGCGCCCTTCGACGGTGTGGTGACGGTGCGCCAGGCCGAGGTCGGCGAAGTGGTGGTGCCGGGCACGCCGGTCGTGACCATCGCCGACCTCGACCACGTGTGGGTGCGGGCATACCTGAACGAGAAGGACCTCGGGCGGACAAGGCTCGGCCAGGAGGTGACGGCCACCACCGACAGCCACCCCGGCAAGCGATACCAGGGGCGCATTTCCTTCATCGCCTCGAAGGCGGAGTTCACCCCCAAGACCGTCGAGACGCATGCCGAGCGCGTCACCCTGGTGTATCGGGTGAAGGTGGACATCGCCAATCCGTCTCATGAGCTCGTTCCGGGCATGCCCGCCGACGTCAGGATCGAACTTCAATAGTGCGAATGCCATGGCCGACGTCGTTGTCGAGGCTCGCGGACTATCGAAGCGCTTCGGCGCGCTGACGGCAGTGGACCGGCTCGACTTCACCGTGAGGCGGGGCGAGATCTTCGGACTGGTGGGGCCGGACGGCGCGGGCAAGACGACCACCATGCGCATGCTGGCGAGCGTCATGCTACCGGACGACGGGCAGATCGAAATCGACGGTATCGACGTCCTCCGCCACCCGGAGCGCACCAAGCAGCATGTCAGCTACATGCCGCAGCGTTTCGGCCTCTACGAGGACCTGACGGTGGACGAGAACATCCGCTTCTATGCTGACCTGTTCGAGGTCCCGCCGCAGGTGTGGCGGTCGCGCGCGGATGCGATGCTCACCGCTTCGGACATGACGACTTTTCGCGCGCGACTGGCGGGTCAGCTTTCCGGGGGCATGAAGCAGAAGCTGGGCTTGATCTGCGCGCTCGTGCATACGCCCGGGGTGTTGCTGCTGGATGAGCCCACCACCGGCGTCGATCCGGTGTCGCGGCGCGAGTTCTGGGAGATCCTCTACGGCCTGCGCGGCGAAGGCGTGGCGATGGTGATCTCCACCGCCTATCTCGACGAGGCGGAGCGCTGCGACCGCCTGGCCTTGCTGCACCGTGGCGCGATGGTCCATTGCGACACGCCGGCCGGTCTGAAGGCCCGCATGCCCGGGGCGATGATCGAGATCATGGCTGCCGATCCGCGCCCCCTGTGGGAAATCGTGCGCACGCTGCCCGGCGTGAAGGAAGTGCTGCTGGTGGGCACGGGAGTGCATGCGCATGTCGATGACGCCGACAGGCGGCTGCCCGAGATCGAGCAGGCCATCGGTGCGGCCGGCGTGGCGGCGAGCCGGATCGCCCGTGTGAGCCCGAGCATCGAGGATCTCTTTGTCGCGCTGCTGGAACTGAACGGGAAGCGCGACTGATGACCTCCGAGTCGCGCATTACCGTCGATGGACTGATCAAGCGCTTCGGCGACTTCGTCGCGCTGGACGGCATCAGCTTCGCGGTCGGCGCGGGCGAGATCATGGGTTTCCTGGGGCCCAATGGCGCCGGAAAATCGACCCTGATCCGCATCCTGTGCGGTTTGCTGCGCCCCAGCGGCGGGCAGGCCAGCGTCGCCGGCATCGACGTGGCAAGCGACCCCGAAGGCGTGCGCCGGCGCATCGGCTACATGTCGCAGAAGTTCTCGCTCTATGGCGATCTCAGTGTGGTCGAGAACCTGCGCTTTTTCGGCGGCATCTACGGCGTGCCACGCAGCGCGCTCGACGGGCAGGTCGCCTTCGTCGTCGAAATGGCCGGGCTGCAGGGCCGGGAGGATTCCCTGGTGGCCACGCTCGCCGGCGGCTGGAAGCAACGTCTCGCGCTTGGCGCCGCCATTCTGCACAGGCCGTCGGTGCTGTTTCTGGACGAGCCCACCTCCGGGGTGGATCCGCAATCGCGCCGGCGTTTCTGGGATCTCATCCACCGGCTTGGTGCCGACGGCGTCAGCGTGCTGGTGTCGACCCATTACATGGACGAGGCGGAATACTGCAACCGCATCGCTCTCATCAACCGCGGCCGCCTCATTACGCTTGGCACGCCTCATGAAATCAAGGCGCGCTCGGTAGCCGGCGAGTTGCTGGCGGTGGAAGCCGAGGATGTGGGCCGCGCGATCGCCGCGCTGCGCGAGGCTCCGGGCGTGCGCAACGTCGCCGTCTTCGGCCGGCTTCTTCACGTGGTGGTCGACGATGCGGCTGCGCGCGCGTCGGAGTTGAAGGCCCGGCTGAACGCGCTGGGCATGGCGGGCGTGCGGACCGAGCGCATCCTGCCCACCATGGAGGACAGCTTCGTCCATCTCGTCGGCCGGGCAGGGCGCTCGCCGGAGGGGGCGGCATGAGGCTGCGCCGCATCAAGGCGATCGCCGTCAAGGAAGGGCTGCAGATCGTGCGCGACCCGCGCAGCCTGATGATCGCCCTGCTGCTGCCGCTGATGCAGATGTTCATGTTCGGCTACGGCGTCAGCCTGGATGTCCAGCGCATCCCCCTGTGCGTGCTGGACAACGAGGCGAGCCAGCAGTCGAGGGATCTGATCGGGCGCTTCGCGGCTTCGCGGTATTTCTCTCTGGTGCGGGCTCTGGGGGGCCAGCGGGACATTGCGCCGCGACTCGACGACGGCACTTGCCGCATCGTGCTGGTCATTCCGTCGGACTTCTCGCGCAGCCTGAATGACACGGGGGCGGGCAGGCTGCAGGCGCTCCTCGACGGTACCGACTCCAACACCGCCAACATCGCGGCCAACTACGCGAAGGCGGTGGTCTCCGCGTTCTCGATCTCACTCCAGCTCGAGACGGTGCAGCGCAAGGGGGGCGTGCCGCAATCGCTGACCCCGGTCGATGTCGAGGCCCGCGTGTGGTTCAACGAGGAACTGGAAAGCCGGAATTTCATCGTGCCCGGCATCGTCGCGCTGGTGATGGCGATCGTCGGTGCGCAGCTCACGTCGCTGACGATCGCACGGGAATGGGAGCGGGGCACCATGGAGCTGCTGATCTCGACGCCGGTGCAGCCCATGGAGCTGATGATCGGCAAGCTGCTGCCCTATTTCTGCGTCGGTCTGGCCGATGCCGCGATCTGTCTGGCGCTGGCGGTGTTCTGGTTCGACGTGCCCTTCCGCGGCACGGTGGCCACGCTGTTCTTCACCACCAGCCTGTTCCTGCTGGTGGTGCTCAGCATCGGCTACATCGTGTCGGTTTCCATCCGCAGCCAGGTGGGGGCGAGCCAGATCGCATTGCTGCTCACCATGCTGCCGACCACGCTGTTGTCGGGCTTCGCCTTCCCCATCGACCAGATGCCCGCCCTGGTGCAGGGGGTCACCTTTCTCGTCAGTGCGCGCTACTACATCCTGATCCTGAAGGCGGTGTTCCTGAAGGGCTCTGGCCTCACCGCACTGGCGCTGCCCATCCTGTGCCTCGCGCTCTATGCGCTCGTCCTCGTCGTGCTCGCGGCGCGCGCCTTCCGCAAGACCCTGGACTGAAGAGCCATGTTGCGGCGCATCCTCGAGCTCCTGATCAAGGAATTCCTCCAGCTCAAGCGGGATCGCTCGGCGCGTTTCCGCCTGCTGGTGCCGCCGGTCATCCAGATGCTGCTGTTCGGCTACGCGGCCACGTTCGAGGTTTTCAATGTATCGACGGCGATACTGGACCTCGACCGCAGCCAGGAGAGCCGGGCACTGACGGCGGCGTTCGTGCATAGCGCCCGCTTCCGGATTGCGCGCGGTGCCGAGACGCAGCGCGACATCCGGCAGGCGGTCGAGGCCAGCGAGGTGCAGGTCGGGCTGGTGATTCCACCCGGGTTTTCCGAGCTTCTCAGGAAGGGCGAGTCCTCGCCGGTTCAAGCCATCGTGGACGGGACCAACTCCAACACCGCGCTCATCGCCCTCGGCTATGTCGGACAGATCGCCAGCGCCTTCGGTCAGGATTACGCGCAGGATCTCGCGCATCGCACCGGCCGCGCCCTCGGCCGGCCGATGGTGAGCGTCAGCCTGGAAGAGCGCTACTGGTACAACCCCAACCTCAACAGCCGCTGGTTCTTCGTTCCGGGGGTCATCGGCACCCTGACGCTGATCACCATCGTCAATCTGACCGCCTTCGCCATCGTGCGCGAAAGGGAGGTGGGCACGCTGGAGCAGATCCTCGTCACGCCCATCAGGCCAGTCGAGTTCATCATCGGCAAGACACTGCCGTTCTTCCTCATCGGCCTGCTCGAGGTGTCCATCGTCGCGTCGATCGGCATGCTGTGGTTCCAGGTGCCATTCCGCGGCAATGTCTTCGTGCTGCTGTTCGGGACCAGCCTGTTCCTGCTGTGCGCGCTCGCGATCGGGCTGCTGATCTCGACGCTATGCACCACCCAGCAGCAGGCGTTCGCGTCGAACTTCTTCGTGCTCAATCCCATGTTCATCCTGTCGGGTTTCAGCTTTCCGATCGCCAGCATGCCGCAGTTCCTGCAGTGGGTCACTTACGCGGACCCGCTGCGCTACTTCCTGGTGATCATCCGCGCGACCTTCCTGAAAGGCGTTGGCCTCGACGTGCTGTGGCCCCAGATGCTGGCGCTGGCCGCCATCGCCCTCAGCCTGCTGACCATTGCGGTGCTGCGCTTCAGGAAATCGCTGGATTGAGGCGACGGCCGGCGCCCCCGGAAGGGCGGCGATGGACTCTGCTCCGAAGCAACTGCCACGTCGCGTGCGCATCGATGGTCCGAAGTGGAGTCTGCTGGAGGCCGGCCTGCGCTGCTTTCGCAGGACATCCTGACCGTGCCGGCACGGGCCTTGCCAGGCACCCGAGGCGTGCTGACCTTGGTGGATGTCGGGATCGTGCTCGAGCGGCCGCATGGTGCATGAATGCCATGCGGGGCCTACGGCATCGCCACACCCTGCACGGTCGACCATCGAGCGCGTAGCGGTGGGCGCGTGCAGGGTATTGGAATCGTCGCCTCGAGAGGCGAAAACGTCCGATGGCCGCGAAGCGGAAATTGCCCGGGTTCCGCTCATGTCCGATTGCGCCAGTCCGAGAGAGGGCTTGCAGGGCGCGGACATTGCAACTTGCCAGCTACGACAGCATTGACCGGATCATTCTTGCCGTGAGCGCTCGCGATAATGATCTTCGGCCATCGCGGCCGCGACTTCCCACAGTGCGGGTGCGCCGCGCTCGATCGGTGGCCGGCAGCGTGCCTTCACTTGCTCAAGCGTCACCTCGCACTCTATCCACGTGCCGCCGCCGGTCGCAGCGTTGTGCAGCATGGGCTGGAAACGGTCGAGCGCTTTCGCAAATTTGGCGTCGTCGCTTTCAGCGGCCTCGAACTCACACCACAGTTCGCGGAATTCGGCGGCCTGCGTGTCCGGCAACAAGCCGAAGAGGCGCTCGGCGGCCAGCCGTTCGCGCTCCTCCTGGCCGACATGCGTCGTCGGTACGTGGAAAGGGACGTCACCCGCGTCGATCTCGACGATGTCGTGGATCAACAGCATCTTCACGACCCGCAGCACGTCAACCGAACCGGCGGCGTGCTCGGAGAGAACCAGCGCATACATTGCGAGATGCCACGAGTGCTCGGCACTGTTTTCACGGCGTGAGCGATCGATCAGCGGCGACAGGCGCACGACGCTCTTGAGCCGATCGATTTCCCTGAGGAAAGCCAGTTGTCGTTCCAGGTCGGACAGGATCACCTTGCTCCAGGCTCATTTGAATTCTTGGATGGGCGAGTCTACCAGAGCGACCGAGCTCCCTCCTTGAACCGCCCTGGCTCGCTTGGACACCATTGGCCGTCTGCTCTGCAATGATGGGCCTGCGCGACACTCTCATTCCCGCTCCTTGCGGAACTCCGCCGGTGTCTGCTGCATCAGGCGACGGAACAGCGTGATGAGGGCCGATTTGCAACGCCGGGCCGGACCCTGCCACGGGCGCCCGGCTTGCGGGGCGCCACTAGCCGTTGAGCCGGCAGATCGTCATGCCCGACCGCGCTTCACGGCTCCATTTGCCTTCGCACAGCTCGAACCGGAGCGCTTCGCGGCACACCAGGCCGTACATGCCCTCGGCGCAGCGCTCGGCGGCACGCCGGCGGTAGAGCTCGTCGACGGCTGTCGGCGCAGCGGTGCGCCGCATCGCGGTTCTCACGACTTCCTTCTTGCGCGCCTCCTCGCGCGGCGGCATGCGCCTGTGCGTCGCAGCGGGGGGCGGGACGGGTGGGGTTGCCTGTGCCTGTTCCTCGGGATCGATTCCGGGCGCGGGCGATTGCGCGGCGATCAGGAGGGCAATTGGATCGGCCGGCTCGACGGTGGGGACGGGTTCGACCGGCTCGGCAATGGCGACCGACGCGGCTGGCAATGGGGAGGCAGGCAATGGGGAGGCAGGCAATGGGGAGGCAGGCAATGGGGAGGCAGGCAATGGAGCGGGGAGGCTGTGCAGGGTGGCGCTCTCGGTCGCCGGTTTGGCTGGCACCGCAGGCGCATTCCATTGCCACGCGGCCAGGCTGACCACGCCCAGTAGCGTCAGGACGATGGCGGACCCGTAGCGGCGAGCCGACTGCCTGCGCGGGCGCGCGGCTGGCCGAATGGGCGCATCCGGGCCCGCACGATGCGATTCGCGTGCCCGCGGAGCCTCGTCGACCGGGGTGGCCCGATGCGCGCTGTCGGCGGTCGCCAGTCGCTGGCCGCAGTGCCCGCAATAGGCTGCGCTGGTCTTGTTCAATGCGTCGCAGCGTGGACAGGCGAACACATCGCCCCTGGCCGACAGCAGCTCGGCCAGATCGGCGCTGCTGGCGCCGAACTGGCTGCGTATCGTTGCCGCCTCATGCTGCGCTGGCGTGGCCTGGACCGTGCCGCACGCGCTGCAGAAGCGGGCGCCGGCATGCAGCCGAAATCCGCAGGTGGGGCAGCAGAGCGGGGTGGGCCCGGCAGGTGAAGCGCAGAAATTCCGGCTCAAAATGATTCTCCGACAGCGCACTACAACGGCGGCATGATGCCGCGAGAACGCCCGGTCGGCCACTGGCTGCAGCCTGCCCGACCCGCAGCCTAGGCCGCCTCGTCCCATCTCGGGTCTTGCGGCGCGCACGGCGCAGCCCCCGCCGCGGGCACGAGGGAAATGCCACGTTCGCGCAGCGCCGCGTCGATCAGGCTGAAGACCTCGTTGCGACAGACCGGCTCCCGGTCGTGCTGGGGGATCCAGTATTTCACCCGATAAGTGATCCCCTGTGGCCCGTACCGCAGCACGTGCACTTCCGGCGCCTTGCCGGCGACGATGCTTTCCGCCCCGGACAGCGCCTTGCGTATCAGTTCCTTGGCCGCGGCGACGGGCAGATCCACCGGCAGGGTCAGTTCCACGTTGTCGCGGTATTCCTTGCGCGGCGCGCTGAGATTCGTGATGCGCTGGCGCGAGATCTGGCTGTTGGGCAGGATCACATAGGTGCTGTCGCGCGTGACCAGCCGCGTCGTCCGCCAGCCGATCTCCTGCACGCGCCCCTGAGCGAGCGTTTCGATGCGTACCCAGTCACCGATGCGGAACGGCGCCTCGATGCCGAGCGCGATCCCAGACAAGGTGTCGGCCACCACGTTGCGGATGGCGAACCCCAGCACGGCCAGCACCAGACCCGACCCGGTCAGGATGCCGGACAGATCCTGGCGGAACAGTAGCGACAGGCTGATCAGGGTGGCCAGCGCGAACAGGGCCACGCTCAGCAGATCCAGCAGCACCCTGGGCACCGGTCGACGCCCCGTGCGATGGCGCGTGAGCTGCGCGGCAATCAGGGTGTGGATGAGGCGGGCTCCGCTGAACGTGGCCAGGGCAATGGCGGCATGGCGCAGCGGCTCGACCCAGGCGCGCGCGGCGTGATCCGGCTGCAGCGCGTGCGCCAGCGGCTCCGCGAACATGGCAATCAGCAGCAGGACGGTGAAACCCGCCGCAGCGCGCAGTGAAGATGAAATGGGCTTGACCGGGTCGGTGGCCTTCATGGCAACCCCCCGTGCGGCAGGCGATCCAGGTCGGCCCGGGTCAAGCGCTGGTCATGGCGCCGCGCAAGGGCGTCGTCTGTCGTCGTGTTGGCGACCGGGTGCAGCAGGCTGCGGGCGTGGAGCTGGGCGAGGCTCCAGCCGTGGCCGAGAAGGATCATGCGGATGTCGAGATCGGTGGCGCGCTCGGGCGGGAGGGTCGTGCCGAGGTCGTGCATGCGCTTGCCGCGCAGGGCGACCCAGCGCAGCGGGTGACGGCGGGCGAGGGCACGCCACAGGGCATGCGCGCCTTCGGACTGGCGGGCGCCGCTGACGAGGCAGAAGCCGCGGCCCAGCGCCCAGTCGTACACCGCGCTGGCGATGCCGCGGCCGCGGTAGGCGGGGGCGTACTTCGAGTGCGGCGAACGCACATGGCGGTCGGTGCGGCGGTCGACCTCGATCAGGCGACTGAACACGGTGAAGCCGGCCAGGCAGCCGCGAATCGTGTCCTCGACATACACGTAGTGCTCGCCGTCGGCTTCGCGGTGATGCAGGATCAGGCCGGGCAGCGGTGCGGGCAGGCGGGTGCACGCGCTCATCGGGTCACCCGGGGTGTGCAGCCGGCGGTGCAGTGCGTCGAGTTCGACTTCGATGTTTTCGTCCGGCTGGTTCACATCGATGCGCAATTCCATGCGCGTCGGCTGCACCAGCCGCCGCAGGCGGGTGGCGAGCGCGGCGCGCAGCACGCGCAGCGGCGGCGGCTGCGGGAAGGCGAGAGCCGAGCGCGGGGAAAAGGTGGAGGGGGGGCTCAGGGCGATGGCGTTCATGTCCGCGCCTCCGCTCCGCATGCCGCCGGGCCGGCCCACCAGCCGCTCATCAGCCCGTCCGGGCGCTGTGCCGCGCGCACCTGCGCGCAGCGCTCCCAGGCTTCCATCCGCAGGTCGAGGCCGGCAAACACGCCGTAGCCGCTGCCTGCGCGGATCGCCTCGCCGGCGCTCAGGCTCTCGCCGGCGCGAATCGCACCGCCCGCGCCGATCACGCCGCCCGCCTTGATGCCCCAGCCGGCCTCGAGATGCATGCCGACCTCGATCGAGCCGCCCGCGACCACGCCCTGGCCGGCGTGCAAGCTGGTCTCGACGCGGATGTCGCCGCCCGCCTGCAGGCCCTTGGCGCAACGCATCTCCTCAGCCACATGCACATCAAGGCCGACGGTGGCAGTGCCGCCAATGTGCAGCCGCGCGCCACAGCGCAGATCCCAGCCGGTGCGAAGCCCGCCGTCGCAGTGCAGGCCGCTGGCGCAATCCACGCCCCAGCCGGCGCGCAGCTCGCCGCCGACCTTCAGGCGAGCCGCGACACGGATGCCGCCTTCCACACGCAGATCGGCGCCCACGCTCAACTCGCCGCCGACGCGCACGCCGCCGCCGACGTGCAGCGAGCGGCCGACGCGGACGATGCCGTCGACGTCGACGCCACCGCGCACCTCGAGCGTGCCGGCGAACACGACCGCATCGGCCTCGATGGCATCGACCACGCGCACCTCGTCGGTGGGGCCGAACTGTTCGAGCAGCCAGCAGGCGTCACCGACGCGACCTGCGGCCACCATCGTGTCGATCAGCTCCTGGTAGTTGCCGCCTTCGCCGAACTGGCGGACGAACCAGCGGAATCCATCGGTGCAGGGCCGCTTCGCCCTGACGAAACTGCGTGTGAGAACCATGGCTTCACCCTCGTGCATTGCACCGCCGCGCATGGAGCGCGGCGCTTTGGATGCAGCCCTGCGGGGAAATGCCGATGGCCGGGTGGCCCTGATGGACCGGGGCCGGACCGCGCTGGCGGTCGATGAGCGGGGGTTATGGACCATGGCCCGCAGCGGCTGCACGTTGAACGGGAGGCGCGGTGTGCGCGTCCCGGGCAAGGTGCCGTGCGGGGGTGGGGCTCAGCCCCGGTGAAGTCCCCGCACGGCCTGGGAAAGCACGGCGGGAGACCCTGTGACCTTGAATGCGAGCTGGGTCGCGAGGTCGCGCAGCGGCGACATCATGCTGCGCGCGCGCACGCGTCCACCCGCGCGCAGCGGTGCGCGGCAGGAGGCGAAGCGGCGGTGGGCAGGCAGGGTCATGCGACGCTCGATCGACGAGAATTTTCGCAGTTTAGCACAAAATACAATCACTTAGGGTCGCCGTTGCGCGACAGTGATTCGCCTGCGCGATCAATGCAGCGCATCGCCCTGCGGTAAGTTCTGCGGCGCTCGCGGACGCACTGGCATCCGCTATGGAGACCCCCATGGCCAAGCTGGTAGCATCCCGGCTCTTCCGCAACGACAAATGAGGATGGCCGCCGGCCTTTCGTCATCATGAAGCCCGCCCAGCACCCCACCGCCCTCCGCACCCAGCGCCTCCTCGCCGAGGCCGGCATCGACACCCAGGTCGTCGAGTTCGAGCAGCCGACGCGCACCAGCGCCGAAGCGGCGGCGGCCATCGGCTGCACGGTGGCGGAGATCGCCAAGTCGGTGGTGTTTCGTGCCAAGCAAAGCGGCGGTGCGGTGGTGGTCGTCGCCTCGGGGGACAACCGGGTGTCCGAGGACAAGGTGGCGCGCCTGGTGGGCGAGAAGCTGGGGCGGGCCGATGCCGATTTCGTGCGCGAGGCGACCGGCTACGCCATCGGCGGCGTGTCGCCGCTGGGGCACGCCGGGCCGGTGAGGCTGCTGCTCGATGCCGACCTGCAGCGCTTCGATCGCATCTGGGCGGCGGCGGGAACGCCGTTCTCGGTCTTTCCGCTCACGCCGTCGCAGTTGTCTGCGCTCACCGGCGCGGCCTGGGCCGACATCCGGCAGGAGGCTTGACGCGCGGCGGGTGCGACGCCCGCCGTGCTATCGATCCTGGTCGACGCCTGCAACATGCTCTGGTGTGGCCAGCATCGCCTCGAAGGCCAGTGCGGCGGGACTGACCGGACGGTGAGGCAGGCGCAGGCGGTATAGCTGGCGCTGGACGCGCCCCGAGGCGGGAACGTGGCTGCAGAGGCGGCCGAGCGCGAGCGGGTCGCGCGCGCAGATCTTCGGCACCATTCCCAGCCCGATGCCGGCCGCCACCGCCTGCACGATCGCCTCGTTGCTGCCGACTTCGATCACGTCCGCAGGCGCGATGCGCAGCCTGGCGAGCAGCGCATCGGTGGCGGCCCGGCTGCCCGATCCACGTTCGCGCATGATCCAGGTCCGGCCATGGCCGAAGGTGTCCGGCCCGGCATCGACGCCCGGCGCGGATTCGCGCGGCGAGATCAGGATCATCTCTTCGCTGCGCCACGGGCGGATCTGCACGCGCGCGTCGTCGACTTCACCTTCGACGAGGGCGACATCCACCTTGAAATCGAGCAATTGCCGGGTGATCGCACCGGTATTGGCGGCCACGACCTGCAGTGCCACGGCAGGATGCCGCGCGTGGAAGCGGCGCAGGACGTCCGGCAGCCAGTAGCTTGCGATCGTGGTGCTGGCACCGATGCGCAGCCGGCCGCGGGCCAGACCGTTGAATGCGCGCAGGGCCTCGTCGGCCTCACGCTCGAGCGCGAACAGGCTACGACCGTACTCCAGCAGCACCGCACCGGCTTCGGTCGGTTCGAAGAAGCGCCCGCGCCGTTCGAGCAGGACGGTATCGAGCTGGGTCTCCAGCTCGCGGACCGCCTTGGATGCAGCCGGCTGGCTGATGCCGAGGATGTCGGCCGCGCGCGAAAAGCTGTTCGCTTCGACCACGCGCACGAAAACCCTGAGCAGGTGCAGGTTCATGCATAACTCCAGGGAATGCTCGATTAACTTCCATTGCCTGGATGAATTCTAGTCGCTCCCTTATTGTTATGACCATTCGAAATAACGATATGTTGAAAGAAGAATATGAACGCTTTCCTGCGTCCGGACCTGCGCCATGGCGTGCTGATCTGCATCGTGCTGGCGGCACTGTCCGCCCGGCTTGCGTCCCTTGATGTCTTTTCCAGTCATGGCCTGGGCTGGCTGCCGCTGGCCATCGTGCTCGGCATGGTGGCGGGTAACCTGTGGCCGGCCCTGGCGAAATCGGGCGCCGCCGGGCTCACGTTGGCGCGGGGCACGCTGATGCGCGCCGGCATTGCCTTGTACGGGCTCAAGCTGGGCTTTTCCGACCTCTCCCTGGTGGGCTGGCAAGGTGTGCTGCTGGCGCTGGCGATGGTTTCCTCGACACTGCTGCTGGCGCGCCTGCTGGGACGCCGGCTGGGGCTGGACCCCACGCTGGCGCTGCTGATCGGGGCCGGCAGCGCCATCTGCGGCGCTGCCGCGGTGGCTGCGGCCGATGGCGTGCTCAGCGCGCGGGCGCGGCAGGTGGCCTCGGCGGTGGCGGCGGTGGTGATCTGCGGTACGCTGGCGATGTATCTGATGCCGCTGCTGCTGCCGTTGACCGGGTTGTCCGATGCGCGGTTCGGCATGTGGATCGGGCTCACCGTGCATGAGCTCGGGCATGTGGTCGCGGCCGCGACCATGGTGGGGCCCGATGCGGCAAGCACCGCACTGGTGGAAAAGATGCTGCGCGTGATGCTGCTGGCACCGGCCATGCTCTGGATCGCGCTGCAGGGCGAGCGCGTCCCGTCCGTGGCTGGCGCACGGGTGCGAGTGCCGGTATTTCTCTGGGTTTTCCTGGGCCTGCTGGCGCTCAACCTCGGCGGTGCGGTGCCGGCCTCCTGGCGCCAGTCGGGCGCGCTGCTGGCCGATGCGCTGCTGGCAGTCGGCCTGGTGGCGCTCGGCATGGTCACCCGCGTGGCCGATGTCCGTGCCGCGGGGCTGAAGGTCTGGGCGCTGGCACTGATCCTGTGGGCCTACTTGCTGCTCGCCGGATTCGGCCTGATCAGGGTGGTCGCGCAGTAGGGAAGGAAGCATCCCGATATGCGGGGTAGGCTCGGGGCCTTGCTAGACGGAGGAACATGCGATGGCGGTTGACGTCCTGTCCGGTGAGCGGAGCGCAAGGAATGGCGTGTTGTCCAGTGCGATGGACTTGCCCGCCACTTTCCGGCGTCGCGAAATCCTCGTCTTTCATCGCCGCGATGTGCAGGAGATCGCCGAATCCGTCGTCGAGCCGGAAGGCGAAGCCTTGCTGCGCAAGGGGATGATGTGGAACGGCGCGCCCGCGTACCTGCAGGTGCGTTTCCTGGCGGACCGGGTGGAGGCGTCGATGGCGGTCGATGATACCGGTGGCGCGGTGCACGACGGCCGCTTCGGCGCCATGGTGCGTCGCATGCTGGGGCTGGCGCAGGATGTCCACACCTTCGAGCGGCAGCATCGCGGCCATCCGCAGATCGGCGCCCTGATCATGCGCCAGGCCGGCCTGCGCGTGCCGGTGGCGGCGACGCCGTTCGAGGCGCTGACCTGGGCCGTCACCGGTCAGCAGATCAGCCTGGGCGCGGCGGTGTCCTTGCGGCGCAAGCTGATCCTGGCGGCGGGCGTGCGCCACGCCTGCGGCCTGATGTGCTATCCGGACGCGGGCCGGGTTGCGGCGATATCGGTGGAGACCTTGCGTCAGGCGGGTTTCTCCACCGCCAAGGCGAACACCCTGCTCACCGTGGCGCGCCTTGCTGCCGACGGCGGCCTGCCGCTCGACGCCTGGTTGCAGGAGCCCCCTGTCGACGAGATCCGCCACCGCTTGCTGGTGGTGCGCGGCATCGGTCCATGGACAGTCGATTACACGCTGCTGCGCGGCTTCGGCTGGATGGACGGCTCGCTGCACGGCGATGCCGCGGTGCGGCGCGGGCTGCAGGCCTTGCTCGGCGTCGAGGCCAGGCTCAGCGAGACCGATGCGCGTACCTGGCTGGCCCAGTTCTCGCCCTGGCGCGCGCTGGTCGCCGCGCACCTGTGGGCGGCGGGGGCGGCGGCTGCGCCGTGACGGGCGCTCGTCCGCCGCCACGGTGAATCACTGTTGCGCGTTGCCGTCCTTCTGGTAGTTGGGCGAGCGCGGGCCGTACAGCATGCCGTTGGGGCGGCCGGCGGCCAGCAGGCGGTTGCTGGTGATGCCGGCGACCGGGTGAGACTGGTTGGTGACGCTCTCCACGATCTGGCTCACCACCGCCTGCAACAGCAGGCCGACCAGGCCGCCACTGGAGTTGCGGCCTTCGGCGCTGGAGGCGGTGGCGGAGCCCTGCCACAGCAACTGCTCCGAGCGCAGGTCGATCAGCCTGGCCTCGGCGGTGACGCGGCTCTCGCTCGCGAACACCGCATAGGTGGTGCCGTACTGCTTGATGTCGATGTACAACGCGGCATCGGCGCCGAAGATCTCGCGCAGCTTTTGCAACTTCACGTCGTGCATCTCGGCCGGGTTGTGCAGCCCGTTCTGGTGGAAAGTCTCGTCCACCAGGCTGACCGGAAGCACGTAGTAGCCCGATTCCGCCAGCGGCAGGGTGACCTGCGACAGCATGCTGTAGGTGGCGCCCACGTCCGGCGAGCTGTTGAGCGGCGGCAGCACGAGGATGGACGCCGGCCGGCTCTGCCTGAAGGCGCTGTAATCGTAGGAAGGGCCGGGTGCGGCGCAGCCGGTGGCGAGAAGGGCGGCGGCCGTGGCGGCAAGGGCAGCCCAGGGGAGGCGGGCCTTGAGGATCGGGTTTCGCATCGTCGAGCGCTTCATTTGTCTCGTTTGAACTTGCCCAGCAGGAAGTCCATGTAGGTTGCGCCTTCCGGGTAAAGGGCCTTCTCGGCCTCGAAATACTTCAGCATCTGGTCCGTCTGCTCGCCTTCGGCGTAGAGCAGGCCGAGGTGGGCGTTGTAGCCGGGCGGCACCGGCTTGCCGGCGGCGCGCGCCTTCTCGATGCCTGCCTCGAGGGCGGCGATCTGCTGCTGCGGCCCTTTCTCCTTGGTGAAGTGGCCATACAGCGCGGGCTGGTAGTCGCCCCAGTAATACAGCGGCTGCGGCCCGGTGGCGCAGCCGGCAAGGAGCAGGGTGGCCGCGAGCGGAAGGCCGGCCGCGAACCGGGCGAGGGAAAGGCGCTTCACCGTCGGTTTCCCATCGATCCGTTCAGCGGCCGGGCTGCCAGGCGCCGGACTGGATGCCTTCGACCAGGCGATTGACCGCCTCGCGCATGGCGAGGTCGAGCACCTTGCCGTTGAGCGTGGAGTCGTAGCTGGCGGTGCCGCCGAAGCCGATCACCTCGCGGTTGTCGAGGCTGTACTCGCCGGCGCCCTGGGTCGAGTAGATGACTTCCGAAGTCTCGACGTTGACCACGTTGAGGTTGACCTTGGCATAGGCGACCTGCGACTTGCCGCGGCCAAGGAGGCCGAACAACTGCCGGTCGCCGGTTTCCTTGCGGCCGAACTCGGTGACGTCGCCGGTGATGACGTAGCTGGCGCCCTTGATGTTCTGTGCCGACTTGGCGAGCGCCGCCTCCTGCCTGATCTCCTGCATGTTGTCGCGGTCGAGCACGTTGAAGCGGCCGGTCTGCTGCAGGTGGGTGATCAGGATCGTCTTGGCCTGGCTGCCCAGCCGGTCGACACCATCGCTGAAGATGCCGCGCATGAAGCTCGAGCGGTTGTCGAACTTGCCCACCGCGATGAGGCTGCGCGGCCCGTTGTAGGTGGTGCCGGCCGAGGCGACCTTGGCCACTTCCAGCGTGCGCGATTGTTCGGTGGCGCAGCCGGCCAGCAGGGCGGCACTGCCGATCAGGACGGCAACGGCGGCGGCATTTCGGAAGGTCGAGTTTCGGAAAGTCGAGTTCCGGAGAGTCGATGTGCGAGGCATGAGCTGGGCTCCGATGCATGTCGAATGAAGGCGTTTCATTGTGCCGGACGGGTTCGGGTGCCGCCATGATCCAGCTCACAAGGAATGCAGTTCGCGTGACCCGGACGGCCGCCGGCGCGGGGCGGCAGTCGAAGGTGGTTCCCGCCGGGGGCGACAGTCGTCGTACACTCGGTGCAGAGCGACCGACCAACCGCAGCAGCCGGAGGACACGATGGACCAGAGCGAGGCACTCACGGATGCGGCCGAAGCGCTGTTCGAGCGCGCGGCGGCGGGTTTCATCCGCGCCGCCGAGGGCGGGCGCTACGACGCATACTGCGCCGGCCAGTTGCGCGCGCTCGAGGAGCTCATGCTGGTCGAGGCCGCGCGCGTCGAGGCGGTGCTGCGACCGGGCGCGCACCGGCTGTGCGGGTGCTGGTTTTGAGCGCGGATTTCGCCGCGCTCGATGCGGCGGGGTTGAACCTGCATGCCGTCCTCGACCTTGCTGACCTTCCGCCGCAGGTTGTTGCCGACTTGCGACGCGACTTCGCACCCGCGCATGCCTGCCGCCAGATCATCCTGATCGGCAACGCCGGCCGCGCGCTGTGGACGGCACTGCGGGCGGCGGGCAGCGAGTCGGCAGACCCGATCGATGACTTCAGCGTGCGCACGGTCATGCAGTGGTTTGCCGCGCAGTTCCCGGGGCATCGCTGCACGCTGCTGTATCCCGGCGACAAGCCGGTCGGCCTGCAGGCGCTCGGCCGGCTTGCCGGCTGGCATCAGCCGACGCCGTTCAAGCTCGGCATCCTGCCGCAGTGGGGCTCGTGGTTCGGCTACCGCGCTGCCTTGCTCGCCGACACCGAACTGGCGCCGACTGCGCCGTTGCGGATGCCGTCGCCGTGCGCATCGTGCGCCGGGCGGCCGTGCGTCGCCGCCTGTCCGGCGCAGGCGATGGCGGACGGCGAATTCCTGCTCGACAAATGCGCCCGCTACCGCCTGCAGCCGGATTCGCGCTGCCGCACGACCTGCGTCGCACGTGATGCCTGCCCGGTGGGCCGCGAGCACCGCTATGACGAGGAGCAGGTGCGGCATTCGTATTCGGTGTCGCTGCGGGCGATCGAACAGTATTGCCGGCCGGCCTGAGGGCTGCGGGCTGCGGGCGCAGCGCCAGATGAAGTAGCGCTTCTTCAAGCGCGCGTGGATGCTGGCGGCGTTGTCGGCGCAGCCCTGCTGCTCCGCCCCGACGGCGACGGGCTCGGTGCCATGTGTAAATCATGTGCCTATGCCGCTCCGCGCCCGATCGAGTGCGCCTGGCGCATGCCCGGCCTGCCGCGCCGTGCCGGGAACCAAGTCATCCCCCTTTCCTCCAACCCGCCGTGGATACCCTGACTCATGCCCTTTCCGGCGCCCTGGTGGGACGACTGCTTGCGCGTCGAAATGTGGCGGCGTCGCCTTGTTGTGGCGCAGCGCCTGCCGGCGTCGCCGCGCAGGTGCCGCCGGTGTGGCAGCTCGTCGTCGCCGGCACCGTGGCGGCGACCTTTCCGGATCTCGATTTCGTGCTCGGCTGGGTGTCGGAGCTCGCCTATCTGCGCGGGCACCGTGGCGTCACCCATTCCATCGTGCTGCTGCCACTGTGGGGTCTGGCGATCGCCTGGCTGCTGGCGCGGGCGTTCGGTCGACATCGCGGGCGCGGCGGACAGGAGCAGGAGTCGGGCGGGGCGCCGAACTGGCGCTCGTTCTACCTCGTGGTGTGCAGCGCGATCCTGATCCACATCGCTGGCGACCTGATCACCCAGTTCGGCACCATGATCCTGGCGCCGTTCTCGGACCGGCGCTTCGGCATCGGCACCACCTTCATCATCGACCTGGTGTTCACCGGCATCATCGTCGCAGGTCTCGTGGCGAGCGCGATCTGGCGGCGCAGCCGGGTACCGGCGGCGATCTCGCTGGTGATGCTGGCCGGCTGGGTGGGGGTGGGCTGGTTGGGGCGTTCCGAGGCGATAGATGCGGCGCGCGCATACGCAGCCGCCAACCACCTCCCGGTGGTGCAGGTGGATGCCGCGCCGCGCCCGGCTTCGCCTTTCAACTGGACGGCGATCGTGTTCGACGGCGAACGCTACCACTATGCGCACATCAACACGCGGCGCAGCGAAGCGCTGGTGGCCGGCGCCGAGGACAACTTCATCCGCCGTTTTTCCGCGCCCTACCTGCCGGTGGCGCAGGCGCACTGGGAGGTGCGGGAACGCTTCGGCCGCGGCGGGACGCGAGCGCTGGCGCAGACGGTGTGGAACGCCGAAGACTTCGCCTTCTACCGCTGGTTCGCGATGTTCCCGGTGCTGGACCACGCCGAGCATGGTGCCG
Source organism: Pseudomonadota bacterium (assembly GCA_018240785.1). Taxonomy (GTDB): domain Bacteria; phylum Pseudomonadota; class Gammaproteobacteria; order Burkholderiales; family Rhodocyclaceae; genus Thauera. Next base: position 221,437 of record JAFEFC010000031.1, on the reverse strand, counting down.
GCGGCAACGGATGCGCGAACTTCATGGACCTTCGCTTCCTGACGCCGGGGCGCGACGAGATTCCCTTCCGCTACGGGCTGTGCAGTCGTGAGGGAGGGTGGCGGCTGTTCGAGCGCATGGTGGACGGGCGGCGGTGGGTCGTCGCACGATGACGGCGGACGACAGGGAGACACGCATGCAGCAAGAACGCGTCAGCGCCGCCGCTGCGCCCGCCGCGCCAACGCGCAAGCCCAGGCGCCGCTGGCTGGTGGAGCTGGCGATCTTCGTGCTGGCACTGATCGCGATCCAGTGGTGGCAGAGCTGGAACGTGCCCGATGGGCCTGCGCCCGCGATCGAGGCGCCCTTCGCCGATGGCCGCCATGGCAGCCTGGCCGAGTGGCGCGGCGCCTATCCGGGCCAGCCGGTCGCGGTGTATTTCTGGGCCGACTGGTGCTCGATCTGCAAGGCGCAGCAGCGCAGCGTGGAGTCGCTGCGTGCCGACTGGCCGGTGCTGACCGTGGCGATGCAGTCGGGCGATGCGCCTGCGGTGGCGAAGGTGTTGCGCGAGCGCGGGCTCGACTGGCCCACCGCGATCGATGCCGACGGGCGGATCACCAGCGCTTACGGCCTGCGCGGTGTACCGGCGATCGTGGTGATCGGCGGCGATGGCCGCGTCCGCTCGGTTTCGGTGGGCTTCACCACCGAGCTCGGGATGCGGCTGCGGCTGTGGTGGGCAGGGCTGGCCGTCCGGGCGTGAGACCCGACGCGAGAGCTTCACCGGTTCGACTTCGTCCGCTTGTCCTGCAACACTTACGGCTGTTCATGTCATCGCGCCGGACACGGCGCCGGGATGGGTCATGACCGACAGCACATGCACCGGCGAACTCGAACGCCATCAGCGCCTGATCCGCAACCTGCGTCGGCCGGATGCCTTTCCGCATCCTGCCGCCGACATTGCCTGCATCGAGACGCACATCTCGTCGGTGGTGCTGGCGGGCGATTTCGCCTACAAGCTGAAGAAGCCGCTGGATCTCGGCTTTCTCGACTTCAGTTCGCTGGACAAGCGCCGCGCCGCCTGCGACGAGGAGCTGCGGCTGAACCGGCGTACCGCGCCCGAGCTCTACCTGGACGTGGTGCTGGTCACCGGCAGCGTCGAGGCACCGCACATCGGTGGCGAAGGCGAGCCGATCGAGTACGCGGTGCGCATGCGCCGCTTCGCGCAGTCGGCGCTGCTGGGCGATGCGCTGGAGCGGGGCGCGCTGCTGCCCGACCTGCTCGACCGCCTGGCGCGCCATGTGGCGGATTTTCATGCGGCGGCGGCGATTGCTGCGCCGGGTGATGGCTACGGCGACGCGCAGGCGGTGCACGCGCCGGTGCGGCAGAACTTCGCGCAACTGCGTGAGTTCATCGACGAGGCCGGGCTGCTGGCGCAGGCCGCAGCGGCCGAGCGCTGGAGCGAGGCGCAGTTCGCGCTGCTGGCGCCAGTGTTCGAGCGCCGGCTGGCGGAGGGCCGGGTGCGCGAATGCCATGGCGACCTGCACCTGGGCAACCTGATCCTGCTCGACGGCGAGCCGCGGCTGTTTGACGGCATCGAGTTCAGCGCCGAACTGCGCTGGATCGACGTCGCCGCCGATGTCGCCTTCCTCGTCATGGACTTGCAGCGTCGCGGCCGCCCCGATCTGGGCGCGCGCTTCGTCAATGCCTGGCTGGAGCGCACCGGCGACTACGACAGCCTGCGCGTGATGCGCTACTACATCGCCTACCGCGCGATGGTGCGCGCCAAGATCGCCGCGATCCGCCTCGGCCAGCTCGACGGCGAGGCGCGCGCGGAGTGCCTGCAGGAATGCCGCGCCTACGTCGCGCTGGCGGTGGCGCAGGGCCAGGCGGCGCAGCCGTTCCTCGCCATCGCCAGCGGCGTGTCGGGTTCGGGCAAGACCAGCCAGTCGCAGGGCCTCGTCGAGGCGCGCGGCGTGATCCGCGTGCGCGCCGATGTCGAGCGCAAGCGCCTGTTCGGCCTCGCGGCGGAGGATTCCAGCGCTGCGGTGGCGGGCGGCATCTATACGGCGGAGGCGAGCCGGCGCACCTACGCGCGGCTGGCGGAAGTGACCGCCGTCGCACTCATCGCCGGCTGGCCGGTGCTGGCGGATGCCACCTTCCTGCGCCGGGTCCAGCGCGCCGCTTTCGCCGAGCTTGCGCGCCGGCTGCAGGTGCCCTTCGCCATCCTTGCGTTCGATGCGCCCGAGGCGACGCTGCGCGCGCGGGTGGCGGCGCGCGCGGCGCAGGGCGGCGATGCGTCGGAGGCCGACGTGGCGGTGCTCGACATGCAGCTCGCGCAGCGCGAGCCGCTGGCGGATGACGAGCACGCCATGACGTTGGCGGTGGACACGGCGGCGGCGGTGTCGTGGCCGTCGTTGCTGCCGGCCCTCGACGGACTGCTGCGGCGGCAGACCGCACGCCTTGGTCGGTCCGGTGGCGGTTCCTAGAAACGGGGGGCCGACCGCGCGCGGCATCCCGGTTCGTCACGCCGGATCGCGCTCTGGCCGGGTGCCGCTCCGATTCATCGACTTGTTGCCCGAGTGATGAAATGGCCCTTTACAACTCATTACCCGGCGTAACACCCTTGCTGAAACGATTGCCCTATCGTGCGCAGGCAGGCACCGGTGCGACTTCTCGCGCCGGTGAGACTGCGCCGTTTCCCGCCACCCGAGGGCCACAAGCATGAAGTCCGTCATTGCCGGTTCGCGCATCTGGGTTCTTTCCCTCGCGGCGGCCGCCCTGCTCAGCGGTTGCGTGGTGGCGCCGGTCGATCCTTACTACGACGACGAGGTCTATGTCGCGCCGCCGCCGCCGCGGGTGGAATACCGCGGCTATCCGCCGGCGGTCGATTACATCTGGATCGACGGCTACTGGGATCGCGCCGGCCGTGGCTACGACTGGAAGCCGGGCTACTGGGCGCCGCCGGGTGAGCGCTGGCGCCTGCAGCAGCGCATCGAGCGCGAGCGCGCGATCGCCCGCCAGCGCGAACGCGCGCGCGAGGAGGAGTGGCGCCGGGACCGCGAGCAAGCGCGAGATCGCGAACGCGACTGGGCCCGCGAGCGTGACCGCCAGCGCGATCAGCAGTTGCGCCTGGAGCGCGACCACCAGCGTGACATGGAGCGCGAACGTGATCAGCAGATGCGCCTGGAGCGCGAGCGTCAGCGTGATGCGGATCGCGCACGGCAGCGCGACATGGAGCAGGAGCGCCAGCGCGCGCAGGACCGTGACCGCCAGCGCGAGCAGGACCGCCGCGCGGAGTGGTTGCGCAACCGCGAGCGCGATCAGGAGCGTCGGAATTCAGGCGACGATGGCCATCCGCGCCAGCAGGGCGATCGAAACCGCGGCGACTGGGCCGAGCGCCTGAGGCAGGTCCAGGAGCGTTGAGCGGCCCGCCAGGCCGCAGGCTGGATGTTTCCAAAGCCGCCTCGCCGAGGCGGCTTATTTGCGCGCTCGTTCGCTCCGCGCCGTCGTGCGTTCAGGGCTGGGTCAGCAACTGGCGGACGGTGGCCTGGAAGCGACGCGCCACGGCGGCGCGATCCATCTGCGGATTGCGGATGCCGCGGATCATCAGCCCCTCGAACATCGCGGCGAGCAATTCGACCATGGTGTCGATCGCGCCGTCGTCGTCGTCGTGGCCGTCGGCGCGGCGGATGGCGCGCAACGTGGTCGCGAGGCTGGCGCGGCAGACACGGTCGGCCTCGCGCACGATCTCGGCCACCTGAGGATTGCGCGCCGCCTCGGCCACCACTTCGAGCTTCAGGCCGGCGTCGTCCGGCTCCAGGCTCCTGCGCACGCCCTCGGTCACGTGCTCGATCATCGCCTCGCGCGTGTCCCGTGCCGCGCGCAACTGCGCGCTCAGCGTCAGCAGGTACTCCAGGTCGCGCTCGACGATCGCGGCGATGATCGCTTCCTTGTTGTCGAAATAGTGGTAGATGTGGCCGGCGCTCATCCCCGCCGCCTTGGAGATCTGCGCGATGCTGGCGCCATGGAAGCCATGGTTGCGGAAGCACGTGGCGGCGGCACACAGGATCTGCTCGCGCCGGGCTTCGGCACGCTGCTGTTCGGAAGGGCTGCGGTATTCAGCGGACATCTGGGCCAGAGTGATGAGTGATTGAGAATGCGTCTCGACGACCTTGCACCGGGAGAAAGGCTAACATAGAATGAGCGTTCAATCTAGAACCAACATTCTAATGTGAGGTCGCAGGACGCGGACACCATGAGTGTGCGCTTCCCTGCACCCTGCCCCAATCGCGAGAGGCGAACCATGCAGATTTCCCGTATTTCCGTGCTCACACCGGCCGCTCTGGCGCTGGCAGGCGCCCTGGTGCTGGCAGGCTGCGGCGGCAGCAAGCAGGGCGGCCCGCAGCAAGCTGGTGCGCCGGCGGCGCCCGCGGTCACCGTGATGACGGTCAGGAGCGAGGCGGTGCCGCAGGTGACCGAACTGCCCGGCCGCACCACGCCCTCCCTGATCGCCGAAGTGCGGCCGCAGGTCACCGGCATCGTCAAGCAGCGGCAGTTCACCGAAGGCGGCGAAGTCAAGGCCGGCCAGTCGCTCTATCAGATCGATCCGGCCACCTACCAGGCGACCTACGACAGCGCCAAGGCCAGCCTGGCGCGCGCCGAGGCCAACGTCTACGCAGCGCGCCTGAAGGCGCAGCGCTATGCCGATCTGGTGAAGATCGAGGCGGTCAGCAGGCAGCAGAATGACGATGCGGTAGCCGCGCTGAAGCAGGCCGACGCCGACGTCGCCGCAGCGCGCGCAGCGACGGACAAGGCGCGCATCGACCTCGAATTCACCCGCGTGGCGTCGCCCATCTCCGGTCGCATCGGCCGTTCCGCGGTGACGCCGGGTGCGCTGGTCACGGCGAACCAGGCGACCGCCCTGGCCACGGTGCAGCAGCTCGACCCGATCTATGTTGATGTGACGCAGTCCAGCGCCGACCTGCTGCGCCTGAAGCGCGAGATCGCGGCGGGCAAGGTGCAGCGCAACGGCAGCGATGCCGTGCCGGTGCGGCTGGTGATGGAAGATGGATCGCTTTACGGCGCCGAGGGCAAGCTGGCGTTCTCGGAAGTCACGGTCGACCAGGGCACCGGCAGCATCACGCTGCGCGCGGTGTTCCCCAACCCGAAGGGCGTGCTGCTGCCGGGCATGTACGTGCGCGCGCGCCTGACTCAAGGTGTGCAGGAGGCCGCTTTCCTGGTGCCGCATGCCGCAGTGACCCGCGATCCCCGCGGCAATGCGCTGGTCATGGTGGTCAATGGCGAGGGCAAGGTCGAGGCGCGGCCGGTCAAGGCAGAGCAGTCGCTGGGCGACAGGTGGGTGGTGACCGAAGGCCTGGCCGACGGAGAACGCGTGATCATCGAAGGGCTGCAGCGCGCCCGGCCGGGCACGCAGGTGCAGGCGCAGGATGCGGGCGCCGCGTCGGCGGCCGCACCCGCGGTGCCTGCCGCGCCGGCGGCGGCGAAGTGAGGTAACCCGCCATGGCCCGCTTTTTCATCGACCGGCCCATCTTCGCCTGGGTCATCGCCATCGTCATCATGCTCTTCGGATCGCTGTCGATCCTGAAGCTGCCGGTGTCGCAGTATCCTTCGATCGCTCCGCCGGCGGTCGCCATCAACGCCAAGTACCCTGGCGCCTCGGCGAAGGCGGTGGAGGATTCCGTCACCCAGGTCATCGAGCAGAAGATGACCGGGCTCGACGGCCTGCTGTACATGAACTCCTCCAGCGATGCCTATGGCAATGCGACCGTCACGCTGACCTTCGATGCCGGCACCAATCCGGACATCGCCCAGGTGCAGGTGCAGAACAAGCTGCAGACGGCGCTGCCGCTGCTGCCGCAGGCGGTGCAGCAGCAGGGCGTGCAGGTCGCCAAGTCGGCGCGCAACTTCCTCATGGTGATCGGCTTCGTGTCGGAAGACGGCGGCCTGCAGCAGGTCGACCTGTCCGACTTCCTGGTGTCGACCGTGCAGGACCCGCTGTCACGGGTGACCGGCGTCGGTGAGGTTCAGATCTTCGGCGCGCAGTACGCGATGCGGGTGTGGCTCGACCCGGCGAAGCTGACCAACTACCGGCTCGTGCCGGCCGACGTCAAGGCTGCCCTGCTGGCGCAGAATACCCAGGTGTCGGCGGGCCAGCTCGGCGGCACGCCGGCCGTCCCTGGGCAGGGTTTTTCCGCCACGATCACCGCGCAGAGTCGTCTGCAGACCGTCGGACAGTTCGAGCAGATCCTGCTGCGCAGCTCCGCGCAGGGTGGCGAAGTGCGCCTGAAGGATGTCGCGCGTGTCGAGATCGGCGCCGAGAACTACGGCACCCTGGCGCGCTTCAACGGCCAGCCGGCCGGTGGCGTGGGCATCAAGCTCGCTGCCGGCGCCAACGCGCTCGACACGGCCAAGGCCGTGCGCGCCAGGCTCGATGAACTGCAGCGCTACTTCCCGGCGGGGGTCAAGGTCGTCGTGCCCTACGACACCACGCCTTTCGTCCGGATCTCGATCCAGGAAGTGGTCAAGACGCTGGTCGAGGCGGTGGCGCTGGTCTTCCTGGTGATGTACCTCTTCCTGCAGAACATGCGTGCCACGCTGATCCCGACCATCGCCGTGCCGGTGGTGCTGCTCGGCACCTTCGGCGTGATGGCGGCGTTCGGCTTCTCGATCAACACGCTGACGATGTTCGGCGTCGTGCTCGCCATCGGCCTGCTCGTCGACGACGCCATCGTCGTCGTGGAGAACGTCGAGCGGGTGATGACCGAAGAAGGCCTGCCGCCGAAGGAGGCGACCCGGCGCTCGATGGATCAGATCACCGGCGCGCTGATCGGGATCGGCCTGGTGCTGTCGGCGGTGTTCGTGCCGATGGCCTTCTTCGGCGGCTCCACCGGCGTGATCTACCGCCAGTTCTCCATCACCATCGTCGCCGCGATGGCGCTGTCGGTGCTGGTGGCGATCGTGTTCACGCCGGCGCTGTGCGCGACGCTGCTGAAGCCGATCGCGAAAGGCCACGGGCACGGCGAGAGAGGAGTTCTCGGCGGCTTCTTCCAGTGGTTCAACGCGAAGTTCGCCAGCGGCACGCAACGCTACGAATCGACCGTGGGCCGTATCCTGCATCGCAGCCTGCGCTTCCTGGCGATCTACGTCGCCATCGTCGCGGTGCTCGGCCTGCTGTTCGTGCGCATGCCCACCTCCTTCCTGCCCGAAGAGGACCAGGGCGTGATGTTCAACCAGATCATGCTGCCGGCCGGCGCGACGCAGGAACGCACGCTTGCGGTGCTGAAGAAGGTCGAGAACCACTATCTGGAAAAGGAGAAGGACTCGGTGCGGGCGGTGTTCACCGTCGCCGGCTTCAGCTTCGGCGGCAGCGGCCAGAACATGGGCATCGGCTTCGTCAACCTGAAGGACTGGGAGGAGCGCAAGAAGCCCGGCATGGACGTGAAGTCGGTGGCGGCGCGGGCGATGGGCGCCTTCTCGCAGATCCGCGAGGCGATGGTGTTCGCCTTCGTGCCGCCGGCGGTGATCGAGCTGGGCACCTCGAACGGCTTCGACCTTCAGTTGCAGGACCGTGCCGGCATCGGCCACAAGGCGCTGATCGACGCGCGCAACCAGTTCCTCGGCATGGCGGCGCAGGACAAGCGCCTGGTGGGGGTGCGCCCCAACGGACAGGACGATACGCCCGAGTACCAGCTCGACATCGACCATGCCAAGGCGGGCGCGCTGGGTGTCACGGTGGCCGACATCAATGACACGCTGAGCACCGCGTGGGGCGGCATCTACGTCAATGACTTCCTCGACCGCGGCCGCATCAAGAAAGTTTACCTTCAGGCCGATGCCCCGGGACGCATGGCGCCGGAAGATCTCGGCAAGTGGTACGTGCGCAACAAGGCGGGCGAGATGGTGCCGTTCTCCGCCTTCACCACCGCGAAGTGGGTGTACGGCTCGCCGCGCGTGGAGCGCTACAACGGCCAGTCGTCGGTCGAGATTCTCGGCCAGGCGGCGCCCGGACTGTCGTCCGGCGAGGCGATGAAGGCCGTCGAGGAGATCATCGCCAAGCTGCCGGCGGGTGTGGGCTACGAATGGACCGGCACCTCGTTCGAGGAGCGTCGCTCCGGCGCGCAGGCACCGGCGCTGTATGCGCTGTCGCTGCTGGTGGTGTTCCTGTGCCTGGCGGCGCTCTACGAGAGCTGGTCGGTGCCGTTCGCGGTGATGCTGGTGGTGCCGCTGGGCGTGCTCGGCGCGCTGCTGGCGGCGACCGGCCGCGGGCTGTCGAACGACGTGTATTTCCAGGTCGGCCTGCTCGCCACCATCGGCCTGTCGGCGAAGAACGCGATCCTGATCGTGGAGTTCGCCAAGGCGCAGATGGAGCAGGAGGGCAAGGACTTGATCTCGGCCACGCTCGAGGCGGTGCGCATGCGCCTGCGCCCCATCCTGATGACTTCGCTCGCTTTCGGTCTCGGCGTGCTGCCGCTGGCGATCGCCACCGGCGCCGGCTCGGGCAGCCAGAATGCGATCGGCACCGGCGTGCTGGGCGGCACCATCGGCGCCACCGTGCTGGGCATCTTCTTCGTGCCGCTGTTCTACGTCGCCATCAAGCGCGTCTTCAAGGACAAACCTGCGGAATCGGCTGTGGCCAACCCCGCACAGGAGCTCAAGTAATGAACCGCCTTCGCATCACGACGATCGCGCTCGCCGCCATGCTGGCCGGGGGCTGCTCGCTGATCCCCGAATACCAGCGCCCTGCCGCGCCGGTGCCGGCTGCCTTCCCGAACGCGTCGTCCAACGCCGCCAGCGCGGCGCCGCAGGCCGACACGCTGGCCTGGCGCGACTACTTCGCCGACGCGCGGCTGCGCGAAGTCATCGAGCTCGCGCTCACCAGCAACCGCGACCTGCGCGTGGCCGCGCTCAACATCGAGAGGGCGCGCGCGCAATACGGCATCCAGCGCGCCGCGCTGTTCCCGGCGATCGGCGCCACCGGCGCAGAAAACGCGCAGCGTCTGCCGGGCGACCTGAGCGTGACCCGCGAACCGCGCATCAGCCGCCAGTTCAGTGCCACGCTGGGTTTCTCCGCCTACGAGCTGGACTTCTTCGGCCGTGTGCGCAGTCTCGAGGAGCAGGCGCTGGAGCAATACCTCGCCACCGAGGAGGCGCGCCGCAGCGCGCAGATTGCGCTGGTGGCGGAGGTGGCCAACACCTGGCTGACGCTGGCGGCCGACCGCGAGCGCCTGGCGCTGGCGCGCAGCACCTACGGCACGCGGCAGAAGTCCTATGACCTGACCAGGCGCAGCTTCGACGCCGGCGCGGTGTCGGCGCTCGACCTGCGCCAGGCGGAAACCCTGCTCGAAGGCGCGCGCGCCGACGTGGCGCGCTACACCGCACTGGTCGCACAGGACGGCAACGCGCTGGCGCTGGTGGTCGGCGCGCCTCTGCCGGAAGAGACGCTGCCGGAAAAGCTCACCGATGCGCTCACCACGGTGGCCGAGCTGCCCGCCGGCGTGCCCTCCGAGGTGCTGGTGCGGCGGCCGGACATCCTGCAGGCCGAACGCGCGCTGCGCGCCGCCAATGCCAGCATCGGCGCGGCGCGCGCCGCGTTCTTCCCCAGCATCACGCTGACCGCCGCCGCCGGCACCGCGAGCGCCTCGCTCGACGGCCTGTTCCAGGGGGGCTCGGGCACCTGGAGCTTCCTGCCGCAGATCCGCATCCCGATCTTCGAGGGCGGGCGCCTGCAGGCCAGCCTGGATGCCGCCGAGATCCAGCGTGACATCAACGTGGCGCAGTACGAGAAGGCGATCCAGAGTGCCTTCCGCGAAGTCGCCGATGGCCTGGCGGTGCGCGCCACGGTGACCGAGCAGCTCGACGCGCGGCGCAAGCTGGTGGCGGCCACGGCCGAGACCTACCGGCTGTCCGACGCGCGCTATCGCGCCGGCGTGGACAGCTACCTCGGCCTGCTCGACGCGCAGCGCGCGCTGTACGGTGCCGAGCTCGACCTAATCGGCGTGCGGCTGTCCGAGGCGTCCAGCCGCGTGGCGCTGTACAAGGCGCTGGGCGGCGGCTGGAAATAGGACGGGCGATGACGGACGCCGGCGGCGAGGACAGGCGCATCGCGGTGACCCTGCTCACCGGCTTTCTCGGCGCCGGCAAGACGACGCTGCTCAACCACCTGCTGCGCCAGCCGCAGGCCGCGGGCAGCGCGGTGCTGATCAACGAACTGGGCACTGTCGGCATCGACCCGCAACTGCTCGACCCGCGCCTGCTGGGCGAGGTCGACGAGACGCTTGTCGTGCTCGACTCGGGTTGCATCTGCTGCAGCGTGCAGGGCGACCTGGTGCGCGCGCTGAAGGGGCTCTTCATGCGCGCGCTGCGGCGCGAGATCCCGGCGCTGCGCCGGGTGCTGATCGAGACCACCGGCCTCGCCGACCCGGCGCCGGTGATCCACACGCTGATGGCCGAGCCTTTCATCGCCGAGCGCTACCGCTGCGACGGCGTCATCACCGCGGTCGATGCCACCCATGCGCTGCAGCAGCTCGGCGTGCATCGCGAAGCCGTGCGCCAGGTGGCGATGGCCGACCGGCTGCTGGTCACCAAGTGCGACCTGGCTGATGACGTTGCGCGCGACGCGGTGCGGCAGCGCCTGGCGGAACTCAACCCCGCGGCGGCGCAGATCGAGGTGCATGCGGGCGCAGCCGATGCCGCAGCCTTCTTCGGCTGCGGCCTGTACGACGCGGCCGGCAAGGCGCCGGACGTTGCCGCCTGGCTGGGCGAGGAGGCGGTGCGCGCGCAGCAGGCGGCAGCCCGGGCGGGGCGGTGGCAGCGCCCGGGCGCACCGCCGCAGCACGCCGCGCCCGATGTCGCCACCGAGAGGGCGGCGCGCCGTCACGACGCGGGCGTCACCAGCTTCGTGCTGCGCTTCGACGCACCGTTGCCGTGGTTCGAGTTTTCCGATGCGCTGGGCCTGCTGCTGCAGCTTCACGGCGAGCGTATCCTGCGCATCAAGGGCCTGCTCAATGTGCTTGGCGATCCGCAGCCGCGGGTGGTGCAATGCGTGCAGCATTCCGTCTATCCGCCGCGCAGCCTGCCCGCCTGGCCGCAGCAGCCGCCTTTCGACGACCGCCGCTCGCGGCTGGTCTTCATCGTGCGCGACCTGCCGCGCGAGGATGTCGATGCGATGTTCGCCTCCTTCCTCGGCCAGGTGCCCACCTGACCGGCGCGCCGGCGCCAACATCGTTACCGCGGAGATCCACATGGCCGGATTCGAGAACTACCAGGACGAAACCCGCAACATCGAACTCGAGATCGAGCGCATGGGCGTCGCGCTGGGCGTGGACTGGAACGACGAGGCGCAGGTGCGCGCGCTGGCACGCGAGGCGCTGGACCATTCCGCGGATCGCGTGCGCCAGGCTGCGTCCGACCCATCCGACCAGCGGCTCGCCGCCAAGGCGACGCTGTTCGGCCTCGCCAACCTGATGCTGCGCGCCATGGAAGAAAGCGCCGAGGTCGGCTTCGAGACCCACGGCGGGCCGGTGTGGAAGATTTTCGGCCGCGCCCTGTGGGCGGAGGCCGCGCTGCGCGGCAAGGCGGGTTGAACGGCCCCCGGTGCGCGGACGCTGCTCAGTCGGGCAGCGCCGCCAACCGCGCAAGCCACGGCGCGCGCACCGCTTCATCGACGAAGGCAGCCTGCAGGCTGTTGCGGGCGATGCACTTGAGCTCCGCGCGGGTCAGGCCGAGCGCCTGCGCGGTGTCGAGGTAGTTCTTCGCCACGTAGCCTCCGAAATACGCCGGGTCGTCGGAGTTGATCGTCACCTTCAGGCCGGCATCCAGCAGCGTCTTCAGGTTGTGCTGCGCCAGCGTCGGGAACACGCACAGCTTGACGTTGGACAGCGGGCACACGGTGAGGGGCACCTGCTCGCGCGCCAGCCGCGCCATCAGCGCCGGGTCTTCGGTGGCGCGCACGCCGTGGTCGATGCGCTCCACCTTCAGGATGTCCAGCGCCTCGACGATGTAGGCCGGCGGACCTTCTTCGCCGGCGTGGGCGACGATGTGCAGGCCGAGTTCGCGGCAGCGCGCGAAGAGGCGCGCGAACCTGGACGGCGGATGGCCCATTTCCGACGAATCCAGCCCCACGCCGTGGATGCGCGCCAGGTGCGGCATCGCCTGCGCCAGCGTGGCGAAGCCATCCTCCTCGCTCAGGTGGCGCAGGAAGCACAGGATCAGCCGCGAGCTGATGCCGTAGCGGCCGAGCGCATCGGCGCAGGCCCGCTCCAGGCCGCTCAGCACGGTGTCGAAGGCGACGCCGCGCGCGGTGTGGGTCTGCGGGTCGAAGAAGAGCTCCGCATGCACCACGCCGTCCGCCTGCGCGCGGGCAAAGTAGGCCATTGCCAGCTCGTGGAAGTCCTGTTCGTGGATCAGCGCCGCGGCACCCGCGTAGTACAGGTCGAGAAAGCTCTGCAGGTCGCTGAAGTCGTAGGCGGCGCGAGTTTCCTCGACACTCTTCCACGGCAGCGCGACGCGGTTGCGCGCCGCGAGGCGGAACATCAGCTCGGGCTCCAGCGTACCTTCGATGTGCAGGTGCAGCTCGGCCTTGGGCAGGGCGAGGACGAAGGTGTCGAGTTCCATGGTGGCTTCCTTGAAGGGTGCGAGGACCGGTTGCGATGATGATTCCAGCGGCGCAAGGCCGGCGTCAATGCTCGGCGACGGGACTCCGGCCGGGGCAGGTTGAGATCTGCACGTGCTCGCGATGCTCCTTGGCATGCGCTACGGCAGGTCTGGCGGCGGGGGATGCGTGGAGCGGACGAGCACTGTTCGAGTCCCGAGCGCAGCGAGGTCGAGTTGCGCAGGACGCGGAGCGCATCCCACACCGCCGGACCGGATTCGAAGTGACCCTGCCCCTACGCTCATGCGTTTCCGCTCCCACCCTATCGCGCGGTCGTTGCTATCCTTTCGTCCTTGCCGTCCGAGTGCACCGTCTTGACCCGATCCGCATCGCTGACCTCCTTCGAATCCCGCTGGCTGGCCGAGGCCGTGCGGCGGCACGAGGAGCGCCATGGCGCGCTGGAGGATGCCGCCGCCGTGGCCGTGGCGCGCGAGGAGCCGCCCGAACTGGAGGCGCGCATCCTGTGCCGCGCCGAACTGGTGGGCGAGCGCGAGGGCTGGCGCGATGCGCTGTTGCGCTGGCGTGCGCGCGCGCGCCTGGTGCTGGGGCTGCTCGCGCTGCTGGTGGCGATCCTCGGATTCGGTGCCGCGGCGGGGGTGCTGGGCGACGGCAGCCGGCCCGTCAATGTGGTGTGGGCGCTGGGCGGGCTGCTTGGCGTACATCTGGCGAGCCTTGCGCTGTGGCTGGGCGCCATGCTGTTTGCCGGCCAGGCGTCGGGCGGGGCGCTGCATTCGGGTGGCGTGCCCGGAAGGCTGTGGCTGCGCCTGGTTACCCTGCTCGACCGTAGCCCGCAGGCGGCGGAGCTGCCGCTGGCGCTGGGCGGATTGTTGGGACGGAGCCGCGCGGCGGCGTGGGGCATCGGCGCGGTGAGCCATGGCCTGTGGGCGCTCGCGCTTGCCGGTGCGGCGGCCGGCTTGCTGCTGCTGTTCGCCACTCGGCGCTACGGCTTCGTGTGGGAGACGACCATCCTGCCGGCGGCGGCCTTCACCGCGCTGACGTCGGCGCTCGGCATGCTGCCGGCGCAACTCGGTTTTCCGGTGCCCGATGCGGCCCTCGTCGCTTCGAGTGGCAATGCGGTGATGATGGACGAAGGCGGCCGGCATGCCTGGGCGGGCTGGCTGCTGGGTTGCGTGCTGGCCTATGGCGTGCTGCCGCGGCTGCTGCTGGCGCTCGCCTGCGTCCTGCTGTGGCGGCATGCAATGGGCAGCATCACGCTCGATCTGACGCGGCCGGGTTATGCCCGCCTGCGCGCGCGGCTGCTGCCCGACAGCGAACGCATCGGCGTGCGCGATGCCGCACCGGAGACGATGCCGCGGCCTGGGCGGCGCGGCGTGCATCCCGATGCCGGTGAAGGGCGAGCCCTGCTGGCGCTGGAGCTGGGCGAGGATCTGCGCTGGCCGCCGAGCTTCGCCGACGCTGTTTCGGCGGTGATCGCCGCCACGGAGCCCGCAGGGCAGGCGGCTTCGTCCGCGCCCCGGCCGGGCGCCGCGAGCGAAGGTGCGATCGCCACCGCGCGCCTCGACAGCCGCGAGCAGCGGCGCGCGGTGCTGGCGCACCTTGCCGCGCATCCGCCGCGCCGCCTGCTGGTTGCGGTCGATCCGCGGCAGACGCCCGATCGCGGCAGCCTGGGCCTGATCGCCCAACTGGCTGACCATGCGGTGGACACCTGCGTGTGGGCGCTGGCGGCACCGGGCGCGGAGGCAGGCACTGCGAGCGAGCGCCTGCGCCTGTGGCGCGAAGGCCTGGCGAATCTGGGCTTCGGCGACGATGCGCTGATCACCGCGGCTGCTGACGCCCGCGACTGGCTGGAGGACCACCGATGAACGACATCCTGCGCGTGGCGGTGGTCGGCCACACCAACACCGGCAAGACTTCGCTGCTGCGCACGCTGGCGCGCGACGCCGGCTTCGGCGAGGTGTCGGACCAGGCCGGCACCACGCGCCATGTCGAAGGCCTGCGCCTGATGGCCGACGGCCGCCCGGCGGTGGAGCTGTACGACACGCCCGGCATGGAGGATGCGATCGCGCTGCTCGAGCGCATCGACGAGCTGGCGCCGCCTGCCGAGCGCATCGAGGGGCCGGAGCGCATCGCGCGCTTTCTCGCCACGGACGAGGCGAACGGCCGCTTCGAGCAGGAGGCGAAGGTGCTGCGCCAGTTGCTCGCCAGCGATGCCGGCCTGTACGTGGTGGATGCGCGCGACCCGGTGCTGCCCAAGCACCGTGACGAGCTGGAACTGCTCGCCGCCTGCGCGCGGCCGCTGCTGCCGGTGCTGAACTTCGTCGCCTCGCCCGAGGCGCGCAGCGACGACTGGCGTGCCGCGCTCGCCCGCCTCGGCCTGCATGCGGTGGTCAATTTCGACACCGTGGCGCCGGCGCTGGACGGCGAGCGGCGCCTGTTCGAGACGCTCGCCACGCTGATGCACGCCCACCGCCCGGCGCTCGACCGCCTCGTCGCCGCGCGCGAGCGCGAGGCCGACGAGCGGCGCGAGGCGGCGCGGCGCGAAGTGGCCGGGCTGCTGATCGAGCTCGCGGCCCTGCGCGACCGGCTCGAGGACGAGTCCGACGCCGCGCTGCAATCCGCCGTCGTCCGCCTGCGCGACGTGGTGCGTGCGCGCGAGCAGGCCTGCGTCGATGCGCTGCTGCGCCTCTACCGCTTCCGTCCCGACGACGCGCGCGCCGACGCACTGCCGCTGACCGACGGACGCTGGGAGGACGACCTCTTCAACCCCGAGACGCTGCGCCAGATGGGCGTGCATCTGGGCACCGGCATGGCGGCGGGCGCCGCGGCCGGCGTCGGCATCGACCTGATGACGGGCGGCCTCACCCTGGGCGCCGCGGCGGCGCTGGGGGCGATCGCCGGCGGCCTGTGGCAGACCTTCGGCCACTACGGCGAGCGC
The DNA here is from genome assembly GCA_018240785.1 of Pseudomonadota bacterium. Taxonomy (GTDB): domain Bacteria; phylum Pseudomonadota; class Gammaproteobacteria; order Burkholderiales; family Rhodocyclaceae; genus Thauera. The sequence goes on along the minus strand of JAFEFC010000031.1, from coordinate 205,895 downwards.
ATCGCGGCGAAGCTGCGCGGCCACCGCGAGCTGACGGTGGACGACGCCATCCTGCGCCTGGTGGCGCTGCGCCAGCGCCTGCTGCTGGCCGCGCTGGAAGGCCGCGGCCACGCCGCCATCGCCCCCATCGAGCTGAGCGAAGCGCAGGCGACCCGCGCCGCCAATGCCGACCCCGAAGCCCGGCGCTGGCGCAAGGGCCCGCTGCCCTATGTGCTGGAGAAGGCGCGCGCGCATCCGGAATGGGCGAGGGGCGAAGGCGACGAGCGGCGCGAGGAAGCGATCGCGGAGCTCGCGGTCGAACTCGGCTGAGCGGAGGTCTGCGCCGGCCGAGGCTGGATTACCCGCGCGAGCGTGTCGTGCCAGGGCGGATGCGACAGATGCACGGCATGCGCTGCGTCCGCCAAGGATCTGCGCCCGCGGCTGCGCGCCGAGGCATAGAATTCGGGCCTTGGCGGAACAGAGGCGCGCGGGATGCACTCGATCGAGATCGTGCTGGCAATGCTGCTGGCGGTGGTGGTCAGCGGCTATGTCGCGCGCACCATTCCGGCTTCGGTCGCCTTGCCCCTGCCGCTGGTGCAGATCGCGTTCGGCGCGCTCATCTCCGGCGTGTCCGGGCACGGTGTGCGGCTCGATCCGGAAATCTTCTTCCTGCTGTTCCTGCCGCCGCTGCTGTTCCTGGACGGCTGGCGCATCCCCAAGATCGGGCTGTTCCACGACAAGGGCACCATCCTCGAGCTGGCGCTGGGCCTGGTGGTGTTCACCGTGGTCGGTGCCGGCTTGCTGATCCACTGGCTGATTCCGGCGATGCCGCTGGCGGTGGCCTTCGCGCTGGCGGCGATCGTGTCGCCGACCGATCCGGTGGCGGTGTCGTCGATCGCGGCGCGGGTGCCGATTCCGCGGCGGCTGATGCACATCCTGGAAGGCGAATCCCTGCTCAACGACGCCTCCGGCCTGGTGTGCTTCCGCTTCGCGGTCGCGGCGGCGGCGACCGGCGCCTTCTCGCTGCCGCAGGCGTCGCTGACCTTCGTCTGGCTGGCGCTGGGCGGCGTCGCGGCCGGCGTGGCCGTCACTGCCGGCGTCAGCCTGGCGCAGCGCCTGCTGTCGCATCACCTGGGCGAGGAGAGCGGCTCGTCCATCCTGATCAACCTGCTGATGCCTTTCGGCGCCTACCTGCTGGCCGAGCATGTGGACGCTTCCGGCATCCTGGCCGCGGTGGCCGCCGGCATCACCATGAGCTACGTGGAGTTGAGCGGCCGCGCGCTGGCCACGACCCGCCTGCAGCGCGCAGCAGTGTGGGACACGGTGCAGTTCGCGCTCAATGGCATCATGTTCGTGCTGCTCGGCGAGCAGTTGCCGGGCGTGATGCTGCGCGCGGCGGCTTCGGTCGAGGACACGGGCCATGTTTCGCGCTGGTGGCTGCTGGTGTATGCGCTGGCGATCAGCCTGATCCTGCTGGCGTTGCGCTTTGCCTGGGTGTGGGTGTCGTTGCGGCTGAGCCTGCTACGTGCGGGGCAGGGCGGCGAGCGGCTGAAGGGCCAGGCCGGGCGCATCGTCGCGGTGGTGTCGCTGGCCGGCGTGCGTGGCGCGATCACGCTTGCCGGCGTGCTCACGCTGCCGCTGCTGCTGCCGGACGGCAGCGAGTTTCCGGCGCGCGACGTGGTGATCTTTCTGGCGGCGTCGGCGATCCTGATCTCGCTCGTGCTCGCCACGGTGTTCCTGCCGCGCCTGCTGCAGGGGCTGGAGTTGCCGGATGAGCCGGCCTCGCTGCGCGAGGACGAGCTGGCGCGGCGCGAAGCGGCCGCCGCGGCCATCGCCGCAGTCGAGAACGTCGTGCATCACTGTTCGGCCGCTGGGGCGGCCGACGCCGACCTCTACGCTAATGCCGCGGTGCGGGTGATGGCAGGCTATCGGCTGCGGCTCGGCGACGAGCCGGACGCGGGCAAGGTCGGCGCCGAGCGCCTGCGTGCCGCGGAGCGTGCCGAAACGACGCTGCGCCTGGCCGCCCTGGATGCCGAGCGCGAGGCGATCTTCCGCCTCGCACGCGAGCACGAGATCTCCGACGAGATCTCGCGCAAGCTGGTGCGGCAGATCGACCTCATCGAAGCACGCCACCACTGAGCCCGACGATCAGGCCGCCAGCATGCCCAACTCTCCGCTGCGCCTGATCCTGCTCATCGCCCTGTTCGCCTTCCTGGTGACGTCGGTGCAGCTCGGGCTGCTGCAGGTGGCGTTCCACAAGCTGGGCCTGGAGCCGCGCTCCGCCTACCTGCTGCTGAGCACGTCCCTGTTCGGCAGCCTCCTCAACCTGCCGCTGTTCAGCGTGCGCGCCGAGGCGCCGCCGGAAGACGAGGTGCCGCGGCAGTTGCGCGAACTCTTCGGCCTGCCGCGGCAGGCCTTCACCGGGCGCACCATCGTGGCAGTCAATGTCGGCGGGTGTGTGGTGCCGGTGGCGTTCTGCATCTATCTGCTGGCGCACACCGCGCTCGATCCTGGCAGCGTCATCGTCGCAATCGGCGTGGTGGCGGCAGTGTCCTGGCTCACCAGCTTTCCGCAGCGCGGCGTGGGCATCGCCATGCCCTTCCTGGTGGCCCCGGCCACCGCCGCTGCGGCGGCGATGGTGCTCGACTTCCAGCACGCCGCGGCGCTGGCCTACATCGGTGGCACGCTGGGCGTGCTGATCGGCGCCGACTTGCTGCGCCTGAACCAGGTGGGCAAGCTGGGTGCGCCGGTGGCGTCGATCGGCGGCGCCGGCACCTTCGACGGCATCGTGCTGACCGGCCTGCTGGCGGTGCTGCTGGCCTGAGCGATAACGGGCGCGATGAGAAGCAAGCGAATCTGCCCCCCATCCTGAGATGTCCGCACCAAGGCCGGCGCCGGACCGGATTCACGCTTCCGATCCTTGTCTCGCGACATTGGCGTTTCTCCTGGTTGACCCGGCGGCGGTATAAGAGGTAATTTTGATGCATGTTAAAGAACCGGCATCAGCCGACGGGCTGCCGTGTCCTTGACTTCCCCTCTCCCCCCTCATCCTGATTCACCCCTGGAGTACGCATGGACGAAAGAGTACGCAGCCTCGTGAAGGCGACGGTTCCGGTCTTGAAAGAGCACGGCGTGGCGCTGACCACTTACTTCTATCAACGCATGTTCCGCCACAACCCCGAGCTCAAGCACCTCTTCAACCGCACCCACCACGAGTCGGGCAAGCAGGCCACCGCGCTGGCGATGTCGGTCCTTGCCTATGCGGAAAACATCGACGATCCATCCGTGCTGGCGCCGGTGATCACGCTGATCACCAACAAGCACGCCAGCATCGGCATCCGTGCCGAGCACTACCCCATCGTCGGCAAGCACCTGCTGGCCTCGATCAAGGAAGTGCTGGGCGACGCCGCCAGCGACGAGCTGATCGACGCCTGGGCCGTGGCCTACGGCGCGCTGGCCGACCTCTTCATCGACGCCGAGAACAAGCTCTACGCCGAGATCGCCAACCGCGACGGCGGCTGGAGCGGCTGGCGCGCGTTCCGCATCGTCGACAAGGTGAAGGAAAGCGAGCAGATCACCTCCTTCCACCTCGCCCCGGCCGACGGCGGCACGCTGCCCGACTACCGCGCCGGCCAGTACATTTCGGTGCGGGTGTACGTGCCGGAATGGGAAGTGATGCAGCCCCGGCAATACACGCTGTCCGAGGCGCCGGGTGCGTCCTGCCTGCGCATCTCGGTCAAGCGCGAGCCGGGCAATGACGACACGCCTGCCGGCCGCGTGTCCAACCTGCTGCACGGCAAGTTCGACAAGGGCGACATCATCGACGTGGCGCCGCCGTTCGGCGACTTCTTCCTGCACGAGGACCGCGACACGCCGGTGGTGCTGATCAGTGGTGGCGTCGGCATCACGCCGATGGTGGCGATGCTCAACCGGCTGGTGAAGACGGCGAAGGGCCGCGACGTGCAGTTCATCCACGCCAGCCGCAACGCCGACGTGTATGCCTTCGGTGCGCATGTGGCGAAGGTCGCCGCGGAAAACCGCCAGGTGGGCGTGCACGTGTTCTTCGATGAAGGTCCGGCAGCGGCGCCGGCGAAGGTCGGCATGCTGAACCTGCGCGAGCTGGGCGAAGCCGTGCTCAAGCCGCAGGCCGACTACTACCTGTGCGGCCCGTCCGAGTTCATGGATGCCCACATCCGCACGCTGCACGAGCTCGGTGTCGGCTCGGAGCGCATCCACGCCGAAGTGTTCAGCACCGGCGGCGTGGCGGTGTGATCTAATCGGGGGCGCCAGCCGCACGGCGCCCCCGCGCTGCACGCGCGGCTGCCAAGTCCTGCCGTAGAGACCAGTCAAGACGCCCCGCCATGCAGATCACCCGCTTCACCGACCTCAGCCTGCGTGTGCTGATGTACCTCACCGTCCCGCCCACTGGCGGGCCGGCCACCATCGACGAGATCGCCACGCGTTTCGACGTGTCGCGCCATCATCTGGCGAAGGTCGTCCATCGCCTCGGCCAACTGGGCTGGATCGTCGCCACCCGCGGCAAGGGTGGCGGGCTGACCCTCGCCAGACCGGCGGAACATTACCGCCTCGGCGAAGTGGTGCGCGAACTCGAAGGCGGCGAGGCAGTGATCGACTGCACCTCGCAGCCCTGCGTGCTGCTGCACGGCTGCAACGTGCGTGTCGCGCTGAGCGACGCGCAGCAGGCGTTCTATGAGCGCCTGGACACCTATACGCTGGCCGACGTCGTCAGGCAGCAGACCAGGGCGTCGATCATCGAACTTCATCGCGGCCGCCGGCCTGCCCCGACTGCGGCATGACCGCTCAGCGGACCAGCGACTGCGCCGCTTCGCCTGGCGCCAGGCGGGGTGCCGCCGATGTCGATGCCGGCGCATCCGGCGCATCCGTTGGGATTGGCAGGCCGGGGCACTGCGCTTCGTAGGGCAGGTCCTGCGTCACCCATTCGCGCCACTGGCCTTCGCTCATGTTGCGGGTGAGCTTGGCGCAGGCCTCGTCGACCCACGCGGCGGGCCCCGGCCACAGGCGCAGTTCCGTGTTGGAGCTCGCCGAGACGATGCGCCGGCCGTCTGCGCTGAAGGCCACCGCATTGACGCGCGCCGGGGCGGCGTCCGTCGGCGCGGCAGCCGCGGCGCGGGGCGCGCGGGCCCGGTGCGCAAGGCTGGATTGACGCGGTGGGGCCTCGGCCATGGTATGCCCCTTCAGCGCGTTGCCGATCGGCAGCCAGTTGTCCATATCCCACAGCCGCAGCGATCCGTCGGCGCTGGCCGAGACGATCCGCCGGCCGCCCACGGCCGAGAACGCCAGTCCGGTGATCCGGCCGTCCTGCTCCTTCAGCGCATTTCCGGTCATCCTGCCGCTGCTCGCGTCCCAACTGCGCAGGGTGCCGCTGTCGTCGCCGGTCACGATGTGCGTGCCGTCGTCGGTGAACACCACGCTGACCGCCGGGGCGTCATGCAGCATCGGTGGCAGCGCAAGCGGTTTGTGGGTTTCCGCGTCCCACACGCGCAGGCTGCGGTCGTCGCCCACCGCGGCGATGCGCTTGCCGTCGGGGCTGAAGGCCACGCCATTGACGCCGCCCGCATGCCCGCGCAGTGGCGGGCCGACGTGCGCGCCCGACTGCGCATCCCACAGGCGCACGGTTCCGTCCTCGCTGGCGGAAGCCAGCAGCTTGCCGTCGGGGCTGAATGCCACGCTCCACACCATGCTGGTGTGCAGTTTCGGGAAGTTGCGGATCAGGCCCGGGCTACGTGCATCCCACAGGCGCACGATGTTGTCGTTGCCGCCGGTGGCGACGCGCTGCCCGTCCGGGCTGAAGGCGACGCTCCAGACGAAGTCTTCCGCATCCAGCTCGACGAACGACAACGGCGTCCCGTCCCCGGCGAGCTCCCACAGCCGCAAGCTGTGGTCCAGGCCGGCTGATGCGATGCGCCGGCCGTCGGGGCTGAAGGCCGCGCCCATGACCGGCGCGGTGTGCCGGCCGAGAACCACGCTGGCCTGGGTGCCGGGTTTCCACAGCGCGACATCGCCGCCGTCGATCGCCGAGGCGATGTTCCCCGCCGGGCTCAGCGCGATCGCCGTGACGCCGCGCGATCCGGTCTTAAGCACCTCGCCCGCGGCCTTGCGCGTGGCCAGATCCCAGCGGCGCACCGTGCCGTCCCAACTGCCGGTGATGATGCCGCGCCCGTCGGCGGTGAAGGCCAGCGAACCGATCCCGCCGGTGTGACCGCGCAGAGGCTCGCCGCTCGCCCGGCCGCTGCGTGGGTTCCACAAGCGCACGGTCCTGTCCTCGCCGGCGGACGCCAGCAGCCTTCCATCCGGGCTGAATGCCACGCTCCTGACCGCCGCGCCGTGCCCGACCAGTTCCGCACCGACCTGCCAGCGCGTGACGGGATTCCACAGCCGCACCGTGCGGTCTTCACCGGCCGATGCGATGAGCTTGCCGTCCGGGCTGAAGGTCACGCTGGCCACGGGGCCGTTGTGTTCGCCGAGCAGCGCGCCGAGCGGCTCGCCGCTCATGCCATCCCACAGGCGCAAGGTCTTGTCGGCACTTGCCGATACCAGCAGCCTGCCATCCGGGCTGAAGGCAAGCGCCCGTACCGCACCCGCATGTCGCTTCGGCGCCTGCGCGCGCAGCGCGATCGGCCGGCCGTCGCGCGCGTCCCACAGTTGCAGGTTGCCGTCGTCGTCACCGGTGGCTAGCCGCAGGCCGTCGCGGCTCACCGCGATCGCCCACACCCAGCCACCGCCCTCGATCCGCAGCACGTCACCGACGGTGCGCCCGGTGTTCACGTCCAGCGTGCGCAGCGTTCCCTCTTCCACCCCTGCGACGACGATCTGGTTGCCGTTCGCGGAGAAGCTCATCGCGCTCACCGTGCCGTCGGTGGCGATCAGCTTGCGCATCTGCGGACGCTCGAACAGCTCGTTGAGCAGCGCCGACTCGATGCCGACGTTGTGGCGGCCCATGCGCTGCGCGGCGATCAACTGCAGCAGCGCGCGGCGCGGCTTCTCCACCAGCCCGCCGTGCAGGATCGCCTGCGCCTCGCCCACCAGGCGCGCGTCCAGGGTGGCGAGCCTGGCGTCGGTCGCCTGCTTCTCGGCGCGGATGGCGCGCTGCGCCGTCCACACCGCGATCGCGACCGAGGCGAACAGGACGACGGACAGCGCCAGCAGGCCGTTGCGCATGCGGGCGATGCGCTCGCGGTCGCGCTCCACCCGCTTGCGGCGCGCACGCTCGGCGAGCGCCTTCCGCTCCATGGCGTCGCGCAGCCGCGTGTCGCGCGCGACGCGCACGATCTCGACCAGGCGGTCGTGGATCAGTTCGATGCGCGCGGTGTCGGACTCCTGGTCGATGCGCAACAGGCGGAAGTGATCGGTCAGCCGCGACAGCTCCTCCGCGCTCAGCAAGTGTTGCTCGAGCGCCTCGACGAGCGGATAGCTGCCGCGGTAGCGGTCGCCCTGGATCAGGTGGGTTTCGATGAACTCCGGCACGCGCTGCGGCATGCCCTCGATGGCCTCGCGGTAGAAATCTTCCAGGATCTCCTCGCCGGCGCTGTCGACGAGGGCGGCGTCCATCTTGCTGCCCTCGGCGCGGCGCGCGTTGAGCCGGGTGCAGCACAGGCTGAGCAGCACCGGCTCCACCGGCGTCTCGCTGCGCGCCGCATTGCCGTCGCGGCGGGTGATGAGATCGACGATGCGTGCCGCCACGCCGTCTCCCATCACCTGCGCGCCCGCCTCGTCGATGGCATGGATCGCCTGCGGACGGGTCATCGGCAGCAGGCGCAGGCGGTTGTTGAGCAACGACGGGATCTTGTCCTTCCACGATTCGACGTGCGGCAGGAAATCCTCGCGGAACGACAGCAGGACCTTGTAGCGCTGCACGCGCAGGTCGAGCCGCTCGCGCTCCGCGCTGCTCTCCTCGCTTGCCAGCGGGGTGGGAATACGGTTGTCGATCAGGTCGCCGAGGGCGTCGATGACGGGGCCGACGCGTTCGGGCTGGGCACCGCCGCGCGAGAACAGCTCCTCGAACTGGTCGAAGACCAGTACCGGCACCAGCGGGAAGTTGTCCGCCGTCCACAATTCGAAATCGCGCCGATGTGTGAAGCGCCACAGATCCTCGCCGGGCTCGCGCTGCGGCCCGTCGGCAGTGGATTCGGCAATCGCCTTCTCGAGACGGCGGGCGGCCTGTTCGAGCGGCGGCGCATCGGCGCGTTCGGAAAAATCGAGGCGCAGATACACCGGCAGGAAGTGCTCCGCGCGCAGGCGCGGGAACAGGCCCGCCTGCAGCAGCGAGCTCTTGCCCAGGCCCGAGGCGCCGTACAGCACGGTGAGCGGCGCGAGGCGGATGAGGCGGAACAGCTCTGCCGCCTCCTCGTCGCGCCCCTTGAACCAGGCGCCGGACGCCTCGTCGTAAGGCGCCAGCCCCGGCCACGGGTGCTGCGCATCGACCCGTGCCCGTGCCTCCGCGTCGGGGCCGGAGGGCGCCTCCGGCAGCGCTGCGGCTGCGGGTGTCATCGTGGCCATCGCTCAAACCTCATGCCGGCGCGCATCGCGCAGCAGCTTCGTCAGCTTCGCCATGGTGCGGGCATCCGGCGCGCCCGCCGGGGCATGGCCGAAATCGAGCGACTGCCAGGCCCTGACCGGCCTGGCGGTGTAGCGCTCGGGGGCGTAATCCGCATCGACGATGATGGGGTAGATGAAATCGCGATTCAGTTGCGGCAGGCGGTCGTTGGCCGCCTGCCATTCGCGGAACACGAATCCCTCCTCGCGCGCGTTGGTGGCCTCGGACAGCACCGGCAGGAAGTAGCGGCAACCGGCAATGCCGTCGAGGATCTTGTTGCGGAAGTCGTCTCCCGGCTCGATCGTCTGGCGGTCGAACCACAGCTCGCGCTCGGCGACGCCCAGTTGCCGCAGCGCCTCGACCAGCGCCTCGGCATACGGCTGGTCGGTGCCGCGCGAGTAGCTGACGAAGAAGATCGCGCCCGGCGGCGGCAGCGGCCGTTCGTCGTCACCGTCGCCGCCGCTGCCGGCCGGGCTGGCCTGCTGCCGGGCCTCGTTGTCCGCCTGCCAGCGGCGCAGCAACTCGGCGACGAACTCGAGCGGCGGCACATCGGCGAGGATCTCGGTGTCGTGGCTGTAGTTGCGCAGGAAGGTCACCAGCCCCGGCTCGTCCTGCAGCTCCTCGACGAGCCATTCGCGCTTGGCCTTGGCCGAGGACAGCCGCTCCTTGTTCGTCAGGCGAAGAAAGAGCCGGCTCAGCCAGTCCGGGAAGTTGCAGCCCAGCAGCATCAGGTTCAGCTCCTGCAGCTCGCCGAAAAAGCGCGGCAGCACGTGACCGCGCCCGGCGATCATGCTGTGGGCGTACTCGAGCACGTCTTCCTCGGTGAGGGCATATACCGGCGTCGAGCTGACCTTGCCGAAGAGGTAGAGCAACTGCACCTCGTTCGGGCGGTCGCGCCAGTCGGCGGGCAGGTCGCGCGATTCGCTGCTCGACAGGTCGGGCGAATGCACGATCTCGTTCACCGCGCAGCGGCGCTTGAGTGCGCTGGCGAGCAAGGTGTCGGGCGTGAGCGTGACGAACAGGCGGAAATCGGCGATGCGAGCGAGCTGGTCGATCGCGGAAGGCAGCACGCTGTCGCGCACGCCGGTGAGCTCGCGCAGCACGCCGTGGACGTCGGCGTACAGATCCTGCAGGTTGCGCACCAGCGGGCCGTTGTCGTCGCGCGCCTGCCGCAGGCGCACCACCGCGTCGTTCAGCTCGCGGAAGGCGGGCAGGCCTTCTGGCGGCAGCGGCTGGTTGTAGAGGGCCAGCAGCTTCTCCGCCACGCGAGCCTGCAGCGACTGATTGCCGGTAATGTCATACACGAGCAATTCCGGGCCAATGACGGGCACCACGCGACCGTCGCGGATCTGGTCCAGCAGCCTCCTCCACGCGGCCTCGCTCATCATCGCTGCAACCCCGGATGACGTTGTTTTCAAGCTGACAATAGTCGAAACCGTAGCGCAAGCTCAGCGGTGACGCCAGCCGCCGGCATCTTGCCGGCGGCGGCGATCAGATCAGCGCCCGCAACTGGCGCAGGCTCACCGACAGCATTGCCAGGTCCAGCGTGGCCGCGGGGCGCAACTCGGCGAGCAACTGGCGACAGCGGGTAAGGTGGGTGTCGCGATGCGTCTCCCACGCGGCGAGCAGCGTGCCGGTGTCGTGCTCCTGCGGATTCAGGTCGAGCACCGACTGGGTCAGGCCGTGGGCGAGGGCGGTGAGGTCGTCGCGCAGTGCCACGCGCGCCAGCGCCGTCCAATGCCCGGCAGCGGGCATCGCGCCGATCTGGTGCGACAGCCAGCCGAGGTCCAGGCGGCCGCCGAGGCCGAAATACACTTCGGCGACGGTTTCCACGCTGCGTGCGGTGTCGCTGGCGATCTCGACGATGTCGAGCGCGGAGAACTGTGCGTCGAGCTGCGCGACACGCTGCGCGAGCGGCCTCGGCACGCCGCGCGCAGCCAGGCGCCCGGCTTCGGCGTCCACCGGTGCCAGCTCGTGCGGCGCCAGCCAGCGCGCGAGGCCGTTGCCGACTTCGCTGACGCCGGGGGCGAAGCGGGCGATGGCCGCCTGGAGCTCGCCCAGGACGGCGCGCCGCTGCAGCAGCCATACCGTGCCGCGAAGCGCCAGGCGCATGCTCGCCTGCAGGATGTCCTGCTGCACCTCGACCGGCACCGCATGGTCGAGCGCCTCGGCGGCGTGCCATAGCGACACCAGGCCGAAGATCTCGCGCGTGCCGAGGTAGGCGCGCACGATGTCGGCGGCGGTGGCGCCGGTCTCCTCCTGCAGGCGGAAGCAGAAGCTGGGGCCGACGCGATTGACCATGCTGTTGACCACATGGGTGGCGATGATCTCGCGGCGCAGCGGATGCTGGCGGATCTGCTGCGGGAAGCGCTCGCGCAGCGCCTTCGGGAAGTAGCGCTCCAGCGTGGTGGCGATGTAGGGATCTTCCGGGATGTCGGAGGCCAGCACCGCGTCGTACAGCTCCATCTTGCCGTAGGCCAGCAGCACCGCCAGCTCCGGCGTGGTGAGCCCGGCATGCGCCTGGGCGCGTTCGGCGATGACGTCGTCCGACGGCAGGAACTCGATCCGCCGGTTGAGGCGGCCGGCGGCGACGAGGTGGCGCATGTAGCGCGCCTGCTCGTCGAGCTGGGTCGTGCCGCGCGCGCGCTCGAGCGCCAGGATCTGGTTCTGCCCGCGGTTGTCGCGCAGCACCAGTTCCGCCACTTCGTCGGTCATCTCGGCGAGCAGGCGGTCGCGCTGCTTGCCGGTGAGCTCGCCTTCGGCCACCACGTGGTTCAGCAGGATCTTGATATTGACCTCGTGGTCGGAGCAATCCACGCCGCCCGAGTTGTCGATCGCGTCGGTGTTGATGAGCCCGCCGCGCAGCGCGAACTCGATGCGGCCGCGCTGGGTCGCGCCGAGGTTGCCGCCCTCGGCCACCACCTTGCAGCGCAGTTGCGCGCCATCGACACGGATCGCGTCGTTGGCGCGGTCGCCGACCTCGGCGTGGCTCTCGGTGCTGGCCTTGATGTAGGTGCCGATGCCGCCGTTGTAGAGCAGGTCGACCGGCGCCTGCAGGATGGCGTGGATCAGCTCGGCCGGCGGCAGGTGCTCGGCGGCGATGCCCAGCGCGGCACGCGCCTGGGGCGACAGCGCCACCGACTTGGCGCTGCGCGGGTAGACCCCGCCGCCCGCGGAGATCAGCGAGGTGTCGTAGTCGGCCCAGGACGAGCGCGGCAGCTTGAACATGCGCTCGCGCTCGGCGAAGCTGGCGGCGGTGTCGGGCTCGGGGTCGATGAAGATGTGGCGGTGGTCGAAGGCCGCCACCAGGCGGATGTGGCGCGACAGCAGCATGCCGTTGCCGAACACGTCGCCGGACATGTCGCCGATGCCGACCACGGTGAAGTCCTGCGTCTGGCTGTCGCGGCCCAGGCTGCGGAAGTGGTGCTTCACCGATTCCCACGCGCCGCGCGCGGTGATCGCCATGCCCTTGTGGTCGTAGCCGGCCGAGCCGCCGGAGGCGAAGGCGTCACCGAGCCAGAAGCCGTATTCGGCCGCGGTGCGGTTGGCGATGTCGGAGAAGCTGGCGGTGCCCTTGTCGGCGGCCACCACCAGGTAGGGGTCGTCGGGGTCGTGGCGCACCACGTCCGCTGGGGGCACCACCTGGCCGCCCACCAGGTTGTCGGTGATGTCCAGCAGGCCGCGCAGGTAGGTCTGGTAGCAGGCGATGCCTTCCTGCATCAGCGCGTCGCGGTCGCCGCCGGCAGGCGGGCGCTTGAGCACGAAGCCGCCCTTGGACCCTACCGGCACGATCACCGCGTTCTTGACCTGCTGCGCCTTCACCAGGCCGAGCACTTCGGTGCGGTAGTCCTCCATGCGGTCGGACCAGCGCAGGCCGCCGCGCGCGACCTTGCCGCCGCGCAGGTGCACGCCCTCCACCCGCGGCGAATGCACGAAGATCTCGAACATCGGCTTCGGCTCGGGCAGCAGCGGAACTTTCGACGGGTCGAACTTGAACGACAGCCAGCCCTTGGGCTGGCCGTCGCCGCCGCACTGGAAGAAGTTGGTGCGCAGCGTGGCCTGGATCAGCGCCAGGTAGTGGCGCAGGATGCGGTCTTCGTCGAGGTTGCTCACGCCGTCGAGCGCGGCGGTGATGCGGCCGGCGATGTGCTGCTGGCGGGCGTCGCGGTCCGCACCCAGCGCCGGGTCGAAGCGCGCACGGAACAGCGCCACCAGGTCGGCGGCGATCTCCGGGTGGCCGGCCAGCGCCTGCTCGATGTAATGCTGGCTGAAGGTGAAGGCAGCCTGCTTCATGTAGCGCGCGTAGGCGCGCAGCACCGCCACGCTGCGCCAGTCGAGGCCGGCGAGCAGCACCAGGCGGTTGAAATCGTCGTCGTCGTTGTCGCCGCGCCAGGTGCGCAGGAAGGTCTCCTGGAAGCGGTCGCGCAGGCGCTCGATGTCGATCTCGAGGCCCTCGGGCACGGCGAGGCCGAAGTCGTCGATCCATAGCTCCTGGCCGTCGGCGCGGCGCACCTCGAAGGGGCGCTCCTCGAGCACGCGCACGCCCATGTGCTCGAGCATCGGCAGGCTCTGCGACAGCGGCGCCAGCTCGCCGGCGCGGATCAGCTTGAAGCGCAGCCGGCCCGGCGGCGCCTCCAGCGGCAGGTAGAGGTTCATCGCGATGGCGTCGGCCGCGTCCAGCGTCTCGAGCTGCGCGATGTCGTGCACCGCCATGCGTGCAGCGTGCTCCTCACGGTAGCCGGCCGCAAAACCGCCGGCGTACTGCGCGAACAGGGCGTTGCCACGTTCCTCGCCGACCGCCTCGATGAGGGCGTGCGCGAGGTCGTCCTCCCAGCGTCGCGCCAGGCGCACCAGGCGCTGCTCGAGCTCGTGCACGTCGAAATCGGGTGCGGCGCCGGGCGGCGTGCGGATCACGATGAGGATGCGCGCCAGCGGCGAATCCGACAGATGCACGTTGAATTCCGCTGACACGCCGTGCAGCGCTTCGGACAGCACCGCCTGCATGCGCTGGCGCACATCGGTGTTGTAGTTCTCGCGCGGCACGAACAGCAGGCAGGCGTAGTAGCGGCCGAAGCTGTCGCGGCGCACGAAGAGCCGCGTGCGCTGGCGCTCGCCCAGCCGCAGGATGCCCATCGCGGTGTCGTACAGGTCGTCGGTCGAGGTCTGGATCAGCTCGTCGCGCGGGTACTGCTCGAGGATGGTGGCGAGCGCCTTGGCGGCGTGGCTCTTGGGCAGGAAACCGGCGCGCTCGGTCACCGTCGCGACCTTGCTGCGCAGCAGCGGGATCTGCGTCGGGCTGGCGCTGTAGGCGGCCGAGGTGTAGAGGCCGAGCAGGCGGCGCTCGCCGATCACCTCGCCGGCGGCGTCGAAGCGCTTGACGCCGATGTAGTCGAGATAGGCGGAGCGATGCACGGTGGCGCGCGCGTTGGCCTTGGTCAGCGTCAGCAGGTTGGGCGCGCGGGCGCGGGCGCGCAGTTCCGGCGGCATCTGCGAGAAGGGGAGCGAGGGCAGCGCCTGGCCGTGCTCACGCAGCACGCCCAGGCCGCTGCCGGGCACCGCGCGCAGTTCGTCGGCGCTGCCGTCGGTGGCGCCGGTGGCGGCCGGGTCGCGCACCAGGTCGTAATCGCGGCAGCCGAGCAAGGTGAAGTTGTCGTCGGCGATCCACTCCAGGAAGGCGCGGCCTTCAGCGAGCTCCGCGGCCGCCACTGGCGGCGGCGCGGCATCGAGCCCGGCCAGGATGTCGGCGATGCGCTGCTTCATGCGCGGCCAGTCTTCCACTGCGGCGCGCACGTCGCCGAGGATGCGCAGCAGGCCATCCTGCAGCGCGTCGAGCTGGGCGCGTTCGGTGCGTCGGTCGACCTCGACGTGGATCAGCGACTCGAAGCGGCCGTCAGCCTCGTTGCGCGCACGGGCGACGCGCACGATGCGGTGTTCGGCGTCGCGCACGATCTTCATCACCGGATGCACCACCAGATGCGCCATCAGGCCCTGGCGGTTCACCTCATTGGTGATCGAATCGACGAGGAAGGGCATGTCGTCGTTGACGATCTCGATCACGGTATGGGTCGATTGCCAGCCGTGCTCTTCCAGGCGCGGGTTATACACGCGCAGCCGCGGCGCGCCACCGGCGAAGCCGCGGGCGAAATGCCAATGCGACAGCACTGCGCCGTAGAGATCATCCAGCGGGCGTTCGGCGAGGTCTTCCGGTGCGGTCAGCGCGTAGTATTGGCGCGCGAACTCGGCGGCTTCGGCGGCCTCGTCGGCGGGAAGGCGCGCCGCGATCGACTCTGCGACGCGGGTGACGGGGTCCAGCGCGTCAGCAATGGGGGTGGTGTCCGGATTCGGCATGCCTGGCTCCTCCTCAAGGCGCCCTGCAGGGCGCTCGTGGTCGTGTCGATGGGCGTTTGCGCAACGAGGTCGGCGACGCGGCACGGGATGTGCATGCATGCCGGCATGCTTTGAGCTTAGCCCGGATTCCTCCGTCCGCAGGCTCAGGGTTCACCCTTGTCCGGCTCGAGTGCGGCGGCGGCACGCGGCGACGCCACCAGGATGAGCTTCATCGTCGCGCGCGTGGCGCCGACGAAGAGCTTGCGCACCGTGGCCTCGTCGAGCGTGTCGAAATCGATCTCGGTGAAGATCACGCACGGCGCCGACTGGCCCTTGAAGCGATACACCGAGTCGATGAGCAGGTCGCCTTCGCTGTGCTCCGGCTCGCCGAACAGGTCGTAGCGGCCGGAGAAGGCGCGCAGGCGGTGCGGCCCGAGATGGGTGATGGGCGTGAAGCGCGAATGCTCGCGGCCGCGGAAGGTGACGAGCGCGATCATGTCGCGCCGGAACCCCAACCCGATCGCGCGCGTGATCGCGCGCCGCGTCGCGTCCATCAGGCCCTGTTCGCCTTCGCCTTGCCAGGCGAACACTTCCGGCATGCTGCCGGCAACCGGGCTGCCTGCGCGTACCGGTGCGGGCAGCGGCAGGCGACGGTTGACGAGCGCGACGATGTCGGCCGGCGTACGGTAGTTGGTGTCGGCGTTCATGCGTACCCAACCGGGCAGCGGCACCGGCGGGCGGCCATAGAGGTTCTGCAGCGGATCTTCCAGCCACCATGCGCGGCCATGCGCGGCGAGCAGCGCCAGCAGCGCGTCGCGCCAGGCTTCGGCGAAGTCCTGGCCCTCGTCCACGATCAGCTCGTCGAAGCGCCAGGCCGGGTCCGGCGCAGCGGTCACGAGTGCGGCGAAGTCGGCTTCCATGCGGCGGAAGGCGCCCGGCGCGGCGAAATTGGGCGGCCGGCCGGCGGCGCGCAGGCGGCGGTCGCACAACTGGTGGAAGGTCGCCACTTCGCCGCCCGGCGGCGCGATGCGGGCGAAATGGTCGGCCAGTGGCCGGTTGTAGCACACGTACAGCGGCCGCCGGCCGGCGCGCAGCGCATCGTCGTAGGCGGCGAGCGCGAGCTGCGTCTTGCCGCTGCCCGCAGTGGCGGTGACGTGCAGCCTGAACGGGCTGAAATCGAGGCGTCGCGCCCATTCCGCCAGGCCGCCGGAGAGCCGCGTGGTGAGCGCCTCGGCGCGCCCGGCCAGCGCCTGCACGTCGGGCACGAGCTCGAGCAGGTCGGCGAAGAAGCGGTGCAGGGCGGCGCGGCGCTCGGCGTCGGCAGAGGCTGCCGCCTTGTCGGTCGCGCCCTCCGGGCCGGGCTGCGGATGCCCGCTGGCGAGCGCCCTGACGATCGCGGCCAGCTCGCCGCGCCGGCTCGCATCGACGATGCGCGCCGGGTCCAGGCCGGCGGTGCCGGGTTGCCGCACGCGGTAATCGGGGCAGTAGAACAGGATCTCGAACTGCGGCTCGGCACCCTGCAGCAGGGGGCGCAGGCGCGCGCGCAACGCCTCGGTGCTGCGCGCCAGTTCGACGCTGACCCGGCGTGCGCGGCGCGAGGGCGGGCGCAGCAGGCCTTCCTCGGTCTCCTCGAGGAAGCCCGATTGCTGCTCGATCAGGACGACGCGTCCGGCAGGGCCCATGACCGCGAAGCCGATCTCGCCGAAGATCGTGTGCTCGCCCTCGGCGCGCGTCCAGTGCAGGCCGTGATAGACGACGAAATCGTCGGGCAGGGTGTCGGCAAACAGCGTCAGCGTTGCCAGTTCGCGCGCACGCGCGCCGCTGGCGGGGAGCTGCCGCCAGCCTTCGGGGTGGATGCGGGCCATGGAGGGTGAGCGGTGTGGCAGGGTGAAGGGTGAGGTAGGGATGGGCGCAGCACGAAGGCATCGTTCGCAGTGTTCGTTCCCCGCAACGCCCGCCTCCTGGGTGCTCCGGTCAATTGATGGCACTGCCCATAGTCTAGCCCGCACATGCGCTATGCTCACATGCCCCAACCGGAACCGCGCCGGACTCACGAGGTCCGCGGCGCGAGAAAAATACATGGATACGCTGAAGGCCTTCATCACCCTGCTTGCGCTGATCAACCCCTTCGGCGCCATCCCGATGTTCCTGAGCCTGACCGCGCATCAGTCGCGGCCGCAACTGCACCGCACCATCAACACCGCGGCGACCGCCACCGCCGTCGTGATCGGCGTGTCGGCGCTGTTCGGGCAGACGCTGCTCGGCATCTTCGGCATCTCGATTGCATCGCTGCAGGTGGGCGGTGGTGCGCTGCTGTTCCTGATTGCGCTCAACATGTTCAATGCCGAGCCGGGACGCGAGCGCTCCACCCCGGAGGAAGCGCACGAGGCGACGGAGCGTGCCAGCATCGCGGTGGTGCCGCTGACCATTCCGCTGATGGCCGGGCCGGGCACCATGAGTTCGGTCATCATCCTGTCGGAGAATGCCCGCCACTGGTGGCAACTGGCCCTGCTGGTGCTGATCGGCGTGGCGATCGGCGGCGTGGTGTGGGGCACCCTGCGCCTGGCCAGGCCCATCAGCCGGCTCGCCGGCCAGACCGGGCTCAACATCATGACGCGGGTGATGGGTCTGGTGCTGGCCGCGATGGCGGTGGAATTCATCGCCAACGGCGTGCGCACCCTGTTCCGCGCCTGAGTGCGGATGCGCGCTGCACCGCCGCGGCGAGGTCGCGAGCGTGTCAGGTGTCGCGGGGCGCGCGAATCCGGGGTGGACCGCGTCAGCGGGCCCGTGCGACTCTCGCACAGGCAAGAATTTCAATGAATTGAGCGAGGTTTGGCGGAAATGAAGCGGGTCGTCCGGCGATCGGTCCTATGCATGCATGTTGCGGGGGCGGGCCTCCTGCTGCCCTCGGCGGCCAGTGCCGGAGATTTCTTCTTCGACGACATTCCCATCGTGCTGACGGCGTCGCGCATGGCGCAGTCGCCACTCGACGCGCCTGCCGCGGTGACGGTCATCGATCGCGAGATGATCGCCGCTTCCGGCTTCACCGAAATCCACGATCTGCTGCGCCTGGTGCCGGGCTTCCTGGTGGCGCAGTGGGCGGGAGGTTCGCCGACGGTCGCGAACCACGGCCTGGGCGATGCCTACGACGGCCGCATCAAGGTCATGATCGACGGTCGCACGGTCACCAGCCCGCTGCGCGGCAACACCAACTGGCGCGAACTGCCGATCCGCGTCGACGACGTCGAGCGCATCGAGGTGGTGCGCGGCCCCAATGGCGCGGCTTACGGTGCGAACGCCTTTCAGGGCGTGGTGAACATCATCACCCGCGCGCCGTCGACCGAGGATGGCGCGACGCTGATCTCGCGCCTTGGCCAGAACGGCTTCTACGACCATGGCTTTCGCCTCAGTGGCGCGTCCGGCGGTGTGGTCGACTGGCGGCTGTCGGGCTCGCGGCGGGCGGCAACGACTTTCCGCTCCTTCGTCAGGCGGGACGGTGCGGCGACCCCGTACGAGCACCTGCTGATCGATACGGTGAATTTCAGCGCCTCCTCCCAATTGACCGCGCACGACGAACTGCGTTTCCAGGTGGGAACGACCAGGGGCGCCTATGAGCGCGGAACACCGGGTTCGCTGACCGATCCGCTGCGGGAAGAGACGCAGGGCTCCGACTACGTGCATCTAATGTGGACACGAAGTTTCGATGGCGACTCCGACTTCACGCTGCAGTACTTCCGTCAGGCGGAGCATGTGCGACCGGCCAACTTCATCGTGGCCGACCTTGGTGGCGGTAAGACACGGGTTCTCGCGGTCGACTTCGATGTCGACACCACGCGTGACGACCTCGAGCTGCAATATTCGACACGGCTCGGCGCGGCCTGGCAGGCGATGATCGGTGCGGGCGTGCGACAGGAGAGTGCGCGCTCGCCCGATCTCTTCAACACCTCGCGCACCTTGTACGCACGGCATGCGCAGGTCTTCGGCAGCCTGACCTGGCAGCCCATCGACTGGCTCAAGATCAATGCCGGCGGCACATTCGAACAGCACGACTACAGTGGCGAGATCTTTTCGCCGCGGCTCGCGGTCAACCTCGCCCTGTCACCGCAGTCCTCATTGCGGCTGTCCGGCGGCGTCGCCTACCGCGCGCCGACCTTGCAGCAGACCGACGCCGAGGAGGTGTACCGGGCGGATGGCCGGATCAGGTCGCTCGGCTTGCTCGCCTCCCAGCATCTGCAGCCGGAGAGGGTGCGATATGCGGAGATCGGCTATGTCGCGCTGCTGAAGGACCTCGGGCTGAACCTGGATGTTCGGGTCTTCCGTGAAAGCTATCAGCGCTATCTCGACGATCGGAGATGCCTGAGTCCAATTATTACGCCAGACGGCCAGGTGCGGCGGCCTCCGGGCGATAGAGCTTACTGCATGGCGAATCCGCCTGAGGGCTACGTTCCCTTTCGGCAAGACAAGCCACAGAATGCGTTCGAATTCCTGAATTCCGGGTCGTTCGTCATGGATGGTGCCGAGTTCAGCGTGGATTGGCGCCGCCCCGGCTGGGGCCGTGTGGTGCTGTCGCAGGCCTTCATCGAAATCGAGCCAGGCAAGGGTGTGCTCGACCGGGATATCGAGCGCAGTGCGCCGCAGGCGATCACTTCGCTGCTGCTGATGAAGGAACTGACCTATCGCTGGCGCGCGAGCCTAGGTTTTTACCACAATGAAGCAATGTACTGGCTCAACGACGGCGATCGGGTGCCGTCGCGAGACCGGGTGGATCTCAAGCTCGCGCGTAGCTTCGGTCCGGCACGCTCGGACAATGAATTCGCGATCACCGCGCAGAGCGTCGGCGGGCGCTATCCCGAGTTCCACGAGGGCCGCTACCGCGCCGAGCCGCAACTGTTCGCGAGCCTGCGCGTGTCCTGGTAGGTCCGATGTCACCAAGCCTGTGGCCGTCCCGGATCTGCAGCAGCCTTGCGGCCTGGGGATGGTCCGCGGGCGCGTTTCGCCGCGCCATCGCGCTCTGTCTCTTCGTCGTCTGCCTGCTGGCACCCGGGCTCGCGGCGCCGGCGCTGGCGATGCAGGTGGCGCTGGCGCTGCCGCAGGCGGGTGGTGTGCACCAGACTTTTGCCGAAGCGCTGCAGCGCGCGCTCGCGGGCAGCGGCCATACGCTGCTGGCAGCGGGCAATCTCGCCGACGGTCTGGATCAGGCGGTGCTGGAGCGGGCGGACCTGATCATCGCTGCCGGCTCGCAGACGGCCGCCACGGTGCTCGACCACTATCGCCGTCCCACGCTGGCGGTGATGCTCAGCCGCGGTCAATGGGAGACGCTGCGCGCGCGTCACCCGCATGCGGCGCTGTCGGCGATCTACCTCGACCAGCCGGCCGAGCGGCAGATGCGCCTGGTCGGCGCGGTGTTGCCGCGCGGTGGACGCATCGGCCTGCTGTACAGCAGCGGGAGCGGCGAACCCGATCCCGAGCTGGCGCGCGCCGCCACCGCTGCCGGCCTCAAGCTCGTGTCCGAGGGCGTTGCGCAGGCGGGCGAGGTCATCGCCGGCCTGGAGCGTCTGCTGCCAAACGTGGATGCCCTGCTGGTGCTGCCTGATCCGATACTGTCGGCGTCGAATCCGGCGCGCTCCATCCTGCTCACCAGTTACCGGTTCCGGCGGCCGATCTTCGCCTTTTCGCGCGCCTATGTCGAAGCTGGCGCGCTCGCCGCTGTGTTCAGCACGCCCGAGGATGTGGCGCTGGATGTCGCCGATTGGCTGCGCAAGCCCGCTCCGGGTACCGGCCGCCTGCCGCCGGCGCGGCCTGGGTCGTCCTGCGAGCTGGCGGTCAATCGTCAGGTGGCGCGCTCGCTCAACATCGGGGTTCCGCCCGATGCGCAGTTGCGGGCGCTGGTGCAGGGGTGCGCGTCATGAAGCCGCTGCGCACGATGACGCTCACGCAACGCGTGCTCATCACGGTGCTGGCGCCGGTCTTCCTGCTCGCGTTGCTGATCAGCGCGCTCTACCTCGACCGCGATGCCGAACTCGCCGAGCAGGCGACGCGCGAGCGTGGGCTCGCCATCGTCAGCTTCCTCGCTCCCGCCGCCGAGTACGGCGTGATCTCGGGTAACGCGGCAAGCCTGCGCAGTCTGCTGGACGCTGCGCTGGCACAGCAGGACATTGCCGCGGCGGCGATCTATGGCCGTGATGGTGCGCAGGCCGCACTCGCCGGCACGGCGCTCATCGCCAACCTGGAAGCGCTGGCTGCTGCCAGCGCGCCGCATCTAATTTCCCATGGCGCCGGGCGTTACGGCTTCGCAGCGGCCGTCACCTCGCAGCCGGTCGCGGTGGACGAACTCGGCTCCGGGGCGCTCGCCGCCAGGGCGGATGTCGTGCCGGAAGTGATCGGCTGGGTCTATGTAGAACTGGACACGAAATCCTACGTGGCGCGTCGGCGCGCGACGGTGCTGACGGTGCTCGCCGTCGTGCTGGCGACGATGATCGGCACCGGCGCGCTGGCGGTGCGGCTGGCGCATTCGGTCGGCCAGCCGGTGAGCCGCCTGGTGGAAGCGGTGCGGCGCATGGCGGCCGGCGATCTCGACGTGCGCGTGGCGGTGGGCGGCGGGGGCCAGGAGATCAGCGAGCTGCAGCAGGGTTTCAACAACATGGCGCGTTCCATCGCCGACGCCACCCACAACCTGGAGGCCCGCATCGCCGAAGCCACCGGCCAGCTCGCGCACCAGGCGCTGCACGACGCGCTCACCGGCCTGCCCAACCGGCGCGCCTTCGAGCAGGCGCTGGAAGAGGCGGTCAGGGCCTCGCGGCGTGCGGCGGATCACGGTGCGCTGTGCTTCGTGGATCTCGATCGCTTCAAGCAGGTCAACGACACCTGCGGCCATGCGGCTGGTGACGCGCTGTTGCACGAGATCGGCGAAGTGGTGCGGCATCGGGTGCGCGCCCAGGACCTGATCTGCCGCATCGGCGGCGACGAATTCGCCCTCATCCTGCGCGGCTGCAGCCCCGATGATGCGCGGCGCATCGCCCGCGAACTGGTCGAGGCCGTGGAAAACCACGTCTTCACGTGGGAGGGGCAGACCTTCCGCGTGGGCGCAAGCATCGGCCTGACCTACATCGACGATCACGCGCAGAGCCCCTCGGCGGTGCTCAAGGCCGCCGACAGCGCCTGCTACGAGGCCAAGCGCGGTGGACGCGGCCGCGTGGTGGAGCGGGGCGCCGGCAGCCCGCCGGCGGGGCAGCCCGCCTGAGCGCCGGATGGCACAATGGCGCCCTTCAGCAAGCGCCGCGCCGATGTTCCATCTCGCCTTCTCGAATCGCTTCGAAATCCTCCTCGACATGCTGCTCGACCGCCTTGGCGACGAGCAGCCCGGGCCGTTTGGCGTGCGCCGTGTGGTGGTGCCCAGCAGCGCCCTGCGTCGCCGCGTCGAGCTGGCGCTGGCCGCGCGCGAGGGCGTGTGTGCCAACCTCGACTTCTCCTACCTGGCGCAGTGGCTGTGGGCGCAGATGGGCCGTGTGGTGGACGTGCCCGAGCGCTCGCCCTTCGCGCCGGCGCTGCTCGCCTGGCGCATCCATGGCCTGCTGGAAAGTGCGTCCGCCGACGGCTGGCTGGCGGCGCACCCGCGGCTGGCGGCCTACCTGGAGGGGGCGGATGCGCCGATGCGCTTCGAGCTGGCCGGGCGCATCGCGCGCGTGTTCGACCATTACCTGACCTACCGGCCGCGCTGGCTGGCGCTGTGGGTCGAGGGCAGGACGGCGTTGCAGGGCGGGGCGAGCGAAGTCGAGCGCGCCGACGAAGCCTGGCAGGCCGAGCTGTGGCGGCGCATCCGCGCCGGCCTGCATCTGCGCGAAGAGCATCCTGCCGCGCTCTTCCTGCGCCGCGTCGGCGCCATGAGCGAAGACGGGCTGGCGGCCGCCGGCATGCCGCGCACGGTGCATGTGTTCGGCCTGCCGGCCTTGCCGCCGCTCTACCTGGACATGCTGCGCGAGCTGGCGCGGGTGGTGGAGGTGCGCCTGTACGCGCTCAATCCCTGTCGCGAGTACTGGTTCGAGATCGTCGATGCGCGCCGCCTGTCCTGGCTCGCGAGCCGCCAGCAGGACATGTTCCACGAAACCGGCAACCGCCTGCTGGCGGCCTGGGGGCAGCAGACGCAGGCGCACCTCGGGCTGCTGTTCGAGGGCGAGCACGTCGTCGACGAGGAGGCGGTGTTCGCGCCGCATCCCGGACGCCACGTGCTGGCGCGGCTGCACAACGCCGTCCTCGACCTGCAGGAGCTCGAGCCGGGCAGCGTGGCGCTGGCCGAGCGCGATCGCAGCGTCGAGCTGCACGTCTGCCATTCGCGCACGCGCGAGCTGGAAGTGCTGCACGATAGGCTCCTGGGGCTGTTCGCCGGGCGCAACCCGCCGCGCCCGGACGACATCGTCGTGCTCACGCCCGACCTCGACGCCTCCGCGCCGCTCATCGAGGCGGTGTTCGGCACCGCGCCCGCCGGGCGTCGCATCCCCTGGCGCATCACCGGCCTCGGCGGCACGCGTGAGAACCCGGTGGCGCAGGTGCTGGACCGCCTGCTGACGCTGCTGGCCGGCCGCCTGCCGGCGAGCCGGGTCTTCGACCTGCTGCAGCAGCCGCCGGTGGCGGCACGGTTCGGGCTGGACGAGGCGGCGCTGGAAGCGGTGCACGACTGGATGCGTGCCGCCGGCATCCGCTGGGGCCTCGCGCATGACGCGCCGGGCGGAGAGGACGCCGGGGCCGCCCGTCATACGCTGGACGAGGGCCTGCACCGCCTCTACCTCGCCTGGGCCGCCGGCGACGCCGCGCAGGTGGCACCGCTGGCCGGGCGCATCGGCGCCGCGGCGCCGGAGGGCAATGCCGCGCTCGCCCTCGGCCGCTTCTGGCGCTATGCGCAGACCTTGCGCACGCTGCGCGACGGCCTGCGGCGCCCGCATGACGCAGCAGGCTGGCGCAGCGCATTGGGCGAGGCGCTCGACGCGCTGGTGGGCGACAGCGTGGATTGGGCCGACGACCTGCGTGAAGTGCGTGCCGCCATCACCGCGCTGGCGGACGCGATGGCCGGCGGCGGCCTGTCCGCGCCGGTGCCGCTGGAAGTCGTCCATCCCGCGCTGTCGGCGCTGCTCGACGATCCGGCGCGCGGCGGCGTGCCGGGCGGCACGGTCACTTTCTCTGCGCTGTCTGCACTGCGCGGCCTGCCCTATCGGGTGGTGTGCGTGATCGGGATGGATCATGGCGCCTTTCCAGGCAGCGACCGCCCGGCCGAATTCGACCTCATGGCCGCACGACCCCGGCGCGGCGACCGCCAGCGCCGGCTCGACGACCGCAACCTGTTCCTCGACGTGCTGTTGTCGGCGCGCGAGGTGTTGCACCTGTCCTGCGTCGGGCGCAGCGTGCGCGACGGTAGCGCGTTGCCGCCGTCGGTGCTGGTGGACGAACTGCTCGACACGCTGGCCGCGGCCTGTGCGGCCGATCCCGCCGACCCTGGATCGATCGCCGCCGCGCGCCGCCGGCTGACCGTGGAGCACCCGCTGCAGGCCTTCGCCGCCGATTACTTCCTGCCTTCCGCGCAGCGCGATCCGCGCCTGGTCAGCTTCCACGAGGAGTACGCCCGGGCCCTGGCCGCCCGCCTTGCGGCGCCGCCGCATGGGGCTGAAGACGCGCGCGAAGCGGATGGGGGCGAGATGGAGGCGGGCGACATGGAAGGGGGTGACATCGAAGGGGGCGAGGCGGACGAAGGCGGGGGCCGCGCGTCGGGCGACGCGCAGCAGCCCCTGTTCTTCACTGCGCCGCTGCCGCCGCCCGCCGAGGAGTGGCGCGAGGTCGCGCTGGAGCAGTTGATCCGCTTCTTCCGCAATCCCTGTCGCTACTTGCTGCGCGAGCGTGTAGGCCTCGACCTGCCCGAGGCGGACGAGGAGCTCGCGGATGTCGAGGGCTTCATCCCCGACTGGCCGGCGCAGCAGGCGCTGGCGCAGCGCCTGCTGCCGGTGCTGCTGGCCGGCGGCGATGCTGCGGCGGGCGAGGACGCTGCCGTGCCGACACAACTGCTGGCGCTTGCCCGCGCGGGTGGCGAGTATCCGCCCGGCGTGCTGGGCGACGGTGCGCTGCAGGCCGAACTGCACCGTCTGCGCGGTTTTGCCACAGCGGTGTCGGCGGCGAGTGCGTCGCCTGCGCTGGCCCCGCAACTGTCCCGCATCGAGGTCGCACTCGGTGCGGAGCGCTGGACGCTGACCGCGCCATTTCCCAGCCTGCGCCGCGACGGCCTGCTGCGCCACCGCTACGACGACACCCGCCCGGCGGACTACCTGGCCGCATGGTTGATGCACCTGGCGCTCTGTGCGGCGCCGGTCGCCGGCGTCGCGTGCGCGACGCGCGGCCTGTCGCGCGACGGCGAATTCCGCTTCCGTGCCGTCGAGGCGGGTGAGGCGCACTGCCTGCTGGGCGACGCGCTGGCGCTGTACCGCGAAGGCCTGATGCGGCCGCTGCATTTCTTCCCCAAGTCGGCGTGGGCGTACGTGACCAACGGTGACAGCCTCGCCAAGGCGCAGGCGCGCTGGATGGGCGGGCGGCCGGGACATGGCGAGGCCAGTGATCCGGCTTACCGCCTCGCCCTGCGCGGCGTGGCGGTGCCGCTGGACGACAGCTTCCGCGCACTGGCCACGGGCGTGCTTGGCCCGCTGCTGCAGCACCTCGACGACGCGCGTCTGTAAGGTCCCGCATCTGCCGCGTGGCGGCCTGGAGGTCGACAGCGCAGCGCGCACGCACTACGGTTAGATTGACGGGCCGGCGCGAGCTGGCCGGGTTCTTGCCGCCACTGCGCGGCACGGAGGCAACGATGTCATCCCCCAGCGAACAGGTAGCGCAGACGGTGGTGGCCGTGCGCCCCGAGCGCGAGATCCTCACCCAGCAGCGCCTGCCGTATTTCTTCGGCATTTCCGGCGAGACGGCCGGCAGTCGTGGCCTGTCGATGCACATGGTGGTCATCCCGCCCGGCGGCGTGGCTGCGCCGCACCGGCACCGCGGCTACGAGACTGCGATCTACGTGCTTGAAGGCCGCGTCGAAACCCGCTACGGGCCGGGCCTGCAGCAGCGCGTCGTCAGCGCTCCCGGCGACTTCCTCTTTATCCCGGCCGACATGCCTCACCAGGCGTTCAACCTGAGCGACACTGAAGCGGCGCGTGCCATCGTCGCGCGCAATGATCCGGCCGAACAGGAGAACGTCGTACCGTACGATCCGTCCGCCGGCGATTGAATCGGGACGCCCACCGGCTGCCGCTGCCGCCATCGCCGGCGAAGGAGCGGCCGATGCGGGATTAGTTCGCGCATTGCAGACTTTCGTCCGGGTAGAATCCGGAGCAATCGAAAGGATATGCAAAGGGCCGCCCCATGGCCGTCAAGCCCGGCGACAAGCCATCCGAACTGCGTGCCGCCCTCGACGCGCAGAAGGC
This sequence comes from Pseudomonadota bacterium, assembly GCA_018240785.1. Taxonomy (GTDB): domain Bacteria; phylum Pseudomonadota; class Gammaproteobacteria; order Burkholderiales; family Rhodocyclaceae; genus Thauera. The sequence continues at coordinate 179,567 of JAFEFC010000031.1, read as the reverse complement.
CCTGGTCAAGCAGGTCGTCTTCTTCAGCTTCTTCACCAACCTGCTGGTGATGACGCCGACCATTTACATGCTCGAGGTGTATGACCGGGTCGTGAACAGCCGCAGCGGCATGACGCTGGCGATGCTCACGTTGCTGATCGTCCTCGCCTACGCGGTGATGGAGCTGCTCGAATGGGTGCGCAGCCGGATGCTTCATGAGGCCTCGCTGAAGTTCGATGCGCGCATCGCCAGCCGCGCCTTCGATGCGCTGTTCGAGGCGAGCCTGCGGCGCATGCCGGGGGTCAGCGCGCAACTCTTGAACGATCTGCGCACGGTACGCGAGTTCTTCCACAGCCCGGCCGCGACGGCGCTGATCGACGTACCCCTGGCCCTGCTCTACATCGTGGCGATCTTCCTCATCGATGCTGCGCTCGGATGGCTGTCCATCGCGGGCGCGCTGCTGCAGGTGGGGCTGGCCTGGCTGACCGAGCGCGATACCCGGCCGCCGCTGGAGCGGGCCAACAAGGCCGCAATCGCGGCGCAGAACTACGCCGCCAACAGCCTGCGCAATGTGCAGGTGATCGAAGCCATGGGCATGCAGGGAGGAATCCTGCGGCGCTGGCTCACGCGGCAGAACGAATTCCTCTCGCTGCAGGCGGATGCTTCCGACAAGGCGGGGTCCTATGCGTCGATGGCGAAGTTCGTGCAGCTCACCCAGTCGTCCTTGCTGCTGGGCGGCGCGTGCTGGCTGATCATCGCCGGCGATTTTCCCGGCGGCGGGGGCATGATGATCGTGGCCTCCACGCTCGGGGTGAGGGTGCTGGCGCCCATCGTGCAGGTGATCGGCGCCTGGCGACAGGTGGTCAATGCGCGCGATGCCTGGGCGCGAGTCGACCGGCTGCTCACCGCCGTCCCGGCGCGTGAGCCGGGCATGCCGCTGCCCGCGCCGCGCGGCCTGCTGTCGGTGGAAGGCGTGGTCGCGGCGGCGCCCGGATCGCAGCTTCCCATCCTGCGCGGCATCAGCTTGTCGGTGCCGCCCGGCAAGGCGCTGGCGATGATCGGCCCGGCTGCCTCGGGCAAGTCCACGCTGGCACGACTGATGGTCGGGGTGTGGCCGGCATCGAGCGGCAAGCTGCGGCTCGATGGCGCCGACCTCTTCGCGTGGAACAAGGCCGAACTCGGCCCCCAGGTCGGATACCTGCCGCAGGACGTTGAGCTCTTCGCCGGCACCGTCGCCGAGAACATCGCCCGCTTCGGCGAGCCCGATGGCGACGCGGTGGAAACCGCGGCGCGCCTGTCGGGCGCGCACGAGCTGATCATGGCGCTGCCCGATGGCTACGACACCGACATCGGTGACGACGGCGCCATCCTGTCGGGCGGCATGCGCCAGCGCATCGGGCTGGCGCGGGCGGTCTATGGCCGGCCGCGGCTGGTGGTGCTCGACGAGCCCAATTCCAACCTCGACGAGGCGGGCGAGCAGGCGCTGCTGCAGATGCTGCTTGCGTTGAAGGCCCAGGGCACGACGGTGGTGATCGTCACCCATCGCCCCTCGGTGCTGCCGGCGGTCGACCTCATCCTGCTGCTGCAGGACGGCCAGGCCAAGGCCTTCGGCCCGCGCGACGAGGTTCTCGCCAGCCTGCAGCGCGGTGCGCAGCAGGCTGCCGCAATGCCGCGACCGGTGGCCGCATGAACCGCTCTCCCGAGCCATCGAGGATGAAGATGCCCGCCGCCGCCCTGCGCAGCCCCCTTGCCACGACCCTGTGGGGATTCCGGCGTGAGTTCGCCGCATGCATGGCCTTCTCCGTGCTCGTCAATGTGCTGATGCTGACGCCGACCATCTACATGCTGCAGGTGTACGACCGGGTGATGGTCAGCCACAGCAGCCTCACGCTCGCCGCGGTGACGCTGGTCATGCTGTTCTGCTTCGCGGTGATGGCCTTCGCCGAGTGGGTGCGATCGCGTCTGCTGGTGCGCATGGGCGTGCGCTTCGACGCGTTGCTGGGCACGCGCGTGTTCCAGGCGAGCTTCCGGTCCAGCCTGGGCGAGCGCAGCCGCAACCCGGCGCGCACCTTTGGCGACCTCACCAACCTGCGTCAGTTCATGACCGGCAACGGCCTGTTCGCCTTCATGGATGCGCCCTGGACGCCGATCTACATCGCCGTGCTGTTCATGCTGCATCCTTCGCTCGGCCTCTTGGGCGTGGGCTTCGTGCTGCTGCTGGCGGTGCTGGCCTGGCTGTCGCACCGCATCACGCAGCAGCCCGTCGAGGCGGCCGTAGAGGCCGGCTCGCAGGTTGGTGCCTATGTGCATGGCAAGCTGCGCAATGCCGAGGTGATCGAGGCGATGGGCATGCTGGGCAGCCTCAGGCGGCGCTGGCAGGTGCGCCACCAGCGGCACCTGGCGCTCAACGGACGCGCAGCTGATGCCAGCGCGCGCGTGCTCGCCCTGACCAAGTTCGTGCGCTACACCCTGCAGTCGCTCACGCTGGCGGCCGGCGCGTTGCTGGTGATCGAGGGCGAATTGACCGCCGGCGCGATGATCGCCGCCAACGTGCTGATGGGGCGCGCGACACAGCCGCTGGACCAGATCGTCGCGAGCTGGAAGCCCTTCCTCGCAGCCCGCCAGGCCTTCCGCAACCTCGATGCGCTGCTCGGCGCGCATCCGCTGCCCGAAGACGCGCCGCGCCGCGGCCTGCCGCGCGGGGACGTGCGCATCGAGAATCTGGTGGCGACGGCGCCCGGGCGTGCGCAGCCCATCCTGAAAGGCCTCACGGCCGCTTTCGAGCCGGCGCAGGTGACCGCCATCCTTGGCCCGTCGGGCTCGGGCAAGTCGACCCTGGCGCGCGCACTCGTCGGCATCTGGCCGCAGCGCGAGGGGCGCGTGCTGGTGGACGGTGAGCCCATCGAGGAATGGGACCGCGAGGAGCTCGGCCCCGCCCTCGGCTACCTGCCGCAGGATATCGAACTGTTCGAGGGCAGCATCGCCGAGAACATCGCGCGCTTCGGCGAGGTGGACGCAGAGAAGGTCATCCGCGCCTGCCAGCGCGCCGGCGTGCATGACATGATCCTGCGTTTCCCCAGGGGCTACGACACCCAGATCGGCGAGGCGGGCAGCATGCTGTCCGGCGGCCAGCGCCAGCGCATCGGGCTGGCGCGGGCGATGTATGGCGAGCCGCGCATCATCGTCCTCGACGAGCCCAACTCCAACCTCGACGACGTCGGCGAGGCTGCCCTGGTGCGTGCGGTGCGGGACCTGAGGGAGCAAGGCAGCACGGTGTTCCTGATCACCCACCGGCGCGGCATCGTCGGCATCGCCGATCGCGTCCTCGTCCTCGATGACGGCGTGATCACCCGTGACGGTCCGCCTGCCCAGGTGCTGCCTGGCGGGGGGGCGGCCACGGCGTCGGGTTTCCCCGCCGGCGGTGGTATGGCGCCGCAACCGGCCTGAGCATGGCGGCTGGCAGGGCGCCGGATTTCTCAATCGCATACTCGGAAGTTCCTCATGGCAATTCGTGATATCGATCCGGGCAGGCTTGCCGGCGCCGCGCGGCAGTCCCCGGCGCAGGTGGTCGATGCCGAACCGGGCTTGCCCACCGACACCGGGCGGCCGGCGCGGCTGGGCATGTGGGTGCTGGGCCTGGGCTTCGGCGGATTCCTGCTGTGGGCCGGGCTGGCGCCGCTCGACGAGGGCGTGCCGACTGCCGGCATGGTCGCCATCGACACCAAGCGCAAGGCGGTGCAGCACCTGTCCGGGGGCATCGTCAGCGAGGTGCATGTGAAGGAAGGCCAGTACGTGCGCAATGGCGATCCGCTGTTGCGCATCGACGATGCGATGGCGGTGGCGAACTACGAATCGGTGCGCCAGCACTACCTCACCCTGCGCGCGATGGAAGGGCGCCTGATGGCCGAGCAGGCCGATCGCGCGAGCGTCGTCTTTCACCCCGACCTGCAGGACGCGCCGGCCGATCCGCTGATCCGGCAGGCCATGGACAACCAGCAAAGCCTGTTCGCCGCCCGGCGCAGCGCGCTGAAGGCGGAGCTCGACGCCATTCGCGAGAACATCCAGGGCGAGGAGGCGGCCATCCGCGGCTACGAGGGCATGCTGTCGGCGCGCCGGACCCAGCTCGAGCTGCTGCAGGACGAGCTGAAAGGCCTGCGCGAACTGGTGCAGGAAGGCTATGCGCCGCGCAACAAGCAGCTCGAGATCCAGCGCCTGGCGGCAGAGGCGGCCGGATCGATCGCCGACCTGCAGGGCAACATCCAGCGCGCGCGCCGCTCGATCGCCGAGATGAGGCTGCGCGCGGTGCAGCGCACGCAGGAATACCGCAAGGAGGTGGATGCGCAGCTCGCCGAGATCCGCCGCGAAGTGCAGGCCGATGCCGACAAGCTGAAGGCTGCGGGCAACGAGCTGGCGCGCACGACGATCCGCTCGCCCGCCGAAGGCCAGGTCGTCGGCCTGGTGTCGCAGACGGTGGGTGGCGTCATCGCGCCGGGGCAGAAGCTGATGGACGTGGTGCCGCGCGACGAAACCCTGCTGCTCGAGACCCGGGTGCCGCCGCACATGATCGACCGCGTGCAGCCGGGCATGGAGACGGACGTGCGCTTCTCGTCCTTCGCCCATTCCCCGGCGCTGGTCGTGCAGGGCAAGGTGGATTCGGTGTCGACCGACCTCATCACCGAACCGGAAACCAAGCAGTCGTACTACCTCGCCCGCATCTCGCTGACGCCCAGGGGCATGAAGGAACTCGGCGACCGCCAACTACAGGCGGGCATGCCCGCCGAGGTGGTGATCCGCACCGGCGAGCGCACCGTGCTGACCTATCTGCTGCATCCGCTGCTCAAGCGCATGGCCGCGTCGATGAAGGAGGAATGAGGCATGACGAGGCGCAAGACCGGCCCCGCGGCCTTCATGTCGTGCCGGGCCGCCGCCGCGCTGGTGGGCAGCCTCGCACTGTCGCTGCTCGCCGCCCCTGCGGCCGCGCTCGACCTGCTCGACAGCTACCGGCTGGCGCTGCGCAACGATGCGCGCCACCAGGCGTCGATCGCGCAGGCGGCGGCAAGCCGTGAGGCCTTGCCCCAGGCGCGTGCGCAGTTGCTGCCCAACGTGTCGGCAGGTCTCGCGCGCAGCCGCAACAGCACCGATCGCCAGTCGCTCGACATCTTCGGCCGCCCGGCCAGGGACAGCTTCGACTACATCAGCAGCAACTACGCGCTGTCGCTGCGCCAGCCGGTGTTCCGCATGTACAACTTCGCGCTATACCGCCAGGCGCAGCGCCAGGTGGAGGGGGCGGAGGCGACACTCGACCGCAGCCTGCAGGATCTGGTGGTGCGCCTTGCCGGCGCCTACTTCGAGGCCCTGCTGGCGCAGGATCAGCACGCGCTGGTGATCGCGCAGAAGGAAGCCTATGCCGGCCAGCTCGAAGCGTCGAAGCGCTCGTTCGCGGCCGGGCAGGGCACGCGCACCGACATCGACGACGCGCAGGCGCGCTACGACCTGACGCTGGCGCAGGAACTCGAGGCGAGCCAGAACCTGGGCTACACGCGGCGCCAGTTGCAGACCATCGTCAATGAGCCGGTGGACAGCCTGGCGGCGCTGGACCCGGCGCGTCTCGAGTTGCAGGCGCCCACCCCGGCCAGTGCAGAGGAATGGATCGCCCGCGGCGAAGAGGTGAACGCGGAATTGCGCGCATTGCGCGCCGACATCGAAGTTGCGCGGCAGGAGCTCGACAAGGCGCGCGCGGGCCACTATCCGACGGTCGACCTCGTCGCGCAGCGCAGCAAGAGCGAAAGCGAGAACAACGTTTCCATCAACACGCGCTACCTGACCACGCAGGTCGGGGTGCAGGTCAACGTGCCGCTCTTCGCCGGCGGCTACGCCCTGTCGCAGTCCCGCCAGGCGCTGGCCACCATCGAGCGCGCCGAGCAGTTGTACGAGGCGCGTCGCCGCGAAGTCGCGCAGGAAATCCGCAAGGAATTCCAGAACGTGGCCGAAGGCATCCTGCGCGTGCGTGCCCTGGAGCAGGCCCGACGCTCCGCCGAACAGGCGGTGCTGTCCAACCAGAAAGGCTTCCAGGCCGGTACTCGCAGCCGCATCGACATCCTTGATGCGCAGCAGCAGCGCGTGAGCGTCGAGCGCGACCTCGCCGTTGCCCGCTACCGCTACATCGTCTCCCGCCTGCGCCTGCAGAGTCTCGTCGGCTCGCTGGACGAACCGGAGATCGAGGCGGTCAACGCGTGGCTCAAGTCCTGACGTTGTGACGTCTTCAGCGCCGAGGCCGTGATGCCTGCCGGCGAGCGATCGCGGCGGACGATGGGCGTGTGTCGGGGGTACGTACATCCGGTTCGGCCGCATCGGCCGCACGCACCGGCACGCGCCACAGGAAGAAGGCCAGCACGGCGGCGATGCCGAGCAGCATCAGGCGGTGCCATGCCGTCGGCACCAGCAGCAGCGACACACCGAATGACAACGCCATCAGTCCGAATGCCCAGGGTTTGACGCCGGGCGGCATGCTACGGTGTTCTTCCCATTCGCGCACGATCGGTCCGGCGATGCGATGCGCCAGCAGGTGGTGGTGGAAGCGCTCCGAACCGCGGGCGAAGCAGGCTGCCGCCAGCAGCACGAAAGGGGTGGTCGGCAGCACCGGCAGGACGACGCCGAGCGCGCCGAGCAGCAGCGCGACGACGCCCAGCCACAGGAACGCCACGCGCATCAGGCGGGAGTCGTGCAGTTTCGACATCGGTGCCTGCCCTCGCGTCCTCATTGTCCGCGCGGCTCGTCGGCCGAGGCGGGGGCCGGGCTCTTGTGCGCGTCGCCGATCCATTCCCGCCACACCGCCATCAGCACCGCGAGGATCACCGGGCCGAGGAACAGGCCCACCAGGCCGAAGGCGGCGAGACCGCCGAGCACGCCGAACATCACCAGCAGGAAGGGAATGCGCGTCGCATTGCTGATGACCAGCGGGCGCACCAGGTTGTCCACCCAGCTCACCACCAGCGCGCCCCACAGCAGCAGGCCCACGCCCTCGGCGGTGTCGCCCCGCAGCAGCAGCCAGGCGCCGATCGAGCCCCAAGCGAACGGCGTGCCGAACGGAACCATGGCGATCAGCGCCGTCACCGCGCCCAGCAGCACCGGCGCCGACAGGCCCGCCCACCAGTAGCCCAGCCCGGCGACGAGACCCTGCGCCAGCGCGGTGGCGACCAGTCCCCACACCACCGCCTTGGTCATGCCGCCCACTGCCGCGAGGTAGTCGTCCACCCGCGCGCCCAGGAAGCGATGCAGCACCCGCTGCACCTGGTCCAGCACGCGCTCGCCGTCGCGGTACAGGAAGAACACGGTGATCAGCGCGAAACCCAGCTTGGCGGCATTGCGGCCGACATCGCCGATCAGTGACACCAGCCGTTCGGCGCCCTGCCTCACCCACTCGGTGAGCTGGTTCTTGAAGCTCTCGACGTCGCCGGTCAGCGCGTCGAGCTGCCCCTGCAGGAAGTCGCCCGCCCAGGGCAGGTCGCGGATCAACCCGGGCAGCGTTGGCGGCCCCTGGCGGATCTGGGCCACGACCGCGGCGATGGCGTGGCCGATCTCGCCACGCAGCAGCGCTGCCATCCACAGCGCGGGAAGCACGAAGGCGGCGGTCAGCAGCAGCGTCATGATCAGCGCGCTCAAGCCGGGAGCGCGCGGCAGCCGGGCACGCAGGACGAGGTAGAGCGGCCAGGTGGCGAAGGCGATGATCACCGCCCAGGCCACCGGCACGATGAAGGGCTGCAGCACCGCGTAGCTCAGGATCAGCAGGCCGCCGAGCAGGAAGCCGACGATGGCCCGGCTCACGATGCGTTCGGCGACCTGATCGAGCATGTTGCGTTCTCCAAGTGACGGGGGGTGGAGGCCCCCTGCGGCGCCTCCACCCCCCGTGCAGCGACGTGCCGCCGCTTACGCTTGCTGGATGCCTGCGAGCAGCCATCCCCCGGTGCCGTTGCGCGGTTTGACCAGATGCCAGATTTCGGCGATCTGCTCGGGCGGGGCGTCGCGCTCCTCGCGGATCAGCCCACTGTAGCGCACGCTGACGATGTAGCGCGACGCTTCCTCGACCACTTCGAGCACCTCGGCGTCGAGCTGCACGATGTCGGTCTGCTGGGCCGCAGTGCCGCGCGCAAGGATGTTGGTCTTCAGCTCGGCGAACATCTCGGGCGTGGTGAATTCGCGCAGATCGTCGAGGTTGGCCGCGTCGTTGGAAGCCTGCAGGCGGATGAAGTTCACCTTGGCCTGGCGCACGAAGGCCGCTGCGTCGAAGTCGGCCGGCAGTGCGGTGGCCGCTGCTGCGGGCTGCTCGACGCCCGCGCCGGAGAAGGCCGCATCGGCAGTGCGCGGTGTCGCCAGGTCGCGAGCGCCGGGCGCCGGGCCCGCATACTGCATGCCGCTGCCGGCCGCGCCTGCGCCGGCCATCGCCGGCTGTGTTCCGCCGGCACGGCGGCGCATGATGAGGCCGATCACCACCAGCACTGCCATCACCAGCAGGCCGATCATCATCATCGAGGCCAGTTCCTCGCCGAAGCCGAAGTGGGAAGCCAGTGCCGCGAGGCCGAGACCGGCGGCCAGGCCGGCGATGGGGCCCATCCACGAACGCTTGGGCTGGGCCTGGGCCGGGGTTGCGGTCGCGGGCGACTTCGCCGCCGCCGCCGTCGGCGCCTGGGCAGGGGCTGCCGCGGGTGCGGAGCGGTCGGGCGTGGTCGTGCTGCGCTGCATGCCGGATGAGGTGCCGCCGCCCAGGCGTTTGGCCGCCTCGGCGTCGGGTACGGACAGCGTGAGGCCGAGTGCGAGCACGGCCGCCATCAGCGAGAGGGATTTCATGGCAACTCCATCGTGGAAGAGGGACAAACGGCGTAGAGGATAACGGCTGGCTGGCGAAAGAAAAACCAGATAAAGCGAGACCGATACTTCGGGAAAAACGAAATCAAGGCAGAGGCGGCCAGCGACCTGTTGAGTGATCATGATTCTCGATCATGGCGACTATTACCACTAGTGCATTGAGTCATATCGTCAGGATCTCTAATCTTTGGCTCCCAAAGCGGCGTGCAGGTTCATCGCTGCGCCAGCATTTTTTGCGTGCATGACAACGAACGCCACGCGTTGCGGCAGGCTCGACTGGCAGTGCGGACAGGCGAAAGGCCTGACAAGGAAATGGCATGATCAAGGCAGACTGGAAGATTGCGGTGGTCGGTGGGGGCATCGGCGGCCTCACGCTGGCGCTGGCGCTGCGCCAGCGCGGCATCGAAGTCGACATCTACGAGCAGACGGCTGAGCTGAGGGAAGTCGGCGCGGCGGTGGCGCTGTCGGCGAATGCGACGCGCTTCTACGACCGCATCGGCCTGCGCGCGCAGTTCGACGAGGTGTGCTTCTCGATCTCGACGCTGATCTACCGCGACGGGCGCGACGGCCGCGTGATCGGCAAGCACAGCGGCGACCCGAGCTACGAGCGGCAGTTCGGTGCCTGCTATTGGGGCATCCACCGTGCCGACCTGCAGGCCATCCTGTCGAAGGCGGTGGGCATGGAGCGCATCCACCTCAGCAAGCGCCTGCGCGACCTGAAGGACAGCGGCAGCGAGGTCGTGCTCGAGTTCGAGGACTGCAGCTCGGCGCGTGCCGACCTGGTGATCGGCGCCGACGGCGCGCGCTCGCTGGTGCGTCGCTGGATACTTGGCTACGACGACGCGCTGTATTCCGGCTGCTCCGGCTTCCGCGGCATCGTGCCGCCGGAACTGCTGGACCTGCTGCCCGACCCGGACGCCATCCAGTTCTGGGTGGGTCCGGGTGGCCACCTGCTGCACTACCCGATCGGCAAGGGCGACCACAACTTCCTGCTGGTGGAGCGCAATCCGTCGCCGTGGCCGGTGCGCGAATGGGTGACCGCGGCCGAGCAGGGCGAGCAACTGCGGCGCTTCGGCGACTGGCATCCAGCGGTGGTGCAGATGATCAGCGCGGTGCCCACGAGCCAGCGCTGGGCGCTGTTCCATCGCCCGCCGCTCGGTCGCTGGACGCGCGGTCGCGTGACCTTGCTCGGCGATGCGGCGCACGCGCTGGTGCCGCACCATGGTCAGGGTGCCAACCAGTCCATCGAGGACGCGGTGGTGCTGGCTGCCAGCCTCGCCGATCACGGCCCGGGCCGCTGTGCCGAGGCACTGGAGCACTACGAGAGCCTGCGTCGCGGCCGTACGCGCAAGGTCCAGTTCGCATCGATCTCCACTGCCGACGTGCTGCACCTGCCGGACGGGCCCGCGGCCGACGCGCGCAATGCGCGACTCGCCCAGCGCGACCAAGTGATGCACAACCTGGGCTGGATCCACGATTTCGACCCCGCGACCCAGGTCCCGAGCGAACGCCAGGGCGGAACCTGGCTTTGACGGTGCCGCTGGTGTGGGTCACGGACGTCCGGCGACCCACACCGCAAAAACAAAAAGGCCAGCTCGCGAGAACTGGCCTTTTTGCTTGAATTTGTTGGTGGGGGCACTAGGACTCGAACCTAGGACCAATTGATTAAGAGTCAACTGCTCTACCAACTGAGCTATACCCCCGTTGCCTTGCGGCGGATCGGATTGGCGCCCGATCAAAGAACACGGATTATATGCGTGTTTTTTGCGCGCTGCAACAGGTCTTGTTGACCATGAACGTGCCGCCGGCGACCGCGTTTCTCCGGCTTTCCGTGGGGCGCCCTTGCCGCTCAGCCGAGCAGGCGGCCGGCGCGGCGGCGGCTGCCCGTGCCGGTGAGGCCGGCCAGGCCGTGGCCGCCGTGGGCGTGGCAGATGGCGCAGGCGAGCGCGTCGGCGGCATCGGGGCTGGGGCTGGCGTCGAGCGTCAGCAGGCGCTGCACCATGTGCTGCACCTGCTCCTTGGCGGCCTTGCCGTAGCCGACCACCGACTGCTTGACCTGCAGCGCGGTGTATTCGTGGACCTCCAGGTCGCACGATACGGCACCGCAGATCACCGCGCCGCGTGCCTGGCCCAGCAGCAGGGTGGATTGCGGGTTGACGTTGACGAACACCTTCTCAACCGCGACGACGTCCGGGCGGTAAGTCTCGATCACCTCGCGCACGCCGTCGAGCAGCGTCTTCAGGCGGCCGGGCAGCTCGCCGTCGCGGGTCTTGATGCAGCCGCTGGCGACGTAGCGCAACTGGCTGCCCAGGGTGTCGATGAGGCCGAAGCCGGTGATGCGCAGGCCGGGGTCCAGGCCCAGGATGCGGGTGGCGACGGTGGCCGACGCGGCGCGCATGCGCTGTGGCTCAGACCTTCACCGCGGTGCCGCTGACGCACACCATCAGCATCCCGTTGTCCTGGCCGAGGACTTCGTAGTCGACGTCGATGCCGATCACCGCGTTGGCGCCGAGCTTTGCCGCCGCCTCTTCCATCTCTTCCATGGCGATGCGGCGTGCGTCGGCGAGCGTGCGCTCGTAGCTGCCGGCGCGGCCGCCGACCACGTTGCGGATCGAGGCGAACATGTCCTTGAAGATGTTGGCGCCGATGATGGCTTCGCCGTTGACCACGCCGAGGTATTGGCGGATGGGCTGGCCGTCGAGGTTCGGGGTCGTGGTCATCAGCATGGCCTGCTCCTGAGGGGTGGGAGGCCCCATTCTAGCCGCTGCGCCATCGGCGCAAAAAAAGCGCACGGCCGGGACGGCACGTGCGCGAGAGGAGGCTGCCCGTGCGGGCGGCGAGGGCGTGCTCAGAAGGTGTAGCGCATCGAGCCCTGCAGGCGACGATAGGTGCCTTCGTCGCCGCTGGAGAGCTCGCGCCGGGCCCAGGCGTATTCCAGCCCCAGCTCGGTGTTCTGGGTGAAGGCCCAGAACACGTTGGCGAAGGCGTGGCGGATCCTGGTATTGGCGGCTTCCTCACCGTAGGTGGCGAGGTAGGACGAGCTCACGTCGAGCCGGGTCTCGCCGTACGACAGGTTGCTGCGCACCGCGTCGGTCCAGTTGCGCGCCCAGCCCAGCGTATAGGCGCGGGCCTTGCTCAGGCGGATGCGGTCGGCGGCCGTGTCGTACACCTCCCAGTTGTAGTTGGCCGACGGCAGGTAACGCGCAATGCCGTTGCCGCCGGTGTGCAGCGCGAGCAGGGTGTCCTGCTTGCCCAGCTTGAGGCCGGCGCCGACGCTGTAGCCATAGGCATTCTTCGCCGCCGAGTTCGCGCCGTCGTCGTAGGTGTAGCGGGTGGACAGCAGGTTGGCGGCGAGGAAGCCGAGGTCACCGGATTTCGTCCAGCTCAGGATCACGTCCGGGCGCTTGTCGATGCTGTTCTGGGTCTGCGGGCGCTCGCCATTCACCATCGACGCCGAGTTCTCGAGCGCGACGGCGAAGGTGCCGGCACCACCGAACTCGCGGCTCAGGCGGATCATCGGCTGGCGCTGGATCTGCACGCTGCCCGGGCCGTTGAAGTCCACGGTCTCGGGTGCCGCGTCGTTCATGAAGGTCGACCAGGTCTGGCCCACCAGCAGCGTGCCCCACTCGGCCTCGAGCTCGCCGTAGGCGTGGCGCAGGCGCGGGTTGAAGCCGCTGTTGTAGCCCATCTTGTAGTCGTTGTCGCCGTACTCGTAGAAGTCGAACTCGAGCTTGGTGCGCAGCGTGCCCATGTCGGTGGGCGTGTGCGTCTTGACGCCGAGGCGTGTCACGCGCGGCGTGATGTTGAACTTGCCGGTGCGGGTGTCCTTGTTCAGCCCCGACGGATCGTTGGCGATGGCGATGGTGCCCGGTTCGAAGGCCCAGTCGGCGGTGCGTCCCTTGAGGTCCTTGTAGGCATCGACATGGATGAAACCGTAGACGCCGACCGAGGTCTGGCTGCCCGGCAGCTTGTAGGTCCCCTCCTCGTCGCCCTTCGTCACCAGCGCGAAGTTCTTCGGCGCCGCGCCCACATTGGTATCGAGCGCCTTGACCTGCTCCTCGAGCTTCTCGAGCTGCGCCTTCAGCGCGGAGATCTGGGCGCGCAGGTCGCTGTCGTCGGCGCCATGGGCAGTGGTGGACAGCATTCCGGCGGCCGCCAGGGCGGCGCACAGGATTCCGGGTTTCAGCATGTCGTCTTCTCCTCGCGTGGGCAATGTGATGGTCGCTCGTGCTCGCCGGGCGGCGTCGACGCAGGTACCGAGCCTGCCCGCCAGCGGCCAGGCGGCGGATTCTAAGGCCTGCGCCGGAGTGCCGGTCATTTGTCGGCGCTTCGCTCCGGTACCCCGGTGCGGCCGGATCTGCGCGGGTTCCCGCTGCGGCCAGCATTTGCCGTGCCGGGCAATGTGGCGCAATCTTATCCATTGAGGCTCGGGCCGTTTTTTGCCACCATTCGCCCCGCTTCCGCTTGCCGGACCGCTCGTCATGGCAGGAGGCCGCTGGCCGCGTCGTCGCGAAGGTGCCGCGCACAATCAAGTGAGGAATTCTGGATGAAAAGACAAGTTCTGCTGTGCCTGATGCTCGCCCTCTCCACCGGCGCCAGCTTCGCGAAGGACTGGAACGAAATCCGCATGGCGTCCGAGGGGGCCTATCCCCCGTTCAACGTCACCGCAGCCGACGGCTCGATGCGCGGTTTCGACATCGACATCGGCAACGCGCTGTGCGAGGAGCTCAAAGCCAAGTGCATCTGGGTCAAGCAGGAATGGGACGGCATGATCCCGGCGCTGATCTCGCGCAAGTTCGACGCCATCATCGCCTCGATGTCGATCACTGACGAGCGCAAGGCCAAAGTCGACTTCACCGATCGCTACTACGCGTCGCCGCTGGCTCTGATCGCCAAGAAGGGTTCGCCGCTGCGGCCGGATGTCGCGTCGCTGAAGGGCAAGAAGATCGGCGTGCAGCGCGGCACCGTGTCGGACAACTACGCGACCAAGTACTGGGAAGGCAAGGGACTCGAGATCGTCCGCTACGCCAAGCAGGACGAGGCCTACCTCGACCTCAAGTCGGGCCGCATGGACGCTGCCTTTGCGGACTACCTCGAGGCCTACGGCGGCTTCCTGAGCAAGCCGGAAGGTGAGGGCTACGATGTGGCCGGCGAGCGCCTGTTCGGCAAGACTGCCGAGGAGAAGGCGGTGATCGGCGAAGGCATCGGCATCGCGGTGCGCAAGCGCGACAAGGAACTCACCGACAGCCTCAACAAGGCGCTGGCGGCGATTCGCGCCAACGGCAAGTACGAGGAGATCCGCAAGAAGTACTTCCCGATGGACATCTACGGCAACTGACGAGAGGTTGACGAAAGCGCCGGTTCGCGCGAGCGGACGGCGCTCTGTCGGGCTACGTGCGCGCGGCCGTGACGGGAGCTGAGCGCAATGTGTTAATGGAGTCAGTGCGCAATGGATGCCCTGATCGAATATTCCCCCAGCCTGCTTGCCGGTGCCTGGGTCACCTTGCAGGTTGCGCTGCTGTCGGTCGCCCTCGCGGTGGTGACCGGCCTGCTGGGGGCCGCCTGCAAGCTGTCGCCTTTTCCGCCGCTGCGCTGGTGGACCATGCTCTACACCACGGTCATGCGCGGCGTGCCGGACCTGGTGATGATGCTGCTGGTGTTCTACGGGGGCCAGTTGCTGGTCAATGCGGTGATCGACCGTTTCGAGTGGGACTTCGTCGAGATCGACCCCTTCGTCGCCGGCGTGCTCACCATCGGACTCATCTTCGGTGCCTACTTCACCGAGACCTTCCGGGGCGCCTTCCTTGCCGTGGCGACGGGGCAGCTCGAGGCCGGGCGCGCCTACGGCATGACCGGCTGGCAGGTGTTCCGCCGCATCCTGTTTCCGCAGATGCTGCGCTTTGCACTGCCGGGCATCGGCAACAACTGGCTCGTGCTGCTCAAGAGCACGGCGATCGTGTCGATGATCGGGCTGTCCGACATGACGCGCGTGGCCGACCAGGCCGGCCGTTCCACGCATCAGCCCTTCACCTTCTATCTGGCCGTGTGCGTGCTTTATCTGGTGATGACCGCCCTGTCGGGTTATGTGCTGGGCTGGCTGACGCGGCGCTACAACGTCGGCGTGCGCGAAGCGCAGATCTGAGGGCGGAACACGACGATGGAATTGTTCGATATCCAGGTCATCACCGGAAACCTGCCGGAGTTCTGGCGTGGCCTGTGGGTGACGCTGGAGCTCACCGGGCTGGCGCTGCTGTTCGGCTTCGTCGTGGCGATCCCGCTGGCGGTGATGCGCCTGTCGAAGAATCCGCTGGTGTCGATGCCGGTCGCGGCTTACACCTATTTTTTCCGTGGCACGCCGATGCTGGTGCAGTTGCTACTGGTGTATTACGGCGCCTCGCAGTGGCAATGGATGCGCGACGCGTGGGAGGCGCAGCATCCGCTGTGGTCGTGGTTCCGCGAGCCCTTCTTCTGCGCGCTGCTCACGTTCGGCCTCAACACCTGCGCCTACACGGTGGAGATTCTCGCCGGCAGCATGCGCAACACGCCGCACGGCGAACTGGAGGCGGCCAAGGCGATGGGCATGAGCCGGCTGCAGTCGCTGCGCCGCATCGTCATCCCCGCGGCACTGCGGCGCATGATTCCCGCGTACAGCAACGAGGTGATCCTGATGTTGCAGGGTTCGGCCATCGCCAGCGCGGTCACGCTGGTGGACCTCACCGGCGCCGCGCGCAACGTGTATTCGCGCCATTTCGCCCCCTTCGAGGCCTTCGCCTTCGCCGGCCTGATCTACCTGGTGCTCACCTTCGTGCTGGTGGGCCTGTTCAAGCTCGCCGAGCATCGCTGGCTCGCGCACCTTGCGCCGCGCAAGGCGCAGAAAGCCAAGGAAGCACAATGACCCACAACGCCAGCGTCGAGCAGGTCCGCGTCGAAGACCTGCACAAGTCCTATGGCGACCACGAGGTGCTCAAGGGCGTGTCGCTGAGCGCAAACGCAGGCGACGTCATCAGCATCATCGGCTCGTCCGGCTCGGGCAAGAGCACCTGGCTGCGCTGCATCAACTTCCTCGAATGCCCCACTGCCGGACGCATCCTCGTCGGCGGCAAGGAGGTCGAGCTGGTGCGCAACCGCAAGGGTGACCTGACGGTGAAGGACCCCGCGCAGTTGCAGCGCATCCGCACGCGGCTGTCGATGGTCTTCCAGCATTTCAACCTGTGGAGCCACATGACCGTGCTGGAGAACGTGATCGAGGCGCCGGTGCACGTGCTGGGCATTCTCAGAGCCGAGGCGATGCAGCGCGCGGAGCGCTACCTCGAGCGCGTCGGCGTGTGGAAATTCCGCGACAGCTATCCGGCCCACCTGTCGGGCGGCCAGCAGCAGCGCGTGGCCATCGCGCGCGCGCTGGCGATGGAGCCGGCGGTGCTGCTGTTCGACGAGCCTACCTCAGCGCTCGACCCGGAACTGGTGGGCGAGGTGCTGAAGGTGATGCGCTCGCTGGCAGAGGAGGGGCGCACGATGATGGTGGTGACGCACGAGATGGGCTTTGCGCGCGAAGTCTCCAACCACGTGATCTTCGTCCATCAGGGCCGCGTCGAGGAGGAGGGCAACCCCAGGGAAGTGCTGCTGCGCCCGCAGAGCGAGCGCCTGCAGCAGTTCCTTGCCGGCAGCCTGAAGTAGGCCGCCAGCGCGCGGCGCACGGTCGGGGGCATCGCGATGCGCTGGGAGCGGGTTGGCGCGCTGGCGGGCGGCGGCAGCCTCACGGTGAGCGAGGCGCTGCCGCCGATCCTGTTCTGCCATGCCCTGCCAGTGCCGTTCGACGCGCTCAGGGCGAACGGTTGGATTGGATCGCCCGGTTGATGGCTCAGGCCAGCGGCACCGGGGTGCCGGGGCTGACGCACAGCGAATGGTTGAGGGCGATGATCGCCTTCTTGTAGTCGCTGCGCTCGATGATGAATTGCATGTTCACCTGGCGCAGGGTCTGCGACACGCAGTTCACGTTCACCTGCGCATCGGCCAGCGCCTGCGCCGCGCGCGCGAGCACGCCCGGAATGCTGATGTTGGAGCCCATCGCGCACACGATCGCGCTCGGCTTCACGGTCACCACCTGGTAGCGTGCTTCCAGTTCGGCGACGAGCTCCGCCGTCACCGAGCTCTCCCACAGCACATGCGCGATCGAGTTGGCGTTGGTGGCCTTCAGGATGTAGGAGATGTCGTGCCGGCAGAAGATCTCCATCAGCCCGAGGTCGAAGCCCACGGTGCCGACCATGCTCGGGTCGTGGATCTCGACCAGCGTGACCTTGTCGCTGCCGGTGACGATCTCGACGCGCGCCCGCTCGCCGACGTAGTCCTTGGTGATCAGCGTGCCCGGGTGGTCCGGCTCGAAGGTGTTCTTCAGGCGGATCGGAATGTTGGCCAGCTCGATCGGCTTGGCGGCCTTCGGGTGGATCGCCTCCATGCCGACGTCGGCGAGCTGGTCTGCCACGTCGTAGTTGGTCGCGCCGACGATCACCGCGTTCTCGAGGCCGACGATGTTGGGATCGGCCGAGGACAGGTGGAATTCCTTGTGGATCACCGCCTCCTTGGGACGCACTTCGACGGCGATCTTGCTGAAGGTGACCTCGGAGTAGCCGCGGTCGAACTCGCGCATGATGCCTTCCGTGCCCTTGGTGTAGCCGGTGGCCACGATCACGTTGTTGTCGAGGTCCAGCCCCTTGAAGCTGTGCTGGATGCGCTCGTCGATGGTCCACGCCTCGTCGTCCTCGAAGCCGGCCAGGTCGAGCAGGATCGCCTTCACGCCGTTGGCCTTGAGGATCTCGACGGTGTTGAATGCGCTGTGCGACTCGCCGATCGAGGCCAGCAGCTCGCGCGCGGCCAGCAGCACGTCGGTGCGGCTGATGTAGCCGCTGGCGAGCACGTGCTGCATTGCGTCCAGGTATTTCTTGACCTCGGCGATGCGGGTGTCGACGAAGGCGTCGGCGACGTCCAGCGGCAGGCCCAGCTCGGCGAAGCCTGCGTTGAGCTTCTTGAGGCCGGCGGCCAGGCTGTTGAGCGCGCCGTGGTAGTCCGCGCCCTTCGCGAACAGGGCGTAGATCCCGGGCTCGCCGGTCTTCTTGTGCTCCAGGAGCTGGTTGGTCACGCCCGAATAGGCCGAAACCACATAGATGCGACCATAGATGCGCGACTTGTCGTACAGCATGATGTGGCGCAGCACATCGCCGAATGCCGACATCGACGTACCGCCGATTTTTTCAACCGAGATCGAGCGTGTCCCCGAGTTTTGCATGACGTGAATTCCAGTTCTGATTGAGAGACCGACCTAAACCCGTCATCTTATTGACTTCACGTGCAATTCGACAATCCCGGAGGGCAATTCGGGCGTCGGCACGGGGTCTTGGCGAGGCGTCAGCGGTAGTGCCGGTGCATGCGCATCAGCGTGCTCTTGCCGAACAGGCTTTCGACCAGGTCCACCGCCAGCTCGGCCGTCATGTTGCAGTTGTCGAGGGCCGGGTTGAGCTCGACGATGTCGAGCGAGGCGAGGCACTCGGTGTCGGCGATCATCTCCATGCACAACTCGGCCTCGCGGTAGGTGGGGCCGCCGCGCACGGTGGTGCCCACGCCCGGCGCGATCGTCGGGTCGAGGAAGTCGACGTCGAGGCTCACGTGCAGGTGGGTGTTCTCGTCGATACCCGCCAGCGCCTGCTCCATGGTGGCGCGCATGCCGATCTCGTCGATGTAGCGCATGTCGAAGACTTCGACCTGCAGCTCGTGCAGGAAACGCTTTTCGCCTTCGTCCACGCTGCGGATGCCGATCTGGCGGATCTGCTGCGGCGTGATCGCCGGCACGTGCCCGCCGATGCCGGTGAGCACCTCCGGCCCGTAGCCGCACAGGCAGGCCACCGGCATGCCGTGGATGTTGCCGGACGGCGTCATCGTCGCGGTGTTGAGGTCGGCGTGGGCGTCGAACCACAGCACGCGCAGCCGCTTGCCACTTGCGCGGCAGTGGCGGGCGACGGCGCTGATCGAGCCGATGGCGAGGCAATGATCGCCGCCCAGCATGATGGGCAGGCGGCCGTCCTGCAGCTCCGCGAACACCGCGTCGTGCACGGCGGTGTTCCATTGCGCCACTTCCGCCAGGTGGCGGAAGCCGTCCACCGACGGGAGTTCCGGGTTGGGCGGCCCCGGGAGGTTGCCGCAATCGCGCACATCGGCACCGAACGCCGCAATGGCGCGGCCGAGCCCGGCCACGCGCAGCGCCTCCGGCCCCATGCTGGCGCCGCGCACGCCCGCGCCGACGTCGGTGGGCGCGCCTATCACACTGACTTTGAGGGATTGCATGCCGCTCAGATTACCTCAGCGGGCGCTTTCCTAGCAGCCTTCGCCGCCGGGGCCTCCGCCGGGATGTAGCCGAACAGGTTCTTCGGGTCCTCCAGTGCCGGGATCAGAGACAGCTCCTCGCCCATGCCCAGCTCCTGCGCCAGGTCGCGCATGTAACGCAGCGCCGAGTAGTCCTCCAGCGCAAAGCCGACGGAATCGAAGATCGTGACCTGGTCGGCGGCCGTGCGACCCAGCGCGCGGCCGGCGAGCACCTGCCACAGCTCGGTCACCGGGAAATCCGCCGGCATCTGCTGCATGTCGCCCTCGATGCGCGACTGCGGCTCGAACTCGCAGAACACCGGGCCCAGGCGCAGCACGTCTGCATGCAGCTCGGTCTTGCCCGGGCAGTCGCCGCCCACCGCGTTGATGTGCATGCCAGGCTCGATCATGTCGGCGGTGAGGACAGCGGCTTTGGTCTTGGCGGCGGTCACCGTGGTGACGATGTCGCAGCCGCGCACCGCGTCGCGCACGCTGTCGAAGCAGGCGAAGTCGAGCGCCATGCGGGTCAGGTTCGCGGCCAGCTTGCGCGTGGCGGCGGCATCGAGATCGAACAGGTGGAAGCGCTGCACCCCCAGCAGGTGGTGGAAGGCCAGCGCCTGGAACTCGCTCTGCGCGCCGTTGCCGATCAGCGCCATGCTGCGCACATTGTCGCGCGCCAGCGCGCGCGCGGCGACCGCCGACATGGCCGCGGTGCGGATCGCGGTGGTGAGCGTCAGCTCGCTGACGAGATCGGGCGTGCCGGTTTCCACGTCGGCGAGCACGCCGAAAGCCATCACCGTCGGCAAGTTGAAGCGGTGGTTCGACGGGTGGCCATTGACGTACTTGAAGGCGTAGCTGCGCGCATCCGACACCGGCATCAGCTCGATCACGCCAACGTCGGAATGGTGGGCGACACGGGCACATTTCTCGAAGTCGTGCCAGCGCAGGAAGTCATGGTGGATGTAGCTAGCGACGCCGGCGATGCAGTTCCCGATTCCCTTGCGGCGCACGATCTCGGCGACACGCTCGGCGCTCAGGTAGCGGGTACTGAGGCGTTTTGCGCTCACGGTGGTGGTCATGGCGGACCTCGCTCGTCGTCATTTTGCGCGGTGCTGCAGGGTGTGGCGCACCGATGGAAGTATCGTGGCCGAATCCCGTGCCAAACAGAATCCGCAAGTCTGTAACGAAAGCGTCAGTTTCTTGTCAAAATGCATGCCTTAATTGGCGAAATGAAAAAATGGATGCACTGGACCAGCAGTTGATCGGCCTGCTGCGCACGAACGCGCGCTTGAGCGTGGCGGCGCTCGCGCACAAGCTCAAGGTGTCGCGCGGGACCGTCACCAACCGCATCGCGCGCCTCGAGAACGAAGGCGTCATCGTCGGCTACACGGTAAGATTGCGGCCTGACGCGCAGCCCAACGAGATCCACGCGTGGACGAGCATCGCCGTGGAAGGCAATGAGACGCGCACCGTGATCGCCAGCCTGCTGGGCGAACCGGCAGTGGCTAAGCTGCACGACACCAACGGCCGCTGGGACTTGCTGGTCGAACTGCGTGCGGTGAACCTGACCGAGCTGTCGACCGCGCTCGAGCGCATCCGGCTCATCAAGGGCATCCAGAGCAGCGAGACGAGCATCCACCTGAAGACCTACCGGGTGTGAGCGCCGCCGCGACAGCACGCCGCAGCGGGCGCACGATGCGCCCTCGATACGGCTGGGGCGGCGCAAGGCGAAGCAACGAGCAATACGCGGGGCCTGGGCCCTCGGGAGTTTTTGTGATGTGGTTTTTCTGCCGCCTGCAGTGGCAGGGGAGTGTGCAATGAAGCGCGCCCACGCGAACGGCCTGCTGCTGGTGGCGGCGCTGATCTGGGGGACGGCGTTCGTCGCGCAGCAGACGGGCATGCGCGACGTCGGGCCGTTCGCCTTCACCGGCACGCGCTTCCTGCTCGGTGCGGCCGTGATCGCGCCGCTCGCGGTGTGGGAGCTGCGCCGGCTCGGTCGCCGCGGCACCTTCCTCGACGCGCGCGACCTGCTGGCGGCCTGCGGCCTGGGGGTGGTGCTCTTTCTCGGCGCGGTGCTGCAGCAGGTCGGCATCGTCGACACTACCGTGAGCAATGCCGGCTTCCTGACTGCACTCTATGTGCCGCTGGTGCCGCTGGCGGGCGCCTTGCTGCTGCGCGAGCGCTCGCACTGGTCGGTGCTGCCGGCCAGCCTGGGCTGCTTCGCCGGCACCTTCCTGCTGGGCGGCGGCAGCCTGGCCGCGCTGTCGGCCGGCGACCTGTGGGTGATCGCCAGCGCCGTGTTCTGGGCCGCGCACGTGATGCTGGTCGGCCACGTGGCGGCGCGCAAGGGCGCATCCGTCACCGTGGCGATGCTGCAGTTCCTCGTCACCGGCCTGCTCGGCATGGCACTGGGTCTGGGGCAGGAAGGCATCAGCTTGGATGCGCTGGCGCGCGCGATGCCTTCGATCGCCTATGCCGGCTTCCTGTCGGTGGGCGTCGGCTATACCCTGCAGGTGGTGGCGCAGCGCCACACCCGGGCGGCGGATGCGGCCATCCTGCTGAGCTGCGAGACGCTCTTTGCCGCGCTCGCCGGGCGCTGGGTGCTGGGCGAGGAGATGAGCGGCATGCAGTTGGCGGGCGGCATCCTGATCTTCGGTTGCGTGCTGGCAGTGCAGGTCCTGCCGCTGATCGGTCGCCGCCGCGACGCGTTGGCCGAAGCGGCCTGACAGGCGGTCAGTCGACGATCTCCGCCGAGGTATACACTTCCTGCACGTCGTCCAGGCCTTCGAGGGCGTCGAGCAGCTTCTGCATGCGCGTCGCCTCGTCGCCGGAGAGCTCGATGGCGTTCTCGGGCTTCATCGTCACTTCGCCGAATTCGGCGGTGAAGCCGGCCTTTTCCAGCGCTTCCTTCACCGCAGTGAATTCCCACGGCCCGGTGATCACTTCGATGGAGCCGTCGTCGTTGGTCACCACGTCCTCGGCGCCGGCCTCGAGTGCAGCTTCCATCAGCGCGTCCTCGTTCGTGCCGGGCGCGAACATCAACTGGCCGCAGTGCTTGAACTGGAAGGACACGCAACCGTCGGTGCCCATGTTGCCGCCGTACTTGGAGAAGGCGTGGCGCACGTCGGCCACGGTGCGCGTCTTGTTGTCGGTGAGGCAGTCGACCATCACCGCCGAACCGCCGATGCCGTAGCCTTCGTAGCGGATTTCCTCGTAGCTCACGCCTTCGAGTTCGCCGGTGCCCTTCTTGATCGCGTTGTCGATCTTGTCCTTGGGCATGTTCACCGCCTTGGCCTTGTCGACCGCCAGGCGCAATCGCGGGTTGAAGCCCGGGTCACCCCCGCCCATCTTGGCGGCGACGGTGATTTCCTTCGCCAGCTTGGAGAACGCCGCACCGCGCTTTTCGTCCTGACGACCCTTGCGATGCTGGATGTTGGCCCACTTGGAATGACCCGCCATATTGGAACCTCTGTGCTGCCCGAGCGATTGAAGAGGCGCGCATTATAGCGCCCGCCTGCAGGCCTCTGGGGCCACCCCTCGGCGTCCGGGCTCCTGCGGGCGCGGCGCAAGTCGCGATCGGGTCGTGGCGCACGAGGGGGCCTGCGGGGCTGCTAAACTCGGCGCATCACGAACCGATTCCCGAGGAGCATGAAATGGCCGACCCGATGCTGATCGCGCGCGCGCACGACAAGGACCAGTTCAAGGACATCTGCTTGCTGCCGCGCCTGGCCAACCGCCACGGCCTCATCACCGGCGCCACCGGCACCGGCAAGACGGTGACGCTGCAGAAGATGGCGGAAAGCTTCGCCAGCATCGGCGTGCCGGTGTTCATGGCCGACGTCAAGGGCGACCTGTCCGGCATCGGTGCCGCCGGCACCAAGTCCGACAAGCTGATGGAGCGCCTGGCGGCGCTCGGCATCGACGACTACACGCCGCGCGCCAACACCGTCGTGTTCTGGGACGTCTATGGCGAGCACGGCCATCCGGTGCGCGCGACGATCTCCGACATGGGGCCGATGCTGCTGGGGCGCCTGCTCAACCTCAACGACACCCAGGCCGGCGTGCTGCAGCTCGTGTTCAAGATCGCCGACGACAACGGCATGCTTCTGCTGGACCTCAAGGACCTGCGCGCGATGGTGCAGTACGTCGGCGAGAACGCGAAGGAGTTCACCACCCGTTACGGCAACATCGCCGCGGCCTCGATCGGCGCCATCCAGCGCAATCTGCTGACGCTCGAGCAGCAGGGCGGCGACGTGTTCTTCGGCGAGCCGATGCTCGACATCGCCGACCTGATGCAGACCGACGGCGACGGCCGCGGCGTGATCAACGTGCTCGCTGCCGACAAGCTGTACAACTCGCCCAAGCTGTATTCCACCTTCCTGCTGTGGATGCTGTCCGAACTCTTCGAGCACCTGCCCGAGGTCGGCGATCCGGACAAGCCGAAGATGGTGTTCTTCTTCGACGAGGCGCACCTGCTGTTCAACGACGCGCCGAAGGCGCTGCTGGAGAAGATCGAGCAGGTGGTGCGGCTGATCCGCTCCAAGGGCGTCGGCGTGTATTTCGTCACCCAGAACCCGCTCGATGTGCCGGACACGGTGCTCGGCCAGCTCGGCAACCGCGTGCAGCACGCGCTGCGCGCCTTCACGCCGCGGGACCAGAAGGCGGTGAAGACGGCGGCGGAGACGATGCGCGCCAACCCGGCCTTCGACGCTGCGACCGCGATCACCGAGCTGGGCGTGGGCGAGGCGCTGGTGTCCTTCCTCGACGAGAAGGGGCGGCCCGAGATCACCGAACGCTGTTTCGTCATCGCGCCGAATTCTCGTCTCGGTCCGCTCGAAGCGGCCGAGCGCGACGCGGCGATCAAGGGCTCGGTGATCTACGGCCACTACGAGAAGGCGGTCGATCGCGAATCCGCCTACGAGCTGCTGCAGGCCAAGGCCGCCACCACGGCGGCGATCGAGGCCGGGCGCGAGGCGGCGAAGCAGGCCGGCGGCGAGACCGGCAGCGCGGTCAGCGACATCCTGTTCGGTTCCACCGGTCCGCGCGGCGGGCAGCGTGACGGCCTGGTGCAGATCGCCGCCAAGACGGTCACGCGCACCATCGGCAGCTCCATCGGCCGCCAGATCGTGCGCGGCATCCTCGGCTCGCTGCTCGGGGGGCGACGCTGACCGCGGCGCCGCCGCGCGCGGGCCTGGTCTTCGCGATCCTCGGCGCCACCGGCTTCTCCTTCAAGGCCATCCTGGTCAAGCTCGCCTATCGCCACGGCGTGGATGCGGAAACGTTGCTGGCGCTGCGCATGGGCTTCTCGCTGCCTTTCTTCATCGCCATGGGCATCGTCGCCAGCCGCCACGCGGCGGCGCCGTTGCCCGCGCGCGACTGGGGGTGGATGGCCGGGCTGGGCCTGATCGGCTACTACCTCGCGAGCTACCTCGACTTCCTCGGCCTGAAGTACATCAGCGCCGCGCTCGAGCGGCTCATCCTGTACCTGTACCCCACGCTGGTGATCCTGCTGTCGGCGCTGTTCCTCGGCAAGCCGGTCACCCGTCGCATGCTGGGCGCGCTCGGGCTGTGTTACATCGGCATCGGCATCGCCGTCGGCCACGACCTGACGATCGCCGGCGATGCGGGCAACGTGGCCGTCGGCAGCCTGCTGGTGTTCGCCAGCGCGGTGACCTTCGCGCTCTACCTGATGGGCAACGGCGAAGTCGTCACCCGCACCGGTTCCGCGCGCTTCACCGCCTACGCCACCAGCTTCGCCTGCCTCGGCTGCCTGGTGCAGTTCTTCGTGCTGCGGCCGGTGTCGGCGCTGGTGCAGCCGTGGCAGGTGTATGCGCTGTCGCTGACGATGGCGCTGGTGAGCACGGTGGCGCCGGTGTGGCTCACCTCGGAGGCGATCCGCCGCCTCGGTGCCGGGCCGGTGTCGCTCACCAGCAGCCTGGGGCCGGCGATCACCATCCTGCTCGGCTGGCTGCTGCTTGGCGAGGCGATCGGCCCGGCCCAGCTCGCGGGCACGGCGATGGTGATCGGCGGGGTGATGTTCATGGCGCGGAAGGCGGGCTGATCGTGCATCGGGCCACCGCGGTCCGCGCGGCGGCGGGCCGGCGGTCGCGCCGTCAGCGCGGACCGGTGCGCAACTGGCCCTGAACGTAGATGCAACTGCGGTTGCGCCCCGACTGCTTGGCCTGGTACAGCGCACGGTCGGCCGCATTCACCAGCGCGTCGGCGTCGGACATGCCTGCTTCGCGGCCGGCGATGCCGATGCTGATCGAGATCTGGATGACGGCGCTGCCCGCCGTGATGCGCAAGCCCTCGATCATGCGTCGCAGCCGTTCGGCGGCCATCAGCGCCGACTTCAGGTCGGCGTTCTGGCAGATCATCAGGAACTCCTCGCCGCCGAGGCGGCACACGCTGTCGTCCTTGCGTGCGGAGCGTTGCAGCGCCTGGGCCACTTCGCGCAGCACCGCGTCGCCGATGGCGTGGCCGTACGTGTCGTTCACCCGCTTGAAGTGGTCGACGTCGAGCACCATCACCGACAGCGCCTGGCCCGAGCGGTTTGCCGCGCTCCAGGCCTTGGCCAGCGAGGTCATGCCGGAGCGGCGATTGGGCAGCGAGGTGAGCAGGTCGGTCATCGCCGCGTGCTCGAGGCGACGGTTGCTGATCGCCAACTCGGCCGCGAACTGCTTGAGTTGCGCACGGTCGCGTTCCCACGCTTCGAGCAATTGCACGTAGTGCCAGGCGGCGCGTAGGCGGGCGCGCAGGGTGCGAATGTTGACCGGCTTGGTGAGGAAGTCGTCGACGTCGGCTTCGAAGGCTTCGCTGATCTCGTCTTCCGATTCGACGCTGGTCAGCATGATGAGATAGATCGTCTGACCCCAGTCGGTGGCACGCAGCGCACGCGACAGCTCGAGCCCGCTCATGCCCGGCATCATCCAGTCGGTGATGACGATCTGCGGCAGCGCTTCCACCGCAACGGCCAGTGCTTCATGGCCGTTGCCGGCGCAGATGACAGAATGACCGAGCGCGCCGCCGAGCACGCCTTCGAGCATCGCACGCGTGGTGGCGTCGTCGTCGACCAGCAGCACGCGCAGCGCCGCCGCGCTGCCGCTATCCTCGGGGCGCGGGGCATGCAGTGCCGACATCTGCGCAAACGAGGGCAGGGCCGATGCCGGGACCTTCAGCAACTCGCCCCATTCGCGCCAGCCGCGCACGAGTTCGTCGATGGTGGCGCCGAGTTCGTCCGCATTGAGGCCGATCTTGCCACCCAGCAGCAGCAGTTCCGCCGTGCGGCCGTTGCGCTCGCATTCGGTGGCAACGCCCAGATCGGCGATGCACTTTGCGAGGTAGAACAGATGGACGAGCTGATGCGGGCGCGAACCCTCCGAAAAACCTGAAGCATCCGGCGTCTCGTGATGATAGATGGGTTCCACCAGCGCACTGGGGACGCCCCATTCGGTGAGCAGCGCAGCGCTCAGTTCGTTGTGGTCGGTGTGGAGATGGTCCTGTTCGAGCGCCGTGAGCTGAAGGTCCGGCGCTTGCCGCCGCAGCAGGTTCGTGTATTCCGAGGGGTAGGCGGTGGCCAGCCCGAGGCAGCCGATGCGTGCCAGCAGGCCGCAGGCGAAGAGCTCGTCGGCCGTGCCGGCGCGGGTCATGGCGCAGACCTTCTGCATCGCCAGCCCCATCAGCAGCGAGTGCGACCAGAAAGTCTGGTAATCGAAGCCTTCGCAGGGGCCGTTCTGGTACTGGTCGACCAGCGAGAATCCCAGTGCCAGGTTGCGCACCGTGCTGAGACCCAGACGCAGGATGGCTTCGGTCACCGATGCGACCGGGCGGCCGCTGCCGTGGGCAGCGGAGTTGGCCTGGCGGATCAGGCGGCCGGCAAGCGCAGGGTCGGTCTGGGCAATGCGCGCGATCTCGGCGGCCGTGGTGTCGTCCTTGCGGCACATCTCGAGGATGGCCAGGGCCACCCCTTTCGGGCTGGGAAGTTCGCCGCTGATGGCGATGTGGTCGAGTTTCTTCATCTCTGTGCAGGCCGTCATGCCAACAGCGCAATTGCCTTCCAGCCACGGCAGCGCGTAATCATCGTCAAAGCTTACTCAATAATGCCGGGAATGTGCGTGCACCATTACGCTGCCATGCAACTTTCGCCCGTTCGCGAGCCCGGCGCGTGCCCCGCAAGGCGGAGTTCATCCCATTTCCGCGAGCAGTGAACCGATCTCGTCGATCACACGGCGGTACTCGTCGCCGACATCGTCGATCGCATCGCGCGCGTCCTGCACGCGCCCTTCCTTGCCCGAGAGCTCGACGTCCTTGAGCCGCGCCGCCAGCAGCGTCGCGCCGACATTGGCCGAACTCGATTTCAGGCTGTGCGCGGCCTGGCGGATGGCTTCGGCATCGCCGCCCTGCGTCGCCGTCCGCAGCCGGTCCACAGCCTCGCCGCTGGTATCGGCATACACGCGCATGATGCGCGCAACCAGGCCCAGCCCACCCGTCGGATCGAGTTCGCGGAACTGGGTGAAGAAGTTGCGATCGATCGCGGCCGGCATTGCATCGGCCGGCCCGCAGGTCGCCATCGGCGTGGCGGGCACGACCTCGGGCACGGCGTCGGGCGCGACCCGGGCCGTGGCGGCCTCGTCCTGCCGGGCGGGGTGGTGCACCACCATGTGACGCTGCAGCGTCTCGCGCAATTGGGCGAGGTCGTAGGGCTTGGACAGGAAGTCGTCCATGCCCGCCTCGAGGCAGCGGCTGCGGTTGCCTTCCATGACGTCGGCCGTGAGCGCGACGATGGGTACGTGGCGCGCCTGACCCTGCTGCTTGCGGATCGCCGCGGTGGCCTCGTAGCCGTCCATCAGCGGCATGTGGCAGTCCATCAGGATCACGTCGAAGTCTTGCGACGTCGCCAGGCGCAGCGCCTCGCGGCCGTCGCCGGCCACGTCGACCGCGACACCGAGCTTGGCGAGCATGGCCTGCGCCACCTGCTGGTTGGTCGGATTGTCCTCGGCCAGCAGGACTCGGCCGGCAAGGACGGTCGTGTCCGCGGGGCTGCTCGAGGGGCTGATCGCGGTGGCCGCCTGCGGCCTGCGTGGGCTGCGCAATGCGCTGCACACCACCTGATGCAGCTCGGCCTGACGGATCGGCTTGTGCACACAGCGCAGGATGCCGGCGCGTTCGCGCTCGCGCACGCTGGCGCTGGAGTAGCTCGAGGTCAGCACGATGAGGCCGGTCGTCGCCAGTTCGGGCACGGCCTGGATCGCATTGGCCAGTTGCAGGCCATCCATCTGCGGCATGTGCATGTCCAGCACCGCGAGCGCGAAGGGTTGGCCCCGGCGGTGCGCATGCCGCATCCGCTCGAGGGCCTCCGCGCCGCTCGCCGCGCACTCCACGTGCATGTGCCAGCCTTCGAGCTGGCGCTGGAGGATCTCGCGGTTGGTCGGGTTGTCGTCGACCACCAGCACGTGCACGCTGGCCAGGCCGATGTCGCAGCACAGCGCGCCGACGGCGGTGGTGCCGGCCTCGAGCGGGATCTCGATCCAGAACTGCGCGCCCTCGCCCGGCGTGCTGCTGACGCCGACGCGGCCGCCCATCAGCTCCACCAGCCGGCGGCAGATCGCCAGGCCGAGGCCGGTGCCGCCGTACTGGCGGGTGGTCGAGCCGTCGAGCTGGGCGAAGTGCTCGAAGATCTTGCGCTGCGCCTCGAGCGGGATACCGATGCCGGTGTCCTCGACACTGACGCGCAGGCGGCAGCGCTCGCCCGCCTCGGTGGCCAGGCGCACCCGCGCCACGACCTCGCCCTGCTCGGTGAACTTGACTGCGTTGCTGATCAGGTTGGCCACCACCTGGCGGATGCGGAAGGGGTCCCCACGCAGGCTGCGGCGCGCGTCCGGCGGAATGTCGGCCACCAGTTCGAGGCCTTTCTTTTCCGCCGGCTGGGCGAACATGGCGAGCGCGTTCTCGATCAGTTCGCCCGGCTCGAACTCGACGTCTTCCAGTTCCAGGTGGCCGGATACGATCTTCGAGAAATCGAGAATGTCGTTGATGATGCCTAGCAGGTGGCGCCCCGAATTCTGCACCGCTTCGGCGAAGTGGCGCTGCTCGGCATTGAGCGAAGTGTCGAGCAGCAGCTCGGTCATGCCGAGCACGCCGTTCATCGGCGTGCGGATCTCGTGGCTCATGGTGGCGAGGAAGTCGCTCTTGGCCTGGCTGGCGGCTTCGGCCGCCTCCTTTGCGCGCAGCAGCTCGCGCGTGCGCACCGCCACTTCCTCTTCCAACTGGTCGCGGTGCGCCGCCAGGCGCCCGTCGCGCTCTGCGATCTGCGCCAGCATGCGGTTGAAGCCCTCGGCCAGCGAGTCGAGCTCTACGATGCCGCTGGTCTCGGCCCGGGCCGCGTAATCGTCTTCGCGCGCCACCCGCGTGGTGAGCGAGGTCAGCGCGGCGAGCGGGCGCAGCACCACGCCGTGCAGGCGCCGCACCAGCGCGGTGGCCGCGGTCAGCGCCAGCAGCGCCGCCAGCACCATGATCGCAGCGTAGGTCGTGAGTTGCAGGTAGAGCGGCCCGAGTTCGACGTCGAGGCGGATGGCGCCGAGCATCTTCTGGCCGCCGACGATGGGTTGGGTCAGGCGCAGCCGGGAGAAATCGAATTGCGCCTCTTCGGCGAGTCCGGTGGGAGGTGAAAGCGGTGTGCCGGTGGCGTTCTCGTAACGGGCGAACACTTTCAGCGCGGTGTCGTAGATCGCAGCCTGGGTGACGCTGGGCGAATTGCGCAGCGTGTCGAGCACGTCGGTGGCCGACTTCGGATCGCCGAACAGCAGGCTGGCCGACGCGTTGTCGGCGAGCACGCGGGCCATCGTGCGGGTGTCGGACTCGAGCGTGAGGGCGCTGACGACGAAGTTTCCCGCCAGCACGATGACGGCGACGATGGCGAGCGTGACCCCGAGCGCCAGATGGTTGGCACGCCAGACCTGCTCGGCGAGCCGGATGCCGGGCGTGGGGGCCGCATTGTGGTCAGCAGCGGAACGCTTCATTGGATGACCTCGGTGGCGAGTCGCAGCAGCTTTGCGCTCAGGTTCAGGTTCTGCCGTCGGGCTGCGGCCAGGTTGGCGGAGAAGCTCACCTTGCCGTCCGCCGTTTCCATGTTCAGCATCGCGCCTTGCTGCAGCGCGCCCGGACTGTCGGCCACGACCAGCGTCGGCGTGGCGCCCAGGCGGTCGAACACGCGCGTCAGGTTGCCGATCATCGGCCGGGTGACGAACACCAGGTGGCAGCCTGCGAGGTTGTCGGCACTCACCGTGCGGCGCACCGCGATGCGGCGATTGCCGACTGACTGGCGGCTGAGCGCATCGATGTCGGCACCGAAGGGGTCGTCGCCGTAGATGCAGACGGCCAGCGTGTTGCCGATCGAGTCGGGCCATTCGGTGAAGGTGGCGAAGTTGAACAGATAGGCGGCCTTCAACCGGTACTCGCTCACGCTGTCGGCCCCTGCCGGCCGCACCGCTGCCAGGCAGGCGGCGGCAAGCAGGCCGCAGATCAGGCGTGCCCGTCCGGGGCGCCCGGTTGCGAGCCGTGTGCGAGCGCTTTCCGGCATGGGCTCAGAAGCGGTAGTCGAGGGCGAGCCGCAGGCTGCGGCCGTCCTGCTCGAAGACCGGCTGCCAGTTCAGCCCGGGGCCGCCGCTCGGATGCTCGTAGCGGCGGTCGAACAGGTTCAGCACGCTGAACGAGACTTCCAGCCCGCGCGCCCAGCGGTCGGCGATCAGGTGCAGGTCGGAGGGCCAGTACGACGCGACCGTGTCGCCGGCATAGTTGCGGCGTTCGCCGTCGTAGTGCAGCGTGTAACCCAGGCGCATCTCCGTGGTGGGAATCGGGCTGGAGAACAGCAGCTTGCCCAGTACGTGCGGCGAGTTCTCGGCGGTGCGGCCGTCCGCCATCGTGGCCGACTGCACGGCGAGGCTCCCGCGCAGGCGCGCGCCCTGGCTCCAGTTGTGCAGAGCCGACAGCTCGATGCCCTTGGCGGCGACCTTGCCCATCTGCTGGTACTGCGGCAGCCCGCTTGCCGGGTCGGTGCCGAGGCCGATCAGATCGTCCAGTGCCCAGCGGTATACCGAGGCCCGCACCTGGAAGTCGCGTGTTACCTGCTGATCGGCGACCAGCTCGAGCGTGTCGATGGATTCGCCGCGCAGCGCCGGGTTGGCGGCCTGCACGTCCGCTTCCGCATAGTCGCGTTCCCACGAATTGGGCGCGCGGTGCGCGCGGCCATAGAGCGCCTTCAGCGTGGTGCCCGCGCTCGGCTGCCAGATCAGCCCGGCGCGCGGGCTGAGCTTGGTGCCGGTGATGTCGTTGCGATCGATGCGCAGGCCCAGCGTGCTGGTCAACGTGTCGCCCAGCCGCCACTCGTCCTGAATGTAAAGGCCAGCGCGCCAGCCGTCGCGGCGGATGGCGACGTCGCTGGCCGGATCGGCCACGGCGTTGATATGCTGGTCCATGCGCACATTGCGCTGGTATTCCAGCCCGAGCATCAGCTTGTGGGCATCGAGTGCGCTCGACACCAGCCGCAGTTCGGCGCCGTGCCAGTCGCCGGCAACCGGGTAGGCGTAGGCCGCGCCGTCGAACTGGAGCTTGCTGTCGTAGCGGTAGCGGCCGGCGAAGACCCGCGCGGTGAGCGACAGGGTGTCGCTCAGCGTGTCCTCGTACTGCAGTTGCGCGTTGGTGAGGTGGTCCTGCTGGTACTGGCCGCGCGCCAGCGGGTCGGATTGATAGACGGCAGTGGGGTCGTCCTTGCGGCGATCGCCGTCGGCGAGGTCGAAGGTCCACGGGCCGCGTGCGACGCGGATGTAGAAGTCCTTCTTGCTTTCGCCATCCATGTTGCGCGCGCGACCGCGGACGTCGGCGTCGCCGAAGTCGAAAAAGAGATCTTCGCCGCGCGAACGGAAGACCGAGGCCGACACCAGCACGTCGATGTCGTTTTCCAGCCGCTTGCCCCAGGTGGCGCGCGCCTTGCGGCCAGCCTGTGGCCATTGCCAGTATCCGGACAGCTCGCCGCCGTCGACGGTGGCGCCGCTGCGGGTGACGATGTTGACCACGCCGAACATGGCGTTCTGGCCATAGACGGCGCCGCCCGGGCCGGGGATGAACTCGATGCGCTCGACCAGGCTCAGGTCGATCGGCAGCGTGTTGCCATAGGGCGCCCCGTCATAGACGTTGTCGTTCAGCCGATTGCCGTTCAGCGTGAACAGCACGCGGGTCACGTAGTCGCCGGGCAGGGCGAAACCGCGAACGCCGAGGTAGGCATACTGGCGGTCGTAGGTGTGATGCGTGCCGGGCAGGCTCGCCAGTGCCTCGTCGATCGTGCGTCAGCCGAACGCACGGATCTCGTCCCGGGTGATGACCGTGACTGCGGCAGCGACCTCGCTCTGTTTCTGCTCGTACTTCGACGCGCCGACGACGGTGACCGCCATCAGTTGCTCGAGGCTGAGCTCGGTCAGCTCGGCGGCGTTCGACGGCACGGGCGTGTGCAGCAGCGCGAGCGCCACCAGCCAGGTCGCGTGTCGGGCTGCCGCAGCTTGCGGTGGCGTCTGGCGGTGCGGGCGGCTGGGGACGGCGCAGCCCGGCGTACGGGTATCCGGATTCATGAGGCGGTGGCGCGATGCCGTCCGTGCCGATGCGACCGGCGGCCGGGCATGATGTTGTTGGGCTACGATGTGTTACGGCATCGCGCCCGCCTTCTTGAGTGCTCTGCTCACCCGGCGCGACCGCTCCCGCCGTCGGCCGTCAGGAGTGGCGTTCGCCCTCAGCCGCCCAGGCCCAGGCGCCGGCAGATCTCGGTCGTCGGCCCGGCCATGTTCATGCTGTAGAAGTGCAGGCCGGGCGCGCCTTCGGCAATCAGCCTCTCGCACAGGCGGGTCACCACGTCGAGGCCGAAGGCGCGGATCGAGTCGGTGTCGTCGCCGTAGCTCTCGAAAGTCTTGCGCATCCAGCGCGGAATCTCGGCGCCGCAGGCGTCAGAGAAGCGCGCCAGCTTGCTGAAGCTGCCGATGGGCATGATGCCGGGCACGATGGGGAGGGTGACGCCCAGCTTGCGCACCGCGTCGACGAAGTTCAGGTAGGCGTCGATGTTGTAGAAGTACTGGGTGATCGCTGAATTGGCGCCGGCCTCGGCCTTGCGCTTGAAGGCGAGCAGGTCGTCCTTCGGGCTTCTCGCCTGGGGATGCCATTCGGGATAGGCGGCCACCTCGATGTGGAAGCGGTCGCCCGTCTCCTGGCGGATGAATTCCACCAGCTCGCTGGCGTAGCGGAACTCGCCTGCCGCGCCCGCACCGGAAGGCAGGTCGCCGCGCAGCGCGACGATGCGGTGGACGCCGGTCGCGGCGTACTGGTGCAGGATCTCGCGGATGCTGTCGCGGGTGGAGCCGATGCACGACAGGTGCGGCGCGGCCTCCAGCCCGGCGGCGGCGATGTCCCTCACCGCGGCGAAGGTGCGCTCGCGGGTGGAGCCGCCGGCACCGTAGGTCACGGAGAAGAAGGCCGGCTTCAATGCCGCCAGCCGCGCGCAGGTCGCGTGCAGTTTCTCTGCGCCTTCGGTGGTCTGCGGCGGAAAGAACTCGATCGAGATTTCAGTGCTCATGGTGTATTCAGGTTCGTGTCGCCAGCCGGTGTCCGGATGGCGTGAAGGAAGAATTCGCGGTTGCCGTCGCCGCCGGTGATGGGCGAGTCGAACCAGTCCAGGATGCGCAGGCCGGCCGCGCGCGCCGCGGCGCGCAGGCGCGCCTCGACTTCGGCGTAGAGGCTGGCGTCGCGCACGATGCCGCCCTTGCCCAGGTTCTGCGGGCCGACCTCGAACTGCGGCTTCACCAGCGCCAGCACGTGGCCGCCCGGTGACAGCAACGGCGGCCACTGCGGCATCAGCAGCGCCAGCGAGATGAAGCTGGCATCGCAGACGAGGAGGTCGAAGCCATGCGGCGGAAAATGCCCCCCCAGGTCGGCAGGTGTCAGTTGCCGCGCGTTGAGCCCTTCCAGGGTGACGCAGCGCCGCTCGTGGCGCAGGCGCGGGTGCAGTTGGTCGTGGCCGACCTCGACGCCCACCACCTTCGCCGCGCCCGCCTGCAACAGGCAGTCGGTGAAGCCGCCGGTGGATTGGCCGATGTCGAGGCAGGTGATGCCATGGATGTCGAGCAGGCTGCGCTTGAGCGCCCCTTCGAGCTTCAGCGCGCCGCGCGACACGAAGCGGTCGCTGTCGTCCGGCGTCACCTCCAGCCGGGCGTCGGGCGGCATCTCCAGCGCCGCCTTGGTGACCGGCTCGCCCTCGTGGCTGACGCGCCCGGCATCGAGCAGCGCGCGCGCCGCGGTGCGCGAGGCCGCCAGGCCCTGCGCCACCAGCAACTGGTCGACGCGCAGCAGGCCGTGGCGGTCGACCGGCTTCTTCGCCTCGACGCCATGGCGCGGCCGTCCCTGGCGGGCGTGGAAGGAATTCATGCTCATGAGCGTGGCGTCAGGCGCGAGGGGTTCGTGTAGGAGCGGGCTCGACCGCGATCGAGGGTGCAAGGTCGCGGCCAGGCCCGCTCCTACGGTACAGCGTGCTGGCATCGGCCTGTAGGAGCGGGCCTGACCGCGATCGCTGGTCGGTGCCGCTCAGTAGCGGTACTGGTCCGACTTGTACGGGCCTTCCTTCGGCACGCCGATGTAGGCGGCCTGCGCGTCGGTCAGCACGCTGAGCTGGGCGTTGAGCTTCTTCAACTGCAGGCGCGCGACCTTCTCGTCCAGGTGCTTGGGCAGGGTATAGACGCCCACCGGGTACTTGTCGGTGTGCTGGAACAGCTCGATCTGCGCGATCGTCTGGTTGGCGAAGGAGCTCGACATCACGTAGCTCGGGTGGCCGGTGGCGCAGCCCAGGTTCACCAGGCGGCCCTTGGCGAGCAGGATGATCCGCTTGCCGTCGGGGAAGATGATGTGATCGACCTGCGGCTTGATCTCTTCCCACCGGTACTGCTCGACCGAGGCGACGTCGATCTCGTTGTCGAAGTGGCCGATGTTGCAGACGATGGCCTGGTCCTTCATCTTCGCCATGTGGTCGTGGGTGATCACATGGTAGTTGCCGGTGGCGGTGACGAAGATGTCGGCCTTGTCGGCGGCGTAGTCCATCGTGACCACACGGTAGCCTTCCATCGCCGCCTGCAGCGCGCAGATCGGGTCGACCTCGGTGACCCACACCTGGGCCGACAGCGCGCGCAGCGCCTGCGCCGAGCCCTTGCCCACGTCGCCGTAGCCGCAAACCAGCGCAACCTTGCCGGCGATCATCACGTCGGTGGCGCGCTTGATGCCGTCGACCAGCGACTCGCGGCAGCCGTACAGGTTGTCGAACTTGGACTTGGTCACCGAGTCATTGACGTTGATCGCCGGGAACTTGAGCTCGCCGCGCGCGTGCATCTGGTACAGGCGATGCACGCCGGTGGTGGTTTCCTCGGTCACGCCCTTGATCTGCGCCAGCCGCGTCGAATACCAGGTGGGATCCTGCGCCAGTTTAGCGCGGATGGCGGCGAAGAGGATCGTCTCCTCTTCCGAGCCCGGATTGGCCAGCACTGCGATGTCGGCCTCGGCGCGGGCGCCGAGATGCAGCAGCAGCGTGGCGTCGCCGCCGTCGTCGAGGATCATGTTGGAGTAGCCCCCGTCCGCCCATTCGAAGATGCGGTGGGTGTAGTCCCAGTAGTCCTTGAGCGATTCGCCCTTGACCGCGAACACCGGGATGCCGTCCTTGGCGATGGCGGCGGCGGCGTGGTCCTGGGTGGAGAAGATGTTGCACGACGCCCAGCGCACCTGGGCGCCGAGCGCGGTCAGCGTCTCGATCAGCACCGCGGTCTGGATCGTCATGTGCAGCGAGCCGGTGATGCGCGCGCCCTTGAGGGGCTGGCTGGCGGCGTATTCCTCGCGGATCGCCATCAGGCCGGGCATTTCGGTCTCGGCGATGCGGATTTCCTTGCGGCCCCAGTCGGCGAGCGACAGGTCGGCAACAACGTAGTCTTGAATGTCAGCCACAGCGTTCATGTGAAGCTCCGTGCTATGGCCGGGAGGGAGGGGGTACGGCAGCATGCTCACCCGACATCCCGAACCCGGCAGGGTTGAGAGGTAGTACCAGGTGAGCGCCGTTGAACAGCCCCGTCAGATTGCTGCTGGTGACGGGTTCCGAGCCTGGGGGCCGCTGCAGGGGATGCAGCCGGCGCCTTGCAGCGCTCCTCGGAAAAGTCGAATTATAGCTTCAGATTCTTGGGTTTAATGTGTGCGTTGAGAAGAGAAGAGGGGGCGGAGTTCGCAACGCGGCAGGTCTGGCTGCAGGGGATGCGTGGAGCAGGCGAGCACTGTTCGAGTCCCGAGCGAAGCGAGGTCGAGTTGCGCAGCCTGACGGAGCGCTTCCCCTGCAGCCAGACCGGATTCGGGCGATTGACCCGGATGCTCTGAGGTCTGGGGTGCAAACCGCCGGCCGCGCTGGGCATTCCTTCCAAGGGCTGCGGAACTCGCCCTGCGGGCTCAGACAGTCCTCGCCCTTTCCAGGAATGCCCAGCACGGCCGGCTTGGCTTGTTGCGTTTTCCTTTCTCTTACAGGCCCGCGTCCGCGCGCAGCGCAGCCGCCTTGTCGGTCTGCTCCCAGGTGAATTCCGGCTCGTCGCGGCCGAAGTGGCCGTAGGCGGCGGTCTTGGAGTAGATCGGGCGCAGCAGGTCCAGCGTCTGGATGATCGCTTTCGGGCGCAGGTCGAAGTGGCGGCCGATCAGCTCCACGATCCTGTCGTCGGCGATCCTGCCGGTGCCGAAGGTATTCACCATCAGGCTCACCGGGCGTGCCACGCCGATCGCGTAGGCCACCTGCACCTCGCACTTATCGGCCAGGCCGGCAGCGACGATGTTCTTCGCCACGTAGCGGCCGGCGTAGGCGGCCGAGCGGTCGACCTTGGACGGGTCCTTGCCCGAGAACGCGCCGCCGCCGTGGTGGGCCGCGCCGCCGTAGGTGTCGACGATGATCTTGCGCCCGGTCAGGCCGCAGTCGCCGTGCGGTCCGCCGACCACGAAGCGGCCGGTCGGGTTCACCAGATAGCGCACGTTGCCCCGCATCAGCTCGGGCGGCAGCACTGGCTTGATGATGAGCTCGATCACCGCCTCGCGGATCTGCTCCTGGGTGACGTCCGGGTCGTGCTGGGTGGATACCACCACGGTGTCGATCGCCACCGGCTTGCCGTCGACGTACTTCACCGTGAGCTGGCTCTTGGCGTCCGGGCGCAGCCACGGCAGCCGGCCGTCCTTGCGCACTTCGGCCTGGCGCTGCATCACGCGGTGCGCGTAGTAGATCGGTAGCGGCATCAGAGCCGCGGTCTCGTTGGTGGCGTAGCCGAACATCAGGCCCTGGTCGCCGGCGCCCTGGTCGAGCGGGTCGTCGTTGGCGGCATTCACGCCCTGGGCGATGTCGGGCGACTGGCGGTTGATCGCCGCCAGCACCGCGCAGCTCTTGTAGTCGAAGCCGATGTCGGAGTTGTCGTAGCCGATGCGGCGGATGACTTCCTGCGCGATTTCGCGGTAGTTGGGGTGGGCGGTGGTGGTGATCTCGCCCGAGATCACGACGAGGCCGGTGGACACCAGCGTCTCGCAGGCGACGCGCGCCTTCGGGTCTTCGGCGAGGATGGCGTCCAGGACGCCATCGGAGACCTGGTCGGCGACCTTGTCGGGATGGCCTTCGGAAACGGATTCTGAAGTGAAGAGGTAGGTATTGCTCAAGATGCTGCTCCAAAGAACGCGAAATCCCCGGTTCGCACTGGCCTTGCGTCGCGGCCGGCTCCGGGGATGCTTTCGAGCAGCCGACGCTTTAGCAGAACTTGTTTTGCCGATCGGGACGCTTCGCCCCGCGGTGGCCGCCCTGCAAGTTGTCGAGTTAACTCGGCGGCTAAGTCATAATTATACGAAGCTGCATCCGGAGGTCAAACGCTCCGGCCCGCCGAGCGTGATTTCCTGCTGATCGACGTGATCGTCCAATCCCTGTTCCGCCTTCTCGCCCGTCTTCCCCTGTCCTGGCTGCACCGCCTCGGTGGCTGGGCGGGCTGGATCACGTACGCGGCGTCGCCCACCTACCGCCGTCGCCTGCGGCAGAACCTCTTTAATGCCCTCGGGCGCGAGGACGAGCGCCTGCTGCGCGCGGCGATCGCCGAAACCGGCCGCCAGTTCATCGAGATCGCCTGGGTGTGGCTGCGACCGGTCGAGGAAGTCATGCAGAAGGTGCGCGTCGAGGGCTGGGAGCTGGTCGAGGAGGCGCGCCGCGACGGTGCCGGCCTGCTGTTCATCACGCCGCACCTGGGCTGCTTCGAGATCAACGCGCAGTACATCGCCACGCGCGAGCCCATCACCGTGCTCTACCGGCCGCCGCGCAAGTCGGCGCTGGCGCCGCTGATGGAGCAGGGGCGCAGCCGGCCGCAATTGCGCGCGGCGCCGGCCGATTTGTCGGGCGTGCGCCAGCTGGTGAAGACACTGCGCGGCCGCGGCGCGGTCGGCATGCTGCCCGACCAGGTGCCGGGCGCGGGCGAAGGCGTGTGGGCGGCGTTCTTCGGCCGTGCGGCGTGGACGATGACGCTGGCGGCGCGCCTGGCCGAGGTGAAGGGCGTGCGCACCCTCTACTGCTGGGTCGAGCGCCTGCCGCGCGGGGAAGGTTTCGTGATGCGCCTGTATCCGCCGACCCTGCCGCTGGAAGGCGATCTCGAGGCGCGCTGCGCCACCATCAACCGCGAAGTCGAGCGCCTGATCATGCTGCGTCCCGAGCAATACCTGTGGGGCTACAACCGCTACAAGACGCCGCGTTCCGTGCGCTCCGAAGAAGACGCCGATGGCGGGGCGTCCGCTCGCGATGCCGGTGCCGGGGCGGCCGATGGCGGTGAGCGCAGCGCAGGGGGCGAGCGATGAGCCATCTCGTCGTCGGTCTGATCTGGCTGCTGCACCTGCTGCCGCTGCCGCTGCTTGTGCGCCTGGGGCGCGGCTTCGGCCTGCTGCTGTATCCGTTCGCGCGCTGGCGCCGCCATGTGGTCCTCACCAACCTGCGGCTGTGCTTCCCGGAACTCGACGACCTCGCGCGCCGGCGCCTGGCCCGCCAGCACTTCGCGCTGCTCGGCCGCAGCCTGCTCGAGCGTGGCCTGCTGTGGTGGGCAAGCGCGGAACGCCTGCGGGAGCTGGTGCGCATCGAAGGCCTGGAGCATCTGCGGCGGGCGCAGGACGAGGGGCGCGCGGTGATCCTGCTCGCGCCGCATTTCCTCGGCCTCGACATGGCCGGCACCCGGCTCACCCTCGAGATCAACGCCGTCAGCATCTACGCGCGGCAGAAGAACAAGGTGTTCGACCGCTGGCTCTACCACGGCCGCAGCCGCTTCGGCGACCAGTTGCTGCTGTCGCGCAGCGATGGCGTGCGCAACACGGTGAAGGCGATGAAGTCGGGGCGGCCCTTCTACTATCTGCCCGACCTCGACTACGGCCCGCGCGAATCGATCTTCGTGCCGTTCTTCGGCATTCCGGCCGCCACCATCTCCGGCCTGCCGCGGCTGGCGCGGCTGGCGGACGCGGTGGTGCTGCCCTGCGTCGCGCGCCTGCAGCCTGAAGGCGGCTGCGTGCTGCACATCGGCGCGGCGTGGGACAATTTCCCCGGCGCCGATGTCGACACCGACGTGGCGCGCATGAACACCTGGCTCGAGGGCGTGATCCGCACCATGCCCGAGCAGTACTACTGGGTGCATCGCCGCTTCAAGACGCGGCCGCCCGGCGAGCCCAAGCTGTACTGATCTGAAACTTCCGGACCTGTCAGATGAGATTGCGCTTTACCAAGATGCACGGCCTCGGCAACGACTTCGTCGTGATCGATGCCACCCGCGCTGCCGTCGAGCTGACGCCCGCGCGCGTCACCGCCATCGCCGACCGCCATTTCGGCGTCGGTTGCGACCAGTTGCTGGTGGTCGAGCCGGCGACCCAGCCGGGCGTGGATTTCCGCTACCGCATCTTCAACGCCGACGGCGGCGAGGTGGAGCAGTGCGGCAACGGCGCGCGCTGCTTCGTGCGCTTCGTGCACGACAAGAAGCTCACCGACAAGCGCGAGATCCGCGTCGAGACGCGTGCCGGCATCATCGCGCCGCGCCTGCGCGACGACGGCCTGGTGACGGTGGACATGGGCGTGCCGGTGCTGAAGCCGGCCGACGTTCCCTTCGTGTCCGAGTCCGACGCGGTGGTGCAGCCGTTGCAGGTCGGCGCCGACTCGGTGGCGATGACCGCGGTGTCGATGGGCAATCCGCACGCGGTGCAGGTGGTGGCCGACGTCGATGCCGCGCCGGTCGCGGCGCAGGGCGCGCTGATCGAGCGCCACGAGCGCTTCCCTGCGCGCGTCAACGCCGGTTTCATGCAGGTGGTCGATGCCCATCACATCCGCCTGCGCGTGTTCGAGCGCGGAGCGGGCGAGACCCTCGCCTGCGGCACCGGCGCCTGCGCGGCGGTGGTCGCCGGCATCCTGCGCGGCCTGCTGGAATCGCCGGTGCGAGTGGATACCCGCGG
This sequence comes from Pseudomonadota bacterium, assembly GCA_018240785.1. Taxonomy (GTDB): domain Bacteria; phylum Pseudomonadota; class Gammaproteobacteria; order Burkholderiales; family Rhodocyclaceae; genus Thauera. The sequence continues at coordinate 138,836 of JAFEFC010000031.1, read as the reverse complement.
CGGCGCGCTGGAGATCGCGTGGCCGGGCGAGGGCGCGCCGGTGCTGATGACCGGCCCCGCGACGACCGTGTTCGAAGGCGAGATGGAGCTCGCCTGAGTCTGCACCGAACTTTCTGCCATTTCCGGCCGGAACTGATCCGGCCTTGATCCGGGCCCGCTGCGCCCGGCTGGAGCTGCCTCGATGAATGCCGAAGACGTCGCCCGCTACCTGCGCGACAACCCCGATTTCCTCAGCGAGCACGGCGAGCTGTTCACCCGTCTCACGGTGCCGCATCCGACCCACGGCGGCCAGGCGATCTCGCTTGCCGAGCGCCAGTTGCACGCGCTGCGCGACAAGATCGGCCAGCTCGAGCAGAAACTGTCCGAGCTGATCCGCTTCGGCGAAGAGAACGACGACATCAGCGAGAAGGTGCACCACCTCGCCGTGGCGCTGCTCCAGGGGCGCAGCCTGGCCGGCTTGCGGCATGCGGTGTTCGCCAGCCTGCAGGAGGATTTCTCGGTACCGCATGTCGCCCTGCGGCTGTGGCGCGACGCGGCTGCAGAGGATGCCGGCGCCGCAGTCGGCCAGGCCGTGCGCAATCATGTCGAGGGCCTGCGCCATCCCTACTGCGGCGCGCCGGACAGCATCGAGGTGCTGAGCTGGTTCGGCGAAGCCGCGCCCCATGTGCGCTCCATCGCGTTGATCCCGCTGCGCCATCGCGGCGAGACGGTGGGCGCGCTGGCCCTGGGCAGCGCCGAACCCGAGCGCTTCTACCCCGAGATGGGCACGCTCTACCTCGGCCGCATCGGCGACCTGGTGGCCGCCGCCTTGACGTGCGTGAGCGCCTGAACGAAGACGCCGGAGCCGCAGCCCTGCCTCCGGCCGGCGAGGAGTGGCTCGCCTGGCTGGCGACGCAGCGCCGCGCCGCGCCGCTGACGCTGCAGGCCTACCGCAAGGACCTGGCCGCGCTGCAGCGGCTCGCCGACGGGCGCGACGTCGCCGTGCTCACTGCGCACGACATCCGCCGCTTCATCGGCCGCCTGCACGCGGGAGGCCTGTCAGGCCGATCCATCGCGCGCTGCCTGTCGGCGTGGCGCGGCCTGTATCGCTGGCTGATCCGCCACCGTGGCCTGCGCGCCAACCCGGTCGATGGCCTGCGCGCGCCGAAATCGCCGGCGCGCCTGCCGCGGGTGCTGTCGCCGGACCAGGCGCAGGCCCTGCTCGACCCGGCGCCCGACAGCGTGCTCGAAGTCCGCGACCTGGCGATGTTCGAGTTGTTCTACTCCTCCGGCCTGCGCCTGGCCGAACTGGCTGCGCTGGATGTGGGCAAGGGCCTGGATGCGGCCGAAGGCATGGTCACCGTCACCGGCAAGCGCGGCCGCAGCCGCAGCGTGCCGGTCGGCGAGAAGGCGTGGGCCGCGCTGCGCGCCTGGTCGGCGGCGCGCGCGCAACTGCCCTGCGCGGCGGAGCCCGCACTGTTCGTCACCCGCAGCGGCCGGCGCATGAGCGCGAGCGCCATCCGCAGCCGGCTGGCGTTGCGCGCCAGCAGCCTGGGCCTGGGCGTGCATGTCCATCCGCACATGCTGCGCCACAGCTTCGCCAGCCACCTGCTGCAGTCGAGCGGCGACCTGCGCGCGGTGCAGGAACTGCTCGGCCACGCCAGCATCCGCAGCACCCAGGTGTACACCCATCTCGATTTCCAGCATCTCGCCAAGGTGTATGACGCGGCCCATCCGCGGGCGAAAAAGTCTGGCCCCGCTTCATAAGAAGTATTTAAACGCCCACTTTGGGTACTTGGTCACAGGGGCTGCCGCCTGGCTTCGGATATCCTCGCGCTCCAAGATTAGAAAATGATCGAAACCTAATAACAAAGACAAAGGCACGATTGACGGTCGGTGGGTCAAGCGCACACCGTTTTTTACCGTAAAGGCCGACATGCCCACGAGAAAAGATAAGAATGTGGTCGCTGCTGATGCGGCCTGCGCCGAGCCGTCACCCACGCGCCTTCTCAAGCCGGTCGCGCTGCTGCTCGCGCGACACGAGATCCGAAACCTCAAGCGCTGGTTCGAGGAGTTCGATCGCGACATCCTGCTGCCTATCCTGCTTGGCGAAATCGCGCTGCACAATATCGGCGCGAGGGAGAACGGCGACCGCGATCCCAAGTCGGAGGAGCCCTGTACTGGTCCGCAAGACTGTCTGTTGCGCCCCTGCAATGCCTATTCGATCGCGGCCGCCACCGGCCTGCCGCGCGAGACGGTGCGGCGCAAGATCTCCCGCCTGATCGAGCTGGGCTGGATCAGCCGGCGCGAGAATGGTCACCTTTTCGTCACGCATGAAGCGCTGACTCACTTCGGTTCGCTGCTCGCGTCGCGTCAGCTTGGCGAGATCGTCGAAACCGCGGATCGGGCTCGGCGGCTGCTGGGCGATTGAGCCGGCGCTCGCAGCCCTGCAGCGCACGCAACTGGCCGGGACCGCTCACTGCCGCTGTGCGGTCGGCGGGCGGTAATCCGGGTTGGGCGTCGGTACGGCCGTCATCAAGGCCGCGGCGATCAGCGCCAGTGCCAGCGCCAGCAGCATGAAGTGGCGCCGTTGCGCCGCGGGACCCGGCAGGCGGCGCCTGTCGCTGTAATAGAAATTCTGCAGATAGTTCGCCCCTGCCGCGGCCGTGGCGAGCAAGCCGCCGCCCAGCAGGCGCGAGGCGGTGGCGCCGAACTGCCAGCCGCTTGCGGGGTTCCAGCGGTCGGGCATGAAGAAATCCGGCGCCTGCATCACCAGGTAGAGGCCGCCGACCAGGCACAGCGTGAACATCAGCACCTGAAAGCTGCGCATGGGCTGCGACGCTACTGTGCGAACAGGTCGGTGCCAGCGGCGCGCGGCGGCGCCAGGCCGAAATGCTGCCAGATCGAATGCGTCGCCATGCGTCCGCGCGGCGTGCGCTGCAGGTAGCCCTGCTGGATCAGGTAGGGCTCGATGACGTCCTCGATGGTGTCGGTCGATTCGCCGATGGCTGCGGCGATGTTGTCCAGGCCGACCGGCCCGCCGCCGAATTTTTCCAGCATCGCGCCGAGCAGCTTGCGGTCCATCAGGTCCAGACCAAGCGAATCCACGTCCAGCATCTTCAGCGCCGCATCGGCCACCCCGCTGCTGATGTGGCCGCTGGCCTTCACCTCGGCATAGTCGCGCACGCGCCGCAGCAGGCGGTTGGCGATGCGCGGCGTGCCGCGCGCGCGACGCGCGATCTCCAGCGCACCGGCATCGTCAATCGCGACGTTGAGCAGCCGCGCCGAGCGGCTGACGATGAAGGCCAGTTCTTCCGGCGTGTAGAACTCCAGCCGCGACACGATGCCGAAGCGGTCGCGCAGCGGGTTGGTCAGCATGCCGGCGCGGGTGGTGGCGCCGACCAGCGTGAAGGGCGGCAGGTCGAGCTTCACCGAACGTGCCGCCGGGCCCTCGCCGATCATGATGTCGATCTGGAAGTCTTCCAGCGCCGGGTAGAGGATCTCCTCCACCACCGGCGACAGGCGGTGGATCTCGTCGATGAACAGCACGTCATGCGGTTCGAGGTTGGTGAGCAGCGCGGCAAGGTCGCCGGCGCGCTCCAGCACCGGGCCGGAGGTCTGGCGCAGGTTCACGCCCATCTCGGCGGCGACGATGTGGGCCAGCGTGGTCTTGCCCAGGCCGGGCGGGCCGAACAGCAGCACGTGGTCGAGCGCTTCCTGGCGGCGGCGCGCGGCCTGGATGAAGATCTCGAGTTGCTCGCGGATCTTGCTCTGGCCGACGTATTCGGCCAGGCGCTTGGGGCGCAGCGCACGCTCGATCGCGTCTTCCTGGCGGTCTGCTGGCTGGGCGGAAATCAGGCGCTCGGGCGTGCCGGCGCGCAGCTTGTCGGTCTCGATCATGGCTGCCTTGACGGTGCGGTCTGCACGGTGGAAGCGGACCTGGCCGCGATGGGAGGTCGGTCGCGGCCAGGTCCGCTCCTGCTTGAAGAAGGCGCGCGCCGGCTCATGACTTCGACAAGGCCTTCAGCGCCTGGCGGATGCCCTCGGACACGCCCACGTCCTCTGCCAGGCCCTTCATCGCGCCCAGCGCCTCGCGTTCGTTGTAGCCCAGCGCCAGCAGGGCGTTGAGGATGTCGCTCCTGGCGTCCGGCGCCGCGTCGGGCAGGGCCGCGAGGCGCGCGCCGGCGACGCTGGGCAACGCCTTGCCGAGCTTGTCGCGCAGTTCCAGCAGCAGGCGCTCGGCGGTCTTCTTGCCGATGCCGGGAATCTTCACCAGTCGCCCGGCCTCCTGCAGCGCCACCGCCTGCGCGAGGTCATTCACCGACAGCCCGGACAGCACCGCCAGCGCCATGCGCGCGCCGATGCCCGACACCTTGAGCAACTGGCGGAAGGTGGCGCGCTCTTCGTCAGTGGCGAAGCCGAACAGGAAGTGTCCGTCTTCGCGCACGACGAAGTGGGTGTGCAGGCTGAGCTGCGCGCCGACGGCCGGCAAGCCGTAGAAGGTGCTCATCGGCACGTCCAGCTCGTAGCCGACGCCGTGCACGTCGACGAGGATCTGCGGTGGGTTCTTTTCCAGCAGGGTGCCGGTAAGGCGTCCGATCATGATGTTCCGGGCGAGGCTGTTTGCGCGAAGTCTACCAGCGCGCGCCGAGGCTTACGCGGGGAAAGTGAATCTTTGTACAGGCGCACACGCCACCGCCTGGGTGGCAACGCCGGCCTCAGCGCCCCCAGGCCAGCGCAGCGGCGAGGAGCAGGCCATGCAGGTTGGTGGCGAGTATCGTGCGCTTGATCGCCGGCGCCAGTGCCGGCGGGTCCTCCGCGTGGTGCAGCAGCTCGCGCGCCGCGGAAAACGACAGCACCAGCGTCATCGCTGCCGCAGCGGTCTGCTGTGGCAGCACCTTGCGCGCCACCATCGCCACCAGCCAGCCGTAGGCAAAGATGGCGATCAGCAGGTAGCCCCATTTCGCCACCTGCGGGCCGAGCCGCACCACCAGCGTGCGCTTCGCGGTCGCGGCATCGCCGTCATGGTCGGGGAACTGGTTGATGAACAGCAGGTTCGCCACCAGCAACGCATACGACAGCCCCGCCGCGAGCGGCAGCGGCGCGAAGGCGTGGCGCTGCACGTAATCGCTGCCGACCACCACCAGCAGCCAGCCGGCGGCGATCGCCAGCTCGCCCAGGCCGCGGCTCATCAGCGCCAGCGGCGGCGCGGAGTAGGCCCAGCCGACGAAGAGCCCTGCGGCGCCGATGGCGAGCAGCCCCGCGCCCGTCTGCCAGGCGAGCAGCAGCCCGGCGGGCACCACCGCAGCAAGCAGCAGGTAGCCGTAGCGGCCGACCGCAGGCTCGCTCAGCACGCCGTTCTGGATGAAGCGGCTGCCGCCGGTGAAAGGAAACAGGCGGCGAGTGTTGGCCGCGTCGGCGCCGCTGCGCGCATCGTGGTAATCGTTGATGACATTCACGCCGGCATGCACGACTACGGCCAGCAACACCGTGCCCAGCGCCGTCAGCGCATCGATCGCCACGCCGTCGCGGTGCGCGGCGGCCAGCCCGATCAGGCAGCCGACCAGCGTCACGGTCAGGAAGGCCGGCCGCGTCGCGGCGAAGTAGCGGGCGAGGCCGCTGCGCAACTGCGCGGCCTGTGGTTCGCGTGGATGTGCGCCTGAGCTCACGGCGCGGCTACAGCAGCACGATGTCGAACTGTTCCTGCGTGTAGCTGGCCTCGGCGTGCAGCGAGATCTTCTTGTCGATGAAGTCCGACAGCATCGCCAGCGACTGGCTTTCCTCGTCCAGGAAGAGGTCGATGACGTCCGGCCCGGCGAGCACGCGGAACTCCTTGGCGTTGAACTGGCGCGCCTCGCGGATCAGTTCGCGCAGGATCTCGTAGGCCACCGTGCGTGCCGTCTTCACCTCGCCGCGCCCGCCGCAGGTGGGGCAGGGCTCGCATAGCAGGTGAGCGAGCGATTCGCGGGTGCGCTTGCGCGTCATCTCCACCAGGCCGAGCGCGGTGAAGCCGTTGATGCTCATCTTGGTGTGGTCGCGCGACAAGACCTTGCGGAACTCGTCGAGCACCATCTCGCGGTGCTCGACGTTCTCCATGTCGATGAAGTCGATGATGATGATGCCGCCGAGGTTGCGCAGCCGCAGTTGGCGCGCGATGGCATGGGTGGCCTCGAGGTTGGTCTTGAAGATGGTGTCGTCGAAGTTGCGCGCGCCGACGAAGCCGCCGGTGTTCACATCGACGGTGGTCATCGCCTCGGTCTGGTCGATGATCAGGTAGCCGCCGGACTTGAGATCCACCCGCCGTGCGAGCGCCTTCTGGATCTCCTCCTCGACGTTGTAGAGGTCGAACAGCGGGCGGTCGCCGCTGTAGTGCTCGAGCAGCGGCAGCACCTTGGGCGTGTATTCGGCGGCGAAGGCGCCGAACTTGTGGAAGTTCTCGCGCGAATCGATGCGGATGCGGCTGGTGTCGTCGGTGACGAGGTCGCGCAGCGTGCGCTGGCCCAGGCCGAGATCTTCGTGCAGCACCTTGGGCGGAAACGCGCCGGTGGTGCTGTTGCCGATCTCGCGCCATAGCTTGCGCAGGTAGGCGATGTCGGCGGCGAGCTCGTCGTCGGAGGCGGATTCGGCCATCGTGCGCACGATGAAGCCGCCCGGTTCGTCGGCCGGCACCAGGCGGGTGAGGCGCGCGCGCAAGGCCTCGCGGTCGGCTTCATCCTCGATGCGCTGGGAGATGCCGATGTGCTTCTCCTGCGGCAGGTAGACGAGCAGCCGGCCGGCGATGCTGATCTGCGTGGACAACCGCGCGCCCTTGGTGCCGATCGGGTCCTTCAGCACCTGCACCATCAGGCTCTGGCCTTCGGCGAGGATCTTCTCGATCGGCCGCGCGCCCTCGCCGTTCTGGCGGTCGCTCCAGATGTCGGCCACATGCAGGAAGGCGGTGCGCTCCAGGCCGATGTCGATGAAGGCCGACTGCATGCCCGGCAGCACGCGCACCACCTTGCCGAGGTAGATGTTGCCGACGATGCCGCGGCTGGCCGTGCGTTCGACGTGCAGTTCCTGCACGACGCCCTGTTCGACGATCGCCACTCGTGTTTCCTGTGGCGTGCAGTTGATGAGGAATTCGATGCTCATGGTGCGCTGGGACAATGGGAAATGCGCAATGGCGCGCGCGCGGCTTGCGTGCGCCATCGCGCATGGCTCATCGGGGGCGCGCCCGGTCGCGCGCGAGGCTACAGAGGATAGCCGAAGGCGTCGAGCAATTGCGCGGTTTCGAACAGCGGCAGGCCCATGATCCCGGAGTAGCTGCCGCGGATCTCCTCCACGAAGATGGCCGCGCGGCCCTGGATGCCATAGGCGCCGGCCTTGTCCATCGGCTCGCCGGTGGCGACGTAGTGGCGGATGTCGTGGTCGCTGAGGGTGCGGAAGCGCACATCGCTTACCGACAGGCGGCTGCGCGTGCGCTCGCCGTCGCTCATCGCCACCGCGGTCAGCACGCGGTGACTGCGCCCTGAAAGCCGCCTGAGGATGGCGTGGGCATCGACCGCGTCGGCCGGCTTGCCGACGATCTCGCCATCGACTTCGAGCGTGGTGTCGGCCGACAGCACCGGCTGGCGCAGCATCTTGCGCCACAGCACGCGCCGCACGCCTGCCTGGGCCTTGCTCAGTGCGATGCGTTCGACATAGCGCTGGACGTCCTCGCCGGGCAGCGGGGATTCATCCACGTCGGCGTCCTCACCGCGCTCGCCGGCGCGGAAGGTCAGCACGTCGAAATGCACACCGATTTGCCGCAGCAGTTCGCGGCGGCGCGGGCTCTTGGAGGCGAGATAGATGCGCGGAAGATTCATCTGCGTGCGGCGTCGCTGACAGGACCGACAATAAGGTGGAAGGGCTGACGGCCTGCTGTCATTTTACGCGCATTCGGACGGGATGCCGCGATCGGGCCAGCACCTATTCCCGGTGGTAGGGGTGGTTGCGCAGCACCGACCACGCGCGGTACAGCGCTTCGGCCAGCAGCGGGCGCACCAGGGCGTGGGGCAGGGTCAGGCTGGACAGGCGAATGGCTTCATGCGCGCTGGCCTTGAACGCCGGCGCCAGGCCGTCCGGGCCGCCCACGATGAGCGCCACGTCCTGGCCTTCGCCCTGCCACGCCTCCAGGCGGCGCGCCAGCGCCATGGTGGTGAGATCGGCGCCGCGTTCGTCCAGGATCACGCGGCGGCAGCGCGGCGGCAGTGCAGCTTCGATGCGCGTCGCTTCGGCCGCCATCATCGCATCCACCGTCTTGCCGCTGGTGCGCGGTTCGGCCTTCACCTCGACGAGCTGCAGCGGCAGCTCGCGCGGCATGCGGCGGGCGAACTCGTCGAAGCCGGCCTCCACCCAGGACGGCATGCGATGGCCGACGGCGACGACGTAGAGCTTCATGCGCGATGCAGGGGCGCGACGGCCGACAGCGGCGGAATCAGGCCGCGCTGCGCCGGCTCGCCGGCGTCGTGGACCACAGCTCCTCGAGCTTGTAATACGCGCGCACCGCCGGCTGCATGATGTGCACGACGATGCTGCCGAGATCCACCAGCACCCATTCGCCGCTGTCCTCGCCCTCCACGCTGATCACCTCGCCGCCGGCTTCCTTCACCTTGTCGACGACGTTGCGCGCCAGCGCCCGCGTCTGGCGGCCGGATTCGGCGCTCGCAACGACGATGGCGTCGAACAGCGCGGTGACCTTGTGGGTGTCGATGGTTTCGATGTCGCGCGCCTTGATGTCCTCGAGGGCGGAAATGACGATCTGCTGCAATTGGGGTGTGTCCATGGAGTGTCTGCTTGGGGTCAGCGATAGAGGTTGTGCGAATCAATATAGTCGAGAACCGCGTCCGGCAGCAGGTAACGGGCGCTGTGGCCGTTGCACAGCAGGTCGCGGATCAGCGACGCGGAGATCGCCAGCGGCGTCATGTCGAACGGGATCACGCGGCCAGCCGGCTGGCGTCGCAAGTCGGCCGCGTCGTTGGTGACGCGATCCTTGCACGCCGCATCCAGCTCGGGCGACAGCACCGCGGGCCAGCGCCGGCCGTGCGGCGCGTAGCCCGGGCGGTTGGCCACGGCGACGTGGGCGAGCGTGAACAGTTCGGGCCAGCGGTGCCAGGTCGGCAGGCCGGCAAACGCGTCGGCGCCGAGGATCAGCACCAGCGGCCGCTGCGGGCCGAGTTCGGCGCGCAGGCGTTCCAGCGTCAGCACGGTGTAGCTCTTCTGCGCCGAGCGCACCTCGCCGTCGTCGATCTCCAGGCCGTGATTGCCCGCGACCGCCAGGTGCGCCATCGCCAGGCGGTCATCGGCGGTGGAGCCGGGGGCACCGCGATGCGGTGGCTGGCCGGCCGGGATCAGGCGCACGCCCGCCAGCGCCAGCGCCTCGCGCGCCTCCTCGGCAAGCCGCAGGTGGGCGAAGTGAATGGGGTCGAAGGTGCCGCCGAGCACGCCCAGCGGACCGGCGGCGCTGCCGCCTGCGGGCGTTTCAGCCGGCATCGCCGGGGTGATCCTCGGGCGGCGTGTCGCCGGGCACGGCGGTTGCCAGGACATCGCCCGGCAGGCCGAACACCTCGCGCGCATTCACATAGAAGCTGGCGAACACCACCGGCACCAGCACCAGCGGGACCGGCACCGACAGCAGGGTGGCCAGCGTCGGCGACACCATGCCGATCACGCCCACGATCAGCCCCGGCAGCAGTGCGCCGAACACCGCCAGGGCGATCGAATACGCCAGGAAGGGCCGCCAGTTGCGCAGGCAGGCGTAGAAACTGAAGAACAGCGCTTTCGCCGCCGGCAGCTTCCACCAGCCGGCCAGCAGCGGCGCAAACCAGTAGGCCATCATCACCGGCGTCGACAGCACCAGTGCCACGATCAGGGAGACGGTCAGCGCAGGCTCGGCTGCAGCGGCCTCGTCGATCTTGCCGCCGGTCATCACCCGCATCAGCGTGCCGCCATCCACCAGCGTGGTGAGGAACAGCACCGCGAAGCTCGCCACCAGGTAGACGCCGCCGATCTTGATCAGCTCGGGCAGGTTGCCCTTGAAGCCGGAGAACAGCACGTCTGGGCCGACCTTGCGCCCGGCGTCCACCGCGCGGCAGGCGTTGAGCACGCCGAGCGACAGCGCAGGCATCAGCAGCGAGGCGATGGCCTGGCCGACGAACGGGAACATGCTGACGACGAGCAGCGCCAGCAGGTAGCCGAAGGCGGCGAAGGTCAGCAGGGCGGGGTTGCGCAGCCACAGGACGAGGCCGTCGCGCAGCCAGGCCCAGCCGCGCTGCATGGGAAGTTGGTTTGCTTGCATGGGGTCTGAAAGGCTAGGCCGCGGGCGGCGCGTCGTCGTCCTGCGCGGATGCGGGCGTCGGCGCAGGCAGCGCGGGGCGAGCGTGGAAAGTGTCCTGCCAGGCTTCGAGCAGGGCGCCGGCCAGCACCGGCACCAGCACCAGCATGCCGAGGCCGGCCGGGAGCATCGCCACCCACACCAGCACGTAGAGCATCGCGGCCAGCACCACGAAGGTCAGCAGGTTGCGGAAGCAGGCCTGGGCGGAGAGCTTCATCGCCTCGAGCGGGGCGACGTCGTGCAGCATCACCAGCGCCGGCGCGAACCACAGCGCCATCATCAGCAGCGACCACAGCACGGTGAACACCAGCACGCCGAACATCATGCCGCCCGCGGCCAGGCCCATGCCGGCGAAGGCGCCCACCAGCATGCCGGTGAGCACCGCGCTGCCGCCGATGGCGGCGGCGATCAGCGCCGCGAGCAGCGTGCCGAGCAGGTGGAAGCCGCCCAGCATCAGCAGGTTGCCGGCGTGGCGGCGCAGGCCGTCGAACAGATGGCCCACGCGCAGCGCCTCGCCGCGCTCCAGCGCCAGCGCGCCCGACAGCATGCCGGCGCTCAGCACCGGCAGCGCCACCGGCGTGACCGCCCAGCCGATGAAGGGCACGAAGCCGAGCGCGGCCAGGATGACGATGAAGACGGCCGATTGCGCCAGCCACACGCCCGGGCTCTTCATGAACAACTGCCAGCCGGTGGCGAGCCACTGCAGCGCCTGTGCGGGCGTCACCGTGCCGGGCTGGGGATGGTTGTGCGGATGCGGGGTACGGGTCATCGGGTTCCGAGGCGTTCAGGGCGGGCGGGTGGGCGAGGGCTGGCGTTCGAAAGCCGTCGGCGATGATGCCCGCCGTCGATGCTAGCCCATGGCCAGGGCGAGTTCAAAGGCCGGTCGTCATGGCAGCGGCGGCACGCCGGCGGCGCGCAGGCGCAGGATGTCGCGGTATTCGTCGGGGTTCTTCACCAGCACCATCTCGCCCGCGCGCGGCAGGTGGAAGTCGGCGGCGCGCGACATCCAGAAGCGGAACGCGGCCGCGCGCAGCATCGCCGGCCAGGCGGTGCGCTCGGCATCGGTGAAGGGGCGCTCGGCGTCGTAGGCCTCGAGCAGCGCGGTGCAGCGGGCTGCGTCCAGCGTGCCGTCGGCGTTGGCGCACCAGTCGTTCACCGTGACGGCGACATCGAACAGCAGCGCGTCGTAGCCGGCGAAGTAGAAATCGATCACGCCGCCGATGTGCGCGTTGCCGGCCTCGTCGGCATCCCACAGCACGTTGTCGCGGAACAGGTCGGCATGGATCGCGCCGGCCGGCAGCTCGGCGACATTCACCCTGGCCTGGAAAGCCACTTCCGCGTCGAGCAGGGCCTGCTCGTCGGCCGGCAGGAAGCTGCGCACCGCCTGCGCGGTGGCCGCGCGCCAGGCCGGGCCGCGCGGGTTGTCCTGGCGACGGCCGTAGGACTGGCCCGCCAGGTGCAGGCCGGCCAGCATGGCGCCGACCTTCTCGCAGTGCTGGGTGCCGGGTTCCATCACCGAGGCGCCGGACAGCCGCACGACCAGGGCGGCAGGCCGCTCCTGCAGCGTGCCGAGGTATTCGTTGTCGCGGTTGGCGATCGGCGCCGGCACCGGCAGGCCGTGGCGCGCGAGATGTGCCATCAGGTGCAGGTAATAGGGCAGCTCGGCGCGCGGAATGCCTTCGAACAGGGTCAGCACGTAGCGGCCCAGCGTCGTGGTGACGAAGAAGTTGCTGTTCTGCACCCCGGCCGAAATGCCTTTCAGCTCGACGAGGCGGCCGATCGCGTAATTCTTGAGCCAGTCGGCGAGGACGGAGTCGGGAACGGAAGTGAAGACGGACATGGCGTGCGAATGGTGGCTGGGGTTGCTACGAAAGGATGGATGTTGGTCACCGGCTCAGGCAGCGTGCGCCAGTGCGTGCGGGCGCGGTGTCGAGCCGGCGTCGGTGCCGGCGAGCGCGAGGCGCACCGCCTGCCAGGCGGCGAGCTTGGCGGCGAAGTCGCGCGCCGCGTGCGCCGGGCTGGTCGATGGCAGCCGGACGAAGCGCAGCGGCTTCAGTTCCGGCGGCAGGCGCACATGGCGGCGGAAGGCCGCTTCGGCTGCGCTGCCGTTGAAGAACACGAGGTCGATCTGCGGGCAGGCGCCGAACAGGCGGGCGAAGTCGTTGGCCTCGACGCTGTCGCGATCGATCGCGCTATCCAGGCTGCCCGGGCGGCGGCAGCGCGCGATCACGTCCCACAGCGCGACGCCGGCGTCGTTGAGCCGCGCCAGGCGTTCCCCGTAGGGCAGCTCGAGTCCGGCGCCGAACAGCCGGCCCATGATGGGCCAGAACGCGTTGCGCGGATGGGCGTAGTACTGCGCTGCCGCCAGCGAAGCCTCGCCCGGCATGCTGCCGAGGATCAGCACCTGCGCATCGGCACGGCACACCGGCCCAAAGCTGCAGACCTGCGGCGCAGTACTCACCAGGACTTGATCACCCACATCGGCACCGACAGCGTCGGCGCGGTGTCGTCGCGCACCATCTGCCCGGTGCCTTCCTTGTCGATCAGGTAGTACGGCACGCCATGCGGCGGCGTCACCTTGATCATGTAGAGCTTGCCGCGGATGCGGTACTCCTGCACCGTGTCCTCGCCGCGCTTGACGATGGTCACCTGCGGTTCTTCGATGTCGCTCATGCCGGGCGGCGGCGGGGGCGGCTCGGGAATGGGCTCGAGCGCAGGGCGCTGCTGCGCGTAGGCCGGCAGCGCGGCGGCAAGCAGCAGGGCGATCAGGGTGCGGCGCATGGTGTTCTCCTGGATATGCGCCAATTCTAGCCGGTTCGCGGGGGGAAGGCTGCAGCGCCGCAGTCGCCGTGTCGCGGTCAAGCCCGCTCCCACCTCGCGGAAAGCGCTCACTCGGCCGCAGGAGCGGGCTTGACCGCGACCCGATTCTTCAAAGGTTCAGCATCATCTCGTGCTCTGCCGGCAGCGGGGCGAACCCGCGCTTCTCGTAGTGCTTGAAGATCGCCTCGACCACTTCCTCCGGCTTGTCGATCACCTGCACCAGGTCGACGTCCTCGGGGTTGATCATGCGCTCGGCCACCAGGCGGTCGCGGATCCAGTCCATCAGGCCTTTCCAGAAGGGGCTGTGCACCAGGATGATCGGCATCTGCCGGCTCTTCCTCGTCTGGATCAGCGTCATCGCCTCGAGCAGCTCGTCCAGCGTGCCGAAGCCGCCCGGCATCACCACGTAGGCCGCGGCGAACTTCACGAACATGAACTTGCGCGCGAAGAAGTGCTGGAACGTCTGCGAGATGTCCTGGTAGGGGTTGGAGCCCTGTTCCATCGGCAACTGGATGTTGAGCCCCACCGACGGGCTCTTGCCGAAATAGGCGCCCTTGTTGGCAGCTTCCATGATGCCCGGGCCGCCGCCGGAGATGACCGCGAAGCCGGCATCCGACAACTGGCGCGCGATCTTCTCGGCGAGCATGTAGTACATGTGGTCGGCCGGTGTGCGTGCGCTGCCGAAGATGGAGACGGCCGGGCGGATGGAACTCAGCCGTTCGGTCGCCTCGACGAACTCTGCCATAATTCCGAAGATTCGCCAGGACTCGCGCGCGTTGAAACGCGGCGCGCTGTCGTCCGCCAGGCTGCGGGGGAGTTTGTCTTTCGCGGTCATGTTGGTCTCGGTATTTTCTCGCCGGAAGCGCCCACACCCGTTCGACCGGGCCGCTGCCCGGCGGATTCCCTGCAAGGATCGTTCAGGATGCCCACGCTGCTGCTCGTCGATGGTTCCAGCTATCTGTATCGCGCCTTCCACGCGCTGCCGGACCTGCGCAACTCGAAGGGCGAGCCGACCGGGGCGATCAGGGGAGTGCTGTCGATGCTACGTCGGCTGGAAAGCGACTACAAGGCAGAATTCCGCGCCTGCGTCTTCGATGCCAAGGGCAAGACCTTCCGCGACGACCTGTACCCGGAATACAAGTCGCACCGCCCGCCCATGCCCGACGACCTGCGCGCGCAGATCGAGCCGCTGCACGAGGCGGTGCAGGCCGAAGGCTGGCCGCTGCTGGCGATCGAAGGCGTGGAAGCCGACGACGTGATCGGCACGCTCACCCGCCAGGCACACGAGCGCGGCTGGGAGGTGGTGATCTCCACCGGCGACAAGGACCTCACCCAGCTCGTGCGCCCCGGTGTGAAGTGGGTGAACACGATGAGCGAGGAAGTGCTCGACGAAGCCGGCGTGGAAGCCAAGTTCGGCGTGCCGCCTGAGCGCATCGTCGACTACCTCGCGCTGGTCGGCGACACGGTGGACAACGTGCCCGGCGTGGAAAAGTGCGGCCCCAAGACGGCGGTGAAGTGGCTCACCGAATACGGCACGCTCGACAACCTAGTCGCCAACGCCGACAAGGTCGGCGGCAAGGTCGGCGAGAACCTGCGCAAGCACCTGGACTTCCTGCCGCTCGGCCGCACGCTGGTGACGGTGGCGACCGACGTCGAGCTGCCGGTGGCGCTCGACGAGCTGCCTGCGCGTGACGACGACAAGGTGGCGCTGCGTGCGCTGTACGAGCGCTTCGAATTCCGCGGCTGGCTCAAGGATCTGGATGCCGCCGGAGAAATAGGGGACAGACCACGGTTTCCCGAGGGAAACCGTGGTCTGTCCCCTATTTCTCCTCCCACGGAACCCGGCGCGCATCGCGACGCTTACGTCACCATCCTCGACTGGCCCAGCTTCGACGCCTGGCTGGCGAAGATCGGCGCCGCCGAGCTCACCGCCTTCGACACCGAGACCACCAGCCTCGACCCGATGGCCGCGCGCCTGGTCGGCATGTCCTTCGCCGTCGAGGCGGGCGAGGCCGCCTACCTGCCGCTGGCGCATCGCGGCGCAGACGTCCCGGAACAACTGCCGCTCGCCGAGGTGCTGCACAAGCTCAAGCCCTGGCTCGAATCCGAGCGTCACGCCAAGGTCGGCCAGAACCTCAAGTACGATGCCCACGTGCTCGCCAATCACGGCATCCGCCTGGCCGGCATCGCCCACGACACGATGCTGCAGTCCTACGTGCTGGAGTCCGACAAGTCGCACGACATGGATTCGCTCGCCAAGCGCCACCTCGGCCTGACGACGATTCCCTACACCGACGTCTGCGGCAAGGGCGCCAAGCAGATCGGCTTCGACGAAGTCGCCATCGACCGCGCCACCGAATACGCCGCCGAAGACGCCGACATCACGCTGCGCCTGCACCGCACGCTGTGGCCGCAGGTCGAGGCCATCCCCGCGCTCGCCGCGCTGTACCGCGACATCGAACTGCCCACGCTCGCCGTGCTGCTCGAGATGGAGCGCACCGGCGTCCTCATCGACCCCTTCCTGCTCGCCAGCCACAGCGAGGAGCTCGGTCGCCGGCTGATGGAGCTCGAACGCGAGGCGCATCAGTTGGCCGGCCAGCCTTTCAACCTCGGCTCGCCCAAGCAGTTGGGCGAGATCCTGTTCGGCACGCTGGGCCTGCCGATCGTCAAGAAGACCGCCACCGGCCAGCCCTCCACCGACGAAGACGTGCTCACCCAGCTCGCCGAGGACTACCCGCTGCCCAAGCTGCTGCTCGAGCACCGCAGCCTGTCCAAGCTCAAGAGCACCTACGCCGACAAGCTGCCGCGCATGGTCAATCCGCAGACGGGACGGGTGCACACCAGCTTCTCGCAGGCCACCGCGGTCACCGGCCGGCTCGCCAGCTCCGAGCCCAACCTGCAGAACATCCCGATCCGCACGCCCGAAGGCCGGCGCATCCGCGCCGCCTTCATCGCCCCGCGCGACCACCTCATCGTATCGGCCGACTATTCGCAGATCGAGCTGCGCATCATGGCCCACCTGTCGGGCGACGCCCGCCTGCTGGAAGCCTTCGCCCACGGCGAGGACGTGCACCGCGCCACCGCCGGCGAAGTCTTCGGCGTGCCGCCGGCCGAAGTCAGCAGCGAGCAGCGCCGCTACGCCAAGGTGATCAACTTCGGCCTCATCTACGGCATGAGCGCCCACGGCCTGGCCAAGAACCTCGGCATCGACCGCGCCGCCGCCCAGGGCTGGATCGACCGCTACTTCGCCCGCTACCCCGGCGTCGCCGACTACATGGAGCGCACCCGCGTCGAGGCGCGCGAGAAAGGCTACGTCGAAACCGTCTTCGGCCGCCGCCTGCACCTGCCCGACATCCGCGCCCAGCAGGTCGGCCGCCGCCAGGCCGCCGAACGCGCGGCCATCAACGCGCCGATGCAGGGTACCGCGGCCGACCTCATCAAGCGCGCGATGATCGCGGTGAGCGCCTGGCTGAAGTCATCCGGCGTGCAGTCGCGGCTCATCCTGCAGGTGCATGACGAACTGGTGCTGGAAGTGCCGAACGGCGAACTGGAGCTGATCCGCACTGAACTGCCGAAGCTGATGGCGGGTGTGGCGACGCTCGCCGTGCCGCTGCTGGTGGAGGTGGGGGCGGGGGCGAATTGGGATGAGGCGCATTGAGGGTCAGTACAGGAAACCGAACGGCCACAGCGCAATCCGGCTGATGTAGAACACAGGTTTCGCGCAGCTAAGGTTTCCAACGTCGGTTCCACGTCATTGAACACGTTCGCCGCGGCGCCTCAAAATCCAGCGACTCCAGGCCACCTCGCGTTCGCTGTTTTGCGTGGCAAACAGCCAGACGCTCGTATCCGTGCTGCGGAAGCTCTCGACGGTGAGGCGGTCGGGGTCGGCCAACACCTATTCCTGCAGGCTGTCGGGGCTCCGATAGGCCGAGAACTTCGCGCCGTCGTCGAGCCTGGGTGCGTGCATGCAGGCATCGGACGCCGTGCCTGAAGGGGGCTCGCCGCGGTGTTTCAGTCCGCCCGTGCGCGATGTCGTCCACATACAGCAGTCGTACTCCGCCTTGTCGGTTCAGAAGCATGAATGCCTGCTTCGGGCGGTCCAGTCAAGACTTATTACTTTTGCCCGATAGCAAAGTTCCGTATTGCAGTGCGATAATTCAATGTTTTCAATCACGCACGTGCGCCATGATGTCCAGCCCCTCGGCAACGAACGACCCGGATGAGATCAGTCTGCTGGACCTTTGGGCAATATTGGTGCGGCGAAAGTTGTGGATTCTGTGCGCCCTAGTCGTTTGCACGGTAGCTGGGGTCGCTTACGCCTTCCTAGCGACGCCCCGATACGAGGTTCACGTTTACGTCGACAAGCCGACTGCCGGTGATATCGCCGCGCTCAATCTCGGCCGAAGTGTTGCGACTGGGCTGACCGCTTTCACGCCTGATCAGGTGTTTACCTACTTCTCCAACCGCTTGCTCTCCGACGAAGCGATGCAACGCTTCTTCCGGGAGAGCTTCCTGCCCGAGTTGAACGGCGGTTGGCGGGCTTCGCCGGAGCAGCGCCTTTACGAACACATGCGGGAGAAGGTTATTTTCGTCTCGAGGCCCGACCCCAAGGGACGTAACCTGCATAAGCTCCGTATCGAAGGGCCTACCGGTGAAGTCGTGGCCAGGTTGGCAGCGACTTACATCGACCAGGTCCAGGAGGACGCCGCCAAAGCCCTTGTCGAGGATACTCGGCATGAAGTCGATGTGCTCGTGAAGAACACTGTGCGCGACCTCGACGAGCGTCGCTTGATTGCGGCACAGCAGCGCAAGGATCGCATCGTGCAGTTGACCGAGGCGCTGAAAGTGGCTCAGGCCGTTGGGCTGCGCGACCCGCAAGTCTCGGCCATGCGCCCGCCAGAGAAAGACCTCGTGACGCCCTTCATCAACGGGACAGAGCTGTATGCGCGCGGTAGTAAGTCGCTCAGCGCCGAACTCGATCTGTTGAAGACGCGCGAGAGCGATGATCCCTTCATCAGCAGTCTGCGGGATACAGAGTCGCGTCTACGGCTGCTGCAGAGCCTGAGTATCGACCCGAAGTCATTCCGGCTGTTTCAGCGCGACGGCGAAATCGTTCCGCCGACCGAGCCGTTCAAGCCGAAGAAGGGGCTTGTGATCACGCTCGCCGTCGTTCTCGGGCTGATGGGCGGTGTGATGCTGGCTTTCGTTGCCGAGTTCGTGGCCAACGCTCGCGCCAAGAAGGTTGCCGCCGCTTAAGGTGAGCAAGCATGTGTGGAGCCATAGCCCAGCGCACGCCATGCCCCAACCAATAGAACACCTCCTGCAGCAGCCCGAAGGCAAGACGCTCGAGTTCAAGCGCGACCTTTCATCGCCGCGCAACGTGCTCAAGACCCTCGTCGCTTTCGCGAACGCGGCGGGCGGCTGCCTGGTCATCGGGGTGGATGATTCGAGACAGGTGCTGGGCGTTGCCGAACCGTTGGATGAAGAGGCGCGGATCTGCAACTTGATTGTCGACGGCATCTCGCCGCGCCTGGTGCCCAGTGTGGAACTGGCCAGCGTAGGCGATCGCACGCTGCTGATCGTGGAAGTGTTCCCTAGCAGCGCACGCCCGCACTACCTCAACAGCCTGGGGCCGGAACAAGGCGTGTATGTGCGCCTGGGCGCCAGCAACCGCCAGGCAGGACAAGACTGGATCGCCGAGACGCGCCGGGCAGTTGCCGGCCAGGTCTTTGACGAACAGCCGATGCCCGAACTCGGCCTGGACGACCTCGATGCGGCCGCCATGGCACGCCTGTTCGGCCCGACACGAAGGCTGGATGAGAAATCCCTGCAGACCCTTAAGCTGCTGCGCGCCGAACAAGGCCGCCTCGTGCCCACGCGAGGCGCGGTCCTGCTGTTCGGCAAGACGCGGGAGCAGCACTTCCCCGACGCCTGGATTCAGTGCGGACGCTTCCGCGGACTCGACAAGGTGGACATCTTCGACCAGCACGAAGTGCACGCCCACCTGCCGGACGCCGTGGAAGAGATCGAGCTGTTCCTGAAGAAGCACGCCTTCAAGACCGCGCGCTTCGGCGCCATGCGACGGGAAGACGTCTGGAGCATCCCGCTGACCATGTTGCGCGAGGCCATCGTCAACGCTCTGGCCCACAGCGACTACGCCCAGCGCGGTACGCCGATTCGCGTGGCCTTCTTCGACGATCGCATCGACATCGAAAGCCCCGGCCTGTTGCTGCCAGGAATGACCATCGACGACATGAAGAGCGGCGTCTCCCGCATCCGCAATCCCGTCATCGCCCGCGTGTTCCGCGAACTTGGGCTGATCGAACAGTGGGGCAGCGGCGTGCGGCGCATCTTCGATGAAGCCGCCCGGCAAGGCCTGCCTGACCCGGTCATCGAGGAAATCGCCACCGGCGTACGGCTGCGGATCCGGCTGGCGCAGCCGCATGCCCCGGAGCGCTCCCCGTCTGATACCGACCAAGACACGGCGACTGAGCAAACCATCTTCTCACGGCTAGAGTCACGGCTAGAGTCACGGCTAGAGTCGAAGCTGGCAGCCAAGATCATGCTGCGCCTCGGCGCTCAGCCGTCCAGCAAGGCCGAACTGGCGAGAGCGCTGGGGCACACAACGGTTTCCGGAGAGTTGCACAAACAGATCCGCCGCCTCCTAGATCTGAGCCTGATCGAAATGACCATCCCCGACAAACCGCAAAGCCGCCTGCAGCGCTACCGTCTGACGCAAACGGGGCGCCAGTTGCTCGATCAACTTGAAGGTACGACCAAATGAGATGTGCCACCACCTCCGCTCGCGGCGGCAACAAGCGTATGTCGCGCGCTGGCGCGGCTACCCCGGAGCCCAAACACTAATGTGCGGAATCGTCGCCGCCGTCTCGCCGGCAGCCAACATCGTCCCCGTCCTTCTCGAAGGCCTGCGCAAGCTCGAATACCGCGGCTATGACTCGGCCGGCATCGCCGTGCTCAACGGCGCGGGGGTCGAGCGCGTGCGCACCGCCGGCCGTGTGGCCGAGCTCGCGGCGGCGAGCGAAGGGGTCGCAGCCCACGCCGGCATCGCCCACACGCGCTGGGCTACCCATGGCGCACCGAGCGAGCGCAACGCCCACCCGCACGTCTCGGGCGGCATCGCCGTCGTGCATAACGGCATCATCGAGAATCACGAAGCCCTGCGCAGCGCGCTCAGCGCCCAGGGCTACGTGTTCACCTCCGACACCGATACCGAGACCATCGCCCACCTGGTCGAGGCCGAGCTGCGCACCCGGCCCGACCTCTTCGACGCCGTGCTCGCCGCCACGCGCCAGCTGATCGGCGCCTACGCCATCGCCGTCATCGACGAACGTCAGCCGGGCAAGGTCGTCGTGGCCCGCGAAGGCTCGCCGCTGCTGCTCGGCCTGGTCGAAGACGGCACGCACGCCGGTCACTACGCCGCTTCCGACGCCTCCGCCCTGCTGCAGGTCACACGCAAGCTGATCTACCTGGAAAACGGCGACATCGCCGAGCTCACCGCCGACGGCCTGCGCATCGCAGACACCAGCGGCGCGGCGGTCGAGCGCCCGGTCGTCGTTTCGCAGCTCTCCGCCGACGCGGTCGAGCTGGGCCAATACCGCCACTACATGCAGAAGGAGATCTTCGAGCAGCCCGAGGCCCTGGCCAACACGCTCGAACTCATCGGCAACCGTGGCCGGCTGCAGCCCGGCGTGTTCGGTGCCGACGCCGCGGACCTGCTCGCGGGCGTGCGCTCGGTGCTGATCCTGGCCTGCGGCACCAGCTATCACTCAGGACTCACTGCGCGCTATTGGCTCGAATCGCTCGCCGGCATCCCATGTACGGTCGAGATTGCCAGCGAGTACCGCTACCGCAGCTCGGTCGCCGACCCCGACCAGCTCGTCGTCGCCATCTCGCAATCGGGCGAAACTGCCGACACCCTGGCCGCGCTGCGCCACGCCAAGGACCTCGGCCACGCGCGCACGCTGGCGATCTGCAACGTGCCGGAGTCGGCCATCGTGCGCGAATGCGCGCTGCGCTTCATCACTCGTGCCGGGCCGGAGATCGGCGTCGCCTCCACCAAGGCCTTCACCACTCAGCTCGCCGGGTTGTTCCTGCTGACCCTGGTTGTCGGCAAGTTGCGCGAATGCATTGACGAACAGGCCGAGCACGACCACCTCGCCCGCCTGCGCCACCTGCCCGTCGCCGTCGCTCGCGTGCTGGAGCTCGAATCCAGCATCCAGACCTGGGCGCAGAACATCGCCCGTCGCAACCACGCCCTCTTCCTTGGCCGTGGCAGGCACTGGCCGATCGCAGCCGAAGGCGCGCTCAAGCTCAAGGAAATCACCTACATCCACGCCGAAGCCTACGCCGCCGGCGAACTCAAGCACGGCCCACTCGCCCTGGTCGACCGCGACATGCCCGTTATCGCCGTCGCCCCCAACGACAGCCTGCTCGACAAGCTCAAGTCCAACCTCAAGGAAGTCCAGGCCCGCGGCGGCGAGCTGTATGTCCTCGCCGACGCCGACAGCCACTTCCCCGAGACCGAGCAGATCCACGTGCTGCGGTTGCCGGAGCATTACGGCGACCTGTCGCCGATCCTGCACGTGGTGCCGCTTCAGTTGCTGGCGTATCACACGGCTCTCGCGAAGGGGACGGATGTGGATAAGCCGAGGAATCTGGCGAAGTCAGTGACGGTTGAGTAGCTGAACCAATACCAATCTTGTCGAAAACATCTTCTTATTTTTATTAGAGAAGATTTTCCGTTAACTTCAACTCAATCTAGAACGTACCTTGATAGCACTGCGATCAGCAGCTCACTTCATGATCTCCACGGGGATCAAAATCATCTCTGGACTGATTGTCATCAAATTGATGGCGTCAGAACTAGGTCCAGAGGGATTTGGACTGCTCGGCCAGTTCATGACGGTCATCGCGATCACTACGATGCTCGCCGGCGGCGGCATTACCAATGGCGTTATCAGATCGCTGGCAAGCAACCCGATAAGCACGCCAGAAGGCAAGAGCTGGCTATCCGCTGCATTCACGCTAACGACCGGAATCTCTGCCGCCGTGGCTTTCGCATGCATTCTTCTCGCCCAACCGCTTTCCGGCATGCTGTTGAAAGGCGACTACGCCTATCTCTTCATGTCTTTGGCACTAGTACAAGCCGTCGTGGCGTACGGAAACTTGATCGTTGCCGAAGCCAGCAGCCGTGGGGATAGCGCCTTCTACGCGAAGATCAATATTATTGGTACGCTCCTAGCCACTCTTGCCCTCGCCATTTTAGTAAAAACTTTCGGTTTCGAAGGAGCAGCCTTCGGTTTGGTACTTATGCCAGCGCTCCCGGGGATTATCGCGCTGCACCATGCACTTCAGCGCCGTCGAGACATGCTGGACAGCTGGACGTGGCAACCTGACCGTCATCGCACTCAGCGACTACTCTCCTTCTCCACGGCAACAGTGATCGGCGCCACATCCATCCCAGTAGCACATTTATTCATCCGAGAGGCTCTCGGATCGAACACGGGATGGACAACGGTAGGGCACTGGCAGGGTGTAGTCAAAATATCCGACGTGTATATGCAGTTCGTAGGCATATTCCTGATTAACCATGCCATGCCTCGCTTCGCCGCAGCTATTGACACTCGCCGCGCACTGACGGAACTCGCGAAGGCCCTGGCCTTGCTGCTGGGTATCGTAATAACAGGCCTTGCCGTCCTATACGCCCTAAGGAACTGGGCAATACTGATTGTTTTTTCAGACG
Source organism: Pseudomonadota bacterium (assembly GCA_018240785.1). Lineage (GTDB taxonomy): Bacteria > Pseudomonadota > Gammaproteobacteria > Burkholderiales > Rhodocyclaceae > Thauera. Next base: position 115,923 of record JAFEFC010000031.1, on the reverse strand, counting down.
CCTTTCTACCCATGTCGGACCTTCTTCCCGCTCAATTGGCCGGAGACATATTAAGAACAACAGCTGCGTCGATCTCCTTCTTCTTCATGGGAAGGGGTTACGTGAGCCTGGCCGTAGGCTACGAGTTTCTTCAAGGCCCGATCTTGCTTATCCTCTTCATGTTGTTGCAAGACGGCGCCGGTATTTACGCGCCCGTGTATGCGCATTTGGCGAGCAATGCAATCTTGGCGGCGACAATGGGGCTCATTTTGCTAATCTGGATCCGAAGGCGCGCCCGGTGAAAACTCTTCTCTTGTGCACCAAGTTTTCGCTCACCGAGAATGACCCTTGGCTCACCAATGAGTTTGCGGAGGCTCTTCAATTAGCCGGACATGAAGTGACGGTCGCTTGCCTCGACTGGTCGGCAGAGGGAAACAGTCCAACTGTAGAGCTGAGGACGGGGGCCGGTGTCCGCGTGATTGCGATATCGCCGGTAGTCGCGCGGTCGCCGCTCTCATTCCTCAACAAGGGGCTGAAATGGACTTTATCCTCGGTACAGGCATACCGCACACTGCGAAAACTTCTGCGTAACGAGAATTTCGATCTATTGATTGGTTTCTCACCCGCCGTGACGATGGCCGTACCAATCCTTATGCTGACACGGAGGCTGCATACTAGGTCATTTTTGATTCAGTGGGATTTTTTCCCTTTTCATCATCGACAAATCGGCCTGATATCATCGCCAATTGCATTTCATGCAGCGCGAACCGCTGAAACACTCCTACTCCGTCGCTTTGATACGATTGGGTGTATGTCACCAGCGAATGTCGACTATCTTCACGCTCATTACAATCTTTGGCCAACTCAGCGCGTATGCGTGTTGCCCATATGGGCCAAGGGAGCACCACTAACTGAGATTGATCCAGACGCCATCCGACTGAAATATGAGTTACCCCGCACGTGTCCCATCGTAGTTTTCGGAGGACAGCTTTCACCTGGGCGAGGGTTGGAGGACCTCCTGGAGATGGCCGAACTGGCAGAGGGCTCAGATTCACCCCTGTGCTTCCTAATCATGGGGAGCGGACCGCTGGAGGCGCTGGTAAAGGCATATATCGGACGCGGACATCACAACCTTCGCTGGATCCCTCGGGTACCACGATCCGAATACCTTGAAGTGATCAGGGCTTGCGACATTGCCCTAGTCTGCACGGTACGAGATGTTGACGTTCCAACCTTTCCATCGAAAACGCTCGACTACTTGCGTTCGGGGCTGCCGATCGTTGCTTCCGTGGAGAAATCAACGGATTACGGTGTATTCCTAGAATCTAACTCTGTGGGCATCAGTGTCGAGGCGGGAGAGCCCTCGAAGTTAAAGGAGGCAATAGAGGAACTTATCAACGATAAAGCCCGATATCGTTTGATGCGCCGCAGCGGACCGGACTGCTTCAACCGCAACTTCGAAGTTACACATGTTGTTCGCAAGCTTCTTGAAGTCGCAACAACCACCGAGGGGACGAGATAATTTAATGGCGAGCTTCTTCGGCGTGTTCCGCTTCTTACCCCTGTGCGTTGGTGTGGGATACCTAGCATTAACTATCGTCCTTTTCTTTGCGGGGCCGTTCGATTGGCCGATCGACAACTCCGGCACCATGACTCTATTCCTGTGCGCCTCTTTGGTAAGCATTTGCGTCGGCTTTACCTTAGGGTCGCGAGTATCGCCCCCTGCCAGACACTTCCGCGCATGGCGCTTCTGCTTTCGATTCGGCGCGCTTGCTAGCATTGCACTTCTCATTCCATCCACATTGGCATACACGGGAAAGTGGCCATGGGAAATCGGAGCTGCTCTTGGAGACCAAGGCGCAGCGTACAGGGAAATGTTGGCAGCTCTAGATGCTAATGAGTCAGGAATTAGACCCTACGTGTCATTGGCGCGCGCAACTTTCGCACCCTTCATTTTCTGCGTGATACCTTTTTCGATATTGAACTGGGAACACTTGCGACGCACCGACTTTGCACTTCTGCTCTTGCATACTCTATCGATACTTGTTTTCTCCCTCATGCGCGGCACGGATCGTGAAACAATCGATATCCTTCTCACAATCGGCGGCACGCTGCTCGTTCGCCTTGGGCGAGTGGCTGTAGCGAGAAGAAGACTCCCGTTTAGTCTCTCTCGGGCCACCCTAGTCGTACTTTTTGCCGGGGTCACTTTATTCGGCGCCTTAGCACTATTTCTCGACCGAAAAGAATCAAGAATGGGCGGAGATGAGGCATTCTGTATTGGCGAGCAGGTCGTCTGTTCCACCCGTGATGCCAATCAACCCCCCATTCTCGCAAAAGGCATGTTCGGCCTCGAGATGCTAACCGCGTATATGTCTCAGGGTTACTACGGACTTTCGCTCGCGCTTGACGCGGAGTTCTCATGGACTTACGGCTTGGGGCACTCGGCGTTCTTGATGAGCAATGTCGCCAGCACGGTCGACGAATCCTTGTACCACCGTAGCTACATGGCAAAGATCAAGGCATCCGGATGGGACGATAAAGCGCAGTGGTCAACGATTTTCCCGTGGATTGCAAGTGACGTGAGTTTTCCAGCCGTTCCATTGGCAATGGCGATTTTTGCCTTTGTATGGGGCGCAGCTTGGAAGAGCTCCGTTCTTTCTAGAAGTGACACGGGTGCGCTTGTCTTTTTGCTTTCATGTATCTTGGTGCTCTACATACCCGCCAACAATCAGTTAGCACAGACTCTCGATTCATATTTTTCGGCGATTTTCTGGTTCTTTTTCTGGCTATTGGGCAGTAAGTTTATTTTTAGTAGCCATGGCGTCCAACTTCGACGCGGCAATAATTGAGAGGATTTCATGTTCAAGAATAGAGCACTCCTTATTACCGGGGGAACGGGATCGTTCGGCAATGCCGTCCTCCAGCGCTTCCTCGACACTGACATCGGTGAAATCCGCATCTTCAGCCGTGACGAGAAGAAGCAGGACGACATGCGAAAGCGCTACAACAGCGCCAAGCTCAAGTTCTACATCGGCGACGTGCGCGACCAGCGCAGCGTGGAGCAGGCAATGCGCGGAGTGGACTTTGTCTTCCACGCCGCAGCGCTCAAGCAGGTGCCGTCGTGCGAGTTCCACCCGATGCAGGCGGTACGCACCAACGTCCTCGGCACCGAGAATGTGCTCGAGGCAGCAGTCGCGGCTGGGGTCAAACGTGTGGTCTGCCTGAGTACCGACAAAGCCGTGTACCCAATCAACGCCATGGGAATTTCCAAAGCGATGATGGAAAAGGTGATGGTCGCCGCCAGCCGCAACCTTGAAGGCACCGGCACGGTGATTTGCGGCACGCGCTACGGCAACGTAATGGCCTCGCGCGGCTCGGTGATTCCGCTGTTCGTCGAGCAGGTGCTCGCGGGCAGGCCGATCACGATCACCGACCCGAGCATGACCCGCTTCATGATGACGCTGGCCGATGCGGTGGACCTGGTGCTCTATGCCTTCGAGCACGGTAACAACGGCGACATCTTCGTGCAGAAGGCGCCGGCCGCCACCATCGAGACTCTGGCCCGCGCGGTCACCGGTCTGATGGGCAAGCCCGAGCACCCGGTGAACATCATCGGCACCCGCCACGGAGAGAAGCTCTACGAGGCGCTGCTGAGCCGCGAGGAGATGGCCTGCGCCGAGGACATGGGCGACTACTTCCGTGTGCCGCCCGATGGGCGCGACCTCAACTACGGCAAGTTCGTGGACCAGGGCGAGGCGAAGCTGACCCAGACCGCACACGGCGAAGACTACAACTCGCACAACACGGCACGCCTGGACGTAGAAGGCATGACTCAACTCCTGCTCAAGCTCGAAGGCATGCAACGCATCGCGCGTGGCGAGACGACGACGGTCGAGGAGTGCTGAGGCGATGAAGGTCCTGATTACCGGCGCCGGCGGTTTTGTCGGCAAGAACCTGCAGCAGCACCTGGCCGAGCGCAAGGACGTGGAGGTGGTGTGCTTCACGCGCGCCAACTCCGCGGCCGACCTGCCGCGCCTGCTAGAAGGGGTGGAGTTTGTATTCCACTTGGCCGGGGTGAATCGGCCGCAGGATCCGCAGGAGTTCATCACCGGCAACGCTGACCTGACTGCCGCGCTGGTGCAGGCGGTGGAGGGCGAAATGCGCGCGCGCGGACGCAAGATCCCGATCATCTGCACCTCGTCCACCCAGGCCGCCCGCGACAACCCCTATGGCGCAAGCAAGCGCGCGGCCGAAGAGGCGCTGCAGGCCTTCGCGGCCCGCAGCGGCGCGTCGGCACATGTGTTCCGCCTGCCCAACGTGTTCGGCAAGTGGTGTCGGCCGAACTACAACTCGGCAGTGGCGACCTTCTGCCACAACATCGCCCGCGGCTTGCCGATCCAGATCAACGACCCGGCCGCGCCGGTGACGCTGGTGTATGTGGATGACGTTGTCGAGCGCTTCATCGAGCTGATGGACGGCGCGGACGCGGCGGTGGATGCCGAGGGCTTCGCCACTGTGACACCGCAATACACCACCACGGTGGGCGAACTGGCCCGCCAGATCGAAACCTTCCGCGCCAGCCGCGACACGCTGATGACCGAGCGCGTGGGTACTGGCTTGGTGCGGGCGCTGTACTCCACCTATGTGAGCTACCTGCCGCCCGAGTCCTTCGCCTACACGGTGCCGATGCACGGCGACGCGCGCGGGGTGTTCGTCGAGATGCTGAAGACGCCCGACTGCGGGCAGTTCTCATTCTTCACCGCGCACCCGGGCATCACCCGCGGCGGCCACTACCACCACACCAAGACCGAGAAATTTCTGGTGATCAAGGGTGAGGCCCGCTTCAAGTTCCGTCACATGCAGACGGGCGAGGTGCATGAACTGACGACCAGCGGCACTAAAGCAGAGATCGTGGAGACAGTGCCGGGCTGGACGCACGACATTACCAACATCGGCAGCGACGAGATGGTGGTGATGCTGTGGGCGAACGAGGTGTTCGACCGCTCCAAACCGGATACCTACGCCTGCCCCCTGTAAGAGAAGAAGATGAAAAAACTGAAAGTCATGTCCGTGGTCGGCACCCGACCCGAGATCATCCGCCTGTCGCGCGTGCTGGCTGCGCTCGACGAGCACTGCGAACACGTGCTGGTGCATACCGGCCAGAACTACGATTACGAACTCAACCAGGTCTTCTTCGACGACCTGGGGGTACGCAAGCCGGACTACTTCCTGAACAGCGCCGAGGGCAGCACGGGCGCGGCGCATACCATCGGTAACCTGATCATCGCGGTCGACCGCGTGCTGGGCGAGGTGCAGCCGGAGGCAATGCTGGTGCTGGGCGACACCAATAGCTGCCTGTCGGTGATCCCTGCCAAGCGGCGCAAGATCCCGATCTTCCACATGGAAGCGGGCAACCGCTGCTTCGACCAGCGCGTGCCGGAAGAGACTAACCGCCGCATCGTCGACCACACGGCCGACATCAACCTCACCTACAGCACGATCGCGCGCGACTACCTGCTGCTCGAGGGCCTGCCGCCCGACCAGGTGATCAAGACCGGAAGCCCGATGTTCGAGGTGCTGACGCACTACCGCCCGCGCATCGAGGCCTCGGACGTGCTGCAGCGCCTGTCGCTGGAGGCGGGTCGCTACTTCGTGGTAAGCGCACACCGCGAGGAGAACATCGAATCGGAGAGGTCCTTTACCAAGCTGGTGGCGGTGCTGAATGCAGTGGCGGAGGACCAGGGCCTGCCGGTGATCGTCTCGACCCACCCGCGTACGCAGAAGCGCGTGGATGCGACCGGCGCGAAGTTCCACCCGATGGTGCGGCTGCTGAAGCCGCTGGGTTTCCACGACTACGTGAAGCTGCAGCTTTCGGCCAAGGCGGTGCTGTCGGACAGCGGCACGATCAACGAGGAATCTTCGATCCTCAACTTCCCGGCGCTTAACCTGCGCGAGGCGCACGAGCGGCCGGAAGGAATGGAAGAGGCGGCGGTGATGATGGTGGGGCTGGAGGTGGACCGCGTGCGCCAGGGGTTGGCGATCCTGTCGTCGCAGCCGCGCGGAGACGAACGCAGCCTGCGCCTCGTGGCCGACTACAGCATGCCCAACGTGTCGGACAAGGTGGTGCGGATCATCCACAGCTACACGGATTACGTGAAGCGGGTGGTGTGGAAGCAGTACTGAATCCCATGGCTACGCGTGTACTGCTGTTGACCCAATGGTTCGACCCTGAGCCCACATTCAAGGGCTTGGTGTTCGCTCGCGAGCTCGTCAGACAGGGGTTCGACGTAGAAGTCGTCACCGGCTTCCCGAATTACCCTGGGGGCAAGCTATACCCGGGTTACAAACTCAAGTTGCTGCAGCGCGAGGTTATCGACGGCGTTCGAGTGACACGTGTACCGCTGTACCCCAGTCACGATCAGGGGGCGGTCGGACGCATCCTTAACTACGTCAGCTTCGCGGCCAGTTCCTTGCTTTACGGGTTGTTCGGCGCACGACGCCCGGATGTGATCTACGCATACCACCCGCCCTTGACGGTGGGCATCTGTGCGTCGCTGATTCGGCTCGTTCGGCGCATTCCCGTAGTCTACGACATCCAGGACATGTGGCCAGACACGCTGCGTGCGACCGGGATGTTCTCGAATGAGAAGGCGCTCCGGGTCGTTTCACGGGTTTGCGATTGGGTCTATCGACGCGTAGACCAATTGGTCGTGCTGTCGCCTGGCTTCAAACGCTTGCTGATTGAGCGCGGGGTACCGGAACAGAAAATCGAGGTCATTTATAACTGGTGTGCCGAAGACAGCCTCGCCGCCCCGACCTGCGCGCTTCCATCCGCCTTTCCTGGTAGCGACACCTTCAAGATCCTGTTCGCGGGCAACATGGGCAAGGCACAGGCCCTCGACGCTGTCCTCGATGCCGCCGCTCTGGTGCAGGTTCAAGCACCCGCAATGCGCTTTGTTTTCGTGGGCGGGGGCGTGGAGGTTTCGCGACTCAAGGATCGTTGTACTGAAAAAGCACTGAGCAATGTGGTGTTTCTGCCTCAGGTGCCGATGAGCGAAGTTGGAGCTCTGCTTTCTGCTGCCGATGCCCTTCTCGTGCATCTCAAGAAGGACCCACTTTTCACGATCACAATCCCGTCCAAGACACAGGCTTACATGGCCGCCGGCAAACCGATCCTGATGGCCGTTGACGGCGATGCGGCCGACCTGATCCGAGCAAGCGGTGGAGGCCACACCGCACAATCCGAAGACCCAGCCTCCATTGCGGCTGCTGCGATCTCGCTCATGGAGTCCACCGCAGAAGAGCGGGCATTCATGGGTGAGCAGAACAAGCGCTTTTACAGCGAAAAGTTGTCGCTGGCCGTCGGCGCGGCTCGCTTCGGCAGACTTTTCAAGCAACTCGCCGTGAAAAGTCGATCCGGATGGGGCACGCTTAAGCGCCTCGTAGACATCGTGGGAGCCGCCGCAGGATTACTGCTGCTCTCACCAGTGATCGCAGTTGTCGCCTGGCAAATCCGGCGCAAACTCGGCTCCCCAGTGATCTTCCGCCAGACTCGCCCCGGCCTGTACGGCAAGCCCTTCCAGATGGTCAAGTTCCGCACCATGCGCGACGCCATCGGCCCGGACGGCCAGCCCCTTCCCGATTCCGAGCGCATGACGTCCTTTGGCAGCTTCCTGCGTTCGGCGAGCCTGGACGAACTGCCCGAGCTGTGGAACGTGCTCAAGGGCGACATGAGCCTGGTGGGGCCGCGTCCGCTGCTTATGGAATACCTACCGCTTTATTCGACCGAGCAGGCGCGTCGACACGAAGTGCGGCCGGGGGTGACCGGCTGGGCGCAGATCAACGGGCGCAATGCGCTGAGCTGGGAAGAGAAGTTCGGCCTAGACGTGTGGTATGTGGACCACCAGTCGTTCTGGCTGGACCTACAGATCATCTTCCTGACCGTCAAGAAAGTGTTCATCAAGGATGGCATTTCGGCTGATGGGCATGCGACGATGCCCCACTTCAAGGGATCAAAGAATGAGTAGCAAGCGTAACATCTTGATTCTCTCCGCCGGTCGTCGCGTTGAGCTTATTCAGGCTTTCCAGCAGGCACTGAAAAGACTCTTACCTAATGCGTCAGTTTACGCAACGGACATGTTTCCCGAGCTTTCGGCTGCCTGTCATATAGCGGACAAGGCGTTCGCCGCCCCGAGAGCCACCGCTTACGAATACATCGACTACCTTCTTGCCCTCTGCGATCAAGAGGGGATAGGAATGGTAGTTCCAACAATTGACACCGAACTCAATGTTGCCTCTAAGAATCGAGCGAGATTTGAGGCCGCCGGAGTTGATCTTGTTGTTTCGACACCCGAACTTGTTGACGCATGTCGCGACAAGAGAAAAACAGCAAGAGTATTTGAAACTCTTGCGATATCTCAACCTGCTATCTACGAACGCAATGCGCTCAGATTTCCATGCTTCTGCAAGCCTTTTGATGGCAGTCGCAGCATTGGCGCCAGAGCGATCTTGACTCCTGAAGAACTTGACTCACAGCTCCTTGAGGATGAAAAAAACATGTTCATGGAACTGGTCGGCAAGGAATATCGCGAATACACTATTGACGCTTACTACAATCAACAGAGCGAACTTTGTTGCCTAGTGCCAAGGGAGCGGATCGAGGTGCGCGACGGCGAAGTCAGCAAGGGTGCGACGCGGAAGAATTTTGTCTATGAATACCTGAAAGATCGTCTGAAAAGGCTGACGGGTGGGCGTGGCTGCATCACCTTTCAGGTTTTTGCCAACCATGAAACCGAAGACATCAAGGCATTAGAGATCAATCCACGCTTCGGTGGTGGCTATCCGCTTGCTCATGCAGCAGGCGCTGATTATCCAGAGTGGTTGATCAGGGAGTATTACTTTGACGAGAAGATCGACTTTAGCGAAAGCTGGGAAAACAACCTTCTGATGCTGCGGTATGACGCGAAGGTAATCGTTCATGAAAATTGACGTTGCCACTACCGTTTTCGTCTTTGACCTCGACGACACGCTGTACAAAGAAGCAGACTATCATCTCTCAGGGGTTAGGGCTGTTCTCAGAAAAATCGAGCGGCTCTACAAAAAGGACATCAGCTCCCGAGTCACTCAGTGGATCGACGATGGTGCGACGGATCTTTGGGGTGAGATCTGCGAAGAGCTGAATCTTCCTGAATCAGTCAAGCAATCCTTGCTTTGGGAGTATCGGCTACATCAGCCAGAGATCACTCTCGACCCTGCAATCAAATGTATGCTTGACTGGCTTGTTCAGAGATCTGCCGGATTAGCGATTCTTACCGACGGCAGAGCCATCACGCAGCGGCTGAAACTAGCTGCCTTGGGTCTGGATAATCTGCCTGCCTATATTTCTGAGGAGCACGGCAGCGAGAAGCCTTCCCCAAATCGCTTTCGGGCAATCCAATACCTTCACCCTGAAAGACAACATGTTTATATTGGCGACAATCCCGCGAAAGACTTCCTAGCGGCCAACGAGCTAGGTTGGATAAGTATTGGTCTGCGCGGCGACGAAAGAAATGTTCACTCGCAAGAAGTTTTAGGTCTTGATCCACGGTGCCTCCCAAAAATATGGATAAACTCCCTTTCTGAACTGCACAATTTATTCCAATAAGCATTGGTGCTGGCTATAACCTTGCTTCAAGACTCTTAGTTCGCCATACCTGCTTGATCATAACTAGGCAATTACTGTGCTCAATACCTCTTTCTCCCCCTGGCCCTCCTTCACGCAGGAAGAGGCCGACGCGGTACGCGACGTGCTGCTATCGAACAAGGTGAACTACTGGACCGGCACACAATGCCGCGAGTTCGAGAAGGAATTCGCCGCTTGGGCCGGCACGGAGTATGCCGTCGCCCTGACAAACGGTACGGTGGCGCTGGACCTTGCGCTCAAGGCCCTCGGCGTCGGCCCGGGGGATGAGGTGATCGTCACCCCGCGTACCTTCCTTGCATCGGTGTCGTCGATCGTTAATGCCGGGGCAACGCCGGTGTTCGCCGACGTTGAGCAGGATTCTCAGAACATCACCGCCGAGATGATTCGGGCCGTGCTGACCCCCCGCACTCGGGCAGTGATTTGCGTACACCTTGCCGGCTGGCCATGCGACATGGATCCGATCATGGCGTTGGCTGCGCAGCACGGGCTGAAGGTGATCGAGGACTGCGCGCAGGCGCACGGCGCGCGCTACAAGGGGCGCAGCGTGGGCTCGATCGGGCATGTGGGGGCGTGGTCGTTCTGTCAGGACAAGATCATGACCACGGGCGGCGAGGGCGGCATGGTGACGACCAACGACCGAGAGCTGTGGTCGCGGATGTGGTCGTTTAAAGATCATGGCAAGAGCTGGAATGCGGTGTACGAGCGTCAGCACCCGCCCGGTTTCCGATGGCTGCACGAGAGCTTCGGTACCAACTGGCGGATGATGGAGATGCAGGCGGTCATCGGGCGCATCCAGTTGCAACGCATGCCTTCCTGGCACGATGAGCGTATTCGCAACGCGAACTCGATCTGGCGCGCCGCACGAGCGCTGCCGGGTCTGCGCGTGCCGGAAGTGCCGGCTGACATCGAGCACGCCGCCTACAAGTGCTATGTGTTCGTCGAACCGCAGGGCCTGAAGGCGGATTGGAGCCGCGACCGGATTCTGAACGAGATCAACGCGCTGTCGGTGCCGTGCTACTCGGGCTCGTGCTCGGAGGTGTATCTGGAAAAGGCCTTCGACGACACAGGCTGGCGCCCTCAAGAACGCTTGCCGGTGGCGCGCGAGCTGGGTGACACCAGTCTGATGTTCCTCGTTCACCCGGGGCTCAAGACGGCAGAAATTGATCGAACTTGCGATGCCCTCGCGCAGGTGATGAGCCAGGCCGCTGCGTGACGGTGGCGCGATGAAGCTGACGATTCGATCATTGCTTGTCTTCCTGTTCGACCTGCTTGCGGTGGTGATCGCGTGGGTCGGCGGGATGTGGATTCGTTTCAATTTCGACCTGCCCGGGCTGTACGCGCAAAAGTTGTTCGTTGGCCTGGGTGTGCTGGTGGTGGTCCATGCCCTGGCCTGTCGCTGGGCGGGTCTTTACCGCGGCATGTGGATCTTCGCCAGTCTGCCGGACCTGAAGCGGGTGCTCCGTGCAGTCGGCATTTCCGGCCTGGCATTGGTCGCCCTGCTGGCGCTCGACCGTAGTCCGGGGCCAGTGATACCACGCTCGATGATCGTGCTTTACCCGCTCTTGCTGTTGGTCGTGATGGGCGGGGGGCGCGCTGCCTGGCGGATGTGGCGTGAACATCGCCTGTACGGTGGACTAATTGCGGCGGGCAAGCCGGTTGTCGTCGTGGGGGCGGGTACCGGAGGTGCGATGCTGGTGCGCGAGCTTGAGCGGAGCGCGGACTGGCGGGTGGTGGCACTGGTGGATGACGACCCGGCGAAATGGGGGCTGGAGTTGCATGGCCATCCCGTGGCGGGAGCGGTGCAGTCGCTTCCCCAGGTGCTGGACGACTACAAGGCAAAGCATGTGATCCTGGCCATGCCGTCGGCCGCCAATGATGCGCTCAAGCGCGCGGCGGACACCGCGGTGCGCGCGGGCGCACACGTTTTCACGGTGCCCGGAATCGAGGACCTGATGAACGGCAAGGTGGCGATCAACGCCATGCGTCCGGTCGATATCGAGGATCTGCTGGGCCGCGAGCCCGTGAAGATCGATTCTGCCCATGTGCAACGAATGATCACGCGCAAGACGGCGCTGATTACCGGTGCGGGCGGTTCGATCGGGAGCGAACTCTGCCGGCAACTCGCGCGCTTCGTCCCTGCGCGGCTGGTGCTGGTGGAGGCGAGCGAGTTTGCGCTCTACAAGATCGAGCAGTGGTTCCGCGTCCATCGCCCGGAGGTGGAGATCGTCCTCTTGGCCGGCGACGTAAAGGACGCTGCTCGCCTCGACGAGATCTTCTCCACCTGGAAGCCGCAACTCGTCTTCCACGCAGCCGCCTACAAGCACGTGCCGCTGATGGAAGTGGCCAACGCCTGGCAGGCGGTGCGTAACAACGTGCATGGGACGCTGCAGGTGGCGGCGCACGCGCAGCGCCACGGCGCCGAGCGCTTCGTGCTGATCTCAACCGACAAGGCAGTGAACCCGACCAACGTGATGGGCGCGACCAAGCGCCTGGCCGAGATGGCGTGCGAGGCGCTGCACAGCTCGGGCAACGGCGGCACGCAGATGGAGATGGTGCGCTTCGGCAACGTGCTGGGCAGCACCGGCAGCGTGATTCCGAAGTTCGCCGAGCAGATCGCGCGCGGCGGGCCGGTGACGGTGACGCATCCCGAGATCAACCGCTACTTCATGTCCATTCCCGAGGCGGCGCAGCTCGTGCTGCAGGCCGCGGCGATGGGGCAGGGCGGCGAGGTCTTCGTGCTCGACATGGGCGAGCCGGTGAAGATCGTCGACCTGGCGCGCAACATGATCCGGCTGTCGGGCTACAGCGAGGACGATATCCGCATCGAATTCACCGGCCTGCGGCCAGGTGAGAAGCTGTACGAGGAGCTGCTGGCGGATGCCGAGGAAACCCGCGAAACACCGCACCCCAAGCTGCGCATCGCGCGCTCAAGGCCGGTGGCGGAGACTTTCCTGGACGAACTGACCGCGTGGTTGTCGCAGCCGGGGCCGGTGAGCGATGAAGAAGTGCGGGCAGGGCTGAAGCGGTGGGTGCCGGAGTATGAGCCGGCGCGGCATTGAGTCAAATCGTACGCAGCAATCGGAATACGCTTCGTTGTCGAAGCACGGTGGGCCGATGTGCGATGACCGTGCCGGTCCGCGGCGCCTGCTAGACTTCAAGCACAGCACAGATCGGGAGCAAGTCCGCCATGGCCCTACCGCAACCCGCCCCACGCTTCGAGCGCCAGGACTTTTTCGCCTGGGAAGCGGAGCAACCCGTCAAGCATGACTACGTCGCCGGCGAGGTGTTCGCCCAGGCTGGCGCACGGCAGGATCATGTCGTCGTCGCGGGAAATTGTTTTGCCTCGCTGCGCCAGAAACTCCGCGGCACGCCGTGCCGTGCCTACATCTCCGACATGCAGCTCGAGGTGGTGCAGGCCGATGCGGTGTTCTACCCGGACGTGATGGTTAGTTGCCACCCCGAGGATCTCGCGGCGGAGCGCGTGCTCCATCATCCGCGGGTGATCATCGAGGTGCTCAGCGACTCGACTGCCGCCTACGACCGCGGCGCCAAGTTCGCCGCCTATCGCCTGATCGACAGCCTGCAGGAGTACGTGCTGGTCGACCCTGATCGCCGCACCCTGGAGATCTTCCGCCGCCTGCCCTCCAACGACTGGCTGCTCGCCACCGGCGACAGCGCGCGCGGGCTGGTGCTGAAGGCGCTGGAGTTGGAGATCGGGCTGGAGGAAGTGTTCGAGGATGTGGGGGTAGCAGCGAAGTAAGGGCGCTTACAGTTCCACGTCCTCGTATAGCCCATCCAGCGCCAACTCGGCCTCTATGCTCTCCAGCCGGATCACGCTCCCCGGCCTCGCCGGGTGCAGCACCCAAAATCCTTCGCTGTTCTTGCGGAAGAGGTCGGCATGCGGGCGATCCTGCTCGATCAGCAGGTATTCGCTCAGCGTGTCGATCTGCTGGTAGAGCTCGAACTTGCGGCCGCGGTCGAAAGCGGCAGTGGAATCCGACAGCACTTCGATGATCAGGCTGGGATGCTGTTTGGCGAGGCTGGCCTCGGGCTGGCGGTCGCGCGGGTCGCAGGTGACGAAAACGTCGGGGTAGAAGACGGCGTCGGCACGGTCGATGCGCAGCTTCATGCCCGAGATGAAGGCGCGGCAGGGCTTGCCGGAGAGCGCAGTCTTGAGGCTTGCTGCCGTGTTGAGCAGGATTGTGTAATGCGCATCCGTTCCACCAGACATCGCGAAGACCTCGCCACCAAGGTACTCGTGGCGTTCGACCTGGGTTTCTTCCCACTCCATGTAGGCGTCGATGTCGAATTCGGTTTGGGTCTTGGGCAGGGCCATGATGCGTGCTCCGGGGTTTTCAGGAGCATAACCAGTCGCTGCGGTGGGCTCAATCGATCGCACCTCCTCTTGTGGGAGCGGGCTTGACCGCGATTCGGTGCGCGAGAGCGCGGTCAAGCCCGCTCCTACGGTGAATCAAGGCGATCTGTCTTATCATTTTGCCAACCCGGCCCCTTATTGGAGGTACCGCATGAGCAACGTGCTGGCACGCTCTCGCCGAATCGACATCGACGAATACATCGAGGGCGAAACGCTTACCGACATCAAGCACGAGTATCTCGACGGCGAAGTGGTCGCGATGGGGGGCGCGAGCGCAAGGCATGCTCTGGTTGCGGGGGGACTCTACGCTGCTGCACTGCCCCACGCGCGCCGTAAGGGCTGCCAGCTCTTCATGGCCGACATGAAGCTGCGCGTGGATCATGCCGACCAGACCTACTTCTACTACCCCGACCTGCTGCTGGCCTGCGATCCGCAGGACCGCGAGTCTTACTATCGTCGGCATCCCTGCCTCATCGTCGAGGTGCTGTTGCCGAGCACCGAGCGCATCGACCGTCGCGAAAAGCTTTTCGCCTACCAGACGATTCCGTCGTTGCGCGAATATGTGCTGGTCGATCCGGACAGGCGCTGGGTGGAGGTTTACCGATTCGGAGATACGGTGCGGCACGAAACCTACAACGCGGGTAGCTTCCGGCTGGACTGCCTGGAAGCCGACATCGCGCTCGATGAGGTGTATGTGGATGCGGAGGCGCTGTAACGTGTAGGAGCGGGCATCGTCACCACGCCGCGCGCCGGATCGGCGGCCGTTTCGGCGTGTTCTTCATGTGGATCTTCCACCACACCCCGAACAGTGAGTCGCCCCAGGCGATCGCCTTGCGCGGAATCGTCAGCGGGTCGTCGGCGGTTGTTGCAGGGGAGCGCTCGCAGGTGGTGGCGGTGGACCAGCCGGCGTCGGCGCAGGCTTCCACCGCGCGCAGGTCGTGGCTGCCGAAGGGGTAGCAGAAGTGGCGCACCGGCTCACCGAGCAGGTCCTGCAGCATGGCCTTGCAGTCGGTGACTTCGCGCCGGATGGTGGCGTCGTCCTGTTCGGCGAGCTTCAGGTGGTTGACCGAGTGGCCGCCGAAATCGCAGCCTTCGGCGCGCAACTGGCGGATGCGATCGGCGGTCATCAGCGGCGGCGTGGGGCGGTTGTCGCGCTCGAACCAGCTCGACGGCCGGCCGACGAGGCCGGCGATCAGGTACACCATGGCCGGGAATCCGTGCTTCCTGAGGATGGGCCAGGCGTGTTCGGCGAAGTTCTCGTAGCCGTCGTCGAAGGTCAGCGCCACCGCGCGCGGTGGAATTGGTGCCTCGCCACGCACGCAGGCCAGCACCTGGTCCATCGACAGCACCGTGTAGCCGCAGCGCTTCAGGAAGGCCATCTGCGCCGCGAAGCGGTCGACGCGGCAGTAGGTCGAGCGGTGCGCGGCCATGGCGCCCTCGAGCCGCTCGAATGGGCCGACCTGGTGGTACATCAGGATGTTGATGCCGTCGCTCATCGGATGTCGTCGGGGCTGGGTCGCAGGGTTCAGCGATTGTCCAGCAACTGCGCGTAAAGCGCACGGTACTGGCCGATGATCGCGCTCTCCGAGAAATCGCGCTCGATGCGTGCGAGGCCGTTGGCCACCATCTGCCGCTGCAGCTCCGGCGCGCGGATGACGTGCTCCATGCCGGCCGCCAGCGCGGCGCCGTTGTCGCAGGGCACGACCCAGGCGTCCTCGCCATGGCGGGCGATCTCCCGCGCGCCGCGGAAGGCGGTGGCGACCAGAGGCTTGCCGTAGGCCCAGGCTTCGAGGATCACGTTGCCGAGCGTCTCGGCATCGCGCGATGGAAACACCACCATGTCGGCGATATGGAACCATGGCGCCGGATCCTGCTGCCAGCCGGCCCACAGGATACGGTCGGCGACGCCGGCCTGTTTCGCCTGCGCCTCGAGCGCGTCGCGCAGCCCGCCGTCGCCGAGCACGACCAGGCGCAGGCGCTTGCCATTGATCTCGGCGGGCAGCCGCCCCAGCGCATCCACCAGGAAGCGGTGCCCCTTCACGTCGATCAGGCGGCCGGCGGTGACCATCAGCCAGTCGTCTGGGCGGACGTCGATCTGCCGTCGCAGCGCCGCCAGTTCGGCCTCGGGCACCGGCTTGGCCGGGTCGGCGAAGTTGGTGATGTGGAACACGCGGCTGGCCGGCAGCCCGCCCTGGATCATCCAGTCGCACAGGCCTTTGGTGTTGCCGATCCAGGCGTGGGCGTGGCGGAAAGGCGTGAGCTTGTAGTAGCCGCCCAGCCGCGACAGATGCACCTTGCCGCGCCCCGGCTTGATGTGGGTGAGGCGGGTGGCGCGGCCCATGTAGGTCTGCACGATGGGTGCATCGCTGTTCGCGATCAGGCGCGACACCTCGAAGCGCGACAGCGGATCCCACACCGTGCGGAAACCCAGCGCGCGGTGCGGCACGTCCTGCAGGTGATGGCGGGCGAGCTCCGAGCCGCGGCGCACGATCGCTTCCACCGGTTCGCCGTGCCGCACCATCGCCGACAGGAAGCGGGTGAACCAGCGCTCGGCGCCGCCCATGTGCGCGCTGCCGATCAGGTGCAGGGATTTCAGTTGGCTCATGTGTTTCCGTGTCCTTGCAGCACCCGGCGATAGATGGCCAGATTGCCTTCGCACATCGCCTCGACGGAGAACTCGTCCAGCACCAGCGCGCGGCCCGCTTCGCCCATGCCCGTGCGCAGGACAGGATCGTCGAGCAGCCGGTTCATCGCCGTGGCCAGCGCCGCGACGTCGCCCGGCGCGATCAGCAGGCCATTGACGCCGTCGCGCACCGCTTCCGGCATGCCGCCGGCGCGGCTGGCGATGATCGGCACCCGCGCGGCGGACGCCTGCAGCAGCGACACGCCCAGGCCTTCCATGTCGGCCGGATGCACCAGCAGGTCGAGGCCGCCGAGGATCTCCGGCAGGTTGTCGATGAAGCCCATCAGCCGCACGTTGCCCGCAAGACCCTGGTCGGCGATCGCCTGGCGCAGCTCGGCTTCCAGCGGGCCGCGGCCGAAGACGAGCACCTGCAGCGCCGGGTGGTGCGGCAGCACGTCCTGCAGCGCGGTGAGCAGGTAGCGGTGGCCCTTGCGCGGGATCAGTTGCGCCACCATGCCGGCGAGCGGCGCGTCGGCGGGCAGGCCGAGCGAGGCGCGAAAGCCCGCCTTGTCGTAGTCGCGCAGGTAGGGCGTGGCGTCCACCGCGCTGCGCACGCAGCTCACCTTGTCCGCGGCCAGGCCTTCGGCCAGCAGCACCTCGCGGATACCTTCGGAAATCGTGATCACATGGTCGTACAGCCGGTACTTCAGCCCCACGACCCAGCGCGCCTCGGGGTTGTCCACGCGGCGCGACAATACGCAGGGCACGCCCGCGAGCTTCGCCGCGACTCCGCCCCACAGGTCGGCGCCGCGGCGGCTGTGCAGATGCACGAGGTCGGGGCGTTCGGCCTGGATCAGCCGCTTCAGCCGCAGCACGAGGCCGAGGTCGGCGTCGCCCTTCATCGGCAGCTCGAACACCCGGGCGCAGTCACGCGCCGGCGCAGCGATGTGGGCGCCGGGCGGGCAGGCGAGCAGGTTGCTCACGCCGCGGCGGGCGAGCCCTTCCATGATGTAGAGGACCTGTTTCGCCCCGCCGTAGAGGTGGCGGCCGGATTCGACATGCAGGACCTTCATGCGCCCGATCCCACGGCGAGCGCGGCGCGTGCCTCCTGCATGACGCGCTCGGCGGTGATGTCGCGCAGGCAGGTGAAGGCGCCGTTGCAGGTCGGCCGCCGGCGGCATGGCGAGCAGGGCAGGCCGAGCCAGATCACCTTGCCGTTGGCGCGGCCGGTGTCGAGGTAGGGTCGGGTGGAGCCGAACAGCGCCACCGTCGGCGTGGCGAAGGCGGTGCCCATATGGGTGAGGCCGGTATCGACGCCTACCAGCAGGCCGGCGTGCTTGATGATCGCCGCCGCCTCGGGCAGGCGGGTGGCGCCTGCCAGCGCCACGACGCCCGGCGCTGCATTCGCGATGCGCTGTGCCGCTTCCCTGTCCGCTGGGCCGCCGAGGATGACCGGCGTCAGGCCGAGCTCGTCGCGCACCCGCGGCGCCAGCGCCTGCCAGGCATCCTCGAACCAGTGCTTCTGCGGCCGCGTGGTGAAGGGGGCGAACACCGCGTAGCGGCCGGGTTCAAGGCCGTGCGTTGCCAGCAGCGCCTGGGCCGTCGCCTCGGTCTCATCGCTGACGCAAAGCCGCGGCAGGAATTCACCGGTGTCCAGGCCCAGTTGCTCGGCCAGGAAGAGATATTCCGAGCTGATGCGCCGTTCGATGCCGCCCTTGGGCACGACCTCGGTCATCAGCCACTGGCTGCCCTCGCGCGAACCCAGCCCGATGCGCCGCGGCGCGCCCGACAGCCAGGTCAGCAGCCCGCTCTTGAGCAGGCTCTGCATGTCGATCGCGGTGTCGAAGCGCTTCGCCCGCAGCATCGCGCGGAAGGCGCGGATGCGGCGCAGGAATTCGAGGTAGCGGCCTTCCTTCCACAGCTTCTTCCACTCGCCCTTGGGCCACAGGATCAGCTCGTCGATGCAGGGGTCGGCCGCGAGCAGCTCATGGATGCCGGGCTCGACCAGCCAGGCGACATGCGCGTGCGGATACGTGCGCTTCACCGCCGCCGCGAAAGGCGAGGCGAAGACGACGTCGCCGATGGCGGAGGCGCGGACGATGAGGAGGCGGTTCATGGGCGCGGTGGCTGGGTTCTGCGGCACGAATGAACGGATTCGATGGCGGTGCTCAGGCGTGGTTGAGCTTGCCTGCCGTGCCGACTCCACGTGTCCTAGGCAACTGGGCGCATGCGCACGCCAGTGGAATCCATAGCAGGGTGGAACCCATGCTCGCGTAGAAGGAGATTGTCGACGCGAGCGGAAAGCTCGCGAGCAGGGCGGTCAAGAACCACGGCCCGGACGCGAGCCGCTCGTCGCCACGGCTGCTCAGGAAGCGTCTCAGCAGCAGGATCAGCGCAACGGCGTAGCCGAGCAAGCCGATGGTGCCGGTCTCTGCGGCAATCTCTAGTGCGGAGAAGTGGGGATGCCCGGCGCGCGTTATTGCCCAATCGGGGTCATCCGCCAGATACCCCTTGACCACCTCTGGATAGGCGCGGGGGCCAATGCCGTTTATCCAGCGGTCTCGGTAGATTTTCACGGCAGCGGTCCACAATGGCAGCCGCATCGAAGAAGCCCTGTTGGCGGCATCGTAGTCGCCGGACAGCATTCCCGCTGCGGAGTCCAGGCGACTTCGCACCACGTCGGCCTGGCTGGCGACAAGCCCAACGGCGGTCACCACGAGCAACAAAGGGATCAACAATCGCCGCACTGCGGGCAGTCGCCCGGCCAGGTGCAGATGAAGGGGGTAAGCCACGATTGCGAGCGCAAGCGTGAGCAGCGCCGCGCGCTGGCTCGACAGCAGAATGACGGCGAACCAGGGGACCAACGCGAGCCAGGCCAAGCGTTGACGGCCGGCCCACAGCCTGACCCCCTCGAAGGCTGCCGGTGACAGCACCGCCATCACATAGCCGATGTTCGGCCAAGGGTAGAAGAGGCCCGTCAGGCGCTCGCCAGCCTGATACGGAAAGCCGCGGATGTTGAAGCCCAGGCTGAACTGCATCAACGCATCGGCGGTCCAGAAGGCGAGCACCGCGGCGGTGCCGATGATGATTTGGCGATTGCTGCCGGCCGCCTGCAGGTGGATCAGCGCGATTCCTGTAAACGCGAAAAGCATGTAGCGCGTGCTCGCCGCGATCGAAATGGCGGGATGGGGGGCGCCGAGGAGCGAGAACAGCATCGGCACCCAGAACAGGGCAAACAGCAACAGGAATTGCCGAATGCGCGTGTCTGCCGCGATCTGGCGCCAGTGGCTGATGACGAACCCCATGCCGATGAGTGCGAGCAGGGCGCTAGAATAAAAAAAGAGGTTACCGAAAGGCAGCCCGAAGACAGTCAGGACGACGAGTGCCGTCGCGGCGTGATTCCATGCGCGGGCGGGCGTCGTAGCGGAGGGGAGGGGCGCGTTCGCCGTCATCGGTGCATTCTGCAATCCAGGGGAGGCATTCTATCCGATCGGACGCCGATCTCAGCCGGCCCGGCCTGTCCGCGAAACGAAAGAATGCTTGAACGAGATCGATGGAAAAGCCCAGCAGAATCGCAATCTTCGCCTCCACGTCCGGACACAGCGGTGTCGACCGGGCGATGAAGCACCTGGTGCCCGAACTCGTCGGGCGTGGTTACGCGGTCGACCTGCTCAAGGTGCGCCGCCACGGGCCCGACATCCGCTTCGAGCATCCGCGCTTCCGCGTGGTGGATCTCGGCACTCGGCATACCTACACGGCAGTGTTCGCGGTCGCTCGCTACCTGAGGGCGAACCGCCCCGCGGTGCTGCTGAGTGACAAGGACCGCGTGAATCGCACCGCGCTGGCGGCTAAGTGGTTGGCCGGCACCGACACGCGGCTGGTGTTCAGCTCCGGCACGACGATCTCGATCGATCTCGCCCATCGCGGCGCATTCGAGCGCTGGCTCCAGCGCAATTCGATGGGCAGGCTCTACGGCTTTGCCGATCGGGTCATCGTCACCTCGACCGGTGTGGCGGACGACATGGCGGCCTACACCGGCCTGGCGCGTGCGCACATCCTCCCGGTCGCGAGCCCGGTGGTGCCGGACGAATTCCTGCAACGGGAGTTCGCGCGGCCCGACCACCCCTGGCTGCAACCGGGCCAGCCGCCGCTGATCCTCGGCGTCGGCGAGTTGTGCGAGCGCAAGGGGTTCGACGTGCTGCTGCGCGCGTTTGCCGCGCTGCGCAGGGAGCGGGCGTGCCGGCTGATGATCCTCGGCAAGGGCAGTTGGCGCCAGCGCCTGATCGACCTCGCCGCCGAGTTGGGCGTTGCGGAAGCCTTCACCTTGCCCGGTTTCGTCGACAATCCCTATGCCTACATGGCCCACGCGAGCGTGTTTGCGATGACCTCGCGCTGGGAAGGGCTCGGTTTCGTGCTGATCGAGGCCATGGCTGCCGGCACGCCGGTGGTTTCCACCGACTGCCCGAGCGGTCCGGCGGAGGTTCTGCAGGACGGCCGCTATGGCAGGTTGGTCGCGGTGGACGATGTCGAGGGCCTGAAACGGGCCATGGCCGAAACCCTGGATGCGCCCCTGCCCGCGGCGACACTGAAGGCTGCCATCCAGCCCTACACCGTGTCGGCGGCGACCGACGCCTATCTCAGGGCGTTCGGCCTGCCCGTGCAGGCGGTCTGAGCGGGCTCGCCCGCCTGGGGCGATGCTAAACTCCGCGCCTTCCGGCTGCAGGCGCCGGACCGCTGTCCGGGAGGCGGCTTGTGGATGGCTGACTCTCCCTCAACCCCCTTCTGGAGCCCGTTGGCTTATGTGTGGCATCGCAGGCGTCATATTGCAGGACCGTCCCGCCGACCGGGCGATGCTCGAGCGCATGGCCGCGGCGCTGGCTCACCGCGGTCCGGACGATCGGGGTTACTTCACCGAGGGTGGCGCAGGGCTGGCGCAGACGCGGCTGTCGATCATCGACCTCGCGCACGGCCATCAACCGCTCTACGCGCGCAATGACGAACTGGTCCTGGTCGCGAACGGCGAAATCTACAACGACCTCGAACTCCGTGACGAATTCGAGCGCGATGGGGCGCACTACCAGACGCGCTCGGACAGCGAGACCATCCTGCATGCCTATGAGCGCGATGGCGAGGCCTGCGTGGAACGCCTGTTCGGCATGTTCGCCTTCGCGTTGTACGACCGCCCGCGCAGGCGCCTGCTGCTGGCGCGCGACCGGCTCGGCATCAAGCCCCTGTTCCTCGCGAAAGTGCCCGATGGCTACGCCTTCGCTTCCGAGCTGAAGGGGCTGCTGCCGGCCCTGCAGGGGCGGGTCGAGGTCGATCCCGACGGGCTCGTGCAGTTCCTGCACAATCAATTCACCTCCGGCCGCACGACCATGTTGCGCGACGTGGAGCGACTGGCGCCGGGCGAGGCGGTGCTGTTCGAGGATGGCCGCCTGGTGCGTCGCTGGCAATACTGGTCGGCGTGCGATGTGCGGCCTCAGCAAGTGACGCTGGAGGAAGCGAAGGAGGCGTTCTCGCCGCTGATGGACACGGTGATGCGCCAGCACATGCGCGCCGACGTGCCGTTCGGCCTCTTCCTGTCCGGCGGCGTCGACTCGGGCACCTTGCTGGCGCTGCTGACGAAATACGGCGACCAGCCGGTGCGTACCTTCTCGGTGGGGTTTCCCGGTACCGGAACCGCGGACGAACTGCCGCCGGCGATGGAGATGGCCAGGCGCTATGGCAGCCTGCACACCGAGATCCGGCCGAGCGGCGACGAGTTGCGCCAGCACCTGGCGGCGACGGTGTGGGCGGCGGACGACCTGATGCGCGACTACGCCAACATCCCGACCTCGATGCTGTCCCGCCATGCCGCTGGCGAGCTGAAGGTGGTCTTCTCCGGTGAGGGCGGCGACGAGGTGTTCGCCGGCTACGGCCGCTTCCGCAAATCCGCCGTGCAGCGCTGGGTCAAGGACCTGCTGAATCCCGGTTCGGGCGGCTTCCGCACCAGCGGCGCAGTGGACCGCGGGGCGTGTCGTCGCCTCCTCGGGCCGCAGTTGCGCGAGGCTTTCACGCGCGTTCGCCAACCGTTCATCGATGCCTGGCAGGCCAGTCCCACGAGCTGGTCGGCACTGCAGCGCATGCAGTACGACGAGCTCCTGACCGCGCTGCCGGACAATCTGATGGTGAAGGCCGACCGCATGATGATGGCCTGGGGACTGGAGGGGCGCGTACCTTTCCTCGATCACCGCGTCGTCGAGTTCGGCTTGTCGCTGCCGGACAGCCTCAAGGTCAGCGGCCGCCGGGGCAAGGTGTTCCTGAAGGAATGGGCGCGTCCCTACGTGCTCGAGGAGCAGCTCGCGGCGAAGAAGCGCGGCTTCCATGTGCCGGTCAACAATTGGCTGAGCGGCGACTTCCTGAACCGGCTCGGCCAGGTGCTGGCCGCCTCACCCGCCATCGGTGCGTGGTTCAATGCGGACGAAGTGGCGCGGCTGGTGAAAAGGCAGCATCAGCAGGACCGCACGGCCGCCCGGCTGCTCTACGCCTTGCTGCAGTTCGCGCTCTGGTACCGGATGTTCATCGAGGGCCAGGGCGCGCGCCCGGCAGCGCTCGTCGAACCGCTCGATCTGCTGGGTGACTGAGTCGTGAGCGACGCGCTTCGCTCTGGCTCGCGCGCCCGTCTGGCGGTCTTCATCTCCTTTTCCGGAGAAGGCGGGGTCGAGCGCATGGTGCTCAATCTCGTCGAAGGTTTCGCCGCGCGGGGCGTCACCGTCGACCTGCTGGCGATCCGCGCCGACAGCGCCCATCTCGGCGCATTGCCGGAAGGCGTGCGGCTGATCGACCTCGGCGTGCGCCACAGCGGCACGGCGGTGTGGCCGCTGGCGCGCTACCTGCGCGACGCGAAGCCCGAGGCGCTGCTTGCCGCCAAGGACCGGGCCATCCGCGCGGCGGTGCTGGCGCGCTGGCTGGCCGCGAGCCGGGTGCGCATCGTCGGCCGGCTGGGGACCAACCTGTCGGCGGCGCTCGAAGGGCGTTCGGGCCTCGCGCGCTGGCTGCGGGTGGCGCCGATGCGGCTGTTCTACCCACCGGTGGAGCGGGTGGTGTGCGTGTCCGAAGGCGTGCTGGAAGATACGGCGCAGCTCACCGGGCTGCCGCGCGAGCGGCTGCAGGTCATCCGCAACCCGGTCGTCACGCCGCGGCTGGGCGAGCTGGCGGCGCAGCCGGTGGAGCACCCGTGGTTCGCCGACCGTTCGGTGCCCTTGATCCTGGGGGCCGGCCGCCTGACAGAGCAGAAGGACTTCCCCACCCTGGTACGGGCCTTTGCGAAGCTGAGGCGCGAGCGGCCGGCGCGGCTGGTCATCCTGGGTGACGGGCGCCATCGCGGGCGGCTGGAAGCGCTTGCCGCTGAACTCGGCGTCGCCGCCGACGTGGCGCTGCCCGGCTTCACGCCCAATCCCTATGCCTGGATGGCGCGGGCCGATCTCTTCGTGCTCAGTTCCGCCTGGGAAGGTTCGCCCAACGTGCTGACCGAGGCGCTGGCGCTGGGTACGCCGAGCGTCGCGACCGATTGCCCGAGCGGCCCGCGCGAGGTGCTCGACGGCGGGCGCTACGGCCCGCTGGTGCCGGTCGGCGACGCCGAGGCGCTGGGCGAGGCGATGCTGCGCACCCTGGCCGCGCCGCTGCCGGCCGCCGAACTGAAGCGCGCCGTCGCCGCCTACAATCGCGACGCGTCGGCGCAGGCCTATCTTGCTGCGCTCGGGCTCAATGGAACTGACTGAATGCTGCTGTCGCTGAAATACAACTTCCTCTTCGTCCATATCGCCAAGACCGGCGGCACCTCGGTGCGCGACTCGTTGCGCCCGCTGCGCCTGCGCGACCCCTGGTATCCGGTGCAGTTCCTGTGCTCGCGGCTGTCGGCGCTCTCCGGCCACCGGCTGGGGATCAAGTTTCCGCGCCATTCGAAGATCATCGCCGCCAAGGAGATGCTGCCAGCGGAGACGTTCGACAACCTGTTCAAGTTCGTCTTCGTGCGCAACCCGTGGGACCTGCAGGTGAGCTCGTTCCACCACATCCGGCGTGAGCGGCCGCACCTGATGAGCCACATCGAGACCTTCGACCAGTTCATGCGCTGGAAGCTCGATCCGGAGCGACCCTACCAGTTCCATGTGGATACCAGCATCGAGCTGCAGAGCGACTACGTGATCGACCTGCACGGCAAGGTACTGGTGGATTTCATGGGGCGTTACGAGAACCTCGCCGAGGATTTCGACGAGGCCTGCCGCCGCATCGGCATCAAGCCGCCCGAGTTGCTGCACAAGCGCCAGGCGACCGACCGCAAGAAGGATTTCCGCAGCTACTACACCGACGAGCTGGCGGAGATGGTGGCGAAGCACTTCGAGCCGGACATCCGGATCTTCGGGTACACCTTCGAGCAGTGATCGGCAGCTCAGGCGGCCGGCGTATCCACCGCAATCTCGCTGCCGCTCGCCAGCAGCCGCGCATAGGCGCCGTCCGCCACCGCAAGCTCGGCATGCGTGCCGATCTCCACGATGCGGCCGCGCTCCATCACCACGATGCGGTCGGCATCGCGGATGGTCGACAGGCGGTGGGCGATGACGATCACCGTGCGGTTCTGGCGCAGGGTGTCGAGCGCATCCTTCACCGCGCGCTCGGATTCGTTGTCCAGCGCCGAGGTGGCTTCGTCCAGCAGCAGGATGGGCGCGTCCTTCAGGAAGGCGCGGGCGATCGCGACGCGCTGGCGCTGGCCGCCGGACAACTGGCTGCCGTTGGGGCCGACTCGGGTCTGCAGGCCGTCGGGCAGCTTGGCGATGAACTCCCAGGCGTGCGCGGCGCGGGCGGCGCGCTCGATGTCGGCGAGCGGCACCTCCGGTCGGCCGTAGGCGATGTTGGCCGCCAGCGTGTCGTCGAACAGCACCACCTGCTGGCCCACCCAGCCGATCTGGCTGCGCAGCCAGCCCAGCGGCAGGCCGCCGAGCGGCTCGCCGTCGAGCAGGATGCGGCCCTGCGTCGGCTCGAAGAAACGGGTGACCAGGTTCACCAGCGTGGTCTTGCCGCTGCCCGAGGCACCGACCAGCGCCACCGTCTCGCCGGGGCTGATCGCCAGATTGAAGCTGTCGAGCGCCCGGCCTTCCTGGCCCGGATAGCTGAACGAGAGCTGTTCGAAGCGCAGCTCGCCGCGCGCGGCGGGTCTGTCGGCGGAGGCGGTGTCGGGCTCGGGCGGGGTGTCGAGCAGCTCGAAGATGCTCTGCGCGCCCGCCAGCCCGCGCTGGATCACCGAGTTGATGTTGGTCAGGCGGCGGATCGGCTCGAACAGCATCGACATCGCCGTGACGAAGGACACGAATTCGCCCGGCGTCAGCTTGTCTTCCGCGGACAGCGCCGAGGCCGTCCAGATCACCGCGGACACGGCCGCAGCGGCAAGGACCTGCACCAGCGGCACGTTGGCCGACGACACGCGCACCGTGCGCATCGTCTGCTGGCGCAGGCGCTCCGCGATGGCGGCGAACCTGCGATCTTCGTGCTCGTGTGCGCCGAAGAGCTTGATCTCGCGGATGCCGGTGAGCGACTCCTCCGCCGCCCCGGTCATGCGCCCCGTCGTTTCCTGCATCTCGCGGTTGGTCCCGCGCAGCTTGCGGCTGGCGATGCGAATCAGCCAGGCGACGAGCGGTGCGATGGCCACGATCAGCAGCGTGAGCTGCCAAGCCGTCCAGATCAGGTACGCGGCCAGGCCGACGATGATCATCGAGTCGCGGATGACGACGATCCAGGCGTTCGACAACGCCGCACCGACCTGCGGGATGTCATACAGGATGCGTGACAGCATGCGACCGCCGGACTCGCTCTGATGCACCGACATCGGCAGATGCAACTGATGGCGGAACACCTGCTGGCGCAGGTCGGTGATCGCCTTGTTGGCGATCCACTGGCTCGCGACGCTGGCGGTGTACTCGGCAATCCCCTTGCCGAGAAAGGCCAGCATCAGGAACAGCGGTACCTGCCATTGGGCCGTGCTGTTCTTGGCGATGAGGCTCTTGTCGACCAGCGGTTTCAGCAGTGCCGGCAGCACCGGCTCCAGCGATGCGGCGGCGACCATCGCCACCAGCGAGAGCGCGACAACCTTGTAGTAAGGCTTCAGCGTGCCGAGCAGGCGGCGGTAGAGCTGGATCGAGGCCTTCATTCCCGGTGCAGCACCTTGTCGACGAGCAGGCTGGACCAGCCCTCGGCGCGGAACCTGGCGTGCAGGGCGTCGGCGTCGTAGCGGGTTTCCAGCCAGGTCAGGAAGTCGACCGGGTCGCTGGCCGTCTCGGCGAGGTAAGAGGCGAAGAAGAAGTCCAGAACCCCGGTGCGGGCCTTCTTGAAGTGGCCGTAGCGCCAGTTGAGCTCCGCTGCGGCATCGGCCACCGGATGGCCGAGATGGAGGATGCGGTAAAGGGCCGCACCCAGTCCGGCGCGATCCGCGCCAGACTTGCAATGAATCAGGGCCGGATACTCGATCTGCTCGAACAGCGCGCCAAGCGCCTTGATCTCCTGCACCCGCGGAGCATTGCGTGAATAGAGCTTGGTGTCGTGGAGGGCAATGCCCAGCTTGCGGCAGATCTCCCTTTCGTAGAAGTAGGAGCCGTAGTCATGTTCGCCGCGCAGGTTGATGATGCTGCGAATGCCGTACTTGCGCTGGTACTTGCGGATCTGGGCGGGGCTGGGCTGGCTGCAACGGTACATTCCACCGCCGAGGTGGTAGAAGTTGTTGTAGACCGCACGGATGAAGCCGTGGTCGACCAGGTGCATGTCGAGCCAGGCCTTGAGCCGGCCGCCTGGTGTCCTGAGGGGGTCTGGCCGGGTCATTTCGGCAGGTCGACGGTCAAGGGGAGCGTCTGCACCGCCGGCAGACGCGCGAGGGTGGCGGCGGTGATGCCGGCAGGCTGGCCGGCGCGGCAGGCGAAGGCGTCGGGCGCGATCGCGTCGACCAGTGCGTCGCATCCGTCCGCGGTGGCCGGCACCACCCAATCCACCATGCGCAGCGCGGCCAGCAACGACAGCAACGCATGTGGCGAACCATCGGCGGCGGCGGGCGCAATCACCACCAGGCGGTCGCCGAGGGCGCGCGCGGCGTCGAGAAAATCGAGCGCGCTACCGTCGATGGCAGCGGGGGCGAGGGTGGCGACCACCGCCTCGCCGGCCGCGCGGGCGCGCTCGCGCACCGTGGCGATCGCGCCCGCGCTCACCACGCCCTGCGGCAGTGGCGCGTGGCGCTCCATCTCGGCATGCACCTCATCCACCGTGGCGGTGGCGGTGCCCAGCTTGCCGACGACGATGCCGGCGGCGAGGTTGGCCAGCGCGGTGGCGTCAGCCAGCGACAGCCCGGCGGCGATGCCGCAGCCCAGCGCTGCCGACACCGTGTCCCCCGCGCCGGTGACGTCGAACACTTCGCGCGCGCGCGTGGGTAACTGGAAGGGCGTCGCGTCGCGTCGCAGCAGCGTCATGCCGCGCTCGCCGCGGGTGATCAGCAGCGCGTCCAGCTCGAGTTCCGTGCGCAGGGCTTCGCCGCGCGCGATCAGCGTCGCATCGTCGGCGCAGGGGCCGACGATGGCCTCGAATTCGGCGAGGTTGGGCTTGACGAGGGTGGCGCCGCGATAGCGGGAAAAGTCCGCGCCCTTGGGGTCGACCACCACCGGCACGCCTTGCGCCCGTGCCTGCGCGATCAGTGCCTGCACGCCGGCCAGCGTACCCTTGGCGTAGTCGGACAGGATCAGCACGTCGGCCTCGGCGAGCAGTTCGGCCACCGCCGCTTCCATCAGCCCGGCATGTTGCGCAGCGAAGGTCTGCTCGAAATCGAGGCGAATCAGTTGCTGGTGGCGGCTGATCACCCGCAGCTTGGTGATCGTCGGCGCATCCGACACCGTCTGCAGCCTGCAGCGCACCTGCTGCGCCTCGAGCCGTGCTGCGAGCAGGCGGCCGGCTTCGTCCTCGCCCACGAGGCCGACCACGGTGGTGCGGGCGCCCAGCGCGGTGGCGTTAAGCGCCACGTTGCCGGCGCCGCCGGCGCGCACTTCGTCCTCGCCCACGCGCACCACCGGCACCGGGGCTTCGGGCGAGATGCGCGAGGTGGCGCCGTGCCAGTAGCGGTCGAGCATGACGTCGCCGACGACGAGCACGCGGCTGCCGGAGAAGTCCGGGAGGGGAAGCAGCATGTGAGCGAATGCAGTCCGTATCGGGAAAACGGGCGGATTATCCCATGGATCGGCGCCGCCCCGGTCCGGCGGCGCTCGCGGGGTGCGGCTTCAATAGCCCTGGAAGTCGCGCAGCAGCCACACCGTCGCGCGACGGTGCAGCTTCGGATAGACCGCGATGTCGACCTCGCCCAGGCGCTCGGCGGCGGCAAATCGCGCGCTGATCGCGATCGCGTCGTCGCGGTCGGTGACGAACAGGAAGTGCTGGCCGGTCTGCTGCGTCAGCGGCGCGGTGAGGCCGTAATGGTCGGTGACGTGGGCCTGCGGCTGCCAGCGCGCGTAGTGCGCAGGGCGCAGGTGGTAGATCAGTTGCGCCAGCATCTCGCGCTCGTCCGACAGCAGCACCAGATCGGGATGCGTCGAGGACTGCGCCGCGAGATAGGGGCGGACCGAGTCTGAAAACGCCTGCCAGCCGCGCGCGCGCTTGTAGGGGTCGTTGCGCGACGTGAGCTCCTTGCCGGCGAGCCGCACCAGGTCGGGCCAGTGGTAGGCGACCGGGGCCAGCAGCAGGTTGAACGCCACCGCCACGACCATCAGCCGCCAGCGGCCGCGCCCGCCTTGCGCCAGGAAGGCCGGCACCAGCACGCAGCCGCCGACGAAGATCGGCGCCGCCCAGTTGCCGTTGGCGCGTCCGGTGAGCGCCTGCAGGCCGACGACGGTCAGCAGCGGCAGCACCAGCATCAGCAGGAAGCGAAAACGAGTGTCCGCCCAAAGGCTGCGCGTTCGCAGCAGTGCCCAGGCCAAGCCGATGGCAAGCAGCGGGCCGAAGGACACCCACTGCGCTCCAAGGAACTCGAAGAACTCGCCCGGCTTGAAGCCGCGCTGGGCGACGCCCGCGCCGCTCACGCGGGTGATCTCCGCGGTGTGCTGGAACGTGGGGAAGCCGTGCTGCCAGTTCCACCACAGGTTGGGCGCGAACACGGCGAAGGCGACGGCCAGCGCCAGCCACGGCCCGGGCCGCAGCAATTGCCGCCAGCCGCCGGGGTGCGCGAGCAGGGCGAGGAAGGCGGAGCCGATGAAGGCCGCCATGGTGTACTTCGACATCATGCCCAGCCCGGCCACCAGCCCGATCGCCAGCCAGCCGGCGGTGGCGCCGCTCTGCAGCGTGCGCCACAGCAGCAGCATGCCCAGCGCCCAGAGGAACAGCAGCGGCGCATCGGTGCTGACGAACAGCCCCAGCGCCGACACGATCGGCATCGTCAGGAAGGCGAGTCCGGCCCAGAAGCCGATGCGCGCGTCGAACAGCCGCTGGCCGAGTTGCTGGATGACCAGCGCCGCGGCTGGATACAGGATCAGCGACGGCGCTTTCAGCGCCAGCAGGTTGTCGCCGAACAGCGCCTGGCACAGCGCGATGAGCCCGGCGATCAGCGGCGGTTTGGAGTAGTAGCCCCAGTCCAGCGCCTGCGCCCAGCCCCAGTAGTAGGCCTCGTCCACATACGGGTCGATGTGCAGGTGCAGGATCGCCCAGGCGCGGTAGAGCGTGAAGGCGAGCGCGACCACGGGCAACAGCCAGCCGGGGATGGTGGGTTGCGATTGCATCAGGGGCGCGCGGGAAGCGTTGCGAAGGGGCGTCATGGGCGCGAGTTTAGCGGATCAACACGATTATTCAGGCGCAGTCACGACTGGCGTACGGGGCGAGGTTGCAGCATGGTTGGCCTCCACGCATGGGGTCCAGCAACGCAGCAGGGATGACGAAGGGGGGATGCGTGGAGCGGACGAGCACTGTTCGAGTCCCGAGCGCAGCGAGGTCGAGTTGCGCAGGACGTGGAGCGCATCCCCCCTTCGTCATTCCGGATTCGTGGCAGTCGCTTGATGCCCCGTATCGTGTTCCCGATGTGTCGAGGAAGCGCGCCGCTTCAGCGATTGAACCACTTCAACACCACCCCCCAGTTCTCGACGTCAATGCGCGTGACGTGCCCACATGCGAAATCCAGCCCCAGCCAGCGCTCGGCCGGCAGGCCCAGCAGGTGGCCGGCGATGGCGCGCAGCGGGCCGCCGTGGGCGACCACCACTACCGGGCGCTCCGGCCGGTTCAGCATCAGCCCGTTGAGCCAGGCCAGCGCGCGCGCGGCCATCTCCCGCGCCGATTCGCCCCCCGGTGCGCGAAAACCCAGCGGGTCGGCCGCCCAGTCGTCGATTGCGCTCCCGATGTCGTCGAACAGCCGGTTTTCCCACTCGCCGAAGTGGATCTCCTTCAGGCGCTCGTCCAGTCGCGGTGCGCCCAGCGCCTCCGCCAGCAGGCGCGCGCGCTGCAGCGGGCTGGCGTGAAGCTCGAATTCTGTCGGAAGCAGGGGACGCAGCCGCGCCGCGCACTCCGCGACCGGCTCGGCCAGACCCACGTCGTGCTGGCCGTAACACACGCCATGCGCGACGTCGGGCCGGGGGTGGCGGATCAGGTGAAGTTCCATGCGGCGAGTATCCCGAGGTAGCAGGCCAGCTCCGACACCTGCTGCGTGGCGCCGAGCAGGTCGCCGGTGTAGCCGCCGAGGCGGCGCAGGAACATGCGCGCGGCCCACACGGTGACGAGCAGCGCGGCGACGGTGGCGCCGAGCGCTTCGACGGGTGACAGCAGGGTCAGCGGCAACAGGCCGCACAACGCTGCGATCGCCAGCTCGGTGCGGGTGAGGCGGCGCGCCAGCGGCTTTGCCTTCGAGGTTTCGTCCTCGCGCACATAGGGCAGCAGGTGGATCAGGCTGGTCGAGGCGAGGCGCGACAGCGGGTGCGCCACCAGCAGCGCGATCGCCACGTCGAGCTCTTCGTCGACGCCCAGTTCGAACAGCGCCGCGGCCTTCGCCATCAGCATCAGCACCATGCCGATCGTGCCATAGCTGCCGATGCGCGAGTCCTTCATGATGGTGAGCACCTGCGTCTTGTCCCAGCCGCCCCCCAGCCCGTCGCAGGCGTCGGCCCAGCCGTCTTCGTGGAAGGCGCCGGTGACGCGCACCGTCACCGCCATCGACAGCAGCACCGCCAGCGTCGGCGGCAGGACCATCACGCAGGCGAGGTAGGTGGCTGCGCCGATCGCGCCCACCACCCAGCCCACCAGCGGAAAGTAGCGCGCCGAGTGGTTGAGCCGCTCGGTCGACCACGGCACCCAGGCGGGCACCGGCACGCGGGTGAAGAAGCCGAGGGCGGTGAAGAAGAGTTCGAGCTGGTAGCGCATCGAGGTTAAGTCAGGTTGAGCGTAGGGTCGGTCTGTCTAATGGCTATACTGCGCATAAAGCATGCGCATCGATACGAGGTGTCTCAATGATTGCTCATACTGCATCGGCCAAGAAAGCCACGAATCTTAGCCTTTCCGCTGACGTGCTGGCTGAGGCCAAGCGTCTGGGCATCAACGTTTCGCAAGCGTGCGACGAGTTCCTGCGCGAACTGGTGCGGGCCGAGCGGACGCGGCGCTGGAAGGCCGAAAATGCCGAATTCATCGTCGAGTACAACCGCATCGTCGAGTCAGAGGGCTTGCCCCTGGCCGAATGGAGAAGCTTCTGACGTGGCCCGGTTCGACGTCTATCGCCATGCGGGACCGGGCTCGGCCGACACGCCCTATCTCATCGATGTCCAGGCCGATCTGCTCGACGGGCTCGACACCCGGGTGGTCGTCCCGCTGCGTCGGCGCGACCGGCTGGCGGTCCCCAGCGTGCCGCCGGACCTCATGCCCGTATTCGACGTCGAGGGCGTGGCCTGTGTCCTCGAGACACCGAAGCTGGCCGCGGTGCCGCTGCGGCTGCTGAAGACTCGCGTCTGCGCGCTCGCCGAGCATCGGGCGCGGATCACGGGCGCGCTGGATTTTCTGTTTCAGGGCTACTGACGGTCAGCCCTTGTCGCTGACGCCGGCCGATTCGAAGCTCGCCATGTCGTTGAGGAAATTCACCGCCGCCTGCACCAGCGGATACGCCAGCGCCGCGCCAGTGCCTTCGCCCAGGCGCAGATCGAGTTCCATCAGCGGTTCGACCCTCAGATGCGCGAGCTGCACGCGGTGGCCGGGCTCCTGCGAGCGGTGGGCGAACACGCAGTAGGGCAGCACGGCGGGCTCGATGGCGTGGGCGACGAGGAGGGCCGAGGTCACGATGAAGCCGTCGATCAGCAGCACCATGCCGTTCTCGGCTGCGCCCAGCATGGCGCCGGCCATCATCGCGATCTCGAAGCCACCGTATTCGGCCAGCGCGGCGAGCGCGTCGGACGAGCGCCCGCCGCGGTTCAGCGCCTGTTGCAGCAGGGTGCGCTTGCGCGCGAGGCCGGCGTCGTCGAGGCCGGTGCCGCGGCCGGTGATGGTGGCGAGGTCGGCACCGCCGGCTTCACCCACCAGGCAGTGCGTCAGCAGTGAAGCCGAAGCGGTGTTGCCGATGCCCATCTCGCCAAAACCCAGGCAGTTGCAGCCGTTGGCAGCCAGCGCGTGGGCCAGCTCACGACCGCGGGCGAGCGCGGCATCGCGCACTTCGGCGCTCATCGCCGGCTGTTCGAGGTAGTTTTCGGTGCCCGGGCCGAGCTTGGCGTTGATGAGGCCGGGGCGCTTGCCGAAGTCGTGATTCACGCCGGCATCGACGACGGTGAGGCCGATGTCCATTTGCCGGGTGAATACGTTGATTGCCGCGCCGCCGGCGAGGAAGTTCTCCACCATCTGCCAGGTCACGTCCTGCGGATAGGCCGACACGCCGGCGCGCGCCGCACCGTGATCGCCGGCGAACACCAGGATGTGCGGCTGGCTCAGTTCGGGCGTGAGCGTCTGCTGGATCAGGCCGATCTGCAGCGCCAGGCCTTCCAGCCGGCCGAGCGCACCGAGCGGCTTGGTCTTGCGGTCGATCTTCTGCTGCAGGGCGGCGGTGAGGGTGGTGTCGGGGGCGGAGAGATTCGGCTTCATGGCGGACGGGGCGGTTTTGATCGCGGCGGATGGTAGCACGCGGGTTTTGATGGGGCCGATGGGGCGTTCCTGCGAATCGGCGTGCTCGTAACCGGGACTCGCAAGGTGGTAGGTCAGGCGGTGGGGGATGCGTGGAGCGGACGAGCACTGTCCGAGTCCCGAGCGAAGCGAGGTCGAGTTGCGCAGGACGTGGAGCGCATCCCCCACCGCCTGACCGGATTCAGCGTGCTTTACCCCTTCATCACCAGCGGCAGCCCGGCCGCGACGAAGGTCACCCGCGGGCACAGCGCCGCCACCGCCTGGTTCAGCCGTCCGGCCTCGTCACGGAACAGGCGGCCGAGCGGGGTGTCCGGCACCAGGCCGAGGCCGACCTCGTTGGCGACGAGGATCACGTGCCCGGGCAGGGTGGGCAGGGTCGCGAGCAGGTCGTCGCGCTGCTGGCGGAAGCGTGGCAAGGCGTCGGCGCTGGCCGCGGGCGGCAGCGCTTCCGCGCCGGCCATCAGGTTGGCCAGCCACAGCGTCAGGCAATCGACGATCACGCAGCGCCCGGGCGTCGATTCCCGGCGCAGCGTTGCGGCCAGCGCCCGCGGCGCCTCCACCGTCTTCCACGTCGCGGGGCGGTCGGCCTGGTGGCGGCGGATGCGCTCGGCCATCTCTTCGTCGCCGGCTTCGGCAGTGGCGATCACGGTGACGGGCAGGCCGGAATCGGCGGCGCGCCGTTCTGCAAGCCGGCTCTTGCCGGAGCGCGCGCCACCGAGGATCAGTTCGAGCTTCATCGGGAAGTGGATTTTATTGCGCTGCAAAATCAAGCCGGAAAAGGTATCATCCGCGCCGCTGCCCCGGAAGGGGCGCTGCGTTCGAGGTGCCCGACGGCGGTCTACGCCCGAGGGGTAAACGGGAAACAGGTGCGCGCTGCGACGGGCTTCGAGCCTCGTCCCGCAATGCCTGTGCTGCCCCCGCAACGGTAAGCGAGTGCAAGGCGCGTCATGCAGCCACTGGGCCCGACCCGGGAAGGCGACGCGCTGTGTGCGGACGGTTTCACGATGAAGCCGCGCCGACTCAATTCGCGAGCCCGGATACCGGCCCCGACGTGTTGGCGGATGTGCCGCGGGGTGGCGGCGACGGGCTCGGGCTCTGTGGTGCCCGGGCTTGCCCCGGTCGTGGTGCGTCCATGTGCAGCTGCCGTGGACTTGCGGGGACGCAGGCTGCGGCCTGGGGAGCTCCCATCCATGAATATCCGTCTTTCGGCTGCGGCAGCCGCGATCTGTGCCGCCTTTCCCGTAGCCTCGGCGCTCGCCGACGGCGAACACGTCTTCGAGCCGGTCATCGTGTCGGCCACCCGCATCGACATGCCCGACGTCGCTGCCACCTACGCATCCGAGGTGCACACGCGCAAGGACATCGAGCGTTCCGGCGCTACCACGCTGGTCGATTACCTCGCGCGCCAGACGTCGATCCAGGTCGCGCCCAATTTCGGCAACCGCTTCACGCCCAGCATCAACATGCGCGGCTATGGTCTGACCGATGGCCATCAGAACGTCGTGATCTCGGTCGATGGCCGCCGCCTCAACAACATCGACATGATGCCGCAACTGCTGGGCAGCATCGCGCTGGCCGACATCGATCGCATCGAGATCACCAAGGGCAGTGGTTCGGTGCTGTACGGCGATGGTGCCACCGCAGGGTCCATCCAGATCTACACCAGGCCGCGCGACGGCGTCAGTGTCGAGGCCTTCGGCGGCAGCCAGGGCGCGCTGGGCGGCACGGTTGCAGCGGGCGTGGTGCGCGACAAGTTCACGCTGTCGGCGACGGTCGACCATGGGCAATCCGACGGCTTCTCCGACAGGGACCCCTCCGGCCATCGTGACGAGTCGAAGTCGGACACCTGGCGCGTGGCCGCCAGCGTGAAGCCGGCCGATGGGCTCGAGCTCACTGCCGACGCGGGTCAGACCCGCATCGACACGCGTTACCCGGGAGCGCTGAGCGTGGCGCAATTCCGTGACGATCCGGCACAGAACGACGGCCGCATCTACACCCACCAGCGTTTCGACAATGACTACTGGAACGTCGGCGCCGATTTCCGCTTCGCCGATGCATGGAAGCTGTCGGCGCGCCATGGCACCGAGGACAAGACTTCGAAATTCCTCGGCGCCTGGGCGAGTCAGGCGGACTACACCTATAAGTCCGACGAGCTGGCATTGCAGTACTTGGGCGATCGCCTGTCGGCCACCGCCGGCGTGCAGGGTTTCGACGGCGTGCGCAAGGGCGGGGACAACAAGACCTGGAAGCGCAACCTCGGCTGGTTCGTGCAGGCGCAGTATGCGCTCGACGCGCTGACGCTGTCCGCCGGTGCGCGGCGCGAGCGGGTGGACTACGAATATCGCGCCGATGGCGGCAGCAAGCTGAAGGACGACGCCCGCCTCACTGCGTGGGACGTCGGCTTCAACTACCGGCTCGATCCGGCGCTGTCGGTGTTCGGCAACTACAACGACGCCTTCCAGGCGCCCGACATCGACCGCTTCTTCACCTGCAGCCAATTCGACGTCAACTACAGTTGCGTGCGCACCGGCTTCAATGCCTTCATCCAGCCGGCGCACGCGAAGACGGTGACGCTGGGTGTCAATCACGTGCTGCCGCGCAACCGCCTGAAGGTTTCGGTCTTCCATGCGCGCCTGAAGGACGAGATCTACTTCGATCCCTACACCTACAACAACACCAACCTGGACCGCTCGCACAAATACGGCGTCGAGGTCCAGGATGCGTGGCAGATCACGCCGGTGCTGGCCGGTTTGCTGAACTACGCATGGACGCGGGCGATGATCGACCGCGAGAACGATGGCGGCACGAGCCTGAATGGCAAGGAACTGCCCACCGCACCGCGGCACAACCTGGTTGCCGGCCTTACCTGGAAGGTCAGCGATGCCGGCACGTTCAACCTTTCGCACACCTGGCGCAGCCGGGCGTGGGCCGAGGGCGACTTCGACAACAACGCCCCGCGGCAGCGCGAATACCACTCCACCGACCTCGCCTATCGCCACAGGCTGACGAAGGACGTTGAGCTCTACGGCGCGGTAAGCAACCTGTTCGAGCACCAGAACGGGGTGTGGGTCGAGAGCCAGTTCCGGCCGCCGGTGGTGATCTACCCGGTCGACTTCGCCCGTACCTGGAAGCTGGGCGCGCGCGTCTCCTTCTGAGCGCGGCCGGAGAGACAGTCATGAGGACGTTTTCTTCTGCGGCAGCCGCCGCGGCGTGCGCCTGCGCGGCTTCCGCGGCCGCCTGGGCGGACGGAGGACAGGTGCTGGGCGCGGTCGTGGTGACCGCCACGCGCCAGGCCGAGCGCTCGGGCGAGACGCTGGCCAGCCTCGAGGTGATCGACCGCGCCGAGATCGAGCGCGCCGGGCATTCCAGCCTGGTCGAGCTGCTGGCGGCACGCGCCGGCATCCAGGTGACGACCAATGGCGGTGCCGGATCGACCGCCAAGGTCTTCATCCGTGGCGCGGAATCCGGCCACACCCTGCTGCTGATCGATGGCATGCGCGTCGGTTCGGCGACGCGCGGCGACGCCGCGCTGGAAGTGATTCCGCTCGAGGCGGTCGAGCGCATCGAGATCCTGCGCGGTCCGGCGAGCGCGCTGTACGGCTCGGATGCGATCGGTGGCGTGATCCAGATCTTCACCCGCAAGGGCGAGCCGGGCGTGCAGCCCTCGCTGCGTGTCGGCTTCGGCAGCGACGCCACGCGCGCGCTGAGCGCCTCGCTGAGCGGCGGCGTGGAGCGCCTGCGCTACAGCCTCGTCGCCGGCCACGAGCGCACCGAGGGCATCAATGCGAAGCCCGCTTCGCGCGCCGGCACCGACCCCGACCGCGATGGCTTTCGCAACGACTACCAGAGTGCGTCGGTTTCGCTCGGCTTGCGTGAGCAGGACGAAGTCGGCATCTCGCTGCTCCGCGCGGATGCGCAGAGCGACTACGACGCCGGCAAGGCGTTCGATTCCTACCTCGACAAGCGCACCGAAAGCGCGACGGCGCACCTGCGCAACCAGCTCGGTGCGGGCTGGACGAGCACGCTGCGCCTCGGCTACAGCACCGAGCGCGCCTTCACCCGCAGCAGCGCAACGTCGAGTTCCGAGTTCGGGACGGTGCAGCGGCTGTTGTCCTGGCAGCACGACGTGGCGCTCGCGGGCGGCTCCCTGCTCGCCGCCTACGAGCACCTGGAGCAGGAGGTCGACACCTCCACCGCCTACGCCGAAGACAAGCGCATCGTCAATTCGGCGCTGCTGGGCTGGGGAGGACAGTTCGGCCGCCATCACGTGCAGCTCAACGCCCGCCATGACGACAACTCGCAGTTCGGCGGCCGCACGACCGGCAACCTCGCCTATGGCTACCAGTTCCTGCCCGAGTGGCGGGTGCAGGGCAGCATCGGCACCGCGTTCAGGGCGCCCACCTTCAACGACCTGTATTACCCGCGCAGTTGCACCAGTTCCGGCTGCAACGCCGGCAATCCCGACCTGAAGCCGGAGGAGGCGTTGAACCGCGAACTGGGCGTGGTGTGGGAGTCGGGGCGCTACAGCGCGCGGGCGACCTACTTCAACAACCGCATCCGGAACCTGATCGAGTGGGCGCTGCTGCCGGGTGTGAAGCCGCGCACCCGCATGGCGGGCAACGTCAGCGATGCGCGCCTCGAGGGCGTGGAGCTGGGCGCGACGGCAGCGTGGGGCGGTTATCGCGTGCGCGGCAGCGTCGATTTCCTCGACGCGCGCGATGCCGACACTGGCGAGCGCCTCGCCCGCCGCGCCAGCCGTGCCGCCTCGCTGGCGGTGGAGCGTGAGCTCGGAAGCTGGATCCTCGGTGCGGAACTGGTCGCCCAGGGCGGGCGCTATGATGTGGTGCCGAACACCGCAGCCGACCGGATGGGAGGATATGGCCTGCTCAATGCCTATGTTAATTACGTACCGGCGCGCGACTGGCGGATCGAGGCCCGCTTCAACAACCTGCTCGACAAGGAGTACGAACTGGTGCGCGGCTATGCCACGCCCGGTGCGACCGCCTTCGTCGCCGTGCGCTACGCGCCGCGCTGAGCTGCCATGCCGGCCGTCGTCCTGCACCACGGAGCGAGCATGAGGAGGCCGGCCGGGCGCCGCCCGGGCGTGCTGATCGCGCTGCTGCTGCTCGCGGCGG
Source organism: Pseudomonadota bacterium (assembly GCA_018240785.1). Classification (GTDB taxonomy): domain Bacteria; phylum Pseudomonadota; class Gammaproteobacteria; order Burkholderiales; family Rhodocyclaceae; genus Thauera. The sequence goes on along the minus strand of JAFEFC010000031.1, from coordinate 77,002 downwards.
GCGCCTTCCTGTGGGCGCTGGCGGCGGGCGACCTGCCGGTGACGCTGGGCGATGCGCTCGCCGCGCTGGGTGGCAATGGGGAGGGCACGGCGGCCGCGGTGGTGCGCGAGCTGCGCCTGCCGCGCGCGGTATCGGCCTTCGTGTGCGGCGGGCTGCTCGCCACTGCCGGGGCGCTGATGCAGGTGCTGCTGCGCAATCCGCTCGCCGATCCCTACATCCTCGGCATCTCGGGTGGCGCGGCGGTCGGCGCCCTGGGGGCAATCTCGCTCGGCGCAGCGGTGTTCTGGGTCGACGCCGCGGCCTTTGCCGGCGCGCTGTCGGCGATGCTGCTGGTGTTCGGCCTGGCGCATGGCGACGGAAGCTGGACGCAGACGCGGCTGTTGCTGACCGGTGTCATCGTCGCCGCCGGCTGCGGCGCGGCGGTGTCGATGATGCTGGCGCTCGCCACCGACACGCGGGTGTTGTCGATGCTGTTCTGGCTGATGGGCGACGCCAGCGGGGCGGCGCGGCCGTGGCCGGCGCTGGCGGTGCTGGCGCTGGGGCTCGCCGTGGTGCTGCCGTTCGCGCGCGACCTCAACGTGCTGGCGCGCGGCGAACTCAACGCGCGCGCGCTGGGCGTGAACGTGACCCGGCTGCGTGTCGCGCTGTACGTGCTCGCATCGCTGCTCACTGCCTCGGCAGTGACGCTGGTCGGGTCGGTCGGCTTCGTCGGCCTCATCGTGCCGCACCTGGTGCGCCTGGCGATCGGCAACGACCAGCGCGTGCTGCTGCCGGCTGCGGCGCTGGCCGGCGGGACGCTGCTGCTGCTGGCCGACACCGCGGCGCGCACCGTGATGGCGCCGCAGCAGTTGCCGGTCGGCGTGCTGACGGCGCTGATCGGCGTGCCGGTGTTCCTGTTCCTGCTGGCGCGGCATCCGCGATGAGCGCCGCGACTGCGGCCGACGCGCCGCTGCTCGAGGCCGAAGGCCTGGCGCTGCAGGCGGGCGAGCGCTGGCTGTGCTGCGAGTTCAGCCTCAAGCTGGCGGCGGGCGAGTGCCTTGCCCTGCTCGGCCCAAACGGCGCCGGCAAGACCACGCTGCTGCACACGCTGGCCGGCCTGCGCGAACCGTCCGTCGGTCAGGTGCGGATCGGCGGCCAGCCCTACGCCGCGTGGCCGGCGCTGGAGGCGGCGCGTTTTCGTGGCCTGCTGGTGCAGCAGCAGCCGGACCATTTCGCCGCCTCGGTGCTGGAGACGGTGCTGATCGGCCGCCATCCGCACCTCGGCCGCTGGGGCTGGGAAGGGCCGCAGGACGAACGCATCGCGCGCGAGGCGCTGGCCGCCGTCGGCCTGCCCGATTTCGCCGGCCGCGACGTGCTCACGCTGTCGGGCGGCGAGCGCCAGCGCGTGTCGATCGCCGCCTTGCTGGCGCAGGCGCCGCGCCTGTTCCTGCTCGACGAGCCGCTGAACCATCTCGACCTGCATCATCAGATCGCCACCCTGGACCTTTTCCGGCGCCTGGTGCGCGATGACGCCACGCGGCCGGGCGGCGGCCGTGGCGTGGTGATGGTGCTGCATGACATCAACCTCGCCGCGCGCTATGCCGATCACGTCATCCTGCTCGACGGCCGTGGCGGCGTGCGTGCCGGCGATCGCGACAGCGTGCTGCAGCCCGAGCTGCTGTCGCATGCCTTTGGCCATCCGCTGCGGCGCTTCGAGGTCGATGGCCGCGCGACCTTCATACCGGATTAGAGAACACGATGAGCGAACAGAAGCAGATCGCCGACGAGGGCAGGGACGCCCGCCACAATGAACGCATGGCGCGCAAGAAGGCGGTGGTGGACGAGAAGATCGCCGCCGCGCAGGTCGAGCGCGGGGTGCTGCTGGTCAACACCGGCAACGGCAAGGGCAAGTCCTCGGCCGGCTTCGGCCTGGTCGCGCGCGCGCTCGGCCATGGCATGCAGGTGGGCGTGGTGCAGTTCATCAAGGGCCGCTCCGACACCGGCGAGGAGGCCTTCTACCGCAGGCAGCCCGGCGTCGCCTGGCATGTGAGCGGCGAAGGCTTCACCTGGGAAACGCAGGACCGCGCGCGCGACGTCGCCACTGCCGAGGCGGCCTGGGAGGTGGCGCGCGGCCTGCTGCGCGACCCGGCGATCGGCCTGGTGGTGCTGGATGAGCTGAACATCGCCCTGAAGTACCGCTACCTGGATGTGAACACGGTGATCGCCGACCTGCGCGCCCGCCCGCCGATGCAGCATGTGGTCGTCACCGGCCGCGCGGCGCCGGCCGAACTGGTCGAGGCCGCCGATACGGTGACCGACATGACCGTGGTGAAGCACGCCTTCGCCGCCGGGGTGAAGGCGATGCCCGGGCTGGAGTGGTGAGCCGATGAGCGATGCCTTTGCCCGCTGCCCGGCGCTGTTCGTCGCCGCGCCCGCTTCCGGCCAGGGCAAGACCACCGTCACCGCCGCGCTGGCGCGCCTGCACAGCCGGCTGGGGCGCAGGGTGCGGGTGTTCAAGTGCGGACCGGACTTCCTCGATCCGCAGATCCACGCGGTGGCCAGCGGCGCGCCAGTGTTCAACGTCGATCTGGGCATGTGCGGCGAGGCCGACATTGCGCGCCGGCTGCACGCCGCGGCGACCAAGGCGGACCTGATCCTGGTCGAAGGCGTGATGGGCCTCTACGACGGGAATCCGTCGGGCGCCGACATCGCCTGCCGCTTCGGCATCCCGGTGATGGCGGTGATCGACGCGCGTGCGATGGCGCAGACCTTCGGCGCGATCGCGCACGGCCTGGCGAGCTTCCGTCCCGGCCTGCCGTTCGCCGGCGTGCTCGCCAACCACGTCGGCACCCCACGCCACGCCGACATGCTGCGCGACGCGCTGCCTGCCGGCATGCGCTGGTTCGGCGCAGTGATGCGCGACACCGAGGCGGCGCTGCCCGAGCGCCACCTCGGCCTGCTGCAGGCGGCCGAAATCCACGACCTGGAGGCGCGGCTGGACCGCCTCGCCGACAGCCTGGCCGCCACCGGCGCCGCCGAACTGCCACCCGCGGTCGAATTTCCTGCCGTGGCTCGTGATGCGGTGCCGCCGATGCTCGCTGGCCGAACCATCGCCATCGCGCGCGACGCCGCCTACGGCTTCATCTATCCGGCGAACCTCGACACGCTGCGCGAGCTCGGCGCCGCGCTCGCCTTCTTTTCGCCGCTGGCAGGCGATGCCTTGCCCGACTGCGATGCGGCGTGGCTGCCGGGCGGTTATCCCGAGCTGCATGGCGAGCCGCTGGCGGCCAACACCGCCTTCTGGCGCGGCCTGCGGGCGCACGTCGACGCCGGCAAGCCGGTGCTGGCCGAGTGCGGCGGCATGATGAGCCTGTTCGACACGGTGGTGGACAAGGCCGGCATGGAGCACGCCTTCGGCGGCCTGCTGCCGGGCCGCGCGGTGATGCAGAAGCGCCTGGCCGCGCTCGGCCTGCAGGTGGCCGAACTGCCGGAAGGCCGCCTGACCGGCCATACCTTCCACTATTCGCAGAGCGAGACGCCGCTGCAGCCGCTATTGCGTGCGCAGACGCCGGGTGGCGGGGAGGGCGAGGCGATCCATCGCGTCGGCCGGCTGACGGCCTCCTATGTGCATTTCTACTTTCCGTCGAATCCGGCCGCGGTCGCGGCGCTGCTGTCGCCGCTCAGCGCGCGGGGATAGCGCCGCGTTTCGCGCGCACTTCCTCGAGCTGGCCGCACAGGCGCTCGGCGCCGTCGAGCAGGCGTGGGGTGTGGCGCTGGATCAGGTCGGGCGGGATGAAGAACAGGTTGCCGCCCGCATTCGCCGCCAGTTGGGGCCAGCGCTTCCACTGATCCAGCCATTCGGGGCGGGAGTCGGCCATGCCGCTGGCGATGATCGCCTCGGGGTTGGCGGCGAGCACGGCCTCGGTGCTGATGCGCGGCGCGAGCTGCTTCAGGCCGCCGAACACGTTCACGCCGCCGCACAGGCGGATGGCGTCGGAAATCACCTGCTCGTCGTTGATCGTCATCAGCGGCGAATTCCAGATCTGGTAGAAGAGCCGCACTGGCGGCCGCTCGCGGTAGCGCGCGGCAAGCGCCGCCTGGCGCTGGCGAAAGCCGGCGGCTGCGGCGCTGGCCGCCGCCTCGGTGCCGGCGAGGCGACCGAACTGCTCCAGGCTCTGGGCCACGGCCTCCAGGCTGCGCGGCTCATTCACATACACCGGAATGCCGAGCGCGCTGAAACGATCGAGCTGGGTGTCGCGGTTGCCGCTCTTCCACGCGATCACCAGGTCCGGCTTGAGCGCCGCCACCGCTTCGAGATCGACCCGGGTGTGGCTGCCGACCTGCGGCAGGCGGGTGGCTTCCGGCGGATAGTCGCTGTGCTGCACCACACCGACCACCTTGCTCCCCGCGCCCGCGGCGAACAGCAGCTCGGTGACGTGTGGCGCGAGGCTGACGATGCGCTGTGCCGGGCGCTCCAGATGCAGCTGGTGGCCGGCGTCGTCGGTGAGATCCACCGCCGCATGCGCGAACGTGGCAGGCAGAGCGGTGAGCAGGGCGAGCAGCGCGCGAACGCGGGGGCGGCGTGTCATGGCGGGAGGGCATGCGCCGGCGCGAGGCGCCGTGCGGAATTCGAAAGCGCGCATTTTACGCGATGTGCGCATGCGGCTCGCCTTGCACGCCCGGCGCCCGGCCTGCCACACTTGAAGCGCAGATCCATTCAGCCATCGCCACCATGCCCCTGCCCGAACTCCCCCGCTGCCGTCCCGGCCCGCTGCCCGGCCATGTGTATCTGGTGGGCGCCGGTCCCGGCGATCCGGAACTCTTCACGCTGCGTGGTGCGCGGCTCGTCGGCGGCGCGGACGTGGTGGTGTACGACAACCTCGTCGCGCCGGACATCATCGAGCTCGCGCCGGCCGGCGCGGAGCGCATCTATGTCGGCAAGAAGGCCTCCGACCACACCCTGCCGCAGGACGAGATCAATGCCCTGCTGGTGCGGCTCGCCAGCGCCGGCAAGCGGGTGGTGCGGTTGAAGGGCGGCGACCCCTTCATCTTCGGCCGCGGCGGCGAGGAAATGGAAACCCTCGTCGAAGCCGGCATCACCGTCGAAGTGGTGCCGGGCGTCACCGCAGCCTCGGGCATCGCCGCCTACGCCGGCATTCCGCTGACCCACCGCGACCACGCGCAATCGGTGGTGTTCACCACCGGTTTCCTGAAGGACGGCCGGCTCGATCTCGACTGGCCGATGCTGGCCCGCCGTGGCCAGACGCTGGTGATCTACATGGGCATTTCGCGCCTGGACGAGATCTGTGCGCAGCTTGTCGCCCACGGCCTGCCGGCCGCGACGCCGGCGGCGGTCATCGAGCGCGGCACCACATTCGCCCAGCGGGTGGTCGCGGCGGATCTCGCCACCCTCGACGCGCGGGTGCGCGAACGAGGCGTGCGGCCGCCGGCGCTGACCGTGGTGGGCGATGTCGTCAGCCTGTACCCGCGGCTGGCGTGGTTTGCCGCCGAACCGCGCGAAGGCGGCGCGCCGGTGCCGCACGCAGGATGCTCGGGCGTGCATCCCGAGCGCGCGAAGCGCTGAGGGCCCGCCGCCGATTCAGCCCGCCCGCGTCGCGGGCTCGTGCGGCGCAGCCTGCTCCAGGCCGGCGCGGAACAGCGCGGCGACGAGGTCGGACTGGGTCAGCATGCCGACGACTTCCTGCGCGGCGTTCACCACCGGCAGATGGTGCAGGCCGGCGTCAGAGAACAGGGGCACGGTATCGACGATCGCTTGTTCCGGCCGCACGGTGACGACGTCGGTGGACATCAGGTCGGCGACGACCTGCGGATGCGCATCCACGTGTTCGCCTTGGGCCGCGCTGGGGGTGGCGCGCGACACGAGAAAGTCGTGCAGCGACAGGATGCCGACCAGGCGCCGCCCGCCCTCCACCACCGGCAGCGCCTTGATGCTGTGGCTCACCAGCAGTTCCCAGGCGTCGCCCAGCGGCAGCTTGGGCGTCACCGTGAGCAGGTCGCGCGACATCATGTCGCCACAGCGGATCTCACCGAAGTGGCGGCGGTAGGCTCGTCGCTCGACGGCGTACACCAACTCCTCCAGATCTTCGACGGTGACGTCGAGCTGTTCGCTGTGCTCCTTTAGCACCGCGTCGAAATCCTCATGCGTGATGCCGATGCGCTCGCTCGGCGGCCGGTCCGTGGTGCCGTGAGACTGCGGCGTGGGCAGCGGTGGCCGGTGCGGATAGCGGCGGCGCGACAGGTTGTTGAAGGCGAGCGCGGTCAGCAGCATGCAGGCTGAATTCACCGCCACCGGCCACAGCGCGAAGTTGTAGCCCATGGCGTCGATCGCCGGTCCGCCCAGCACGCTGGTGAGCGCTACCGCGCCGCCCGGCGGATGCAGGCAGCGCAACTGGAACATCACGCCGATCGCCAGCGCCACTGCGATCGCCCCGACGGCGCCGGAGTGCCCCAGCCAGTGTGCGCAGCCGATGCCGATCAGCGCCGACACGAAGTTGCCGCCGATGATGGACCAGGGCTGCGCCAGCGGGCTTGCCGGGACGGCGAACAGCAGCACCGCCGAGGCGCCCATCGGCGCGACGAACCAGGGATTGGACTCGCCCAGCGCGAGATGGCTGAGCGATTCGGTCATCAGCAACCCGAGCAGGGCACCGATGCAGCCCAGCAAGCGCTCGCGGCGGCTGGCATTGAGCGGGGCGGGGCGGAAGCCGCGCAGCCAGAAAAGAAGACGCAGACGGGTCAGACGCAGCAGGCGCGCCACGCTTCCGCTGCTTCGAGGTTGGGATGCCACGACGAAATGAAAAGATGTGCAGGAATGTGTTGGGGGTGCGATGGTGCGCCTGCTCCCGGGCCCGGTGCAATGGGAAAGGCCGGATTTCGCAAATCCGCCAGCGGCAGTGTGCTGATCGCTGCCGCTATAATCCGCAGCCTCCTGCCGTCTTCCGGGTTTCAACGTGTCCGATCGCCTCGCCGTGCTGCCGCAATACCTGCTTCCCAAGCAGGCCCTGACCGTCCTTGCCGGCAAGCTCGCCGGCGCCCGTGCCGGCGGCCTGACGACGGCGGTGATCCGCTGGTTCGTCGCGCGCTACGGCGTGAACATGGACGAGGCTGCCAACCCCGACATCGCCAGCTACCCGACCTTCAACGAGTTCTTCACCCGGCCGCTGCGCGGGGGCGCACGGCCGCTGGCGCAGGTGCCGCTGGTGTGCCCGGTCGACGGCGCCATCAGCCAGTTCGGTGCGATCGAGCGCGACCAGATCTTCCAGGCCAAGGGCCACCGCTACTCCACCACCGCGCTGGTGGGAGGCGATGCCGCGCTGGCGGCGCGCTTCGAGGATGGCGCCTTCGCCACGCTGTACCTGAGCCCGCGCGACTACCACCGTATCCACATGCCCTGCGCGGGCCGCCTGCGACGCATGATCTACGTGCCGGGCGAGCTGTTCTCGGTGAACCCGACCACCGCGCGCGGCGTGCCGGGCCTTTTCGCGCGCAACGAACGTGTGGTGTGCGTGTTCGAGTCGGATGACGGGCCTTTCGTGCTGGTGCTGGTGGGTGCCACCATCGTCGGCAGCATGGCCACCGTGTGGCACGGCGTGGTCAATCCGCCGCGCACGGCGACGGTGCGCGACTGGCTGTACGAGGATGGCGAAGTCGTGCTGAAGCAGGGCGACGAGATGGGGCGCTTCCTGCTCGGCTCGACGGTGGTGATGCTGTTCCCGAAAGGCCGCGTGCGCTTCAACCCGGAATGGGCGCCGGCGCGCGCCATCCGCATGGGCGAGGCGATGGGCCTGGCGGTCGCCTAGTCCACCCGGCGAGGCGGCGGCGCAGGTGCGCGCCCCGCACCAAGGCTGTGCGAAAACTGCTGCGATGCACGCAGGCGGGGCATGGGACAGGGCTCAGGGGCGCCACGTACGCGGCCGCGGCGACCTCGGTCTTCCCTGATAAAACTTTTTCTAAACAATCGCTTGAGAGGCGCGCCCGCGGTTTTTGGGCGGATGGTCGCGTGCTGGCACGGTTGAAGCTTGACGATTCCCATCCCGTCGCGAGACGGGACGGGCTTTTCGCACGCCATACGACGACCACCAGGAGACAGACCATGCCCAGCCGTCCGATTCACCAAGTCATCGCCGACCAGCCCTTCGTCTGCGTGCCGATCGACCTGTCGGTCCGTGCCGTCACCCAGCTCATGAAGGAGCGCCGGCAGAGCGCGGCGCTGGTCACCGAGCATGGCGTGCTCACCGGCATCTTCACCGAGCGCGACGCCACCTTCCGGGTTCTGGCCGCCGGCCTGGACCCGGATGCGACGCCGGTCGGTGACGTGTTGACGCACAAGCCGCAGACGATCAGCGACGACAAGCCCTTCGGTCACGCGCTGCACATGATGTACGACGGGGGCTTCCGTCACGTACCGGTGGTGGATCGCGCCGGCCGGCCGGTGGGCCTGCTGTCGGCGCGCGATGCGCTGGCGCTGGATGCGGAAGCCTTCAGCACCGAGCTGGTGCGGCGCGAGGAAATCACCGTCATCCTGTGACCGGCGCGCAACGCGGCGTGCGCCGCGTTGCCATCGCCTTTGCCGGGCTCAGAGCAGGTTCATCTTCTTCGCCGCGTCGCGCAGCTCACCACGAAAATCCGGGTGGGCGATGCCGATCAGCGCCTCGGCGCGCTGCTTGGCGGTCTTGCCGCGCAGCTGGGCGACGCCGAACTCGGTGACGACATAGTTGATGTCGTTCTTGCTCGTGGTCACGTGCGTACCCGGCGACAGCACCGGCGCGATGCGCGACACGCTGTCGTTCTTCGCGGTGGAAGGCAGCACGATGAAGGCCTTGCCGCCGTTGGAACGGTTGGCGGCGCGCACGAAGTCGACCTGGCCGCCGGTGCCGGAATAGGGGAGATGGCCCAGGCTTTCGGAGCCGCACTGGCCGAGCAGGTCGATCTGCAGCGTGGCGTTGATCGCGCACAGCTTGTCGTTGCGCGCGGCGATGTACGGATCGTTGGTGAAATCGACCGGATGCATCTCCAGCGCCAGGTTGCGGTCGAGGTGGCGGTAGAGCTTGTGCGAACCGAGCGCGAAGGTCGCCACCGTCTTGCCCGGCATGAAGGTCTTCTTGCGGTTGGTGACCGCGCCGCTGTCGATCAGCGACAGGATGCCATCGCCGATCATTTCGGTGTGGATGCCGAGGTCGCGCTTGTGCTGCAACTGCATCACCACCGCGTCGGGAATGCCGCCATAGCCGATCTGCAGGGTCGAGCCGTCGTCGATGAGGTCGGCCACGTACTTGCCGATCGCTTCCTGCACCGGGCCGATCTTCGGCAGGCCGACTTCGAACAGCGGCTCGTCGCTTTCCACCAGGCCGCTCACCTGGGAGATGTGCACGTGGCAGTCGCCGTAGGCGAAGGGCACGTTGGGGTTGACCTCGAGCAGGATCACGCGCGCACGGCGCACCGCCGCCATGGTGTAGTCGGGTGCCAGCGACAGCGAGAAGTAGCCGTGCTCGTCCATCGGCGAAGCCATCGACACCACGACGTCGGCCGGGCTCAGGCCGCGGTCGATCAGCATCGGCAGCTCGGAGAAGTAGGCCGGCAGGAAGTCGATCCAGCCGGCCTGGCCGCCGGGGCGCGTCGCACCGCCGTAGAAATAGGCGTCGTGGCGGACGTTGTGGCGCGTTTCCTCGTCCAGGTAGCCATACTTGCGCAGTGGCAGGATCTGGCTCACCACCACGTCGCGCAGGCTGTGGCGGCGGTCCGACAGCGCATGCAGCAGCGCGGGCGGTTCACCGACCCCGGTGGGGACGACGACGGTCTCGCCGTCGTGGATCATGGCCACGCCGTCCGCGGCGGTCATGCGTTTCTGGGTGTACTGGGCTTGCACGTTCGACATCATCCTCTCCCGCTCCTGTGGTCTCTTTTATGTTGCGAACCATGTGATTATACGGTTTTTCCATACTGGTGCGTATGGATGAGGCGGCGCGGCAGGCGGGACAAGAAAAAGGCCACCGCACCGGCTGGCCTGTGAACGGATTGTGCCGGTCGCCGCAGGGCTGCGCGGCGACGGCAGCGCGTCAGCGGTTGCCGTTGCCGCGCGGCGCGAACAGTGCGGGACGCTGCGCAGGCCGGCGGTTCTGGCCCTGACGCTCGCCATGGGCCGCTGCCTGGTCGCTGCGTTTGCCGCCGGCGTCGTTGCGCCGCGGCGGCGTGGCGCGATTGCCGTCGACGTCGGGACGAGGTGACGGCATGCGGTTGCCGTCGGCTTCCGGGCGGGTGGCGTTGCGCGGGGCGCGGTTGCCATCGACTTCGCGCTGCGGACTGCCCTGCGGGCGCTTGCCCGGGCGCGAGGGCGACGGCGCCTTCGCAGCACCGGCGCGTTCGTTGCGGCCATTGCCGTCGGCGCGGCGCGGCTGGCCGCCGCGGCGCGGCAGCGGTTCGCGCTGGTGGTCGGCGTCGTGCGCCGCTTCCGCGCCCGCGCTGGGCACGAAATCGTCGGCAGTGGCGCGCGTGATGCGACGCTTGATCAGGCGTTCGATCGCGGCCAGCAGCTTGGCTTCTTCCGCATCGACGAGCGAGATCGCGTTGCCGTCGGCACCGGCTCGGCCGGTGCGGCCGATGCGGTGGACGTAGTCTTCCGGTACGTTGGGCAGCTCGAAGTTCACCACTTGCGGCAACTGGTCGATATCCAGGCCGCGCGCGGCGATGTCGGTGGCGACCAGCACCGGCAGCGAGCCGTCCTTGAATTCGCTCAGCGCACGCGTGCGCGCCGCCTGGCTCTTGTTGCCATGGATGGCCGCTGCGGGGATGTCGTGCTTGCTGAGGTATTCGGCGAGCTTGTTGGCGCCGTGCTTGGTGCGCGTAAACACCAGCGCCTGGAACCACTGGTGCTTCTTGATCAGGTGCGCGAGCAGTTCGCGCTTCTGCTTCTGGCCGATCAGGTACACCGACTGCTCCACGCGTTCCGCGGTGGTGTTGCGCGGCGCAACTTCCACCGTGCGCGGCTGGTGCAGCAGGCCGCCGGCCAGCTCGCGGATCTCGTCCGAGAAGGTAGCGGAGAACAGCAGGTTCTGGCGTTTCTTCGGCAGCAGCGCGAGCACCTTGCGGATATCGCGGATGAAGCCCATGTCGAGCATGCGGTCGGCTTCATCGAGCACCAGGATCTCGACGCCGGACAGGTCGAGCGTCTTCTGGCCGACGTGATCGAGCAGGCGGCCAGGCGTGGCGACCAGGATGTCGACGCGCTTCTTCAGCGCGGCGATCTGCGGGTTGATATTGACGCCGCCGAACATCACCAGCGACGTGAGCGGCACGTGCTTGCCGTAGATCTGCACCGACTCCTCGACCTGCGCGGCGAGCTCGCGCGTCGGCGTCAGGATCAGGCAGCGTGGCCGTCCGGGCGGATGCGGGTGGGCATGGGTGGCGGCCAGCATGTGCAGCACCGGCAGGGTGAAGCCGGCGGTCTTGCCGGTGCCGGTCTGCGCCGCGGCGAGCAGGTCGCCGCCCGCGAGCACCTGCGGGATCGCCTGGGCCTGGATCGGGGTCGGTTGCGTGTAGCCGGCTTCGGCGATGGCGCGAAGCAGCGGCTCGGCCAGCCCGAGGCTGGCGAAAGTCGTGTCTGTAGTCATTGAATGTATTCTGCGGCGGCGCGCTGTCCATCCGAGGACGGCGCCGAACCGGGCACATGAGAGTCGTCCCGGGCGCAAAGGGGCCGGGCCCTGTTTCTGGAAGGTGCCGCATCGTTCAACAGAAAAGCGCGGCACACGGGCGACTATAGCGCAGACTAGCGGCTTTTGTGCGCTGCAGCGAAAGAAATGCAGCGAGGCGGATTGAAACAGGAAGTTCTCACAAGGGTGCCTGTTTTAGGTAACTTGCCGCCTTGGGCTTGTTGGCTGCCTGTTGCCGGGCCCTTATTGTCGAAAGTTTGAAGGGATTTGCGCGGGAGTGGTGGCGACGTGACGCCTCAATCAAGAGTGTTCGAGCTTCGATCCCGCCTTGCGCGTCGCCTGGGCCTGCTCTCGGCGAGCGGCCTGGTGTTCCTGGCGGCCACGCTGCTGGCCATGCTGGTCGTCGTCTTCCACGCCATGGCCCATAGCTGGGCGGCCGTGCTGAGGGGCGATCCGACGCATGCGGGCGCCTGGAGCCTGCTCGGCGTCAGCATGGCATTGTGTGCGGTGCGCCTCGCCGGCGTTGTGCTGCATACCTCGCCCGGGCCTGGCGGCATCCGGCTTCCGCGGCAGGCGGCGGAGGGCTTCTACCAGGTGATCGATGACGTCGCCCAGCGTTTCGGCGTTGCGCCGGTGCGCAATGTCTGGATCAGCAGCGACATGAATGCCCTGGTGCTGCAGCGCCCGGCATGGGGCTGGATCGGGCCCATCCAGACGCATTTGTTGATCGGCCTGCCGCTTGCGCACAGCGTGTCGCCTGCGCAACTGGACGCGGTGCTGGCGCATGAGTTTGCCCATCTTGCACGCCAGCGCTCGGGAATGGGCGCGCAGGGGGCACATCTGCGCGCGTGGTGGGCGCGCGTGCTGGACGAGTCGTTCGAGAACTTTCCGTGGGCGGCAGACTGGCTCGAACGCCAGGCCAACCCCTTTTATCGCGACATGCTGAGGCTGGCGCGAGTCGAGGAGTTCGAGGCCGATGCCTGCGCTGCGCAAGTGGTCGGCGTGTCGTTGCTGGGCGAGACGCTGGTCGAGATCGGCCTCAAGGCGCGCTTCCTGGAGCAGGATTACTGGCCCACGGTGATGGCCCACAGCACGCAGTTCCCCAGCCCGTCCATTCGTCCCTACCGCGAGATGGGGCTGGGCGTGGCGGCAGGCTTCCTGCGTCGGGAATCGGTTGCAGAGGATCTGTCACATTACGACGCGGGGGGCGGCAGCCTGCCGCTGCATCCCACGCTGCACCAGCGACTGCGTGCGCTCAGGGCGCCGTTGCGGGCGGCTGCGAGCGACGAGACTTCCGCCGCCGTCGCCTACTTTGCGCCCTTGCTCCCGACCCTGTCCTGGGCGTTCGATCGCGCCTGGTGGGAGGAGACGCGAGAAGATTGGCAGCAGTGCGACCTGGACGAGCAGGTCGACGATTGACGCGGGCAGGTGTGGGCGGCCGCGTGGCCTGGTTCAGGCGATGTCATCCAGGGCTGCACCCAACCCTGCGCGCAAACGCGCCCAGCCGGCCTCGTCCGCTGGCAGGCCGAGGCGCAGGCTGGCCGGCGTGTCGAACAGCCGCACCAGGATGCCGCGGCGCGCCAGCGCTGCGTGCAGCGCTGCAGCCCGCGGGTGTGCGAACCATTTGAAGAGCGCCGGCCCGGATGCGTTGCCAAGGCCGGCTTCCTGTAGCAGGGCGGCCAGCCGTGCGCCGTCGGCGGCCAGCTTGTGCCGCATGCGCTGCTGCCAGTCGCAGTCGGCCAGTGCGTGGCGCGCGGCGTGGCGTCCCGGCCCGCTGATCGCCCACGGCCCCAGCGCTTCCGCAAGCTGCAGCCGCAGCGCAGCCGGAGCCAGCACGAATCCGACGCGCGCGCCGGCAAGGCCGAAGAACTTTCCCAGCGAGCGCAGCACCACGAGGCCGGGGAGGCCTGCCTGCGCCGCGAGGCTTGCGCCCGGCTCGGCATCGCTGAAGGCCTCATCCACGATCAGCCAGCCGCCGCGCCGCGCCAGGCGCGTGTGCCATTCGAGCAGGCTGTCGCGGGCGAAGTGCACGCCGCTGGGATTGTTGGGATTGACGAGCACGACCACGTCGCTGCGATCCACCGCAGCGTCGAGTTCGGCGGCGTCGCACTGGTGCACCGCGCGACCGCGCCAGGCGTGTGCGTGTTCCGCGTAGCTGGGTGCGAGCAGGCTGACGCGTGCGCCGGGCAGCAGCGCAGGCAGGGCCTGGATTGCTGCCTGCGAGCCGGCGACGGGCAGCAGTTCGTGCGTGCCGAAATAGGCGGCGGCGATTTCCTGCAGGCCGTCGTCCTCTTCCGGCAGGCGCTGCCACACCTCAGCGGAAACAGGCGGAACCGGGTAGGCAACCGGGTTGATGCCGGTGGACAGGTCGAGCCAGTCGGCCAGCGGAATGCCATGGCGGGCTGCGGCGCGGCGCAAGCGACCGCCGTGCTCAAGCACCGGTGCTTCCCGCGAGCCAGGCGATGAGGGCGGGTGCGGCCAGCGCCAGCAGCATTGCCGCTCCCAGCCACAGCAGCACCCCGTGGCGGACGAGACGCACCGCGGCGCGGATCGAGGCGGCATCCGGCACCGCGCCTTCGCCCAGCGGTGGCCGTTGCTCGACGTGTCCGTGATAGAGGGCGGCGCCACCCAGCGACACACCCAGCGCGCCGGCGCCGGCAGCCATCACCGGCCCGGCGTTGGGGCTGTCCCACGCCGGCGCCTGGCGGCGCCAGCACGCCAGCGCAAGCCGGGTGCGACCCAGCCACGCGTAGGTGAGCGCCGTCAGGCGCGCGGGCAGCGCGTTCAGCACGTCGTCGATGCGCGCCGCCGCCCAGCCGAAGCGCAGGTAGCGTGGCGTGCGGTAGCCCCACATGGCGTCCAGCGTGTTCGCGAGGCGGAACAGCAGCGCGCCGCAGCCGCCGGCAACGAGAAACCAGAAGAGCGCGCCGAACACTGCGTCGTTGCCGTTTTCCAGCACCGATTCGGTGCCGGCGCGGGCGACCCCGGCGGCGTCGAGCGCGGCGGTGTCGCGGCTCACGATCCAGCCCACGCGTTCGCGCGCCTGCGCCAGGTCGCCCGCGGCAAGCGGTGCGGCGATGGCCTCGGCGTGCTCGGCGAGGCTGCGCCCGCCCAGGGCGAAGTAAAGCAGCGCAATGTCCACTGGCCAGTGCGCGAGCGGATGGGCCGCGCGCAGGGCGGCGGCCACAACGACCCACGGCAGCACCGCCAGCGCCCAGGCGAGCACCCCCGCGGCACGCTGTTCGGCGCGGCGCCGCACCGTGCGCTCCACCGCCGCGGCCCAGCGGCCGAAGCCCACCAGCGGATGCAGGCGTCGCGGCTCGCCGAACAGGCGATCGGCGAGGAGCCCGGCGGCGAGCTTGATGACGAGGAGGCTGAAGGCGGACATGGCAGAAGGGTGTCGTGGAGGATAGGGGGCCGGGCGAGCGGGGCGGGGCGTTCGAAGCCCGCGGACTTCGCCCACGATCGGCGATAATCCGCTCCCCAGAACAGCGGTGCCGGATTTTACGCGATGTCCCAGGCTTTGACCCTGATGGTGCAGGGCACCACCTCCGATGCCGGCAAGAGCACGCTGGTGGCCGGTCTCGCCCGTGTGCTGCGGCGGCGCGGACTGCGTACGGCGCCGTTCAAGCCGCAGAACATGGCGCTCAACTCGGCAGTGACCGCCGACGGCGGCGAGATCGGCCGCGCCCAGGCGCTGCAGGCGCTGGCTGCGGGCGTGCTGCCGCACACCGACTTCAACCCGGTGCTGCTCAAGCCGTCGACCGACATCGGCGCGCAGGTGATCATCCACGGCCGCGCGGTGGCCAGCCTGTCGGCGCGCGACTATCACGCCTACAAGCCCACTGCGATGGCGGCGGTGATGCAGAGCTGGCAGCGGCTGGTCGGCGCCTACGACGCAGTGCTGGTCGAAGGCGCGGGCAGTCCGGCGGAGATCAACCTGCGCGACCGCGACATCGCCAACATGGGCTTCGCCGAGGCTGCCGACGTGCCGGTGGTGCTGGTGGCCGATATCGACCGTGGCGGCGTTTTCGCGCACCTGGTCGGCACGCTGGCGTTGCTGTCCCCAACCGAGCAGGCACGTGTGCGCGGCTTCGTCATCAACCGCTTTCGTGGCGACATCGGCCTGTTGCAGTCGGGCCTGGACTGGCTGGAGGCTCGCACCGGACGGCCGGTGTTCGGCGTGATGCCCTACCTGCACGGCCTGTTCCTGGACGCGGAGGACGCGCTGGCCGACAAGGCTGGGGATGTCGCCGCTGGCGAGGGCGCGCTGCGCGTGGTGGCCCCGGTGTATCCGCGCATCTCCAATCACACCGATGTCGACGCCTTGCGCCTGCACCCGGCAGTGGACTTCCGCTGGATCGGCCCGGGCGAGGCGATTCCGCCGGCCGACCTCATCGTCCTGCCGGGCTCCAAGAGCGTGCAGGCCGACCTCGCGTGGCTGCGGGCGCAGGGCTGGGAGCTGGCGATCCGCCGTCACCTGCGCTATGGCGGCAAGCTCATCGGCATCTGCGGCGGCTTCCAGATGCTGGGACGGGAGCTTGCCGATCCGCACGGCTTCGAGGGCGCGGCGGGGAGCATGGCGGGCCTGGGCTTGCTCGACATGCGTACCGTGCTCGAACGCGATAAACGGCTCGACAACGTGCACGGCCATCTCACCCTGGACGGCAGCCCTGCGGTGACGGGCTACGAGATCCACATGGGCGTGTGCGAGGGGCCGGCGCTAGAGCGTCCGGCGCTCGAGCTGATGCGTTCCGATGGCGGCATGCGTGTCGACGGCGCGCGCTCGGCCGACGACCAGATTCTCGGCACCTACATGCATGGCCTGTTCGACGCGCCAGCGGCGCTGGCTGCGCTGCTCGAATGGGCAGGAGGGCAGGCAGTCGCGACGGTGGATCTCGCGGCGCGCCGCGAGGTCGACCTCGATCGCCTGGCCGATGCGGTCGAGGCCCATGTCGACCTCGCTGCCCTGTTCGGCGGCGCGCTGCCGGCCTGAGCGACGCTGGCGCCCGGCTTGCCGCAGCCGCTCCCCGCGGGCGGCCGCAGCGGACCTAGACAAGATTGCTGCGCACGCCGGGTCGGCATGACTACAATTTGCCCATGAATCCAGAAGCCGAATCCGCGCACGGCGCCGAGTCCTCCCCGCTGGGCCGTCCAGTGGCCTACCGCGACACTTACGCGCCCGAACTCCTGTTTCCGATCGACCGCCAGCTCAAGCGCTCCGAACTGGGCCTGCGCGCCGAAGCCTTGCCCTTCGTGGGCGAGGACCTGTGGAACGCGTACGAACTGTCCTGGCTCGATCCGCGCGGCAAGCCGGTGGTGGCGCTGGGCCAGTTCCGCGTGCCGGCCTCGACGCCGCGACTGGTGGAGTCCAAGTCGCTGAAGCTGTACCTGAACTCCTTCAACCAGCAGCGTTTTCCCTCGGTCGAATCGGTGCAGGAGACGATCGCGCGCGACCTGTCGGCCGCGGCTGGTGGCGCGGTGGCCGTCGACATCGTCCCGCTGCTGCAGCGACCCTGGCGCGCGGCGGCCTATCCGGATGGCTTCTGCCTCGATGCGCTGGAGATCGCGGTCGACACCTACCAGCCCGAGCCTGCCTTCCTGCGCGCTGCCAGCGGCGGTGCGGAAGTGCACGAGACCCTTTATTCCCATCTGCTGAAGTCCAACTGCCTGGTCACCGGGCAGCCCGACTGGGGGATGCTGGTGGTGCGCTACCGCGGCCAGGCCATCGAGCGCGAGGGCTTGTTGCGCTACATCGTGTCCTTCCGCGGGCACAACGAGTTTCATGAGCAGTGCGTCGAGCGCGTGTTCTGCGACATCCTCGCGCGGTGCCGGCCGGCGGAGCTTTCGGTGTGGGCGCGCTACACGCGGCGCGGCGGCCTCGACATCAACCCGTTCCGGGCCACGCACGCCGGCCTGAAGGGCGGCGAAGAGATCGAAGTGCGGCAATAGCTCTGCAGCGGTCGGGGCGTCCACGAGGACTTTTCGACGCGGGCGAGGTCGAGTCCTGGCGGGCGCTGGCGCGTGGTTTTGATGCATCTCAAATTGGTGTCCGACAGGCTTGCGCGCCTGCAAAAAAAGATCATCCTGGCGGTATCCCCGCATAGGAAAATGCAGCGCGGTGGTTTAACATCCATCGCAGTTTCAACCGCCCTACATCGATGAGGTAAGGATCATGAAAGTGTTCGTTGCTGCCGCGGTTGCCGCGGGTCTTCTCTCTGCTGCGCCGGCCTTCGCCAACGCCGACCTCGCCAAGGCCAAGAACTGCCTTGCCTGTCACGCCGTCGACAAGAAGCTGGTCGGCCCCGCCTACAAGGACGTGGCCGCCAAGTACGCTGGCCAGAAGGACGCGGCCGCGATGCTTGCGACCAAGATCCAGAAGGGTGGCGTGGGTGCATGGGGCCAGGTGCCGATGCCTCCCAACCCGCAGGTGAATGACGCCGAGGCCAAGCAGTTGGTCGAGTGGATCCTGGCGCAGAAGTGATGCCGTACCGGGGCCTGTTCCGGTCATGCCGGAACAGGCCTGCTGCAAGCTGACAGGAGGGCCGACATCGCAAGATGTCGGCCCTCCTTACGTGCGCTTGTCGCTTTCCCTTCCGGTTTCAGCCGCCTTCGTCGCCTGTCTGCGCGCGCGGTCGGGCAGGCCTTCAGTGCAGGTGCGTCTGTGCCGAGCGGGGTTGCACCGGGTAGGTGTGCATGGATGGGGCCGGCGCCTGCCTCAGCCATGCTTCGGCCTCGCTGGCACTGGCCGGCCGTGCGAACAGGTAGCCCTGCATGACATCGCAGCCCAGCGCCTTCAAGGCGTCCGCCTGTTCCGGCCGTTCGACGCCCTCGGCGATGATCTGCAGGTTGAAGCCGCGGGCGATGCCGGTGATGGCCGAGATGATGGGATTGCTCATCGTCACGTCCAGTTCACGCACGAAGCTGCGGTCGATCTTCAGTGTGCTGACCGGAAACTTCTGCAGGTAGGCAAGCGCCGAGTATCCAGTGCCGAAGTCGTCGATCGCCACGCCGATGCCGGCTTCGCGCAATTGCCGCACCTTGGTCGCGACGCCGGCGCTGTCGTTCATCATCATGTTTTCGGTGATCTCGAGCTCGATCTGGCTTGCGGGCACGTCATGCTGTGTCAGGCAGGTCACGATGGAGCTCACGATGTCGCGGTGGCCGAAATCGTGCGGCGACAGGTTGATGGACAGCCTGACGTCCTGATGTCCCGCCTGCCGCCAACGGGCGAGCTGGGCGCAGGCGGTGTCGAGTACCCAGCGGCTGATCTGGCCGATGAGGCCGACCTCTTCCGCCACCGGGATGAAAGTCGCCGGCGGAACCTGGCCGAGCTGCGGATGATTCCAGCGCAGCAGCGCTTCCATGCCGATCACCCTGCCCTGCGACAGACTGATCTGCGGCTGGTAGAACAGCTCCAGCTCGTTGCGCTCGAGCGCCTGGTGCAGGTCGTTCTCGAGGGCGATGCGCTCGCGGTGATGCGTGTTGAGCTTGGGGTCGAAGAAGCGGAAGGCATTCTTGCCCGAGCGCTTGACCTGGTACATCGCGATGTCGGCGTGGCGCGTCAGGTCCTCGGCCGTGCTGCCGTCGCGCGGGAACAGGGCGATGCCGATGCTGACCGTGGCGCGAAAATCCCCCTGGCTGAGCTTGATCGGTTCGCTGAGGGTGGTGACGATCTTGCGCGCGATGGTCTCCGCGTCCTCGGGCTGGTTGATGTCCGGCAGCAGTACGGTGAATTCGTCGCCGCCCAGGCGTGCCAGCGTGTCGCCGCGCCGCAGGGTGGACGACAGGCGCGAGGCGATGGCGCGTAGCAGCAGATCGCCCTCGGCATGGCCATAGGTGTCGTTGACGAGCTTGAAGCGGTCAACGTCCACGAACATCACGGCCAGCGCGCCGGTGCGCCGTTGAGCCTGGGTGATGGCCAGCTCGAGCCGGTCCTTGAACAGCACGCGGTTGGGCAGGTGGGTGAGCTGGTCGTGGTAGGCCTGGAACGAGATGATTTCCTCGGCGCGCTTGCGTTCCGAGATGTCGCGCGCCACGCCATACAGGCCGACGACGCGGCGCTCGCCTTGCTGGCTGAGCATCGGGATGCCGGTGAGCGACACGGTGAGGCTGTCGGGTTCGACCGGCGCGAGTTCGCCGCGGTTGCGACGCAGGCGCAGCTCCACGTTGAAGCTCTCCCCCGGCATCGTGCTCGGCAGGCTCAGCAGGTTGCAGATGCGGTCCACATCCTCGGGCATCACCAGTGTGGTGAAGGGGCGGCGGATCAGCGTTCCACGCTCGAAGCCGAGCAACTGCTTCACCCGGGGGTTGATGTAGCTGAAGCGCCCCTCTGCATCGAGCGTGAAAATGAGGTCGGGCGAACTCTCCACCAGGTAACGATGCAGCCGCTCCGAGGCCTTCAGGCGCTGCTCCATCGCGCGGTTGACCTTTTCGAGCGCGGCCTTGTGCAGGGCACTCTCGACGGCGCGCTGCAGTTGCGCGATGTGGTATGGCTTGCGCACGTAGTCGTCGGCGCCGCGGCGCAGTGCGCCGATCACCGAGTCGACGTCATTCTCGCCACTGATGATGATCACGACTTCTTCGCGCGAGTGTTCGACCAGCCAGTCGAGCACCGCGAGGCCGGTGCCGTCGGGAAGCCGGTTGTCCAGCAGGATGAGGTCGTATGCCCCGCGCGAGAGCGACTCGATGCCATCCGCCACCGTGCCGCAGGCATCGAAGTTGCGGCCGGGCTTTGCCAGCACCTGGGTGAAGGTCGTACGCAGCGAGGCATCGTCGTCGACGATCAGGATGCGTACCGCAGGCTCGTGGTGCACGGGGGTGCCGCCGGACATGGCGTTGAAGGGTTGCTCACCCGGGATGACCATCACTCCGCGCTCGATTGGTTTCAGGATCGTAATTCTGTTACATGATGCAACACCGCGCCGGATTGATCCAGCGGCACGAGGATCTGGAAGCTGGTGCCGATGCCCGGCTGGCTGCGGCACATGATGGAAGCTTTCGATTGCGCGAGGATGTCGCGCACCACGCTCAGGCCCAGTCCCTGATGCCCGCCGCCCTTGGAACTGGGCCGGGGCGAAAACAGATCGGCGAGTCGATCTGCGGGCAGGCCTGGCCCGTTGTCCGCGACGCGGATCTCGACCTGGGCGCGGCCGTCAAGGATCACCGTGCCCATCACCGACACCGTGACGCGCCTGCCCGGCTGCAGCGCCTCGGAGGCGTTGCGCAGCAAGTTCAGCAGCACCTGCTTGAGGGCCGAGGCCGGTATCGCGGCATCGGGCACATTGCGCGCGGCGCGCAACTCGAAGCCGATGCCGTGCTGCGCGAACAGCGCCTCCCCATACACCGCCCGCATCTCGAGCAGCAATTCGGTCACGCGGCAGCTCGGTGCCTCGGCGGACTCGACCGGCAGGTCGGAGGCGCGGCGCAGCAGGTTGTCGATGCGGTCCAGCTCGGCGTTGAGCAGCAGCATCTCGTCCTGCAGCGGGGTGTCGTCGGCACGTTGTTGTCCGAGCAGTTCAAGCCGGTTCTTGACCACGGTGAGCGGATTCGTCGCCTCGTGCGCGATCTTGCGCACATGCTCGCGGAAGCGCTGCTGCAGCGCCGCCTCGCGTGTGGCGGCGTCATGCTCGCGGCGCTGCGCGGCCCGGATCGACCGCGCGCCCGCACCCAGAAGCGCGGCGGACAGGCCGAGCAGACGCGTGCCGCTGCGTGCAGCGGCGCCCGGCAGCACGGCGATCGCGGTGTGGCCTGCGGCGGGCAGTGGCAGGCAGGTGAAGGCCTGCTGCCCGAGCCAGCGCGCGACATGCCAGTCCGCCATGCTGCGGTGCGGCCGGGCGCCAGCCCAGTCGTGCGTGGTGAGCTCGCCCGAGCGTGCAGCCATGGCAATGCAACTGCGCTCGTCGTCAAGTGACAGGTCGAGCTCGTCGATCAGCGTCGACGTGCCGTTGGGTGCGGCAGGCAGCAGCGAGCGGAGCCTGCCGGCGTCGTCGGCGGCGAGCAGGATGGGCTCGGCGGCAATGCCGAAGAAAGCTGCGCCGATGGCGAGCCGATCGGCGACGCCCGCGGCCTCCAGGTCCGCAAAGGCGGCATTGAGCAGGCCGCTGATGGCCGCCTCGCGGAAGGGGTTGTCCGCGCCGATGGCCAGCGCAGCTTCGCCGCCGGGCGGCGGCGGATACACGGCGTGGCCCGACACGATGTAGGCGACGTCGGTGCGCAGGCTGACGATGCTGGCGCTGCCGAGTCCGGTCAGTTCGGCGACCTCGGTGGTACGAGCTTGCCAGTCGTCCGCGGCGAGCAGCCGTGCCGCATGCAGCACGCGGACGAGCGGATGGGCGTCGCGCAACTGCTCGCCGACGAGGGGGGCGAGCGCAAGCGCATCGCACAGTGCTTCGGACAACCCGCAGGCGCGGACGATGCGGGTGAATTCCGGGCGCTGATCGGGATCCTTCGCGGGTGTATCGCGGCTGCCGCCCCGCGTGTCGAGGCTGCTCGCCAACTCGGCCAGATGGCGCCACAAACCGCCTAGATAGGCCTCGTCGGGGCGCGGGTAGCGGGTTTCCAGCGCGAGGTGCAGCGCGCATTCGCCGCGCAGCAGTGCGAGGCTGTCGTCGCCGGCGACGGCCGGTGCGTGTACCGCGCCGAGCAGCCACGCGCGCAGCAGGTCGGGCCCGAGGCGTTCGAGCCGTCGTCTCAGCACGGCATTGAGTCCTTCGTCGAGCTCGCCGTTGGCCAGCGGCGACGCGCTCAGCAGCGCAAGGCACAGCACCGGGTCGCGCGCCGCCACCAGCGCGACTTCGGGCCAGTTCGGCGAGCTGGCCGCGAGCAGACGCAGGACGGTGGCGCAACCGTCGGGCATCGGCGACGCGTCGAGCGCGCTGAAAGCGGCAGGGACCATGAGTGGCGGACGGTGCAGGAGAGGAGGGCGTCACGGCGCGAAGGCCGGGACCGTGATTTTAGTGCGAGGTCGGGATCCCGCCCGTGAATGACTGCGCAGCGCTGCGCGCCCGGCTCTCAGGCCTGCAGGCTGTCGGCGAAGCCCAGCGCCACCAGTTGCGCGCGGTTGATTTTATCAAGCGGAAGATGCAGTTCCTGGCTCGCCTTGGCCAGCGCGCTGCCGTCGAAGTTCTCGCACAACTGCGCCAGCTTCAGAAAGGGGGCGAATTCGCCCTGCTGGTAAAGCAGCGCCTCGGTGACGTTGCTCGGCAGGCTCATCTCGTCGAGCAGGTTCTGCATCGAGGTGCCCAGCAGCAGGCTGAGCAGCGAGAAGGCGCCGGTGATGAAGAGGTTGTCGCGTTCCGACTTGTCGAAGAAGTCGCTGCCGACCTCCTCCATGAAGCGTCCGCGCGTGATCGCCGTCTGCATCATCGCCGGCGCGCTGGGGTCGCGGCTGGCGGTCACCAGCAGCAGCGACAGCCATTTGTTCAGGTTGTCGTAGCCAAGGATGCTGACGGCGTGGCGGAAGGACTGAATCTCGCACATCAGGCCGAAGCCGGCGGAGTTGATGTAGCGCAGCAGCTTGTAGGAGAGGGCGACGTCCTGCTTGAGCACTGCCTCGATGTCGCGGATCTCGCCATTGTTGCGCACCAGGTTGAGCAGCCGCACGATCTGCGCGTGTCCTGGCGAGAGCGCCTTGGATGGCGGATTGCCGTGCAGGAAGAACCAGCCCGAGGCACCGGCATAGCCCGCAGCCACTGCGTCGCGGAAAGCGCCGACGTCGCTCAGCCCCCAGGCCATCGGCAGGCCCGGCGCGTCGCCGGGTGCGGCCTGGCGGCGCGCATCCATCAGCACGAAGCGCCAGTCGATGCCCGCCGGCAGCGCGCTGCCGGGCACATACCAGGTGAGACAGACGCTGCTGCCGGCCTCCTGCAGCGCGGGCAGCAGGGCCTGGGTCTGGGGGTGGGCGAGAGCCTGCACCGGGATCTCGAGCAGGGTGTTCTCCGGCACCTTCCAGGCCAGCAGGTCCGGCGTGGGAATCAGGCGCGCGAGGCTCACGAACACCGGATGCTGCTTCGGCCAGATGTCGGCGAGTCCGTTCAGCGTGTCCGCCACGGTGGCCAGGTTGGGGCCGTGTGCGATCAGGCGGTTGGCGGTGATTGCGCGGTTCTTGTTGACCACGGGCTCGCGGGTCAGCAGGGCGGCCTGGTTCATGTGGGTCTCGTATCGGGCTTAATTCGCCGGCGTGGCGAAGGTGAAGGCGTCGGCGAAGAAATGCTCTTCCGCCAGGCCGCGGGTGCCGATGAAGCTGCGGCGCGCGGCGTCGATCATTGCCGGAGCGCCGCAGGCATACACCTCGTGGCCCGACAGGTCGGCGAAATCGTCCAGCACCGCCTGATGCACCAGCCCGGTGCGGCCGCCCCAGGAATCGCCGGGCTGTGCGTCAGACAGCACCGGGATGTAGGTGAAGCCGGGGATCGTCGTCTGCCAGGCGCGGGCGAGCTCGTCCAGGTACAGCCCCGCGCGGTCGCGCGATCCCCAGTACAGGGTCAGCGGGCGCGTGGTGCCGGTGTGTGCCGCATGCTCGACGATGGCCTTGATCGGCGCGAAGCCGGTGCCGCCCGCCACCAGCACCACCGGCCGCGTCGAATCCTCGCGCAGCCAGAAACCGCCGAGCGGCCCTTCGAAGCGCAGGATGTCCTTCTCCTTCATGGTCTCGAACACCTGACCGGTGAAGCGGCCGCCGTCGATGCGGCGCAGGTGGAGTTCGACATGGCCGGCGTCGTGCGGCGCGTTGGCGATCGAGAAACTGCGGCGCTGGCCATCGGCCAGCAGGATGTCGATGTACTGGCCGGCGCGGAACTGGAAGGCTTCGCTGGCCGGCAGCCTGAGGTCGAGCAGCATGACGTCGGGGGCAAGCCGCTGCAGCTTCTGCACCCGGCACGGCAGCTTCTTCACCGGGATGTCGCCGGCGCGGGTCACCGTGCGCGCCTGCAGGGTCAGGTCGGAACGCGGCTGCGCGCAGCAGAACAGCGCATAGCCCGCCTCGCGCTCTTCCTGCGTCAGCGTGCCCTCGGTGAGCTTGCCGTGATCGATCTCGCCCGCCAGCACCTTGCCCTTGCACGCGCCGCAGGCGCCGTCGCGGCAACTGTGGGGCAGCAGCAGGCCGGCGTTCAGCGCGGCGTCAAGGATGGTTTCGTCCGCATTGGCGCGGAAGTGGTGATTGCCGGGCTGGAGTGAAATCTCGTACGACATGGGGCGTGAGATAATTTGCAAATGAAACGGATTCTGATCATCGGCAGCGGCGACGTCGCCGCCCGCGCGCTGCCCTGGCTGACGCGGCGCTTCAAGGTGTTCGCCCTGGTGCGCCGTGCCGAGCATGCCGACGCGCTGCGCTCGGCAGGCGCGGTGCCCATCGTCGGGGACCTTGACGACCGCCGCAGCCTCAAGCGCCTCGCCGGCCTTGCCGACGCCGTGCTGCACTTCGCGCCACCGCCCGCCCAGGGGGAAGGCGATCCGCGCACCCGGGCCTTGCTGGCCGCGCTTGGAACGGCCGGAAGTCTACCACAGGCCCTGATATACATAAGTACGACAGGGGTTTACGGCGACTGCGGCGGGCTGTGGGTGGATGAGACTCGGCCCTGCCGTCCGCAAAGCGCGCGCGCGCGCCGGCGTGTGGTGGCAGAGCGTCTGCTGCGGGCGTTCGGGCGACGCAGTGGCGTGCGGGTCGGGCTGCTGCGCGCGCCCGGCATCTACGCTGCCGAGCGGCTGCCGCTGGAGCGCCTGCAGCGTGGCGATCCAGTGCTCGCGGCGGAGGACGACGTTGAGACCAACCACATCCACGCCGACGACCTCGCGCGCCTGGCCTGTGCGGCGCTGTTTCACGCGCACGGCGGCCGGGCGTGGAACGCGGTCGATGACAGCCGCTTGAAGATGGGCGACTATTTCGACCTCGTCGCCGACGCCTTCGGCCTGCCGCGGCCACCTCGCCTTGCCCGCACGCAGATCGCGGACCACCTGTCGCCCATGACCTTGTCGTTCATGGCGGAGTCGCGGCGCCTCGACAACCGGCGCATGAAGCGGGAACTTCGTGTTGCATTGCAATACCCGACGGTGTCCGACGGCATCCGCGCGGCGCTGCAGCGGCGGGTCACCGCCTAGGCGGCGCGCACGATCTCCAGGTTTTCATCTGACAGGAGCTTCAAGCCCATGCTGGTCCTCAAGTCGCTGCACATCATCTTCGTCGTGAGCTGGTTCGCCGGCCTGTTCTACCTGCCGCGCATCTTCGTCAACCACGCGATGGTGACCGATGCCGCGACCATCGAGCGTCTCGGGATGATGGAGCGCAAGCTGTATCGGTTCGTCACGCCGATCGGCATCCTTGCCGTCGTGCTCGGCCTGTGGCTGTGGTTCGGCTACGGTTTTGCCGGCGGCTGGCTGCACGCCAAGACGGCGCTGGTCGTGCTGCTGATCGTCTACCACCTCTACTGCGGCAAGCTGATGCGCGACTTTGCCGCCGGCCGCAACACCAGGAGCCACGTGTGGTATCGCGTGTTCAACGAGATTCCGGTGTTGGTGCTGTTCGTCGTGGTGTTCCTGGTGGTGCTCAAGCCTTTCTGAGCGTCTTCCCGTTCGGGCCGCCGCGCGCCAGTTGCGACGGTATGCCCTGCAACCAGCGGCGGATATCGGCTGCAGGCATCGGTTCGGCGAAGTAGAAGCCCTGCGCGACGTCGCATTCGTAGCTGGCGAGGAATTCGAGCTGCTCGGCGGTCTCGACGCCTTCGGCAACCACCGTCATCTCCAGTCCGTGAGCCAGTGCGATGGTGCCGCGCACGATCGCGGCGTCGTCACCGCCGCCGGCGATCTCGCTGACGAAGCTGCGGTCGATCTTGAGTTCCGAGATCGGAAAGCGCTTCAGGTAGGACAGCGACGAATATCCGGTGCCGAAGTCGTCTATCGCGACGCCGACGCCGATGCGGTTCACGCTGTCGAGCAGGGTGGCGACGAAGTCCACGTTGTGCATCGCGGTGGATTCGGTCAGCTCGAGCTTCAGCAGCGCCGGGTCGATCGCGCTCCCGGCCAGCGCGCTGCGTATGACGTCCACCACGCTCATGTCCGAGCACTGGCGCGCCGACACGTTGACCGCCACCGGCACCGGACGCAGGCCCTCCGCCGACCAGCGGGCGATCTGCGCCGTCGCCTCGTGCAGCGCCCATTCGCCGATGGCACGGATCACGCCGCATTCCTCGGCAGCGGGGATGAAGATGCCGGGGCCGATGAGACCGGACCCCGGCTTGCGCCAGCGGATGAGCGACTCGATGCCGATCAGGCGATTGGCGAGGATATCCACTTGTGGCTGGTAGAACAGCTCGAATTCGTGATTGGCCAGCGCGTGGCGCAGCGCACCTTCCATCTTCAGGCGGTCGCGCGACCAGGTGTTCATGTCCGCGGCGTAGAAGGTGAAGCTGCCACCGCCTTCGAGCTTGCCACGGTACATGGCCTTGTCGGCCATCGACAGCAGCGTCTCGGCGTCCTCGCTGTCCAGCGGACCGATGGCGATGCCGATGCTGCAGGACGGGATCAGGCTGGTGCTTTCGTCGGTCTCGACCTCATGGTCGAGCAGTTCGATGATCTTGCCGGCGACGGTGGCCACCGCATTGCGGTCCGTGACGTTGTCCAGCAGCACGATGAACTCGTCACCGCCCCAGCGCGACACTGTGTCCCCGCTGCGTATTGCCGCGCTCAGGCGCTGGGCGACGATCTTCAGTACGTGGTCGCCCCACTGGTGGCCCAGGCTGTCGTTGATCCGCTTGAAGCGGTCGAGGTCGACGAACAGCAAGGCGACCAGGCTGCCCTTGCGTTTGGCCTGCGTCAGCGCCTGGCGCGCGCGATCGAGCAGCAGGGTGCGGTTGGGCAGGCCGGTCAGGGGGTCGTGGGTCGCTTCGTGCAGCAGCCGCGCGGTGAAGGCGATCGATTCGGTGACGTCGTTGAAGGCCAGCACAGCCCCGTCCTTGCCGCTCCCAATCGGGGCGAGGGTAAGGCGCAGCGCGCAGGGATCGCCATCGGCCGAGCGCCAGGTGACCGGTTCGGACAGGCGGACCGCCTGCTGGCCCTGCAGGCAGCTTTGCAGAAGCTCGTCGATTTCGTTCGCATCGCTGCAGAATTGCGCCAGAAATGGGGCGACGGCCTGCCCCCTGACGCGGGCGAGGGGCGTTCCAGTCAGCTTTTCCGCGACCTCGTTGATCAACACGATGCGACGGTCGGCATCGACCGTGATCACGGCGTCGGTGATCGAGCGCAGCGTGGCGTCAGCGCCCAGGCGGGAACGCTGCAGCGAACCCCGCGTGTGCCGCAGGAACAGAGCCAGCCAGAGCGCGTAGCCCAGGACGAAGCCCATCAGCGCGGCGGAGGGGCCGATCCACACATGGGCGAAGTGCAGCACGACGCCGCTGGCGAGCAGCGGCAGCAGCAGGAAGGCGCCGCCGGCGATGACGCCAGCGATCCCGATCAGCGGATAGGCCAGCAGCGGCAGCGCGACGATCATCAGCGTGAAGGCCGCGGCGGTGGTCGGCGACGCGCTGCGGTACACCTGTCCGTTTCGTGCGGCCTCGAAGGCGCGCGCATGGAATTCCACCGCGGGCATCGGCGATGCGTTCTGTGAGCCTGGTGTGGCGAGCCCTGCCGCTAGCCCGGCAGCCGTCGCGCCGATGAACACCGCCTTGCCCTGCAGGCTGTCGGCAAGCTGGGCATCGCGCAGGATGGCGAGCGCCGAGTAAGTCGGTGGGCGCAGACCGCGGTCGGGGAAGGGGAGCAGCATTTCACCGCTGCGCACCCATAGCCCGGCCGCGTCCGCGCCAGGGGTGACTGCCGCACCAGACGTCCCGCCGGAGCCCGGCCGTGCGAGGTGCAACACCGCAAGCGACAGCGCGGGCCAGGCCGGCGTAGCGGTGCCGGCATGTTCGAAAGTGCGCCGTGCGAGGGAGTCGATATCGAGCTCGACGTCGACATGACCGATCGCGGCAGCCTTCTCGGCCAACGAGCCGGTCGGCAGCAGGTCGCGCAAGCCGCGTCCACCGGGCAGCGCGCCGGGTGCGGTCGCCAGCGCAACGTTTCGGGCGCGGACCATGGCCGCTGCCAGCTCGGCGTCACCCTCGGCGTTTTCCGGTAGGAGGAGGTCCATGCCGATTGCGGCGACGCCGGCGTCGGTCAGTCGATCGAGCACTGCGGCGTGCAGTTCGCGGCTCCAGGGCCAGCGCCCCAGCCCTGCGAGGCTGGTTTCGTCGATCGCGACGATGGCCGACTGCGGCGGCGATCCGGGGTGCCGCGCCAGCGGCTCGAGGGCGTCGTAGATCAGCAGGTCTCCTCGCTGCAGCGCCACGGGCTGAAGCAGGGCGGCAAGGGCGGCGAGCAGCGCGCCAATCATCCAGGCGCCGCGCCGGACCAGTGCGCGCGGGAACCTTCGTCTGGTCATAGCGCGAGGAAGAGTGCAGGAACCAGCAGCAGCAGCGCACTCCAGTTTTCCTTCGGGATCTCGATCTGCTGCGCCTTGCCCCATGGACCGGGCGGCGTGTCGGACGCCAGGGTGCGCACCCGCAGGTGCAGGGTTCCAGGAGCAGGACGGGGCAGCACGAGCCGCGACTCGTCCGTCATCTGGTCGATCTCGGGCTCGGCGAAGCCGGCGTCGCGGCTCGCCTGTACCTGGAAGCGCTCTCCCGGCGTGCCGGCGCGCCAGCGCAATTCCAGCTTGTCGCCGTCCATTACCGGTGCTTGAGGCTGCGGCCCCGGGGGCGGCACGGTGAAGCGCTGCGGGTCGGAGTAGGGGCCGCGGCCTTCGGCCGTCGTTTCGAGCGCCACCCGCCAGAAATAGACGCCGGGCGTGAGTGGCTCGGCGGCGATCCATTCGGGCTTGTTCAAATCTGGCGCGTTCACCAGCGGCGTGGCGAAATCGGCCGCTGCGGCAAGCTGGAAATGGTAGCGCACCGCGTCGTCGCTTCTTGTCCAGCGAAATGTCGGGTGCTCGTCAACAATCCAGCCATCGGCGGCCGGCGCGCTGGGGAAAGGCGGCTCGGGCCGCGCGTCGACGACGATTTCGCGTTCGGCGTCGCGGCCTTCCAGGCCGTTTTCGTCCACCGCACGCACACGGATGCGGTGGATTCCGTCGGGGAGGTCATCCGTGCTGAGCACATGTGGCGTGGGGCTGCTGCGATCGGACTCGATGATGCCTGCCCCTGCGGTGGCCACGAACTGGCTGCGGTAGGCGCGAGCACCTGCCACGGCCGGGATTTCGACGCGCAGCGGGAGGCGTTCGACGCGCTCCGGCAGAATGTCCAGCACCGGCGCGGGCATGAGTGGACGCGCGGTGCCTGGCTCGGCGCCCGCCTGGACGTAGGCGCCGCGGCCTGCGCCGAGCAGGGTCGTTCCCCTGCGGTTCTGCAGCGCGACCGTGCCCTGCAGGGTTTCGTTGCGTGTGCGGCCGGCCGCGCTCGCGACCCGGAAGCGGGTGCCGCGCACGGCTGCCGTTGCTGCTGGGGTCTGGATGACGAAGCGCCCGCCACTGTTTGCGGCCGGTTTGACCTCGCTCTCGATCTCGCCCTGCTGCAGTTCGAAGCGCACCTGTTGGCCCGACGAAACGGTCAGACGGTTCAATTCGACGAGGCGAAGCGTCGAGCCGGCGCCAAGCAGGGCGCGGCTGCCGTCGGGGAACTGCAGCACGGCACTGCCGCCGCTGCCGGTGCGCAGCAGGTTTCCCGGCATCAGCAGCATGCCTGCCGCTGCCGCCTGGGGCGTGCCATGTTGCCGCTGCAGCAGCACTTCACCGTGAACATCGGCGATGATTGCCGTCTGCGGGATGGTGCGCATCCACGCCATCGGTATGCGCAGTGTGGTGCCCGGCTGCAGCGCAGTGGCGCTGTCGCCGATCCCGTTGTACTCCTGGATGCGGGGCCAGTAGGCCATGTCCTTGAGGAAGCGGGAGGTGATGTTCCACGGGTTGTCGCCCTGGCGGATCTGGTAGCGGAATTCCTCCGTCGCCGCGGCAGAGCTCAGACTCAGCACCCAAAGGGCGAGGCAGGCCGGCACCCAGGCCGAGAACCGCCGCACGGCGCCACGTTGCTGCCCGTGCGCGCTCGCGCCGCGTCGCATCGCCTTGCTCCTGGTGTCCGTCGGACGGTTGATCTGCCGCATTGGAAGCCCTTTCCTGCCGGTCGTACAAACTGTAGGTGTAGGCGATTATTGCCCGGGCCACGGGCGCTGACTACTCGTTGTGGATAGTTTCCGCGCCCTATTTATCGTTGTTCATTCGAACGCGGGCGCGAATGCGCTTGCAGCGCCTCCCCCTGCGGCTGCGCGCGGGCGAGCTCCTCGCGGGTGTTCAGGTTGAGGAAGGCGGCAGTCTGGTCATCGAAGTTGACCTCCACCGCTCGTAAACGCTCGTACCAGCCGGCGACCCGGCGTCCGCCTGCGGCGATGTAGCCGTCCAGGTGCGCGAGATGCTCGCGCCGGCACAGGCAGAACACCGGGTGCAGCTGGTCCTGTGCTCTTGCGAGCGCAACGTCGGCGTCGGCCTGCCGTAGCGCGCCGGCGAGCCGCGACACGAGGTCATGCGGGAAGAAGGGCGCGTCGCACGGGACGGTGACGACCAGCGCATGCGCGGCGCGGCTCAGGGCGGCATGCAGCCCGGCGAGCGGCCCGGCATGGCCGGGGATGTCGTCGCTGAATACCGGGTAGCCGAAAGCCTGCCAGGCGGGGAGGTTGCGGTTGGCGTTGATCAGCACTTCGTCGACCTGGTGCGCGAGGCGATCGAGCACGTGGGCCGCCAGCGGCCGGCCATCGAATGTCACCAGTCCCTTGTCCACGCCGCCCATGCGGCGCCCCTCGCCGCCGGCCAGCAAGACTCCGGTGATGCCGCCGCCGGCGCTGGGGCGGTCCTGGTCGCGGACTTGGCGTTGCGTCGGGTCGGTCACGGCAGGTGGCTCCGGGCGGCAGGCGTGTGTGGGGGCTTGTCCGCAGCATCATGCCAGAAGCGCACACGCCGGTCAGTGCAGCGGTTGTGCGCTCGGGGCAAGCTGCGCCTGCAGGCTACAATGCGGCCATTCCAGCACGGAGCCCGCCATGGCCGAAACCTTCTTCTCCCCCTGCCCGCGCGGCCTCGAAGCCCTGCTGGCGGACGAACTGCGTGCCCTCGGCGCGGACGGCGCGGAGGTGGTGCACGGCGGTGTGCTGTGGCGCGGCGACTGGACGGCCTGCTACCGCGCCAACCTCGAGAGCCGCATCGCCACTCGCGTGCTGTGGCAGGTGGCGCGCGGCCGCTACCGCGCGGATATCGACATCTACAAGCTTGCCTACAGCGTGACGTGGGCGAAGTGGTTCACCGCCGACGACACCATCCGCATCTACGTCACCGCGCAGAAGTCGCCGCTGAAGAGCCTGGAGTTCATCACGCTGCGCATCAAGGACGCCGTGTGCGACCACTTCCGCACCGTCGCCGGCAGGCGTCCTAGCGTGGATACGGCAGATCCGGCGGTGCGCATCCACGCCTTCCTGACGGCGGACACCGCGACGCTGTACATCGACACCTCGGGCGAGGCCTTGTACAAGCGCGGCTTCAAGCCGGCGGCGGTGGAGGCGCCACTGAAGGAGAACCTCGCCGCCGGCATCCTGCGCCTGACCGGCTGGCAGCCGGGCGAAGCGCTGCTCGACCCGATGTGCGGCAGCGGCACCTTCCTGCTCGAGGCGGCGCAGATCGCGCTCGACATCGCGCCGGGGCTTGGGCGGCGTTTCGGCTTCGAGCGTTTCCGCCACCTCGACCGGCCGGCGTGGGCCGGCGTGCGCAAGGCGGCCGAGGCGCGGCGGCAGGCGCCGCGCGCCTTGCCCATCTTTGGTTCGGACATCGTCGGCGAGCAGTTGCGGCGCACCCGCACCAATCTCGAGGCAGCCGGCCTGGCCGACTGCGTGAGCCTGGAGCGTGCGGACCTGCTCGAGCGCGTTCCGCCTGCCGGCGGCGGCGTCATGGTGAGCAATCCGCCGTATGGCGTGCGCATCGGCGAGGCCGAGGCGCTGGCTGCGTTCTATCCGCGCCTGGGCGATGCGCTGAAGCAGCGCTGGAGCGGCTGGCGCTGCTTCTTCTTCAGCGGCGATCCGGCGCTGCCCAAGCTGATCGGCCTGAAGGCCAGCCGGCGCACGCCGCTGTTCAATGGCGCGCTGGAATGCCGGCTGCTGGAATACCGCATGGTGGCCGGCAGCATGCGCGACCGCCCGCATGCCGCGCCGGTCGTCGCAGGGCCGCAGACCGGCACCTGAGGGTGTCTCAGACGATGCCGAGGTTCTGGATGCCGGCGCTCATGTCGCGCTCGCCCAGCTTGCTGTTGAGCTTGATCTGCAGCCGCAGGTCATTGACCGAGTCGGCATTGCGCAGCGCGTCCTCGTAGGTGATGAGCTCGGCCTCGTAGAGATCGAACAGCGCCTGGTCGAAGGTCTGCATGCCGAGCTCGCGCGAGCGCTTCATGATCTCCTTGATGCCCGGGATTTCGCCCTTGAAGATCAGGTCGGCGATCAGCGGCGAGTTCAGCATGACCTCCACCGCAGGTACGCGCCCCTTGCGCTCCTTCATCGGCAGCAGCCGCTGCGAGATCATCGCGCGCATGTTCAGCGACAGGTCCATCAGCAACTGCTGGCGACGGTCTTCGGGGAAGAAGTTGATGACCCGGTCGATCGCCTGGTTGGCGCTGTTGGCGTGCAGCGTGGCCAGGCACAGGTGGCCGGTCTCGGCGAAGGCGATGGCGTAGTCCATGGTCTCGCGGTCGCGGATCTCGCCCATCAGGATCACGTCCGGCGCCTGGCGCAGCGTGTTCTTCAGCGCGTTCTCCCAGGAGTCGGTGTCGATGCCCAGTTCGCGCTGCGACACGATGCAGTTCTTGTGCGTATGCACGAACTCGATCGGATCCTCGACGGTGATGATGTGGCCGTACGAATTCTCGTTGCGGTAGTCGACCATCGCCGCGAGCGAGGTCGTCTTGCCCGTGCCGGTGCCGCCGACGAAGATCACCAGGCCGCGCTTGGTCAGGGCGATGTCGCGCAGCACTGGCGGCAGGCAGAGTTCGTCGAAGGTCGGGATCTTCTGCGGAATGGTGCGCAGCACCAGTGCGATGCGGCCCTGCTGCACGTAGGCGTTGGCGCGGAAGCGGCCGATGCCGGCGGGCGAGATGGCGAAGTTGCACTCCTTGGTGGCTTCGAACTCCGCCGCCTGGCGGTCATTCATGATCGCGCGCGCCAGTTCCGCAGTGTGCTGTGGCAGCAGCGGCTGGTTTGACTGCGGGATGATGCGACCATCGATCTTGATCGCGGGCGGAAAGCCGGCGTTGATGAAGAGGTCCGAGCCGTTCTTCTGCAGCATCAGCCGCAGCAGGTCGTGCATGAACTTGAGGGCCTGATCGCGTTCCATGTGGTGCTCCTGGCCGCCTGCGCGGCCGTGCGTGTGTTGCCGTGCCGCAGCGCTTCACACGGCCTTGCGGGCCGCGTTCATCGTGCCGCCATCAACCGGCGAAATTGTCCTTGTTCTGCGCGCGGACCCGTGCCTCGGCGGCCGACACCACGTTGCGTCGCACGAGATCGGCGAGGCACTGGTCCAGCGTCTGCATGCCCACGTTCTGGCCGGTCTGGATCGACGAATACATCTGCGCGATCTTGTTCTCGCGGATCAGGTTGCGGATGGCCGGCGTGCCGATCATGATCTCGTGCGCCGCGACCCGGCCCTGGCCGTCCTTGGTCTTCAGCAGCGTCTGCGAGATCACTGCGCGCAGCGATTCCGAAAGCATCGAGCGAACCATGTCCTTCTCCGCGGCAGGGAAGACGTCGACGATGCGGTCGATGGTCTTGGCCGCCGACGAGGTGTGCAGGGTGCCGAACACCAGGTGGCCGGTCTCGGCTGCGGTGAGCGCGAGGCGGATGGTCTCGAGGTCGCGCATCTCCCCCACCAGGATCACGTCCGGGTCCTCGCGCAGCGCGGCGCGCAGCGCGTTGTTGAAGGACATCGTGTCGCGGTGCACCTCGCGCTGGTTGATCAGACAGCGCTTGGACTCGTGCACGAACTCGATCGGATCCTCGACGGTGAGGATGTGGCCGTACTCGTTCTCATTGACGTAGTCGATCATCGCCGCCAGCGTCGTCGACTTGCCCGAGCCGGTGGGGCCGGTGACCAGCACGATGCCGCGCGGCTGATCGGCGATTTCCTTGAAGATCTTGGGACAGTTCAGTTCCTCAAGCGTCAGCACCTTGGACGGGATGGTGCGGAATACCGCGCCTGCGCCGCGGTTCTGGTTGAAGGCATTGACGCGGAAGCGGGCGAGGTTGGGCACCGCGAAGGAAAAGTCGCACTCCCAGGTTTCCTCGTACTGCTTGCGCTGTGCGTCGTTCATGATGTCGTACACCATGGCGTGCACGTCCTTGTGCTCCATCGGTGGCAGGTTGATGCGGCGCACGTCGCCATGCACGCGGATCATCGGCGGCAGGCCGGCCGACAGGTGGAGGTCGGAAGCCTTGTTCTTGACCGCGAAGGCGAGCAGTTCGGTGATATCCATGTCGGGAGCCGGAGGGGATTGCGCGAGGGAGAGGGTCAGGACGCCGATGCTATACTTCCGGACGCCCCGTAAAGCAGGAACAAGGCCACGAATATATGACAGTAATCGCTGCCAACTTGCAAGCCGTGCGCGAGCGCATCGCCCGCGCCGCGCAGGCCGCGGGGCGTGATCCCGAATCGGTCGCGCTGCTCGCGGTGAGCAAGACCTGGCCGGCCGAAGCGGTGCGCGCGGCCGCCGCCGCGGGTCAGCATGCTTTTGGTGAGAATTACGTGCAGGAAGGCGTGGACAAAGCCGCCGCGCTTGCCGCGCTGGGGCTGGAGTGGCATTTCATCGGCCCGCTGCAGAGCAACAAGACGCGGCAGGTAGCGGATGCCTTTCACTGGGTGCACAGCATCGACCGGCTGAAGATCGCCGAGCGCCTGTCGGCGCAGCGCGACGCACAGCGGTCGCCGCTGAACGTGTGCATCCAGGTCAATGTCAGCGGTGAGGACAGCAAGAGCGGCGTGATGCCGCACGAGGCACGCGAACTCGCGCATGCGGTGGCGGCCCTGCCCCGCTTGAGGCTGCGTGGCCTGATGTGCATTCCCGAGCCGACCGCGGACGAAGCGCTGCTGCGCCATCGCTTTGCCACGCTGCGCGCGCTCAAGGCTGTACTGGTGGCCGAGGGGCTGGCGCTCGACACGCTGTCCATGGGCATGTCGCATGATATCGAGGCGGCGATCGCCGAAGGCGCGACCATCGTTCGCGTCGGCACCGCGATCTTCGGCGCACGCGCGGTGGCTGGCGCGCAGGCGGGGTAGGCTGCGCCGCAGCCGAACGCACCGGATGCAGAAATCGAACGAGAGACACGCATGAAAATTACCTTCCTCGGCGGCGGCAACATGGCCGCCGCGCTGATCGGCGGCATGGTCGAACGCGGCTTTGCAGCGGCCGGCATCCAGGTGGTCGAGCTCGGCGACGAGGCGCGCCAGCGGCTCGCCGACCGCTTCGGCGTGCGCACCGCGCCCGCCTTCGACGATGTGGCGCTGGCCTGCGACGTGATCGTGCTCGCGGTCAAGCCGCAGCAGATGCGGAATGCGCTCGCACCGATCGCCGGCCGCCTGGCGGGCCAGTTGGTGATCAGCATCGCCGCCGGCCTGCGTATCGGCGACCTCGCGCGCTGGCTCGGCGGCGCGGGCGCGCCCTATGCACGCATCGTGCGCTGCATGCCCAACACGCCGGCGTTGATCGGCGCCGGCGTCACCGGCCTGTATGCGGCGCCGTCAGTGGATGGCGCGGGGCGTGAGGCGGCCACGCAGATTCTGTCGGCGGTCGGCAGCGTGGTGTGGGTGGGCGACGAGGCGGCGATCGACGGCGTCACCGCGGTGTCGGGCAGCGGCCCGGCCTATGTGTTCCACTTCATCGAGGCGCTCGAGGCCGCCGGGCGCAAACAGGGTTTCGACGAGCAGGCGGCGCGACGGCTCGCGATCGACACGGTGATGGGGGCGGCGAAGCTGGCCGCGGCATCCGACGAGCCGCCCGGCGTGCTGCGTGAGCGCGTGACCTCCAAGGGCGGCACCACCGAAGCGGCGCTCGCCAGCCTGGCCGCGGCCGGCTGGCATGACGCGCTCGTTGCCGCGGTGGAGGCCGCAGCGGCGCGCGGGCGCGAGCTCGGCGAGCAACTGGGCCGGGACTGAGCGGCGATGCTGTCCAACATCCTGTTGCTGGTCCTCGACACCGCCGGCGGCTTCCTGACGCTGATGCTGCTGGCGCGCTTCTTCATGCAGTGGCAGCGCGTGTCCTTCCGCAACCAGATCGGCCAGTTCGTCGTCAGCGCCACCGACTGGGTCGTGCGTCCGCTGCGGCGCTTCGTGCCCGGCCTGTTCGGGCTGGATCTGGCCAGCC
This sequence comes from Pseudomonadota bacterium, assembly GCA_018240785.1. Lineage (GTDB taxonomy): Bacteria > Pseudomonadota > Gammaproteobacteria > Burkholderiales > Rhodocyclaceae > Thauera. The sequence goes on along the minus strand of JAFEFC010000031.1, from coordinate 39,963 downwards.
TGCTGCCGGCCTGGGTGGTGCAGGTGCTGCTGGTGTTCGCCGAGCTCATGCTGAACGGCGCGGTGTTCGGCAGCAATCCGGTGTCGGTGATGCTGGGGCTGTGGGGCGTGGGCCTGGTCGAACTGCTGAGGATGGCGGTCTATCTGCTGTTCGGCGTGGTGCTGATGTCGGCGGTGCTGTCGTGGGTGAGCCCGCACGCGCCGGCGGCACCGGTGCTCGACGCGCTCGCAGCGCCTTTCCTGAAGCCATTCCGCCGCGTGATCCCGAGCATCGCCAATGTCGACCTGTCGCCGCTGGTGCTGCTGCTGGTGTTGCAGATCCTGCTCATGGTGATCGCCGGCCTGCGCAACAACTTCGCCCTGCTGCTGTTCCGTAGCTGACGCGATGGCTGCGCCAGACGCCGCAAGCTGGCTGCGCCTTGCCGCCGACGGCAGCCTCGTCCTCAGCCTGCACATCCAGCCCGGCGCAAAGCAGACCGCCTTTGCCGGCCTGCATGGCGAGGCGATGAAGATCCGTCTTGCCGCGCCTCCGGTGGATGGCAAGGCCAACGCGGCGCTGTGCGCCTATCTGGCCCAGTTCTGCGAGGTACCGAAGTCGGCGGTGACGCTGCTGAGCGGGGAGACTTCGCGTGCCAAGCGTGTGCGCGTGGCGGGCGCGATGCCGGCCGCCATCGACCGCCTGCGTGCGCAGGCCGCCTGAGACGACGCGCCCCAGGCGGGCTGCCGTGCGCCCGTGAGCGATCGCGCAGCAACCGCCTCGCCGGCAAACCGGGCGCGGATGCGCTACCGCTGCGCCGCTTCAACCCTCGAACATCACCTGACCTTCGACCAGCGTGTGGCGCACCTTGCCCGGCAGCTCCATGCCCAGGAAGGGCGTGTTCTTGCCCTGGCTGCGCAGGTTGTCGCGGGTGATGGTGACGTGCGCGGCGGGGTCGAACACGCAGATGTCGGCGCGCGCGCCGACCGACAGGTGGCCGGCCTTGGTGATGCCGACGATCCTGGCCGCGTCCGAGGTGATGCGCGCCAGGCTATCGCTCAGCGACAGCCCCGCGCGCTCGGCCCACTTCAGCGTCAGCGGCAGCAGCAGCTCCAGGCCGGTCGCACCCGGTTCCGACTCGGCGAATGGCGCCTGCTTGCCATCGTCATCCACCGGCGTGTGGTCCGAACACAGCGCGTTGATGCGCCCTTCGGCCAGGCCGCGGCACAGGGCCTCACGGTCGCGCTGGCTGCGCAGCGGCGGGATCAGGTGGCAGTTGGCGTTGAAGTAGCCGATGTCCATATCGCACAGATGCACATGGTTGATCGACACGTCGCAGGTGACGTCCATGCCTTCCGCGCGTGCCTGCTCGATCAGCGCAAGGCCGGCGGCGCTCGACAGCCGGGTGACGTGCAGGCGGGCACCGGTGATCTTGGCCAGCTCCAGGTAGGTGTATAGCGCCACCGTTTCGGCGGCGACCGGGATGCCGGCCAGGCCCAGGCGGGTGGCGACCTCGCCGTCGTGCGCATGGCCGCCGCGCGACAGGAAGGGGGCAATGGGCTGCAGCCAGACACGGAAGCCGAAGGTCGCCGCGTACTGCAGCGCGCGCATCAGCACGGTGGTGTCGACCACCGGCACGTTGGCCTGGGAGAAGGCGACGCAGCCGGCCTCGAGCAGCTCGGCCATCTCCGACAGGCGCTCGCCTTTCAGGCCGAGGGTGAGGGCGCCGACCGGATAGACGTGGGCGCGGTTCAGCTTCTTGGCGCGATAGCACAGCATCTCGACCAGGCCGGGCTCGTCCAGCGCCGGATCGGTGTCGGGGGGAATCGCCAGACTGGTGACACCGCCCGCCATTGCCGCATCCATCTCGGACTCCAGGGTGGCGCGGTATTCGAAGCCGGGCTCGCGCAGGCGCGCGGCGAGGTCGATGAAGCCGGGCGCCACCACCAGGCCGGAGGCGTCGATGGTGCGCTCGGCGACGAAGCCGTCGGGTGCGCTGCCGAGGCCGACGACCTTGCCTTCGGCGACATAGACGTCCTGCACGCGATCGACGTTGTTGGACGGGTCGACCACGCGACCGTTGGAAATCAGGATCTTCTTCATGCGCCCTTCCTCAGTTGCTGCCCAGCATGCTCATCACCGCCATGCGCACCGCGATGCCGAAGGTGACCTGCGGCAGGATCACCGCCTGCGCGCCGTCGGCCACGGCGGAGTCGATCTCCACGCCGCGGTTCATCGGCCCGGGGTGCATCACGATCGCGTCGGGCTTGGCCAGCGCCAGCTTGTCGGCCGTCAGGCCCCAGATCTTGTAGTACTCCTGCGGCGTGGGCAGCAGGGCGCCGTTCATGCGCTCGTTCTGCAGGCGCAGCATCATCACCACGTCGACGCCCTTCATGCCTTCGCGCATGTCGTTGAACACACGCACCCCGAGCTTCCCGACTTCGGTCGGCAGCAATGTCCGCGGGCCGATCACCCGCACCTCGGGCACGCCCAGGGTGGTCAGCGCGGCGATCTGGCTGCGCGCGACGCGTGAGTGCAGCACGTCGCCGACGATGGCCACGGTGAGGTTGGTGAAGTCGCGCTTGAAGTGGCGGATGGTGTACATGTCGAGCAGGCCCTGCGTCGGGTGCGCATGGCGCCCGTCGCCGGCGTTGACCACATGGATGTGGTCGCGCCCGGTGTTCTGCAGGTGCTGTGCGATCAGCATCGGCGCGCCGCTGGCGGCGTGGCGCACGACGAACATGTCGGCCTGCATCGCGCACAGGTTGTCGACGGTGTCGAGCAGGCTCTCGCCCTTGGCCGCAGAGCTGGTGTTGATGTTGAGGTTCACCACGTCGGCCGACAGGCGCTTGGCGGCGATCTCGAAGGTGGTGCGGGTGCGCGTCGAGTTCTCGAAGAACAGGTTGAACACGCTTTTGCCACGCAGCAGCGGCAGCTTCTTGACCTCGCGCTCGGCCACTTCGGTGAACGGCGCGGCGGTGTCGAGGATGGTGTTGATGATGTCGCGCGGCAACCCGTCCAGCGTGAGCAGGTGCTGAAGTTCGCCGTGCTTGTTGAGTTGGGGATTGCGCATCGGTCAGCCTCGGGTGATCAACTGCAGGGAGAGCGCGCCGTCGGCGGCGCGCTGCAGTTCAAGGTTGTGTGCCGCCGGCAGCGGCTCGGCCAGGGTGTGGGCGCAATAGCGCGCCGCGATCGGCAGCTCGCGGCCGCCGCGGTCCACCAGCACCGCCAGGTCCACGCGCGCAGGGCGGCCGAAGTCGAACAGTTCGTTGAGCGCGGCGCGGGTGGTGCGACCGGTGTACAGCACGTCGTCGACCAGGATCACCGGGGCGCCATCGACGTCGAACGGGATCTCGGTGCGCTGCGGGCGCGCATGCAGGCCCTTGCTGCCGTAGTCGTCGCGGTAGAAGGACACGTCGATCGCGCCCAGCGGCGCCTGGATGCCGAGCACGTCATGCAGGCGCTCGGCCAGCCACAGGCCGCCGGTGCGGATGCCGACGAGCGCGGTGTCGGCCGTGACATGGGGGCGGATCTGCTCGGCCAACTCGCGGCAGAGCACTTCGGCGTCAGGGATTTGCATGTCGGTTGCTGTCCAGGAAGGTTTGCAGGATCAGGCGGGCGGCGGCGGCGTCGAGCACCGTCTTGCGCTCGCGCCAGCCGCGCACGCCGGCATCAGCGAGTTCGGCTTCGGCAGCGAAGGAGGACAGGCGTTCATCCACCGCGAACACCGGCAGCGCGAAGCGTCCGTGCAACTGGTTGGCGAAGCGGCGGCAGCGCGCGGTGAGTTCGTGCTCGCGGCCGTCGAGGTGGGCCGGCAGGCCGACCACCAGCGCCACCGGCCGCCATTCGGCGATCAGCCTGCCGATGGCGGCGAAGCGGGCGTCGTTGGATTCATCATGCAGCGTGGTCAGGGGGGCGGCGTGGCCGGTCTCGAGTTCGCCGCTGGCGACGCCGATGCGGGCGAGGCCGAAGTCGAAGCCGAGCAGCGTGCCACGGGCGGGCAGGACGGCGTTCGCGGGCTGCGCGGCGCTGGCCGCATCAGGCATGCCCGGCGACCTCGCTGAGCCTGGCGAAATCGACGCCCAGCTTCTGCATTGCAGCGGCCAGGCGCTCCTCGGGCGGCAACTCGAAGATGATGGCGAGGTCGGCCGCGACGGTGAGCCAGGCGTTGTCGGCAAGCTCCTGCTCGAGCTGGCCGGCAGCCCAGCCGGCGTAGCCGAGGGTGATGAGCACGTCGTGCGGCTCGCCGGTGGTGCCGATCGCCTGCAGGATGTCGCGGCTGCTGGTGAGGCCGACGTCCTCGGTGACGCGCAGCGTCGAGTGCCACTCGCTCATCGGCCGATGCAGCACGAAGCCGCGGTCGGTCTGCACCGGGCCGCCGAAATACACCGGCTGCGTGGCGAAGCCCTGGGCCTCGAGCGGCAGCTCGATGCGCTCGAACAAGGTTGCCAGCGTCATGTCGATCGGCCGGTTGACGATCACGCCCAGCGCGCCCTGTTCGTTGTGTTCCGCGATGTAGGTCAGGGTGCGCGAGAAATGAGGATCGGTCATGCTGGGCATGGCGATCAGGAAGTGGTGCGTGAAATTGGCCGTGGGCGTGTCCATGCGCAGCATTTTACGCCCTGTCCGGCGCGAGGTGTCGGACGGCGGGACATCGGCCATAATCCGCTCGATTTCCGCCTCATTGCCACCCCATTTCAAGCCCAATTCAGCTCACCTCGCCGCGCAATCCGCCGCCGATGAACGATCCGCACCTGTCCTCCGCCCTCGTCTGGTTCCGCCGCGACCTGCGCTGCCACGACCACGCCGCGCTGTACCACGCCTTGCGCAGTGCCGGTCGCGTGTTCTGCGTCTTCGTCTTCGATACCGAAATCCTCGACGCGCTGCCCGACCGCCGCGACCGCAGGGTCGAGTTCATCCATGCCGCGGTCACCGAACTCGATCGCAGCCTCGACGTGCTGGCGCGCGAGGCCGGGGGCTTGGGCGGCGGTCTCATCGTGCGCCACGGGCGTGCGGATGAGCTGATCCCGCGGCTCGCGCGTGAGCTCGGGGTGGCCAAGGTCTTCACCAACCGTGACTACGAGCCGGCGGCAATTGCACGCGACCGCCGCGTCGCTGCCCACCTGGCGGCCGACGGCATCGGCTACGCCGATTTCAAGGACCAGGTGATCTTCGAGTGCGACGAGGTGCTGACCCAGTCGGGCCAGCCCTTCAGCGTGTTCACGCCATACAAGAACGCCTGGCTGCGAAAGCTCGACAACTTCTACCTGCAGGCCTATCCGGTGGCGAAATACGCGGCGCGCCTGGCGCCGCCGCCGGCTGGAGCGGGGCTGCCGGCGCTGACCGCGCTGGGTTTCGAACCCACCAACCTGTCCGCGCTGCGCCTGCCGCTGGGGATGTCGGGCGGGCGCCGGCTGTTCGGCGAGTTTTGCGAGCGCATCGACCGCTACCGGGATGCGCGCGATTTTCCCGCGGTGAAGGGCGTGTCCTACCTGTCGCCGCACCTGCGCTTCGGCACCGTGTCGATCCGCGAACTCGCGGCCTACGCCTGGCATCGTGGCGGCGCCGGCGCCGAGACCTGGCTGTCGGAGCTGGTATGGCGCGACTTCTACCACATGATCCTGTGGCATCACCCGCGCGTGGTCGGGGCCTCGTTCCGGCCGGAATACGACCGCATCCGCTGGGACGATGCGCCGGAGCTCTTCGTCGCGTGGTGCGAGGGACGCACCGGCTACCCGATCGTCGATGCGGCGATGCGCCAGCTCGAGCAGACCGGCTACATGCACAACCGGCTGCGCATGATCGTCGCCTCCTTCCTCACCAAGGATCTCGGCATCGACTGGCGCCCGGGCGAGCGCCATTTCGCCGCCAAGCTGCTCGACTACGACCTGGCGGCGAACAACGGCGGCTGGCAGTGGGCGGCGTCGACCGGCTGTGATGCGCAACCCTGGTTCCGCATCTTCAACCCGGTGACGCAGTCCGAGAAATTCGACGCGCAGGGCCGCTTCATCCGCCGCTACCTGCCCGAGCTCGAGCGCGTGCCGGACAAGTTCATCCATGCGCCGTGGAAGATGGGCGGCATCGACCAGCAGGCGGCGCGCGTCGGCATCGGCCGCGATTATCCGGCGCCGGTCGTCGACCACGCCGCTGCGCGCGAGCGCACGCTGGCGCGCTTCGCCGTGGTCAAAGGCTGATGCGCCGCCGGATTCAGGCAGGCGCGGATTCCGGCCGGTAATCGCGGCCGGTATAGCCGGCCAGCAGCGTGAGCAGTTCCTCTTCCTGGTAAGGCTTGCCGAGGTAGTGGTTGGCGCCGACCTCGGCGGCGTAGCTGCGATGCTTCTCCGCCAGGCGCGAGGTGATCATGATCACCGGCAGGTCGCGGGTGCGCGCATCGCTGCGGATGTTGCGCACGAGGTCGAAGCCGTCCATGCGCGGCATCTCGATGTCCGACAGGACGACGTCGGGCAGCGTCTCGACCAGTTGCTCGAGCGCGTCCACGCCGTCCTTCGCGGTGATGACACGATAGCCCTCGCGCTCGAGCAGCCGGCCGGTGACCTTGCGCACGGTCAGCGAATCATCGACCACCAGCACGGTCGGTACGTGGGCCGGCTGGCCGCCGCTGCCGGGCACCGCCTCGATGCGTGCATCCTGGCCCAGGCCGCGGCTGGCGAGGGCGACCGGGTTGAGGATCAGGACGATCTCACCGTCGCCCAGCACCGTGGCGCCAGACATGCCGACGATGCGGGTGAGCTGCGGGCCGGCGTTCTTGACCACGATCTCCTGGTTGCCGCGCAGTGCATCGACGTGCAGCGCCAGCGTCTGCGCACCGGCGCGCAGCAGCAGCAGCCAGTTGTAGCGCTGCTCCTCGGGCTGCGTCTGGTTGTCGCCCAGCAGGCGCGGCAGGTAGCGGTAGGCGTAGTGCTCGCCCAGCCATTCGGTGCCGTGCTCGGCCTGCACGCGATGCAGCGCATCGGCCTTCAGCTCCATCACCTGCGCCACCATGCTCGACGGAATGGCGTAGGTGCGCCCGGCGGCGCGTACCAGCAGCGCCTGGGTGACGGCCAGCGTCAGCGGCAGGTGGATGAGGAAGGTGGTGCCTTCGCCCTGCCGGCTCCTGACGTCGATGCGACCGCCCACTGCGGCCGTCTGCGCCTTCACCACGTCCATGCCGACGCCGCGGCCCGATACCGCCGACACCGCCTGCGCGGTGGAAAAACCGGGCAGGAAGATGAGGTTGGTCAGCCGCCGCACGTCGACCTGCTCATCGGCCTCGAGCAGGCCACTGGCGCGCGCACGCGACTCGATGCGCGCGAAGTCCAGGCCGGCGCCGTCGTCGGCGAGCTCGATCGCGATCTCGTTGCCTTCCTGGCGCACGCTCAGGCTGAGCTGGCCGATCTCGGGCTTGCCTGCGGCACGGCGTCGCTCGGGTGTCTCGATGCCATGCGCCACCGCGTTGCGCAGCAGGTGCTCGAGCGGTGCCGCCATCTGCTCGAGCACGCTGCGATCGACCTCGATGCGGCCGCCGCGCAGGTCGAGGTGGGCGCGCTTGCCCAGTTCCCTGGCGCTCTGCCGCACCACGCGGTACAGGCGGTCGGCGAGGCTGTCGAAGGGCAGCATGCGCACCCGCATCAGGGCCTGCTGCAGTTCGCGCGACTGGCGCGCCTGGCTGTTGAGCGCGAGGTCGGCGCCGTCGAGGTTGTGCAGCAGAGCCTGCTGCACGGTGGTGACGTCGTTGACGCTCTCGGCCAGCATGCGGGTGAGTTCCTGCAGCCGGGTGTAGCGGTCCATCTCCAGCGGGTCGAACTCGCCGTGGTGCGCGTCGCTGCGCGCGATGCGCGACTGCATCTGCATGTCGGCCTGCAGCTCGACTTCGCGCAACTGGTTGCGCAGGCGGATGACGTTGTCGGTGAGCTCGAGCAGGCCGCCGCGCAGCGTGCGCAGCTCGCCCTCGATGCGGGTGCGGGCGATGCCGATCTCGCCCGCCTGATTGACGAAGCGGTCGATCAGGTCTGCGCGCACGCGCAGCGTCGCCGCAGGCCCGGCCTCCACTTCGGCCGCCGCCGGGGCGGCGGTGAGCATCACGTCGGGCACGGCTTCGGGCATTGCCGGCGCGGCCTGCGCCGGCATCGGTTCGCCGGCTGCGAGCGCGTCGATCATCAGCTCGGCGGCATCGATGCCCGCGGCCAGTTCCTCGATCAGCGGCTGGCCGGCACGCTCGCCCTCGAGCCGGGATTCGAGCTGATGCAGGTGCTCGCCCAGGGCCATGGCGCCCGCCATGCGCGCGCTGCCCTTGAGCGAGTGCAGCAGGCGCGCCACCGACAGGCGCTGGCTGCCCTCGTCCGGCGAGGCTTCCCAGGCGCGCAGCGTGGCGTGGAGTTCCCCCAGCAGGTCGGCCGCCTCTTCGAGGAAGAGCGGCAGCAACTGGGTGTCGATGTCGTCCTGCGGTGCGGCCTCGGCCGTCGCCGCCACCGGCATGGCGGGCGAGTGAGCGACGGGTTCGGCCGCGGCCTGCGGCTGCATGACTGATTGTTCGGCTGCGGTCGCGGCGCCCTCGTCCGGCCCGGCGGGGGCCTGGCTGGTCCGCATTTCAGGCGCAGGGGCACGGCCGCAGGTGTCGAGGGCCTGCTCCAGCGTGGGGTCGGAGGCGGGCATGCGCAGCGCCAGCACTTCGCCCAGCATCGCCTGCAGCGTTGCCGTACTGGCCGACAGCAGCGCCAGCTCGTCGTCGAGCGGCGGACGTCCGGCATGGCGCACGCGTTCGATCGCATGCTCCAGCGCGCGTCCCAGCGTGTGCAGGGGGGTGAGCCTCGCGGTGCCCGAAATGCCCGCCAGCGTATGCACCGCGCGCAGGGCGTTGTCGGGCGGCAGCAGCGCGCGATTGGCGGCCAGACGGGCGAATTCCTCGTGCAGCGTGGCGAGGTGCGCGGCGGCTTCCGTCCGGTAAAGATCGTACAAGGCCGGCGACATGTCCGCGTCGCCAATCCGCACCGAGTCGGGCGCGGAGGAGGTCGCCGCAGCCTCGGGCGCCCCGGCCTCCACGATGGCGACGGAAGGCTCGTCGGCGAACCCGAGCAAGGCAGGTTCGAGCTCGAACTCCTCCAGCGGCTCGAGCGGCGCAAGGGCAGCGCTGTCGTCACCGGCGGGCAGCGGCTGGATCTCGCCGGTGGCGGCCAGATCCAGGCCGGGAAAGCTCAGTTCGGGTTCGGCGGCCGTCGTGCCGGGTGTGCCCTCGTCGCCTTGCAGGGTTGTCACCGGCTCGGGTGCGCCGAACGCAGCCGGAGTGAGCTCGCCGAATGCGGCCAGCGAGGGCTCGCCGAACGTGCCCGGCTCGGCGGGTGGCGTTTCGGCATTGCGCAGGCGCTCGGCTTCGGCGACGACGGCGCCGGCGTCACGTCCCTGCGGTCCGCCGGCCTCGAGCTGCGCCACCCAGGCGGTGAAGAGCTGGCGCGCGGCGTCGATCAGGTGGTGCAGGGCCGGCGTCGGCAGCCATTCGAGCTGCAGCCAGCGGTTGAGTGTCTGCTCCACGGCCCACGCGGCTTCGCCGATTTCGCCCAGGCCGACCATGCGCCCGCTGCCCTTCAGCGTATGGAAGCCGCGCCGGATCACGGTCAGGTGGTCCGGATCCTGCGGCTCGCTGCGTGACAGTTCGAGGTGCTCGCCGATCGAGGACAGCACATCGTAGGCTTCCTCAATGAAGATGCCGAGCAGCTCGGCGTCGATTGCGGCATCGTTCGGCGCCGGCTCCACTGCGGTCGCGGCAGACGGGGTCGCGGCGACCGCGAGGGCTTCGGCCGGAGCGGCGGGCGCAGGCCATTCAGGTGTTCCGCTGGCAGGCATTTCCGGCTGCGCTGCCGTGATTTCGGCTGGGCTGGACGTCGGTGCCGCGGGTGCGGGCTCGTTTGCCGGAGCTGGCGAGGGCATGGGCTCCGGCGCGTGCTCCTCACCGACGGTGGCCAGCGCTTCGGCGCCTTCCAATGCCGCCGGCGCCGGCGCGGACGTGGCGGGCGCGGCGTGTTCCGTGTGTTGATCGAGGGCGGCACGTGCGGCAGCTGCGGCAGCCGGGTGAGGCGTCGCGCTGTCCTCGGACGTCAGCGGTGCGCCGGCTGCGGCCCGGGCTTCGGGCGCCGGGGCTTCGGCAGCGGGTGTCGCGGCGCCGGGCTCGAGGAGGGCGTGCAGGTCGGCGCGCTTGTGCGGCAATGATTCGATGAAGAACCCCAGCGCAGACAGCTTGTGCGCCAGTTCCTCGAAGGCAGCCTGGTCCGGTGCGGCGTCGGGAGCGGCGAAATGCGCGACGTGGACGCTGGCGGCGCGCATCAGCTCGATCGCCTCGGTTTCGCCGAGCAGGCTCAGCGCGCCGAGGATCTGTTGCATCGGACGGTGAAGCTCGCCGAGCGCCGCGCGCTTCTGCGGATTGCGGAAGAAGTCGTCCAGCGTCTGCTCGATCTGCGCCAGGCTGGACAGCATCTCCTTTGCCAGTTGCGCGAGGGCTTCGCGCTCGTGCGCGCGTGCGCCGCTGTCGCCGGCTGCGACGGGCTGCGGTGCCAGGGCTTCGCCGCGGCGCAGCGCGGCCAGGCGCGCCAGCGTGGCATCCGTTTCGGCAGCCAGGCTGGTGTCGGTCGTCCCGGGCGCGATCGCGCCCTCGATCTGCAGCAGTACGCCGGCCACCTCGAAGGCGATGCTGTCGGAGAACTGCAGCGGATCGTGGCGCAGCCAGCGGGTGAAATCGACCAGGCCGCCGACCAGCCGCTCGACACCCGGGCGGGCAAGGCTGGTGGCCGTCCGGGCGAACTCGCCGAGTTCATCCTCGAAATGCGCCAGGGCGATCGCCGTGCCGGCGCAGAAGGCGTCCCACTGCATGCGCATCGCGTCCAGCCGGTTGCGCAACGCCTGCAGCAGGGGTGCGAGGGGGACTTCGCTGACGCTCGCGCCAGGCGCCGGCAGCAGCGCGTCGAGCCGCCAGCAGGCGCGGATGGCACGCTGCTGCTCGGTCGTCGCCGGCGCCGTGGCGACGTGATAGAGGATTTCGCGCAGCAGCCGTTCGGGCGTTGCGTTGTTGCCGCTCATCAGGCGGCGGAACTGCGCGTCGATCTGCGCGCACAGTTTCTTCACGCCCGCGTCAGCCGCGACGGTGCCGGCGATCAGCGCGTCGAAGAAGCCCAGGCTGGCCCACCACAGCGCCCGCGCCGCGCCTGTGGGTTGCAGCGCCTCGACCGCGGCGATCGCCTCGCGCATCTGGGCTGCGCCGTTGCCGGCGGCGCCCTTGCGCAGCCACTCGAGCAGGCCGCGCTCGAAGCGAGCGCGCGCGCCGCGCAGCATCGTCTGTGCCTCGTCGGGGGCAGGCGCCGGTTCATCACGCCGAGGCGGGCGCAGGCTGAGGTCGGGGTGGAACAGCTCGAGCGCGCCGCCCGAGGGCTGGCCGCGCGCCGCCGCGATCGCGTCGTGGAGAGGCGCCAGGCGCAGGGGCTGGTCGGGCACGCCCTGCACCAGTTCCTCGAGGTAGTTGCCGAGCGCGGCCAGCGCGCGCAGCCCGACGCCGAGGCTGTGCCCGTCGGGCTGCACCACGCCGCGTGCCATGTCGCCGAGCAGCAGGCCTGCCGCTTCGGCGAACTGGGTGAGTCCGTCGAGCCCGACGATGGAGAGTGCCCCGCGCACCTGGTTCAGGTGAGTCTGCGCGAACTGCACGCGGACGGCCGGGTCGCTGGCGCTGCCGGCCTGCTCGAGCGCTTCCCGCGCGCGCGCAAGCGCGGCGTCGATCTCGCCCTTGACCCAGTTCAGCGGCCCGAGATCCGTTTCGATCGCATTTGTCATGAATGCTCCCGCAGGTGGCACGTCGCGCGGTGCGTCGTCAGACCTTGAAGCCGGAAACCGAGCCCTTTAGCTCCACCGCCAGGTCGGCAAGCTGGCCGATGGATACCGCGGTCTGCTTGGTGCCCAGCGTGGTCTGTTCGGTGATGGTCAGGATGTCGCGCATCGTTGCCGCCACCCGGCTCGCGGTCGCCGCCTGCTGCTGCGTGTCGGACGAGATCTGCTCGATCAGGCGCGCGGTCTCCAGCGATACGTCGCCGATCTCGGACAGCGCCTGGCCGGCGGCGTCAGTCAGGCGTGCGCCGTCGACCACGTCGCGGGTGGCGTTTTCCATCGCGCCGACCGCGTCCTGGGTGTCGGTCTGGATGGTCTTGACGATGGCGGCGATCTGCTTGGTGGCCTCGGCCGAGCGTTCGGCCAGGCGCTGCACTTCCTCGGCCACCACGGTGAAGCCGCGCCCGGCCTCACCCGCGGAGGCCGCCTGGATCGCTGCATTGAGCGCCAGCACGTTGGTCTGCTCGGTGATGTCGGAAATCAGCTCGACGATCTCGCCGATCTCCTGCGACGACTCGCCGAGGCGCTTGATGCGCTTCGCGGTCTCCTGGATCTTGTCGCGGATGTCGTTCATGCCCTCGATGGTGTTCTCCACCGCGCCAGCACCTTTGCGTGCGGCGTCAAGCGAGCGCCGCGCCACCTGCGCGGATTCCAGCGCGCGCTCGGACGAGGCGGTCATCGATTCGGCCATGCGCTGCGCGGTGGTGCCTGCATTCTCGATCTCCTGCGACTGACTTTCGGTGGCGGCGAGCAATTCGTTGGAGGTGCGCTGCGCGGATTCGGTGGCCGCGGTCACGCGGCTGGCGGCATCGTTGATGCGGCGCACCAGCACCGAGAGTTCCTCGATCGTGTAGTTTACCGAGTCGGCAATGGCGCCAGTGATGTCCTCGGTCACGGTGGCGCGTACCGTCAGGTCGCCGTCGGCGAGGTCGCCCATCTCGTTCATCAGGCGCAGGATCGCCTGCTGCGTCAGGTTGCGTTCGTTCTCCGCGGTCTGGCGCTGGCTTTCCGCTTCCGCACGGCGCGCGGCGACGTCAGCGTTGTACAGGCGCGCCATGCGCAACAGCACCGCCACCGCCAGCAACGCCGCGAGCACGATCGCCAGCGTGATCATGTTGGGCCCGCGATACGCGTCGGCCAGGCTGGAGGCCAGTTCCTTGCTGTGCGCGAGCAGCGGCACCGAATCGCGCGAGATGCGGCTGCCTGCCTGCTTGGCCTGCACCAGCAGGCGAATGTCGCCCAGGATGCCGGCGACGGCCCGCAGGCTGCCTTGCGCAGCGGTGTCGAGTTCGGCGACACGGGTCTGGAACTCGGCATCGCCCCTCATCTGCGCCGTGCGCTCGAGCTGCTCGTGCAGGGTGTTCGCGTCCTTGCCGAGGGCGACGGCGACGTCGGGGTCGATCGCGTCGGCCACGCGCAGCGCGTTGGCGTTCTTGGCGATGCGCTGGGTCAGCATCACCGTGCCGTTGGTGGTGGCGATGTCGCGCGGATTGGCGCCGGCATGCAGCGCGAGTGCGGCGACCTGCTCGGACAGTGCGAGCAAGCGTGCGTTGTCGGCGTTGATGGCGGCGACGGCCGCGTTCAGCGTCACCAGGTTCTTCTGCTGCGACAGCAGTTGCGTGGTGTCGTGATCGGTCTGCCGCCAGGCCTCGGACAGCGCATCGAGTTGCGGACGCACGGCGTCGGGAATCGCCGGGACATGGGCATCGTCGAGATCCCCGCCTTCGCGCAGGGCCTGCACGAGGCTGGCGAAGCGGCTGCGACCCGCCTGCAGTTCGGCGAAGGCGCCGGCATTGCCCAGCAGGGCTTGCTGCGCCGCCTTCGCGACCTGCTGCGACAGCATCTGCATCTCGGTCGCGGCGGCGACGTGCCAGGTCGCATCGGCAGAGCGCCGGCCCTGGTACACCGCCAGCGCGGCCGTCACCAGCGCCAGCACCGCAAACACGGTGCCGAGCCGGCGCATCTGCTGCGGAAACGCACGCGCCGCGCCGGCCGCACCGGCGACCGGGGCGGCGCTGGGCAGGGGTGTCGTGTCGAGGATGCGCGTGTCTTCAGCCGTGGACGAGGCGTCAGTCGTCTTCTTCCTGCCGAGCGAGAACTTCAGGGCCATGTTGCGTGCTCCGCCGCGAGGGCTAGATCCTGTGCTGCCGCGCTTGCGGCAGGCGTTGATTCGGAGGTGGGGAAGGCGGGCCGCGCCCGTCCGTCCTGGAAAGCTGTGCGCGTCATTGCCGTCACTCGAGGCTGGCGTCGAGGAAGTCCGCTTGCGCCAGCAACACGCTCGCATCGAGCTGCAGCCAGGGCCGGCCTTGCAGGTCGCGCAGCCGGTGCGTGACCCAGGGGCGCGCGTCGGGCGTGGCGTCGGGCTCGGCCTCGAAATCGTCGTGGCTGCGCAGGCCGGCGATGCGCGAGACGAGCAGCGCGCAGTGGACGCCATGGCGCGCGCCGACCAGCAGCAGGCGGGCAGCCCCCGAGGGCACCGTGGGCGGGTTGTGGTTGAACAGGGCGAAATCGATCACCCCGTACAGCGTGCCGCGCACGTTGGCCAGGCCGAGGTACCAGGGCTGCGTCAGGGGCACCGGCGACAGCGGCGGCGGCGGCAGGATCTCGCCCGATTCGGCGAGATCGATCAGGCAGTTCATGCCGCCCGCCTGGAAACCGAGCAGCCCGCGGCGTTCGCCCGTCTTTGCCTCCGCCAGTCGCTTGGCGAGATTTTCCTGGAACTCGCGCAGGCTGATGCGTCTGGACATCGCCGCTCAGCCCAGTGCCTTGATGCGGGCGAGCAGATCGGCGTGATCGACCGGCTTCACCAGATAGTCGTAGGCGCCCTGGCGCATGCCCCAGATCTTGTCGGTCTCGAGCCCCTTGCTGGTGCACATGATGATGGGGATGCGACGCGTCGCCTCGTTGCGCGAGATCGTGCGCGTGGCCTGGTAGCCGTTCATGCCGGGCATGACGACGTCCATCAGGATGAGATCGGGCTGCTCGAGCTGGCTCTTGGCGATGGCGTCGTCGCCGCTTTCCGCGGTGACGACACGGTAGCCGTGCTTGGCGAGCACCTCGGTGAGGGCCAGCCGCTCGGTGGGCGAATCGTCCACCACCAGGATTTTGCTGATCGTCATGGGCGTTGCGGTCGCTCGGGGTTCAGGCGCGCGGCGCGCGTGCGGCGTGGGTGGCCACGGTGCGCAGCAGGCTGTCCTTGGTGAAGGGTTTGGTGAGGTATTCGTCGGAGCCGACCATGCGTCCGCGCGCGCGGTCGAACAGCCCGTCCTTGGACGACAGCATGATCACCGGCGTGGATGACAGCCGCGGGTTCTTCTTGATCAGCGCGCAGGTCTGGTAGCCATCCAGGCGCGGCATCATGATGTCCACGAAGATCACGTCAGGATGGTTGTCGGCGATCTTCGCGAGCGCGTCGAAGCCGTCTTCGGCGAGCAGCACCTGGCAGCCGGCCTGGCCGAGGAAGATCTCGGCGCTGCGGCGGATGGTGTTGCTGTCATCGATGACCATCACCTTGAGTCCGGCAAGATCCATGCTTTCATTCCGTGGGAGTGCGAGGCGGGGAGCGTGGGGCGGCGGTGCGCCCGGCCGGGTGCTGATCGGCCGGGGCCGCGTTCAGATCTCGACGAGTTCGAAGTCTTCCTTGCGCGCTCCGCATTCGGGGCAGGTCCAGTTCGGCGGCACGTCCTCCCAGCGCGTGCCGGGCGGGATGCCCTCGGCGGGCAGGCCGGCGGCTTCGTCGTAGATGAAGCCGCAGATCAAACACATGTAAGTCTTGTACGACATATCGGCCATGGCGACAGCAACTTGAGAAGATAAAGGCGGAGGGCGCTAGAATCGGCCGAATCTTACCGCATAGGCGCAAGCGCCCGGCAACGGCGCCCGTTCCCCGCCATGGCCATCGCCGTCCCTGAAACGCCTCCTGTCGTGCTGTGCTTCGCCCCGGGTGATCCCACCGGCGGGGGCGGCCTGGTGTCGGACATCCTCACGCTCGCCAGCATGGGCTGCCATCCGCTCGCGGTGCAGACGGCTGCCATCGTGCGCGACACGCGCAATGTGGACGAGGCCTGGCCGGCCGAGGGCGAGCCGCTGGTGGACCAGGCGCGTGCGGTGCTCGAGGACATTCCGGTGGCGGCACTGAAGATCGGCTTCTGCGGCAGCGTCGAGAACATCGCGCGTATCGCCGAGGTGGTGTCCGATTATCCCGAGGTGCCGCTCGTGCTCGAGCCGGCGCTTTATGCCGGCGGCGGCTGGGCGGATGAGGATGACCTGGTGGCCGCGCTCGTCGAGCTGGTGGTGCCGCAGACGACGCTGCTGGTGGGCGGCCGACATGAGCTGTGCCGCCTGGCTGGCGTGGACGACGGGCGCCAGGGCGACGACGAAGAGGCCGACGACGACCTTGACGACAGGGCCGACGATGATGCCAGCGCCGGCGCGGGCGGCGGACTGGACGTGCAGGAAGCGGTTGCCCGGCTGCTGCAGGCGGGCTCGGAATACGTGCTGCTGACGGGGGGCGGCGAACACGGGCCGCAGGTGGTGAACCGCCTGTATGGCGACAGCGGCCTGATCCGCACCGATGCCTGGGACCGCCTGCCCGGTCGCTATCTGGGCGCGGGTGCGACGCTGGCGGCGGCGGCGGCGGCCGCGCTGGCGCATGGCATGGCGATCCCCGAGGCGGTGCGCGAAGCGCAGGAGTTCGCCCAGCAGGCCTTGCGCCATGCCTATCGCCCGGGCATGGGGCGTGCCGTGCCGGACCGCTTCTTCTGGGCGCGCGGCAGGGAGGAGGCCGATGTCTGAACGTTTCCCGTCCGGGCGGCTGCGGGGCCTTTACGCCGTCACCCCCGACGAGGCCGACACCTCACGCCTGCTGGCCCTGACCGCGCGCGTGCTGCAGGGCCGGCCGGCGCTGCTGCAGTACCGCAACAAGTTCGCCTCCAGTGCGCTGAAGCACGAGCAGGCGCTGGCACTGCTTGCGCTGTGCCGTGCAGCGGGCGTGCCACTGGTGGTCAACGACGATCTTCCCCTGGCGCTGCAGATCGGCGCAGACGGCGCGCACCTTGGCCGCGAGGACGGTGAGCCCGCCGCCGCACGCGAGGCATTGGGGGCAGGTCGCATCCTGGGCGTGACCTGCTACAGCGAGTTCGAGCGTGCCCGGCAGGGTGCCGAGGCGGGCGCGGACTACGTGGCCTTCGGCGCAATGTACGCGTCACCGTCGAAGCCACAGGCGCCGCGCGCGCCTTTCGAGTTGCTGACGCGGGCGCGGCGCGAGTTGCAGCTTCCGGTGGCAGCGATCGGCGGCATCACGCTCGACAATGCGGCGCCGGTGATCGCCGCTGGTGCCGACATGCTGGCGGTGATCAGCGACGTCTTCGACGCGGATGATCCGGCAGCACGCGCGGCGGCCTATCGGCCGCTGTTCGGCCCCTCCGGGCCATCGTCCTGACGGTGGACCCCCACCAGGCCGCGGGGTCACAATGCAGGCTTTCGCAGCCCAGCAAGTCAGGACGACACATGAACAGCCGCAACGAAACTCTCTTCCAGCGCGCCCAGCGCACCATCCCCGGTGGCGTCAATTCGCCCGTCCGTGCCTTCCGCTCGGTGGGCGGCACGCCGCGCTTCATCGAGCGCGCCGAAGGGGCACGCGTGTGGGATGCCGATGGCAAGGCCTACATCGACTACGTTGGCTCCTGGGGGCCGGCGATCACCGGCCACGCGCATCCGGCCATCGTCGAGGCGGTGCGCGAGGCGGCGCTGAAGGGGCTGTCCTTCGGTGCGCCGACCGAGAGCGAGGTCGCCATGGCCGAGCTCATCTGCGAGCTGCTGCCGTCGGTCGAGATGGTGCGCCTGGTCAGTTCCGGCACCGAGGCGACGATGAGCGCCATCCGCCTGGCGCGCGGTTTCACCGGGCGTGACGCCATCGTGAAGTTCGAGGGCTGCTACCATGGCCATGCCGACAGCCTGCTGGTGAAGGCCGGCTCCGGCCTGCTCACTTTCGGCAACCCGTCCTCGGGCGGGGTGCCGGCCGACTTCGCCAAGCACACCATCGTGCTCGACTACAACGACCTCGACCAGGTCGAGTCGGTGTTCAAGGCACGTGGCGACGAGATCGCCGCGATCATCGTCGAGCCGGTCGCCGGCAACATGAACCTGGTGAAGCCGCGTGCGGGCTTCCTCGAGGGCCTGCGCCGGGTGTGCACGCAGTACGGCGCGGTGCTGATCTTCGACGAGGTGATGACCGGTTTCCGTGTCGGGCCGCAGGGCGTGCAGGGCCTGTACGGCATCACCCCCGACCTGACCACGCTGGGCAAGGTCATCGGCGGCGGCATGCCGGTGGGCGCCTTCGGTGGCCGGCGCGACATCATGCAGAAGATTGCGCCGCTCGGGCCGGTCTACCAGGCCGGCACGCTGTCGGGCAGCCCGGTGGCGGTGGCCGCCGGCATGGCCTCGCTGCGGCTGACGCGCGAGACGGGCTTCTACGACACCCTGGCGGCGGCGACCGCGCGCCTGGTCGGCGGCTTGTCGGCCGCCGCGCGCGAAGCCGGCGTGCGCTTCAGCGCCGATTCGATCGGCGGCATGTTCGGCGTGTATTTCAGTGACGCCATTCCTGCCTCCTTCGCCGACGTCATGGCCTCCGACCGCGAGCGCTTCAACCGCTTCTTCCACGCCATGCTCGAGGCCGGGCACTACTTCGCACCGTCGGCCTTCGAGGCCGGCTTCGTGTCGGCGGCGCACGGCGAGGCCGAGATCGACGCGACGATTTCGGCAGCGACGGAGATCTTCGCCACGCTGCGCTGACGGCAGGTCGACGGCCGGATCGCGCGAGGCGGTCTGGCACGTCGATTGCTGGTGGGCTGCCCACACATTTGCCATCGGGAGTGACCATGGATCTGCGCTGGCGGCTTGCGACACGCCTGTCCATGCTCGCTGCCGCGCTCCTCGCCACCGGCAGCGCGTTGATCGCGTTCGCGTTGAGGCACGACGTCGCGGAAGAAGTGGCCGCATCCGGCCGCCTGGCCGAACTGCTGCTGGGTATCGGTGAGGCCCATCACGGGCAGTCGGCTGCGCTGCAGAGGCTGCTCGCAGCCGGCGACCTGCGCCATGTCTCGGTGTCGCTGGAGCGCTCCGCTTCGGAGCAGCCGTCCCGTTCCGGCGCATCCGATGCGCTCGACTGGCTCGCCGCGCGGCTGCCGGCCAGCGCGACCGAGGAGCAACGCATTTCCGTCGGCGACGAGGTGCTCGTGATCCGCGCCGATCCGCGTGCAGAGATCCGCGAAGTGCTGCGCGACGGCCTGCGCATGCTCGCCGTGCTCGCCACCTTCGCCTGCGTGACGGTCTTCGCCACCTGGCGCGTCGCGCACCGGGCGCTCGCGCCGGTGCGCGAACTCGAACAGGGACTGGCGCGGCTGGCGCGTGGAGAGGAACGTGCTGCGCTGCCTCGTTTCGAGTTGCTGGAGTTCGACCGCGTCGCCGCCGCCATCGACCGCCTCGCCGCCAGCCTTGCGGCTTCGCGCGCGGCCGAGCACACGCTGGCGCGGCGGCTCATCGACGTGCAGGAGATTGAGCGGCGCGACCTCGCACGCGAACTGCACGACGAGTTCGGGCAGTCCCTGGTGGCGATTGGCGCGGCCACCGCCTTCATCGAGCGTCATGCGGCAGGCGCTCGGCCCGACGAGATCGTCGACTGCGCGCGCGACGCGCGCACCGAGGCTGCGCGTGTATCCGCGCATGTCCGCAGCCTGCTGCGGCAGTTGCGCCCCCACGGGCTGGAAGGTGTCGGCATGCTGGAGACACTGGCAGAGTTGCTGCAGCATTGGCAGTCCCGTGCGCCCGCCATCGTGCTGGAGACGACCTTGCCCGAGCGCCTGCCGCGGCTGTCGCCGGAGGCCGGGCTGGCCTTGTACCGCAGCCTGCAGGAGGCGCTCACCAACGTGCTGCGCCACAGCGGTGCGCGGCGGGTGGCTGTCCTGCTTCAGCCCGAGGGCGACGGCGTGAGGCTGGTCGTCGGCGATGATGGTTGTGGGCGGGCCGGCACCCTGCGTGCCGGCGGCGGCCTGCTCGGCATGCGCGAACGCGCCGAGATGGCAGGCGGACGGCTGGACCTGGCGCCGTCCGCCTTGGGAGGTCTGCAGCTCGAACTGTGGCTGCCGGCCAGCAACGCGGGGGAAGGAAGCAATGATTCGAATCCTGTTGCTCGATGACCACGCGGTGGTGCGCACCGGTTACCGGCGCCTGCTCGATGCCGAAGCCGGCTTCCAGGTCGTCGCCGAGGCGGCCAGCGCGGACGATGCCTGCGCCTGCCTGGCGCGCGGCGGCATCGACGTGGCGGTGGTCGATCTCAGCCTGCGCGGTTGCAGCGGCATCGAGGCCATTCGGCGCATGCTCGCCCGCAACGACGCACTCAAGGTGCTGGTGCTGACGATGCATGACCACGCGGGCTACGTCACCCAGGCCATGCGTGCCGGTGCACTCGGTTACCTGACCAAGAGCAGCGAGCCGACCGTGCTCTTCGACGCGATCCGCGCGGTGGCGGCAGGGCGGCGGACCTTCTCGGATGACGTGCGCGACGTGCTGGCCCGCGCCTCGCTGGATGCCGACCGGGCGCTCGCCCGCCTCACTCCGCGCGAGTTCGAGATCCTGCGCCTGGCGGTGAACGGCGACTCGTCGGCCGACATCGCCAGCAGCATGCATCTGAGCCCGAAGACGGTGCATAACCACCTGTCCGCGATCCGCGGCAAGCTCGAGGCGGACAACGATTTCAAGCTGATCCACGAGGCGGTGCGTCTCGGCCTGGTCGCCTTCCCCAGTCCGGGAGCCTGAGCGGACCCGCTGGTCGGCGCCCGGGAATTCTTCCCGGTTTCAGAGGGACTGGGTCCCGGGCATCAAGCGCGAGACCTCCCTAGAATCGGGAGCGTGCCGTCGGCGAACGGGGGGTGGGCGGACAGGGAAGCATCCGCAGCGATCCGGCGCGCGGACGCGGCGGCGACGACAATAGAACCAGGGGAGACACCCATGATCCACCGCGACCCAGGCCATCGGCCTGCAGGCGGCATCCGCGGGCCGATGGCTTGCGTTCCCGCCCGATGCACCTACTCGAGCATTGCCTTCGTGGCCGCGGTGGCGGCGAGCGGGGTGGCTCATGCGGCCGACCCGGCGACAGCGCTCGCCCCCACCGTCGTCGTCGGCACCACGCCGCTGCCCGGCATCGACCTGCCGCGCGACCAGGTGCCAGCCAATCTGCAGACGCTGGACAGCCGCAAGGTCCGCGAGGCGGGCGGCGTGTCGCTGGGCGAGGCGATGCAGCGCCAGCTCGGCAGCGTCGCGGTGAGCGAGATCCAGGGCAATCCTTACCAGCCCAACGTCAATTACCGCGGCTTCACCGTGTCGCCGCTGCTTGGCACGCCGCAGGGCCTGTCCGTGTACCTGGATGGCGTGCGGGTCAACGAGGGCTTCGGCGACGTCGTGCACTGGGACCTGATCCCGAAGGCCGCGATCGCATCGATGATGGTGGTGCCGGGCTCCAACCCGCTGTACGGCCTCAACACCCTGGGCGGCGCGCTGGTCCTGCAGACCAAGCGCGGAGACACCCATCCGGGCACCGAGATCGAGGCCGAGATCGGCTCCTTCAAGCGCCGTACGCTGAGCGTCGAGCATGGCGGCAGCCAGGATGAGCTGAACTGGTTCGTGTCCGCCGAGGGCATGAAGGAGGACGGCTGGCGCGACCGCTCGCCGCTGGAAGTCGGGCAGTTCTTCGGGCGGCTGGGCTGGAAGTCGGGCGGCACCGACCTGTCGATGAGCCTGATTCACGCCAATACCGACCTGATCGGCAATGGCCTGGTGCCGGAAAGCCTGCGCCGCCAGCGGGACCAGGCGATCTTCACCCACCCCGACGAGACCCGCAACCGCATGTCGATGCTGACGCTGGCCGGTACGCACTGGCTGGGCGATGCGGACCAGTTGTCGGCCTCGGCCTATGTGCGCCGCACGCGCACCCGCACGCTCAACGGTGACCTCAATGACGACTACGAGGAGGCGGATGATCCGAGCGGGGTGCTCAATCGCACCGCCACCAATCAGCGCGCCTATGGCGTCGCGGCGCAATGGTCGCATTTTGCCGGCGCGCATCAGATTGCCGTCGGCGCGTCGCACGACCGTACGCATGCCGACTTCCACCAGACGGCGCAGCTCGGCGATCTCACCGCCGATCGTGGCATCACGGCGACGGCTGACGCCGAGCCCGAGAACAGCCTGTCGGGACGCACCCGCACCAGCTCCATCCACATCACCGACAGCGTGGCGCTGAGCCCCACGGTGCAGCTCACCGGCGCGTTGCGCTACAACCGCACCCGCGTCGTCAACCGCGACCGCCTGGAGCCGGGCGTGCCCGACAACCTGGACGGCGACTACACCTACCACAAGCTCAACCCCGCCTTGGGACTGACCTGGCAGGCCAGCCCGGCGCTGACGGTGTACGGCGGCTTCAGCCAGGGCAATCGCGCACCGACGCCGATCGAAATGGGCTGCGCCAACCCGGAGAAGCCGTGCACGCTGCCCAACGCGCTCGCCTCCGACCCCTTCCTCGAGCAGGTCGTGGCACGCACCGTCGAACTCGGCGTGCGCGGCCGTCTGCCGGGCGAACTGCAGTGGAACGCAGGCGTATTCCGCACCACCAACCGCGACGACATCCTGTTCGTCGGCACCTCGACCAGCGCCGGCTATTTCACCAACTTCGGCAAGACGCGGCGCGAGGGTGTGGAACTGGGCATCGGCGGCACGTCGGGCGCGCTGGAATGGCAACTCAACTACAACTGGCTGCGCGCCACTTTCCGGTCATCCGCCTGCATCGTCGCGGCGAACAACAGCAGCGCCAACAGCGATCCAAGCTGTGGCGAGGACCAGATCCGGGTCGGCAAGGGCGACCACATTCCCGGCATGCCAGAGCACGGCCTGAAGCTGGCGCTGAGCTGGCGCGCGAGCCCGGATCTGCGCCTGGGGGCGGGGGTGGTGGCGTATTCGAGCCAGTACGTGCATGGCAACGAGAACAACCGCCACAAGGCCAGTGACGAATTCGGCGGTCGCGGCGAGCTGCCCGGTTATGCGGTGGTGAACCTCAGTGCGGATTACCGCCTGGGCGGAGGATGGACGCTGTTTGGTCGCATCGACAACGTCTTCGACCAGCGCTACGCGACCGCCGGCGCGCTGGCGGAGAATCCCTTCACCGCGGCAGCCAACGGCTTCGAGCCCGATCGGGATCATTGGCGCAGCGAGCAGTTCGTCGCGCCGGGTGCGCCGCGCGCGGCCTGGGTGGGTGTGCGCTACGCCTGGGGACGCTGAGCCGGCACAGGGGCCGGGGCGGCGCAGGGGGCGCTGCAGCCTTACAGCAGGAACAGCGTCGCCAGCCCAAGGAAGATGAAGAAGCCGCCTGAGTCGGTCACCGCGGTGATCATCACCGAGCCGCCGACCGCCGGATCGGCGCCCAGGCGCTGGCGCATCATCGGAATCAGCACTCCGGCAGTGGCGGCGAGCAGCAGGTTCAGCGTCATCGCCGCCGTCATCACCAGGCCGAGGGAGATGCTGCCGTACAGCGACCAGGCGGCAGCACCCAGGATGCCGCCCCACAGCAGCCCGTTCGCCAGCGCCACGCCAAGCTCCTTGCGCAGCAGGCGGTGCATGGCCGACGGATCGACCTGACCCATCGCGATCGCACGCACGATCATCGTGATCGTCTGGTTGCCCGAGTTGCCGCCGATGCCGGCGACGATGGGCATCAGCGTCGCCAGTGCGACGAGCTTCCCGATCGATCCTTCGAACAGGCCGATCACACGCGACGCGACGAAGGCGGTGACGAGGTTGATCGCCAGCCACGCCCAGCGGTTCTTCACCGAGTCCCACACCGAGGCGAAGATGTCTTCCTCTTCGCGCAGGCCGGCCTGGCTCAGGATCTCGGCCTCGGATTCCTCGCGGATGTAGTCGACGACGTCGGCCACGGTGAGGCGGCCGATCAGGCGCTTGTCCTTGTCGATCACCGGCGCCGACACCAGATCGTAGCGCTCGAAGGCCTGCGCGGCCTCGCCGGCGTCGTCTTCCGGCGTGAAGCTGATCACCGGCTCGCGGCGCATCACGTCGGCGACCGACGCTTCCGGGTCGGTGATGAGGAGCGATTCCAGCGTCAGGATACCTTTCAGGCGATCGTCGCGATCGACCACGAACAGCTTGTCGGTGTGGTCCGGCAGGTCGTCGAAGCGGCGCAGGTAACGCAGCACGACTTCGAGGCTGACGTCCTCGCGCACGGTCACCATGTCGAAGTCCATCAGCGCCCCGACCGAATCCTCAGGGTAGGACATGGCCGCGCGCAGTTGCTCGCGCCCTTCGCTGTCGAGCGACTGGAAGACGTCCTGGATGACTTCGGGCGGCAGGTCGGGCGCGAGGTCGGCGAGCTCGTCGGCGTCCAGCGTTTCCGCCGCGGCCTTGAGCTCCTCCGGCGCCATCGTCTCGATCAGCGATTCACGGACCGCATCCGAGACTTCGAGCAGGATCTCGCCGTCGCGCTCGGCCTTGACCAGCTCCCAGACGTACAGGCGCTCGTCGAGCGGCAGCGCCTCCAGAATGTAGGCGATGTCGGCCGGGTGCAGTGCGTCCAGCTTGGCGCGCAGGCCGACCTCGTGCTGCTTGTGCACGAGGTTCTCGACCAGCTCGTGGCGCGGCATGTCCTGGCGATGGACAAGCTCTTCCACGACCTTCTGCCGCGTGAGCAGCTCCTGCACTTCGCGCAGGTGCTGCTGGACGTCGTCAGGGTGGTGATCGTCGTGCTCGGTCATCGCGCAAAAGGCCGGCGGAAGGCGGAAAGCCGGAATTCTACGGACTCGCCCCCGCGCACGCGACCCCGATCGTGTTACGGCGCGAAAAATGCCCGACCGGGCGCCTCGCCCCCGGCGCCTCGTGCCTCAAGGCACCTGCGAATAGACCATGCGGCGTCGGATGCGCTCTGCATGGGCTGCAAGGCGCGGCCCGAAACTGCGCTCGTAGCGCCGCGGATTGGGCAGCATCACCGCCAGCCGGGCAGCTTCGGACGGGCCCAGGCGGCTTGCGGGAGCGCCGTAATAGCGCCGCGCCGCCGCCTCGGCGCCGAAGATGCCGTCGCCCCACTCGACGACGTTGAGATACACCTCGAGGATGCGCCGCTTGCTCCACAACTGTTCGATCATCACCGTGATGACCGCCTCCTGGGCCTTGCGCAGGTAGCTGCGCGACGGCGACAGGAAGAGGTTCTTGGCCAGTTGCTGGCTGATGGTCGAACCGCCGGCCACCGCGCGGCCCTTCTTCTCGTTCTTTTCCAGCGCGCGCTCGATGCCCTCCCAGTCGAAGCCCTCGTGGTCGACGAAGCTGTCGTCTTCGGCAGCGATCACCGCACGCTTCAGATGCACCGAGATCTGCTCGTAGGGAACCCACTGGTGGCGCAGCGTGGCGCCGGGATCCTTCTCGCGCAGCTCCGCCAGCCGCAGCCGCATGAAGCTGGTGCTCGCCGGGTCGAAGCGGCTCCACCAGATGACCTGGGTCAGCAGCACGATTTGCCACACGATCAGCAGCGCCAGCGCGATCACCAGCGCACGCCCGATCCAGCGCAGCGCCACGCTCATGGCCGTGCCCCGCGGCGCGCGCCGTACCGGTTCAATTCGCCCGCACCTCGTCGGCGTTGGTGAAGGTCCACGTGCGCGTGATCTCGATCATGTCGGTGTCGCGCCGGATCTCGGGCGGAAAGGGCGCATAGGGGGCGGCCATCTTGACGATGCGCATCGCCGCCTCGTCCAGCACCTTGTGCCCCGAACTTCGATGCACGCCGATTCGTTCCACCGAGCCGTCGGCGCGGATCGTGACCGACAGCAGCAGGCTGCCGTACAGCTTGCCGCGCGCCGCCTCCGGGTAGTTGAGCGTGCCGATGCGCTCCACCTTCTGCCGCCAGTCCTCGACGTATTGCGCGAAGCGGTATTCACGTGCGCGCGCACCGATGAACTGGGTACGCGGGCGCCGCCCGAGCTCCTCGAGGTTGCGGTCGATCTGCGCCTCCAGGCGGGCGACGGCGGCGGCGCTGTCGAGCAGGTCGAGGCCGCTGACGGCGGCCGTCGGAGCGGGCTGCTCCGTCTGCTGCGGCCGGCTGGCGACCGCGGTGGCGGCCTTGCTGCGTGTCAGCACCTGCTGCTGCGCCACCTCGGGCTGCGGCTGGCGGCGCTTCTGCTCGACCAGCGCATCGCCGTCGCGGCGCGCATTCTGGGGCGGCAGCGGCGACTTCGGGCGGACCTTCTGCTCGCTGGTGCCTCCGCCGGCAAGGTTGGCCTGGGCCAGCACGTCGGCCTTGTCCGGCGCCTTCGCATGGCGGGCGTTCACCAGCACCACCTCCAGCCCGCGATCGTGCACCGGCTTGGGGTCGGGCAGGCGGAACTGCAGGCTCAGCACCAGCGCGTGCAGCGCGAGCGAGATCGCCAGCGCGATGCGCAGCCGCCGGCTGACGCGGGACCGCGCACCGGCGTCCGCTCGGCGGAGCGGCGATGGGAGGGCGGGCGTGGCCACGCGCATGCTGCGGTCAGCCGACGTAGTCCGATTCGGCCGGTGCCTGCGGCTCGGACAGGATCTGCACGAAGCGCGCCTCCACGTCCACGTCGAACAGGTCGGTGTGCTCGACGTTCAGCCTGACCTGGCTGCCCGGCATCTGCAGCGGCATCGACGGCACCTTGAACACGAGCGGGACCTGCGTCAGGCGCACCACGTTCTCGCGCAGCACGGTGGCTTCGACCGGGCCGAGGCCGTGCTGGCGCAGCCAGCGCACGCACCAGTAGCGCTCCATCTGGCGCTGGAACTCGGCGTACTCGGCGTAGGTAAGTTCGAAGTCGCGCAGCGCGGCCATCAGTTCGGCCGAGCGCGGTGCAAAGGCCGGCTCGTCGCCGCGCAGCACCGAGATGATCTGCCACTGGTTGACCAGATCCACGTAGCGGCGCAGCGGCGAACTCGACCAGGCGTAGCAGTCCACGCCGAGGCCTTCATGCGGCGCGGCGACGGTGGTCATGCGCACCTTGCCGCCACCCTGCGCGCGATACAGGCCGGGCACGCCGGCCTCGTCGAGCAGCTTGCCCCAGGTCATGTTGGCGTGGATCATCAGCTCGGCCACCAGCTTGTCCATCGGCGAGCCGCGCAGGCGCCGGCCGATGCTGATGTGGCCGGGGCCGTCGGCAGTGTGCTGCGTCCAGTCCACGCTGAAGCTGTAATCGACGCGGTCCTCGTTGCCGGCGGCCTTGCCGCGACCGGCTTCGAGTACCGTGGCCAGATCCCACAGCACGGTGAGCTCGCGCTTCCAGCGGAATTCGGGGCCGCCTTCCAGCAACGTGCGGTCGTTGAACACCGGCTCGATGTCGTGGTGGCGCAGGTTGGCGACGATGGGCACGCGCTCGACGCGCGACTCCTCGCCGACGATGGCGAGCCCGGGCGTGACGTCGAGGTACAGCGATACCGCCGGGCAGTCGCGGCCTTCGGCGAGGGTGAAGGCGTACACCACCTCGTCCGGCAGCATGGTGATCTTGTTGCCCGGCATATACACCGTTGAAAGCCGCTGACGCGCGATCGCGTCGAGCGAGGAGCCGCGCGCGAAGCCCAGCGCCGGCGCGGCGATGTGGATGCCGATGCGCCAGCCGCCTTCGGGCCGCGGCGTCACCGAGAAGGCATCGTCGATCTCGGTGGTCGAGGCGTCGTCGATCGAGAATGCGACCACGTCGGCGCGCGGCAGGTCGCCGGGTTCCACCGGCGGCTCGTAGGCGGGGAAGGCCGGCCCGTCGGGGAATTGATCGAACAGGAAGCGGTTGTAGTGGAAGTCGTAGCTCGAGGCCAGCGCACCACACTTCAGCAGCAGGCGCGGGGCGGACAGGCCGCTGTCGACACAGGCCGCCTCCAGCGCCTTGATCTCGAGGCGGTTGCGGTCGGGACGGTACAAGGCTTGCGGCAGCAGCGAAGCAAGTTCCGGGGGCATGCGACCTTCGATGAGTTCGGCACGCATGTGCTCGATGGCCGCAGCCTGCTGTTTCTTCTTCTCCAACCCGGCGAGCGCTGCCTGCAGGATGTCGGCCGGCGCCTTGCGAAAGCGCCCCTTGCCCTTGCGGTGGAACCAGATCGGCGCCGAATGCAGGCGCAGCAGCACGGTGGCCGCCTCCACCGCGGACGGGGGGTGGCCGTGGTACTCGGCAGCGAACTCGGTGAAGCCGAATTCCTCGTCGCCGCAGACTTCCCACAGGAACTCGAGGTCCAGCTCCTCGGCGCCGGTCTCGGCGCGCGTCAGCAGGTCTGCAGGGGCGGGCTCGCGGAAGTTGAGCAGCACGTTCGCGCGCTTGAGCTTGACCCGCTTGCCGTGGGTCGTCTCCACCTGCAGCGTGGCATCGTTGTCAGCGAGGATGGTTCCGGCCTTGAAGGCACCGTCCTCTTCGAAAAGCACGAACATCGGCATCCGCCAGTGAAAAGCAAGTCCAGTAGTTTACTGGATTCGGGTGCCTGCCGAAGTTTCGGTTTGTGCCCCTGCCCGCACTTTGGCCAGGTTCAGGTGCCGCGCCGCGCCACGCGCGCCATGTCCACCGAGTAGATCGCGAGCGCGGCCCAGATCAGCACGAAGCCGATGAGTTGCGTGCTGTCGAAGGGTTCGCGGAACACCAGCACCGCGAGCACGAAGTTCAGGCTGGGCGCGATGAACTGCAGGAAACCAACGGTGGCGAGCGGCAGGCGCTTGGCGCCCACCGCGAACAGCGCCAGCGGTACTGCGGTCAGCACACCGGCCAGCGGCAGCAGGGTGTCGATATAGAGCGACGAGCCGAACACGAGCTGGCCGCTGTGGGTCAGCCACGCCAGCCAGGCGATGGCCAGCGGTGCCGTGACCACCGTCTCGATGAACAGGCCGCTGATCGCCTCCACCGGTGCACGCTTGCGCAGCAGGCCATAGACACCGAACGTGCAAGCGAGAAACAGCGGAATCCACGGCGCGCTGCCGACCTGCCATACGCGCCAGGCCACGCCAGCCGTCGCCACCGCGAGAGCAGCGCGCTGCAGCGGGCGCAGGCGCTCGCCGAGGAACATCCAGCCCAGCAGCACGCTCACCAGCGGATTGATGAAATAGCCCAGGCTGGCCTCGATCAGGCGTCCGGCGTCGATCGCCCACAGGAAGACGAGCCAGTTGCTGCCGGTCAGCATCGCCGTCAGCGCCAGCAGGCCGAGCAGGCGCGGCTGCCGCCGGATCGCCCAGATGCCGCGGAAACCGCCGGTGGCCGGCACCATCGCGAGCAGGCCGGCAAGAAAGACCACCGACCACAGCACCCGATGGGCGACGATCTCGAACGGCGACACGCTGCCGACGGCGCGGAAGTACAGCGGCGACAGGCCCCAGACGGTGAAGGCGGTGAGTGCGGCGAGGGCTCCGTGGCGGGTCTGTGGCGCGGCGGTTGTGTCCGTCGTCATGCGGCGCGAGCTCAAGGTGCACGCCGTGCGGTCGCCACCAGTGCGCGTGCGGGTAGCGTGTAGCCGGCGCCGTGACCGCTGCGAAACGCCTCCAGCTCCGCGCACACTTCGGCGCGCAGCGCCTGCTGGGTGACCTCCGGCAGGCGGGCGAGCGATTCGGCCGCGCCGCCGGCGAGGTCGAGGAAGGCCTGCCAGTAATCCTCCGCGCTGTCGAAGCGGCAGGTGAAGTCGCATGCCCGGATATGCACGGTGTCGAAGCCGGCCTGGCGCAACAGGGCCTCGAGCACCTCGGGTGCGCCAAAGCGGAACACCGAAGGGCGCGCCACTTTCGGCGCGGGCAGGAGGCGGGCGATGCAGGCCTGCGCGCATGCGATCAGCGGCACGGCATCGCGCTCGGCCCAGACCGACAGCGTCACGCTGCCGCCCGGCGCGAGGACGCGACGGACCTCGGCCAATGCCTGCTCCGGATGCGGGAACATGAACAGCGCCAGTCCGGCCAGCACGCGATCGACACTGTCGTCGGCCAGGCACAGGTGCTCCGCGTCGGCCGCGGCGAAGTGCAGGCCGCCGCCAGGCGGGTTGCGGCGTGCGCCTTCGGCCAGCATGCCTTCGGCGATGTCGGTGGCCAGCACTTCGCCCGCGGGCTGGACGAGCGCAGCCGCGCGCAGGGCGAGCAGGCCGGGGCCGCTGGCGAGGTCGAGCACGCGCTGGCCCGGAGCCAGGCCGGCGGCCGCCAGCAGCGCGTCGGCGAGTTCAGCGCGAAGGTGCGCGCCGTCGGCGTAGCGCGCGGCGATGCGGTTGAAGCCCGCGCGCTCCAGCGCCTTGAAGCGGCGGGGGTCGAATCCGGGAGTGGCCTTGCCGCTCATGCTGCCGGAGCCAGGCCGGCAAAGTGGATCAATTCGTCGAGGTAATCCGCCCACCGCGTGAAGCTGTGGTCGCCGCCTTCCAGCACGGTGTGCCGCGCGCCCGCATACTTCGCGACCGCGTGGCGGTAATCGAGCACTTCGTCGCCGGTCTCCACCAGCAGCCAGTAGCGTTCCGGCCGCGTGATGGCCGGCACCTCGAGCGCGCGCAGCTCGGCGATGTGCGTCTCGGTGAAGCGGAAGGTTTCGCCGGTGTACATGTTGGTCTGCTCGCCGACGTAGGCGCCCAGCTCCAGCGGCGCGACGATCGCCGGATTCACCAGCGCCGCGCGCAGGTCGTGGCGTTCGGCGAGCCAGGTGGCGTAGTAGCCGCCCAGCGAGCTGCCGACCAGCGTCGCGTCGATGCCTTGCGCCCTGCAGCACGCGAGCTGCGCCTCCACCCGCGCGATGGCGGCCTGCGGCGAGGCCGGCAACTGCTCACACCAGAAGGCCTCGCCGAGGCCGCGCTCTTCCATGTGACGCTTGAGCGCCTGTGCCTTGACCGATGCGGGCGCGGAGCGGAAACCGTGCAGATAGATGATCACGGCGTGCTCCAGTCGACCATCCCCAGCTTCCAGGTCGCCAGCACGACGATGCCGAAGGCAATGCGATACCAGGCGAAGGCGACGAAGGTGTGGTTGGAAATGAAGCGGATGAAGCCCTTGATCGCCCACATCGCGGCGATGAAGGAGGCGACGAAGCCGACTGCGAACACCGGCAGGTCCGCCGCGTGCAGCAGCGCCCAGTTCTTGTACAGGTCGTAAGCGGTGGCGGCGAACATCGTCGGGATGGCGAGGAAGAACGAGAACTCCGCCGCCGTCTTGCGCGACAGGCCGAAGATCATGCCGCCGATGATGGTGGAGCCCGAGCGCGAAGTGCCCGGGATCATCGCCAGCGCCTGGGCGAAACCCACCTTCAGCGCATCACCCCAGCCCAGCCCGTCGACCGAGGTGACGCGCGGGTGATAGCTGCGCTTTTCCACGTACAAGATGATGAGGCCGCCAATGATCAGCGCTGTGGCGACGGTGATCGGGTTGAACAGCACGCCCTTGATGATGGAGTGGAACATCAGGCCGAGCACGGCTGCGGGCAGGAAGCCGACGATCAGCAGGCCGACGAATCGTCGTGCGCCCGGTTCGCGCGGCAGGTCGACCACGACCTTGAGCAGGCGCTCGCGGTAGTCCCAGCACACGGCGAGGATCGCGGCGAGCTGGATGACGATCTTGAATACTTTGCTGGCATCGTCGTTGTAGCCGAGCAGGTCGCCGAGGATGATCAGGTGGCCGGTCGAGGAGATCGGCAGGAATTCGGTCAGGCCTTCGACGATGCCGAGGACGAGCGCGATCAGGAGGAGAGAGATGTCCATGCGGCTAAGGGCTGGTCGGAAAAGGCGACGATTATAGCTGCGGCGGTGTTGCGCTGCGGCGAATGCAGTTGCGCTTTGCGGTCATTCCCTGCTGGTCAGCCGCTCGAGCCGCGTCAGCCAGATCATCGCCGCCTCGCGGCTGTCGCCGCACATCTCGGTCGAAGGCTGCAGGCTGCTGCAGACGGCGGGTCGGCGTGGGTCCCCGAACAGCTTGCAGTGATCGTGTTCGTCGAGCTGGATGCAGCGTGCCCCCGCAGGCTTGCCCTGCGGCATGCCGGGAATGGGCGAGGAGATCGACGGCGCGATGCAGCAGGCGGCACAGCCCGGGCGGCAGTCCATCGTCGTCAGACTCCGGTGCGCTCGGGCGGTGGCTCGATGGCGACCTCGGTACGCGGAACCGCGTGGGCGAAGGGCAGGCTGGGCATGGCGGAGCGGCAGGGTCGGGATGGCCGCCATTGTCGCACCCGCACTGCAACAAAGGGATAATGCGCGCTTCGATCAGACGATGAACACCGATGCAGGTTGAACACGACAGCGGGCGCAACACCGGTGCGCCGACCTTCGACGACTGCCTGAGCGCGGACCGGCCGCGTCTGCGCCGCATGGCGCGCGACCTGCGCCGGCCGGCGGGCGGGAAGGCGGCCGGCAGCAGCGCGCGCGAGGGCGGGGATGGCCGCGCCGGCGATCGTCGCGCGCGTCTTCAGGCCGAGTTCGACGCCTTGCTCGAGCGCTCCAGGGCAGCCCTGACAGCGCGCATCGCGGCGGTGCCGCAGCCGGATTTCCCCGCCGAGCTGCCGGTGTCTGGGCGGCGCGAGGAGATCGCCGGCGTGCTCGCCGCGCACCAGGTCATCATCGTCTGCGGTGAGACGGGCTCGGGCAAGACCACGCAACTGCCCAAGATCTGCCTCGCGCTCGGTCGCGGCGCCGCGGGCCTCATCGGCCACACGCAGCCGCGCCGGCTGGCGGCGCGCGCCACCGCCACCCGCATCGCGCAGGAGCTGAACAGCCCGCTCGGCCAGGCAGTGGGCTACAAGATCCGCTTCACCGACAAGCTGAGCGCGTCCAGCCACATCAAGCTGATGACCGACGGCATCCTGCTCGCCGAGACGCAGACCGATCCGCTGCTCGCCGCCTACGACACGATCATCATCGACGAGGCGCACGAGCGCAGCCTCAACATCGACTTCCTGCTCGGTTACCTGCGCACGCTGCTGCCCAGGCGTCCCGACCTCAAGCTCATCGTCACCTCGGCGACGCTCGACGCAGAGCGCTTCGCCAGGCATTTCGCCGATGCGGCCGGGCGTCCGGCGCCGGTGATCGAGGTGTCGGGCCGGCTGTATCCGATCGAGATGCGCTGGCGGCCGGTAGAGTCCGACGACGAGGTGGCGCCAGCGCGCGCCGACGAGCGCGCGCAGCAGCGGAAGGAGCGCGAGCGCGGCCGCGACCTGCTCGATGCCCTGGTGGATGCGGTGGACGAGGCGCAGCGCTGCGGCCCGGGCGACGTGCTGGTGTTCCTGCCCGGCGAACGCGAGATTCGCGAGGCCGCCGAGGCGCTGCGCAAGGCGCACCACCTGCCGGGCACCGAGATCCTGCCGCTGTTCGCGCGCCAGTCGGCGCAGGAGCAGGCGAGGGTGTTCGCGCCCTCCAGCGGCCGGCGCGTGGTGCTGTCGACCAACGTCGCCGAAACCTCGCTCACCGTGCCGGGCATCCGCTACGTGGTCGACACCGGCCTGGCGCGGGTCAAGCGCTACTCGCCGCGCAACAAGGTCGAGCAACTGCAGATCGAGAAGGTCGCGCAATCGGCTGCGCAGCAGCGCGCCGGCCGCTGCGGCCGAGTGATGGACGGCATCTGCTTCCGCCTCTACGACGAGGACGACTTCGCCAGGCGGCCGGCGCATACCGATCCCGAGATCCTGCGCTCCTCGCTCGCCGGCGTGATCCTGCGCATGAAGTCGCTGAAGCTGGGCGCGGTGGAGGACTTCCCCTTCATCGATGCGCCCGGCTCGCGGCTGATCGGCGATGGCTACGCGTTGCTCACTGAACTCGGCGCGGTGACCGACGACGAGGCGCGCGAGCTGACGCCGATCGGCCGCGAACTCGGCAAGCTGCCGCTCGACCCCAAGATCGGCCGCATGATCCTCGCCGCGCGCGACCGCGGCTGCGTCGCCGAGCTGCTGGTGATCGCCGCCGCGCTGTCGGTGCAGGATCCGCGCGAGCGCCCGCAGGACAGCCCGGGCGCGGCCGACCAGGCGCATGCAAGGTTTCGCGGCGGCGAGCAGGATCAGCGCTCGGAGTTCCTGTGGTACCTGCAT
Source organism: Pseudomonadota bacterium (assembly GCA_018240785.1). Taxonomy (GTDB): domain Bacteria; phylum Pseudomonadota; class Gammaproteobacteria; order Burkholderiales; family Rhodocyclaceae; genus Thauera. The sequence goes on along the minus strand of JAFEFC010000031.1, from coordinate 6,073 downwards.
CTGTGGAAGGCGTGGGACGAGGTCCAGCGCCACGAATCGGGCAGCAAGCAGAAGGCCTGGTGCAAGAAGCATTTCCTGTCGTACATGCGCATGCGCGAGTGGCGCGACGTCCACGCCCAGTTGCATGTGCTGTGCGCCGAGCACGGCTGGAAGGAAAACCAGTTGCCGGCGAACTATGAGGCCATCCACAAGGCGCTGCTCGCCGGTTTGCTCGGCCATGTGGGCTGCAAGGTCGAGGACGCCTCGGGTCCGCAGGCCGGTTCGTATCTGGGCGCGCGCGGCATCAAGTTCTGGCCGCATCCCGGCTCGGCGCTGGCGAAGAAGGCGGGCAAGTGGATCATGGCCGCCGAGCTGGTCGAGACCAGCCGGCTGTTTGGCCGCTGCATCGCGCGCATCGAGCCGGAGTGGGTGGAGGAGGTCGGCGCCCACCTGCTGAAGCGTTCGGTGTTCGAGCCTCACTGGTCCCGGAGCGCCGGCAGCGTGCGCGCCTGGGAGCGCGGCACCGTGCATGGGCTGGTGCTGTATGCGCGGCGTGGCGTGACGTACGGCGAGATCGACCCCGGGCTGTGCCGCGAATTGTTCATCCGCGAAGGGCTGGTCGCCGGGGACATCGCCGAGGGGCCTGCCCGGTCCATGCCGTTCTTTGCGCACAACCAGCGCCTGGTGGCGGAGATCGAGCGCCTCGAGCACAAGTCGCGTCGCCCCGATGTGCTGGTCGACGAGACGCTGATCGAGGCTTTCTACGACAGCAAGATTCCCGCGGATGTGCTCGACCTGGCTTCTTTCGACGCATGGCGCAAGCCGGCCGAGAAGGCCGATCCGAAGCTGCTGTACCTGACGCGCGACCAGTTGATGCGCCACGACGCCGAGGGGGTGACCACTGATCGCTTTCCGACGCGCTTCGAGGTGCTGGGCCAGAAACTGACGCTCGCCTACCTGCACCAGCCCGGCGAGACGGACGACGGCGTGACCCTGACGGTGCCGCTGGCGATGCTGAACCAGGTCCCTGCCAACCGCTGTGAATGGCTGGTGCCGGGCCTGCTGGAGGAGAAGATCACCGCGCTGCTGAAGACGGTGCCGCAGAAGCATCGCCACCGTCTGCAGCCGATGGCCGACAGCGCCGCCGCCTTCATCGCCGCGTTCGAGGCTGGTGAATTCGACGCCGACGAGCCGCTGCTGAAGGCGCTGCAGCGCTTCGTCGAGGAGCGCGTGCAGCTCAAGCTGCCGTTGGAGAGCTTCCGGCTGGAGAATCTGAAGCCGCACTGCTTCATGAACTTCCGCGTCATCGACGAGCACGGACGCATGCTCGGTCAGTCACGCAACCTCGCCGAGCTGCGCGCGCGCTTCCGCGAGCAGGTGGCGGCCCGTTTCAGCGGCGCGAAGATTGGCGGTGCGAGTTCTGGACGGATGCCTGAGGGCAGGGAGGCCAAGCTCGGCGCGGAGCGCACCGACGAGCGCAAGCCCTCACAGCCACAGGCTGCGGTGCCTGCGGCGAGTTTCACCGCCTGGTCCTTCGGCGCGCTCCCCGAACTGCTCGAGGTCAAGGTCGCGGGGCGCGATGTGATCGGCTTCCCGGCCTTGCACGACGACGGCGAGGGCGTGTCGCTGCGCCCCTACGACACGCCGGACGAGGCGGCGCGCGTCCATCGCAAGGGTCTGGCACGACTGTTCGCGTTGAATCTCAAGGATCAGGTTCGTGCCGTCGAGCGCCTGCCTGGCCTGCGCGAACTCGCGCTGCAGTACATGAGCTTCGGCACCGAGGCCGAGTTGAAGGCGCGCCTGGTGGAGGCCACGCTGGCGCGCTGCTGCCTGCTCGATCCAGTGCCGGCCGACGCCGAGGCTTTCGCCCGGCGCTGCGCCGAAGCCAAGCCGCGGGTGACGCTGGTTGCGCAGGAATTCATGCGCCTGGCCGGCCAGCTCGTGAGCGAATACGCCGGCCTGCAGAAACGTCTCGCCGGACTGAAGGCCGTCCCTGACCTCGTCGCCGACATGCAGGCCCAGTTGCTCGCACTGCTGCCCAAGGATTTCCTGACCGTCTTTCCGTGGGAGCGCTTGTCGCACTTCCCGCGCTACCTGAAGGCGGCGTCGGTGCGGGTGGACAAGTTCCGTAACAACCCTGCACGGGATGCGCAGTTGATGGCCGAGTGGAAGGCGCTGGCGCAGGCCTGGGAGCGCGAAGCGCTCGCCAAGCGCCGGGCGGGTGTGGCCGATCCGTTCCTGGACGATTTCCGCTGGCTGCTCGAGGAATTGCGTGTGGGGCTTTACGCGCAGGAGCTGAAGACGCCGATGCCGGTTTCGGTCAAGCGCCTGCAGAAGATCTGGGAGAGCCGGCCGCGGTGATCGTCCCGGGCCGGCTGTTTGCGAATCAGCGCAGCGGAATCACCAGCGGAGGGATGTCGACGCCGACGACGATGGCAGGCGAGCGGCTGTAGCGGTAAGTGCGCACCGGCTCGCTGTAATAGTAGTTATGCACGACGGGCGGGTCGTAGTAATAGCTTGGGCGCTCGCGCACGATCACGCGCTCGCGAATCACGGTGGGGCCCCTGTCGTAGTCGCGGTCGTAGCGGTGATGATGGTGATGCTTGTAATGACCCCAGCCGCGACCGGGACCGTCCCAGTCTCCGCGGTCGGCATGGGCGGCGGTGGCGGCGAGCAGGCCGCCGCACAGCAGTGTGGCAAGCAGCGCGCGGGGAGAGTTCGCTTTCATGGTCTGCCTCTTTTTCGGTTGTTCTTGGATCGGGGCAAAGCCCTGATGAGCCGATCATAGGTGAAGCGCTGTCGGTGGGGCTGCGTCAGAGTGTAAGCAGGATTTTGTAAGCGCCCCCAACGCTGACCGGAGCGCCGACGGATCCGGTTGACAGGATGCTCGGCTTTGATTTTCCAGCGCTTCTTGCTAGAATCCCGCCCCTTCCCTTGCTCCACCGGAATCGCATGCCGGGGAGCTGTTTCAATCAACCGCAAGGAGTTTGCATGCGACATTACGAAATCGTATTCATCGTCCATCCGGACCAGTCGGAACAGGTCCCGGCGATGATCGAGCGCTACAAGACGCTCGTGACCGGCCGCAACGGCCAGATCCACCGCCTGGAAGACTGGGGCCGCCGCCAGATGGCCTACCCGATCCAGAAGGTGCACAAGGCCCACTACGTGCTGATGAACATCGAGTGCGACGGCGAGACGCTGGCCGAGCTCGAGCACGCCTTCAAGTTCAACGACGCCGTGCTGCGCCACCTCACCATCAAGATGAAGAAGGCGGTGACCACGCCGTCGCCGATGATGAAGGAAGAGAAGTCGCGCTCGCTGAGCACGTCGTCCGACGAAGCCAAGCCGGCCGCTGAAGCTGCCTGAGTTGCCTGAGCCGGGGTTGAACGAACTGCGCCTCGATGCGCGCGTGGCCGAAGTGCTGCCGCTGCGTCGAACGCCTGCCGGTGTGCCGGTCGCAAGCTGCCTCCTGGCGCATGAATCGAAACAGATGGAAGCGGGGCTTGCCCGTGATGTTTCGGTGGAGCTGCAGGCGGTGGCCGTCGGCGAACTTGCCGGCGTGCTGGCAGTGGCTTCGCCTGGAGCTGCGGTGAAGATCACCGGGTTCCTCGCCGCCAGGAGCATGCGCAGTCGCAGCCCGGTCCTGCACCTGAACACAATCGAATTTCTGGAAGGAAACTGAAATGGCTTTCAAGCCCAAGTCCAAGTTCAAGAAAAAAGATGATCGCGGCGGTCGTGGTCTCTTCAAGCGTCGCAAGTTCTGCCGCTTCACCGCGGAGAAGATCGAGGAAGTCGATTACAAGGACGTCGAGATCCTGAAGGACTTCATCACCGAGAACGCCAAGATCATGCCGGCGCGCATCACCGGCACCAAGGCCGGTTACCAGCGCCAACTGTCGGTCGCCGTGAAGCGCGCGCGCTTCCTGGCCCTGATGCCTTACACCGACCTGCACCAGTAAGAGAGGATAGACGTCATGCAAATCATTCTTCTCGACAAGGTCGTCAACCTCGGTGGCCTGGGCGACGTGGTCAAGGTCAAGGACGGTTACGCCCGCAATTACCTGATCCCGCAGGGCAAGGCCAAGCGTGCAACGCAGGCCAACCTCGCGGAATTCGAAGCGCGTCGCGCCGAGCTCGAGCGCCAGCAGGCCGACAAGCTGGCTGCTTCGCAGGCGATCGCGGCTCAGCTCGAAGGCGTCACTGTTCAGGTCAGCCGTAAGGCCGGCATGGACGGCCGCCTGTTCGGCTCGGTCACCAACGCCGACGTCGCCGAGGCGCTGGCTGCCCAGGGCTTCCAGGTCGAACGCGCTGCCATCCGCATGCCGGACGGTCCGCTGAAGACCGTTGGCGAGACCCAGCTCGAGGTCGGCCTGCACTCCGACGTGGTCGCCACGATCACCGTCGCGGTGGTGGGCGAGCAGCAGTAAGTCGAGTCCGTCTCGCATCAAGCAAGAGGGCTGCCCTGGGCAGCCCTTTTTGCTATCTGACGCGGCGGTCCCGTCGCGACTTAGAATGTTTTCCCTTTCGCATCATCGGCCGTGCTCATGAACACCCAGACCCGACGCGCCCCCGACCTGGGGGGCGATCCGCAACTGGCCGCCATCAAGCTTCCGCCGCATTCGCTCGAGGCCGAGCAGTCCCTGATCGGTGGCATCCTGCTCGACAACCAGGCGTGGGAGAGGGTGGCGGATCTGGCCAGCGAGGCAGATTTCTATCGCGATGATCATCGCCGAATCTATCGCCACATCGCCAAGCTGATCGACTTGGGCAAGCCGGCGGACGTTGTCACCGTCTTCGAATCGCTCGAGAAGAGCGGCGAGGCCGAGCAGGCCGGCGGTCTCGCATATCTCGCGGAGATCGCCAACAACACACCCTCGGCGGCGAACATCCGGCGCTACGCGGAGATCGTCCGCGAGCGCGCCATCCTGCGCAAACTGGTGGCGGTGGGGGATGAGATTGCGGCGAGCGCGCTGAGCCCATCGGGCAAGGACGCGAAGATGTTGCTCGACGAGGCCGAAGCCAAGGTCTTCGAGATTGCGGAGGCGGGCGCGCGCCATTCGACGGGCTTCGTGTCCATCCAGCCCATCCTGAAGCAGGTCGTCGATCGGGTGCAGGAACTCTACGATCGCGACAATCCGTCGGAGGTCACCGGTGTGCCGACGGGTCTGATCGACCTCGACGACAAGACGTCCGGCCTGCAGCCGTCGGACATGATCATCGTCGCCGGCCGTCCGGCGATGGGCAAGACGACCTTCGCGCTCAACCTGGCCGAACACATTGCCGTCGACCAGCGGCTGCCGGTTGCGATCTTCTCGATGGAGATGCCCGGCACGCAGTTGGCGACGCGCTTCATCTCGTCGGTGGGGCGCATCGACATGCAGAAGATCCGCAGCGGCCGCCTGACGGACGACGACTGGCAGCGCCTGACCGTCGCCATGGGCAAGCTCTACGACGCGCCGCTCTTCATCGACGAGACGCCCGGCCTCAATCCGATCGACCTCCGTGCCCGCGCGCGGCGCCTCTCCCGCCAGTGCGGCAAGCTTGGCCTGATCGTCATCGACTACCTGCAGTTGATGAGTGGTACGCGCGAGAGCGACAACCGCGCATCCGAGCTGTCGGAGATCTCGCGCTCGGTGAAGTCGCTCGCCAAGGAGTTGCACGTGCCCATTGTTGCGTTGTCGCAGCTCAACCGCAGTCTGGAGCAGAGGCCGAACAAGCGCCCGGTGATGTCGGACCTGCGCGAGTCGGGCGCCATCGAACAGGATGCGGACATCATCATGTTCATTTACCGCGACGAGGTCTACAACCCGGACTCGCCCGACAAGGGCACGGCCGAATTGATCATCGGCAAGCATCGTAATGGACCGACCGGCACCGTGCGGCTGACTTTCATTGGTGAAAACACCCGCTTCGAGAATTACGCTGGCGGTGGAAGTTTTGGTGGCGGTTCCGATTATTGATTCACGAGCAATTTGAATCCTGATCGCCGAACCGAAAATGATTGTCTTGAAGTGTTGACCATTCGATTTTGCTGTTTATAATGCGCCCCTCTATGAGCGCTGCGGTGGTTTTGGCTGTTCCGGTGCTGGGG
>JAFEFC010000030.1 GCA_018240785.1 Pseudomonadota bacterium | reverse complement strand
CCCTGCCCCACGTTCCTCACCGCCAGCTCGACGATCTTGCCGCTCTTGGTGCGCGGGATGTCGGCCACCTGCAGCACCTTGGCCGGCACCTGGCGCGGGGTGGTGTCGTCGTGGATGGTCTGCCTGATGCGCTTGACGAGGTCTTCATCGAGCGTGAGGCCTTCGCGCAGCTTCACGAACAGCACCACGCGCACGTCGTTCGGGTTCTGCGGCGGCCAGTCCTGGCCGATCACCAGACTTTCCACCACCTCGTCCAGCTTCTCCACCTGGCGGTAGATCTCCGCGGTGCCGATGCGCACTCCGCCCGGGTTGAGCGTGGCGTCGGAGCGGCCGTAGATCACCAGGCCGCCGTGCGCGGTGATCTCGCAGAAGTCGCCGTGGCACCAGATGTTGTCGAAGCGCTCGAAGTAGGCGGCCTGATACTTGCTGCCGTCGGCGTCGTTCCAGAAGCCGATCGGCATCACCGGGAAGGGCTTCGTGCACACCAGCTCGCCCTTCTCTCCCCGCACCGGGCGGCCGTCGTCGTCCCACACGTCCACCGCCATCCCGAGGCCACGGCACTGGATCTCGCCGCGCCACACCGGCAGCACCGGGGAGCCGAGCACGAAGCAGGAGATGATGTCGGTGCCGCCCGAGATCGAGGAGAGCTGCAGGTCGGCCTTGATGTCGCGATAGACATAGTCGAAGCCTTCGGGCACCAGCGGGCTGCCGGTGCTGAACATGGCGCGCACGGTGGCGAGGCTGTGCGTTTCCCTCGGCTTCAGGCCGAACTTGGCGGCGGCGTCGAGGAACTTGGCCGAGGTGCCGAAGTGCGTCATTGCTTCCGCATCGGCGTAGTCGAACAGGATGCGGTTGTCGCCGGCAAAGGGCGAGCCGTCGTAGAGCAGCAGCGTGGCGCCGGCGGCCAGCCCCGACACCAGCCAGTTCCACATCATCCAGCCGCAGGTGGTGAAGTAGAACACGCGGTCGTCCGGCTTCACGTCGCCGTGCAGGCGGTGCTCCTTCAGGTGCTGCAGCAGCGCGCCGCCGGCGCAATGCACGATGCACTTCGGGACGCCGGTGGTGCCCGAGGAGTACATGATGTAGAGCGGATGGTCGAAGGGCAGCTCGGCGAACTCGATGTCGTCGACGAAGTGGAACGGCGCGATGAAGTCCGCGACCATCCGGGCGTGCGGCACGTGCGACAGGTCGTGGTCGTGATGCACGTAAGGCACCACCACGACGCGCTTGACCGAGGGCAACTGGCCGACGATCTCGCCCAGCTTGCCCAGCACATCCACCGTCTTGCCGCCGTAGTAGTAGCCGTCGCAGGCCACCAGCACCTTGGGTTCGGTCTGGCCGAAGCGGTCGAGCACGCCCTGCACGCCGAAATCCGGCGACGCCGAGGTGAAGATGGCGCCGAGGCTGGCTGCGGCCAGCATCGCGATCACCGTCTCGGGCATGTTGGGCATGTAGGCTGCGACGCGGTCGCCCGCCACCACGCCCTGCTCCTTCAGCGCCGCAGCGAAATGCGCCACCGCGCGGTAGAGCTCGCCGTGGCTCATGCGGTTCTGCACCCGGTCCTCGCCCCAGAACACGATCGCGTCATGCGCATCGCGCGAGCGCAGCAGGTTCTGCGCGAAGTTGAGCTTCGCGTCCGGGAACCACTTTGCGCCGGGCATCCTGTCGCCGTCTTCCAGCACGCGCTCGCCGCGCTGGCCGATGACGCCGCCGCCGATGCCCTCGCCCTCCCACACGCTCACCCAGAACTGCTCGGGCGCCGCCACCGACCACGCGTACAGCGCGTCGTAGTCGGGCAGGCTCACGCCCCAGCGCTTCTCCGCCGCCAGCCGGAAGGCGGTCACGTTGGCGTTGGCGATGCGCTCGGGCGAAGGCGTCCACAAAGGCTTGTCGATCATCATGATGAATACTCGCTGTCGATTCACTGCCGTCCGTGCCCAGCGCATCGCGTGCGAAGGCCGCCGGCAGAAACGGGAAAGAAGCCGGCGGTCCGGCCGGCGCGCGAATGGAGCGGCCGGGCTGCGCGGGCCATGGCCGGAGGTCAGTCGATGGCCAGCAGGTCCTCGCCGATCACGAGTTCGTCGGCATAGGTCTTGCGCACCGCGGCGGTCCATATCTGCGGGTCGTCGAACGCCGGCAGACCGGTCGGAACGAAGTGGGTCAGCACGAGCTTGCCGACCCGGGCCCGGGTCGCGACGTCGCCGACCTGCTCGGCGTCGATGCCCGCCAGCGCCATCTGCCGCGCGACGCCGTTGCCGGCATCGAGGATGTAGAGGCTGCCATTGACGGTCAGCGCGTTGGCCGGCTGCGCGCGAGCTTTCTTGATCGAAGGGCCTCCGGCGGTGCCGAGCAGCACGAGCCGCGTGCCGGTCTGCGCCTCCGCGGGCGGCGCTGCCTTGGCCGGGGTCGAGGCCGCAAGGCCGATCGCGATAATCGCCGCGGCAATGCGAATGCCGCGGACCGAGCATTTGAACATGATCGACATGAAACCTCTCCTTGTTGCGCCGTTGGCGCGGCGCGTTGACACAGGGGTATCGGGGATGGCGGCCGGAACCGGGCCGGCGCCTCTCAAGCGTATTGCCTGGCGGGGCCTGCAGCTTCGCGCCGCGCCCGGCCGGGGATGTGGCGCTTCACGATCGCCAGGGCGACCAGCGCGAACACCATCGCGAAGCCCAGCAGCGACAGGTAGGCCGATGCGCCGCCGGCGGTGATCACCGCGGCGCCGGCAAACGAGCTCAGGATCGCGCCCAGGCGGCCGAACGAAAGCGCCGAGGCGGTGCCGGTGGCACGCACGATGGTCGGATAGACATAGGCGCACAGGGCATACATCGGCGCCTGCACCGCATTGACGAACATGCCGTGCAGCCCGAGGCCCAGCATCAGCCAACTGGTGTTCTGCGCGATGTCGATACCCTTGAGGGCGAAAGCGCTCAACGCCGCGCCGATGCAGCACACGATCAGCGCGCGACGCGAGCCGAAGCGCGTGATCGCCAACGCGCAGCCCAGCGCGCCGAGCACGCCGCCGAGGTTGTAGGCCGTCAGCCCGGAACTGGCCAGCGTCATCGGCAGACCCTCGGCCGCGAGCATGGTCGGCAGCCAACTGAAGGCGCTGTAGGTGGCGAGCATGACCATGAAGAAACCACCCCAGATCGCCAGCGTGTCGCGCACGCGGCTCGCCTCGAACAGCGAACCGAAGCCGGCGCGCTGCTCCGCCACCTGTTCCACCGCATCGACGAAGGCGGTGTCGGGCCGGGCCGGGCGCGCCATGCGTGCAAGCAGCCGGCGCAGTTCGGGCCAGCGCGGCTGCCTGCGCGCAAGGTAGCGGGGCGATTCCGGCAGCGCCGTCAGCAGCAGCATGCTGTAGGCCACCGGCAGCGCGCCACCGATCCAGAACAGACCGCGCCATCCGAGCAACGGCAGGATCGCGGTGGCGAAGAGCCCCGCGAGCATGCCGCCCAGCGGATAGCAGACGATGGTCGCCGTCACCGCAAGGGTGCGCCGGTGCGCCGGAGTGAACTCCGCCGTCATCGTCGAGGCGCTCGGCAGGGCGCCGCCGATGCCCAGCCCGGCGACGAAGCGCAGCGCGGCAATGGTGGCCACGTCGGGCGCGAAGCCGATCGCGCAGGTGGCGGCGCCGAACAGGAACACGCTGGCGGTGAGCACCATCCGCCGGCCGATGCGGTCGGCGACGAGGCCGGCGCCGGCGCTGCCCACGGCCATGCCAAGCAGGCCGGCCGCCACCGCGGGCGCGAAGGCGGTACGCGTGATACCCCATTCCTGGATGAGGGCGGGAATGGCGAAGCCGATCAACTGGCCGTCGAAGCCGTCCATGATGATGGCAAAGGCGGCGAGCATGACCACGGCGCGCTGCATGGGTGTGAAGGGCCCGTGATCGAGGAGTCCGCCGATATCGACGGACAAGCCGGGGGCCTGCGGCATCTGCTGCATGTTTGCTGTCTCCGAATGATTGTCAGGCGCGCGCAGAGGAGGGTCGCGCGCGGGCCCGCCGCCGCCGTCTGCGTGCGGCTGGCGGACCGGGATCGCCGTCGGTCAGGCGCCGGGCGCGGTGATGCGGTTCTCTATGGTGCCGAACACGCTGCGGCCTTCGCGATCGAACATCTCGATGCGCACCACGTCACCGCCGCGCATGAAGGGCGTCGCCGGCTTGCCCTGCTCGATCGTCTCGTAGGTGCGGACCTCGGCGAGGCAGCAATAACCCACGCCGCCATGCTCGATCGACGAGCCCCACAGATCGCCCTGCTTGTTCGACACGGTGCCCGAACCGATGATGGAGCCGGCCTCCAGTTCGCGTGTCTTCGCCACATGGGCGACGAGCTGGCCGAAGTCGAAGGTCATGTCTTCGCCCGCCTCCGGCTTGCCGAACAGCTTGCCGTTCAGATGCACCACCAGCGGCAGGTGCACCTTGGCGTCGCGCCAGGCGTCGCCGAGCTCGTCCGGCGTCACCGCCACCGGGCTGAAGGCGGAGGCCGGCTTGCTCTGGAAGAAGCCGAAGCCCTTGGCCAGTTCGTTGGGAATCAGGTTGCGCAGGCTGACGTCATTGACCAGCATCACCAGCCGGATGGCCTTCGCCGCCTCGGCGGGCGTCGCACCCATGGGCACGTCGCCGGTCACCACGCTGACCTCGGCCTCGAAGTCGATGCCCCAGCTCTCGTCGGCCACCACCGCGTCGCGCGGACCGATGAAGCTGTCCGAGCCGCCCTGGTACATCAGCGGGTCGGTGTAGAAGGACGGCGGCATCTCGGCGTTGCGCGCCTTGCGCACCAGTTCCACATGGTTGATGTAGGCCGAGCCGTCCGCCCACTGGTAGGCGCGCGGCAGCGGCGAGGCGCAGGCGGCCTGGTCGAAAGGCTGGGCGTGGCGGGCGTGGCCGTTGTTGAGCGCCTCGTACACATCGCGCAGCCTGGGCGCAGCAGCCTCCCAGTCGTCGAGCGCGGCCTGCAGCGTGCGGGCGATGTCGGGCACCGGCTGGCAGAGGGTCAGGTCGCGGCTGACGACGACCAGGGTGCCGTCGCGGCCGCCTTGCTTGAGGGTGGCGAGTTTCACTTGAACATCTCCTTGTAGCTGCCGTCGTGCATCCAGGCCGCGTGCTTGGGGGCCTTCTTGGTCTGCGCCCACTCTTCCAGCATGTCCCACTTGACCTTGTCGAGCGCCTCCAGCATGCCCGGGCGGTGCGTGTTGCAGGCCAGTTCGAGGCGGTGGCCGTTGGGGTCGAAGAAATAGATCGACTGGAACAGGGCATGGTCGGTCGGCCCGACGACCTCGACGCCGGCTGCCTGCAGGCGCGCCTTGGCGGCGAGCAGTTCGTCCATCGAGCCGACCTGCAGCGCCAGGTGCTGCGTCCAGGCCGGCGTGTTCTCGTCGCGCCCCATGGGCTTGCGCGTGGGCAACTCGAAGAAGGCGAGGACGTTGCCCATGCCCGCATCCATGAAGATGTGCATGTAGGGGTCGGCCTCACCGGTGGACGGCACCGCGTCCTCGGCGATCGACAGCACCAGCTTCATGCCCAGGTTCTTCTCGTACCAGCGCGCGGTTTCCAGCGCGTCCTTGCAGCGGTATGCCACATGATGAATCTTCTGCACCAACGGGTTCATTGCGGTCTCCTTGTGTCCTCGCTGACTCGTCGCCCTGCGACTTCGCATCCGGCGTCGGCCAGGCACAAGCGCATTACAGTTCAAAAGTTTCTATCATTCAAACAGCTTTTTCAGATCGACTTATCGGACAATCCGATGAATATCACCCTGCGCCAGTTGCGCGCCTTCATCGCCGTCGCCCGCACCGGCAGCTTCACCCTCGCCGCCGAAAGCCTGTTCGTGACCCAGTCTGCGCTGAGCGGCCTGATCAAGGAACTGGAACAGTCGCTCGGTGTGCGCCTGTTCGACCGCAGCACGCGGCGCATCCAGTTGTCCGACGTGGGCCGAGGCATCTATCCGCTGATCGACAAGATTCTGCTCGACCTCGACGGTGTGCTGGAAGAGGTCGCCAACCTCAAGGCGCTCAAGACGGGGGTGGTACGGGTCGCCGCGCCACAACTGATGGCGTGCACGCTGCTGCCCGAAGTCATCGCCGCCTTCGGCAAGGATTTCCCCAACGTCCATATCCGGCTCATCGACTGCGCGGTGGAGAGCGTCGCCTCGCGCGTATTCTCGGGCGAGGTCGACTTCGGCGTCGGCCCCGAGCGCGATCCGAATTCGGATATCGACGCCACGCCGCTGTTCGAGTTGCCCTTCCACGCCGTGTTCCCGCCCGGCCATGCGCTGGCCGCGCGCGAGCGCGTCCAGTGGGCCGACCTCGTCGATTACCCGCTGATCACGCTGCAGGGGCAATTCACCGAGCGCCTGTCGGTCGACCTGCACAACGCCATGCGCGAACTCGACCTCGACCCCAACACCACGGTGACCTTCATGTCGACCGCGCTCAGCATGGTCGCCGCCGGCCTTGGCGTGACCATCTGCATTCCGTACGCCACCTCGCTGGTACGCCTCTACCAGCTCGAGATGCGACCGCTGATCGCGCCGGAAGTGACGCGACGCTTCTATGTGTTCACCCGCAACGGGCGATCGCTGACGCCCGCCGCCGAAGCGCTGCGCGACTACCTCTTCCGCCACATCCGCGAGCAGGCCGACTTCGGCCGCTGAACAGCCTCGGCTGCCGCATGGCGGAAACGACGACGGCCCCCTTTCGGGAGCCGTCGTCTGTGAGCGAGGCACGAAGCGTCACATGGGGCTCAGCTCGCGCCGGCCACGCCTTCGCGCGCGATCGTCATCGCCTCGCGCAGCACTGCGATGTCGCCGATGTGGTTGGCGAGCAGCAGGATCAGGCGCGCATTGACCATCGCGCTCTGCTCGTCGCTGAGGTCGCGATGGGTCTCGATCAGCGCCTCGTAGAAGTCGTCGCCGGGGCTGAAGGCACGGAAGTAGCGCTTGCCGGGTTCGGACAGGTTGGGTTGCGTGTTGAGCGGCATGGCTGGCTCCTTCAGGCGTTGCAGGTCGCGCGCGCAACGGCGGCACGCACTTTGGCGACATCGAGGCTGCGCCAGCGCGCGGCCACATGCTGGTCGGGGCGCAGCAGGTAGGTGCTACCCGGCTGCAGGTCGTAGCGTTCGCGGATGCGGCCCTTTGCATCGATCAGCGTCTTCAGCCCGCCCGGCGCGGTGCCGCGTGCGGCGACGACGATGGCCTCGACCGGGATGGCGGCATCGGCCAGCCCGGAGAGCGCCCCGGCGGTGGCCGCAGCCAGCGCGGAAGCGTCTTCCGCGTAGTGCAGCACCTGGAAGCGGTTGCCCGCCGCCTCGAGCAGCCAATGCACGCCGCCGCCGGCCTCGATGGGCGCATCGTCCATCGGCGCGCCGGGAATCATGTTGCCGGCGAAGGCCGCCTCGTCGGCGGTGTTGAGGCGCGAGTCGGCGAGGAAGCTCGGCACCGACAGGCGACCGGAATTGACCAGGGCACGGGCGAACGGATAGTGCTCGGCCAGCCCCAGCACCGCGTTGCGGAAGGTCTTGCTGACGTTGCTCTTGGGCGTGATGAAGTCGGTGGAGCGGGTCGAGTTCATGATGTTCTCGTCCGCCGCGTAGCCGCGCTCGTCAGAATAGGTGTCGAGCAGCGTGGCCGGCGCCTTGCCATCCATCACCAGCTTGAGCTTCCACGCCAGATTGTCGGCGTCCTGGATGCCGGAGTTGGCGCCGCGCGCGCCGAAGGGCGACACCTGGTGCGCCGAATCGCCGACGAACAGCACGCGGCCGTGGTTGAAGCGGTTCATGCGCCGGCACTGGAACGTGTAGACGCTGACCCACTCCAGCTCGAATTCCCTTTCATCACCCAACATCGCCTTGATGCGCGGGATGACGTTCTCCGGCTTCTTCTCCTCTTCCGGGTCGGCCTGCCAGCCCAACTGGAAGTCGATGCGCCACACGTTGTCGGCCTGCCGGTGCAGCAGCACCGACTGGTTGGGGTGGAAGGGAGGATCGAACCAGAACCAGCGCTCGGTCGGGTATTCCGCCTTCATCACCACGTCGGCGATCAGGAAGCGGTCCATGAAGATCTTGCCTTCGATGTCCAGCCCCAGCATGGTGCGGATCGGGCTGCGCGCGCCATCCGCGGCGATCAGCCAGCCGGCGGTCAGCGAATACGGGCCGGCCTCGGTCTCCACCCGCACGGTGACCGCGTCCTCGCCCGGCACCACCGAGATCACCTTGTTCAGGAAGTGCATCTCGAGGTTCGGCAGCGCGCGCGCGCGCTTCACCAGCTCGTCCTCAAGGTAATACTGCTGCAGGTTGATCATGCCCGGGCGATGGTGGTCGGGCTCGGGGCAGAGGTTGAAGCTGAACACCTCGTCCTCGCGGAAGAAGGTGCGGCCCACGTTCCACGACACGCCCTTCTGCACCATGGGCTCGCCGCAGCCCAGGCGGTCGAGCACTTCGAGCGTGCGCTTGGCGTAGCACACGCCGCGCGAACCGATCGACACCGTGTCGTCGTTGTCGAGCAGCACCACGCGCTGGCCCTGCTGGGCGAGATCGATCGCGGTGGAAAGGCCCACCGGACCGGCACCGATGATCACCACCGGGAAATGCCCCGCGTGCCGGTCGTCATCGACCGGCGGCCGGGAAAATTCGAACTTCGGATATTGGAACGTGCTCAGCACGGCTATCTCCTCCTTCAAATCCAGTTGTGCCGGGCGGCCATCTGCGGGCGCGTCACCGGCGTCAATTCACACCACCAACTCTGCCGTAGGAGCGCGCTTGAGCGCGATTGCAGGCTATGCGCACCGCACAGGTCGCGCTCAAGCGCGCCCCTACAGGGGCGGCGCGCTCACTCCTGCAGCGCGTGCCACATCTGCTGGTCGCGCTCGGCCGTCCAGATGCGCGGGTCGCGGATGCCGCTGGCCTCGTCGTGCGCGCGCGTCACGTCGAACGGCAGGCAGTGCTCGTAGATGAAGACCTGGCCGAACTTCGGGTCCATGTTGCTGCGCGTGTGCGCCATCGTCGCCTTCAAGTCCATACCCTGCGCCACCGCCTCCTGCGCACTGCGGTACAGCGTGGAAAC
Organism: Pseudomonadota bacterium; assembly: GCA_018240785.1. Lineage (GTDB taxonomy): Bacteria > Pseudomonadota > Gammaproteobacteria > Burkholderiales > Rhodocyclaceae > Thauera. Next base: position 108,821 of record JAFEFC010000030.1, on the reverse strand, counting down.
GAAGTCACGGGTGTAGGCCAGACCGGCCTGGACCTTGTCGGCCGTCAGCAGCGCCGGACCGCGGCCGGGCACGAGCTTGTCGAACTGCATCGCCGCCAGGTTGTCGAGCGTCTGCGGCCAGTCGGCGAGGTAGGCGTCGCCGGTGTAGCAGGCGGCGTCGGCCTCGACCAGGTCGCCGGAGAAGCAGATCTTCTGCGACGGCAGATAGACGATGGTGTCGCCCTTGGTGTGGCCGCGGCCGAGCTGCTTGATCTTCACTTCCAGCTTGCCCATCCACAGCGTCATCTCGCCGGTGAAGGTCATCGTCGGCCAGGTCAGGCCGGGCACGCTCTCCACCGCCTGGAACAGGCGCGGGAAGCGGCCGATCTCGGAATCCATGTCCTGCTGGCCGCGCTCCACGATCAGGTCCCAGGTGTCCTGGCTGGCGATGATCTGCTCCAGCCCTTCGCCCTTGTAGCCGGAGGCGCCGAGCACGCGCACCGCGTGGTAGTGCGTCAGCACCACGTACTTGATCGGCTTGTCGGTGATCTCGCGCACCTTGGCGATCACGCCTTGCGCGGCCACCGGGGTGGCAGTGGCGTCGATGATCATCACCGAGTCGTCGCCGATGATCACCCCGGTGTTGGGGTCGCCCTCGGCGGTGTAGGCGTAGGCGTTGTCGGACAGCTTCTCCCAACTGATCTTCTTCTCTTCGAGGTCGGCCTGGGAGGCGAATTTCTTGGTGCTCATGTGTTCTCCTTTCACGGCATGGGGTGGACGCACCGAATCCTAGATTTGAATTCGTCTATAGTCAATTTATTTTTTATTGTTTAATTTTAGGCAGTGAAGCCGGCCAGCCTCCGAGCGACCGCGCCCGCATTGCTGCTAAGATTTGAGCCCACCAAGGAGACCCCATGCAGGACGAAGGCTCACCGACCGATCCCGCCCGCCGCGGACGCGGCAGACCACGCGGCAGCACGGCCGCCGCCCTCGCTGCAGCCGTCGAGCCCGCTGAGGAACGCGCCCCGGACACCGCCGGCCGCGCGCCCGATCGCAGCGACCGCCGCGGCATCCAGTCGATCGAAGTGGGCGGCGCACTGCTGCAGACGCTCGTGCGCAACGGTGGCCCGATGATGCTGAAGGATCTCGCGCGCGACGCCGGCATGCCGCCCGCCAAGGCGCACCCTTACCTCGTCAGCTTCGGCAAGCTCGGCCTCATCGAGCAGGATCCGCTCACCGGGCGCTACGGTCTGGGTCCGTTCTCGCTGCAGATGGGCCTCACCGCACTGCACGCGCTCGACCCGCTGAAGGCCGCCATGCCCGAAGTGGCGCGCCTGGCCGACGACATCCAGCTCAACGTCGCCATCGCCGTGTGGGGCAACATGGGGCCGACGGTGGTGCACATCGAGGAGTGCAACAAGCAGATCCACGTCAACATGCGCCCCGGCACCGTCATGATGCCGCTCATGCTGTCGGCCACCGGGCGCTGCTTCGCCGCCTTCCTGCCCGACCGCGTCGTCCGCCCGCTGCTGCAGGACGAACTCGCGCGCGAAGCGGCCGCATCGGGACAGGCCCCCACCGAAGACACCGAAGCCGCCATCCAGGAAGTGCGCCGCCACCGCCTCGCCCGCGCCCTCGGCTTCCCCATCCCCGGCATCAACGCCTTCTCCGCCCCCGTGTTCAACGACAGCGGCAAGCTCACGCTCGCCCTCACCGCGATGGGCCCCGCCGGCACCTTCGATACCGGCTGGAACGGCAACACCGCCCGCCGCGTCAAGGCCTGCGCCGAGGCGATCGCGCGAAGGCTGGGGAATACGGAGGCGATGGGCTGAGCGGTTTCGCGGGCCTCGCCGCCGGCTGCACGCGGCCTGTCCGGCTGGATTCCCAGCGCGCGCAAATCCGCATGTTCCAGGCGCGGAGCAGCCAACAAGCTCCCTGCCTCGTCGAAGCTGATCAGAAGTTGGTCGAACAGCGCATCCAGGTTGGCCACAAGCAGGAAACTGCTGTATGCATCCAGCCGCTCGACATCACTCGCGCAGTCGGCCCAGGGCCTGGCGTGGCTGGCGCGCAGCACCTCGCGCACGATTATGCCGGTGACGGCGCAGGCGCAGCCGTATGATTAGCCCGCGACAGCACGTGCTCAAAGCGGCTGTCGTGCCCCGCTTTCTCGATCAGGGGTCCGTTGCAGAGGGTTCATCTTGGTCGCGGATGAACTTGGGCTGCAGATCAACATCTCGGGGCCACGGGATGACTTGCAGATGCGCAATCGGCGCGCAAGCAGTCGACCCGGTTCCACTCGATTGCCCGCTTGCGCCAGTGGGTATCGATTGCCTGGTTGAAATCCGGCCGTACCAGCTTGGCGCGCACCGTGCACCAGTCTGCCGATTCCCGCCTCACGACCACGCCTTCCAGCGGCAGGCCGGCGCGGTAGCGGCTGGTCGTGTTCATGACGAGATGCGTCAGTGCGCCGAGTGAGGTGCGGCCTTGCAGCACGCGAGGCACGATCACTAGGCCGGCGGCGGCGGCCAGCGCATCGCGCCGGGGCGTGCTCCAAAAGCGCCCGTCACCGCGGTCGTACACATCGAAGAGCAGGAACCAATCCGGCAGTGCGGTGTAAGCCAACGAGTGGCGCGCCGCACACCATTCGCCGAAGAGGATCAGTTCCGGCCGCAGCACACCAAGCAGTCCCGCTTCGTGCTGAGCCAGCCAGGTCGGCAGGCGGGCAAACTGCCCCGCGTGCGGCTCACTCAGGTATTGCCCACGGTTCTGGGCACGCAGCGTGCCATCCGGTGCGAGCGACAGGCCAAGGTTGGCGCCGTCGAGTTTTTCTTCGACCAGCACCTCACCCGACAACAGCGTGGCAGCTTCTTGGACGGACAACACCTTGTCGTCGCGCGGAACCCTCTCACCCAACCAGGCGAGATGAGGTGTATGCGGAAAGCGGAAGAAGCCCGTCATGGAAAATGGCTACGAAGGCAATGCTGGATCCGGTTTGCCTGGAAACTTCTTGCGATAGAACTGACAGGCATCGTCAGGGCAAAGGAACTTCACCTCGACACCCTTGACACGCAGGGCTGGCCACCAGTCCAGCCACTTGCAGTCAGCCGCCTGCAAAACAGGGGGCTTGTGAGCGTGCGCGTTGGCAACTGCCGCAAACTTCCGGTCTGGTGGATCGAAGTGCGGCTCCAGAGCCTTGTCGGGGAATTCCATGTAGCAGTTCTCGGCCGTTTCCGTTAGGCGCACCTGCTCCACGCGGGTCTGATTACTTTGATTCTGCAAGAGCCATTTCAAGAACTGCCCACCCACCTGATTGGTCTTGAGCAGCGACGGGTTCCTCATATATTCCTTGAGGATTCTACGGTTATCGTCGATCACTGCGATCCCCGACTGCTGCACGGCGCGCAAGTGAAGCACACATTCGAGCACGCACTCGCTGGAAACGTCTGCATGCTGCCCGCTGGCCACTCTCAGGACATTGGTGTCGATAACCGCCCTCATCCCTTGTTGCCCTGCTGCTCAAGCTCGCGTTTGCGCTGTATCGCGGCCAAAGTCCGGCCGGCAATATCGGCCATTTCGTCACCAAAGAAGTTCTCGGGCCAGTTTTCGATCTCTCCGAACATGTTTAGGCGCAGCGGCTCCAACTCTGCACCAGTGTGCGTGCGCCGGCAGAAGTACACCGCCATATCGTCTGGCTTGACCGTGCCTTCGGCCACACGACGTTGCAGACGGTTGAGGAAGTGTTCCGAGTGGCTCTCGACGATCAACTGCACGTTGCGCTCCTTGCCGTTCTCGCGTGCCTGAGTAGCGCTGATGAAAACGTCGGCCAGTTCGGCCTGCACCTGCGGGTGCAAATGGATTTCGGGCTGCTCCATCCACACGGTGGAATTGGGCGGGCAGTAGAACGCCTGCACCAGGGCTGGCAGCACCTGCGAGACCCCGAAGCCGACGTCGGTGATCTTCACTTCGCTTGCTTCGCTGTGCGTCTTCACCAGAACTTCGTATTCCTTGCGCCCTTCAGCCACGGGCCTAACCGAGAAGTTGTCGATGATGCCCAGATCCTTCAACCATAACGCGATGAACTCGTCGAAGCGCCGCTGGCGCTGCTTCGGGCCACGGTTGAGCAGGCGGTTTTCGGCGCTGGCGGCGAGGATGGCTGCTACCGCGAATTCCCCCTTCGCACCCACGCTTTCTGGCGTCTCGCCGGACCAGGAGTAGATACGCTTGGGGTGGTCCCGCAGAGGGCCGAGGTAATACAGGCTGTTGAGCGCCGCCTCTGTATGCAGCGCAAAATCCGACAGGAAGTCCGCATTCTGAAAGCGAGCCCGGCTTTGGTCGGAGATACGATAGAACTTGTCGGGCTCATCCAGTGGCCAGACACGGCCGGCATTGCGTACGAGTTTGTATTGAGGCGAATCGATGTCCGGCTTGCCGTTCTCGCTACGCTGATAGGTGACCGTCAGTGCCGGCTGACTCTGCTGCAGCAGCGTGTAGGCCATTTGGGCCACATAAGGCTGATCGCGCGGATCCGCCCGCAGACTGACATCGATCTCGAGTTCGTCACCGTGAAACCTGACCGTGCTCACCGGGTCCTTCACCTCGAGCTTGTTCGACACGCGCCAAGCCATCTTGAACATCAGGGCCTGTTGCAGGTCATGCCGATGCAGGCACTCGGCGAAAGTACCGAGGTCGATCAGCGAATTGTCGTCGCCCAGTTGCAACGCTCGCTTCCGGTCGGCCGAGAGCACCGTCTGCTTGAGCGCCAACAACAGGTGTCCCAGGCTACTTTTCCCCGCGCTGTTGGCGCCGAAGATCACCGTCAGCGGAGCGAGCCGGATCGGGCCGGTGTCCTTCCAAGCCTTGAAGTTCTCGATGTGGAGTTGAGTCAGCATGCCTTCAGTTCTCCCGATTCCAGTTTGTCCCACGCCTCCAGCACCAGCCTGCACGTACGGTACTCGCCGGACGCGCGCATTTCCTTGTCCTTGAGCACACGGCAGGTTTCGGAGGGGGTAATCCTCGCCCATGGCGTCAGCGGGGTCCAGGATGTAGCACAATTCGTCGCGGCTGCGGCCCTAGATGCGGGCGTACCTGGCATTAGATACGGCGCACAGGGCGACGCGGCGGTCAGGGTGGAGGGCGAAAGCGGGGCCGTCTTAGCCGAGGGCGCAGGCGATCTGGAAGGCGCGGCTGCATTCGTCGTTGAGCTTGAGCAGCCTCGCGTATGCGCTGGTGATCGCCCAGCAGCTCATGGGGCCACGTCGGCAACGACGAGCAACCGGCCTCCAACTGAAATCTGCAAGCTCTTGCTCCAGTTCTTCGGTCGTCGTGCGGATGACCGAAATCCCGTGCTTGCCAAGCCGCCCGATCATCTCCCTGATCGTGCAACCGGCCATGCGCGCAGCCCTGCTCAACGAAATCGTCTCCTCGTCGAACAGATGGGCCGCCAGCGCGAAACCAATGCCTTCCTTCAACAACATATCGTCGAAAGGCACGGCGATGAACACCGGCGTGCCGTGCTTGGTGACGACCGACAGCTTGCCGTCTTCGGCCGCGCGGATCAGTTCGCCGGTGCGTTCCCGAAGGTCTCGTACGGTGAAGGTTTCCATGGTCGCGCCCTGGTTGATTTGTGCCATCACATCGTAGGACAAACCGGGATGCCCGACGAATCATCGACAGGCCGCTGACGGGGTGTCGGCCCAGGTTCGCACGGCACATGGACATGACTTCGCGTTCCCCGCTCGCGCGGGGATGAACCGCGTGACGGTGCCCGACTGGACACCATCCACCAGCGTTCCCCGCTCGCGAGGGGATGAGCCGGCGGCGCTTTCTGTTGCGACAACTTCGCTCTGTCAGCCGACACCGTAGATTGCCTCCCTAGCGACACGAGGAGCTACCCCCGCTCGTTCGCAAGGAGTCCATCGCTGGAAAAGAAGCACAGCGAGGGGGAATTCGCGCTCGAAGTCAGCAAGGGTCGGAAACTCGGCCTTCAGCAAGGAGAGAATCGCCGAGCCATCGCGCTCGTGACCCAAGAGTTCGCGCGAGGCATCCAGGGATTTCTTCGGCCTGGCAAACGGCTCGGCCTGCGGCGGGCGCAACGACAGGCGACCGGTAATATGGTTTTGCACACGGGCGCTCATTCCTTATCCCCTATTTCTTCCCGGCCAACCTGTAAGTCGCACTTACGAGTTGCAGCTTTAGACTCTCCGTCGCCAATCGCGTCGGGTTCCTCCACCGTGGGTAGGCTGGTCACAGGCGGCTCAGGCAGCACACGCACAAGTTGGTATTCGGCCACGCCTATGGGCATTTCGATGCCGGAGAGCGCGTATTCCGCCACCGTCCGTTTCCTGGTCTTGCACAAGAACAAACCGATGATGGGCTTGTCGTCCGGGGCCTTGATCTGCCTATCCGCGCCGGTCAGGTAGCCGCGTCCATAACAGAAAGAGGATGAGGCCATCGTACTGAACGACACCGTAGAGCTGTAGATCGCCGGCAAGCCGCCACACCGCGAGCGACGCCAGGCCGAGCAGCAGCCAGCCGATAAGCCAGCGCGAGCCCACGGCTGCGCCGATGCGTTCGGTGGCGACTGCACGGACCGCGCCAGCGAAGGCCAGCGTCATCGGCAGGCGGTCCCACATCAGGGAAGCGTCGGTCGGGGCGAGGTGATACCACGCTCTGCCGAGACCGGTGAGCGCAAGGCCGGCGAAGAGGACGCGCAGCGCACTGCGCTGAGAGGAAGGCAGGTGGCCGAGGCATGCCAGGCCAGCAAGGCCGACGACGCTGAAAGGCAGGCTGGACAGCACATCGACCGCATTGGGCAGCACGAAACCGCCGAGCACGAGCGAGCGCATGTCGGACAGCCGATGGTATTGCTGAGGCTGCGGGATCGGCGGCATCAGCAGCAGGGCGATCACCAGCAGCGCGAGCAGCACGAAGGCGAGGCGTTCCGCGCGCCGCGGATGAAGCCAGCCGCGCACGTTCATGTCGATGTCCGGATTCCGACCATTCGCCATCCGCCCCTCACCCGCCGTGCCGCTGCCGCACGAACTCCGCCGTGACGTCCCGCATCCGTGGACAGCCGATCAGCCCCAGCGTGCGCTCCATCTCGCTGCGCAGGATCTCGATCGCCCGCGTCGCGCCCGCCCTGCCACCGGCGGCGAGGCCATACAGCGTAGCGCGGCCGGACATCGCGGCGTCGGCGCCGAGGGCGCGGGCCTTGACGAAGTCGCTGCCGCGGCGCAGGCCGCTGTCGACGAGGATGGTCATCTCCAGGCCGACGGCAGCGCGGATGGCGGGCAGCATTTCGATCGGCGCCGGGCAGGTGTCGAGCTGGCGGCCGCCGTGGTTGCTGACGATGATGCCGTCGGCGCCGGCCTCCTGCGCGCGCAGCGCATCCTCGGGCAGCAGGATGCCCTTGATCAGCAGCTTGCGCGGCCACAGGTCGCGCAGCCAGCGGATGTCGTCCCAGGTCAGCGTCAGGTCCATCTGCGACGCCAGGAAGGCGGCGGCGTTGCGCGCGCTGTCCATGCCCGGCGGCAGGAAGTCGCCGAGGTTGCGGAAGCGCGGCATGCCGTGCGGCACCAGCACGTCGAGGATCCAGCGCGGGTGCAGGGCGACGTCGAGCAGGTTGTGCGCGTCGAGCTTCATCGGCGCACGGTAGTTGCGGCGGTCCCAGGCGCGGTTGCCGAACACGCTGGCGTCGGTGGTGAGCACGATGGCTTCGGCGCCGGCCTGCTCTGCCCGCCTGACCACGCCGGCGAGGTTGGTGCGGTCCTTGAACGGGTAGATCTGCATCCAGTGGCGCACGCCGGTGGCGACGATGTCTTCCAGCGCGACGGTGGACACCATGCTCTGGCAAAACGGAATGCCCGCGTCGCGCGCGGCCTCGGCGAGCAGGCGGTCGCCTTCGTGCGCCAGCAGGCCGTTGAAGCCGGTGGGCGCGATCAGTGCCGGCATGGCGACGGGCACATCGAACAGCGTGCAGCCCAGCTCGCGGCGCGACACATCCACCAGGGTGCGCGGCAGCAGGTCGATGGCGTCGAACGCGGCGCGGTTGCGCGCGAGGGCGAGCTCGTCGTCGGCGCCGCCTTCGAGGTATTCGAGGCAGAAATTGGGCAGGTAGCGCGTCGCCATCGCTCTTAGATCGGCGACGTCCTGGGCACGGGAAACGTGGCGCCCGCAATAGAGTTTGCGCGTCAGCATCGTGCCTGCCCGGGCCTCGGACTGCGGAATGTGGGGCACCGATTCTAGCCAATGCGCACCGCCGGACGCTCGCGGATTCAGCGCGTCTCGCCCAGCAGGCGCCTGCCTGCGTCGATCAGGTCCTCGGCACTGCCGCACACCGGGCATTCCCAGCGCAGCACGGCGCTCCTCGTCAGGATCAGGACTTCACGCCCGCTCGCATCGAAGCGCACCGCGCGCGGCGTCTCCGGCGGCCGCATCACCGCGAGCTGGCGGCCGGTGTCGGCATCCCAGACGCGTACCGTGCCGTCGTAGCTGCTGGTCGCCAGCATCGTGGCCTGGTCGTTGAAGCGCAGGTCGTTGACATCGGTGATCTGGCCGCTGAAAGGCTGGGCGATCTCGATGCCGTTGCCTGCCTTGCCGTCCTTGCCCACGAGTTCGGCGACGACCACCGTCTGGCTGTCGAGGGCGAGCGCCAGACGTTTGCCTTCGGGATCGAAGGCAGCGAGCGTGGCGCGGTACTTGAGCGGCAGGCGTTGGGATCGGGCGCCGGCCTCGTCCAGCCGCACGACATCGATGTAGTGGAAGCGCTCGCTCTCGCTGCAGACGAACGCGATCTGCCGGCCGTCGCGCGACAGCGCCGCGGGATCGCAGACATCGGCTCGGTACGCGATGCCGGCACGCGGCACGGATGGCGACGGCGCGGCGGCCGCCATCAGGGCGTGCAGGCCGACCAGCCTGCCGCGGTCGAAAACAGCGAGTTGCTGCCCATCGGCCGCGACCAGATGCTCGAAGCGGTGGTCGGCCGTCACCGCGCTGCTCACCGGGGCGACAACGTTGAAGCGCCCTGCGCCGACGTCCCAGCGCACGACGCGATCCCCCGCGCCGCGCAGCGACAACTGCAGGCCGTCGGGCAGCGGCGAGCCCGCGGCCGGCAGCTCCGGCGCCGTGGCGGCGCCGGCGGGCGCGGCGCCATCCGGGCGCGGCCCCTCGAGTCGCAGCCGGTTGCCGCGCGCGAGCAGGGGCAACAGGGCCTGCGCCGAGGAGCCCGCGGCGATCACCGTGGCAGCGACATCGCCCTGGCGGTCGTCATAGGCGAGCAGCGGGGCCGCCGGCGGCAGGGTCCACAGGCGCGCGGTGCCATCATCGGCGGCCGACAGCACGAAACGGCCATCGGGCGAGAACACCGCCGAACCCACCGCCCCCTTGTGCCCGCGCAGGACGAGCAGTTGCACCGGCCCGCTGCCTTCGCCCGTGCCCAGCGTCCATAGCCGCACCGCCCTGTCGCTGCTCGCGGTGAGCAGCACGTCTCGGTCGCGCGGATGAAAAGCGACCGACAGCACCACCTCGGGGCGCCGCGGAAAGACCCGCAGCCGGTCGCCGCCCTGCACATCCCAGACCTGCACCACGCCGTCGGTCGACGCGCCGGCGATGCGCGTGCCGTCGTGACTCCAGTCGAGCGCACAGAACCGTTCGTCGGCCGGCAACTGCCAGCGCGCGCGCCTCAGCGTCGCGGCGTCGAACAGCGTCGCCCTGCCATCCTGATCGAGCAGGGTGATCCACTTGTGGTCGGGGCTGTAGGTCACCCCCGCCTTGACGAACACGAAGTCCTCGCAATGCGCCGAGCTGGCGCGCGGGTCGCGCGTGCCGGCGCTGTCGGCATGCACGAGCTCGAGTTCGCGCACGGCCCGGCCGGTGGCGGCATCCCATACCGAGGCGTGGCCGGTGCGACCGACCGCGAGGATGCGGCGGCCATCCGGGCTGAAGCCCGCGTAGCGCACATCCTCGGCGGTGTATTCCATGGCCTTCAGCGGCCGACGCCTGCCGCTGGCCACATCCCACGCCACCACCTCGCCCTTGCCGCTGCCGGCCGCGGGATCCGTCGCGGTCACCAGGCTCTGGCCGCTGCGATCGAACACCGCGCTATTCACGGCGGCGTCGTGCTGCAGCACGTGCAACAGGCCGCCGGAAGCCGCATCCCACAGCCGCGCAGTGCCGTCGCCGCTGGTGGTGACGATCAGGCGACGGTCGGGGCTGAAGCGCGCCGAACCGACGATGTCGGTGTGGCCGTCCAGCGCAATGTCCGGCCGCCCGGAGATGTCGTGGATCACCGCGCCCTTCTCGGTGGGAATCACCACCCGGCTGCCATCGGGGCTGAAGCTGTCGGGTCCGAGGGCGAACCCCAGCCAGAACTCGCCCGACGCACTGATGTTGAGCAGCCGCTGGACGCCCCGGTAGGTGACGGACGACACGTTCGCCGCCACCGCGGCACGCAGGGCCATCACCGCCCGCTCGTTCTCGGGGTCGTCGCGCACGACGTCGAGCAGGTCGGCGAGCGCGAGGTCGGGCTGGCGGAACAGACTTGAGCGGGCCTGGGCCAGCACCTTCTCCATCTTCTCGGCGGTCGCCTTGCGCTCCGCCTCGCGCTTGCTCACGAATGCGGAGAACGCGATGCCGCCGACGATGAGGCACGCCACCAGGGCAACGCCGAGCACGCTCGACAGGCGTCGCAGGTGGCGGGCGGTGGCGGCTTCGCGCTCGAGCGCCTCCTGGCGCAGACGGTGCAGGCGGCGGTCCTCGCGCTCGCTGTCACCGATGAAGCTCAGCGTGGCGTCGAACTCGTCCGCAGCGGCGTAGCGCACCGCCCACGCCCGGGTCGGCTGCGCGCGCTCGCGCCAGTCGAGCGCGCGCAGCAGGTCGCGCCCGCCGAGCAGCTCTCCCTCGCCCGCCTTCCAGCGCAGCGCCTCGTCGCGCAGGCCGAGGAAGTCGCGCGCATCGGCCGATTCGTCCTCCACCCAGCGGTGCAGGCGCTGCCACTGGCGGATCAGCGATTCGTGCGAGATGTCGAGCTGCGTGTCGGGACCGAGCGGGACCGCGAGCGGCGGCATCAGGAAATGCCGCCCCGGAGCGCGGAAGGCTTCGACCACCTCGATCAGCGCGGCCGGCTCGACGCCGGCCACCGCCGCGGCCTCGCCGACGGCGACCGGGCGGCGGATGTCGCGCCGCCCCGGCTGGCCGCCGGTGAGGCATTTGAACAGGCGCTCGGCGATGTGCTGCTGCACCGGCGACAAGGCCGCGTGGATCTGCTCGGCATGCTGGTCGAGCGCGCCGCGAAAGGCGCCCAGCTCGCGGTACAGCGCCAGGGACAGCACCTGCTTCGCCGACCCCTGCGTGTGCTGCCACAGGCGCAACAGCAGGTGCTGCAGCAGCGGGAGCTGGTCGGGATCGTCGCCGACTTCGTTCTCCAGCTCGGCCACCAGCAACTCGTCCACATCGCCGCCGAACACCCGCGCCGGACCGCGGATCGCCATGCCCACCTGCTCGCGCGTCAGCCGCGGGGTGAGGAACTGGTTGTCGTTGAGCGCTTCGGGCAGGCCGCGGAAGCGCGCGCAGGCACCGATGAAGTCCGAGCGCATGGTGAGGACGACATGGATCGCCAGCTCGCGCTGCGCCGCCGCGCGCAGCAGCAGCTCGACGAAGGCGTTGGCCTCGTCCTTGCGCTGCACGGTGCTGTAGCGGAACAGCTCCTCGAACTGGTCGACCACGACCAGCACGTTGGCGTGCGCCTCGAGCCGCGCATCGGCGACGAGCTGCACCAGGCCAAGCGGACCGCGGCGCAGCTCGGCGGCGGCGAATTCACGCGCCGGGATGCCGCCCGGCTCGCTCAACACGCCGGGCGCCACCAGTTCCGCGGCGAGCGCATCGATCGGCGCGCCGCCCGGCCGCATCAGCACCACGCGCCAGTCCGAGCCCGCCGCGGCGAGAAAGCCCGCCTCCAGCGCCGGCAGCAGACCCGCACGCACCAGCGAGGACTTGCCGGCACCGGACTCGCCCACCACGGCGACGAAGCGCGAGCGGCCGAGGCGCTCGAGCAGCGCGTCGATCTGCTGCTCGCGGCCGAAGAACAGGTGCGCCTCGCCAGCCTCGAAGGGCCTCAGACCGGGATAGGGCGATCCGGACAGCCAGGCGAGATCAGAGGCCGTCGCCACGTCAGTCACCGAGGAACTCGCCGATCCGCGCCAGCTCGGCCGGATTCACTCCGCTGTCGCAACGGAAGTACTTCATCGGCCCGTAATGCAGGCTCAGCTCTTCGAGCTTGTCGTGGTCGGGCGCCGACGGTGGCGGCGGACCGACGCAGATCGACAGCAGCTCGATCGGCACCTCGCGCTGCGCGATGATCTTGCTGCTCTGCAGGAACTGCTGCGTCACCCAGCACGGACGCGTCTTGCCATACACCAGCATGAGTCCCTGGCACAGGCTCAGATTGGTCTCCCACTCCTCGCGCCACGCCGCCGGATCCGCGGCGGCCGGTGGTTCGAGCACGATGTAGCCCTGGCCGGTGAGCCAGTTGGCGATCTCGGTGGCAAAACCACGATCGAGCAGGTCGGCATTGACGAACAGGCACTTGGGGGCCGGAGCGGCGCGTTCGCGCGGCTTGTGCTGCAGCAGCGCGGCGACGGCCTGCTTGAGCTCCTGCAGGCCGCAACTGCGCACCGTCGGCAGCGCCAGCAGGTCGCGCGCATCGCTGTCGGCCACCTGGCCGACGTCGAGCTGCGGGTCGCGCCACTGCACGATGCGCGCGGTCGGCAGCACCGGCAGCGCGGTGGCGTAGCGCAGCCAGGCCATGCCCTTCGGATAATCAGTCCTGTCGCCGGCGAGCGGACCGAGGAGTTGCACGAACAGTTGCGACTTCTCCAGATCGTCGCGCAGTTGCCGGCAATGCAGGTCGAGGTCGTCGCGCGAATAGCGCTTCTTCGGCAACACGTCGAAGCCGAGCTGCTCGAGGTAGGCCTTCACCTCTTCGCGCCGCTGCACCAGATCGTCGGTGACTTCGGCGAGCACCAGCGTGGGGGCTTCTTCGCCGCCCGGCCGGGCGCGCGCGCCGCTGCCGGGCAGCGGCGGCCGTTCGCCGGCGGGCGGGGGCGGCGCGAAGCCTGGCACCGCGATGGGCGCAGAGGGCGGCCGGGTGATGCGGTTCAGATGGTCGGCCACCTTCTGCACGAGCTGCGACAGGCGGTCGTAATAGAGCTCGCGGTCGGACGGAAAATCGACCCGCAGCGGTCGCGAAGTCCGGTCGTCGGAGAGCTTCTTCCAGAAATTGTGCGGAATCAGGTCCTGGAATTCGGGCGGCAGCCGGCTGCGCTCGAGATCCTCGATGGCAACGATGAACACGCCGCCGCCGCCCCCGCGCGCGTTCAGCGCCCCAAGGAAGGTGGAGCGCTCGCGCCCGCACCATTCCGAGCGCAGGTAGGCGAGCGACACCACCATCAGGATCGCCGCGGCACCGGCGGCCGCCTGCACGATCTCGGGCGTCACCGGGCTGTCGCCGGCAAGCTGGTGATGGTCCCACCACACGTCCAGCGCGCTGCCTACCTTGCGGCCGGCCTCCTTCCTGAGGTCGGACACCAGTTGCGACACGAAGCCCTGCTCCGCACCTGCCACCGGCTCGTCGTCGGCATGCGCGTAGCTCACGAACAGGTCGTGGGTGAATCCGCCTGCCACCCCCATGGTCGCATCCGTCCCCTTCGGCGATACTTCCGGCTTCGCGCCAGCGGCGCGTGCCGCACGGCGAGGCGCCCCGGCCCGCGCTGCGGTCCCATTTACATTGGCAGCATAGTCAATATTTCGCCGCGCGCGACGCCAGCCGCGGCGCGGCGGACGCGACCGCTGCCCTACCCGTGGAGAACCTTCGACATGACGACGCTGTTCGACCCCATCGACACCGGCGAGCTGCATCTCGCCAACCGCATCGCGATGGCCCCACTCACGCGCAACCGCGCGCCCAACGCGATCCCGCAGCCGATCACCGCCACCTATTACGCGCAGCGTGCCAGCGCCGGCCTGCTGATCACCGAGGCCACCGCCATCAGCCAGCAGGGCCAGGGCTATGCCGACGTGCCCGGGCTGTATGCGCCGGAGCAGATCGCCGGCTGGAAGCGGGTGACCGAGGCGGTGCATGCCGCCGGCGGCAAGATCGTCACGCAACTGTGGCATGTCGGCCGCGTGTCGCACACCTCGCTGCAGCCGGGCGGCGGCGCGCCGGTGGCACCGTCGGCGATCACCGCGAAGACCAAGACCTACATCATCGATGCCGACGGCAACGGCAGTTTCGTCCCGACGTCGGAACCGCGCGCGCTGGAGCTCGCCGAGATCCCGGGCATCGTCGCCGACTACCGGCGCGCCGCGCGCGCGGCGATGGAGGCCGGCTTCGATGGCGTGGAAGTGCATGCGGCCAACGGCTACCTGATCGATCAGTTCCTGCGCTCGGGCAGCAACCAGCGCACCGACGCCTACGGCGGCAGCATCGAGAACCGCGCGCGCCTGCTGGTGGAAGTGATGCAGGCCATCGTCGACGAGATCGGCGCCGGCCGCACCGCGATCCGCATCTCGCCGGTGACGCCAGCCAACGATGCGTCCGATCCGAACCCGCAACCGCTGTTCAACTACGTGGTCGAGCAACTGGCGCGCTGGCCGCTCGCCTATGTGCATGTGGTCGAAGGCCAGACCGGCGGTGCGCGCGACTACCAGCAGGGCGACGCGCCCTTCGACTACACCGCGCTGCGCGTGGCCTACGCCAAGGCCGGCGGCAAGGCCGCCTGGATGCTGAACAACGCCTACGACCGCGAGATGGCCGAGACCACGGTCGCCAGCGGCCGTGCCGACATGATCGCGTTCGGCAAGGCCTTCATCGCCAACCCCGACCTGGTACGCCGCCTGCGCGAGAAGGCGCCGCTCAACCCGTGGGACACCACCACCTTCTACGGTGGTGGCGAAAAGGGTTATGTCGACTACCCGACGCTGGGCTGATGCCCGGGGCCGCGGCGGATCGCAGGCGGCCCTTCTTCCCCGGCGTCAGCGCCCTGGCGCCGGGGGCACCTTCATCGTGAAAGGGGAAGGGACTCCATGTTCGATCCGAGCTACGTCGTCAGGGACATTCCGCTGGGCGACACCCACCTGCACGTACGCCTGCGGCTGGACGCGGCGAAGCCGCCGCTGGTGCTGCTGCACGGCTACCCCGAAACCCATGTGATGTGGCATAAGGTCGCGCCGCTGCTCGAAGCCCGCTTTTCGCTGGTGATCCCGGACCTGCGCGGCTACGGCGACTCCGGCAAGCCGCCGTCGCAAGCGGACGCAGCCAACCAGTCCAAGCGGGCGATGGCGCGCGACATTGCCGAGCTCATGGCCGCCCTGGGCCTGCCCCGCTACCACGTCGCCGCCCACGACAGGGGGGCCCGGGTGCTGCACCGGCTCTGTCTCGACTATCCGGATCAGGTCCAGAGCGCGTGCTTCATGGACATCGTCCCCACGGCGACAACCTTCGCCCTGACCGACCAGGCGCTGGCCACGACCTACTTCCACTGGTTCTTCCTGATCCAGCCGGCGCCCCTGCCCGAGCGCATGATCGCCGCCGATCCGGAAACCTGGCTGCGCGGCTGCCTGCAGCGCTGGAGCCTGGGCAACGAGGCAGCCTTCGACCCGGCGATCGTGGCCGAATACGTGCGCTGCTTTTCCCGTCCGGACGCGATCCGCGCGTCCTGCGACGACTACCGCGCGGCAGCCGGCATCGACCTGCGCCACGACGCAGAGGACGCGGACAAGCGCATCCGCTGCCCGGTGCTGGTGTTGTGGGGCGCGAAGGGCTTTGTCGGGCGCACTTACGACGTGCTCGCCCTGTGGCGCGAAAAGGCGATCGACGTCACCGGGCAAGGCCTGGACTGCGGCCACTTCCTGCCCGAAGAAATGCCCGGCGAGGTCGCCGGCGCCCTGCTCCGTTTCGTCGACGCAAACGCCGGATAGCACGCCTGGCAAGCGCCCCTCCTTCCTGCTGCGCATTGCCTGAAGCCCCCCGCCAGATAATTCGCTAGGTAATTCCTTTAGGCTGCTCGGGAATCGCTCCCGATGCGGCTGCCGGGCGCGACTCCTAGACTTCGATCGCCTGCAGTACCGGTGCATTCACCGGCTGAAAAACCAGATCGAAGCAAGGAGACAAGCATGCAAACTGGCGCAATGGCCGCGTCGCTGGGCGTATCGCCGGCGGGGTTTCCCAATCGGACCGACCAGGATGCGGTGTGGTCCAAGATCAACTGGCGCATCGTCCCGGTGATCCTGATCGCCTACATCATGGCGTTTCTCGACCGCATCAACGTCGGCTACGCCAAGCTGACGATGCAGCAGGACCTGCAGTTCTCCGACGAGGTGTACGGCCTCGGCGCCGGCATCTTCTTCATCACCTACCTGCTGTTCGAGGTGCCGAGCAACCTGTGGCTGGAAAAGATCGGTGCGCGCCTGTCCTTCCTGCGCATCATGGTCCTGTGGGGGCTGACCTCCGCCGCCACCGCCTGGGTTGAGACGCCGACGCAGTTCTACCTCGTCCGCCTGCTGCTCGGCGTCTTCGAGGCCGGCTTCTTCCCCGGCATCATCCTGTACCTGACCTACTGGTACCCCAGCACCCGGCGCGGCCGCGTCACCGGTCTGTTCCTGTTCGGCATGCCGATCACCGGCGTGATCGGCGGGCCGCTGTCGGGCTGGATCATGAAGAGCTTCGAAGGCGTCGGCGGCTGGCATGGCTGGCAGTGGCTGTTCGTGATCGAAGGCATCCCTACCGTGCTGATCGGCGTGCTGGTGTACTTCCTGCTGGCCGACAAGCCGGAGCAGGCGAAATGGCTGTCTAGCCGCGAGAAGGAGATCGTCCAGCGGGTGATGGCGGCCGACCACAAGGGCGACACCGCGCCGTCGCATCACGGTCGTCTGCGCGCCGCCCTCACGGACGGCAAGGTGTGGCTGCTGGCCTTCATCTACTTCACCTGCGCCTGCGCGGTTTACACACTGACGTTCTGGCTGCCGACCATGGTCAAGGGGCTGGGAATCACCGACATGGCGCAGATCGGCTGGTACTCCGCGATCCCGTTCAGCTTCGGCGCCATCGGCATCCTGCTCATGAGCCGCAGCTCCGACCACTTCAAGGAGCGCCGCTGGCACGTGGCGAGCACGCTGATCATCGGCTCGACGGCGCTGTACGCCACCACCTTCACCACTGGCGCCTTCCTGCCGTCGATGATCCTGCTGTCGATCGCGTCGTTCTTCATCTTCTCCTGCGCGCTGTTCTGGTCGATCCCGCCGACCTACCTCAGCCGCGAAGCGTCCGCCGCGGGCATCGCGACGATCAGCTCGATCGGCATCCTGGGTGGCTTCGTCAGCCCCACCCTCATCGGCTGGGTCAAGACCCTGACCGGCAGCATGTCAGCGGGCCTGCTGGCGATGACCGTGGTGATCTGCCTGGGCGGCCTCACGCTGCTGGGCGCGGTGCCGAAGAGCGCGCTGCGTGTCGGCGAGACGACGCCGGAAGGCGCGCACTGACGCCCCCGCCACTCGATCGCACAGGAACGCCTCCATGAGCCCGAACAAGGTCATCGTGACCATCGCCCCCACCGGCGGCATGGCCAGCAAGGAACAGAACCCGCACCTGCCGACGCAGCCCGACGAGATCGCGCGCGACGTCTATGACTGCTACAACGCCGGCGCCAGCGTGGTCGCGGTGCATGCGCGCCGCCCCGACGGCGGCGCCACCTGCAACCCGGCGATCTACCGCGACATCAACCGGCGCATCCGCGACAAGTGCGACATCGTCATCAACAACTCCACCGGCGGCGGGGTGCATGGCGACATGGTGCGAGAGATGCCGAACGGCTACTGGGAGATCCTGTGGGAGGAGCGCATCAAGGGCATGGAAGCGGGCGCCGAGATGTGCACGCTGGACCCCACCACGATCAACGCCAGTTTCGGCGGCCGCGAGCTGCTGATGAACACGCCGCCGTCGCGCTGCCGCGAGCTGGCCGAAGGCATGCGTGCGCGCGGCATCAAGCCGGAGTGGGAAGTGTTCAGCCCGACCCACATCGTGCAGGACGTCGCCACGCTGATCGAGGCGGGGTTCGACGAACCGCCCTACTTCATCAACATCGTGCTCAACGCGCACCGCGGCTTCCAGAACGCCATGCCCTATTCGCCGCGCGTGCTGCAGCAGATGGTCGACCTGCTGCCCCAGGGCAGCATCTTCTGCGTCAGCGGCATCGGCCCGGCGCAACTGCCGGCGGCGATGAACGCGCTGCTGCTCGGCGGCCATGTGCGCACCGGCCTCGAGGACAACCTCTATTACCGGCAGGGCGAACTCGCCAGCAATCTGCAACTGACCGAGCGCGTGGTGCGCATGGTGCGCGAGATGGGATTCGAGCCGGCGACACCAGCCGAGGCGCGCGAAATCATGGGCCTGCCGCTGAAGAAGGCACCGGTGCGGCCCGAGTTCGCGCTCGGCTGAAGGCCCCCGACACCATCAAGGAGGAATGGAAAGTGGTGAAATTCATCGAATCGAAGGATGTTCCCGGCCTGATCAAGGACGGCGACACGATCTACAGCACCGGCATGATGCTCGCCGGCCTGGCCGAGGAAGCGTTCATGCAGATCGAGCGCAGCTTTCTCGACCGCGGCCATCCGCGCGACCTGTCCTGGTACTTCCCCGCGGGCCAAGGCAACTTCAAGGACAAGGGCATGGCGCGGCTGGCCCATGAGGGGCTGGTGAAGCGCATCGTCGCCGCCCACTACGGCGTCGGCGGCCCCAAGCTGTCGCAACTGGTGCGCGAGAACAAGGTCGAGGCCTACAACTGGCCGCAGGGCGTGCTGTCGGTGATGCCGCGCCAGGTCGCCGGGCGCCGCGGCGGGCTGTTCACCAAGGTGGGCCTGGGCACCTTCGTCGATCCGCGCGAGGAAGGCAGCAAGCTCAACGCGCGCGCCGCCGAGGATCTCGTCGAGGTGCGCGAACTCGACGGCGAGGAGTTCCTGTACTTCAAGCCGCCCAAGGTCAATATCGGCCTGATCCGCGGCACGGTGGCAGACGAGCGCGGCAACATCACGCTGGACAAGGAGGGCGTGCTGATGGAGGCGATCAACATCGCCCAGGCGGCGCGCGCCTGCGGCGGCATCGTCATCGCCCAGGTGGAGAGCATCGCCCAGGCCGGCACGCTGCATCCGAAGCAGATCAAGGTGCCGGGCATCCTGGTCGACTACATCTACGTGGCCGAGCCCGAATACCACCGCCAGTCGGAAAACGCCTACTTCAACCCGGCGCTCAACGGCGACCTGAAGATCCCGCTGCACGGCCTGGAGCCGCTGCCGCTCGACGAGCGCAAGATCATCGCCCGCCGCGCCGCGACCCACCTGACCAGCGGCAGCGTGCTGAATCTGGGCATCGGCATGGCCGAAGGGGTGGCCGCGGTGGCGGCGGAAGAAGGCGTGGCGCACCAACTGACGCTGACGCTGGAGACCGGACCGGTCGGCGGCCTGCCGGCGTCGGGCCACGAGTTCGGCCATTCGATCAATCCCGAGGTGATCGTCGAGCATTCGCTGCAGTTCGACTTCTACGACGGCGGCGGCATCGACATGGCCTTCCTCGGCCTGGCGCAGGCCGACCGCCATGGCAACGTCAATGTCAGCAAGTTCGGCGGCCGCGCGGTCGGTTGCGGTGGCTTCATCAACATCACGCAGAACGCCAAGCGGGTGGCCTTCCTCGGCACCTTCACCGCCGGCGGGCTGGAGGTGGCGATCGAGGACGGCAAGCTGAAGATCGTCAAGGAAGGCAAGAACCGCAAGCTGATCGACCACGTCGAGCAGATCACCTTCAGCGGCCATTACGCGAGCACGATCCGCCAGCCGGTGCTGTACATCACCGAGCGCGCGGTGTTCCGCCTGGTCGAGGACGGGCTGGAGCTGATCGAAGTGGCGCCGGGCATCGACATCGAGCGCGACATTCTGGCGCACATGGATTTCGTGCCGAAGATGGACAACGTGAGGCAGATGGACCCGGCCCTGTTCCAGGCCAACTGGGGCGGGTTGAAGGCGCTGATCGAACATCACGCCCGCGCCTGACCGGCGCCTGCTGAAAACGAGAATTCGGAGAAACACGCCATGCGTCTGCGGAACAAGGTCTGCATCATCACCGGCTCGGCCAACGGCATCGGCCTCGCGGCCGCACGGAAATTCGCCGCGGAAGGTGCCATCGTCATCGTCTGCGACCTCAATGCAGATCAGGTCGCCGAAGCGGTGAAAGGCATCGAGGCGAACGGCGGCAAAGCCGCCGGCTACGTGGTGAACGTGACCGAACGCGCCACGATCGACGCCATGGTCGCGGACGTGAAGGCGAAGTTCGGCCGCATCGACGCGCTGGTGAACAACGCCGGCATCACCAAGGACGCGCGCCTGGTGAAGATGACCGAGGCGCAGTTCGACGCCGTCATCGCGGTGAACCTGAAGGGCGTGTTCAACTGCACCCAGGCGGTGGCCGAAACGATGATCGCGCAGGGCGCGGGCTCCATCGTCAACACCTCGAGCATCGCCGGCACCCACGGCAACTTCGGCCAGGGCAACTACGCCGCGTCCAAGGCCGGCGTGATCGGCCTGACCAAGACCTGGGCGAAGGAGCTCGGGCCGAAGAACGTGCGGGTGAACACCGTCGTGCCGGGTTCGGTGGCCACCCACATCCTCGACACCGTGCCGGAAGAGGTCATGAACCAGATCAGGAACGCCTGCTGGATGCGCCGCGTCGGCCAGCCGGAGGAGTTGGCCAACGTGTATGCCTTCCTCGCCAGCGACGACGCCAGCTACGTGAATGGCGCCACGCTGGAAGTGAGCGGCGGCGTGTCGCTCTAGGTTGCGACGTGCTCATTCGGGCAGTCGGATTATCAGTAGTTCGCTCGGCGATTCCGCTCCTCCCCCTTCAAGGGGGAGGCTGGGAGGGGGATGGGGTTTGTCGGCGCGCATGTAACCCCATCCCCACCCCAACCCTCCCCTTGAAGGGGAGGGAGTGACCGCAGTTCGCTTAACCGGCGAAAAGTCCAGTTGTTTGCCGGATCAATCGCGTACGAAAGACGGAGATAAATCGATGAAAAAAGTTGTAATCACCAGCTACGCGCGCACCGCCGTCGGCGCCTTCCTCGGCGCGCTGAAGGAAGTGCCGGTCGAATCCCTGGCCGCCGCGGCCATCAAGGAAGCGATGAAGCGTTCCGGCATCCAGGCCGAGCAGGTCGACGAGGTCATCCTCGGCCACGTCATCTCCAGCACCGACGCGCCGCAGGTGGCGCGTGACGCCGCGCTGCTGTGCGGCATGGTCAATACGCCGGGCTTCACCGTGAACCGCATCTGCGGCTCGGGCCTGCAGGCGGTGGCCTCGGCGTGGCAGGAAATCGTCACCGGCGCAGCCGACATCGTCGTCGCCGGCGGCGCCGAAGCCTTGTCGCGCGCGCCCTTCTACCTGCCGCTGTCGGCGCGCTACCAGGGTTTCCGCAACGGTTCGCAGCAACTGAAGTGCGCCAACGAGCAGTCGCACTTCAACGCCGCGCCCAACGAACTCTACCCGCCGGTGTGGATGGGCAACACCGCCGAGAACGTCGCGGTGCGCTACGGCCTGTCGCGCGAGGACCAGGACCGCTTCGCCTTCGACAGCCAGATGAAGGCCAAGGCGGCGCAGGAAAGCGGCCGCCTGGCGCAGGAGATCGTCGGTTACGAGATCAAGACGCGCAAGGGCTCGATCGTCATCGACGCCGACGAGCACCCGAAGGCCGACGTCACCCTCGAAGGCCTGGCGAAGCTGAAGCCGGCCTTCCAGAAGGACGGCAACGTCACCGCCGGCAACGCCACCGGCATGAACGATGGTGCCGCCGCGCTGGTGATGATGTCGGAAGACAAGTGCCGCGAACTGGGCCTGCAGCCGATCGCCTATGTGGTCGACTGGGCCATCGCTGCGCTCGACCCGATGGTGATGGGCCTGGGCCCGGCCTACGCCATTCCGAAGGTGCTGAAGAAGGCCGGGCTGGCGATGGATCAGGTCGACCTGTTCGAGATCAACGAGGCCTTCGCCGCGCAGGTGCTGGGCTGCATGAAGGAGATGGGCTGGTACCTGGATTCGCCGGAGTACCAGCGCCTGAACGTAAACGGCGGCGCGATCGCGCTCGGCCACCCGCTGGGCTGCAGCGGCGCGCGCATCACCGGCACGCTGGCGCTGGAGCTGCAGCAGCGCCAGGCGCGCTACGGCGTGTCGAGCGCCTGCATCGGCGGCGGCATGGGTATCGCGGTGCTGCTCGAGCGGGCCTGACCGGACGAACGTGACTGGAGTCCCACGCAGCGGGACACCCCATCCAGAGCCGGCGGCGGGCCCTCATCGGGGCTCGCCGCCGTTTTTTCGCTTGATTTACCATTGCCCGAACTCCAATCAACGACAAGGCGCAGCCCCATGGCGGACCACGAAGCCGGACGATTCTCCTTCGACGGCTACGAGTTCCCTTACGAACTGGTGCTCGACAACGCCCTGGTGGGGATCTGCTTCGTCGTCGATCGGCGCCTGTTGTGGACCAATGCGCGCATGAACGAGATGTTCGGCTACGCCGACGGCGGGCTGAACGGCCAGAGCGTGCGGGTGATCTACGCTTCGCAGGACGCCTTCGACGCCGTCGGCCGCAATTACGCGGCGATCACCCGCGATCGTCGCTACACCCACAACCTGGAAATGCGGCGCCGGGACGGCGAGACCTTCTGGTGCACGCTGTCCGGCCAGCGCATCGATCCTGCCGACCCTACGTCGCCCACCGTCTGGGTGCTGCAGGACGTCAGCGACCGGCTGCATGCCGAAGAGCAGTTGCGCCGTGCCAACGCGCGCCTGGAGCAGATGGTGCAGGCCCGCACGCGCAGCCTCGAGCGCAGCAATGCGACGCTGAGTGCGGAGATCGAGCGTCGGCGCGCGGCGCAGCTCGCGCTGACGGAGAGCAGGGAAAAATACCGCACGCTGTTCCGCAAGCTGCCGCTCGGCCTGCTCGTCGCGGATGCGCAGGGCTGCGCCATCGAGGTCAACCGCGTCCTGCAGCGCAGCATCGCGGCGCGCTCACGCAAGCACGCGATGGAAATGCTCGGGAACGATGCCTACGTGCTCACCGACGACGGCACGACCTCCTTCGCCAGCCTGCTCGAACGCCATGTCACCGGCGACCTTCAGGGCGAGGACCGCTTCGAGTTCCGCTGGCTCACCACCGCCGGCAAGGTGCGCGAGATCGCGGTGACGGCCGCGCCGCTGCGCAGCCACGGTCTCGGCGCCATCTTCGCCTTCACCGACGTCACCCGGCAGCGGCGCGCCGCCGAGCGCGAGCGCCAGCAGCAGGACGCGCTGGCCCACGCGTCGCGCCTGTCGCTGATGGGACAGATGACTTCGGCGCTGGCGCACGAGCTGGGCCAGCCGCTGAACGCCTGCCAGAGCTACGTGGGCGGGCTGCAGCTCAGGCTGCAGCACGGCAGCGCCACCTTCGCCGACGTGCAGATTGCCATCGACAGGATCGCCGGCCAGCTCGAGCGCGCCACCGAGATCATGCGCAGCGTGCGCTCCTTCGTGTCGCGCAAGCCGGTGCCGCAGGTCGAGACCGACCTCGGCGCGCTGTGTCGCAAGACCCTCACGCTGATGGAGCCGCAATTGCGCGCCGCCCAGGTGCGCCCGGAGGTGTGCGCCGAGCCCGATCTGCCACTCGTGCGCTGCAATGCGGTCGAGATCCAGCAAGTGCTGGTCAACCTGCTGCTGAACGCGCTCGACGCGATGCAGGACACGCCGGTCGAGCAGCGCCGGCTGGAAATTCGACTCGAGCGCGAAAAGAATGCGATGCTCGCCGTGGTGGTACGCGACGCGGGCTGCGGCATTCCGCCCGACGTGGCGGCGCGCCTGTTCGAGCCCTACTTCACCACCAAGCCGACCGGGCTGGGGATGGGCCTGATGATCTGCCGCAACATCGTCGAATCGCACGGCGGTGCGTTGCGCCTGGTGCCCGGGCGGTGCCGCGGGTCGTCCTTCAAATTCACGCTGAGAACGGTGGAGCGTTAAATGAGCGACGTGAGCGTCGAGGTGTTCATCGTCGATGACGAGCCCGAGGTGCTGGAGGGCCTGGTCTGGCTGCTGGATTCGGTGAAGATCCGCACGCGCACCTTCACATCGCCTCAAGCTTTCGTCGATACCGCACGGCAAGCCGAAGGCCCGATGTGCGCGGTGCTGGACCTGCGCATGCCCGAGATGAGCGGGCTCGAACTGCAGAAAAAGCTGGTCGACGAAGGGCTCGACATTCCGCTGTTCTTCCTCAGCGCACACGGCGACATCCCGGCCGCGGTGAACGCGATGCAACTGGGCGCGGCGGATTTCCTGCAGAAGCCGTTCAAGCCGCAGGACTTTCTCGACGCGGTGAACAAGGTCATGCGCATCGCCCGCGAGCGTCATGCTCGCCGCATCCAGCAGGCCGCCTGGCAACAGCGCATCGGCAAGCTGTCGGCGCGCGAGATCGAGATCCTGGAAGCGATCAAGAATGGCCTGACGAGCAAGGAGATCGCCCGCCAGTACGGCATCAGCCCGAAGACGGTCGACGTGCACCGCGCCAACGTGCTGCGCAAGATGGACGTGAGCACCACATCCGAACTGCAGCGGCTGATCGCTCGGCACGAGGCCGGCGGTGGGGAACGCAGCCCGGCGAACTGAGGCAGGGGCGCCCCCGGAAGTGCCCAAAAAATTGGCTGCCGGCCCGTGAAGGTCGGCAGCCATGAAGGGGGGCCTGTCAGAGGGTAGAGGGAGAGAGACAGGCTCCCGGAGATGCGCCGAAAGATCCTCGCGGCAACTGCCGGCCTGCGGCCGGCAGTGCGAAGGGATCACTTCGCCGATTGCAGGAAGCGGTCGATGTTCATCTCGGCGACGCTGAACCAGGCGTTGGAGCTGCGGCGGAACTTGTCGTACTCGGTGAAGATCTTCTTGAAGTCCGGGTTCTTCGCCGCCTCGTCGGTGTAGAGCTGGAATGCCACCTTGTACGCCGCCTGCATGACCTCGTCGGGGAACCTCTGCAGCTTGACGCCTTTCTGCAGCAGACGGGCGAGTGCCGCCGGGTTCTTGGTGTCATAGGCGCTGATCATCTTCGCCGCGGCCTCGTAACTGGCGACCTCGAACGCGGCCTGGTATTCCTTGGGCAGCTTGGCCCACTCGTCCTTGTTCACGAAGAAGTGCGAGAACGAGCCCGGCTCCCAGAACGCGGGGTAGTAGTAGTTCTTGGCGACCTTGTCGAAGCCGAGCTTCTCGTCGTCATAGGGGCCGATCCACTCCACCGCGTCGATCGCGCCCTTCTCCAGCGCGGCATAGGTATCGCCGGCCGGGATCTGCTGCGGAATGGCGCCTAGCGCGGCAAAGACTTCGCCGCCGAGACCAGCGATGCGGATCTTCAGGCCCTTGATGTCCGCCAGGGTCTTGATCTCCTTGCGGTACCAGCCGCCCATCTGCGCACCGGTGCAGCCGCCGAGGTAACCGATCACGTTGTACTTGGCGTAGAACTCGTTGAGCAGCTCGTTGCCGCCGCCCTGGTACAGCCAGGCGGTGGCCTGGCGCGTGTTCATGCCGAAGGGCAGGCCCGAGAAGGCAAAGGCCTTGTTCTTGCCGTTGTAGTAGTTGGAGATGGTGTGGCAGCACTCCACCGTGCCGGCCTGCACCGCGTCGAGCGCCTGGCCCGCCGGCACGATCTCGCCGCCCGGGAAGACGCGGATGTCGAATCGGCCGCCGGTCAGCTCGCGCACGCGGTTGGCGAGGATGTCCGCGGAGTTGTAGATCGTGTCCAGGCTCTTCGGAAAGCTGGAGGTCATGCGCCACTTGACGGTCGGCTGCGACTGGGCGATGGCGGGTGCGGCCAGGCTGACGGAAGCGCCAGCCACGGCCCCCACGGAAGCTTTCTTCAGGAAGTCGCGACGCTGCATGGGGTCTCCATTGTTGTTCAAGGTCGTATCACGGGACTACGGAAAGAGTCTCGAGATTTTGTGGTGTCATGCGGCAAGACACAACAATGGAAAAACACTGTTCGGCGATCGCGAACACTGGCCGCGCACCGCGTGCGATCAGAATTCGTATTCGACCTTCAGCCGCAGCGTGTGGTCCGGTGTCGCCCGGGTCAGGCCGACCAGGTAGGCGGCGTCGTACTTGATCGCCTGGCGACCGCCGGCCGGCAACTTGCCGAAGATGGCCGGGCCGATCTTGTGCTCCTGTCGCTCCGAGCCTTCCCAGTTGTTCCACTTGCCGACTTCGCCGAAGCCCTGCAGGCCGAACTCCAGCACAGGCCGCCCGCGGTACTTGGCCTGCCACTCGTAGCCCAGTTCCGTCACGCTCCGCTCTTGCGCGTCGAAATGGCGTTCGCCCATCAGGTTGAAGTTCACCTGCACCTTGCCGAAATCCTTCTGCGTCAGCAGCCCGAGCTTGAGCTCCCAGCCTTCGGCGTGATCCCGCGCACGCTCGACTTCGACCAGCAGGCCCAGGTCCACGGGGAACTCGCCCGGTTCGGTGAGCTGGAACTTGTTCTCCCATTCGAACGATTCATAGCTAAAGCTCTCGCCACGCTCGCGCTTGAGTTCGACGGCAAGCTCGGTGAACCACGACTGGGTGACCCCCAGGCCGAAGGCGAGGACGCCGGCCGTCTCGACCTCCTTGCCACGATCGCGCGCCGACCCGGCCCTGAACTCGATTTCGCGTTCGCCATATTCGACGTGCGGCGTATGGACATAGTCGGCAGGGCCGGCGTGAACCAGGCTGCTTGCGAGGGCGGCCGTTGCCGCAAGGAGGATGCGCTTCTTCATGCAGGTTCTTCGCCTGGACGTGATGATGATGTGAAGAGGACGCACGGACGCCGCCGTGTCCGGCAGCGTGTGCATCGAGGGAGGGGAAGTTCAGGTGGCGGGACGCGCGCTCGGCGCCCGCGTCGAGCGCACGACGAACATGCCGAGGGCGATCAGCCCGAGGGTGCCGAGGTAGAAGATGGCCTGCATGGCGCTGGGCCGCGGGTCGTAGCCGGCGAGCACGTGCAGCAGGGTGCCGACGGCCGAATTCAAGGGCAGCAGGCGCGAGGTGTCCCACAGCGGATTTGCGAGCGCCGGCAGCACGTCGCCCTGGATCAGGAAGCGCGCCATCTGCCCCGCCATGCCTGCCGCAAGCAGCAGCACCAGGCCGGAGGTGACGGTGAAGAACCAGCGCATCGGCACGCGCACCAGGCCAGCGTACATGCCGCAACCCACCGCCGCACCGGCGGCCAGGCCCAGCGCACCGCCGCCCAGCACCCGGGCCAGCGAGTCGTCCTGCGTGAGCAGGCCGAACAGGAACAGCGCGGTCTCCGAGCCCTCGCGCAGCACCGCCATCGCGACCACCACCGCAATCGCCGACAGTTCGCGACGCCCTTCGGCGACGTCGTTCATCACGCTGCGCGTCTCGCTCACCATCTCGCGCGCATGGCGCGCCATCCAGATGTTGTGCCAGCCGAGCATGGCCACCGCGAGCCCAAGCACGATGGCGTTGAGCAGTTCCTGGCCGATGCCGTCGACCGCTTCGGCGATGGTGCCGGCCAGCGCGGCGATGAGCAGGGACCCGGCCACGCCGGCTGCGATGCCGCCAGCCAGCCAGCGGTTGCGGTACGGCAGCGCGCGCGCAGCCGCGGCGACGATGCCGATCAGCAGGGCGGCCTCGAGCGCTTCGCGAAAGACGATGATGGCGGCACCCAGCACGGGCCTTACTCCGCGATCACCACGCCACGCGCGGTCTTTTCGTTGAACTCGCCAAAGAACGGGTACTTGCCCGGTTGCAACGGCCCGATGAAGACGTTTGCCGTGGCGCCCCCCGGAATGACCTTTTCGCGGTTGAGCTCATGGCTTTCGAACTCCTCCGGCGTCCCATCCTGGTTCTGGATGACCAGCTTCACCTTCTGTCCGGCCGGCACGCGGACTTCCTCGGGCTGGAAGCGATGGTCCTTGATCGTCAGCGTGACCTCGGGAGGCGCGGCAACGGCCAGCGCAGGAAGGAGAAGCAGGGCAAGCAGAAGGCGTGACATGAGGAGCTCCGTTTTTCGGTACGCTAATGATAACAATTCGCATTCGTTTGTGTACGTTTTTTCGTACCCGCCTGAGACGTGCTGCCGCAGCGCCGATCTTGATCTCGCGCCGACCGCCTCCATCTGCGACGCAATGCCATGAGCGGAGCCCCACCGTGACCGACGCCCTGCACCTCGTCTGCCCGCACTGCAACGCCGTCAACCGCGTGCCGCAGGCACGGCTGGCCGAAAGTCCCCAGTGCGGCCAGTGCCACCAGCCGCTGTTCTCCGCTCGGCCCGCCGAACTGACCGCCGCCAGCTTCGACCGCCACATCGGCCGCAACGACATCCCGGTGCTGGTGGATTTCTGGGCGCCGTGGTGCGGCCCCTGCCGCATGATGGCACCGGCCTTCGTCCAGGCGGCAGGCTTGCTCGAGCCGCATTTCCGCCTGGCCAAGGTCGATACCGAGGCGGAACAGGCACTGGGTGCGCGTTACGGCATCCGCAGCATTCCGACGCTGGCGCTGTTCCGCGGCGGGCGCGAGATCGCCCGTCAGGCCGGCGCGATGGGCGCGGCCGACATCGTGCGCTGGGCACGCGCGCACGCGGCCTGACCGCCGCACACGCGCAGGGCTCCTCGCCACGGCGGACGGGATCGCTCCGCCATCCGTGCGACTCAGGTGCGCAGGCGCCGCGCCGTGTCCACCAGCGCCTTGGCCACGGCATCAAGGGTGGCCTGCTGCTTCGGATCCACCAGCCGGTGGTCGGGCCCGATCGCCTCATGCGCGCGGCCGACGGCGAGCTGCTGCGGAATCACCTGCATGCCGAGATAGCCGAGGATGTCGCGCACGTGGAACAGCACGCGCATGCCGCCGAGCGGCCCGGGCGAAGTCGCGAGCACCGCCGCGGCACGGCCGGCATACACCGCGCCGCCGGAGCGCGCGGGGTCCTCGGGGTTGGGGCGCGAGCACCAGTCGAGCGTGTTCTTGAGCAGCGGCGTGATCGATCCGTTGTATTCGGGATTCACCACCAGCAATCCGTCGCACGCGGCCAGTTGCTGCTGCAGGTTGACGATGCCGTCCGGCAGGCCCGACGCCGCCTCCAGATCGCCGTGGTAGAGCGGCGCCGGGTAGTCGCCGAGCTCGATCAGATTCACTTCGGCGCCGGCATGCTGCAGCGGCGCGACGCAGGCCTGCGCCAGCCTTCGCGCGAGGGAGTCGCGCCGGGCGCTGCCGACAATGAGGAGGATGTTGGGGCTGGTCATCGTGGTGTCTCCGTGGGCGGTGGCAAGGGACGGCAGCGTGGCGGCGGCCCTGCCGCTGCCGACGAATGTAGCAGGGCGCGGCGGGTTTCGAAGCGGATGGTCGGCGCGGGCGTCATCGCATCCAGCCCGGGAATTGCGCTGGCGGGCAGGCGGGTGGGTGACGGACATCCCGGTTTGGCTGCATCATCCCGCCACTGACCGACACATCCAGATGGGGAGAGGCTCGCCATGAACGCTGCCAGCGCCAGACCGAAGGTGATCGTGACCGGACGACTGCCCGAGGAAGTCGAACGCGAAGTGTGCTCGCGATTCGATGCACAACTCAACATCGACGACCGCCCGTTCACCGCCCGCGAGCTGCAGCAGGCGCTGCAATCCTCCGATGCGCTGCTGACCACCGTTGCCGACCGCATCACCGCCGAGGTGCTGGAGGTCGAGGGGCGGCGCGCGAACATCATTGCCAACTATGGCGTCGGCTACAACCACATCGACGTCGCCGCGGCGAAACGGCTCGGCATCACGGTCACGAACACGCCCGACATCCTCACCGACTGCACCGCCGACCTCGCCATCATGCTGATGCTGATGGTGGCGCGCCGCGCGGGCGAGGGCGAGCGCCTGGTGCGTGCCGGCCAATGGACGAGCTGGCGGCCGACGCACATGATCGGCACGCGCGTGTCGGGCAAGACGCTGGGCATCATCGGCATGGGCCGCATCGGCCGGGCTACTGCACGGCGTGCGCAGCACGGCCTCGGCATGAAGGTGGTGTTCTTCAACCGCAGCCGGGTGCCGGCCGAAGCGCTGGAAGGACTGGACGCGACCCAGTGCGATTCGATCGAGGACGTGCTGGCCCAGTCCGACTTCGTGTCACTGCACTGCCCGAGTGGCGACGAGACCCGCCACCTGATGAACGCGGCGCGCTTGGCGGCGATGCAGCCGCACGCCTTCCTGATCAATACCGCGCGCGGCGACGTCGTGGATGAGGAAGCCCTCGCCGCGGCACTGAGCCGCAGCCAGATCGCCGGCGCCGGGCTCGACGTCTACGAGCACGAGCCGCGCGTGCCGGCACCGTTGCTGACGATGGAGAACGTGGTGCTGCTGCCCCACCTGGGCAGCGCCACGCTCGAGACCCGCGTGGGCATGGGGCTGATGGCCGCGGACAACCTCAGCGCCTTCTTCGCCGGGCAGGTGCCGCCTAACAAAGTCGCCTGACGAAGTACGTCATACCGCAGGTGCCCTCGGCGGTGACCGGCGGGGCATCCGCTCCGCAGGCTGCGGAACTCGCGCCCTGCGGGCGCTCCGACAGTCCTCGCCTGCTCCACGGATACCGCGCCGATCACCTCGATCTTTGCCAGCGACGCTCAAGCGCCCAGCAGCACAGCACCAACACTCGCGATGCCCGCGCCCACTGCGCGCTTCACGCCCTGCGCCAGCCCGCTTTCCGGCATCCAGCACGCCAGCAGGTAACCACCGCCGTGCAGCGCCGCGGTGGCAAGCGCGAAGCCCGCGGCATAGGTGGCAAGCGCCGCACCACCCATCTCGGCATGGTGAGCGAAGCCATGGAACAGCGCGAACGCGGCCACCATGGGCAGGCTCGCCGCCAGCGGCAGTCGCGCAGCAAGCGCGATCAGCAGGCCCAGCACCAGCACCGACAGCGCGATGCCCGACTCCACCGCAGGCAGCGCCACCCCTGCGGCGCCAAGGCCAGCGCCGGCGAGCATCGCCGCCACAAAGCCGACTGGCAGCGCCCAGCGCGCCGCGCCCGGCTGGCGAGCGGCATACAGGCCCACGGCGAACATCGCCAGCAGATGGTCGAGCCCGCCGAAGGGATGGGCGAAGCCGCTGGCGAAGCTCGCCGCGTCGTGGCCGGGATGTGCGAGCGCCGTGCCCGACGCGGCAGCCAGGGCAAGGGTGGCCATCAGTCTGTGGATTCTCATGATCTTTCCTCTACAGCGGTTTGCAATGCAGCCGCACCGGCAGGAGGCCCCGCCGGGCGGGATGATCAGGCGGCGGCCGGGGCGACGAGCAAGCCCTGGCGCTCGATGAAGGAGATGATATCCGCAAGCCCGTGCCCGGTCTTCTGGTTGGAAAAGATGAAGGGCCGCTCGCCGCGCATCTTGCGCGCGTCGCGGTCCATCACCTCCAGCGAGGCGCCCACCAGCGGCGCGAGGTCGATCTTGTTGATGACGAGCAGGTCGCTGCGGGTGATGCCCGGGCCGCCCTTGCGCGGGATCTTGTCGCCGGCCGAGACGTCGATGACGTAGATCGTCAGGTCCGACAGCTCGGGCGAGAAGGTCGCCGCCAGGTTGTCGCCACCCGATTCGACGAAGATGATGTCCAGCCCCGGGAAGCGCGCATTCAGGCGATCGACCGCCTCGAGGTTGATCGAGGCGTCTTCGCGGATCGCAGTGTGCGGGCAGCCGCCGGTCTCGACGCCGATGATGCGCTCGGGCGCCAGCGCCTCGTTGCGCACCAGGAACTGGGCGTCTTCCGCGGTGTAGATGTCGTTGGTGACGACGGCGATGTTGTACCTGTCGCGCAGCGCCAGGCACAGCGCCAGCGTGAGCGCCGTCTTGCCGGAGCCGACCGGGCCGCCGATGCCGACGCGGAGCGGGCCGCGATGGGTTGAAAGTGTCGTGCTCATGATCTGAACAGCCTCGTGTATTGGGTTTCGTGCCGGCTGCTGGCAAGCGCCAGGCCGGGGGTGTAGTTGCTCCAGCGCGCCTCCGGCAGATGCAGGGCAAGCTGCGCCAGCGCCGGAATGCCGGCGCCGAGCGTGGCGAGCAGGCGCTGCCCGGCGCTCTGGCCGAGCGGCACCGCCTTCACCGCTGCCATCACCTGGTTCTCCGCCCAGGCCCACAGGTAGGCCGCCAGCGCCTGCTCCGGCGCCACCTGCCAGGCCGCCGCGGCGGCCGACCACGCAGTGGGAAAGCACGGCGTGTCGACGGCCAGCAGCCGCGCACGCCAGCCCGGCAGCGCGGCGAAGGCATCGAGCTCGGCGAGCAGCTTCACCATCGACCAGCCCATCTGCACGGTCTCGGCGCGCAACTCGGCGGTCTCGCGGCTGGCGAGGAAGTCTTCATTGAGCCGCGCCACCTCGCCGTCGTCGCCCGCCGACCAGGCGACGAGCTGGCAGGCCATCAGCGGCGCCTCGAAGCGCGCCAGGTTCCACTCCAGCAGGTCACCGATCCAGGCGGCAGCGTCCGCCTCGTTGCGCACCGCGCCGCTCTCCACCGCCCATTCCAGGCCCTGCGAATAGGTGTAGGCCCCGACCGGCAGCACCGGGCTCGCGAGTTGCAGCAGGCGCACCAGCGGCAACAGGCCAGCGCCAGACGCGGCCTTGCGGCTTGCCCGTGCGCGGTCGGCCGCATGCATGCCGGCCGCCGTCCGCGGAGCAGAAACGGCCGCTGGTTCCACGGGGCGCAGCAGGCCGGTGTCGTCGGCACGCATGCTCACTGCCCGGCCATCATGTGGATGCGCGCGCCGCTGCCGTCACCGGGATGCTGGTGGCCCGGCGCATAGGCGCCCGCTTCGGGCTCGAAGGGCGCACGCCGCGCACGCACGCTCGCGCCCAGCCCGAGCAGCATGCCCTCCAGCACGTGATCGGTTTGCAAGCGCAACCAGTCGCCCTCGGCGTCGCGGCCGACCTCGACCGCGACGTGGCGGTTGCCGAGGTGGAAGGCGGCGCGCGCCAGGTCCACCGCCGATGCGCAGCGCGCTTCGAGCAGATCCTCGGCCGCCGCGACCACCGCGACGATGCGCCCGTCGCTCGCGC
The DNA here is from genome assembly GCA_018240785.1 of Pseudomonadota bacterium. GTDB lineage: Bacteria > Pseudomonadota > Gammaproteobacteria > Burkholderiales > Rhodocyclaceae > Thauera. The sequence continues at coordinate 75,742 of JAFEFC010000030.1, read as the reverse complement.
GCAGCTTCTGCCCGCCGCGCAGCACCGTGCCACGCGGCAGGAACAGCCCCACCTCGGCGCCGGAGGCGAGCCTCGCGCGCAGGCGGCTCTTGGTGCGGTAGTTGAAGTCGAGCTCCAGCGTGTCGACGGGCGCGGCATCGCCGTCGTACAGGGCTTCGATCAGCAGGGGGGGCGCAGCGGCAGGTTCGGTCGCGGTGGGGATCATGTTGAAGTCGTTCATCATGAGTGTCGATGAGAAAAGTGGCCTGAGCGGGCGGCGGGCAGGAGCGGGCTTAACCGCGATCTCAAGGCTTGGTCGCGGTCAGGCCCGCCCCCGCACTGCCCGTTCAGAACAGGAAGTAACGCTGCGCCATCGGCAGCACCGTCGCCGGCTCGCAGCTCAGATGCTCGCCGTCCGCACGCACCACGTAGGTTTCGGGGTCGACCTCGATCGCCGGCGTGGCGTCGTTGAGCACCATGTCGGACTTCTGCACCGTGCGGCAGCCGCGCACCGCCACCAGCGTCTTCTGCAGCCCGAGCGCGGCCACCTCCGGGTTGTGCAGCGCGGCCTGCGACACGAAGATCACCGCCGTCTTCACCGCCTTGCCGAAGGCGCCGAACATCGGCCGGTAATGCACCGGCTGCGGCGTCGGAATGGACGCGTTGGCGTCGCCCATCGCTGCCGCCGCGATCATGCCGCCCTTCAGGATCAGGCTCGGCTTCACGCCGAAGAAGGCCGGCTTCCACAGCACCAGGTCGGCGAGCTTGCCCGGCTCGATGGAGCCCACCTCGTGCGCGATGCCATGGGTGATCGCCGGGTTGATCGTGTACTTGGCGATGTAGCGCTTGACGCGGAAGTTGTCGTTGGCCGCGCTGCCCTCGACGGCCGCGACCGCCTGCGGCACCGCTGCAGCCGCGCTGCGCACCGGCGCCAGCCAGCCGCGCTGGACCTTCATCTTGTGCGCCGTCTGCCAGGTGCGGATCACCACCTCGCCGACGCGGCCCATCGCCTGCGAATCGGACGACATCATCGAGAACGCGCCGCTGTCGTGCAGGATGTCCTCGGCAGCGATCGTCTCGCGCCGGATGCGCGACTCGGCGAAGGCCACGTCCTCGGCGATGCTCGGATCAAGGTGATGGCACACCATCAGCATGTCGAGATGCTCGTCGATGGTATTCACCGTGTACGGCCGCGTCGGATTGGTCGAGGACGGCAGCACATTGGGCCGGCTGATCGCGCGGATGATGTCCGGCGCATGGCCGCCGCCCGCACCTTCGGTGTGGAAGGTGTGGATGGTGCGATCCTTGAACGCCGCGAGCGTGGTCTCGACGAAGCCGGACTCGTTCAGCGTGTCGGTGTGGATGGCGACCTGGATGTCCATCTCGTCGGCCACGGTGAGGCAGTTGTCGATCGCCGCCGGCGTCGTGCCCCAGTCCTCGTGCAGCTTGAGGCTGATCACCCCCGCCGCCACCTGCTCCTTCAGCGGCGCCGGCAGGCTGGCGTTGCCCTTGCCGAAAAAGCCCAGGTTCATCGGAAACGCCTCGGCCGCCTCCAGCATGCGGTGGATGTGCCACGGCCCCGGCGTGCAGGTGGTGGCGAACGTGCCGGTCGCCGGCCCGGTGCCGCCGCCCAGCATCGTCGTCACGCCTGACATCAGCGCCTCGTCGATCTGCTGCGGGCAGATCCAGTGGATGTGGCTGTCGATGCCCCCCGCGGTCAGGATCATGCCCTCGCCCGCGATCACCTCGGTACCCGCCCCCACCGGAATCGTCACCCCCGGCTGGATGTCCGGGTTGCCGCCCTTGCCGATGCGCCAGATGCGCCCGTCCTTGAGGCCCACATCCGCCTTCACGATGCCCGCCACCGCATCGACGATGAGTGCATTGGTGACGATCGTATCGGCCACATCCGCCGAGCCCCCCTGGCCCTGCCCCATGCCGTCGCGGATCACCTTGCCGCCGCCGAACTTCACCTCCTCACCGTAGATCGTGAAGTCCTGCTCCACCTCGATCACCAGTTCGGTGTCGGCCAGCCGCAGCTTGTCACCCAGCGTGGGGCCGAACATCTCCGCATAAGCGCGGCGCGAAATCTTGGCCATCACAGTGCTCCCATGACGAGGCCGTTGAAGCCATAGACCTCACGCTCGCCATCCAGCGCCACCAGTTCCACCGTGCGCGACTGCCCGGGCTCGAAGCGCACCGCTGTGCCGGCCGCGATGTTGAGCCGGAAACCGCGCGCCGCCGCGCGGTCGAAGTCGAGCGCGTCATTCGTCTCGGCAAAGTGGTAGTGCGAGCCGACCTGGATCGGTCGGTCGCCGGTATTGGTGACCACCACCGTCAGCGTGACGCGGCCGGCGTTGAGCTCGATGTCGCCATCGGCGACGAAATATTCTCCGGGGATCATCTTTTGTTCTCCTTCAGACCTTGGGCGCGTCGGGCGGAATCAGATGCAGCAATCGACATGTCGGGTGTTTGCGGCGCAGGCGAGGACTGTCCGAGCACCGAGCGCAGCGAGGGCGAGTTCCGCAGCCTGCAGAGCGAACACGCGGCGTGGCGATTGCGGGCTAAGGATTGCCACCCCGTCAGACGATGGGGTTATGCACCGTGACCAGCTTCGTCCCGTCCGGAAACGTCGCCTCGACCTGAATGTCCGGAATCATTTCCGGCACTCCCTCCATCACCTCCTCGCGCGTCAGAAGCGTCGCCCCGTAGCTCATCAGCTCCGCCACCGTGCGCCCATCCCGCGCCCCCTCCAGAATCGCGCAAGTGATGAAGGCCACCGCCTCCGGATAATTCAGCTTCAGCCCGCGCGCCCGCCGACGCTCTGCCAGCAGGCCCGCCGTGAACACCAGCAACTTGTCCTTCTCGCGTGGAGTCAGTTCCATCGTTCCCTCCGCAACGCCCTCGCGCTGCCAATCCCTTCAGGTATTCCAGATGCGAGGCACCTGCGCCTCACGCCCCGCCACCACCGGTCGCGCCGCCGCCCACAGTCGCGCAAACCACGCCCGCCCCGGCTCGCACGCCGGCCCCAGCCAGCGCGCCACCAGCAACCCAGGCAGCAAGGTGACGGCCCCCTCGCCCATTGCGGGCACGATCGCGCGCCACGCCTCCAGCAGCGCCGCATCGCAACGTGGCCAGGCCACCAGCAGGCTCCCGGTCACCGGCAAGCCGTGCAAACCCACCTTCGACCCCAGCAGCGCACCTCCACCCTCGACGACGCCGCGCTCGAGCCAAACCGGCCGACCATCGCGCTCGATCCGCGTGCGCATCGCCAGCTCCCCGCGGGTGAAGCGCTCGCCCGCACCCGTGCGCCCGAAGCACACCATCTCCGCGCCGATGAAGCAGGCGTCACCCTGCAAGCTCACCTCGGTCGCCAGATCGCCAAGCGCCCCGTCGAACACGATGCTCTCCTGCGGCAGCCACTCGCACACCCCGCCCGAGCCCACCTCAAGGCGCTGGACCAGGCTCCCGCGACCTCCTGCACTGCGGTACCACTTGCCTGCGCCAGGCGTCGTGAGCAGCACATGCGCGCCGTCGCCAACCGCCACGTCGACGGAAAGCGCATCACCCCCCGCAATGCCCGCCGGCGGATGCACCAGGATGGTGTGGCATACCGCCTCGCCCTCGGGATACAGCGGGCGCTGCACCCTCAACGGCCCCAGGTGGGAACGCTCCGCCAGCACGGAGCGCAATCCGCGCTTCGCGTAGGCGAGGCGCAGCGAGGCATGCCAGCCGCCCGGACCTTTCGGAGCCGTCGAAGACAGGTTCGGCTGCTCGATAGCTGCATTCATGGGAATTCAGAAGCAAACGGCGGACCAGTTTCGCTTCCTGATACGCATGAGATTGATCTGAAAGGCATTCTTTCAGGAACGAGCTCATCGTCCGCCTTGTTGTCGGCAGCAATGACATCGCGTCACCGGCGGCTGACGCACCAAAGCGAGGCATCATCGATCGCATGCACCAGTTTGGTGCTCCAGCGAAGCGTGACCTTCCTCGACCAAGTTGCTCATCCATCGCCCAGCATCAATAACATGCGTTAATGCATCACGACTGGACCAGTAAAGGATGCGGCTACGCGTGACAAATGCCCTTGCCTTCCTCGCATCAATCAAAGGCAGTCAATTTCATCTATCTATTTGTTTTTGCTAGATAACTTGTCGCCGTTTTTTACATTGATCGAAGAGCACCGCCAACTGTCGAGGCGCTAAGCCTTATAAATCATCTTCATGTCGACGCTGGCACGAACCCTGCGTTGGATCTCGCCATCCAACCTCAGGCATGAGTCCGACAACATGAACAAGATCAAGCTCGCCCCCCTCGCCGCCTTGCTGATCACCGCCGGTGCCGCCAACGCCGCCGCGGTTACGGTCACCTTCGACAACCCGATCTTCGGTGGCTTCGGCGGCACCACGTCCGACACGGTACGCATCACCTACCCCGGTCACGCCGATGTGAACGTGGCCGCCGGAAGATTCAGCGGTTCGGCTAGCGCGCTCGATGGCGTCACGCCGTCCATCTTCATTGATGGCGTAAACAGCCTGTTCATGTATTGCTATGACCTCTTCGAAGGGATCCGTGGCGGCCAGGTCGTGCGCTACAACATCAACTTCAATGGCCCGACCGCGCGCACGCTGGACTTCCTCGGCGCGGTCAATTACGTGATGCACAACGAGTCGAATGTATGGGATGACCCATACGCGTGGGCGCGGCCATTCACCGGCCTTCAGGGCGCCGCCATCCAGCTTGGCATCTGGGAGAGCCTGTACGAGTCCCGCGACAAGTGGAACCTGGCGTCGGGTGACTTCTCCGTCCGCATCAACGACCTCGAGCGCGAGACGAAGTACTGGGTGCAGGCATTCTTCGACGCGATCCCGCTCGCCAACAGCCTGGACAAGCGCTACGCCATGACTCTTGAGGCGACGGGGGCGCAGGACATGATCACCGCCGACCCGCCCGTCGCCCCTGCCGCCAGCGTGCCCGAACCCGCTTCGCTGGCCCTGCTCGCCACCGCGCTGGCCGGACTGGGGCTCGGTCGCCGCCGCAGGACCTGAGCCTTCGCCAGTCTGTTCGCGTCGGGCGACAGAGCCCACCCGCCCTCAGCGGGCGGGCTTGCGCATCAGCACCACGTCCTTGGCCGGGATCTCGCAAGACCAGCCGTATTGCCGTGCGATCACGCGGAACGTCGCCTCGCGGTAGAACACCACATGCGTCGGATCGCGCCGGTAGTGCCAGCGCGCGAAGCGGGCATCGTCGGTCTGGAAGCAGGTCATGATGCCCAGCCAGCCACCGGGGCGCAGCAGCGCATCGAGCCGGGCGAACTCCTCGGCCGGACGGTGAAAATGCTCGACGACCTCGGTGCAGGTGACGAAATCGTAGCTTCGCTGCAGCACCGATCGGTCGGGCGCGAAGAAGGGGTCGTACAGCGCAACCGCATGACCGGCGCTCTGCAGCATCCGGGCCAGCACCGGCCCGGGACCACAGCCGAAATCCAGGCCTGCGCGCGCGGGCGCGAGCCTCGCCAGCAGGGGCGCCGAGAGGCGCGCGAGAAAGCTGCGGTAGCCCGCGTCATCGGCTTCGTTGCGATGCCTCCCGTATTCGGCGCGCTCCCGCTCCGCAGTCGGAAGCTGGTGTGGCAGAAGGAAGCTTGCTTCGCACACGTCGCAGCGACCGTAGTCGGACGCGTCGACGCGCATGAAGTGCCGCGGCGAATCGGCGAGACAGACCGGACAGGCGGCCGGCATGGGTGTGGGAGCTTGGGCCATGGCCGGATTCTAGCCGCGAGATCCGCGAACCGACCGCGCGCGAGCCACGCGTCGCGAAAGGCTGCCGCCATTCACCCCAGCAGCGCGACGGACTTGATCTGCGCCCACATCGGCCGCCCCGCCACAATGCCCAGTTGCTCGCACGAGCGCCGCGTGATGCGCGCCAGCAGCGGCGTGCCCTGTGCGTCGACGCGCACCAGCACGTGGGCGGGCGTGTCGGCTGAGCCCACCTCCATCACCGTCACCGGCAGCAGGTTGAGGATGGTGCTGCCTGCCAGCCGCTCGCTGGCGAGGCTGACGTCGCGCGCATTCACGCGAAAACGCAGCCGGTGGCCGAGCGCCTCCGGGCGACGGGCGACGAGCACGCTGCCGCCGGCGAAATCCAGCCGCGTCAGGTGATAGTGCTCGTCGTGCGCGGCGACGACCGCCTCGACCACCGCGCCGGCGTCGTCGCTGAACACCGCGGGCAGGTCGAGCCGCGCCAGCGTGTCGGCCAGCGTACCCTGCGCCACCACCCTGCCCTGGTCCAGCAGCACGACGTGGTCGGCCAGGCGCGCCACTTCCTCAGGTGAGTGGCTGACATAGATCACCGGAATGTCGAGCTCGTCATGCAGGCGCTCCAGGTAGGGCAGGATCTCGCGCTTGAGACGCAGATCCAGCGCTGCCAGCGGCTCGTCCATCAGCAGCAGGCGCGGGCTGGTCAGCAGCGCGCGGACCACCCCCACGCGCTGGCGCTCGCCACCGGACAGGTGGCCGGGCATGCGCTCGAGCAGATGGCCGATGCCGAGCAGCTCCACCGCCTGAGCCCACGACACCTTGCCCGCCCCTGCGCGGCGCATGCCGTATTCCAGATTGCGTCGCACCGTCAGGTGCGGGAACAGGCTCGCCTCCTGGAAGACGTAGCCCAGCGCGCGCTTGTGGGTGGGCACGAAGACGTCCGCGGCGCTGTCCTGCCACAGTTCGCCATTGATTTCGATCCGACCTTGCGCGCCCCGCTCCAGCCCGGCGATGCAGCGCAAGCAGGTGGTCTTGCCCGAGCCGGAGTGGCCGAACAACGCAGTGACACCGCGCGCGGGAAGCTGCAGATCGACATCCAGCGAAAAGCCGGGGTAGCCGACGCCAAAGCGCGCGCGGATGCCACCCACGACGCCGGACGCGGCTTCGCCTGGGCGGGAATCGCGGCGTTCCATGCTCATCGGCGTCAGCCCAGTCCGGGCCGCATGCGCCGGCTGGAATACAGCACAAGCAGCACCACGAAGGAGAACAGCAGCATGCCCCCAGCCAGCCAGTGCGCCTCGGCATACTCCATCGCCTCGACATGGTCGAAGATCTGCACCGACACCGTGCGCGTCCTGCCGGGGATGTTGCCGCCCAGCATCAGCACCACGCCGAACTCGCCCACGGTGTGGGCGAAGCCGAGGATCGAGGCAGTGACGAAGCCCGGCCGCGCCAGCGGCAGCACCACGCTGAAGAAGCTGTCCCAGGGTCCGGCGCGCAGCGTGGCGGCCACTTCCAGCGGGCGCTCGCCGATCGCCTCGAAGGCGTTCTGCAGCGGCTGCACGACAAAAGGCAGCGAATAGAACACCGAGCCGATGACCAGGCCGGCGAAAGTGAAGGGCAGCACGCCCAGCCCCAGCGCCTCGGTCAGCCGGCCGACCGGGCCGTGCGGCCCCATCGCCACCAGCAGGTAGAAGCCGATGACAGTGGGCGGCAGCACCAGCGGCAGCGCCACCACCGCGCCCACCACCCCTTTCAGCCGCGAGCGCGTGCGCGCCAGCCACCAGGCGATCGGCGTGCCGATCAGCAGCAAGATCACAGTGGTCAGCGACGCCAGCTCCAGCGTCAGCCAGATGGTGGCGAGATCGGACGAGGACAGACTCAACGCTCGCCCCTCACGCCGTCGCGCGGCGTCCGCTCAGAGGTCGTAGCCATACGCCCTGATCACCGCCGCGGCCTTCGGCCCCTTCAGGTAGTCGACGAGCGCGGCGGCGGCCGGGTTGTTTCTGCCGCGGGCGAGGATCACCGCATCCTGGCGGATTGGCTCGTACAGCGCCGCCGGCACGATCCAGGCCGACCCGCCGGTGATGCGGCCATCCCTGGACACCTGTGACAGTGCGACGAAGCCCAGTTCGGCATTGCCGCTGGCGACGAACTGGTAGGCCTGAGTGATGTTGGTACCTTCGACCAGCTTGGGCTTCACCGCGTCGGCGAGGCCGAGCTTGTCGAGCACCTGCGTCGCGGCCAGGCCATAGGGCGCCGTCTTCGGGTTGCCGATCGACAGGTGCCTGAACGCGTTCTTCTTCAGCACCTCGCCCCTGTCGTCGACGTAGCCGTTGGTGGCCGACCACAGCACGAGCTTGCCGATGGCGTAGGTGAAGCGGGAACCGGCGACAGCGTCACCCTCGGTCTCCAGCCTGGCCGGCGTGGTGTCATCGGCCGACAGGAAGACCTCGAACGGCGCGCCGTTCTTCACCTGCGTGTACAGCCCGCCCGTCGGCCCGAAGGCGGCGAGCACCTTGTGGCCGGTGTCCTTCTCGAACTGGGCGGCGATGTCCTTGATCGGCGCGGTGAAGTTGGCGGCGACCGCGACCTGGACTTCTGCGGCACGTGTGGCAAATGCGAGCAGGCTTGCGCCGAGTGCGGCGAGCAGGCGGGAAAGTCTTGGATTCATGTCGGGCAGAAATGGGCTGCGCTGGCAGAGGCCTGCGGATGGACTCGGCACGCCCGGCACGGGGCTGGGCTCGGCGCCAAGTGGGGCTCGCCGGCATTATAGGTGGCAAACGCGCCGCGACCACCGCGCCACCCGTTTCACATCACCCGCTTCACACTGCCAGTGCCTGCCTCACGCCGTCCGCATCCATGTCGGCGCCGCTGCCGCGCATGACGATCTCGCCGCGCTCCATCAGCAGGTACTGGTCGGCGAGCGCGCGGGCAAAGTCGTAGTACTGCTCGACGAGCAGGATGGCCATCTCGCCGGTCTCTGCCAGGCTGCGGATGGCGCGCTCGATGTCCTTGATGATGGAGGGCTGGATGCCTTCGGTGGGCTCGTCGAGGATCAGCAGTTTCGGGCCGAAGGCGAGCGCGCGGCCGATGGCGAGCTGTTGCTGCTGGCCGCCGGAGAGGTCGCCGCCGCGCCGGCCCATCATCTGCCGCAGCACCGGGAACATGTCGAAGATGCGCTCGGGGATGGCGGTGCCGCGCGGCTTCGTCGCCAGACCCATGAGGAGGTTTTCCTCGACGGTGAGGCGCGGGAAGATCTCGCGCCCTTGCGGCACGAAGCCGATGCCTGCGCTCACCCGCTTGTAGGAGGGGGCACGGGTGATGTCCTGGCCATGGAAGTGGATGCTGCCGGTGGCGGCGGGGATGAGCCCCATCAGCGTCTTCAGCAGCGTGGTCTTGCCCACCCCATTGCGCCCCAGCAGGGTGGTGACCTTGCCCACCGGGACCTCGAAGGACAGGCCGCGCAGGATGTGGCTGCCGCCGTAGTACTGGTTCAGGTTCTCTACTTTCAGCATTTCTTCTCTCTTGCTCATTGGTCAGTGCTGCTAACCGCCGCGCGCACGGGGCATTCCTTCCGAAGGCTGCGGAACTCGCCCTTCGGGCTCAGACAGTCCTCGCCTTCTCCAGGAATACCCCGCACGCACGGCTTGGAGCGGGTACCCGATTACACCTGGGAAAAGCCAAATCCGAAGGACAAAGGCCTGACTAAAACCCCCTCGCTCAGGCCTGGAAACAGCGAGCAGGTCGATCAAGTAAGTCGTTGCGCATTCAGTTTGGGGCCCAGACCATGCCAAGCCGGCTGCGCGGGGTATTCCTGGAATGGGCGAGGACTGTCTGAGCCGAGCGCAGCGAAGGCGAGTTCCGCAGCCCATGGAAGGAATACCCCGTGCAGCCGGCGGTTAGCACCCCGCTCCCCGAACCCGAACAAAAACTAGCGCCCCAAATAAACCTCGATCACCCGCGAATCCGCCTGAACGGAAGCCAGATCCCCTTCCGCCAGCACCGAGCCTTCGCACAGCACCGTCACCTTGCCACCCAGGGCCTCGACGAAAGCCATGTCGTGCTCCACCACCATCAGCGAATGCTTGCCCGCAAGGCTCACGAACAGCTCGGCGGTACGCTCGGTCTCGTCGTCGGTCATGCCCGCAACCGGCTCGTCGAGCAGCAACAGCCTGGGTTCCTGCATCAGCAACATGCCGATTTCCAGCCACTGTTTCTGGCCGTGCGACAGCAGCCCTGCCGGGCGGTCGGCCTCGGCAGTCAGGCGGATCTGCTTCAGCACCCCGGCGATGCGATCGCGCTCTTCATCGAACAGGCTCGCGAACAGCGTGCGACGGACCCGCTTGTCGGCCTTCATCGCCAGCTCCAGGTTCTCGAACGCGCTCAGGCGCTCGAAGATCGTCGGCTTCTGGAACTTGCGGCCGATGCCCGCGTGCGCGATTTCGGGCTCGGTCAGGCGGGTGAGGTCGATCGTCTGGCCGAAGAAGGCCTTACCGGAATCGGGCCGCGTCTTGCCGGTGATGACGTCCATCATGGTCGTCTTGCCGGCGCCGTTGGGACCGATGATGCAGCGCAGCTCGCCGGCATCGATGGTCAGCGACAGCTTGTTCAGCGCGCGAAAGCCATCGAAGCTCACCGTGATGTCGTCCAGGTACAGGATGACGTTGTGCGACAGATCGAGCTCGCCCGACTTCACCAGGTGGCTGGTGGTGGCCTCGCTCTCCCACTGCTCGCGCTGCTCGTTGGCCAGCAGCGCGGCCTGGGCGACGGCGGCGGACTCGGCGCGGTCGAGTTGGGTAAGGTCGATCATGCGGTGGCTCCCTTGGAAACGGCGACCGGATCAGGGCCGGAGGCGGCCGCCCTGGGTGCGGGAACGGGCGCGGCGGCAGCGTCCGACGCCGCGGCCGTGGCGCGCCGCTCGCGCAAGCTGCGCCACAGGCCGACCACGCCGTCGGGCAGGTAGAGCGTCACCGCGATGAACAGGAAGCCGAGGAAGAAGGGCCAGTATTCCGGCACGGTGACGGTGAAGAAGCTCTTCGCCAGGTTGACGATGCCCGCGCCGAGCACCGCACCGACCAGCGTCCCGCGTCCACCGACCGCGACCCACACCGCGATCTCGATCGAGTTGGCAGGGCTCATCTCCGAGGGATTGATGATGCCCACCTGCGGGACGTAAAGCGCGCCGGCCAGGCCGCACAACACCGCCGACAGCGTCCAGATGAAGAGCTTGTAGTGCAGCGGGTTGTAACCTATGAACATGACCCGGCTCTCGGCGTCGCGGATCGCCGCCAGCACGCGGCCAAAGCGCGAGCTGACGAGGTAGCGCCCCAGCACCAGGCAGGCGATCAGCAGCGCCGCTGACAGCGCGAACAGCGTCACCCGCATCTCGGGCGAAGTGATGTCGTGGCCGACGATGCGCTTGAAGTCGGTGAAGCCGTTGTTGCCGCCGAAGCCGGTTTCGTTGCGGAAGAACAGCAGCATCGCGGCGTAGGTCAGCGCCTGGGTGATGATGGAAAAGTAAACGCCCTTGATGCGCGAGCGGAAGGCGAACCAGCCGAACACGAAGGCGACGATACCGGGCAGCGCGACGACGAGGAACAGCGCCCACAGCAGCGAATCCGACCCCGCCCAGTACCAGGGGAGAGCCTTCCAGTCGAGGAACACCATGAAGTCGGGAAGGTCAGCGCCGTAGCTGCCGTCGCGGCCGATCTGGCGCATCAGGTACATGCCGAAGGCGTAGCCGCCGAGGGCGAAGAACAGGCCGTGGCCGAGGCTGAGGATGCCGGCGTAGCCCCAGATCAGGTCCATCGCCACGGCGACGACCATGTAGCACAGGATCTTGCCGAGCAGGCTGACGGTGTAGGCCGACAGGTGCAGCGGGTTCGACTCCGGCAGCGCGAGGTGGGCGAGCGGCACGCAGACCAGCGTGAGGGTGGCGAAGATCGCGATCGCCAGCCAGCCGGATTTCGGCGTGCTCTGGATCAGCCTGATGGTGAATGGGGTGCGCATGGCGGCCTCAACTGTCGGAGAAGCGGCCCTTGAGGGCGAAGATGCCCTGCGGACGCTTCTGGATGAAGACGATGATGAAGACCAGCACCAGGATCTTGGCGATCACCGCGCCGGCCCAGCCTTCGAGGAACTTGGCGAAGATGCCCAGGCCCAGCGCCGCCCACACCGCACCAGCCAACTGGCCCACGCCGCCGAGCACGACCACCATGAAGGCATCGACGATGTAGCCGGTGCCCATCGCCGGGCCGACGTTGGCGATCTGCGACAGCGCCAGCCCGCCCAGGCCGGCGACGCCCGAGCCGATGGCGAAGGCCAGCGTATCGACGCGCGCGGTGGGCACGCCGACGCAGCCGGCCATCGGCCGGTTCTGCGTCACCGCGCGCACGAACATGCCCAGCCGTGTCTTCTGCATCATCAGCCAGATCAGCACCAGCACGAACACCGCGAAGCCGATGATGACGATGCGGTTGTACGGCAGCACCACGCCGGCGGCCAGTTCCGCACCGCCCGACATCCACGAGGGGTTGGCCAGCTCCAGGTTCTGCGGACCGAAGATCACCCGCGCGGCCTGGATCAGCACCAGCGACAGGCCCCAGGTGGCGAGCAGGCTCTCCAGCGGGCGGCCGTACAGGTGGCGCAGCACCAGGCGCTCCATCGCCACGCCGACCAGCGCCGCCGACAGGAACGCGACCGGGATGGCCGCCGCCACATACCAGTCGAGGTAGGCGGGCAGGTAGCTGCGGAACAGCCCCTGCACCAGGAAGGTGGCGTAGGCGCCCACCATCAGCAGCTCGCCGTGCGCCATGTTGATGACGCCCATCACGCCGTAGGTGATCGCCAGGCCGAGCGCGGCCAGCAGCAGGATGGAACCCAGCGACAGGCCGGAGAACACGGTGCCGACACCTTCGGCGATGGCGATGCGGCCCTCGATATCGTCGATCGCCAGCTTCGCCGCGGTCCGCACCTCGGGATGCGCCTCCACCCAGTTGCCGTCGCGCTTCTGCAGCAGGCCCTCGAGCAGGTTCTTGACCGCCGGATCGGACGATTCGCCCAGCGCGCGCACCGCGCGCAGGCGGGTCAGCGCATCGGGCGAGGCCAGCTTGATGCGCGCGGCGGCGCGCGCCAGGATGCCGCGGATTTCCTCGTCGGTCTCCGCCGCCAGGGCGCGGTCGAACACCGGCAGCAAGGTTTCGTTGGGATTGTCGCCAAGCGTGATCGCCGCACCGAGGCGTTCGGCACGGTCGGCCGAGGTCAGCGCCAGCGCGGCGCGCGCATTCGCCAGCGTGCGGCGCACGCGATTGTTGAGGGTGACGAGTTCGACGTCGCCGGCACCCTGGTCCAGCGCCTCGCCGCTCGCGGCATCGCGCACGGTGTCACCGTCGACGATCACCGCCCGGCCGCCGATGACACCCAGCCTGCCGGCCTCGAGCGCGTCGAGCACGCGCCGCGCATCGTCGCCGCCCGCCACGCCGAGCGCCTCGATGGCCGCCATGCGGCCCTGGAAATCGCCTGCAAACCCGGCGAGCAGCGACGGGTCGAGCGCGGCCCGCGCCGGGGCGGCAAGCAGGGTCAGCAACAGCGCGACCCCGAACATTCGTTTCATCACGATCGATCGAAACATCTGAATTCCCATCCGTAGGGAAAGACGGGCCGGCCGCAGCCGGCCCCAAGGCGCTGCACGGGAGGAGAGAAACGGCCTGCGCACCTACGGTGGACTCGCCCTCCACCGCGGGGCCGGACAGGCCAGCCGGCCCCGGGAAGAAACACGTCGGCGATGGCAGCCGCTCAGATTCCCTGCTTGGACTCGTTGCCGGGAATGAACGGGCTCCACGGCTGGGCGCGGATCGGCTCCTTGGTCTTCCACACCACGTCGAACTGGCCGTCGCCGCGCACTTCACCGATGTACACCGGCTTGTGCAGGTGGTGGTTGGTCTTGTCCATGGTCAGCGTGAAGCCCGACGGCGCCTTGAAGGTCTGCCCGCCGAGCGCGGCGATGACCTTGTCGGTATCGGTGGACTTGGCCTTCTCCACCGCCTGCTTCCACATGTAGATGCCGACGTAGGTCGCCTCCATCGGGTCATTGGTGACCACGGTGTCGGCATTGGGCACGCCGTTCTTCTTCGCCCAGTCGCGATACTTCTTCACGAAGGCGGCGTTTTCCGGGTTCTTCAGCGACATGAAGTAGTTCCACGCCGCCAGGTGGCCGACCAGCGGCTTCGTATCCACGCCGCGCAGCTCCTCCTCGCCGACCGAGAACGCCACCACCGGCACGTCGGTGGCCTTGAGGCCGGCGTTGCCGAGTTCCTTGTAGAAGGGCACATTGGAATCCCCGTTGATCGTCGAGATCACCGCCGTCTTCTTGCCCGCCGCGGCGAACTTCTTGATGTTGGCGATGATGGTCTGGTAGTCGGCATGGCCGAAGGGGGTGTAGTCCTCCATGATGTCCGCATCGGCCACGCCCTTGCTCTTGAGGAAGGCGCGCAGGATCTTGTTGGTGGTGCGCGGATACACGTAGTCGGTGCCGAGCAGCACGAAGCGCTTGGCGGCACCGCCCTCCTCGCTCATCAGGTACTCCACCGCCGGGATCGCCTGCTGGTTGGGCGCGGCGCCGGTATAGAAGACGTTCTTCTCCAGCTCCTCGCCTTCGTACTGCACCGGATAGAACAACAGGCCGTTGAGCTCCTTGAACACCGGGTTCACCGACTTGCGCGACACCGACGTCCAGCAGCCGAACACCGCCGCGACCTTGTCCTGCGCCACCAACTGGCGCGCCTTCTCCGCGAACAGCGGCCAGTTGGACGCCGGGTCGACCACCACCGGTTCGAGCTTCTTGCCCATCACGCCCCCCTTGGCGTTGATCTCCTCGATCGTCATCAGGGCGACGTTCTTCAGTGCGGTCTCGGAGATCGCCATCGTCCCCGACAATGAATGCAGGATGCCGACCTTGATCGTGTCGGCCGCGTGCGCCCCGACGGGCAGGCCGATGGCGGCGATGGAAGCGGACAGCGTGAGCGCTTTGACGAAATTGCGACGGTTCATCGACGGACCCCTTGTTGTGAGCTGAGAGATGCACAACGGCAAAACGCGTTGTCGATCAGCTAACAGCAAGGGGTGTGCCACGTAGCGCCAGAAGCGGCCCGGGAAGGCACGACCACGGCAGAACCGCCGGAAACACTGGGCCTGCGGCGACAGCACCGATTTCACCGACGATGCACCACTGCGGATTGCCCAACCAGCAAAAATGCGCGTACGCCCAGGCTTGATGCGACGCAGCAGCCCCCGCGCACCGCAACAGTGCGAAGGAGAAACGCTCAGATCAGTGCAGCAGACAGGAAGGCCGGCGCTCGAAACCCAGACATGAGCCAAGTCCCGGGGGCCAGACGCCGCAAGCGCAGCTACGAACTCCGCCCGACGTCAAGCCGGGTGCGTCGGGTATTCGCGGCGCAGGCGAGGACTGTCCGAGTGACCGCAGGGAGCGAGTTCCGCAGCCTGCAGAGCGAATACCCGGCGCACCCGGCGGTTAGCTCCCCCAAGCCCCAAACTGCAAACCGCAACTCACACGAACACCGGCTCCGGCTCGATCTGCACGCCAAAGCGCGCCAGCACGTCGGCCTGGATCGCCGCCGCGATGCGCCGTACATCCGCGCCGCTGGCACCACCGCGATTCACCAGCACCAGCGCCTGACGCTCATAGCAGCCCACTGGCCCGAGATCGCGCCCCTTCCACCCCGCCTGCTCGATCAGCCAGCCCGCCGCCAACTTCACGCCGCCATCGGTCTGCAAATAGGCCGGCATGGAAGGATGCGCCGCCGCGAGCCGCGCATGGGTCGCAGCATCCACCACCGGATTCTTGAAGAAGCTGCCCGCATTGCCGATCAGCGCCGGATCGGGCAGCTTGCGCCGCCGGATCGCGATCACCGCATCGGACACCTGCAGCGCGGTCGGCTGCGCGATGCCCTGCGCTTCCAGCTCGCGCGCCACATCCGCATAACGCGTCAGCGGCGCCCAGTGCTTCGGCAGCCGGAAGCGCACCGCCGTCACCAACCTGCGGCCGGGGTTGCGCTTGAACACGCTGTCGCGATAGCCGAAGGCGCAGTCCGCCGCAGTGAAGACGCGCGCCACCCCGGTCGCCAGCTCCATCGCATCCAGCGACTCGAAACGCTCCGCCATCTCCAGACCATAGGCGCCGATGTTCTGGATCGGCGCCGCGCCCACCGTGCCCGGGATCAGCGACAGGTTCTCCAGCCCGGGCCAGCCCTGCGCCAGCGTCCAGCGCACGAACTCGTGCCAGCTCTCGCCGGCGCCGGCCTCCACCACCCACGCCTCGTCGTCCTCCGCCACCAGGCGGCGGCCGCCGATCTCCACTTTCAGCACAGTGCCGCCAAAATCGCCGCTGAAGATCAGGTTGCTGCCGCCGCCCAGCACCAGCCGGGGCATGAGCGTCCACTCGGGGCTGGCCGCCAGCGCAGCAAGCTGGTCCACCGACGTCAGGGCGAGCAGCCGGTGCGCACGGGCAGGCAGCCCGAAAGTGTTGAGCGGGGTCAGGTCGGCATCGGCAACGGGAAGGGGCGAGGCGGTCACGGCGGCAATCCGGAGCGAGGGAGCGGCGCACGATAGGCCGCAGCGGGCGGGATTGCAATCCTCCAGCTCGTCGCGTGGCACGCAGCGCCTGACGCCGCGCAGCCCGGGGCGACTTCGTCATGCAGACATCAACAACTGGGGCTAGCATGAATGAATTGCGAGATCTCCCAGACCTTTCAACCACCGCGGAACAAGACCATGGACCAAGTTGAAAACTACCGGCAGTTGGCGATGACCTACGCCACCGACATCGGCCTCAAGATCGTCGGCGCGATCATCTTCTGGATCATCGGCCGCTGGCTGATCGGACTGGCCGGCCGCCTGCTGCAGCAGGCCATGAGCCGGCAGAAGGTGGACCCTACGCTGATGCGCTACGTCGGCAGCTTCCTCACCGTGACCCTGAACATCGTGCTGGTGGTGGCCATCCTCGGCTACTTCGGCGTGCAGACGACCACCTTCGCCGCCCTCGTGGCAGGCATCGGCATCGCCATCGGCGCCGCTTGGGGTGGCCTGCTCGGCAACCTCGCCGCCGGCATCTTCCTCGTCGTGCTGCGTCCGTTCAAGGTGGGCGACTTCATCAGCGCGGCCGGCGTGGTCGGCACGGTGAAGGAAATCGGCCTGTTCGCCACCGCGATCGACACCCCTGACAACGTCATGACCCTGGTCGGCAACGGCAAGGTGTTCGGCGACACGATCCAGAACTTCTCGCACAACGCCTACCGCCGCGTCGAACTGAAGTGCCAGCTCGCGGGCAGTGCCGACCATGTCGCGGCGATGGCGCTGCTGCGTGAGAAGCTGCTGGCGGTGCCCAACGTGCTGCCCGACCCGGCACCGGAAGTGGAGATCCTCGACTTCAACCTCGTCGGTCCGATCCTCGCGGTGCGCCCCTTCTGCCACACCGACCACTACTGGCAGGTCTACTTCGACGGCAACCGCGTGATCCGCGAGGCGCTGGCAGCCGCGGGATTCCCGGCGCCGATGCCGGCGCAGGCGGTCATCGTGCAGCAGGCGGGGAGCTGAGCCCGCACCGCGTCAGCGCGGCGCGATCGGAAACACCCTGTCGTAGGCCAGGTTGAACGCCAGCGCGTACAGGGTGTAGCTGGCCGCCAGGCCGATGTCGGCAACCAGCGCATCGACCCAGCCCATGCCGGTCCACCACACGATGACCGGCAGCGTCATCAGCAGCAGGCCGGTCTCGAAGCCCACCGCATGCAGGCAACGCAGGCGGAACGGCCGACGGTCGGCAGTGCGGCCGGTGAGCCGGCCTTCGAACCAGTCGAAGGCGGTGTTGTAGGCGCCGTTCCACACCGCTGCCATCAGCGCCAGCACCGCCAGCAGGCCGAGTGATTCCGTCACCGGCACACCGCTCAGCCAGGCGAAGGGCGGCGTGATCAGCAGCAGGCCGCCGATCTCGAACAGCGCGATCTGGCGCAGCCGATCGGGCAGCGAGCGGAGCCTGGGCTGGATGGCCAACGCTCAGGACGCAGCGGTGCGCGCCTCAGCGCCTCAGCACCGCCACCGCCTTGATCTCGATGAGGTAGCCCGGCGCGCCGCCGAGCGAGGCCGCGCCAATGGCCGTCCACGCCGGGAAGTCCTGCGTCAGGTAGCGATCCCTGACCTTCATGAACAACTGCAGGTCGCGCATGTCGGTGTGGAAAGTGGTGAGATCAACGATGTCGCTCAACTGCGCACCGGCCGCCGCGAGCACCTTCTTCAGGTTCTCGAAGGCTTGCACGATCTGCGCCTCGGTGCCTTCCACCAGCTGGCCGTTGTCGTCGCGGCCGATCTGGCCGGACACGTAGATCGCGTCGCCCACGCGCACCGCCGGCGCGTAGTGGATGCGGTCGTAAACATATTCCATCCCCTGCGGGATGATGGCTTGGCGTTCAGTCATCTTGGATCTCTGTCGTTGTGGCGGGGAGCGCCGGATTATTGCCGGCCGCGCCCGCCGGCTCAAGCCTCGGCGCCGCGCAGCCGCCGCTGGCATGCGGTTCGAGATAAGGCAGCAGCATCGGCCCCATGGACTTCAGGATCTGCACCGGCAGGCCGGACGTGAAGCGGTAGCCTGACGCCTCGGGGCCAATCACGTAGGCCGTCAGCGTGCCGAAATGGTTCTCGCCGATGTAGAAGACGAAGGTCGCGGTGCGGTTGAGCGCCAGCCCCTTGGCGCCGCCGCGGCCGATGGCGATGCGGTTGTCGCCAGTGCCGGTCTTGCCGCCCACCACCAACGCAGTGCCGTCGGCGAGCTTGAACGCGCCCGACAGCCGCCGCGCAGTGCCGCCCTCCACCACCTCGGACAGCGCATTGCGCAGCGCCGCCGCCACTTCGGGCGCCATGAGCCGCTCGCCCTCCGCGGCGCGGCGCGCGAAGCGCGTCTCGTAGGGCGTGTCGGCGGCGAAGCGCAGCCGCTCGATGCGCGCGGTGGGCAGGCGCACGCCGCCATTGACGATGATGCCCATCAGGTCGGCCAGTGCCGCCGGGCGGTCGCCCGAACTGCCGAGCGCGGTGGCGTAGGACGGCACCAGGTGGTCGAAGGGATAGCCCAGCCGCACCCACCGCCGGTGGATGTCGAGGAAGGCTTCGACTTCCAGCATGGTGTAGATGCGTGAATCCTGCGCCCCCTTGAAGCGGGTGCGGAACAGCCAGCGATAGACCTCCTGGCGCTCCTCGGCGCTCGCTTCCACCGCCTCCTGCCAGCTCGCCTCCGGCTTGGCCGACAGATAGCCGACCAGCCACAGCTCCAGCGGATGCACGCGCGCGACATAGCCGCGATCCGGCAGGTCGTAGGCTTCAGGCGCGGTGCGCTTGTAGAGCTGCTCGACACGCGCGGACGTCAGCTCCGCATCGTCCAGGCGCTTGCGCAGGAAGGCGCCCAGTTCGTCCGGCGAGGCCTGCGGCGACAGGTAGCGGAACACCGCAGCGAGGCGCTCGGCGCCGGGGCGCAGGCCGTCGAGGAAGGCTTCCTGCACCTCGTCCGGCGTCTTGCCCTGGTACTTGCGCCAGAAGCGGCGCAGGAAGACCTGGCCTTCGCGGTCGGCGAAGCGGGCAAGGTATTCCATGCGCCGCGGGTCGTCGGCGTCGTCGAGCAGCTGTGCGGTGCTGCCCGGCACCTGGTACATGGTGTGGCGCACGACGTCGCGCATCAGGCGCACGAAGGGCAGGTTGATCGACCCCTGCAAGGCTTCGCGCATCGTCGGGCTGCGACCGTCGTCCGAGGCATTGAAGTTGCTGAAAGTGTGCACGCCGCCACCGGTGAAGAAGCTCTCGCCCGGACTGGCGGAATAGTGGCGCTCGAGCGCCGCTTCGAGCATCACCGGCAGGCTGCGGTCGGCGGCATGGGCGAGGTAGTCGATCGCCCAGCGCGAGATGTTGTCGCGCTGCGCGACCTCGACGCGGCGCAGGTCCGCAGCCGACTGTCCGGCAAAGCGGCCATGCAGTTCGGCGACGATCTCGAGGTAGGTGGCCAGCACGCGCAGCTTGGCGGTGGAGCCCAGCTCGAGCTTGCTGCTCTCGTTGATGTCGAAAAGCTGGTCGGACGTGTCGGTCTGCACCCGCACGCGGTTGCCGCCGGGCGTCCGCTCCACCAGGTTGAAGCTGTAGCGCACGGCGTCGATGCGCTCGGGCGTGAGCATGCGCTCGCCGATCAGGCCCTGGCTGCGGGCGAAGCCGGGGTCGCGCAGCTTGCCGAGGAAATCGCTCACCGCCTGCTGCAGCGGGCCATCCAGCGTCGCAGTGGCGTCGAGGTCGAAGCGGTCCAGCTCGTAGAGCGAGGCGTCGAGCATGCCGGCCAGCCGCGTGCGGATCGCCGTCGCGCCCTTGCCGAGGTCGGCCGGCAGCACCGCCGGGTCCTTCACCAGATCGCGGAACTTCAACGGCTCGGCGAGCGCCGCGTCGCGCAGCGCGGGCGCGACGAACCTCGCCTCCGCAAGCAGGCGCACGTAGCTGTCGGTGAGCTGGGCGAGGTCGTCGCGGCCACTGCGCGAAAGATAGAAGGACGGCCGGCGGTGCGCGATCATCAGCGCCACCACCTGGCGCAGCGCACGGCCCTGCGCCGCCAGCGTGCTGCCGTCGCCAGGCGGCGCGGAAAGCAGCGCGTTGACCTTGTCGAAATCGGCACCGAACCACACCCACAGGCCGTCGCCCAGGCCATTGACTTCGCCGTGGCCGGGCGCCGCCGACAGCGGCACGGTGTTCAGGTAGTCGAGCAGCAGCTCACGGCGCACCGGCAGCGTTTCCTCGCCGTTGCGGTAGGCACGCACGCTGGCCGACACCATCTGGCGCAGCTTCTCGCGCGCGTCGTAGGTCACGCCGTCGGGCGAATGGCGATATTTCTCGATCTGCGTCGCCAGGGTGCTGCCGCCGGGGGCGTCGAGGTCCTGATTGACCATGCGCCCGACCTGGCCCAGCACCGCGCGCGAGAAGCGCACCCAGTCCACCGCCGGGTTGAGCCGGGGGCGCGATTCGTCCAGCAGGTCGCGGTTCTCGATGAACATCAGCGCCTGGCCCACCAGCAGCGGCACGGCAGCGAAGCCGTCGTAGTGCCGGTACGGGTAGCGGAACTGGTACAGCGGCTCGCCGCGGCAGTCGGCCAGATCCAGGCCGGCATGGGTCTTCTCGCGATAGGGCGGGAAGAAGCCGCGACCGGTGTATTTCATCAGCTCGTCGGAGAAGCGCACCTGCTGCGTGATGGCAAAGCCACGCTCGGTCAGGCGCTGGGCGATGACCGGGAGATCGGCATACCCCATGCGGCGGTCGAAGGGGCCATGCGTCGGGAAGCGGATCGCATCGCTCGCGCCTTCTACCAGGCCGTAGTCCAGGGTGGCGGCATAGCGGCTGATGTAGCGGGCCTGCAGCCGCGAACTGACGACTTCGTCCGTCACCAGGATGGCAGCCGCCGTCAACCCGACGAGCAGGGCGATGAGCATCAGCCAGCGCACCAGGCGGAAGAAGCCGGGGCGCGGCCGGCCGCGGGGCGGCGGCGCCGATGTCGGGGGGCTCCCGTCGGTCGCTGCGGCGGGGGCGGGGGCGACCGGGTCGATCGGGGCGGGATCAGGTTCTGCTTGTGGAACGTCGGGGGTCACGGACAACAATCTTCTAGTTTTTGCGCTGCATCAATTATCCGGCATTCCGTGACAGGAATGCCATCGGCGGCTGACGAGGGCCGCGCTGGCGCCGCCTTCCAGTGCGGGCCTGATCGCGGCCGTCGGCGCTCCCACGGGAGGGGCTGCGGTGGGCGCGGACCTGGCCGCGACTCCAGGGGAAACCGGGCGCCTGCGCTTCAGGCCGCCAGCGAGGCAAGCGCCCGACGCACCTCGTCGGCATGCACGCCGTCGGCCAGGTCGCCGATGCGCGCTCCGTCCACATGCATGCCATCACCCTCGATGTGGAACGGCGTGCCCTGCTTCAGGGCGGCGACGCAGCGCCCGGCGTCGCGCGGCGAGTCGAAGCCTGCGCCCTGCACCAGCAGGCGCCCGTCGCCGTCGACGAACTTGAAGTAGAAGCGGCCGTCGGCCTCCCGATACTGCTTGAACTGGGGCAGTGCCACCTTCGGCTTGTCGGCGGCCTTCGCGGCAAAGGCGGTGGCCAGGTTGCGCAGGCCGACCGCGTGTCGCAGTTCGGCCATGAAGGGCGTGGCGATCGCTCGTGCCTTTTCCGCACCTTCCTGCAGGTGCCGCTCGATGACGTGCGGCTCGGCGATCAGCGCCTCGTACTTCACCCGCATCGGCGCCACCGCCGCATCGACCCGTTCGAACAGCGCCTGCTTGGCCTCGCCCCAGGCGATGCCTTCCTCGAATGCGGTGCGCATCGCGCGCGTTTCCTCGGCGGTGGCAAAGGCCTGATAGAGCTGGAACAGCGCCGAGCCCTCGACCTCCTTGGGTTCGCCCGGCGCCTTCGAGTCGGTGACGATGGAGAAGATCAGCCGCTTCAGTTCCGCCGCGGGCGCGAACAGCGGGATGGTGTTGTCGTAGCTCTTGCTCATCTTGCGGCCATCGAGGCCGGGCAGAGTCGCCACCGACGCATCGACCTCGGCTTCGGGCAGCACGAAGTGCTCGCCGTACAGGTGGTTGAAGCTCGCCGCCATGTCACGCGCCATCTCGATGTGCTGGATCTGGTCGCGGCCGACCGGCACCTTGTGCGACTTGAACATCAGGATGTCGGCCGCCATCAACACCGGGTACATGAAGAGGCCCATGTTCACGCCGGCATCCGGGTCCTCCTCGGCGGCGACGTTCTTGTCCACCGCCGCCTTGTAGGCGTGCGCACGGTTGAGCAGGCCCTTGCCCGCGACACAGGCGAGCAGCCAGGTCAGCTCCGGAATCTCGGGGATGTCGGACTGACGGTAGAACCACACGCGCTCGGTGTCCAGCCCGGCGGCCAGCCATGAAGCCGAGATCTCCAGCGTCGAGCGCTGCACGCGCGCCGGGTCGGTGGTCTTGATCAGCGCGTGGTAGTCGGCCAGGAAGTAGAAGCTCTCCACGCCCGGCTGGCGGCTGGCGGCGATCGCAGGACGAATCGCCCCCGCATAGTTGCCGAGGTGGGGCGTGCCCGACGGGGTGATCCCGGTGAGGACGCGCTGGACGGACGGATGGCTGACGGACATGGATCGCTCCGGCGATGCGTGGGCAAGGGATGAAAGGGCGCAAGTTTAGCGCCTGCGAGGCCAGGCTGTGGACCGGCCCCTGCCTCGCGCCACCACGGCCGGCCACATGTGCGCCGCGCTGGGGAAAATGTCGCAACAGCGTGTGTTCTTTGGACGGCATCCGCTGCGCCACGCTCTATCATTCAATTCAGCGCGCTGCAGTACCACAACAACCCGCCGCACCGCCCCGCAGCGCGGGCATGTGCGCGTAGGACCGGGACCGTCCCGGGCAAGCAGGCATGAGCAGACATAGCTCCCACGAGAGACGTTCCGGCGCAGAGCGCCGCACCGGCATCGATCGCCGTCAGGTGGATGTCGGCCCGAGGCCGGGCGAACGCGAACGGCGCCGACAACCGGATCCCCGCAAGCCGGAAGTGACGGAGATCTCGCTGTCGGACGCCGAATGGGAACGGACTTTCGGCGGGCAGCCGGGGCCAACCCGCTAGGCGGGCAAGGGGTCGTCTTCGCCCCCGCGACGAGGCGCTAACGCGCTACCATTGCGGCCGCGCCGCCCGAAGCGCAGGCGCGCCCGCCCATCCGCCCCGCATCCGAACCACATTCCCATTCGCCGTGAATCGTCCGTTCTCCGACCTGCCGCCCGCGCCGACCATCACCGTCGCCCTCTGTCCTCACGCCACCAGTCCGGCCACCACGGTGAACGGCATCCGGCTGTCGGCCCGCACCCTGGCCGACGGCAGCTTCGCCTTCGCGTTCCGGCTGGAAGGCGACGTTTCCGGGCTGCGCGTGCCGGCGCCACAGCCACCGGCCGCGGCGGACGATCTGTGGAAGCACACCTGCTTCGAAGTCTTCGTCGGCGTGCCGGGTGAAACGCACTACCGCGAGTTCAACTTCTCGCCTTCCGGCCAATGGGCAGCCTACGCCTTCAGCGCCTGCCGTGCGCGCGACCAGGCCAGCGATCCGCGCATCACACCGCAGGTCGTGTTCCAGCAGGAAGCCGACGGCCTCGGCCTGGACGTGACGCTGCCGCCCTCCGCGCTGCCCGCCTGCGGACCCGGCACCAGCCTGCCGGTGGGCGTGTCCGCCGTGATCGAGACGGCCGACGGCGGGCTCGCCTACTGGGCGCTGCACCACCCCGCGCCGGTGCCCGACTTCCACCAGCGCGCCGGGTTTGCGATGGTGATGACCACGGCGCAAGCCAAGGGCTGAGCGCACATGTCCGCGCCACTGCATGCCGACACGTTGCAGTTCGGCCTCGAACGCCTGCTGGAAGACGCCGCGCTGCGCCGGCCGCTCGCGGGGCGCCGTGTCGCGCTGCTCGCCCATCCGGCATCGGTGACGCGCGACCTGACGCATTCGCTCGATGCGCTCGCGGCGCTGCCCGACCTCACGCTTTCCGCCGCCTTCGGCCCGCAGCATGGGCTGCGCGGCGACAAGCAGGACAACATGGTGGAGTCGGCAGACTACGTCGACCCGCTGCTGGGCATCCCGGTGTTCAGCCTGTATGGCGAGGTGCGGCGGCCGACGGCGGCGATGATGGACAGCTTCGACGTGCTGCTGGTCGACCTGCAGGACCTCGGCTGCCGCATCTACACCTTCATCACCACGCTGCGCTACGTGCTCGAGGAGGCTGCCAAGCACGGCAAGTCGGTGTGGGTGCTGGACCGCCCCAACCCCGCCGGCCGGCCGGTGGAAGGCACGCTGCTGAGAGAAGGCTGGGAAAGCTTCGTCGGTGCCGGCCCGCTGCCGATGCGCCACGGCCTCACCATGGGCGAGCTGGCGCGCTGGTTCGTGGCCACGCTGAAGCTCGATGTCGATTGCCAGGTCGTCACCATGCAGGGCTGGCAGCCCGACGCCGCACCAGGCTACGGCTGGCCGCTGGGCGAGCGGACCTGGATCAACCCCAGTCCCAACGCGCCCAACCTGTGGATGGCGCGCGCCTATGCCGGCACGGTGATGCTGGAAGGCACGACCTTGTCCGAGGGCCGCGGCACCACCCGCCCGCTGGAGCTCTTCGGCGCGCCCGACATCGACGCGCGCGCGGTGATCGCCGGGATGCGCGCGCTGGCGCCTCAATGGCTGCAGGGTTGCGTGCTGCGCGACTGCTGGTTCGAGCCCACCTTCCACAAGCACGCCGGCAGGCTGTGCCACGGCGTGCAGATCCATGTCGAGGATCCGTCGCACTACGACCACGCCGCCTTCCGCCCCTGGCGGGTGCAGGCGCTGGCGTTCAAGGCGATCCGCCGCCTGCAGCCGGACTACCCGCTGTGGCGCGAATTCCCCTATGAATACGAGCGCGACCGCCTCGCGATCGACCTGATCAACGGCTCGCCGCTGCTGCGCGAATGGGTGGACGACCCGACCGCGTCGCCCGCCGGACTCGACGCCCTGGCTTGCGCCGATGAGACGGCCTGGGCAGAGGAACGCCGGGACTTCCTGCTGTATCGCTGAGCGAGGCTCTGCGCGTCGGACGATTGGCAGCGACGATCAGCGCGGACTCACCCCCGGGCAGTATTCTCTGGCGCGGTTGCGTTGTTCTTGCCGCCCAGAGCGCTCACGCGATAGACTTAGCCAGGTAGCTTAGTCCAGGATCCATGGCATGCCGCTGATGGTCAACGTCCACGAAGCCAAGACGCAGTTTTCCCGCTTGCTGGAACAGGCGCATGCCGGGCAGGAAATCATCCTGGCCAAAGCCGGGAAGCCTTATGCGCGGCTGGTACCGCTCGCCACTGAAGAGATCACCGGGCGCAAGCCCGGCAGGCTGGCGGGCAGGCGCCTGTCAGAGGCCTTTTTCGAGCCACTGCCGCCCGATGAACTGGCTGCCTGGGGGTGACGATGCGACTGCTGCTCGACACGCATGCGCTGCTGTGGTGGTGGCTCGACGATCCGCAGCTTTCCGCAAACGCCCGCCACGCCATCGCCGCGCCGGGCAACACGGTTCTGGTGAGTGCAGCGACCGCGTGGGAACTGGCGACCAAGCACCGCCTCGGCAAACTGGGCGAAGCGGGCGAGGCGGTCGGTCGCTTCGACGAACTGGTCTCGGCCGATGGTTTTCAGCATCTTCCGATCAACTACCATCACTGCCTCAAGGCTGGTGGCTACGCGATCGAGCATCGCGACCCCTTCGACCGCATGCTCGCGGCGCAGACGGAGCTCGAGGGCCTCGCGCTCGTCACACGCGACCCGGCGTTCGCCCTGTTCGGTGTCGCGACATGGTGGTGAATGGCACTTCCCGACCATCACGAGCGCGCCGGCAAGGCTCCCCGGACTGCCTCACCATGACGCCTTCGTGAACGCAGGCGCTGCACCGTCGAGGCGCCTGCCCCTTCCCGCGGGTAGCCGCGAAGGAGTACAAAGCAGCCTCGATCTTCGTCCCCATCCCCTGCGCCACCTTCGCCCATGAGCAAACACGCCCTCCAGATCTTCGCCTGCAGCGCCAGCCGTGACCTTGCCGCCGAAATCTGCGCCCGCCTCGGCCGGCGCCTCGGCCGGCTCGACATCTCGCGCTTCTCCAATGACAACCTGCGCGTGCAGATCGGCGACAACGTGCGCGAGCGCGACGTCTATGTGGTGCAGTCCTTCACCGAGCCGGTGAGCGACCACATCATGGAGCTGCTGATCACCCTCGACGCGCTGCGCAGCGCGTCGGCCCAGCGCATCACCGCGGTGATCCCGTATTACTCCTACGCACGCTCGGACAAGAAGGACGCGCCGCGCATCTCCATCACCGGCCGCCTGATCGCCGACATGCTGAAGACCGCCGGCGCTCACCGCGTGCTGACGATGGACCTGCACGCCGACCAGGTGCACGGCTTCTTCAGCGTGCCGGTCGACCACCTGACCGCGATCCCGGCGATCGCCGAGCATTTCCGCAACAACCACGACACCAGCAACATGGTCGCGGTGGCGACCGACGCCGGCGGCGCCAAGCGCGTCGGCCGCTTCTCGGAGCGGCTGGGCATCCCGATGGCGATCATCGACAAGCGCCGCACCAGCGACACTTCGGTGAAGCACGGCGAGATCGTCGGCGATGTGGCCGGCCGCGATGCAGTGATCTTCGACGACGAGATCTCCACCGGCGGCACGCTGGTGTCCTCCGTCGCGACGCTGAAGGCGGCCGGCGCGCGCAGCGTGCATGCCGGCGCCACCCACGGCGTGCTGTGCGGCCCGGCGATCGAGCGCCTGCGCGATGCCGACATCGACTCCATCGTCGTCACCAACACCGTGCACCTGCCGGCCGACAAGCGCCTGGACAAGATCACGGTGCTCAGCGTGGCGCCGCTGTTCGCCGCAGCGATCGAGCGCATCCACAGCGGCGAGAGCGTGGGCGCGCTGTTCGACTAGGGCCTGCGACAATGACCACCGCGCCGTTCCGGACGGCGCGGTGGTCGTTGTCAGTTGAACCCGCCTGCGGCAGCGCGGCCTCCCCACTTCTCCAGCGCCCGCCCCAGCACGTACACCTCGGCTGCCGTCTCCACGCCGTCGGCGCTGGCGATGTCCTGCATCGCGTACAGCAAGGCGCGCTGCAGTGCCGGGTCGGCGATGTCCTCGAGCAGCAGGTCGAGCACCTCGTCCGCGACGTTGAGCCGCAGGCCCCGGGAGCAGTGCGCGCTGACCAGCAAGTCATCGCAGTGTTCGCGCAGGATGCGCTCGAACTCGACCCTGCCGATTCTCAGCCGGCGGGCAAGATCCGCCTGCATCAAGACCTCGATCTCGTTGCATCCAAGCCCGCCGTCGGCGAACGCGGTGAGGGCGAGCAGGCGGGAAGCGGTGTGAGGACTGTCGATTTCATAGTGGCGCATGATGCAGTCTCCTTGTCGTGTCAGGGTCGCCGCAGGGACCGAGGCCGCCGGGTGGGTGGCTCTCGGTGAGGCTGCAGGCAGGGTCAGACTACAGGAGAAGGTTTCGCATAAAAAGTCGATTATCAGTAGTATTTCAATCGATTTTTTCGACCAAACAGCGGGGCCCGAATCATGACCGAACTCAACTTCAAGCACCTGCGCTACTTCTGGACCGTGGCCCGGCTGGGAACGATCGCCGAGGCGGGTCGCGTGCTGAATCTGGCTCCGCACTCGATCAGCGCCCAGCTCGCCACCTTCGAAGCCGCGCTCGGGGTGAGTCTGTTCCGCCGCAGCGGGCGGCGGCTGAGGCTAACCGAAGCGGGCGAGCGCATCCTCGGCCACGCGGACGAAATCTTCGCGCTCGGCGACCAGATCGTCGACGTGGTACGCGACGACACCCTGCGCCGCAGCCTGCCCTTTCGCATCGGCTTCCCCGACTCTCTGCCGAAGTCCGTCGTCCATCACCTCATCGAACCGGCGCTGCGCGTCGAACGCCCGGGCCGTCTCGTCTGCCGCGAGGCGCCACTCGCCGAGCTGCTCGCCGAGCTCGCGGTGCATCGGCTCGACCTCGTGCTCGCCGATAGGCCCATTCCAGCAGAGGTGAGCGTGCGCGGCCACAGCACACTGCTCGACGAGAGCACGCTGACGGTGTTCGCCGCTCCCGTGCTCGCGGCACGACTGAGGCCGGATTTCCCGGCCTCGCTGAGCGGCGCCCCTTTCCTGCTGCCGCGCGAGGGCGTCGCCTGCCGCAACGCGCTGCTGCAATGGTTCGATGCCCTGCGCGTGCAGCCCTCGATCGTCGCCGAACTGGACGATAGCGCACTGATGGAGGCCTTCGGCCAGAGCGGCGCGGGCGCTTTCGCGGCACCCACCTCGATCGGCGACCGCGTCTTGCGCCAGTACGGTCTGGAAGCAGTCGGCGAGATCGTCGGCGTGAACAGCCAGGTGTATGCGATCACCACCGAGCGCCGCCTGGCGCATCCTGCCATGCAGGCGATCCGCGACCGGGTCGGAACGCCGGGGTGAACGCGCCAGCTCCGGAACTGCCCGTCGGCTGCGAGCGCCCACGTCGCAGGCAGATCACACTGCCGGCTGGGCCGGTGCGGCGGGCGGCCGTGCCGGGGCAGGAGTCGAGGCGGCCGCTCCGGCCTGCTGCTGCCGCGGCGCTGAGCTTCGGCGCCTGAGCGATGACCACTTACCCGGTTTACGCACGCGCTTCGCTTCCGGATGCGACGTGCGTCCGCTCAGCGGCGTATCGCTCGAGCGAGGCCATCGGCCCGGCACGCGGCGCAGGGCGCCCGGGCAAGGATGCGCCGCCGCGGCATGCTCAGTTGAGAATGAACTCGGCGTCCGGCACGGGCACCGGCGGCAGCGGGTCGCCGATCATCTCGCGCAGGCTGGCATCGATGCCGGCGACGATGGCGTCGAGCGCGAGGTCGTTGGGCATGGTGCCGAACGGCTCCTCGATCTCGTCGCTGAGCGCTTCCAGCGCAAAGAAGGTGTAGGACACGAAGGCGACGACCAGCGGCGTCATCCAGCCGATGGTGTCCACCAGGCCGAACGGCAGCAGCATGCAGTAGAAGTAGGAACTGCGGTGCAGGATCACCGAGTAGGTGAAGGGCAGCGGCGTGTTGGCGATCCGCTCGCACCCGCCCAGCGCTGCAGACAGCGCATCCAGCGATTGCTCCATGTGCTGCGCCAGCATCGGCGACAGGTGCCCCGCCTCGCGCACACTACGCAGCCACTGCGCCAGCCACAGCAGCACCAGCGCCGGCGCGAAGCGCGCCTGCCCGATGCGTTCGACGAGCTCCGCCGGCAACAGGCCCGCCAGACCCTCCTGGCGCGGGCGCCCGCGCAACTGGTTGCGCATCGCGGTAGCGAAGCCGATCAGTCCGAGCACGAAAGGCCGCGCATCGACGCCACCGCCGGTCAGGCTCAGCGCGTGCCGCGCCAGGTTACGGCCTTCGACGAGCACCGCCCCCCAGAATTTGCGCGCTTCCCAGTAGCGGTCGTAGCTCGCGTTGATGCGAAAGCCCAGGAAGATGGCCAGCGCCACCCCCATCAGCGAGAACGGCGCGGAGGTCAGCGTGACCTTCCAGTGGAACAACTGGCCATGCACGAGCACCACCGCGCACGACAGCAGGAAGACGAAGATCTGTTGCGACAGGATGCGCCGCACGAGCGAACCGCGGCGAACGAAGATCAGGCGAATCCAGTGGGGGCGGGGACGGACGATCAATTGGGCACGGAGCCTGTGGAAGCCGCGACACGGCGGAAGGCGCGATTCTGACAGCAGCGGCTGCGCAGCGTGCATCCGCTTGCAAATTTCAACAAACCGCCCGGCGCCTGATCCAGCTCAAGGTACAAGCGGCGCCTCCTTGCCCTACAATCCGGGCTTCCGGTCCCGTTTCATCGTCGGTACAAAACAACAACCGCCACCTGGCGGACCCTTCGATGTCCAGGCTTGCTCTGACAGGGAGACAGTCGGCACGCCCCGGATCTCATTGCAACTTCTGGAGATTCGCGTGAAATCCAAACTGGTGTGGTTGCTCGTCGCCCTCGTGGGCGCAGCGGGCTTTGCCATGCTCGCCCTGAGCCGGGGCGAGCATGTGAATGCAGTGTGGCTGGTGCTGGCAGCAGTGTCCTGCTATGCGATTTCCTATCGTTTCTACAGCAAGTTCATCGCCGAGAAAGTATTCGAGCTCGACGACCGGCGCCTGACGCCGGCCGAGCGCTACAACGACGGCCTGGACTACGTGCCGACCAACAAGTGGGTGCTGTTCGGCCACCACTTCGCCGCCATCGCCGGCGCCGGCCCGCTGGTCGGCCCCATCCTGGCGGCACAGATGGGCTTCCTGCCCGGCACGATCTGGATCCTGGTCGGCGTCATGCTGGCCGGCGCGGTGCAGGACTTCCTCGTGCTCTTCATCTCCACGCGCCGCGACGGCCGCTCGCTGGGCGAGATGGCGAAGCAGGAGCTCGGCCCGCGTGCCGGCGTGATCGTGATGCTGGGCGCGCTCGCGGTGATGGTCATCATCCTGTCGGCACTGGCGCTGATCGTGGTGAAGGCGCTGGCGGAGAGCCCGTGGGGCACCTTCACCATCGCGATGACGATCCCCATCGCGCTGTTCATGGGCATCTACATGCGCTTCATCCGTCCAGGGCGCATCGCCGAAATCTCGGTGATCGGCTTCGTGCTGATGATGGCGGCCATCATCTACGGCGAGGACATCGCCCGCAGCGAATACTGGGGCCCGCTGTTCACGCTGACCGGCCCGCAGCTCACGCTGGCGCTGGTGGTGTATGGCTTCGTCGCCTCGGTGCTGCCGGTGTGGCTGCTGCTGGCGCCGCGCGACTACCTGTCGACCTTCCTCAAGCTGGGCGTCATCGTCGGCCTGGCGATCGGCATCGCCATCGCCCTGCCCGACCTCAGGATGCCGGCGGTGTCGCGCTTCATCGACGGCAGCGGCCCGGTGTTCTCCGGCAGCCTGTTCCCCTTCCTGTTCATCACCATCGCCTGCGGCGCCTGCTCGGGCTTCCATGCGCTGGTGGCCTCGGGCACCACGCCCAAGCTGGTCGAGCGTGAAAGCCAGATGCGCCTGATCGGCTACGGCGGCATGCTGGGCGAGTCGCTGGTGGCGATCATGGCGCTGGTGTGCGCGTCCATCCTCGACCCGGGCGTGTATTTCGCGCTGAACTCGCCGGCGGCGGTGATCGGCAAGACGGTGGAATCCGCCTCGCAGGTGATCTCCGGCTGGGGCTTCATGATCACGCCCGAGATGCTGACGCAGATCGCGAAGGACGTCGGCGAGCACAGCATCCTGTCGCGCGCCGGTGGTGCGCCGACGTTCGCCGTGGGCATGGCGGTGATCGTCACCGACCTGTTCAACAGCAAGGCGATGATGGCCTTCTGGTACCACTTCGCGATCCTGTTCGAGGCGCTGTTCATCCTCACCGCGGTCGACGCCGGCACCCGCGCCTGCCGCTTCATGGTGCAGGATCTCGCCGGCACCTTCATTCCCGGCCTGCACCAGACGCGCAGCCTGGTGGGCAACCTGGTCGGCACCTCGGTGGCGGTCGCCGGCTGGGGCTACTTCGTGTACCAGGGCGTCACCGACCCGCTGGGTGGCATCAACACGCTGTGGCCCCTGTTCGGCATCGGCAACCAGATGCTGGCGTCGATGGCGCTCATCCTGGGCACGGTCGTGCTGTTCAAGATGAAGAAGGAACGCTACGCCTGGGTCACGGTACTGCCCACCACCTGGCTGTTCATCACCTCGATGAGCGCGGGTTGGGAAAAGATCTTCAGCGACAACCCGAAGATCGGCTTCCTCGCCCTGGCGAACAAGTTCAACGACGCCGCGGCGCAGGGCACCGTGCTGGCGCCGGCGAAATCGATCGAGGAGATGAGCCGCGTCGCCTTCAACAACCAGATCGACGCGGTGCTGTGCGGCTTCTTCATGCTCGTGGCGGTAACGATGGTGATTTCGGCCTTCAGCGTGATCCGCCAGGCGCTCGCCAGTCGCACGCCAACTGCAGTGGAGGCGCCGGTGGAATACCGCGCGGCGGCGGCCCATGCTTGACCTGAACTTCCTGACCGGCCGCAGCAAGGCTGGCGCCGCCACGGTGCCAGCCATGGCGGAGGCCGTTGCAGAATCCACGCTCGACGACGCCTATGCGCGCTACGTGGCCGAAACGCGTGCCCGGGACCCGAACGCGGTGCCGATGCCCGAGGCCGAGTTCGAGCGCTACAGCCTGGGCTCGAACTGGCTGAGCGGGCTGCGCGACGTGGCGAAGAAGGTGGTGCAGACCTGCCGCCTGGTGGTCGGCATCCACGACTACGAGTACTACCTCGACCACATGCGCTCGCGCCACCCGGAGACGACTCCGTTCAGCCGCGAGGAGTTCTACCGCTACTGCCTCGAGGCGCGCTTCCCCAGCGCCGAACGCAGCGGCAGCCGCTGCCCCTGCTGAAGGCGCAGCGCGGCAGGCGAGAAAGAACGGCGGCCCGGGATCGCTCCCGGGCCGCCGTTTTCTTTCGCCTCGCTGCGGGAGATTCTTCGCCCGCCGCGGCCTACGCCTATTGCTGTTGCTGTTCCTGCTGCTGACGGGCGATGTCGGCGCGCACTTCATCCATGTCGAGCGCGCGCACGCCGTCGATCACCTGGTTCAGCGCGTTCGCGGGCAGCGCGCCCGACTCGCGGAACACCATGATGTTGCCGCGGATCACCGCGATGGTGGGGATCGAGCGGATCTGGAAGCTGGCAGCGAGTTCCTGCTGGGCCTCGGTGTCGATCTTGCCGAACACGATGTCCGGATGGGCATCGGCGGCCGCCTCGTAGGTGGGCGCGAAGTTGCGGCAGGGGCCGCACCAGGCGGCCCAGAAGTCGAGGAAGACGATGTCGTTCTTCTCCACGATATCGTTGAAGTTTTCTGCGGTGATCTCCACGGTGGGCATGTCAGGCTCCGGCTGGTCGGCAAAGCGGCATCATACGCGAGGCGGGGGTACGGACACTCGGCGGTCTCACAACAGCGGCGCCAGCCAGCGCGCCGCCTCGTCCACCTCCATGCCAGTGCGGCGCGCCCAGTCTTCCAACTGGTCGCGGCCGATTTTCGGAATGGCGAAGTAGTGGCTCTCGGGGTGGGCGAAGTAGAAGCCGCTCACCGCCGCCGCCGGCGTCATCGCGTAGCTTTCGGTCAGCCCCATGCCAATGCGCTCGGTGACGCCGAGGAGCTCGAACAGCGGCCCCTTGACGGTGTGATCCGGGCAGGCAGGGTAGCCGGGCGCGGGGCGGATGCCGCGGTATTCCTCGCGGATCAGTGCCTCGTTGTCGAGCGTCTCGTCGGCGACGTAACCCCAGCATTCGCGGCGCACGCGCTCGTGCAGCCACTCGGCGCAGGCCTCGGCGAGTCGGTCGGCCAGGCTCTTCAGCATGATGGCGCGGTAGTCGTCGTGCGCGGCCTCGAATTCGGCCAGCTTGGTCTCGATGCCCAGCCCGGCGGTCACCGCGAAGGCGCCGATCCAGTCGGGCACACCCGAATCCCTGGTCGCGACGAAGTCCGTCAGGCACCAGTGCGGCTTGCCCGCCGGGCGCTCGTGCTGCTGGCGCAGGCCGTGCCACACCATCGCCAGGTGCTTGCGGTCCTCGCCGGTGTAGACCTCGATGTCGTCGCCCACCGCGTTGGCCGGAAACAGGCCGAACACCGCCTTCGCCTGCAGCCACTCCTCGGCGACGATCTGCTGCAGCATCGCCTGGCCGTCGGCGAACACGTTGCGCGCAGTCTCGCCCACCACCGCGTCGTCGAGGATGGCGGGAAAGCGGCCGGCGAGGTCCCAGGTCTGGAAGAAGGGCCCCCAGTCGATGTAGCTGACCAGCTCGTCGAGCTCGACGTCGATCGCCTGCACGCCGAGCACGTTGGGTTTGGGCGGCCGGTAGTCGGGCGCAATGCGGAAGGCGTTGGCGCGCGCGGCCTCCACGCTCACCAGTTGGACGCCCTTCTTGTTGGCGTGCAGCGCGCGGATCTTCTCGTAGTCGGCAGCGACCTCGGCCTTGAACGCCGCGCTCTGCTCCTCGGACAGCAGCGCGGTGACCACGCCTACCGCGCGCGACGCGTCGGGTACATACACCACCGGCTGGTCGTAGTGCGGCGCGATCTTGATCGCGGTGTGGTTGCGGCTGGTGGTGGCACCACCGATCAGCAGCGGCACCTCGAAGCCCTGGCGCTTCATCTCGGCGGCGACGTGCGCCATCTCTTCCAGCGAGGGCGTGATCAGGCCGGACAGGCCGATCGCCTGCGCGCCGTGCTCCCGGGCCGCTTCCAGGATCTTCGCCGCCGGCACCATCACGCCGAGGTCGATGACCTCGTAGCCGTTGCAGCCCAGCACCACGCCGACGATGTTCTTGCCGATGTCGTGCACATCGCCCTTCACCGTGGCGACGACGATGCGGCCCTTGCTGCTGGCGCCGGTGCGCAGCTTCTCGGCCTCGATGTAGGGGATCAGGTGCGCCACTGCCTGCTTCATCACGCGCGCCGACTTCACCACCTGCGGCAGGAACATCTTGCCGGCGCCGAAGAGATCGCCGACCACGTTCATGCCCGCCATCAGCGGGCCTTCGATGACCGCCAGCGGCGGACGGCCCTCCGCCTCCAGCCTGGCGCGCACCTCCTCGGTGTCGGCAACGACGAACTCGGTGATGCCCTTGACCAGTGCATGGGAGAGGCGCTGTTCCACCGGCCACTCTCGCCAGGCCAGATCCTGCGCGGATTCCTTCGCCTGCCCTTTCACCGTCTGCGCGAACTCGACCAGGGCCTCGCCCGCCCCCGGCTTGCGATTCATCACCACGTCCTCGACCTTGTCGCGCAACTCGGGGGCGAGCTCGTCATACACGCCGAGCTGGCCGGCGTTGACGATGCCCATCGACAGCCCCGCCTTGATCGCGTGGTACAGGAACACGGTGTGGATCGCCTCGCGCACCGGGTCGTTGCCGCGGAAGCTGAAGGACACGTTCGACACCCCGCCCGAGGTCTTGGCCCAGGGCAGGTTCGCCTTGATCCAGGCCACCGCGTTGACGAAGTCGACCGCGTAGTTGTCGTGCTCCTCGATGCCGGTGGCGATGGCGAAGATGTTGGGATCGAAGATGATGTCTTCCGGCGGGAAGCCGGCGCCGCCGTCGGCGACCGGCTTCGTCAGCAGCCTGTAGGCGCGCTCGCAGATCTCGGTCTTGCGGCGGAAGGTGTCGGCCTGGCCCTGCTCGTCGAAGGCCATCACGATCACCGCGGCGCCGTAGCGGCGCGCCAGCCGCGCCTGGCGCAGGAACTCGGCCTCGCCCTCCTTCATCGAGATCGAATTGACCACGCCCTTGCCCTGGATGCACTTCAGGCCGGTCTCGATCACCGACCACTTCGACGAGTCGAGCATGATCGGCACGCGCGAGATGTCGGGCTCGGAGGCGATCAGCTTGCAGAAACGCTCCATGGCGGCGACCGAGTCCAGCATCGCCTCATCCATGTTGATGTCGATGACCTGAGCGCCGTTCTCGACCTGCTGTCGCGCCACCGCCAGCGCATCGTCGAAGCGGCCTTCGAGGATCATGCGCGCGAACGCCTTGGAGCCGGTGACGTTGGTGCGCTCGCCCACATTGACGAACAGGCTGTCGGCGCCGACGTTGAAGGGCTCCAGGCCCGACAGGCGCAGCTTCTTCTCCAGCACCGGCACGGCGCGCGGCGCGAGGCCCGCCACCGCCTGCGCGATCGCCGCGATGTGCGCGGGCGTCGTGCCGCAGCAGCCACCGACGATGTTCACCAGGCCGCTCTGCGCCCACTCGCGGATCTCGCCGGCCAGATGCTCGGGCGTCTCGTCGTAGCCGGTGGGCGACAGCGGGTTGGGCAGGCCGGCGTTGGGGTGGGCCGACACATGGGTGTCGCAGACGTTGGAGAGTTCCTCGACGTACTGCCGCAACTGGTCGGCGCCGAGCGCGCAGTTGAGGCCGAAGCTGATCGGCTGCGCATGGCTGAGCGAGTTCCAGAAGGCCTCGGCGGTCTGGCCCGACAGCGTGCGGCCGGAAGCGTCGGTGATCGTGCCGGAGATCATCACCGGCCAGCGCCGGCCGAGGTCCTCGAACAGCTTCTCGATGGCGAACACCGCGGCCTTGGCGTTGAGCGTGTCGAAGATGGTCTCGATCAGCAACAGGTCGGCGCCGCCTTCGAGCAGGCCTTTCGCCGAGTCGTAGTAGTCGTCGACCAGCGCATCGAAGCTGATGTTGCGATAGCCGGGGTCATTCACGTCCGGCGAGATCGACAGCGTGCGCGAGGTCGGCCCCAGCACGCCGGCGCAGAAGCGCGGCCTGGCGGGATTGCGTGCGTTGTATTCGTCGCACAACTGGCGCACCAGGCGCGCGCCTTCGACGTTGAGCTCGTAAGCCAGCGCCTCGAGCCCGTATTCCGCCTGCGACACGCGGGTGGCGTTGAAGGTGTTGGTCTCGATGATGTCGGCGCCGGCCTCGAGGTAGGCGCGGTGGATGCCGGCGACCACGTGCGGCCGCGTCAGCACCAGCAGGTCGTTGTTGCCCCTGAGGTCCTTCGGGTGGTCGAGGAAGCGCTCGCCGCGATAGTCCGCCTCGACCAGCTTCTCCTGCTGGATCATGGTGCCCATCGCGCCATCCAGGATCAGGATGCGTTCGGCAAGAAGCTGGCGGAGTTCAGTGCTGCGGTCGGCTTGCATGGCTGGGTCCTCGGTCGTTCGACGGCCGCCGGGCAACGCCACGCACAAATGCGAACGGCGCCACAAACCGGCTGAAGGTTTGTGAGCGCCGTTGATCGGTTGCCGAGCCTGGCCCCGGATCGTTCACGGGGTCGCAGCGCTCCTCGGCAGTGGCGAGGATTCTATCGGCTCAGGGTAGGGTCTGCCAATCCCGCATTGCTGCTAATCCGGTCTGGCGGTGGGGGATGCGCTCCGCGTCCTGCGCAACTCGACCTCGCTTCGCTCGGGACTCGGACAGTGCTCGTCCGCTCCACGCATCCCCCACCGCCAGGCCTGTCACATTCGGCTGACCTACTGCGCACTCACCACCAGTACGGCCACGGCCCGTAGCCGGGAAAGCGCGGATACGGGTATCCGAAAGGCGGCGGATAGCCCCAGGGGCCGAACATCGCCCCATCGCGCGGAAACACGTAGGTCTGGCTGGTGCGCACCACCTTGCCGTCGATGAAATGCACGTTGAACAGCGTGGCGATGCCCGGACCATCGTTGTGGATGTTCCAGTCCCACACCTCCTCGCCGGACAGCTTGAAGAACTGCTCGGAGCGGTGCTCGCCCAGCAGGCGCGCCACTTCGTCCCTCGTCATACCCTTCCTGACCCGCGCCAGATTGTCGTCGTCGAGCGCGTCCCACTGCCGCAGCACGATGCCGCCGGCGTCGACCTGCACCATCAGGCAGGTGTGGCCGTACGGCTGGGTGGCGTATTCCAGCGTGGTCGTCCCATCCTCGTTCTTCCAGCGCCGGCTGGGCTCACCGCGCGCGGCCAGCGCCTCGGCCTCGGTGGTGAAGGGCTTCGGCGGCGCGAACGCGGCACAGCCGCCGAGCACTGCGGCTGCAATCAGCAGCAGCAGGGCGAACAACGCTCCGCGACCTGAACCGGAGCGGACTGCGGCAGACATGTCGACCTCCCGGTCAATTCCTGTGCTTGGTGTAGCGGCCGGTGCCCACCACACGGCCGTCGGTGTTGAACGAAACGGTGAAATAGGTGGGTTCGCCGCCAGTGGCCTGGCCCTGGTCGATCTTCCATTCCCACACCGTCTCCTGCTTGAGCTGGAAGAACTGGCTGGACGCGGGCTTGCCCAGCAGGCGCCGCACCTCGTCGCCGTTCATGCCGTTTTGGACCCGCGCGAAAGTCTTCTCGTTCAGTACCTGGTCGATGCTGCGCAGGATCTGGTCGGGGCCGATGGTGATCATGAAGCACTCGACGCCCTCGGGCTGGCGCGTGTACTCCCAGGTGACCGAGCCGTCGGCGTTGCTCCACTCCATCTGCGGCGGACCGAAGCGGTCGCGCACCTCGAGCGCGGATGAGACCCCGGGCTTGAGTTCGCGGATGTTGATGTAGTCGCAGGCAGTGATGCCGATTGCGGACAGCAGGGAACACAACCAGGCCATGAAGCGTTTCATCGATTGCTCACTCACGTCTCGTTTGCGAAGCAGCGCCCCGCGCATCCATCTGCATTCCTGCGAAAGCTCAAATCCCGGCCATCGGCGCCTGGGCTAGAATCGGCGAACACCGGGCGATTTGCAATGCCCGCGCGGTGATCGTTTGCGACATTTCGGAGGTTTCACATGCTCAAGAAAACCCTGGTTGCCCTCGCCCTCGCCGGCCTGGGTCTGACGGCAGCGCATGCCCAGACGGTGGTCAAGATCGGTCACGCCGGCCCGCTGACCGGCCCGGCCGCGCACTTCGGCAAGGACGGCGAAAACGGCGCCCGCCTCGCCGTCGAGGAAATCAACGCCAAGAATCCCAAGATCGGCGGCCAGGCGGTCAAGTTCGAACTCGTGAGCGAGGACGACCAGGCCGACCCACGCACTGCAACCACCGTGGCGCAGCGCCTGACCGATCTCGGCGTCAAGGGCGTGGTCGGCCACGTCACGTCCGGCGCAGCGATCCCGGCCTCGCGCATCTACGAACAGGCCGGCGTACCGGTGATCACCGAGTCGGCGACCAGCCCGAAGCTGACCCAGCAGGGCTTCAAGGTCACCTACCGCGTCATCGCCAACGACATGCAGCAGGGCGAGGCAATGGCGAAGTACGCGCTGGGCACGCTCAAGCTGAAGAAGGTCGCGATCATCGACGACCGCACCGCCTACGGCCAGGGCCTGGCCGATGCCTTCGCCGAGAGCCTGAAGAAGGCGGGCGGCGAACTCGTCGGGCGCGAATTCACCACCGACAAGGCCACCGACTTCACCGCCATCCTCACCAAGATCAAGTCCAAGGCACCGGACGCAGTGTTCTACGGCGGCATGGACTCGCAGGGCGCGCCGCTGCTGCGCCAGATGCGCCAGCTCGGCATGAACGCCACCTACCTCGGCGGCGACGGGAGCTGCACCTCCGAGATGATCAAGCTCGCCAGCGGCGCCATCGACGACAAGGTACTGTGCACCCAGGCCGGCATTCCGGCGACGAAGATGCCGGGGGGCTCGGACTTCCTCGCCCGCTTCAAGGCCCGCTTCAAGAGCGACGTGCTGCTGTACGCGCCCTATAGCTACGATGCCACCACTGCGCTTTACGAAGCGATGAAGCTCGCCGACTCGACCGAACCGGCGAAGTACCTGCCGGCGCTGCAGAAGATTTCGTTCCGTGGCGTGACGGGGAACGTCGCCTTCGACGCCAAGGGCGACATCAAGGAAGGTGGCGTGACGATGTACCACTTCGTCAATGGCAAGTGGGAGCCCTTCAACTGATGACGAGCGCGGTCGCTGCCCCGCAATGGGGTGCGGCTGCGGCCTGAGACGCACCCGCCTGGGGCATCCGCCCCTCGCGGCGGGTGCGAGCGGCCTGCCACGCCTTGTGCAGAGCAACATGCGCCGCGGCGCGCAAAGCTCGTGCGTGCAACGCTCCAGATCCGCTTTTTTGGGCACAATAAGGGCGCGTTTCGGCTTCAACCCCACGCCACCACCCCATCTGGGAGGAGATAGCATGAAGAAAACCGTCGTCGCATTCGCAATCATGAGCATCGGCCTGGGCGCCGCCCAGGCCCAGGAAGTCGTCAAGCTGGGCAGCGCCGCCCCGCTGACCGGCACCATCGCCCACCTCGGCAAGGACCTCGAGAACGGCACCCGGATGGCGGTCGAGGCGCTGAACGCGCAGGGCGTGACCATCGGCGGCAAGAAGGTCAAGTTCGAGCTGATCGGCGAGGACGACCAGGCCGACCCGCGCACCGGCACCACCGTGGCACAGCGCCTGGTCGATGCCGGCGTGAAGGGCGTCGTCGGCCATCTGAACTCCGGCACCTCCATCCCCGCCTCCCGCATCTACGACCAGGGCGGCATCCCGCAGATCTCGCCCGCCTCCACCAACCCGAAGCTGACGCAGCAGAACTTCAAGGGCGTGTTCCGCACCATCGCCAACGACGTGCAGCAGGGCGGCGCGCTGGGCAAGTTCGCGGTGAAGTCGCTGGGCGCGAAGAAGGTCGCCATCATCGACGACCGCACCGCCTACGGCCAGGGCCTTGCCGACGAGACCGAGAAGGCGGTGAAGGCATCGGGTGCCCAGGTGGTGGCGCGCGAATTCACCACCGACAAGGCCACCGACTTCAACGCCATCCTGACCAAGATCCGCGCCACCGCCCCGGACGTGATCTTCTTCGGCGGCATGGACGCGCAGGCCGGCCCGATGCTGCGCCAGATGAAGCAGCTCGGCATCAACGCCAAGTTCCTGACCGGCGACGGCGGCTGCAGCCCCGAGATGATCAAGCTCGCCGGCGAGGCGATGAGCGCCTCCACCTACTGCTCGATGGCGGGCCTGCCGCTCGACAAGATGCCCGGCGGCGCCGCGTTCCGCGAGCAGTACAAGAAGCGCTTCGGCGGCGAAGTGCAGCTGTACGCGCCGTATGCCTACGACGCCGCGACCGCGATCGTGAAGGCGATGGAGAAAGCCGGCTCGCCCGAACCGTCCAAGTACCTGCCCGAGCTGAAGAAGATCAACTTCAACGGCGTGACCGGCAACGTCGCCTTCGACGACAAGGGCGACATCAAGGAAGGCGCAGTGACGATCTACAGCTTCAAGGACGGCAACTGGGTTCCGATGTAACCCGCCCCCTTCGCACCTGACCCGGTGCGAAGGCAAGGGCCGGCATGACGCCACGCACGGTCGTGGGCGTCATGCCGGCCCGGCTCAT
The DNA here is from genome assembly GCA_018240785.1 of Pseudomonadota bacterium. Classification (GTDB taxonomy): domain Bacteria; phylum Pseudomonadota; class Gammaproteobacteria; order Burkholderiales; family Rhodocyclaceae; genus Thauera. Next base: position 34,589 of record JAFEFC010000030.1, on the reverse strand, counting down.
GGACCCGACGGCCGCGCCTGACTGGCGGCTCGTCAGACTCGGCAAAGGCATCATGGAAACCCTCATCCAGCAACTCATCAACGGCCTGGTGATCGGCAGCGTCTACGCGCTGATCGCGCTCGGCTACACGATGGTCTACGGCATCCTCGGCCTGATCAACTTCGCACATGGCGACGTGCTGATGGTCGGCGCGCTGGTCGCGCTGCAGACCATGACCTTCCTCATGGGCATGGCGCCCGGCATGTCGCCGCTGGTGATGCTGAGCATCGCGCTGCTGGTGGCGATCGTCGTGTGCATGCTGCTCGGTTTCACGATGGAGCGGCTGGCCTACCGGCGCTTGCGCAACGCGCCGCGGCTGGCGCCGCTGATCACCGCGATCGGCGTGTCCTTCCTGCTGCAGACGATCGCGATGATCATCTGGGGCCGCAACTACCACACCTATCCGCAACTGATCTCGACGACGCCGCTGCAGCCGATCGAGGGCGTGTTCATCACTCCGGTCCAGATCACCATCATCTTCGGCTCGGCCGCGCTGATGATCGGCCTGCTGCTGCTCGTCAACCGCACCAAGATCGGCCGCGCGATGCGCGCCACCGCCGAGAACCACCGCGTCGCCAGCCTGATGGGCGTGGACACCAACGCGGTGATCGCCTTCACCTTCGTCATCGGCGCGGGGCTCGCCGCGGTGGCGGGCGTGATGTTCGCCAGCAACTACGGCATCGCCCACTACGGCATGGGCTTCATGCCCGGCCTGAAGGCCTTCACCGCGGCGGTGCTGGGCGGCATCGGCAACCTCGGCGGCGCCATGCTGGGCGGGATCGTGCTCGGCGTGGTCGAATCCTTCGGCGCCGGCTATATCGAAAACCTCACCTTCGGCTTCCTGAACTCCTCGTATCAGGACATCTTCGCCTTCCTCATCCTCGGTCTGGTGCTGATCTTCCGCCCCACCGGCCTGCTGGGCGAACGCGTGTCGGATCGGGCATAAGGGAGCGACGACACCATGAACGAACTCGCTGCCGCCATCCCCTGGCTGGGCAAACGCAATCCGACGGCCGCGCGCTGGCTGATCCTGATCATCGCCCTGGTCGCGCCCGTCATCGCCTGGCAGTTCGGCCGAAGCTGGGTGCGCATCCTCGACTTCGCGCTGCTCTACATGATGCTGGCGATGGGCCTCAACCTGGTGGTGGGCTTCGCCGGCCTGCTCGACCTCGGCTACATCGCGTTCTATGCGGTGGGCGCGTACACCTTCGCCTTTCTCGCTTCGCCGCATTTCGACGTGCATCTGCCGTTCTGGACGATCCTGCCGCTCGGCGCGGGCTTCGCCGCGATGGCGGGGATCATGCTGGGCTTTCCGGTGCTGCGATTGCGCGGCGACTACCTCGCCATCGTCACACTCGGCTTCGGCGAGATCGTGCGCATCTTCATGCTGAACCTGAACTACCCCGTCAACATCACCAACGGGCCGCAGGGCATCAACATGATCGACCCGATCAACCTGTTCGGCTGGGACCTGTCGCGCAACCTGCAGATCGGCGAGAACTTCAGCATCAACTCCTTGTTCCTCTACTACTACTTTTTCCTGCTCGCGGTGGCCGGCTCCATCGTCTTCGTCCACCGCCTGCAGATCTCGCGCGTCGGCCGCGCCTGGGCAGCGATGCGTGACGACGAGCTCGCCGCCAAGGCGATCGGCATCAACACGCGCAACATGAAGCTGCTGGCGTTCTCGCTGGGCGCCACTTTCGGCGGCCTGTCGGGCTGCCTGTTCGGCGCCTTCCAGGGCTTCGTCAGCCCGGAGAGCTTCAGCCTGATGGAGTCCATCGCGGTGCTGACGATGGTGGTGTTCGGCGGCATGGGCAACATCGCCGGTGCGCTGGTGGGCGCCTTCGTGCTGGCGCTGCTGCCCGAGATCCTGCGCGACGTGGCGGTGCCGCTGCAGCAGACGTTGTTCGGCCATGTGCTGCTCGACCCGGAGGTGCTGCGCATGCTGCTGCTGTCGCTGGCCATGATCCTGATGATGCTGCTGCGGCCGGCCGGCCTGATCCCGGCGCGCGCGCGCTATTCCCACGACCACCACCTGAGCAACAAGCTGAAACAGGAGGCCGCGAAGTGATCACGCTGCTCGAAGCCCGCAACATCGGCAAGCGCTTCGGCGGCCTGCAGGCGCTGTCCGACGTCTCGCTGACCATCCGCAAGGGCGAAGTCTATGGCCTGATCGGCCCCAACGGCGCCGGAAAGACCACCTTCTTCAACGTGCTCACCGGCGCCTACACGCCCGATGGCGGCGAATTCGTCTTCAACGGCAGCGAGCTGCCCACCGGCAAGCCGCACAAGGTGGTAGGGCGCGGCATCGCCCGCACCTTCCAGAACATCCGCCTGTTCCGCGAGCTGACCGCGCTCGAGAACGTCATGGCGGGGCACCATATCCGCACCAAGGCGGGCGTGTGGGGCGTGCTCACGCAGAACCGTTTCACCCGCGAGGAAGAGCGACTGACCACCGAGCGCGCCTACGAGCTGCTCAAGTACGTCGGCATCGAGCGCTTCGCCGACGTGGTATCCAGGAATCTCTCGTACGGCGACCAGCGCCGGCTGGAGATCGCCCGCGCGCTGGCCACCGAACCCCAACTGCTGGCCCTCGACGAGCCCGCCGCCGGCATGAACGCCACCGAGACCGCGCAGCTCAAGGTGCTGATCGAGCAGATCCGCCGCGACGGCATCACCGTGATGCTGATCGAACACGACGTGAAGCTGGTGATGGGCCTGTGCGACCGCGTCGCGGTGCTCGACTTCGGCAAGAAGATCGCCGAGGACGTGCCGGCGGTGGTGCAGAAGAACGAAGCGGTGATCGCCGCCTACCTGGGCGGAGGCAAGCATGCACACTAATCCGGTATCGCCCCTGCTGCAGTTGCAGAACCTGCAGATCGCCTATGGCGGCATCCAGGCAGTGAAGGGCATCAGCCTCGAGATGTATTCCGGCGAACTCGTCTGCCTGATCGGCGCCAACGGCGCCGGCAAGACCACGACGCTGAACGCCATCGCCGGGGTGCTGCCGATCGCCGGCGGCGAGATCAACTACGCCGGCGACAGGATCAACACCGTACCGGCGCACAAGCGCCTGCGCCGCGGCATCGCGCTGGTCCCCGAAGGGCGCGGCATCTTCACCCGCCTGACGGTGGAAGAGAACCTGCGCATGGGCGCCTACACGCGCAATGACAAGGACGCCATCGAATCCGACCTGGAGCGCGTCTACACCATGCTGCCGCGCGTCAAGGAGCGCCTGCCCCAGGTCGCCGGCACGCTGTCGGGCGGCGAGCAGCAGATGGTGGCGATCGGGCGCGCGCTGCTGTCGCGGCCGAAACTGTTGCTGCTCGACGAGCCGTCGATGGGCCTCGCGCCGCTGGTGGTGGAGAAGATCTTCGAAGTGGTGCAGTCGGTGGCCAAGGAAGGTGTCACCATCCTGCTCGTGGAGCAGAACGCCAACCTCGCGCTGGAATTCTCGCAGCGCGGCTACGTGATGGAGTCGGGCAGGATCACGCTCACCGGCACCGGCGAGGCGCTGCTCGCCGATCCGAAGGTGCGCGCCGCCTACCTGGGCGAGGCGGCCTGAGATCCGCCACCGCCCACGCAGCACCGGGTGAATCCAGGGGTTTGCCGTAGCTCCGCCGATGACACGCAAGGGGCGTGGTCCGCAGTGACCGTCGCCCCCTGGCGCAACATCAGAAGCGGTGCAGCACGCCCAGGTTGGCGCCCCGCTGGTAGCCGTCGCCGCCGGCCGTGCCGTTGCTCATGGCGTCGCCGATGGAGGAGAACAGCCCGCTGTCCCGCGCGGCACGATTGTTGTTGATGTCCGCATACACCGCGTACAGGCTGGTGCGCTTCGACAGCGCATGCTCGTAGCCGAGCGCCCACTGGCTGGCCTTGGCGTCGGCGCCGCCGACGGCGACTTCGGTCTTGCGGTGCACGTAGGAGGCGCGCACGGTGCCGGCGACGCTGACCGGCACGGTCACGCCGACGAACCACTGCCTGGTGTCCTTGCCATCAACGGCGGCGGTGTCGGGGCTGAAGTCGGCAGCGCTCGCCTTGCGCAGGCCGTACGATGCGGCGAGCTTGGCCACGCCGAAGTCATAGGTGCCGGCGAGGTCATACACGCGGATCTTCTCGCCGTCGAAGACGCCGGTCGACTTGGCGCGCATCTCCTGCAGGTTGAGGCCGATCAGCAGCGGGCCATTCACATACTGCGGCACGACGGACCACGCGCGGATGTCGCCGCTATCGCCGGCGCCACGGTTGCCGGCCGATTCATTCGCATAGTTGGCATTCATGGTGAACGCCGCCGCGACCGAGAACCCGGCCCAGCTCGGCGACACATAGGTCACCGCGTTGTCCCAGCGGTACTCGGTCAGGTACACGCTGTTGTACTGACCGGCAGTGCCGCTGCCGAAGGGATCCACCGTGGCGGTGAGGTTGTAGCCGGCCGGATACTGGCGGCCGAGGCCGACGGTGCCGAAGCTGCCCGACAGGCTGACGAAGGCCTGGCGGCCGAAGCTGCGTCGCCCCTGCCCGGACTCGCCGGTATCGGCGGCAATGCCCTGCTCGAGCACGAAGCCCGCCTTCAGGCCGTTGCCCAGATCCTCGGTGCCCTTGAAGCCCAGGCGGCTGCCCGCCGCCATGCCCGAGTCGATGGCGGAGCGGTTCGCCACCCCCTTGTCGATGTTGTCGCCGGTCCATTTGTAGCCCATGTCCACCAGGCCGTAGAGGGTGACGTTCGATTGCGCCAACGCGGGCGCGGCAACCAGGCCGGCGATGGCCAGGGCAATCAGTTTCTTGTGCATGACAGCTCCTTTCACTTGGGTCGTAGGACTCGGGTCGGGCAACGCCCGATGCGTGAAAGGATGATGCGCAGCCGGGATGAACGGCGGGCACAGAAAGGTTAACGGAGCTGCATTCATTCCGCGCCCGAGCCCCATGGACTTTCCACGCTTATTCAATGACTTGCGTTGCGGCCGCAGCGTCTTGGACGGCGTGCCGCGGCAACCATGTCAATCGCCATTAACGAACGGCGCAAGAAGTCGAACAAACCCGATCAGTCTGTTCATCGTCAGCCCCTAGCATGGCATCAGGTCAAGAACCTGTTACGAACCGGATTGCTGCGGAGAGCCACATCATGAACATGACGAGAAGAAATTTCCTCAAGGCGTCGGTCGCTTCTGCGATTGCGGCGAATGGCCTGACCTGGTTCAGCGCCAGCGAAGTCTTCGGCGCCGATACGGTGCTCATTCCCAGCGCCAGCCACTGGGGCCCGTTCAAGGCGGTGGTGAAGAAAGGCGTACTGGTCGGCATCCAGCCACTGACCGACGTCGACGCGATGCCAACGACGATGCTGACCAAGGGCCTCATCAGCCGCGTCTATCACAAGACCCGCGTCAAGTACCCGATGGTGCGCAAGTCCTACCTCGCCAATCCGGGCGGCGACACCAAGCGCCACCTGCGCGGCAAGGAGCCCTTCGTGCGCGTGAGCTGGGACGAGGCGCTGGCGCTCACCGCCAACGCGATCCTCACCACCGCCGAGAAATACGGCAACGAGGCGCTGTTCAGCAGTTCCTACGGCGGCTGGTCGCACGCCGGCCTGCTGCGCCCGCAGGTGCTGCAGGGCCGCCTGTTCGGCCTCATCGGCGGCCATTCGGTGACGACCGGCGACTATTCGGGCGGCGCCTCGCAGGTGAGCCTGCCGCACATCATCGGCGACATGGAAGTGTATTCGCCGCAGACCGCGTGGGAAGTGATGGCTGACCACACCGAGGTGATGGTGTGGATCGGCTGCGACCCGTTCAAGAACAACCGTATCGAATACACGGTGGCCGACCACCAGATGTTCCCGCGCTGGCAGTTGATCAAGGAGCGCGGCGTCAAGTTCGTCTCGATCAACCCGCAATACACGCCGACCGACGTCGCGCTGGGCTCGGAGTGGGTGAAGATCGTCCCCAACACCGACACCGCGCTGTTCCTCGCGATGTCCTACCACGTGTATACGACGGGCAAGTACGACAAGGCCTACCTGGACAAATACACCGTCGGCTTCGACAAGTTCCTGCCCTACCTGCTCGGCAAGGATGCCGACGGCACGCCGCCGAAGACGCCCGAATGGGCAGCGAAGATCACCGGCATCCCGGCGAAGAAGATCGTCGAGCTGGCCGAGCTGTTCGCCAGCAAGCGCACCCAGTTCGCCGGCGCATGGGCGCTGCAGCGCGCCCACCACGGCGAGATGACGCACTGGGCGATCATCAACTTCGCCGCGATGCTGGGCAAGATCGGCAAGCCGGGTGAAGGCGTAGGCTTCTCCTGGCACTACGGCGGCGGCGGCATGCCGCAATCGGGGGCGGTGATGCCGGTCGGCCTGTCGCAGGGCCGCAACCCGGTGAAGGCCCGCTGCCCGGCGTCCCGCATCAGCGAAATGCTGATGAACCCCGGCAAGCAATACACCCGCGACGGCGCGACCCACACCTACCCCAGGGTCAAGCTGATCTACAACGCCGGCAACAACTTCATGTCGCATCAGCAGAACACCAACGAGCTGCTGCGGGCGATGAACGAGAACGTGGACACGGTGATCTGCCAGGATCCGTGGTGGTGCGCCTCGTCCCGCTTCGCCGACATCGTGCTGCCGGCCACCTCCGCGCTCGAACGTGACGACATGAGCACTGGCGGCACCTACAGCAACGACAAGATCTACGCGATGCGCAAGGTCATCGAGCCGTATGGCGAGAGCCTGGACGATTTCGAGATCTTCCGCCGCCTCGGCGAGCTGATGGGCGTGGGCTATCAATTCACCGAAGGCATGACGGTGATGCAGATCCTGGAAAAGTCGTACAACGCCACCAACCCGAAAGTGCCGTTCGCAGAGTTCTGGGAAAAGGGCATGGTCAGGATCGACGTGCCCGACAAGATGCGCCGCTGGGTGCGCCACGGCGACTTCTACACCGACCCGGCGAAGAATCCGTTGCACACCAAGTCGGGCAAGATCGAGCTGTACTGCTCCGAGATCGACAGCTTCAAGATCCCGGACTGCCCGCCGATCCCGAAATACCTCGAGCCGGCAGAATTCCTCGGCAACGCCAGGCCGGGCCAGGTCCATGTGGTCAGCCCGCACCCGTACAACCGCGTGCATTCGCAGATGGCGCAGGCAGACGTGCGCTTCGAGCAGAACGTGAAGGGCCGCCAGCACGTGCGCATCAGCATCGAGGACGCCAAGGCGAAGGGCATCCGCAACGGCGACCTGGTGGAGCTCTACAACGACCGCGGCGCGCTGATCGCCGGCGCGGAAGTCACCGACCAGATCATGAAGGGCGTGGTCAGCCTGGAGGAAGGCAACTGGATCCAGCTCGACTCGCGCGGCCGCTGCAACAGCGGGGCGATCAACATCATCACCACCAGCGTGGCCTCCAGCGGCCTCAGCCAGGCGACGAGCGCGAACACCTGCATCGCCAACCTGCGCAAATGCACCGATGCCGAGTCCGAGAACCTGGCCTACGAGCCGCCGGCGATCGAGCAGGCCGGCAATCTCGGGCTCGACATCGCCGGCATGAAGCTGATGGAACGCGCGGCGACGATCAAGGGCTCGACCATGGCCAGCATGACAGCGGGTGAGAAGCTGTTCTACGAGCGCTGCACGCTGTGCCACGTGCCGCGCGAACCGGGCGACTTCACCAAGAACCAGTGGCACGGCATCACCCAGAGCATGTTCCCGCGCGCCGGCCTGGATGACGCGCAGCGCAAGCTGGTGCTGGAGTTCCTCGAGAAGAACGCGAAGGACGCCGCGGCGATGTAAGCGAGGTCTGCAGCTCCACGCGCGAGACGGATCCGGCCTGAACGGCCGGATCCGTCATTGCTTTACGGGCGGTAACTGAGGCTTGTAGAGGAAGGTCGGCACGAAGCCGCTGGGCGGGATCGACTCGTCGACGGCGATGTGCTTCAGCGAGGCACGGTCGACGATGCGGATGACGGGGCCGAAGTCGCGCGGGAAGGGGCGTTTTTCCAGCAGGTCGACTGCCTGCCCCACCGACAGCCGTCCCTGCAGCACCGGAAAATCCGTCGGCGCGGCAAGGATCCGGCCTCGCGCGATGCCACGCAGCACCGCCGGCGTCAGGTAGGTGGACAGGATCGACACGCGCTGCTGCAGCTCGCGCTCGCGCAGCACGCTGACCGCGGCCTCGGCCATCAGGCCGTTGCCGACGAGGTAGCGCACCTCGGGATGGGCATCGAGCGCGGCCTGCACCAGGTTGCGCTGGATGCTCTTGCCGGTATCGCCCCAGGCCGTCGTCGCGACAAGGACGCGGCTGCCGGCGATGGCATCACGAAAACCCTCGTCCACGACTGCGCTGACGGTGCGCGGGCCGGGAAACCAGGCCACCGGCACCGGCTCGCGCGAGGGCGGCAGGTGGGCGACGAGGTAGTCGCCGGCAGCGCGGCCCATCTCGTACCAGTTCACCCCGACGCGCGCCGCGATGCCGCGATCGTCGATCGCGTTCACCGTGGCGAGCACCGGCATGCGCCGGGCGATGTCCTCCAGCACGGGCGACAGGCCGTCACGCGACACGACGCCGACGATCAGCGCGTCGACCTCCGGACTCGCCGCGCAGGCGCGAACCTGCTCCGCCTGGATGTCGAGATTGGGATAGCCCGCCGCTTCGCGGAAGCGGATCTCCACGCCCAGGCGGTGCGCCTCCTCGATCATGCCGAAGTTGACGCCCAGCCAGTAGGCATCCTTGATGTGCGGGAAGACGGCGCACAGGGTCCATCGGCGCGTCGCGGGTCGCGTCGGCGAATGGCGCACGATGCGCGGCGCGCCGGCCGGAGACGCATCGCGGATGGCGAGCACCGGGGGATCTGCGGCGCGTGCCGCACCGGTGCCTGCGCATAGCGCCGCCAGCGCAGCGGCAGCGGTCAACAGACGAGGCACGAAGCGGGATCGTGTTGGCATCGGACCTGTGGCATGAAGTGGACGAAGGGCGTCACGAACGAAACGCTGCGACGGGGCAGAGGAAAACGCGGCGCCTCGCCGGCCCCGCCAGCGTTGCCCGCGCAATGACGCAACGGCAGAATGCTAGGCCAAGCACCGGGCGCGGACAACGCTCACGGCCCGATGCCGGCGGCGCCCTCCCGCGCCACGCCTTCTCCCCCTGCATTCGTGCTCCGTGCCGAGGGTCCCGCCCGCAATGGCCAACTGGATGAAGCAGTTCGACGCACGGCTTGGCCTCATCGGCAAGATCCTGCTCACCCTGGGTGCCTCGGCGCTGCTGACCTTCGCCGTCGCGACGATGGGCTGGCTGAGCTTCCGCGAGGTCGTGTCCACCCAGCGCGACATCGTCGAGGATGCGGTGCCCGCAGTCGCGACGGTACAGGCGATCGCGCGGCTCAATACCCGCACCGCGGCGCTGGTCGCCCAGCTCGGGCGCGCCGATTCAAACGAAGAGCTGGACCGCCTGTTGCGCTCGGGCAAGGCGCAACTGGCGGAGCTGCGCGCCTTGCTGCCGCGCCTGGACTCCCGCCGCATCGACCCTGGGCTGAAGTCGACGCTGGAAGCGACGATGGACCGCATCGAGCGCAACCTCGAGCGACAGGCGCACGACGCAGGCCAATGGCTGCAGATCCGCGAGCAGGAAAGATCGACCCTCGCCGGCCAGGAGCTCGCGGTGGCCGCGCTGATGCGGCTGGCCGACTCGCTCGCGGCGAACGCGTCCACCGCCACCACGGCGACCGTTTCCAGCCTCTATCCGCTGCTCGAGCAGACTTCCGCACGGCAGCGGGTGCTCGAATTGCTCGACCGCCTGATCGAGGTCGACGTCGATCGCGCCGAACGGATGTCCGAACTGCAGTCGGTGTGCTTCGCCCTCAAGACGCAGCTCGAGCGGCTGGGGCTGGAGAACAGCATCGACGAAGCGCAGGCGCTGCGGGCCGACTTCGCTGCCAACCTCGATGTGTTGCGCCGCCGCCTGCAGGACATCATCGACCCGGGCCGCCGCGAGGAAGGCCTGGCCCATCACCGCCTGCTGACCGACGGGCTGGCGCCCGGCGGGCTGTTCGACCTGCACGTCCGCCAGCTCGGGCTGGGCGAGGAGCGCCTGGCCTTGCGCGATGAAGGCAACAGGCTCGCACGCCAGCTCGGCGACGCCGGCGACACCCTCGTCGCCGCCAACAACCTCGCCATCCAGCAGGCCGGCGAGCTTGCGAAGCGGGCGGTGGACCGCGGCACGGTCGGCTTCTTCGCGGTGGCGACGCTGCTGTTCTGCTCGCTGATGGGCACCTTGTGGGTGATCTTCCGCTTCGACGTGCTCGACCGCCTGAAGGAGCTCGAAGCCACGGTGCGCGCGCTCAACAGCGGCAAGCTCGACGTCGACATCCGCCACGCCGGCCGCGGCGACCCGCTGGCCCCGCTCGTCGAGGCGCTCGAGCAGTTCGCCGACAATGCGCGCGCGCGGCAGCGCCTGGAGCAAGCCCTGCTGCGCCACCAGCAGGAGCTGGAGCAGCAGGTGGCGGCGCGCACCAGCGAACTGCAACAAAGCAACGCCCTGCTCGAGCACGAGGCTGCGGAGCACGCGCGCGCGCGGCAGCGGGCCGAGGAAGCCAGCCGCGCCAAGGACGAGTTCCTCGCCACCCTGAGCCACGAGCTGCGCACCCCCCTGAGCGGCGTGCGGGGCGTCGTGCAACTGTTGCAGGACACCTCGCTCGACAGTCGCCAGCAGGAATACCTGCACATGATCTCCTACGCCAGCACCACGCTGCTGGAGATCCTGGAGGATATCCTCGGCTTCTCGCGCCTCGAGGCCGGCAAGCTCCACCTCGAGTCCGAAGCCTTCATGCTCGATGCCGCCATCGACGACATGCTGGTGCTGCAGTCCGTGTCCGCGCGCAGGAAGGGCATCGCGCTGGTGCGCGACATCGCCGCCGATGTTCCGCACCACGTTGAAGGCGACCGCCGCAAGCTCAACCAGATCCTCCTCAACACCATCGGCAATGCGATCAAGTTCACCGACGAAGGGGAAGTGAGCGTCGCGGTGCGTCGCGTGGCCGACACCGGGGACGGGACGGTGCGCCTGCGCTTCACCGTCCGCGACACCGGCATCGGCATCCCGGAGGCGCAGCAGCAGGCGGTGTTCAAGCCTTTCGTGCAGGTCGAGGACACCGCGCACCGGCGCCACGGCGGCACCGGTCTGGGCCTCGCCATCTGCCGTCGCCTGGTCGAGCTGATGCAGGGCCGCATCGGCCTCTCCAGCACGCCGGGCGAAGGCACCGAGGTGTGGTTCGAGCTGCCGTTCCGCATCGTGACCGCGGGCGCGGAGGCGACGGCCGGCGCCCCTGAGGCGCCGCAGGCGGGCGAGGCGCTGTCAGTGCTCGTGGTCGAAGACGACGACATCAACCGCCTGGTGTGCCTGCGCTACCTCGAGGCGCTCGGCCACACCACGCTGGCGGCGCCCGACGGCGAGACTGCGCTGACGCTGCTGCAGCGCCCGGACGTTCAGGTCGACGCGGTGCTGCTGGACGTGAGCCTGCCGGGCCGCTCGGGACCGGAAGTGGCCGGCGAGATCCGCGCGCTGCCCGATGAGCGCTGGCGCGGCCTGCCCATCATCGCCATGTCGGCGCACGCCTCGCCCGCCGCCGCGGCGCTCTTTCCGCCCGCTGCCATCAACGGCTTCCTGGCCAAGCCTTTCGGCCGCGACAGCCTGGCGCGGGCGCTGGCGTCCGTGCGCTCCGCGCCGCCGCCCGCCGCCGACCACTCAGGCGCCATCGCGGCGCCGGCGGCCGCGCTGCCACCGCTGCTCGACGAGGACTATCTCGCCGGCGAGCGCGAGACGCTGGGCGACGACACGCTGCGCGAGCTGCTCGCCCTGTTCCGCACCGACAACGAGGAAGCGCTGGCCGACATGCGGAGCCTCAACGCGCAACGGGACTGGGCAGCGCTGGGCAAGCGCGCCCACCGCCTGCGCAGCGCCGCAGGAAACCTCGGGTTCCTGCGCGTGATGGCGCAATCGCGCGCACTCGAACAGCAGGCTTCCGTAGCGGCAGCCGAGGTCAGCTCCGCCGCCGCGCACGCGGCTCTCGATGCCGCCCTCGAGGCCCTTGCGCAGGCATGCAAGCAGAGCGGGCAGGCACTCGACGCGCTGCTCGCCCCGGACGCCTGCGGCGAGGAGTCGCCTAGGTCCGCTCTGCGTTGATCTCGCCGGCGAACAGGTAGCCTTCGCCGCGCACGGTGAGGATCAGCTCCGGATTCTTCGGATCGTCCTCGAGCTTGTCGCGCAGGCGCGAGACGAGCACGTCGATGGTGCGGTCGTTGGGATCCCAGGAACGATGGCTGACGCCCTGCATCAGGCGCTCGCGCCCGAGGACGACGCCGGGATGGCGCAGCAGCATGGACAGCAGGTCGAACTCGCCGCGGGTGAGGCTTTCCCGGCGCCCCTGCGGACCGCTCAGGCGGCGATGGGAGATGTCCAGCACCCAGGCCCCGAAGCGGCACTCGGTGCGTTCCTGCCGTGCCGGCCGGTCGCGCAGCCCGCGCAGCACGATCTTCACCCGGGCGAGAAGCTCGCGCGAATTGAAGGGCTTGGTGACGTAGTCATCGGCGCCCGACTCAAGGCCGACGATCTTGTCGATGTCGTCGCTGCGCCCGGAGACCAGGATGATGCCCAGGTGCGCGTCGTGCGCGCGCAGTTCGCGCGCGAGTTCGAGCCCGTCCTTGCCCGGCAGGCCGACGTCGAGCAGCACGACGTCGATCGGCCCGGCGCGGAGTGTCCGCCACATGTCGTCGCCATTGCTCACGACCGCCACCGCGTAACCCTCGCCGGCAAAATAGGATTTGAGCCGGGCGCAGGTCACGGGGTCGTCGTCGACCACGAGGAGGCTGAAGGGACGGTTGTCGACCACGGCAGAAGCGGCACTCGCGCGGAATGGGGAAGGATGCAGGGCCAGGGACGGCCCATGACCGTCAGGCGGGCACGATTATAACTTGTGGCCTATCGGGCCGGACGCGATCGGATGCCCCCTCACCGCCCGTCGAGACTGCGCCGGTACTGGATGGCCTCGGCGACATGCATCCGCCCAGGGCGCTCGGCGCCGGCGAGGTCGGCGAGCGTGCGCGCCACGCGCAGCACCCGGTGGTAGGCGCGCGCCGACAGGTTGAGGCGGTCCATCGCCTGCTTCAGCAGGCCGGCGCCCGCGGCGTCGGGCGCGCACATCGCCTCCACCCGGCCGGGTTCGAGGCGGGCGTTCGGCACGCCCTGGCGTTCACGCTGCAGCGCTCGCGCCTGCGACACGCGTGCGCGCACCGCCACCGAGGCTTCGCCCGGCATGGCGGCGGCGAGCTCCTCATGCGCTAGCGCCGGCACTTCGACGGTGAGATCGATGCGGTCCATCAGCGGCCCCGACAGCCGCCCGCGGTAGCGCGCCACCTGGTCCGGCGTGCACTGGCAGGCGCGCGTCGGATGACCAGCGTAGCCGCAGGGACAGGGGTTCATCGCCGCGACGAGCTGGAAGCGCGCCGGGAACTCCGCGCGCCGACGCGCACGCGACACGGTGACGATGCCGGACTCCAGTGGCTCGCGCAGCGACTCCAGCACGCGGCGATCGAACTCCGGCAGTTCATCGAGAAACAGGATGCCGTGGTTGGCGAGCGAGATCTCGCCGGGGCGCGGCAGCGCGCCGCCGCCCACCAGCGCTGCGGCGGAGGCGGAATGATGCGGCGCCCTGAATGGCCGTCGCCCCCAGGCCGCGGGATCGAAGCGCCCTTCGAGCGAGAACACCGCCGCGCTCTCGAGCGCCTCGGTCTCGTCCATCGGTGGCAGCAGCCCCGGCAGGCGCTGGGCGAGCATGGACTTGCCGGTGCCCGGCGGGCCGAACATCAGCAGCGAATGACCGCCGGCTGCCGCCACCTCCAGCGCGCGCCGCGCCTGCAACTGGCCGCGCACGTCGGCAAGGTCGGGCGCCGCCTGCGCCTCCGCCGCGGGCGGCGCAGCGTCCCGCCTGTGCAAGGCCTCGTGGCCATTGAGGTGGGCGCAGACCGACAGCAGGCTGGTCGCAGGCAGGATCCTCGCCTCGCGCGCGAGCGCCGCCTCGGCACCATTCTCGGCGGCGAGGATCAACCCCCGCCCCGCGCGCGCCGCCGCCAGCGCCACCGCCAGCACGCCGCGCACCGCGCGCAGCCCGCCGGTCAGCGACAGCTCGCCGCAGAACTCGGTGTCGTCGAGGCGCGCGGCATCGATCTGCCCCGAGGCGGCGAGGATGCCCACCGCAATGGCCAGGTCGAAGCGCCCGCCTTCCTTGGGCAGGTCGGCCGGCGCCAGATTGACGGTGATGCGGCGCTGCGGAAACTCGAACTGCGAGGTGAGGATGGCCGCGCGCACGCGGTCGCGCGCCTCGCGCACCTCGGTGTCGGGCAGACCGACAAGGTTGAACGCCGGCAGGCCGTTGGCCAGATGGACCTCGACCGTGACCTCGGGCGCGTCGAGGCCGTCGAGTGCGCGCGTGCGCACGAGCGCGAGCGACATGCGGGTCTCCGGACTGGGTGGGGCGCCCAGTCTAGCGGAGACCACCGTTCAATGACAAAACAATAAATGGGGACGCAGGCGCCGGGTTGCGTTCAGGCGGGCTTGTCGCCACCGGCTGCGAGCCGGGCCTCGAGTTCGGCGACACGCGCCTCGAGCTCGCCGAGCTTCTGCCGCGCCTGCGCGAGCACGTCACGCTGCACGTCGAATTCCTCGCGCGTGACCAGGTCGAGGCGGCTGAACGCGCTGCCGAGCAGGGCCTTGACGTTCTTCTCGATGTCGCGTGCAGGGCTGTTGGCAGCCAGTTCGGAAAGCTTGGAACCGATTTCGTCGAGGAAGCGGGGAGTGCTCATGGCGGAGGATTCACGACCGGTTGGGGGATGGCCACGAGTTTAGCACGCGGGTTTCAAGGCGGTTTCCAGCGCCGCTCAGGTGGGCCGGGATCAACGCCGCTCGGGCACCGAATCTGGTCTGGCGACAGGAAGCGCGCACCGACATGGTGCATGCGCACCACGAGAAAGCACCCATTCCTGTGCTGCGCCGCATCACGGAGCCCCGCGCAAAACCCGTCACCGCCCCGAAACCCTTCATCGGCGCGGATTTCACGGATGTGGCACGACGCCTGCTTAGGGAAAACCGTCAGCACTCTCACCCTTCACCGGAGAAAACAATGAGCACCCGTACCCTGACCGCCGCCCCTTTCGCCGCGCTGCTCGCCGCCCTGCCCCTCGCCGGCTCGGTGCACGCCGAGGAAGCCAGCCCCTTCACCGCCAACGTCGGCATCGTGTCCGACTACGCCTACCGTGGCTGGAGCCAGACCGACGAGAAGCCGGCGCTGCAGGGCGGCTTCGACTATGTGCACGCCAGCGGCCTGTATGCCGGCGTGTGGGGTTCGAGCGTGTCCTGGCTGAACGACATCAAGGCCTCGAAGTCGCCGGGCAACAGCCTCGAGCTGGATCTCTACGCCGGCTACAAGGGCACGGCCGGCCCCATCGGTTACGACGTCGGCCTGCTGCAGTACTACTACCCGGGCAACTACAGCGCGAGCTGGCGTGCCGACTCCGGCCTGAAGAAGCCCCACACGCTGGAAGGCTACGTCGGCGTGTCGTGGGAATTCCTCACCTTCAAGTATTCCTACGCCTTCACCGACCTGTTCGGCGCGCCGAACTCCGACGGCAGCCAGTACTTCGACCTCGGCGCCAGCCACGAAGTCATGCCGGGCCTGAAGCTGTCGGCGCATATCGGCCGCCAGAAGATCGAGAACGGCGTGTCGTACAACGACTGGAAGCTGGGCGCCACCCAGTCGCTGGGCGGCTTCGACATCGGCCTGTTCTACGTCGACACCGATGTGAACAACGCCAAGCTCGCTCGCGAGCGCGTGATCCTGTCCATCAGCCGCGCCTTCTGATCCTGACCCGACCCCCCTGCGGCCGCCGGGAAGGCGGTCGCTGCCAAGGAGAACGCAATGAAATTCATCGCCGCCATCATCAAGCCCTTCAAGCTCGACGAAGTGCGTGAGGCACTGTCCGCGATCGGCGTGCAGGGCATCACCGTCACCGAGGTCAAGGGTTTCGGCCGCCAGAAGGGCCATACCGAGCTGTACCGCGGCGCCGAGTACGTCGTCGACTTCCTGCCCAAGGTGAAGATCGAGGCCGCGATTTCCGACGATATCCTCGACCAGGCGATCGAGGCCATCGAGAAGTCCGCCGCCACCGGCAAGATCGGCGACGGCAAGATCTTCGTCTTCGACCTGGAACAGGCCATCCGCATCCGCACCGGCGAAACCGGCACCGATGCGCTGTAAGGGAGATTGAAAAAATGAACAAACTGCTTGCAATCCTGCTGCCAGCGCTGGGCCTCGGCCTGGCAGGCAGCGCCTGGGCCGAGGACGTTGCCGCCCCGGTAGCGCAGGCCGCCGCAGCCGCTGCCGCCGTCGCGGCACCGGTGGTCAACAAGGGCGACACCGCCTGGATGCTGGTGTGCACCGCGCTGGTCGGGCTGATGAGCATCCCCGGCCTGGCCCTGTTCTACGGCGGCCTGGTGCGCGCCAAGAACATGCTGTCGGTGCTGATGCAGGTCTTCGTGATCTTCTCGCTGATGATGGTGCTGTGGTTCGTCTATGGCTACTCGCTCGCCTTCACCGAGGGCAACGCCTTCTTTGGCGGCTTCTCCAAGCTGTTCCTGAACGGCGTCACGGTGGACTCGGTCGCGGCCACCTTCAGCAAGGGCGTGGCGATCCCGGAGTACGTCTACATCATCTTCCAGGCGACCTTCGCCGCCATCACCCCGGCGCTGATCGTCGGCGCCTTCGCCGAGCGCATGAAGTTCTCCGCGGTGCTGCTGTTCATGGTGATCTGGTTCACCTTCTCCTACCTGCCGATGGCGCACATGGTGTGGTTCTGGGCCGGCCCGGATGCCTATACCGATGCCGCCGCAGGCGAGGCGGCGGCCGCCACCGCGGGCTTCCTGTTCCAGAAGGGCGCGCTCGACTTCGCCGGCGGCACGGTGGTGCACATCAACGCCGCGGTCGCCGGCCTGGTGGGCGCCTTCATGGTGGGCAAGCGCATCGGCTACGGCCGCGAATCGATGGCGCCGCACAGCCTCACGCTGACCATGGTCGGTGCCTCGCTGCTGTGGATCGGCTGGTTCGGCTTCAACGCCGGCTCCAACCTCGAAGCCAACGGCCTCACCGCGCTTGCCTTCCTCAACACCATGGTCGCCACCGGCGCCGCGACGCTGTCCTGGATCTTCGCCGAAGGCCTGATCAAGGGTAAGCCCTCGCTGCTGGGTGCGGCGTCCGGCGCGGTCTCCGGCCTGGTCGCCATCACCCCCGCCTGCGGCTGGGTGGGCCCGATCGGCGCGCTGGTCATCGGCCTGCTCGCCGGCGTGATCTGCCTGTGGGGCGTGAATGGCCTCAAGCGCCTGCTGGGCGCGGACGACGCGCTCGACGTGTTCGGCGTGCATGGCGTGGGCGGCATCCTCGGCGCGATGCTGACCGGCGTGTTCGCCAACCCGGCGATCGGCGGCGTCGGGGTGTATGACTACGTCGCCAATGCGGTCGCCCCGTTCGACACCGTCGCGCAGGTCACCAGCCAGGCGTGGGGCGTGGGCGTGGCGATCATCTGGTCAGGCGTGGTCTCCTTCATCGCCTACAAGATCGTCGATCTGGTGATCGGCCTGCGCGTGCCGGAAGACGAAGAGCGCGAAGGCCTGGACATCACCTCCCACGGCGAAACCGCGTACCACCTGTAAGCGTCGGCAGAAGCGGCAAGCCACGGACGGGCGCCTTGCGGGGCGCCCGTCTTGCGTTCTCTGGCGTCAGTTCGCCGCGCCCCCCGGCAGACTTCCAGCCGCCTGGAGCGTGGTGCCCTCCACCCGCATCACCACGATCTCGCCAGGCGCCGGATACACGCCGCTCAGGGCGGTGATGTTCACCTGGTGAGTGACCAGCACCAGCGCCCGGCCGGGCCGGGATTCGCGCACCGCCAGTGCGCGCACGGCGTCGCTGCTGGCCGCCTCACGGCCGCTGTCGCGGAAGAAGGAGTTGAGCCCGGCGAAGGGCATCACCTCGCCCAGGCCCAGCAGCCGCGCGGTGTCCAGGCAACGGCACCACTGGCTGGAATACACCGCCGCGCGGGCAATGCCATTGGCGCGGAAGCGCTCGCCGATGGCCTGCGCCTGGCGGCGGCCGGCCTTGGACAGGTTGCGCTGCGTGCTGCAGTCCTCGACGCGAAAGTTCTCCGGATCGCCGACACCCGGTGCCGTGGCGTGGCGCACCAGCGCGACATGCCGGCCATCGCGCAGCGCCGCCCACAGCCCGGATTGCGCTGGCGCCTCGGCCGCAAGGCCAGCCGTCGCCTGCAGAAGCGCGAGGATGAACGAGGTTCTGGTCAGCGTTCTCATGGCTGGCATGCCTTGCGTACAGATGTTCTGCTCCGACCTTGAACACGGTCGCCAGGTTCAGCGAACCGGAACGCACTCGATGACTCGGTGGCAAGCTTGCCGCAAACCTATGCAAACGGATTTGGAGCTATAACCGGGCCTGGCTCATCACTCGAGCAACACCTGCCCCATGAAACCCCTCCCGCCTGCCTCCCACTCTCGCCGCATCCTGCTTGCGGTTACCGGCCTGTCGCCGCAGATCGTCACCGAGACGCTGTATGCGCTCGCAGTTGGCAACGACGAGCCCTTCGTCCCAACCGAGATCCACCTCATCACCACCGCTGAAGGCGCAGAGCGAGCGCGGCTCGCATTGCTGTCCGACGAGCCGGGCTGGTTCCACCGCCTCCGCGCCGACTACCGCCTGCCTCCGATCAGCTTCGACGCGGACCATATCCACGTGCTGCGCGATGCTGCCGGCCAGCCTCTGGCCGATATCCGCAGCCCGCAGGACAACCAGTCGTGCGCCGACTTCATCACCGAAACGGTGCGCGAACTCAGCGCCGACCCCACATCTGCGCTGCATGTCTCGATTGCCGGCGGGCGCAAGACGATGGGCTTCTTCCTCGGCTACGCGTTGTCGCTGTTCGGGCGTCCGCAGGACCGGCTCTCGCACGTGCTGGTTTCGGAGCCGTTCGAGAACAGCCTCAACTTCTTCTATCCGACACCCTACGAAAACGTCATCGCCACGGCCGGTAACAAGCTCGCCGACGCCCGCCAGGCCAAGGTCAGCCTGGCCGAGATACCCTTCGTGAGCCTGCGCCACGGCCTGCCAACCAATCTGCTCGACGGCAGCGCGAGCTTCAACGCGACGGTCGATGCCGCGCGCGCCACCCTGGGCCCGGCCAGGCTGGAAATCGACCTCGCCACGCGCACGGTGCGCGCCGCCGGTCGCTGCTTCAGATTGCCGCCGGCCGAGCTCGCCCTCCTCGCGGTGTTCGCGCGCCGCGCGTTGACCAATGAGCCCGCCGTGCCCGCCCCGATCAAGGAGGTCGGCGATGCGGCCTGGGCGGAACGTTACCTGCGCGAACTACGACTCATCGCCGGCCCGCTCGGCGACCTGTCGTCCACCGAACACGCCTTGCTCCGCGGCATGGACGGCAGCTACTTCTCGTCGCGCCTGTCGAAACTGCGCAGCGCGCTCAGCAAGCACCTCGGCCCCGCTGCCGGCCCCTACCAGATCGACGACGGCGGCAGAAAGCCGCATCGGTACCGACTGCCGCTGGATGCGGATGCGGTGCAACTGCTCGGGCCACGGGCGTCGGCAAGCTTGCGATAGCGCGGCGCGGCATTCCACACGGTTAGACTTCGCAGACAATGCGAATATGCCAATGAAAATCAAATGCGAGAATGGGCGAACAATGTTTTCTCAAGAGAATCGAATGCCGCACCCCTTGATGGACGCATCCACGCGAGTGGGGCTCGCCGCCTATCTGCACGATCTGGGCAAGTTTGCGGAACGCGCAAAGGTCTTTGATTGCGATCCGCGGGTGGATGCGCATTTGACACTCTATTGCCCGTTCCACATCGAGGGACGCTGGTTCAGCCACCAGCATGCAGCCCACACAGCACTTGCCTTCGGCGCAATCGAAGCCCATCTGCCCGACACTGTCCGGGGAGACGTCTCTCCATTTACCGGCCGCAAATACGCAGGAGACTCAGACTCGGGTGAAGCAACGGACTCCCTGGTGAATGCGGCTGCAGCCCACCACAAGCCAGACACCTTCCTGCAATGGATCATTGCCACAGCCGATCGTGTCGCCTCCGGCTTCGAACGCGAGGAGTTCGAGCAATACAACCAAGCCGCAGAGAAGCGCGCCAACGGGCTCAATCACTACACCTCGCGTCAACTGACCCTGTTCGAGCAGATCCGGCTGAGCGACACGCAGCCGAGTGACGCGGCCCTCGTCCAGCGCTATCCGCTACGGATGCTATCGCCGCGCAGCATCTTCCCAAGGCCCGCCGCACAGTGCGAAGTGCGCGACGACCAAGCCGCACAGGCTGAATACGGCTCTCTGTGGGATCAGTTCATCGCCGGCCTGAGCCAGATTCCCGCCAGCCACCGCCACAACTGGCCGCTGTGGCTCGATCACTTCGACAGTCTGTGGCTTGCGTGCACACACACCATTCCTGCGGCTACTGCCTTCGGTGTCCGCCCTGAGGTCTCCCTGTACGACCACTCCCGTGCCGCAGCGTCACTGGCCGTCGCGCTTTGGCGCTGGCATGAAGCCACGGCAAGAACCGGCAAGGAGGCGACACAGGCCCTGCGCACCCGATCCGACTTCGACGAACAGAAATTCCTGTTGATTCAGGGGGATTTCTTCGGCATCCAGGACTTCATATTCGCAACGGGTGGCGAATCGCGAAAACACGCGGCAAAGCTGTTGCGCGGCCGCTCGTTCCAGGTGTCGATCTTCACTGAATTGGCAGCGCTGCGTGTCCTCGACGAACTCGGCCTGCCGCCGACGAGCCAGATCATCAATGCCGCCGGCAAGTTCATGATCGTCGCACCCAATACGGTTGACGTTTGCGAGCGCCTGCAACGCTTGCGCGCCGAGCTCGATAGCTGGTTTTCCACACACACTTTCGGTCAGGCTGGCGTCGGACTGGCATGGACACCGGCCAGTTGCGCCGATTTCCTGCGCCGACATGGCGAGCGCAACGACAGCACACCATTCAGCAAGCTGATGACGCGCTTGCACCAGCAGCTCGACATCGCCAAACACCAGCGCCTGGACTTGTGCGCGCTCGGCGGCGCGGTGTTCAGCGCCGCCGATTTCGCGCTCGGCCCCTGCGCCTATAACGGCCGCCTCCCCGCCGACCGGAAGATCGGCGATGTGGCCTCGTGTGCGCTTTCGCGCGACCAGATTGCGATCGGCGAGTCCCTGGTCAAACTCGACCGCATCCTCATCCTGCGAAATGATGCGCGCGACGCGCTTCGCGAACATCGCAACCTGTGCCTGCTCGAAACCGATCTTTTCGGCCACGTTGTCGCATTTACCGCTGATGCCGACGCCACCGGCCGTTTTGGTGAACTTGCAGGCAATGGCGACCTGCGCCGCTGCTGGGACTTCAGTCTGCCCAAGCCGGACGACGCCGAGGGTGGCGCTCCGTTGTGGCATGGTTTTGCTCGCCGCTTCATCAGTGGTTATGTGCCCACCATGGGGTCGGACGATGTCGGCCCACTGCGCGACCGTTATGCGGGCCTGCTCGGCGAAGAGCCGATGCCCGACGTCGGCGACCTGAAGACACTCGATCTCCTCGCCTGCGAAGACCGCCAGCCTTCCGACACAGACAGCGCGCGCTGGCAGGGCGTTGCCTCGCTGGGCGTGCTGAAGGGCGACATCGACAATCTGGGCGAACTGTTCCGCACCGGCCTGAAGCAGCCGACCTTTGCCAAGATGGCCGCATTGTCTCGCCAGGTGAATGGCTTCTTCGCCGTCTATCTGCCCTGGCTGCTCGCGCGCGACTTCCCCAACGTCTACACGGTCTTCGCAGGTGGAGACGATTTCTTTCTGATTGGCCCATGGCGCAGTGTGCAGCGTCTCGCCTCACGGCTGCGCGACGATTTCCGGGTCTACGTCGCAGGAAATACCGAGATCCACTTCTCGGCCGGCATCGCCACGCAGAAACCCGGCGCCCCCATCTTCAGCATCGCTGAACTGGCCGAAGACGCGCTGTCGGCGGCCAAGCAACATGATGGCAAGGACGCAGTCACCTGCTTTGGCGAAACCGTGGCCTGGCAGACATGGCCGAAACTCGAGGCTGCACTGGCACGCCTCCAGGCCCTGCGCAGCGAGATGGACCTGTCGACCGGGTTCGTCTATGGCTTGCAGCAGTTCATCGACATGCGCAGGGATGAGAAGAAGGGCAAGGCCGAAGCCGCGATGTGGCGCTCGCGCCTGGCCTACCGCACCCGCCGTTTCGTCGTCGACCGATGCCGCGGCCTGAGTGAAGAGGAACGGCGGCGCCACACCACCCGCATCATCCAGGACATCGGCGGTACCGGGATCGAAACGCTCGGCTCGGCCTACCGCATCGTTCTGTTCAACCATCTTTACCAGTTCAGGGATCGCTGAAGGAGTCCACCCGCATGGCAAACCATATCCCCGGCCGCGGCACATCCGCGCCCCGTCCAAATTCATCCAATCCCGGTTATCGCAGCAGCGACGAGCGCGCTAGGCGCGACGATGAGCCGAACATCGACACCAGCCGGATTCGCTTTGGCGATCAGATTGCACCGACGCTGTATTCGGATGTCGCGGAAGCAGCGGCACGCAGCATTGCCGACACAAGCATGCGTGACGCCAACAAGGGCACTCAGCTTCGCCGCTTCTACGACGAACTCGTCATGTTGCAGGGCAAGGTCGGCAACAGCGAAGAACGCTTTCATGCCCAAGCGCCCTACATCCAGATGCTTAAGGCAAAGGTGGCCTACGCGATGGGACGGAAGAAGGTCGACGCGAATTTCGACCGGCTCCTGCGCCACGTCGTCGATCAAGCCTCCGACCACAGATCCCTGGCGCAAGCCAAGCTGTTCATGGAGGCGTTCATGGCCTTCTACAAGGTCCATCGCCCGCAGGACTGAGCGCTACACATCACATACAAGGGAACATGACATGCAGCTCATCAAGATCCAGACCCTGGAAGGCACGCTCGAACTGCTCTCGGGTTTGCGTATCGGCGCCAGCGAAGGCGAGATCCGCATCGGCGGCGTCGACAACCAGGTCATTCGCAACCCGATCAACAACCAGCCCTACATTCCCGGTTCCAGCCTTAAAGGCAAGGTACGCAGCCTGCTGGAGTGGCGCAGCGGTGCGGTGAAGTCCGAGCCGCTCGGCATCGGCGACCTGTCGGCCAGGCACCCTGAGGTACGCCCCATCCTGCAGCTTTTCGGCGTAGGCGGTGGCGACCAACTTAGCGACGAACAGGCGCGCGATCTTGGCCCGACCCGACTGGCCTTCTGGGATGCTGCGCTTCAGGCCGACTGGGTCAGGCAGATCGAAGGTGACAATCTGCTGCTGACCGAGGTCAAGACCGAGAACCGGATCGACCGCATCAAGGGCGTGGCCGAGCACCCACGCCAGACCGAACGGGTCCCAGCCGGCTCGCGTTTCGACTTCCGCCTCTCGATCAAGCTGCTGGACATCGATGGCGACGGCGCCGCATTGCGCAAGGCCTTGTTCGCAGGCCTGCGACTGCTCGAGCTCGACAGCCTCGGCGGCTCCGGATCGCGCGGTTACGGCAAGATCAAGCTCCGCGAGCTGAAGCTGGACGGCGCCGACGTCCAGGCCGAATTCGACGCTCTCGATCCCTTTGCCGCTCGCGCTGCCTGAAAAAGCGATGGACAACTACCAAGTCACCCTGCAGCCGCTCTCGGCCTTTGGCACCCCGCTCGCCGGCGACACCCTGTTCGGGCAACTGTGCTGGGCAATCCGGGAGCGCTTCGGCGAGGCCAGGCTGACGAGCCTGCTCGATGGCTACACCGAGGGCAGGCCGTTTCTGGTCGTCTCCGACGCCTTCCCGTCCGGCTGGCTGCCGCGACCGCAATTGCCCGACTTTCTGCTCGGTCTCGATAGCGACCCTGCTCAACGCAAGACAGCGAAGACTAGGGTCTGGCTCCCCCAGATCGACGCGGCGCTTCCGCTCGCCGAGTGGCTGACTCGTGCTGCCGCATTGAAGACAACCGAGCACATGGTGCTGACCCAGAACACCATCAACCGGCTCACCGGCACGACCGGCACCGGCCCCTTCGCGCCGCGGCAGGTCGAGCGGTTGCAGCTATGCAGCGAGGGCGGCCTGCACGTGTATTGCTGCCTTGACTCGTCGCGCCTGAGCAGTGCCGACCTCGGCCAGGTGCTTTCAGACGTGGGCATGAGCGGCTTCGGTCGCGACGCCAGCACCGGCCTCGGCAAGTTCTCGGTCAGCAATATCGTCGCCTGGCAATGGCCCGCTGCGGCAGGTCGCCACGCGCTCACGCTCGCCCCTTGCGCGCCTGCACCCCAGGCTCTGGACGCCAACGCCTGCTACTACCAGCCTCAGACCCGATTCGGTCGCCACGGCAACATCGCAGCAGTCGGGGGTCGCCCATTCAAGCGCCCGGTGCTTGGTTTGCGGACCGCAGCCTTTCTCACCTTCCGGACGGGTCCGGTTCCCGACTTTCACGGCACAGGCCTTGGCGGGTCGCGCTCGCCAATTTCGGCAGCGATTCCCGCCACCGTGCACCAGGGCTATGCGCCGCTGGTGCCTCTAAATGCGGAGCTGCGCACATGAGCGCTTTCTTCGATACCGTGGCTCTCGCAATCACGCCGCTGACGCCTGTCCACATCGGCTGCGGGCAGGATTTCGAACCGACCAACTATGTCATCGACGACGGCGTCCTGTACCACTTCGACCCGGCGCGAGTCCCCTTGTCCAAGGCAGATCGGGACGCACTGATCTCGGCGGTCAATCGCCGCGGCGATGAAGCGATTCGGGACCTGCAGAAGTTCTTTCATGCCCGCAAGGAGCGCTTTGCCGGGGTCGCCCACGGCGCAGTGGCTGTTGCAGCCGGCGTTGCCGAGCAGTACGGCCGGCGCATCGGCCAGGTCGCACAACACGAAAACGGCGGGCGCCGCGTAGCCAATCAGCTTGAGATCGAGCGCACCGCACATCACCCGCACACCGGCGCGCCCTACATCCCAGGCTCCAGCATCAAGGGCGCCATTCGCACCGCGTGGCTGGATCAGCTCAATGACGGCCAAGGGAAATCCCCCGGCGATCGCAACGCCCAGGATATCGAGAAGCGCCTCCTCGATTCGCGTGCCGGCTTCCATGCCGACCCGTTCCGCCTACTGCAGGTTGCCGACACCTGCTCAACCGAACTCGACAGCAAGGTCGTTTTCGCCACTAACCACAAGAAGCGCGAGGTCTATGACAAGGACGGCCGGCTTGTTGAAGCCAAAGGGCCTGCAACCCGGCGCGAGGCAATCATTGGGGGGCAACATCGAGCATTGCGCGGCGAAATCCGCATCAGCACGCTGCCCGGCATTGGCGCCGGCAGCCGCGCACCCGGCCCCGGACATCGCATCCCTGCATTCGCCGCCCTGGCGACCGCCTGCAACCGCTACTACCTGCGCCGCATGCGAGCACTGCTGGACGTCCTCGAAAGCCGTCGGCTTGCTGCTCCGCAGTGGCTATCCGAACTGAAGAAACTCCTGGCCGACCTCCAGCCCGATCTCGACAGTGGCCACGTGATGCTACTGCGCATCGGCCGTCATTCCGGTGCGGAGAGCGTCACGCTGGATGGTGTCCGCTCGATAAAGATCATGAAGGGCCGTGGGCAACCACCCGACTGGTCGCCGGAGGGCGCCAAGACGGTATGGCTGGCCGCCGAGCGCGACGGCGAACGCTCCGGCATGGTTCCCTTTGGCTGGCTCATCGTCGAGGCCGCCAACAGCGTGCCGATCGAGTCGCTACAGCACTGGTGCGCTGCCCAACCCCGGACGCAGATGGCCGAAATCCGCGCCCAACTCGCTTCGGCCCAGCAGCGCGCAGCAGCCGAAACCCTGCGCCAGCACCAGCTTGAAGCTGAACGGCAAGCGCGGGCGGCAGCCGAGGCGGCTGCACAGGCAGCGCTCGAAGCAGCCCGCGCGCTGCTCTCCGCCGAAGGGAAGTTGATCGATGAGTTCGCCCGCAGTTGCCGGAGCAAAGCCGACAACGCGCGCAAGGACCCGCTCAACCCGGGTAGCGGCCTGTACGCGGAAGCCCTACGCCTGAGCAAGGCGGCTCTCCGCGCCGACAGCACCTGGAGCACTGAGGACCGTATGCAACTAGCCGAGATGTTGACCGAATGGTTGCCCAAGGTGGTCGACAAACTCGACCGCAAGGACGAATGGAAGGACGCCCGCAAGAAACTGCAGCTCGCGGCACTTCGTGGCGAATGACTACATGACCGACATCGCCATCTTCGAAGCTACCGCCGGCCAGATCGACGTTCGTCTCGCGAAAGACAATGTGTGGCTGAGCCTGCCTCAACTTGCCACCCTGTTCGGCCGCGACAAATCCGTGGTCTCGCGCCACATCCGAAACGTGTATGCGGATGCGGAACTTGAGCGCGCCGCAACCGTTGCAAATTTTGCAACGGTTCAGGATGAAGGCGGGCGCACGGTTGAACGGCAGCAGGAGCACTTCAACCTCGACCTCATCATCTCCGTCGGCTACCGCGTGAAGTCGCGCGAGGGCATCCGCTTTCGCCAATGGGCCAGCCGCATCCTCAAGGACCACCTCACCCGCGGTTACACCCTCGACCGCCAGCGCCTCGAGCACAACGCGCGCGAGCTCGAAGCCGCGCTGCTGCTCGTCCGCCGCACCCTGTCCAACGCCGAACTCGCGCACGACGCAGGCAGCGGCCTGGCTGAGATTGTCGTGCGCTACACGCAGACCTTCCTGTGGCTGCAGCGCTACGACGAAGGACTGCTCACCGATCCGCGCGGCCACCCCGGCGGCGAACTGCCGCTGGCGGCCGAGGCCCGCGCCGGCATCGCCGTGCTCAAGGCCGACCTGATGGCCAAGGGACAGGCGAGCAGCCTGTTCGGCAACGAACGCGAGGACGGGCTCGCCGCCCTGCTCGGCAATCTCGACCAGACCGTGTTCGGCGAACCCGCCTACCCCACGCTGGAATCGCGCGCCGCGCATCTGCTGTACTTCGTCGTCAAGAACCACCCGTTTTCCGACGGCAACAAGCGCATCGGCGCCTTCCTGTTCGCCGGCTTCCTGCATCGCAATGGCCGCCTGTTCGCCGCGGACGGCAGCCCGGTGGTGAATGACGTGGGCCTCGCCGCGCTGTCGCTGCTCGTCGCACAGTCCCGCCCGGACGAAAAGGACGTGCTGATCCGGCTGATCATGAACATGCTCGCCGGGGAGGCCGCGTGAGCATCTCGTTCAAAGCCGACCGCTTCGATGGCGTGCCGATGCGGCTCCTGACTCGCAAGCGAACCTGCATTCGACAGGCTGTACGGGCCACAAGGAAGGCACCTCCCTTCATCGATTCAGCCCCGTGCCCAACCTATACTGACACTTGAGTCCGAGAATGGAGATTTCTTCATGCACCAGATGAAAATGTCAGACGGTGGCCGAGTTGTCATCCCCGCTGAGATCCGCCAATCGCTCGGACTCAAGGAAGGCGACACGGTCCTGTTCGAACTGCTCGACGGCGAGGCCCGCATCACCAGCCGGCAGGCGCAACTGCGGCGAGCGCAGGCGCTCTTTCGTCGCTACGTGCCGGCCGATGCACCTTCGGCGGCCGACGAACTGATCGCCGAGCGACACGCCGAGGCCACGCGCGAATGAGCGCACCCGTCATCCTCGACGCTTCGGCGGTGCTGGCGTGGCTCAATGCCGAACCCGGCGCGGAAGCCATCGATGCGCTGCTGCAGGCTGGCGCGCCCTGCCTTGTGCCGGCCGCCATCCATGCGGAGATCATCGCCAAGGCGCTCGACCACGGCGTCGCCCCCGACGCCGTGCGCGATATCGTCGCGAGCATCGGCTACACGGTCATCGACACCTCCGCCGAGGACGGTGCGGCTGCGGGCTGGATGCGGCCGGTGACGCGGGCGCACGGCCTCAGCCTCGGCGACCGGCTCTGCCTCGCGGCCGCAGAGCGGCTGAAGGCACAGGTGCACACCGCCGACCGCGCATGGCTCGCCGTTGCCGACGCGCTGCAGCTCGACATCTGCTGCATTCGTCCGGATGAAAATTGAATGACGGATGTTCGAACCGCGAGCGCCGCGCGATGACCACCTGGTTCGTCACCCGGCACCTTGGCGCCGTCGAGTGGGCTCGACGCAAAGGATTGATCGTCGATCGCCAGATCGCCCACCTCGATCCGGAGACAATTGCGCCGGGAGATACCGTGATCGGCATCCTGCCGGTCAACCTTGCCGCAAGGGTGTGCAAGCGCGGTGCTCGCTATCTCAATCTGACACTCGACCTGCCCGCCGAAGCACGAGGCCGCGAATTGTCCGCCGACGAGCTTGATGCCTACGGGGCACGGCTGGAGGCTTTCATTGTGGAATCTGAAGCATGACCCCGAAAGTTCACGTCCTCCTCGTATCAGCACAAGCCGCGCCAAACCTCCTGCCTACCCTGGACCCCGCCATCAAACCCGAACGGGTCGTGCTCCTGATCAGCGCAAAGATGCGGCGCCAGGGGATCGCACTTTCGAGTGTGCTCCGGGAGTCAGGCATCACGGTTCATCAGGTCGAGCTACCCAATGAACACGACCTTGCGCAAATCGAGGAGATCATTCTCGGCATCGCCTCCGAATATCCGGCCCAGGAGATAGCCTTCAATCTCACCGGTGGCACCAAGTTGATGGCCCTTGCCGCGCAAAACGTCACCAACACCGCCGGCTGCCGTTCCTTCTACGTCGACGTAGACACTGATGAGGTCATCTGGCTCGATCGTTCCGGGAACAACCAGAAACTCACCTCCTCGCTACGCCTCAAGCACTACCTGCAAAGTTACGGTTTCAACATTTCCGCAGAACAGCATCCCGCCAATCCGCCAAGCTATCAGGCGCTGCAGGCCACGCTTGTACGAAATGCGCGCTCCTTTGAAAGGACGCTGGGCGAACTCAACTACATCGCACAGACGGCGGAAGACCGAAACACACTGCAGCTCCGTCTTGATGACCGCCAGTTGGACAGTCGCTCACTGGAAGCCCTGATCCGCCACTTCGAGGAGGCAGGAGTGCTGACCCTGAACTCGGACAAGCTCGAGTTTGCCGATGAAGCGGCACGATTCTTCTGCAAGGGAGGGTGGCTGGAGCATTACGTGTTCCAGACGCTCAATGCAATGCAGGCGCGCCTCGACATACGGGACAAGGCATCCAACCTCGTCGTGGAAGACCCGGACGGCGTGCGCAACGAACTCGACGTAGCGTTCATGACACGCAATCGACTTTTCGTCATTGAATGCAAAACCGCCCGCATGGATCGCGCTGGCAGCACCAAGGCCAACGACACGCTTTTCAAGCTCAGCGAGAACTGCCGCCGCGTCGGTGGCCTTGGCTCGCGCGGCATGTTGACGAGCTTTCGCAAACTCAATGAGCCGGAACTCAAGCTCGCAAAGGCCTTGAGCCTTCAGGTTGTTTGCGCCGACCAATTGGCACGCCTGGACGAGCATCTGCTGCGCTGGGTCTCGAGCTGACCAGCTTGACGACGATAAGGTCCGATCACCATGCTCCCCCTCGCCCGCTATCGCTTCACCTTCCGCATGGCCGCCCCCCTGCGCCTGCCCGACTACGCCGGCTCGCTGCTGCGCGGCCAGTTCGGCGCCGCGCTGCGCCGCGTGTCGTGCATGACCGGCGCCAGCACCTGCGACGGCTGC
The DNA here is from genome assembly GCA_018240785.1 of Pseudomonadota bacterium. Taxonomy (GTDB): domain Bacteria; phylum Pseudomonadota; class Gammaproteobacteria; order Burkholderiales; family Rhodocyclaceae; genus Thauera. Next base: position 4,752 of record JAFEFC010000030.1, on the reverse strand, counting down.
CCGCTGCGCGCCACCTGCCCCTACCCGGCGATCTTCGAAGCCCCGGCGCCGGCTGCGCACGCCATGCAGAACTTCAGCCACGTGCCCAACCCTTACGTCATCGAACCGCCGCCGTTCGGCACGCGCTTCATCGATGCGGGAGAAACGCTGCAGTTCTGCATCGTCCTCGTGGGCCGCGCGGTCGACCAGTTGCCGCTGATCAGCTTCGCGCTGCAGCGCGCCGTCGAAGGCGGGCTTGGCAAGGAGCGGGCGCGGGGGACGCTCGAGTCGATCGAATGGCAGGCGGGCGACGAAGAAAGCAGCTTCGTGTCCGTGTGGCAGACCGGCGACGCCGCGATCGCACTCCACGATGCACGGTTCGAGCACACGGCGCCGGTCATTGCCGACTCGTCGATCCGCCTGCGCGTGCACACCCCGCTGCGCCTGCAGCATCAGGGCCATCCGGTGCGACCGCAGGCGCTGACGCCGCGCAAGCTGGTGGCCGACCTGCTGCGCCGCACCACCCTGCTCGCCGAATTCCATGCCGACCGCCCCGGCCTCGTCGCCGATGCCCCGACGCTGGTTCGCCATGCCGAAAGCCTCGACCACCGGCCCGCCTTGCGCTGGCAGGACTGGTCGCGCTACTCGAGCCGCCAGCAACAGGAGATGACGCTCGGCGGCGCGATCGGCGACTGGACCTTGCACGGCGACCTTGCCCCGCTGTTGCCCTGGCTGCGGCTGGGGCAATGGCTGCACGTGGGCAAGAACGCGACGATGGGCATGGGTTGTTACACGCTACACGCGGCCTGAGGTGTCAACCTGGGGTGCGGCAAGCTTGCCGCACCGGACACCCGAATCGCCCCGCGCCACACTGCAGGCATCCCCTCACCGGATGCCCGCCATGTCCAACCGCGATTTCTACCTGGCCGCCTACGACGTCGCCCACCCGCGCCGGCTGATCGCGGCGCTCGCGCTGGTCCGCGGCTACACCACCGGCGGGCAGAAATCGGTGCACGAAGTTTTCCTCACCCGCGCGGAACGCTTCGAGCTGCTGCACGACATGGCGCTGCTGCTCGACGAGGACAAGGACCGCTTCTTCCTGCTGCGGCTGAATCCGAGCGCCCGCACCTACGCGCTGGGCGTGGCGGCGACGCCGGCCGACCCCGACTACTTCTACGTGGGCTGAAATCATGGCCACGCTGCTGCTCGACCGCGCCGATCTTGAAGTCCGCTTCGCCGATGGCGCCCTCGCCCTGTACGAAAACGGCACCCGTAGCCAGACCGTGCCGCTGCGGCTGATCGAGCGCGTCGTCATCCAGGGCGCCCGCACCCGGCTCGACACCAGCGTGCTGCTCAAGCTCGCCGAAGCGGGCGCCGCCACCCTGCTGCTGAGCCCGCGCGCCGGCCGCCAGGTCGCCATCGTGCTCGGCCCCCCACACAACGACGCCGCCGTGCGTCTCGCCCAGGCCCGGCGCACGATGGACCACGACTTCTGCAATGCCTGGGCGCGCGACCTCGTCACCGCCAAGCTGCGGCGCCAGCACCGGCTGCTGACGCAGGCCGAGTCCCGCCGGCCCGACGCGCGCAAGCCGCTGTTCGACGCCCGCAAGGGCATCGACGCCGCGCTGCGCCAGGCCACCGACCAACACCACGCCGACTGCCCCCGCCTGCGCGGGCTCGAGGGCAGCGCGGCGCGCGCCTACTTCCACGGCTACACCGCGCTGTTTGCGCCGGAACTGGACTTCACCGGGCGCAACCGCCGGCCGCCGCGCGACCCGGTCAACGCCTGCCTGTCGCTCGCGTACACGCTGCTGCATTTCGACGCCGTGCGCGCCGCCCATGCCGCCGGGCTCGACCCGCTGCTCGGCTTCTACCACCGCCCCGCCTTCGGCCGCGAATCGCTCGCCTGCGACCTGATCGAGCCCCTGCGCCCGATCGCCGACGAATGGGTGTGGCAGCAGTTCAGCAGCGGCCCGCTTCGCCCGGAGCACTTCAGCACCGACAAGGGCGCCTGCCTGCTCGGCAAGGCCGGTCGTGGCCACTTCTATGCCGGCTGGGAACGCTTCGCCCCGCTCCCCCGCCGCTGGCTGCGCCAGCGGTGCGCACAACTGGCCCGGCGCCTGCGCGCAGAAGGCGAACCCTGGCTCGAAACCTTCGAAGACGACGAGGTGTTCTGACCATGCCCACGCTCGCCAGCCGCGCCCGCACCGCCACCATCGCCACCCCTGCGCGCAAACCGCTTTATCTGTTCAGTGCGGTTGCCGCGCAGATCGATGCCGGGTCGGACCACCTGATCCTGCGCCGCAACGGCATGCCGCCGCAGCGCTTTCCGCTGGCCCGCATCGCGCGCGTGATCTGCAACCGCAACGCCACCTGGTCGGGCACCGCACTCGCGCTCTGCCTGAGCGAAGGCGTGCCGATCACCTGGCTCGATGGCTACGGCCATGCGCTCGGCAGCACGCAAAGCTGCCATCCGCAACCGTTTCCCTTGTCGACGCTGATCGACACCTACCTTGAGTTGCCCGACTGGCCCAGGCGCTTCGCCAACTGGCTCACCCGCCGCCGGCTGGAAACGCTCACCACCTGCGCCAGACGCGCCGCCGAGTGCGGCCACGGCCTGGCCGCCGTCGCCTTCGAGGAACTCAAGCGCGAGTACGTCTATAACGGCGTCCATCCGCTCGCCTTCGCGGCAGAAGGCGAAGGATGGTGCCACGCGCTGGCCGTCGATCGGCTGCACCGCGAAGGTGTGCAAGCCTGCTACTGGGGCTTCGATGCCACGCCGTTCGAACTCGCTGCCCAGCTTGCGACCTTGCTATGGGCGGAACTGAATCTCGATTGCGGCACCCTGCCCGCCAGCGCCGACCGGGATGTGATCATCGCCCGACTGTTCGAAACCTGGGCCCATCAGCGCGAAGCCCGCCTGCTGTTGCACCTGGGCGACCTCAAGCGCCACCTTGCGCGGGAGATCGACGCATGGCACTGAACGCCCCGCGCGGCTGGCTCGTCACCTACGACATCACCGACCCGAAGCGGCTGATCCGGCTACACCGCTTCCTGGTGAAACAGGCCACGCCGGTGCAGTACTCGGTGTTCCACTTCGAGGGCAGCGCAGCGCAGATGGGCCGTCTGATGGCCGACATCGAAACGCGCATCGACCCGAAATCGGACGATGTCCGCGCCTACCAGTTGCCCGAGCAGCTTTCCATCGACACCATCGGCCGCGGCAGCCTGCCGCGTGAAACCTTCGTGCTGTCCAACACATCGCCGTCCCTGCAGAAGCTGCTGCAGGCCGCGGGCCGATGATACGATGCCGTCACCGCACGCAATGACCCACCCTGGTGACAATCCGCTCCCGACCTTGCCGCACCGAGTGTGAAACCGCCTTCCAGCGCATTGAATCCAAAACGCTTTCCGAAGCGAGCAGTTCGAACTGATGCCCTGATATGAAAGGGATTAAGACTGTGGTCGTGCATGTGCTCGAAGCGCACCGTGCCCGTTCGAACTGATGCCCTGATATGAAAGGGATTAAGACAGCGCAGAACTCTACCCATTGCAGATAGTTTTGTTCGAACTGATGCCCTGATATGAAAGGGATTAAGACGTCGACTGCGTACTGCACAATGCGGGGAATGGCAGTTCGAACTGATGCCCTGATATGAAAGGGATTAAGACCCGATGATGGAAGCCATCAGCTTTTTAGCTTTGGTTCGAACTGATGCCCTGATATGAAAGGGATTAAGACTCCTTAGAATAAAATAGCCTACCAAACCAGCTTGTTCGAACTGATGCCCTGATATGAAAGGGATTAAGACGCCACGCCTTGACCGCTTCTGCTGCAGACGTGGGTTCGAACTGATGCCCTGATATGAAAGGGATTAAGACCTCTGCGCTGCACCAAGAGCGTGGAGCTCTGTCGTTCGAACTGATGCCCTGATATGAAAGGGATTAAGACGTTCAATGGGGTTCGATCCATTGCCGTGCGACGTGTTCGAACTGATGCCCTGATATGAAAGGGATTAAGACAGCAGCCCACCGGCGGGTGCACCACCCTCCCCGCGTTCGAACTGATGCCCTGATATGAAAGGGATTAAGACAGCGCTTGCTCGGAGCAAGCAGCAGACAGATCAGGTTCGAACTGATGCCCTGATATGAAAGGGATTAAGACGTCACTTGCTCAACAAAGCGACTCCACTGTGCGGAGGTTCGAACTGATGCCCTGATATGAAAGGGATTAAGACGCTCGATCACTTCCGCTTCAGCGACTGCGGAGGGTTCGAACTGATGCCCTGATATGAAAGGGATTAAGACTCGGACAAGGTGAGTCCGTGAACGCGCCGGATCAGTTCGAACTGATGCCCTGATATGAAAGGGATTAAGACCTATCAATTTCCTTGTTTCTTCGTCATGCGTTGTGTTCGAACTGATGCCCTGATATGAAAGGGATTAAGACCCATCGTTTCGCGCTGCTCCATCAGGATCAACGAGTTCGAACTGATGCCCTGATATGAAAGGGATTAAGACGCGCACATCAGCCTGTGCATTCCGCTTCCTTGTGGTTCGAACTGATGCCCTGATATGAAAGGGATTAAGACGTATCCAGATCGAGCGTCATCTGGATCTGAGAATGTTCGAACTGATGCCCTGATATGAAAGGGATTATTAACTCGGCAATCAAATAGCGAATTTACTGAGCGTACTGAACGTACTCATGGCTGAAATACGACCGCACGCGATCCGGCATCGCAGCGATGCGCTCCATGCAGGTGCGCGCCT
>JAFEFC010000002.1 GCA_018240785.1 Pseudomonadota bacterium | reverse complement strand
GTCGAGGGCTTGGGCGGCAAGCTCAAGCTCTTCTATCTGCCGCCGTACTCGCCGCATCTGAACCCGGATGAAACGGTCTGGGCTCATGTGAAGCGGAGGGTTTCGCGCCTGTTGGTCGAGAGCGCCGACGAGATGAAGCGGCTCGCACTCGGCGCATTGCGCAGCATCCAGAAACTCCCTGAACTCGTGAAGTCATTCTTCAGGCAGCCAGAGTGCCGCTATATCCTGGAATGACTCTACTTATTGAAAAGTTAGTAAACTATGGCAGCCACTCCTTCCCGCTCCATCGCAATTGTCGTGCAGCAGCACGCCAGCGAAGCCGCGCACCTGCGCCAGGTACGCTCCGTTCTGATCGCCGCCCCACATGTGAAACTGCTCCAGTTGCGACGGCTGGACGACCGGATTGCCGCGCATCTCGACGGCTTGGCGGTAGCGGGTGAATTCGGTTCGCGGCTATGCGATGCGGCGCTCGAATCGCCGGGTACCGGCGAATTTTTTTTCGCCGCCGTGCGCGCCCTCGATGTGCGGAAGGTCGATAGCCTCGACAAAGCGCTGGCGCTTGCGGCCGCGCTGCCCGAAGCACTGACCGGCCTCGTCTCGGCGTTTGGCTGGGTCTCGGCGACGGACCTGAAGGGAGTCGTTACCAGCCTGCTAACCAGTCCTGACTTGTTCCGGCAGCGCATTGGGATCACCGCCTGCGCACTGCATCGGGTGGATCCTGGTCCGATATTGGCGGGTGCAATCGTGTCCCCGGAACCGGCATTGCGTGCCCGCGCCTTGCGGTGTGCCGGCGAAGTAGGGCGCGCGGACCTGCTGCCGGCGCTGGCTTCTGCGCTCAAGGATGGCGACATGGAATGCCGGTTTCGTGCGGCACAGTCGGCGGTGTTGCTTGGCGATCGTGGTGTGGCGCTGACGGTTCTTCGGGAGACCGCGCTGCGGCCGGGGCCGTTCCGTTTGGGCGCACTCGCGCTGACACTTTTCGCTGCGGATCCCGCGTCTGCGAGTGAATTGATGAGACAGGTGGCTAGCCAGCGTGAGGACGTGCGTCTCCTGATTCGGGCGGTGGGTTTTGCATGGGATGCGGAGCGCATCCCATGGCTGATCGGCCTGATGTCCGACGACAAGCTCGCGCGCCTGGCGGGCGAGTCGTTCAGCTTCATCACCGGCCTCGACCTCGCCTGGCTTGATCTTGAGCGCAAGCCACCGGAACACTTCGAGTCGGGTCCCAATGACAATCCCGAGGACGAGGATGTGTCGATGGACGAGGACGATGGCCTGCCCTGGCCCGATCAGGCCAAAGTGCACGCGTGGTGGGTGGCGAACTCGCAGCGCTTTCAGCCGGGCGTGCGCTACTTCATGGGCGCTCCACCCTCATGGGCACATTGCCTGCAGGTGTTGAAGGACGGCTACCAGCGGCAGCGCATCGCGGCCGCGCAATACCTGTGCCTGCTGCGGCCGGGCACGCCGCTGTTCAACTGCGCCGCTCCGGCGTGGCGGCAGAAGCGGCTGCTGGAGAGGATGAACTGATGTTCGAGCCGCGGAACCTGTTCCCCGTCATCGCGGTGATTCTTGTCCTGCTGGCTGCTGCGCGCTGGTTGAGGTCGCGAGGCAAGCCGGATGCTGCGACACGAACCTGGCTCTTGATGGCTGCCATATTCGGCATCGTGTCGTGGTGGTTGAATCACCGGCAACTCTGACACGCCACGGGATAGGCATCATCGCCTGAAGGTGGGCGGCCGCAATCGAATGATGGATGCCGTATCGCTTTACTTCGCCAGCATTCCGCTCGTTAGATGTGCCTCGTCATACGCAAACACAACCTCCGGATTCGGCAGGACCAGGTCGCGATCCTTGCCATCGTAGTGCAGCCGCATCAGCAGATCCTTGATGAGGTTGATGCGGGCGACCTCCTTGTTGTCCGTGCGCACCACCGTCCAGGGCGCTGGCAGCGTATGCGTGCGCGTGAACATCTCGTTGCGGGCCTGGCTGTAGTCGGCCCAGTGCTTGAGCGCTTCCGCGTCGATGGGGCTCATCTTCCATTGCTTGAGCGGGTCCTTGCGCCGGTCCTGCAGGCGCTTCTTCTGTTCCGCCTGGCTGATGTCGAGGTAGTACTTGAACAGCTTGATGCCGGAGCGGACGAGCATGTGTTCGAAATCGGGAACGGTCTCCATGAACTCGTCGTACTCCGCCTCGCTGCAGAAGCCCATGACCCGCTCGACACCGGCACGGTTGTACCAGCTCCGGTTGAACAGCACGAATTCCTGCGACGCCGGCAGATGAGGAACATAGCGCTGGAAGTACCAGGTGCCACGGTCACGATCGGATGGCCTGCCAAGCGCCACCACGCGCGTCTCGCGCGGGCTGAGGTGCTGGACGATGCGCTTGATCGTGCCGTCCTTTCCGGCGCCGTCGCGGCCTTCGAGGATCACCAGGATCCTGTCGTTGCACTTGATGAAGTGGCGCTGCAGCTTCACCAGTTCAATCTGCAGGGCGTGGAGGGTCCGCTTGTATTCCTTCTTGCTGACGTGTGGGGCTTTGGTCGCCGCGTTGTCCTGCTTTTGATTCTTAGTCATGATCGCCTACGTAGCCTAATGAACTCTAGGGAACTGCCTCCTCGAGGTGCTCCGCTTTTCTCGTCGCTACGGCAACGCCGATTTTTTTCTTTCGACGTCTGCCGCGAGCGCGCGGAGTCACTGCCAGCGGGACAGAAGCATTGGATACCACTGCGACGTTGCGAGCGACCTTGTATCAGCCAACATTTCCAAAGAACCTTGCTGCATCGATTTTCTCTGCGTTCATACCTTCGCTATAAACGGTAAGAAGAATCGGGGATGGCGATGATTCAATGGCATCCAGAAGCGCTCTTAGGTCTGTAGCCTTATCAGGAACGATACATCCGTCACTTCCTTTTGGACCGCGACCATGAATGAAGAAGCCGGAACGTTCCGTCACTGACAGTCCGATCGACGAGAAGGGGTCGGAATAAAGTAATGAAGTTAGAGTTTGAGAAAGTTCTGCACACCTTCCAAGATGCTCGTGTACGCCATAGTAATTGACGAGATAGTGTCCGGGCGGTAATGGTCCGCCTCGATCCGAACGTGAGAATGCAGGTGGTGCCTTCTTTTGACTGCTCCAGTGCCTAAGGTCGCATAACTCCATGTTTGCAGTGCTTCCCCTCCCCCCGCCTGAGTAGGCCTTCATTGAAAATGATTTTCCGCCAATGGAGCCATATAGCATTTCATCGCTAATGCTATATCGAAGGTTATTGCTCATGAGGGTCTCCCCGGATTTATATGCAGACGCACCTGATGTGTTTCGTCTTTCGTCGCATTATTGAGGGAATAAACGCAGGGTGCATGGGCGTCATTGGTCAATAATTTTCAGAAATGAGTCCAAAGTTGCCTGACGACTTCCGTTGTGTTGACGGCAGTGCAAGGGTTGAGCTCCCCCGGAAGTCCTTTCAATGGATTGCATTGTTGCTTCACGTTGACAGGTTAGTGGGTACCCCGAAAGGACGCCGATTTCTGGGCAATGACTGCTTTTATCAGTGATGCGAAAAAGAGATCACTGCTCAGTCCGGCGCTTTTCTAGGTACCCAGCGGCTCAGAACGACGCGACCAGAGCGACGACGACACCGTTTGTCGACGTCTGTACGTCGCGCGTCGTGGTTGCGATCGGGACGTTGGGGTTTGCCATGGCATAGGTTCCCAGGCCGACATCTTTGGTCGTATAGCTCTGGGCGCGATAGCCGATCGAGCCCGTCAGGGATTTGACGAACATGCCGGCGCGGCCTTCGAGTATGCGGTAGCTAAGACCGACCTCGCCAATCGCGTAGGTGGAAGAGTATCTGTCCTTTCCACGAGGATCCGGTGAATCGGATTTCTGGCGGCCCAGTCCGTAGGCGAAGTTTCCGTAGAGGGAGAGGCGGTCCGAGAGCGGAGCGCTGGCGCTCAGCCCTAGCAGGATTGCCGAAATGTCCTGTCCCGAGTCCAGACCTTCTATCAGGCGGTCGACCTTGGCGTGTTTGTAGCCGATTGAGAGCAGCAGCGAGGGCAGGACGAAATAGCCGGCCGTCACGTCGAGTTCGCTGCGTTTGACGTCCCGCGAGAGGACTCCTTTGACAGAATAGGATGTCGGCACGAAATAGGTGATCGAGCCCAGGAAGTTGCCATACCGCGCGCCGAATGTGGGCATGGGAACGAATTTGACATCGCTGACGTCGGACACGACTTCGTCGCGTAGCACGACGTTGGATGGATTGGATGGGTCGACAGCCCGCCGCGCGCTGAGTGAGCTGAAATCCCACTCGTTTGCCCAGAGCCGGATGCCGGCAAAGAATTGAACGTCCCCGACCGTCGCGACGGTGTGCGTGGCGGACGTGTCTGCAGGCGCACCTGCCGTCTGCGCAATGGACGGGGTAGCCGAGATCATTCCCAAGCCAATCCCAGCGGCGATTCCGAGCATACGATTCATGATCCTTCTCCTCTCGATCAATGGCACTGCACACGCGACGAAAAAACGGGATGACTAGAAACTGGGTACGATGACGGCCGGTTTTCGAGGTGCGTCTCGTGAGGGCTGCGAGGAGTCGTCGAGCCCACGGCTTCGCTCCCTGGAGATTTCGAGTTCACGGATCTTGCGACGGTATTCGTCGATCTCTGCGGCTTGCCGCTGCAGCTCGGCGCGCAATCCTTCGAGTTCCGTCATGCGCTTTTGATTCTCGCGCTCTATGGTGTCGCGCCGGGTCTGCTCGAATTTCATTGCGGCAAGTTCTGATCGAGCGCGCTCCAGCTCCAGGCGCACATTGCTGTTCGATGCGCCTTTTGTGGTTTCATCGGCGGTGAGACGGGAGATGTGCTGTTCAAGGCGGGTGATTTCATCGGCACCGCTTTGTGCCTGGGCTTTGAGTCGGGCATTCTCGACGGACATCTGCTCGAGCTTGTGATTGAGCTCGTTTCTCTGCGCTTCGATCTCCTTGACACGGTCCTGAAGCTTGGGATCGTCACATCCGGCCAGGCAATATGAAGCCGAGTAGGAGGAACTGCGGTAGGGAACCTGTTCGACTCGATAGGCGCTTCGCGCTTCGTCTTCGACACCCTTGGCAACCTGACGCAGCATTTCGTCGAGTTGAATGCCGAACTCGGTCATGCGGGAAAGCAGATGCTTGGTGAAGAGGCCGTTACGTCCGGTGCCGTCCAGGGCGGTCTTGTTGGGGGCGGTCGCATAGGCGAGGACGGTGCCAATCGGGGGGTCGAGTCGGGCGAGACCCTTTTCGACCCGGAAGCGGGCATTCCGCCCGAAGGGGTTATCCCTGCAGGCATCCAGGATGATCACGTTCGGATAGCTGCGCGCCTGTTCGAGGCTTTGCAGCAGGTAGCCGACGCCGACGCCTTCGTAATCGATGTCGGCTTCCGTCAGGATCTGCGCCTCCGTTGGAATAAGGTAGTTCTCGCCGTTGGACTGGATCCCGTGGCCGGCGTAGAAGAAGAAGGTTTCGGCGCCAGCGGCAGCGTCCGCGGCAAAGGTCTGGATCGCCTCGCGAAGTTGCCGGCGAGTCGTCACATCTGCAAGGCAGGTTGTCCTGAAGCCGATGCTCTTCAGGGCAGCGCACACGTCGCTGGCATCGTTGATGGCGTTTGGCAGCGGAACGAGTGAGCGATATGCCGTATTGCCAATGACGAGGGCGACCCGCTTGCGCGTGGGAGCGATCTCCACTGGGACGGCAGTTGCCGTCTTGATGGCGCGCTCCTGCGAGCCGGCCGGACAGGCAAAGGAAACAAGCGCGCAGCACAACACAAGGAGGATCGCCCGAACGGCGCGTACTCCCCCTCCAGCAAAGCGCAAGTTCCGGCCTTCCCCCGAAACGAACACGATGACCAACGCTCCCCTCAGCGACGGTTGCGATGATGATGTCGAGCAAGTGCGCTACGCGCTTGTTGAATGATCTGAGCGTAACGGTTCTAGTTGGTTGACGCGAACGCGAGCCGAAGGAGCCCGCCGGCGCACAGATGCTTATGGCTTTACTCTAGCACCGGTTCCGAGCATTTGAAGCAGGATGTCATGGCTCGATGCACGCCTGGAGTACGCACGAGGCATGCAGGCTGATTGGGCGCTGCTCATCCGATGCGACGGTCGGGCGGGGCGGCGGACACCAATTGCCAGAAGCTCGTGCTCAGCGACCAGCAACGAGCGTCGTTGGCACGAACAGAAAATCCCCCGACTCATGCCCCGCGAACTTCATCGGAGCGTACTCCGGCCGCTGGTCCATCTGGAAGTGGCTGGCACGGTCGAGGACCCGGGCGGCGACTTCGCGGTAGAGGCGCTGGGCCTCCAGGGTTTCGCTGTTTTCGGTGAGTACTTCGAGCAGGCTCTTGGCGAACACCGAGTGCTTGCCGCCGCCGCCGTCGAGCACCGGTTGCACGCCGCCGGAAGTGAGCACGGTGCGGGTGCGGGACTGGACGATGGCCTTCAGCCACTTGGTGCGCGCTTCGGGCGACACGCCGACGTCGAGCTGGCCGATCGAGGAGCGGGTGAGGGTGCCCGAGTAGCAGGAGTCGGCGATGACCAGCACGTGTTTGACCGACATCGCGTTGAGGATGTCGGTGATCGATACGTTGGAGATCCAGTTGGCGTCGCTGTCGGGTTCGGCGTCGATCGGCAGCCAGTGGCCGCGCTGGTTGGCGCGGTCGATCTCGCCATGGCCTGCGTAGTAGATGACGAGGTTGTCGTGTTCGGTGAGTTCGGCGCGCAGCTTGTTGAGCGCGGACAGGAACTCGTAGCGGGTGGCGTTGGTGAGCCGCGTCACCTTGAACCCGTATTTGCCGGCGAGCAGATCGCCGACCGCCCGGGCATCCTCGATCGCCGTGTCGAGTTTCGGCAACTGACGATAGTCCTGGTTGCCCACCACCAGCGCGTGATAACGGCCGAACTGGATATCGGGGATCGGTGACGGTGCGGGTGGCGGAGCGGGCGCAAGCTCCACGCCCTCGGGCACGAGGCTGAATTCGAGGTCGGCGCGCTTGCCGTTGCGGTCGACTGCGACGAGGCTGACCGGTGTGTTCGCCGCGCGCACGGGAACCTCGGTCTTGAACAGTCCCTGGTTATCGACCTGTTGCGTTGCATCGTTCACCGTGAAGGACAACAGGCCGGCAGGCGCGGTCACCTTGCCGACGAGTTCGCGCGCCTTGAGGCTGCCGCGGATCTTGACGAGGATGGGGCCGCGCGTGGTCATGACCGGAGGATCGATCAACTGGATGCTCGGTGGTGCGATGGCGACGGCCACCGGTGCCGCGGCCGCCTGCGCCGCCTGCGCATTGCGCGCCTCGAGTGCCTGCAGGCGACTCTTGTAGTCGGCGGCCTCGCGTTCGACGCGGGCGATGTCCTGGCGCTGACGGACGAGTTCCTGCTCGCTGAGGCGCAACTGCGCCTCGAGCCGGCGGGATGCCTCGGCGTCCGCGTTGCCAGCGGCATCCTTCTGTCGAGCAAGTTGGGCCTGCATCGCCTGCAGGCGACGCTCCGTTTCCTGCACGTTGGCCTGGCGCGCGGCGAGCTCGACCTGGCTGTCGTTCAGTTGCGTGCGCGCCTGGCTCAATTGGTCACGCAGCGTAGCGGTTTCGGCTTCGAGTGCGGCAAGCTGGCGGCGAAAACCTTCGGCGGCCGAAGAGAGCTCGGCGACCTGGCGGCCCCGCCGCTCGAGTTCAGCCTCGCGGTCATGCAGTTGCGCACCGAGTCGTGCGGCAGTGTCGCGGTCTCCTGATTCTTGTGCCTGGCGGATGCGTTCCTCGAGCAGGCGCAACTCGCTCTGCGAGTTGTTCCGCTCCTTGTCGAGCTGCCTGCGCGCGTCGTCGAGCTGTCGGCGCGTGTCTTCGAGTTCGCGTCGCAGCTTGCGCAACTCCGCTTCGCTGTTGGCGCGATCTCCGCCTTCGAGCGCGATGGCGTCGCCCAGCCCGGCCGCCTTGCGGTACCAGGCCAGTGCGACGGCCGGATCGCGCGCGACGCCCAAGCCCTTCTCGTACAGAAAGCCGAGGTTGATCATGCCCCGCGCGTAGCCTTGGTCGGCCGCCTTGCGGTACCACTGCGCAGCGTCCGCGTAGCGCGGGGCCTCGCCGCCGACCCCCCGCTCGTAGAGTTCGCCGACGTAGGTCTGTGCCTCGGGATCGCCCTTGTTGGCAAGGGGCAGCCACGACGACAACGCGGTGCCGAGATCGGCACGGTCGTACATCACGTACTCGCCGCCGCGCAGGGCGCATTCGTCGGCGCTGAGCTTGGCCGGGCGCCGGGCGCTCAGATAGGTCAGTTGCGTGCCGAGGCGGCGGACCTGGCCGGGCAAGAGGCAGTCGACGACCAGCAGCTTGTCGACTTCGCGTTGCGCCAGCGCCAGTTGCGCGGGGGAAGGGGAACTGATCTCGGCGAGGAGCGGGGACGGGGCGAGCGACGAACCAAGCAGCCACAGGCCGGCGAGGGCGCATTTGCGCAACTGGTTCGTGAGAAACATGACCTCACCCCTGCGAGTTCGAGCCCAGCCCGCGGTCCGGCGGGTGACGACCTTGCTGCGCAAATCGACGCCGCCGGCAGACATGCTGTCTCGGCGGCAAGTGTCGGCGCGCGCGCAGGCCCGGTGCGAACCGTGGGCGGGACACTTTTTCTATAGCATCCCGACCGTCTTCTGGCGAGCCCGCGCTGGCTTCGGCCCGGCCACAGCGGGGGATCCCGAGGGTGCCAGCGCGTTGAAAAACGGCGAATCTTGTCTTTAATGCAGGGGACGTGCCCCAACCACGTTCGGATCAAACTCGGTCCCTCCAGGGAGAACTGCCATGAAGAGCATCCAGGCGACCCGCGGGTCGCTTCCGTCGCTGCTGGCCGTGTCGGCCGGTTTTTTCTACGCCTCTTGCGCAAACGCCGATCTCAATGCGGTATCCGGCATGACGCCGGTACAGGCACCGGTGGCCGGTACCATTCAGACGATCTGTCCGAAGATGGGGGCCCAGTCGTCGTCGCTGACCGCGGAACAACAATTGCTGCTGAGCTCATGCCGCAAGCTGGTGCAGACGAGCAATGGCCTGCAGCACAGCGGCCCTTCCGGGCAGAGCCTCGGATTGACCGAATCCGGCCTGCGCGCGGCGCTGCAGGGAGTGTCGCCGGAGGAGATGAACGCGCAGAACCGTAGCCGCACCTTTGCCGGCAATGCGCCGATCGGTGCGCGGCTGCTGGCGCTGCGCCGTGGTGCAGGCGGCGGCCCGCTGGCCAGTTCCGGATTCGACCTCAACGGGCAACCGGTGCTGTTGTCCGAAATGCTGCCGGCCGGGACCCGCGGCGGCGGCGCCAGCGCTGATTCCGGTCCCGGCGGGCCCTGGAGCGGCTTCGTGCAGGGGCATTACAACTGGGGGACCCGGGACCGATCGGCACTGGAGGATCGCTTCGACTTCCATGATGTGGGCGTCACCGCTGGCGTCGACTACCGCTTCAGCGATTCCACCGTCGCCGGCATTGCCCTGAGCTATGCGCACACCAAGGCGGACTTCGACAACGGGCTGGGCGACGTCGAATCGAACAACGCCGGTGTCAGCCTGTATGGGTCGCATTCGTTCGGCAAGGCCTACGTCGAGGGCTTCGTCGGCTACACCAAGGTCGATTTCGACAGCGCGCGTCGCATTCTGGTGCCCAGCACGACGGGCGTCAGCGGCTTCGACACCACGGCAAAGGGCAGCACCAATGCGGATCAGTACACGGCGTCGATCGCTACCGGCTACGACTGGAGCCGGGACAGCATGACGATCACGCCCTTCGCGCGCCTGAGCTACGCGCACTTGGGGATCGATGGTTTCACCGAACGCGAGTCGCGGAGCAGCCTGGGGCTGGACGTGAAATCGCGTTCGGTGAATTCGCTGCAAAGCGCGATCGGCGCGCAGATCACGAAGGCAATCAGTGTCCAGTCGGGCGTCATCAGCCCGTATGCGGCGATCGAGTGGAATCACGAGTTCCAGAACAACAACGAGAACATCGTGGCGAAATACACGCATGACCCGTTCAATACCTTCTTCACGATTCCGACCGCGCATCCTGATCGTGACTACTTCACCCTGCGCGCCGGACTCACCAGCGTCTTTCCATCCGGCGTGTCCGCCTTTGCCAACATCGATACCGTGGTCGGACTGCGCGACACGACCAGCACAAGCCTGACCGTCGGTGTGCGCCTGGAATTCTGAGCGAGGCTGTCGGGTGCGGCGCGGCGGCGCGGAGCGGCAGTGGCTGATCCGCGTCGCCGCCGCTTGTCTGATCGGCGCTTGCGCCACGCCAACCGAGCAGGCAGGGCGGTTCGCGCGCGCTGCAGGCCTCGAGCCTGTCGTGCTTCAGGGCGAAGGCTTCCGGCACTGGAGCCAGTATCGGGCGGGGCAAGGCGGCCGGCGACTGCATGTCTATGTGGACCATGACGGAAGCCCGTGGCTGGCCGGCCAGTTCGTGGCTGCCGATCCGACCCCGCGCGACCCGGTCGCCCTGCGCCTCATGGCCCGAGATCCGGGCCCTGCCCTGTATGTCGGACGACCCTGCCATTTCGAGGTCGATGGCCCGCAACGCTGTCAGCCGCTGCAGTGGACGCACGAACGCTATGGCGAGCGCGTGGTGGCGAGCATGGCGCGCGCCGTGCAGGAATTCGCCGCGTCGCACGGCTTCGACGAGGTCGTGCTCATCGGCCACAGCGGCGGTGGGGCGATCGTCATGCTGATGGCCCCGCGTCTGCCGCAGACGCGCGCGGTGGTGACGATCGCGGGAAATCTCGACGTCGCTGCCTGGTCCCGCGAGCATGGTTTTTCTCCGCTCGTTGGGTCGTTGAATCCGGCAGCGGGCGCGCCCTTGCCGTCGGCGATCACTCAGCTTCATTACGTCGGCTCGGAGGATCGCACCATTACGCCGGCGATGGTGCAAGGCTATGCGAAGCGCGATCCGGGTGCTCGCGTGGTCGAGGTTCCGGGCTTCGATCACCGTTGCTGCTGGGAGGCGGAGTGGCCGCGTTTTCTGTGCCGGCCGCCATTGCAGGAATCGACCGCGTGCCATAATTGAAGCGAGTCGCGAGGGCGTGGCGACGGCGATACTTCCAGGGGCTTCAGCAATGATCATGATCCGGGTCGTGTCCTTCAATGGTCAGGCGCCTGCGCAGCCGATCGGTTTCGAGTTCGACGAACTGGGCGGCACGATCGGGCGCTCGGATACGAACCAACTGGTGCTGCCCGACCCCGAGCGTCATGTCTCCCGGCTGCAGGCGCGCATCGTGTGGCGCAGCAGTGGCTTCGAAATCGTCAATGTGGGTGCCAACGCGCTGGAGGTGGAGGCGCAATCGGTGGCCAACGGCGGCGCAGCCACGATACGCCCGGGCGACCTCGTCACCATCGGCGGATATGTGCTCGAGGTGACGGGCGCTGCGGTCGCGCAGAGGGCTGCGCAGCAGGAGGCCGGCGCGGCGCCGGTGGACGACCCGCTCGGCTTGTTCGGGGCGGGGGAGAAGCCCGCGGCGCGCGAGGACCCCTTCGCCGGCGTGCTGGCCAGCGCACGCGAGGCGACGCCGGCAGCGTCGGCGCCGCCGTCCCGCCTGTCCGACGATCCGTTCGCGGTATTCGCCGAGCCTTCCGCAAAGATCGAGCGGGAGGCGACTGGCGCGGGACGCTCGCCATCGCCCGCGGCTACTCCCGCTCGGCCCGGCGCGCTGATCCCGGACGATTTCGATCCCTTCGCCGATCCCTTTGCGCCGCGTCCCGCGGAAACGCCGCCGGCATCGACGGCGCTCGACGATCTGGGTTTCGGGCCGAGCGGCGAGTCGGTGTCGGGTCCGGGCATCGACACGATGTTCGGGCTCGGAGCTTCGGCGCCTGCGAGCGGGAAGGATCCGCTGGCGGGGAGTGCGCTCGCCGCGCCGCCGCCGGGCGAGGAGCGGGGCGGGCAGGTGGTCGAACCGCTGGCAGCACTGGCCGGCGTGCGACCGCAGGCGGCGGAGCCGGCACCTGTGCCCGACCGGGTGCCCGAAGTTCAGGGCGCCTACCGGCCGCCGGCAGCCGTGCTGCCTGACGATGCCTTCCTGTCGTGGGAGCAGGCCGGGGAGGTTGGCGGCGAACGTGGGCGCGAAGGTGGCAGCGAACGGGCAGGCCGACGCGTGGAGGCGCCTCGTCGGGGCGAGGACGCATCGGTCGACGTTCGGCCGCGCGTCGACATCGAAGTGTCTCTTGGGCTGCCGCCCCGACAAGCTGCAGTGAGCGACGTGGCAGCCGGTGCGGCGCCCGGGGCCGAGTTCCACGCAGCTGTCCCAGCACCCGTCGAAACGGTCTCGGGCGCAGTGAGCGAAGGCGAGGAAGCCTTGCTCCGCGCCTTCCTGAACGGCCTCGGCATGCCCGATCTGGCGCTGCCGCAGGGCTTGACGCCCGCAACGATGGAGGCGGTCGGTCGGCTGCTGCGCGAGGCCACCGAGGGCACGCTCGCCCTGCTGCTGGCGCGCGCGGTGACCAAGCGCGAGGTGCGCGCCGAGGTGACGATGATCGTCAGCCGCGACAACAATCCGCTGAAGTTCTCGCCCAATGCGGAGGCGGCGCTGGCGCATCTGCTCGCGCCGCGCGGCAAGGGATTCCTGCCGCCGGTGGAGGCGATGCGCGACGCCTACGACGATCTGCGTTCGCACGAGCTGGGCTTCATGGCGGGCATGCGGGCGGCGCTCGCCGGCGTGCTGCACCGCTTCGACCCGGCGGTGCTGGAGCAGCGCCTCAGCGGCAAGTCGATGCTGGACAGTCTGCTGCCGATGAATCGTCGCGCGCGTCTTTGGGATCTTTACACCGAGCTCTATCGCGAGATCGCGAGCGAGGCCGAGGACGATTTTCATGCCCTGTTCGGCCGCGAGTTCCTGCGCGCCTACGAGGAGCAGGTCGAGCGCCTGAAGGCGCGCGACGCATGACGACGATGACATGCGCGAGGCAGTCATGAAGCTCGACATCGCGGTGCTGTCCAGGGCGGGCGGGCGGCCAGGCAACGAGGACGCGTGCGGCTACTGGACTTCGGATGCGGGCTGCTGCTGGGTGCTGTCCGATGGTGCGGGTGGGCACGGTGGCGGTGACGTGGCCTCCAAGATCGTCGTCGGTACGATCGTGAGCGAGTTCGCGGCCTTGCCCGAGGGTTCACCCGCGACGGTGTCCGGCCTCATCCGCCGGGCACATGCGGTGTTGCTGGACGAACAGCAATCCGAGCCGCGCCTGCGGGACATGAGGGCGACCGTGGCCGTGCTGACGATCGATCGGGAGCGGCGCATCTCATGCCGGGGCCATGTCGGTGATTCGCGCATCTACGGCTTCCGCAGCGGCCACGTGCGCTTCCAGTCGCGCGATCACAGCGTGATGCAGAGCATGATCGATGCCGGCCTCGGCGATGCGGCAATGTTGCGCCGGCATCCGCAGCGCGGGGTGCTGCTGGCGGCGCTGGGCTCGCCCGAAGATGTCGAGCCGGAGGTTCCGCCGGCGGGCGAACCGGTGCGCGATGGCGATGTCTTCATGCTGTGCAGCGACGGGCTGTGGGAATACGTCGAGGAGTCGGTGATGGAGCGCCTGCTCGCCGGCAGTGCCAGCGCGCAGGCGTGGCTGGCGGCGCTGGAGGCCGAGGTGCTGGCGCACGCACGCAGTGGTCACGACAATTACAGCGCGATCGCGGTGTGGGTGGGCGACCCGACCGAGGATACGCAGATCAAGGTCGTTGGATGAGCCGCGAGGAGAAGGACCATGAAGATGTCGATCGTGTCGTGCCATGTTGCGGCAGCGCTGATGTGCGCGACGTTGGCAACCGGGCTCCATGCCCAGGAGATCCTGAAGGGCAAGAACCTCAATGAGAAGAACCTCATCGAGGCCTTGACCCCCGAACCCGAGGAGATCCGCACCCGCAGCATCCGCGTCGAGCGCGACAAGGCGCTGGCGAAGCCGGGTGAAAAGTCGCCGGCAGTGACGGCCGCCAAGCGGCCCGGCGCTTCGCTGCTGATCACCTTCGTGACCAACTCGGCAGAGCTGACGCCGGATGCGCAGTCCAAGCTCGACATCGTCGCGCGTGCGTTGCAGGCCGAAAAACTCGCGGATTTCAGCTTCTCGGTCGAAGGCCATGCCGATCCGCGCGGCAGTCACGAACGCAATCTGCAACTGTCGCAGGCGCGTGCGGAGAGCGTGGTGGAATACCTGACGACGCGTCATCACATCCAGCGTGACCGCCTCAAGCCCGTCGGCAAGGGCGACACCGAGCTGGCCAACCCCGCGCGCCCGGCTGCGCCGGAAAATCGTCGGGTGACCATCCTCACCGTGCGTGAGTGAGTTCCTGCGATCGCTGACTTCCCGGTCGATGCGGCATGGCGGGCGGTCCGGCGGGGGCGCCCGCCTGCAGCGCGAGCTTGAGCGTTTGCCGCCGGGCAGCAGCCTCAGTCGGTTTCCTCGATCGTGAAGGCGGCGGCGCCGTAGGCGTCCGAGCACGCAGTCGCGCCCTTCGGGCATACGGGCTTGCCGAGGAAGGGCGATTGCGTTCCCGGGTGCGCCGCGACGATCGATGCGGCGGAGTCGAGCGGAAACTCGGCGAAGGGGTCCACCGCGACCAGGCCGGTGTCGGCGAAATCCCTCGGGTTTGCGCTGACCACCGCAACGAACTGATTCGCGCCCGGTGGCCCGCCTGCCACCATGACCCAGCCGCTGCGCGGCAGCGCGATCGACTGGCCGGCGGCGATGCGGTTGCGCGTATCCACCGCATTGGGAAAGAGCTTGTAGAAGTGCTGTTTGTCCGTGCCCACCATCAGCACGTAAAGGTAGCCGGGCTTCGACGAACTCACGCGGAAACTCAGGCGGTCGCGGCCGATGCGCACCTGCGCCTTCTCCAGGGCCACGGTGACGCTGTGATCGCGATCGCGTTGCTGGAAGATGCGGTCGATTTCGTCGAGCGCATTGAACGGGCCGGCGGGCACCGTGGCCGGTGTCGCCACGGGCGCGATCGCGTCCGGCGCAGAGGGCGTCGCCCGTGCCGTGTCGCTGGCCGGTGGGGCCGCGGGCGCCTCGGGGGCCCGCGCCGCTGTCGGTGTCGCCGGCCGCTGGCTCAGCCAGTATCCGCCGGCGGCAAGGGCCAGTGCGACGACGACTCCCGCCATCAGCAGTGGGCTCCGCGGGGGCTTGCCGGCATCGCCGATGCGCGCGGCCGCGTGTGCCGGAGAACCGCCCGCCGGTGATGTCGGCGCGGTCATCGCTGAGGCGTGGTCCAGGCCGAGCAGGCGACGGAATTCCGCCACGGTCTGCGGCCGGTCCTTGGGCTGGACCGCCAGCCCGCGATCGATGGCGCGCAGGAAGGCGTCCGAATAGCGTCCGGCGAGCTGCTGCGCGAGCGGCTGCATCGTGTCATTCACCGCGCGGCCGACGGCAGGCGGCGGTGTCCTGCCGACGATGGCGAGGTGTACGACGGCGGCCAGCGCGTAGATGTCCGTCCACGCGCCCTGCTTGAGTTCGGGCATCTCCGCGTACTGCTCGATCGGCGCATAACCCGGCTTCAGGATCACCGTCAGCGCCTGCGTCATGTCGCTGATCACATGGCGTGCGGCGCCGAAATCCAGCAACAGAGGGCGTTCGCCCGACAGCAGCATGATGTTGTCCGGGGCGATGTCGCGGTGATAGACCTGCGCGGCGTGCATGACTTCCAGCGCATCGAGCAGCGGCGCCAGCAGGCGCCTGAGCCAGGCTTCGTCGGGCTGCCCCTTCATCTGCTGCAGGGTGCGCTTGAGGGTGAGTCCCTCGTAGTAGGGCATCACCATGTAGGCGGTGCCGTTGGCTTCCCAGAAGCGATACACCTTGACCAGCGCGGGGTGATCGAACTGCGCGAGCAGGCGCGCCTCATTGACGAAACTGCGCCGGCCGGCCTCGAAGGTCTCGACGTGGCGTTGCGACTTCACCGTGACCTGCAGCCCCTGGCCGCGCGCGGCCAGCGACGAGGGCATGTACTCCTTCAGCGCGACACGCCGACCGAGGGAGTGATCCTCGGCGAGATAGACGATGCCGAACCCGCCGATGCCGACCAGGCCGATGATCTCGAACTCCCCCAGCCGGGTGCCGGCCGGTAGGGTGTTGTCGGCATGGTCGCTACGATCTGGGGGGATCGCGGCAGGGGCGGGCGGCTCGCCTGCTGATGCCGGATTCGTCACCGGTGCGGGCGGAACCGCGCCGGCATAAACGGTCCTGTCGTCGCTGTCGCCGCGTGCGTCGTTGTCGGGAAGGGCCATGGGCAGAACCGGGCGGATGCCGTCTTGTCAGGCAGGAGCGGGGGAATGCCCCTGCAGCATAGCAGCAAAGCGGGCGGCATCCGGCAGCCCGCGGCAGGCCAGGACGGGAACGCCGCTGCCGGGCTCGCCGGCCGTCCACCACAGCGAACTGCCCTGAGCCGTCTTCGCCAGCAAGGCGGCCCCGGCGGCCATCAGCGTGGCGGACAGTTCATCGCCGGACGGCAGGGTGAGCGTCGTCGAGTGGCCGTCGAGCAGTGCCGCAAGAATCGCCTGCGCAAAACCCACCCGCGGCGCGGCGACGACGGGCGCACGCAGTGCGGCGAGTGCATGGTCGAAATGCTGCATGTCGCAGGCGGTATCCAGGGTGGAGAGCGCGAGGCGCTCGAGGTGTCCGAGCCAGTCGGCGTAGAGATCGAATTCGTGCTCCGTGGTGGCGAAGGACTGCAGCTCGCAGGCGATCGTGAACGGGAAATAGCGTCCCACCCGGTCGACGCTGGGCATCAACACGCCGGCCCAGGTGGCACTGCCGCAGATGCCCGGGAACAGCACGAAACGCCACAACGGACAGCCGAGGTAGGCGTCGAGCCAGCCTGCACCCAGTCGGTCTCGTGATGCCGTGATCGCCTCCTGCAGCCAGGCATCCCACGGCGAGATGAAGGACGAGGGCAGCCTGCGCGAGGCGAAATCGCCCAAGCTTGCGGTCTTGCCGTACCAGCCGGCGATGCCCGTTGTGCTCATGGGCACTGGAACTGTTCCAGTTCGCGCAGGCGGAAGGGGTTCTGCACGCTGTTGGCGGTCACCTCGAACTGCGCCCGGCGGCCATCGACGGTGAACGTGACGTTGAAGCGTTCGGGCTGCGAGCTGGGCGCGATCGCAACCTTGTCGAACAGCCGGAACAGGGCCCATGGGCCCTCGGTGGTGACGCCCGAGACGCCCGTCGGTCCGGCCGGCTGGATCTGCACCCTGACCTGCGTGCTGCCGCGCGGCCCGGGCCACACCACGCTCTGCGGCACCTGCGGACCATGGCTGTAGCGCACGAGCTGCCCGTCGACGTCGAGGATGAACTGGTCGATGGTGGCGTCCATCTCGATGGGCTTGAACTCCAGCTTCAGTCCCGGCGTGCGGCCGCCCGTGGGGAAGAAAACCTCGCGGATCTTCTGCGCGCGCTGGAACTGGATCAGCGCGGCCGGACCGCCGATGGCGACGTCGTTGATGCGGCGGAAGGACCACGGCGTGGTCGACATGTCGACCAGCGGCGCGAGGTTCTGCTGGAAGAACTGGTCCATCTTGCCGCCCGGTGCGAACAGGGTGGCGAAGTCGTCCTGGGTGGCGTCACGAGAGGACGAGCGCACCAGCGGATAGCGGCCGGCGATCGCCTGGCGGCAGAAATCGCCCACCTGCGTCTGGATGGCCTCGTTGGTGTTGGCGACGATGGCACCGCCGGCGAGCCGGGCGCTGACGTCGGCCAGGCTCTGCACCACCGAACGCAGCGGCTCCGGCATGCCCGGCGCCTGGGCCTTCACCTTGTTCGGCACATCGGAGGGCGGTAGCGCCGTCTTCGCCTTGAGTGCGGTGTCGGTGGCGTTGAGCAGGGTATGCAGGTCGCCCATCAGCGTGACCGCGGCGTCGACCGGCGCAGGCTGGCCCGGTGCGCTGCTGGTGACGTAGCGCCGCAGGGCCTCGAAACGCCGATCGACGATGTTCTCGACCACGTCGGCGGGTGCGGCGGGGGCCTGCGTGTCGGGGCCGAAGATCGTGCTCAGCCGGCGGGATTCCTGCGCCAGCCGGTCGGCCGCCTTGTCGGCCACGCTCTTCTCGCTCTCCGGCTTGATCAGCGTCGTCTCGCGCGACGCGGCGCGCAGGAAGGGCACCAGGGGGTTGTCGGGGGCCGACAGCAGGCGGGCGACGTCGATCGTCTGCTGCAGATCGCCGGGCCGCACCAGCTTGACGTCGTTCAGGAACTCTTCCCATGTGCGCGCGTAGTCGTTGAGGTAGAGCCGGCGCACGTCTTCGGTCAGGCGCGCGCGCGCGGCCGGGTCGGCGAGTCGCCCGATCACGCCGGGGTCCTTCTGGCCCAGCACCCAGGGCTCTTCATCGGCGAGCTGGTTGGCGACGCGCTCGGCCTCGCGCTTGAACGCCTTGTGGTAGCCGTCGTAGGTGAACAGGCCGGCGACGCCCTTGGTCAGCGGCTGCCCCGACAGCCGGGTGAACACGAGCGGGGCCGACGGCCCGCCCGCCCGCGCGATGGTGAACTCCGGGATGCCGCTGCCCACGCCTTCGCGCTTGAGCCGGCTGTACACGCGGTTGGCGAGAGGGTAGCGGGCCAGCATGTTGCGCACCGAGGCGATCAGGTTCTGGTCCGCCGGTACCGGGCTGGCGGGGGCGCCGCGCGCGAACAGGGCGTCGAGGTGGGCGTCGAGCGCGGCGCGCTGCTCCTGCGTCGTGTCGCGCGGCAGCGAGCGCTCCCAGTCGAAGCGGATCCACGCTTTCAGCGCATCGGCATCGAAGCGGGAGCCGTCGTTGAGCATCAGGTAGGCCTTCAGGGCCTCGTAGGCAAATTCGAGGTTGTTGGCATTGGCGCCGCGCAACTGCTCCTCGATGCGCAGCGCGAGCCTGGGCAGGAAAGCCTGGTCGAGCAGCCGGCCGTAGGATTGCTCGGCGGCGGCGCCGAGCTTGTCGCCCTGGAACATGCCGAAGCCCATCGACAGCGGCACGCCGTTGGCGATGGCGGGCGTGACCGTGACCTGACGTACCGCGTCGAGCACCGGCATGAGGGCGACGACGTCCGCCGAGCGCCCCGCGCGCGGCAGGCCTTCGATCTGCCGGGCGATGGCCGGCAGGCGGGCCTCGACTTCGGTGACGTAGGCGGTGTTGCGCGAATAGCTCGTCATCCACGCGGCGGCTGCCCCGACCAGCAGCGCCACCGCCAGTGCGTAACCGGACCATTGCAGCAGGTTGCGCCGGCGCTCCCAGCGCAGGTTGGTGCCCGCCAGCCCCTGCTCGCGGAAGACGACGTCGCGCAGCAGCCGGGTGATGAAGAAGCTGCGTCCGCTTCCCGCAGGCGGCGCGGGCAGCTTGCGCTCGACGCCGAAGCTGCGGGCGAGGGCGCCGATGACGCGGTCGATCGGGCTACCTTCCTGAGTGCCGCTGGTGAAGTAGATGCCGCGGATCAGCGGTGCCTCCTCGTACCGCGATGCGGCGAACACGCGCTCGAGGAAGGCCGTCAGCATCGGGCGCAGGATGCCCAGTTGCTGCGGAAAGGCGAAGATCTGCGCGCACCGGGCCGGGTCGCGCTCGGCCTGCAGGCGGGCGGGCAGCCGATCCAGCAGGCGTTGCTCGAGCTGGTCGAACTCCGCCCCGAAGCTGCCCAGCGGCAGGGCCTTCGCGTCCGGGTCATAGGCAAACGTCGTGCCCCAGATCTGCGCGCGTTCCTCCTTGCCGAGGTCGGCGAAGAATTCGGTGAAGCCGGCCAGCAGGTCGGCCTTGGTCACCAGCACGTAGATCGGAAAGCGGATCTGGAAGCGTTCGTGCAGCTCCTGCAGCCGTGCGCGCACGGCGTCGGCCTGGGCGTCGCGCTCGGCCGCCGACTGCTGCAGCAGGTCGGCCACGCTGACGGTGAGCAGCACGCCGTTGATCGGCCGCCGCGGGCGTGACCGTTTCAGCAATTGCAGGAAGCCCTGCCAGGCGGCGCTGTCGACCTCGCGATCGGATTCCTGGGTGGTGTAGCGGCCGGCGGTGTCGAGCAGCACGGCTTCGTCGGTGAACCACCAGTCGCAGTTGCGCGTGCCGCCGACGCCACGGATGGAGGCGGTGCCGAACTTGTCGGCAAGCGGAAACTGCAGGCCGGAGTTGATCAGCGCCGTGGTCTTGCCCGAGCCCGGGGCGCCGATGAAGATGTACCACGGCAACTGGTAGAGATACTGGCGTCCGCTCAGCGCGACGAGGTCGCCGAGGCCCGGCTTCTTGCCGGCTGCGGACAGGCGCACCTTCTTCAGCACCCCGATCGCTTCCTCGAAACGCTGGTTCAGGGTGGCGACTTCCTCCTCGGCGGGCGTCGGTGCGGCAGGCGCAGCCTTGGGCGCCTTCGCCAGCAGGCCGTCCATCAACTGCGCATTGATTCGCTTGGCCTTGAACAGCGCCCACAGCTTCTTCAGCAGCCACAGGGACACCAAAGCCGCGATCGCGATCCAGCGCACCGTTTCGGATTCGAGCGGCCGGAAGCGGCCGATGGCGATCAGCGGGCCGACGAACCAGATGATCGCCGCGGCGGCGCACAAGCCGATGAGGGCCAGCAGCAGCGGGTGGGTGAGGAAACCGAGTATCTTCTTCATGCTTTGGGTCCAGTCGGCTCGGCGGTCGGTTCGGCAGTCGATTCAGCGACTGGCGCCAGCGACATAGAGCGTGATCTCGACGCGCCGGTTTCTGGCACGGTCGGCGGGCGTCGCATTGCCGGCGACCGGTTCAGCGTCGGCCCGGCCTTCGGCCCGCATCCGCGCCGGCTGCACGGATTGCGCCAGCAGGGCCTGCACCGACTGCGCCCGTTCTTGCGACAGGTGCCAGTTCGACGGAAAGCGTGCGCTGCGGATCGGCTGGCTGTCGGTGTGGCCGGTGATCAGGATGTTGCCCTCGACGGCATTGAGTGCTTCGGCGATGCGTTTCATCAGCGGCAGCACCGCGTCGTCGACCGTCGCGCTTGCCGGGCGGAAGAAACCGTCGCCGCGGATCGTGATCACGCTGCGATCGGCCAGGTCATCGACCGCGACCAGGCCTGCGCGGATCTCCGGCTGCAGGAAGGCACTCAGTCGCGGCTTCTGCGCAGGCTGTGCGGGCGGCGCAGGCGGGGCCTCGACGCGCAAGGCCTGGATGCGGGCGAAGACGGGGTCGGAGTGGCTGTTGAGGCGCAGCGACAGGAAGAGGTAGAGCGCCAGCGCAAGCACCCCCACCACCGTGAACACCACCCACATCGGCAGCGTCGCCATCAGGCTGCGGCGCGCCTCCACCCCTGCGGCATGCGGCGAGAGCTGGGGCTCGAAGTCGCCGCGCTGTTCCCGCAGCATGGCGTACAGGCGCTCGCGCACCTGGGCGAGCTGCTCGCGCCCGCCGTCGATGACCCGGTAGCGGCCCTCGAAGCCGAGCGCGAGCACGATCTGCAGCAGTTCCAGCAGGTGGCGGTTGGCGGCGGGGTTCTCGGCCAGCTTCGCCATCAACTGGAACACCTTTTCGCCGCCCCAGGTTTCGTTGTGGAACATCACCAGCAGGCTGTTGCGCCCCCACACGCCGGAACCGCCCCACGGCGTGCCGGCCGCGGTTTCGTCGAGGAAGGTGCACAGGATGTAGCGCGCGGCAATGATGTTGCGCGATTCGACGCCGAGCTGCGCTGCCTTGCGTTCGAAGGCGCGCACGGCCTCGGCCAGCGTGTCGCGCAGCGCAACCGGGTCGGGCTGCTGCAGCGAGGCTCGCAGCGGCGGCACCGCGTTGAGGAGAGGGCTCGCCGCCGTGACGATGGGGTTGAGGCCGTGTTCGGGAATCAGGCTGTCAAGCGTGACCGCCCCGGCGGCGCCGAAGTCGGGCGCGCCACGGGCTGCCGCACCGACTCTGGCGCCGCGCTGCCCGGGCGAGGGCATGACGAAGGTGCGGTCGGATTCAAACGAGGCAAACGGGTCTTCCTGGCTCATCGTCGTCTCTCAAGCCCGTATGGCCCAGCACTCGATCTCGAGCCCGGGAAACTCGCCGGCGATGTGCATCGCCAGACCGCCCGACTGCTGCAGTTGCTTCCACATCTCGCCACTGCGTTCGAGCTCGAAGTAGTTGAAGCCGGCGTGATAGGGAATCTGCCGCGGCGCCACCGGCAGCGCACGCAGCCCGATGCCCGGCAGCGCCAGGTTCACCAGGTCGCGGATGCGCTCCACCGGGCCGATCTTCACCTGGGTGGGGAAGCGCAGCCGCAGGGTCTCGCCCGGCAGTTGCGCGTTGACCGCCAGCACGAAGGATGCCGTGCGCAGCAGCTCGAGGTCGGGCACGATGGCGACGCGAACGCCGTACTTGCGGTCCTGCAGCTCGATCGGGATCGCGCCCTGCTCGAGCACCATGGACAGCGAACGGCGCAGGTCGGCGATCAGCGGGCCGAAGCAGGCTTGCGGTTCATCATGGTTGTAGAGCGGATAGTCCGGCGGACGGCGACTTTCGCGCGAGAAGGTGCACAGGTCGCCGGCGAGCATCAGGCAGTGGCCGTAGAGCACGGCGGGATGCAGCAGCGGCAGGTCGTCGAACTGCCTGAACACCGGTTCGTGGCGATTGACCGTCTGCAGCAGCAGGAAGTCGGCGATCTCGGCCACGCCGCCGCGCCCCGGCTGCGACAGGCGGGCGCCGAGCGCCTCGCCGCGCTGGTGCAGCAGGCCGAGCAGTTCGCGCACGTAGCCGGCCAGGATCGGATTGCCGCTGCAGGCGAGGGTGGGCGGAATGTAGGCCTTGTCGAGCACGAGCTGGTTGTCCGCGCGGCGTTCCACCACGCGGACGACGCCGAGCGTGGCATAGGCATCGGTCGCGTCGCGCCGCGGCATCAGCTTCAGGCGCAGGTCGCCGACCTGCACCGGCGCCGTCGGCGCGCTGGCGAGCGTGCTGTCGGCGACGTCCAGCTCGCTGACCTGATAGCGGGTCAGCCCGATCGTGTCTTCTCCGGCGACGTCGGCCTCGAGCGTTCCCGGGCGTCTCAGGGGCAGGGCCAGCACGATGAGTTCGTCGCGGATGTCGGGTGCCACGTCCAGGGGCAAGGGCGCCACGTCGTCGCCCGGCAGGTCGAAGGGCGTGCCGTCGGGCAGGATGCCGCGTGCGCGCGACAGCGCGAGCTTGCCCAGCGCGAGCGCGGCCTCGTCGACGACGAGCGCGACGTAGCCCCACGCGTGCCCCGCGATGGGCTGGGTGCGGCCTTGGATGAGTCGCTCGATGTGACGGTCATGCTGCTGCAGATGCTGCGGCTGCAGGAACATTCCTTCTGACCACACGACCTTGCTGTTCCAGGACATGGACGATCTCTGATGGGTGGGCGGAATCGGGGTCGGTTGCCTGACGCGGCGGGTCACTCGGTCGACAAGGTGACGGAGCGTGACTCCACCTTGATCGTGATGGGCTGCTTCTGGTGCGCCACCACCGCGATCGATCCGCGCCATCGGGCGCGTTCCAGGTCGCGGAAGGCGGCGATCACCGCGACATGGCGGGTGTCGGGTTGCAGGGTGCGCT
Source organism: Pseudomonadota bacterium (assembly GCA_018240785.1). Classification (GTDB taxonomy): domain Bacteria; phylum Pseudomonadota; class Gammaproteobacteria; order Burkholderiales; family Rhodocyclaceae; genus Thauera. The sequence goes on along the minus strand of JAFEFC010000002.1, from coordinate 72,625 downwards.
CGAAACGCTTGCGCTCGCCCGGGCGCAACTGGAGTTCCTCCCGCGCCAACTGGTCGGCTCCGAGCGTCTGCGCCTCGCGGTCCCACAGCGAGAAGAAGTCCGCACGATTGAAGGCGGCGTCGGATTTCAGCTCGAACAGGCGGACGACCACGGGCGATGCGCGTCCGCGGCTGTCGGGATTGAGATCCGCCGCGGCTTCGACCGCAGCGTCGATCACCGTGGGTTTGGGCGGCGCTGAGCCGCAGCCGCTCAGCAAGCTCAGCGCGCATGCCGCGAGCACGAGACAGGGAACACGGAACGCGGTGTCGGCAGGTCGGAACACGTCGCTCTCCGAAGTGGGATCGTCCGGGCCATTTTCGTCGCGCGCACGCAAGCCGTCCACTGGTGTTCCGGCGCACGCCAGCGACGTCGATGCCATTCACTCTAGTACATGGCGCCGCTGCGGTGCGCGAACTATGCTGAACACGTGAAACGTGCAACTGCACGCGTGAATGAAAGATGGACAGTTCGTCTGGTGAGGACAGGTTCATGACAGCTCGGTGGTGCGTTCGGCTGAACGTCGGGGGCCTGCTGGGGGCCATGCTGCTTGGCGCTTGCACCGGCACTGCGATTGCACCACCGACGACAACGGTGGCCACCGCGCCGTCGGCATCCACGGCTTCGGCCCCGCTGGCTGGCGCGACGGCGCCTGCGGACAGCGTACCCGATGAGCAGAAACCGCTGCGCGAGGCGGCCACCGCGGCGGGCGGTGCCGACGAACGGGTGGGATTCTCCACGCGATTCGCCAGTTTCGAGCCTGCGCGCTGGGACGATCTGCCGGATTGGGAGCGCGACGCCGTGGCCGAAGGGTGGACGGCCTTTCGCCGCAGTTGCGGCGCCCTGGCCAGCAGGGCGGAGTGGCGCGGCGTGTGCGCCCGGGCGCTGGCGCTGGGCGCAGTCGATGATGCGGGCGTGCGTCGCTTCATGCAGCGCGAGTTTTCGCTTTATGCGGTGCTCAAGGCGGACCGGAGTCCGATGGGGGTGATCACCGGCTATTACGAACCCCTGCTCCACGGCAGTCGCACGAAGGGCGGGGTGTTCGTCTACCCGGTGTATGCGACCCCCGAAGACCTGCTGACGCTGGACATCCGCAGCGTGCCTCGCGAGCTGCGGGGCCAGGTCGTCGGCGTGCGCATCGCAGGGCGCACGGTCGTGCCGGTCACGAGCGGCGACGCGCCCTATGTGCTCGACGTGGGCGATCTTCAGTCCGATGTGCGTGACAAGAAGTTGCGCGTGCGCCGCGAGGGAAACCGCATCGTTCCGTATCCGTCCCGGGCGGAGATCGAGCGTGACGGGCTGTCTCGGGGGCGCATCATCGCCTGGGTGGATAACCCGGCGGCGCTGTATTCGATGCAGATCCAGGGCTCGGGCAAGATCCGCCTGACCGATGGACGCATCATCCGGCTTGCGTACGCCGAGCAGAACGGCCACCCCTTCAGGCCACCCGTCGCCAGGAGCCGCGTTGCAACGCGGGGGGGCAGGTCGATTGGCGCCGATGGTGCCGGCGTCGACGACGCCGATGACATTTCCTGGCGTGCGGCGCTGATGTTGCCTGACGACGAGTCGGCCCCTCTCACGCGCGGGGGACACGCCCTGAAGCGAATTCGGACCGATCCTGGTGCCGCGCCGTCGGGCGGGGCCGGGGCGCTGGAGCCCGAAGTGGCACAGTTGATCGAGGATCTCGCGAGCGGCCGGGGGATAGGCGGCGGGGGCGCGCGAAAGCCGTCCGCGGCGGAGCGTCCGCCCGTGTCCACGCCCTCGTCGGGCGACAGGCCCGCGCCAGCGGCGAAGGCCGGCAAGGCGGTGGCGCAACCCGGCGTCGTGGTTGGCGCGGAGCGACCCACGCAAGGCAAGACGAGTGAGGCGTCACCTGGCGACGGCGCACCGATCGACTTTCCCCAACCCAGCGCCGCAATGCGCGAGGCAATCCTCTCGGATCCCAGCTATGTGTTCTTCCGCGAGATCCCGGATGGTCCGGAAGGGCCGATCGGCGCCTTGGGCGTGCCACTGACGGCCGGTCGCTCGGTGGCTGTCGACCCCCGCACCACGCCGCTGGGCTTTCCGGTGTTCCTGTCGACGAGTCTGCCCGGGCGCGAAGGGCGGCTCAACCGCCTGGTCGTCGCGCAGGATACCGGTGGCGCCATCCGTGGCGCGGTGCGTGCCGACTACTTCTGGGGCGGCGGGAGCCGAGCCTATCTGCTGGCCGCGCGCATGAAGGAAAGCGGCCGCATGTGGGTGCTCTTCCCGCGTGATCTGCCGATTGCGGCGCGCGAGCGGGCGGTACGCACGCGTGGCGGCGGCCCCGCCGCCGCCGATACGGACTGCGTGGTCGAGGATCCCGTGCTTTGCGTGGAGGATCGCTGATGCGCCGCGCTGCATCCGCGCGGCTGAGCCTGTCACCCAGCACGCGCGGAAGATGAGCGGCGCCTACCGTTCCTCGTCTTCGGCGCGATGCGCCGCCTCCCCCGTGCGATCGCGGTCCGCCGACTGCGCGCGCGAGAACTCCTTGCGCATCTTCGCCAGCTTGCGCAGCCCCTCGACGACGCGTGCGTTCATCGAACCCGCAAGAAGCTCGGCCTTCATTTCGCCAATCTCCTCCGGCTTTCCCGCCGGGAGCCCGGTGAGCAGTTCGAGTGCTTCATCGACGTCGGCGACGGCCCACACATGGAAGCGGTCCGCCTCCACTGCCTCCACCACCTCCGGGCGCAGCATCAGGTGGCAGACGTTGGCGCGCGGGATCAGCACGCCCTGTTCGCCGCTCAGGCCGCGCGCCGCGCACACGTCGAAGTAGCCTTCGATCTTCTCGTTGATGCCGCCCACCGGCTGCACCACGCCGAACTGGTTCACCGAGCCGGTCACCGCCAGCGACTGCCGCAGCGGCACGCCCGCCAGTGCCGACAGCAGCGCGGCGAGTTCCGCCAGCGAGGCGCTGTCGCCCTCGACGCCGCCGTAGGACTGCTCGAACACCAGGCTCGCCTTCAGCGACAACGGCAGGGTGAGACCGAAGCGCGCGGCGACGAAGGACGACAGGATGAGCACGCCCTTGGAGTGGATGGGCCCGCCGAGCCTGACCTCGCGCTCGATGTCCACCACCTCGCCATCGCCCACGCGCACGGTGGCGGTGATGCGCACCGGATGGGCGAAGGTGCTCTCGCCCAGCAGCACCACGGCGAGGCCATTGACCTGTCCGACATGCTCGCCCGCGGTGTCGACCAGCAACTGGCCGCGCAGGATGTGATCGAGGAAGCGCTCGCGGATGCGGTCGTTGCGCCGGCGATGGGCCTCGAGCGCGGACTCGATGTGCTCGCGCTCGATGCGAGGCGCCTGGCGCGTCGCGGCGAAATGGTCGGCCTCGCGCAGCAGGTCGCCCAATGGCTGCGTCTGGGTGGTGAGGCGCTGCGCATCGCTCGCCAGGCGGGCGGCGTGCTCGATGGTGCGCGCCACCGCCGCGGCAGACAGCGGCCGCAGCCCGCCGCGCTGCGCCATCGTCGCGATCAGGCGCGCGTAGGCCGCGGTGTTGTCCGTATCGCGCTCGATCTCGCTCTCCATGTCGGCATTGATCTTGAAGAGCTGCGGAAAATCCGGGTCGTACTGGCACAGCAGGTAATAGACGAGGCGCTCGCCGATCAGCACCACCTTGAGGTCCAGCGGCATCGCCTCGGGCTCGAGCTGCACCGTGCTGGTGAGACCGATGATGTCGGACAGCGACTCGATGCGGATCCTGCCGGCGCGCAGGCAGCGCTTGAGTCCGTCCCAGGCATAGGGCTGCGACAGCACCTTGATGGCGTCGAGCACCAGGAAGCCGCCATTGGCCCGCTGCAGCGCGCCGGCGCGGATGAGCGTGAAGTTGCTCATCAGCGTGCCCATGTGCACCACATGCTCGATGCGGCCGACGAGGTTCTGCAGCGTGGGGTGGTCTTCATACACCACCGGGCGGGTGCCGTCGGCGGGATTCTCGACCAGCAGATTGACCAGGTAGCGCTGCACCGAAATGCTGCCGGAGTAGGTCGTGGTCTCGGTGTCGCCTTCGCTCTGCGAGGATTCGCGCAGCGATTCGCCGCTCTCGACGATGTCCTGCAGCACCGCGTCGAGCCAGGCGATGACTTCGGGCAAGTCGCCGTAGGCCGGCTTGAGGTCCTCGACCAGGTGCGTCACGGTGATGCGCAGCGCCTCGCTGCCGGCCTCCTTGATGCGGCTCTGCAGCTCGCGGCGCCAGCGCGGGAACTCGTTCATGAGCTTGTGCATGCGCTCGTGCATGGTCTTGATGTGCGCTGCCAGCTCGCGCTGCCGCTCTTCGGGGAGTTGTTCGAACTCCTCCTGCGACAGGGTGGTTTCCGTGTCCTTCATCGGCACGAAGGCGAAACCGTGCGGGGTGCGCAGCAGCGCCACGCCAAGCTCGGCGGATTCGTGCCCAAGGGCGTGCAGCGCGGCCTCCTCGCGCTGCTTCTGCTCCTCCTGCATCGCCTCGATGCGGCTGCGGTATTCGTCACTCTGGAACACCGCGGTGATGGCAGGCAGCAGTTCCTCGACGAAGTTCTGCATATCGTCGCGCAGCTGCGCGCCGCGGCCGCAGGGCAGGCGCATCAGGTCGGGGCGGGCGGCGTCGGCGAAGTTGTAGACGTAGCACCAGTCCGCCGGCGGCTCGCCGCTGCGCCGTTCGCCCTCGAGCAACTGGTTGATGATGGCGTGGCGTCCGCTGCCGGTTTCGCCGAGCACGAAGAGGTTGTAGCCGCTGTGCGGTATGTCGAGCCCCATCCGCATCGCCTCGACGGCGCGGGTGTGGATCAGCGCCGCATCGATTTCAGGCAGTTCGGTGGTGTCGTTGAACGGCAACGAGGCGGGGTCGCACGCGGTGTACAGGGACTGCGGCGCAAGCGGGGTGGGACGGCCCATCGGACGCACCTCGTGTGGTTTTTATGCCAAGCATAATCGTGCCCCTTGTTGGGGCAAAGCAGGTAGGCGCACGATCACGGCAGCAAGGGCGAAGTGAGCCGGCGTGTGAGCAAGTACCGCGACTTTGCGCGCGCTCGTCGCAAAATAAACATCAAGCAAGAAAGCTTGCCATCGCGACGCTGGTCATTGTTCGACAGTGTGCCGGGACAGTTCGCATGTGCTGAAGCGGGAGAAACAAGATGCTGCAACAGACGATGATCTCGAACTACCAGTCGAACTCGCTCGCCAACGTTCGGGAGGCGGCGATGCTCACCTTCAATGTGATGCATCAGCTCAATGGGCTGTCGCTCCGAGCGCTCAAAGCCAGCGCGGGCATGTCGCTGCAGCAGGCGCTGTTGCCGGGCGACGGTGTTGCGGGTTATCGCGCGGTCGATGAGGTCCGTGGGCTGTTCCACGAATCCCTGCATCTGACTTCCGCATGGTTGATCGACCTGGTGAAGGTGGCCGAATCGCAGTGGGCGATCTCGCACCGTTGCGCGCATGCCGCGGTACACCAGATGCACAAGTGGTTGCCGCGCGAATTCGACACCACGGTCGGCGCGATCGATCTGGCGCTCGACGCGGCTGAAAGCGCGACCGAAAACCTGGCCGATGCCGGCGTATTGATGGTCAAGCGCCTGGAGGGTGAGGGCGAGTTGCTGTGCCGTACTTCAGGCCAGGACGAACGCGTGGCAACGGTCGCGGCGCACTGAGGTCGGTGGATCTGGCGGCAGCCGCGGGGTGCAATGCCCTGCGCGGATGCCGTCAGTGGGGTGCGCCCAAGCCCGGCAACCCGGGAAAAGGGGGCGAGGATGCCGTGAGATCACTCATGCGCAGCGGTCGCGCAGGCCCTTCGTGCTGGGCGAGCATGTAGTTCCCGTAACGCCGGTCGTGCGTGACTTCGAGTCCCGCCCAGGGTGGCAGCACCACGGGGGTATCCTCGCGCGGCAGTTCGATCTCGGCGATCACCAGGCCGGCGTGGCGCCCTTCGAATACATCGACCTCGAACGCCTGGTCCGCGAAATCGACCACGTAGCGGGTCTTGTGGATGATGCGATTGCCGCAGTATTGCGCCAGGATGCGCTGGGCGTCGGCGACCGGGATGGGGTATTCGAACTCGTCGCGCGAAATTCCCTCGTGCGGCCCCTTCAGCGTCAGGTAAGCGCGTTCGGCCCGCAGGCGCACGCGCGTGGACATGGCGCCCGGTTCCTTTGCGACATAGCCTTGTATGATGCGGTCGCCCTTGCGTCCGTCGAGGAAGCCGGTTTCGCGTACCAGGAACTTGCGTTCGATTTCTGTCGCCATGGGGCACCGATCAGGCAAGCGGAGATCGAATTGTAGCAAAATATTTTGCGTCGGCTGTTGCGGCGCAAAAAGTCTCCTTGTTTTCGGGACGAATGGTCGATCACTGACAGGACAATGAACGAGAGCGAACTGATATCGCTGGGCGCCGCGGCGCAGTGGTTGTCGGCGCAGACCGCCGGGAACTGGACCCCCGCCTTGCTCATCGATCGCCTGCTCGCGCATGGTGCGCCGGGCGTGTGCGTCCTGCTGCCAAAGGGCTGGAGCCTGCTGCGCGAGGAGGATGGCGAGCCGGTGCATGCGACGCGGCGCAGCCTCTTCCGGGTGAGCGATGGCGAGGATTTCCTCGAACAGTTCGCCATGTTCGGTGACCTGTCGATCGCGAGCGGCCTGCCGCATCGGCTGGAAGACGCGCTCGGCAAGGGTTTTCGCAGCGTTGCACCGATCCCTGCCGCCATGCTGCGCCTTTGGCCGGAGGAACTGCAGGCGATTGCGGCGGACGCCGGCGCGGCGTCGGCGGCGACCTTCATGCGCCGGGTCGCGCAGATGCGCGGCCGTGCTCGACCGCGAGCCGACGACGAGCCCGAGTCGGCGCCGCAGCGGCCCCCTTCGCCGGACTGAAACCGGCTGCCGGGTTCGAGCGCGCCGGGGCCGGTGCGATGCGGTTTGTTGCGATGCGCAAAAAGCATTGACAGGAAAATTTTCGACGATATAGTGGCCACATGTTGCGTCGCAGCAAAGAAGCGCAATTCAAGCGCCATGCTGCCTCGCAAACGATCGATTTCTTGCCATCAAATCGCCGCATCAACCAGAGGAAGACCGTCATGTCGAAATTCACCACTCCCGAGCAGTTCTCCGCCGTCGCCAAGGCCAACATCGAGACCCTGATCGCGCTGGCCAACAGCAACGTCGCCCGCGTCGAGCGCCTGTCGGCCCTGAACATCAACACCGCCCGTGCCGCGCTGGAAGACGGCGTTGCCGCCACCAAGACCCTGCTGGCCGTCAAGAACCCGCAGGACATCGCCGGTCTGCAGGCCTCGCTGGCCCAGCCGATGATGGACAAGGCCGTGGCCTATGCCCGCAGCGTTTACGAAATCGCCGCCGAAGCCCAGCAGGAAGTCGCCAAGCTGTTCGAAGCCCAGGTTGCCGAGCTGAACAAGAACGTGAACAGCGCCCTCGAGCAGGCCGCCAAGGCCGCGCCGGCTGGTTCCGAGCCGGTTTTCGCCGCCATCAAGTCGTCGATGGAAGCCGCCAACAGCCTGTACGACAACGCCTCCAAGGCGGTGAAGCAGGCGTCGGAAGTGGCCGAGGCCAACATCGCCGCCGCCACCGAAGCGACCGTCAAGGCCGTTTCCTCCAAGAAGGCTGCGTAAGCAGGTTTGCTGCACGCCGCATGACGGGCCGCAAGGCCCGCATGCAGGACACGAGGGGCTGCCCGGATTGACCGGGTAGCCCCTCGTGCCGTCTACACCGTCGCCCTGCAGGGGGCGACCGTCGTGGGGGGGAATCGAACTTGCGAGTGGCAGGGCACTTGAAATCGCTGAACCTCGACCCTATTATTAGCACTCGTTGGCAGTGAGTGCTAACAGCCCCGGGCGGTGCCCGTGTGGCACTCGCGAATTTTCCGGCGGGCTGGTCCCGCATTAGTCGAAACCTGGTAGGAGAGAACCTGATGAAGATTCGTCCCTTGCATGATCGCGTGATCGTCAAGCGCCTTGAAGCCGAACGCAAGACCGCCAGCGGCATCGTGATCCCCGACAGCGCCGGCGAGAAGCCTGACCAGGGCGAAGTGCTGGCCGTTGGCAACGGCAAGATCCTGGACGACGGCAAGGTCCGTCCGATGGCCGTCAAGGTGGGCGACAAGGTGCTGTTCGGCAAGTATGCCGGCCAGTCTGTGAAGGTCGAAGGCGAAGAGCTTCTCGTCATGCGCGAGGAAGACATCATGGGCGTGGTCGAGGCTTGAGCCTCCCTCGCATCCCGTGATCCGCTAACCGAATAAATCTGGAGTTTCAGTAAATGGCAGCTAAAGAAGTCAAGTTTGGTGATTCCGCCCGCGAGCGCATGGTCGCCGGCGTCAACATCCTGGCCAACGCGGTCAAGGTGACCCTGGGTCCGAAGGGCCGTAACGTGGTGCTCGAGCGCTCGTTCGGCGCTCCTACGGTGACCAAGGACGGCGTCTCGGTCGCCAAGGAAATCGAGCTGAAGGACAAGTTCGAGAACATGGGCGCACAGATGGTCAAGGAAGTCGCTTCTAAGACCTCCGACATCGCCGGTGACGGCACCACCACCGCCACCGTGCTGGCGCAGTCGATCGTGCGCGAAGGCATGAAGTTCGTCGCCGCCGGCATGAACCCGATGGACCTCAAGCGCGGCATCGACAAGGCCGTCGTCGCCACCATCGAAGAGCTGAAGAAGCTGTCGAAGCCCTGCTCGACGAACAAGGAAATCGCCCAGGTCGGCTCGATTTCGGCCAACTCGGACAGCGACATCGGCGACATCATCGCCCGTGCCATGGACAAGGTCGGCAAGGAAGGCGTGATCACCGTCGAAGACGGCAAGTCGCTGCAGAACGAACTCGACGTCGTCGAGGGCATGCAGTTCGACCGCGGCTACCTGTCGCCCTACTTCATCAACAACCCGGACAAGCAGGTTGCCATCCTCGACAACCCCTTCGTCCTGCTGTTCGACAAGAAGATCTCCAACATCCGTGACCTGCTGCCGGTGCTCGAGCAAGTCGCCAAGGCTGGCCGTCCGCTGCTGATCATCGCCGAAGACGTCGAAGGCGAAGCGCTGGCCACGCTGGTGGTGAACAACATCCGCGGCATCCTGAAGACCTGCGCCGTCAAGGCTCCGGGCTTCGGCGACCGTCGCAAGGCCATGCTGGAAGACATCGCCATCCTGACCGGCGGCCAGGTCATCGCCGAGGAAGTCGGCCTGACGCTGGAGAAGGCCACGCTGAACGACCTCGGCCAGGCCAAGCGCATCGAGATCGGCAAGGAAAACACGATCATCATCGACGGCGCCGGCGAAGCCGACCGCATCGAAGCGCGCGTCAAGCAGATCCGCGTGCAGATCGAGGAAGCCACTTCCGACTACGACCGCGAGAAGCTGCAGGAACGCGTGGCCAAGCTGGCCGGCGGCGTTGCCGTGATCAAGGTCGGTGCCGCGACCGAAGTCGAGATGAAGGAAAAGAAGGCCCGTGTCGAGGACGCCCTGCACGCTACCCGCGCTGCGGTGGAAGAGGGCATCGTCCCGGGCGGCGGCGTCGCACTGCTGCGTGCCCGCGCCAACCTGGCCGGCCTGACGGGCGACAACCACGACCAGGACGCCGGCATCAAGATCGTGCTGCGCGCGATGGAGCAGCCGCTGCGCGAGATCGTCGCCAACGCGGGTGACGAAGCTTCGGTGGTGGTGAACAAGGTCGTCGAGGGTTCGGGCAACTACGGCTTCAACGCCGCCACCGGCGAGTACGGCGACATGGTCGAGATGGGCGTGCTGGACCCGACCAAGGTCACCCGCACCGCGCTGCAGAACGCCGCCTCCGTCGCCGGCCTGATGCTCACCACCGACTGCATGGTCGGCGAGCTGGCCGAAGACAAGCCCGCCATGCCTCCGATGGGCGGCATGGGTGGCATGGGCGACATGGGCATGGGCATGTAATCGCCCTTGCCTGCGACCCCGGCTCGCCGGGGCCGCAGCCTGGCAGCATCGACGACAAACGGCCCCGCATGGTGCGGGGCCGTTTGTCGTTCACGCGCGCGAACGCAGCCCCGGCTGCGCGCCGAGCCGCGCGAAGCATGTGATAATTGGATCGTTTGGGAGAAAAATCGGTGGGGAGCGACAGGCAGCCGCCCCCCGGGAATGCGGCCGCTCGCAGCGGGCATTCCCCAGGACCGAGCAAAAGGAGAACAGCGGGGCGGAATCTATCGGCACCCGCTTACATGCAACTTACACCCGGAAACCCATGCGCATTCTGCTGGCTGAAGACGACCCGGTGATTGCCGACGGCATCGGACGTGCGCTACGCCGCGGCGGCTATGCGGTCGATCACGTCGCCGACGGGGTCGAGGCGGACGCCGCCCTTGCGTCGCAACCTTATGACCTGCTGATCCTCGATCTCGGCTTGCCGCGCCTGCCCGGCATCGAGGTGCTCAAGCGCCTGCGCGCGCGCAAGTCCGCGGTGCCGGTGCTGATCCTCACCGCCCAGGATGGGGTCGACGACCGCGTGCGCGGCCTCGATGCGGGCGCCGACGATTACCTCACCAAGCCCTTTGCCCTGCCGGAGCTCGAAGCCCGGGCGCGTGCGCTGACGCGGCGTGGCACCGGGCAGGCGCGATGCATCGAGGTCGGTCGCCTGAGCTACGACCAGGCCGATCGGGTGGTGAAGATCGCCGGCCAGGTGGTGGATTTTTCGGCGCGCGAGATCGGCCTGCTCGAAGTCTTCCTTTTGCGCGTGGGCCGGCTGGTGAGCAAGGATCAGCTCGTCGATCACCTGTGCGGCTGGGGTGAGGAAGTGTCGAGCAATGCGATTGAAGTCTATGTGCATCGCCTGCGCAAGAAACTCGAGGACAGCGGCGTGCGCATCGTGACGGTGCGCGGCCTCGGCTACTGCCTGGAAAACCCGGATGCAGCTCCGGCGGCGAAAGCCTAGCAAGCGTGCTGCACGCGGCCGGGTGTCCGGCCAGCCGAATTCGCTGTTCGGCGAGATCCTCGACTGGATGCTGGCGCCGCTGCTGTTCCTGTGGCCGATCTCCATCATCGTCACCCACAACGTGGCGGACAACATCGCCAGTCAGCCCTACGACCGTGCGCTGGCCGAGGGTGCACGCACGCTGGCGCGCTTCATCGCGGTGGAGGAGGGGCGGGCGGTGATGCGCTTTCCCGCTCCGCCACGCGCGCTGTTCCGCGCCGACCAGGACGACGTCCTGTATTACCAGGTCGCCAACGAATACGGCGAGATGCTGAGCGGCGACGTCGATATTCCGCCCGCGCCGAAGCCCCCTGCGCCCATCATCGACGAGGTGCTGTTCCGCGATGAGGTGATCCAGGGCGAGGAAGTCCGTGTCGCCTACCAGTTCGTGCGGGCCCCGGGCGGCAGCCCGCTGCCGCTGATGGTCGTGCAACTGGCGGAGACGCGCAACAAGCGTACCGACCTGGCATCACGCGTTGTGACCGGCGTGCTGCTGCCGCAGTTCGCGATCATTCCGCTTGCGGTGGTGCTGGTGTGGGTCGGCCTGTCGCGCGGCATCGCGCCGCTCAACCGGCTGCAGAGCCTGATCCGCATGCGGCGGCCGACCGACCTGTCGCCGGTGGAGCCGGCGACGGTGCCCGAGGAAGTGCGTCCCCTCATCGTCGCCTACAACGGCATGATGGCGCGCCTGGAAGAGAACCTGCAGGCGCAGCAGCGCTTCATCGCCGACGCGGCGCACCAGATGCGCACTCCGCTCACCGGCCTCAAGATGCAGACCGATCTCGCGCTGCAGGAGACCGATCCCGACCAGTTGCGCCGCTCGCTGGCCCACATCGCCGAGAGCACCGATCGTGCCGCTCACCTGATCAACCAGTTGCTGTCGCTGGCGCGCGCGGAGGCGAGCTTCGAGAAGCTCTATGTCGTGGAGTCGCTCGACCTCGCGGCGGTGGTGCGCGAAGTGGCGCAGGACCTGTTCCCGCGCGCGCTCGCCAAGGGCATCGACCTCGGCGTGGAAGATTCCGGTCATCACCTGCAGATCGAAGGCAACCCGGTGCTGCTGCGCGAGATGATCAAGAACCTCATGGACAACGCGATCAAGTACACGCCGCGCGGCGGCAGCGTCACCGCGCGCACCCGGCATGCCGGCGCGCCCATCTTCGAAGTCGAGGACACCGGCGTCGGCATCCCCGAGGCGGACCGCGAGCGCGTCTTCGAGCGCTTCTACCGCGTGCTCGGCAGCGGCGTGGACGGCTCGGGCCTCGGCCTGCCCATCGTGCGCGAGATCGCTGAGCTGCATCGTGCGACGGTCGCGCTCAGTCCCAATCCCCACGGCAAGGGAACGCTAGCGCAGGTCGTGTTTCCCCGCAGCCAGCGTCAATTGCCGCCACCAGTGCACGGCGACTTCTATCCCCTGGGTTGAGTCGTTCCCCCGGCGCCGAGCGCGTGCGGCGTGAGTCGCCATGCAGGCAGCGTTCATCTTTCGGTACCACATTCACCGAATTTCTTCTTTGATAAACGAATGTTGCATTTCGTAAGCCGGTCGTAAGTCTCCGCGGCTAACTTGTCATCGTCCGGGCGAAAGTCCGGTTCATCCAAATTGCAAGCGGAGGGAGACATGGAAGACGACCTGGTGAAGAAGATCACCGCCAATCCGAAATATCAGCAGTTGGTGGGGACGCGCACATCCTACGGCTGGCTGCTCACCATCATCATGCTGATCGTGTATTACGGCTACATCGCCGTGATCGCCTTCAGCAAAGAGACGCTCGCCGCCAAGCTCGGTGCCGGTGTCATGACGGTCGGCATTCCGGTCGGCCTCGGCGTCATCTTCTTCACGATCATCATCACCGGCATCTACGTCCGTCGTGCGAACTCCGAGTTCGACGCGCTGACCCAGGAAATCGTCAAGGAGAGCGGCAAATGAGCGGACGCTTCATGAAACTGTCTGCCGGCGTCGCGCTGGCGGCGTTGTCGGCGGCGGCGCTGGCGGCGGGCGGTGACCTCGGTCAGGCGGAGAAGCAGGCCACCAACTGGACCGCGATCATCATGTTCGGCGCGTTCGTCGTCTTCACGCTGTTCATCACCAAGTGGGCGGCGGCCAAGACCAAGTCGGCGGCCGACTTCTACACTGCCGGCGGTGGCATCACCGGTTTCCAGAACGGCCTGGCGATCGCCGGCGACTACATGTCGGCGGCTTCCTTCCTCGGTATTTCCGCAGCGGTGATGACCAGCGGCTACGATGGCCTGATCTACTCGATCGGCTTCCTCGTCGGGTGGCCGGTGATCACCTTCCTGATGGCCGAGAAGCTGCGCAACCTCGGCAAGTTCACCTTCGCCGACGTCGCCGCCTACCGCTTCAAGCAGACCCCGATCCGCGCCTTCGCGGCCTCGGGCACGCTGGTGGTGGTGGCTTTCTACCTGATCGCGCAGATGGTCGGTGCCGGCCAGCTCATCAAGCTGCTGTTCGGCCTCGAGTACTGGATGGCGGTGGTCATCGTTGGTGCGCTGATGATGATCTACGTGCTGTTCGGCGGCATGACGGCAACCACCTGGGTGCAGATCATCAAGGCCTGCCTGCTGCTCGCTGGCGCGTCCTTCATGGCCTTCATGGTGTTGTTGAACTATGGTTTCTCGCCCGAGGCGCTGTTCGCAGACGCGGTCCGCATCAAGGCGGGTGTGGCGACCGCTGCCGGCAAGACGCCGGAGGAGGCGGGTGTCATCGGTCAGGCGATCATGGGTCCCGGTTCCTTCATCAAGGATCCGATCTCGGCGATCTCCTTCGGCATGGCGCTGATGTTCGGCACCGCCGGCCTGCCGCACATCCTGATGCGCTTCTTCACCGTGCCGGACGCCAAGGAAGCCCGCAAGTCGGTGTTCTGGGCGACCACCTGGATCGGCTACTTCTACATCCTGACCTTCATCATCGGCTTCGGCGCGATCGTGCTGGTGTCCACCAACCCGCAGTTCCTCGACGCCAAGGGCGGCCTGATCGGCGGCGGCAACATGGCGGCCATTCACCTCGCCAACGCAGTCGGCGGCAACGTCTTCCTCGGCTTCATCTCCGCGGTCGCGTTCGCCACGATTCTGGCGGTGGTCGCCGGCCTCACGCTGTCGGGGGCCTCGGCGGTGTCGCACGACCTCTACGCCACGGTGTTCAAGCATGGAAATGCCGACTCGGCGTCCGAGCTGCGCGTGTCGCGCATGACCACCATTGCGCTGGGCGTCATCGCGGTGATCCTGGGCATCGCCTTCGAGAAGCAGAACATCGCCTTCATGGTGTCGCTGGCCTTCGCGATCGCCGCCTCGGCCAACTTCCCGGTGCTGTTCATGTCGGTGCTGTGGAAGGACTGCACGACCCGTGGTGCGACGCTGGGCGGCTTCCTCGGCCTGATCGTCGCGGTGGTGCTGACCGTCGTGTCGCCGTCGGTGTGGGAAGCCACGCTCGGCAACCCGAAGGGTTCGGCGCTGTTCCCCTACACCTCGCCCGCACTGTTCTCGATGGCCGCCGGCTTCATCGGCATCTGGCTGTTCTCGATCCTCGACAACAGCCAGCGCGCGAAGGAAGACCGCGCCGGCTACCTGGCCCAGCGCGTCCGCTCGGAGACGGGTATCGGTGCCGCTGGCGCGTCCGGCCACTAAGCAGCAAGCCCGGCCGGACTCCCGGGGAGGGAGGCCGGCAACCGGGTGATTGAAAAACGGCGGGCGCCCCTTCGGCGCCCGCCGTGTTCCGTTGGGTCGCCCGCATGGCATCTTCGTGCAGGCGAGGAAAAATCCAGAATGTGTTTGACAGGGGGCGAAAGCCCGCTATAATGCGCGCTCTGTTGGCCAGTTAGCTCAGTTGGTAGAGCAGCGGATTGAAAATCCGCGTGTCCGTGGTTCGATTCCGCGACTGGCCACCAAAAGACAAGCAAAAACGCCGATCGTATTGATCGGCGTTTTTGCGTTCACACAGCGCGCATTTGCGCGGCTGTGCCGTCCCACTACGAATGCAGGTTGCCTGGCCATGTACAAAGCGACGCGGGATTTCATCAACGCCCGGCAGAAGTTCGCCCGCTTCGAGGTGAAGGCGGTCAGCGTGAAGCAGATCGGTGGAGGCACTGCAGACAGTAGCTACATGAACGCCCACGGGCGCATCGATCGCGCGCGCAACATCAGGATCGTCAGCGGCTGGCTGGTGAAGCCCTACGACAGGATGCTGAGGAAGACGGAAATCCTGCAGCACTGGTGGAACGTGGATGCGAACGCGAAGATCTATTTCGACGTTTCGCCGGACGTCGGGAAGGACTGCGAGTACGTGCTCGACATGGATCTGGCCGAGTTCGGCATCAAGAACTTCGACGACCCGGCGGGCAACGTCTGCCACGCCGTGCACCTGTGCGATGGCAAGTACACGATGGTCGATCGCATTTTCGGCGAGCTGTTCTACAAGCCGATCGAGACACTGGAGACCGCCTCGCTGTTCAAGAAGTTGATCTGAGCCCGTCTCCCCGAGGGGCATCGGCAGCATATGGCTGGTCGTGCAATGTCCTCCCGAAGTCGTTCATAACATGTGGGTTTTTGCCGCGCGCGGGTGAATTTCGGAGCTGTCGCTATGTCTCCAACGGGGTGGTCGGGGCACAGGAGGGCGCGCCGGCGTCGCCCCGTTCCGCTCGCCCTTCGCCCCCGGCGGCGACGAAGTGGCTGATTTTGCTCAATTTTTGTGCGGCTTGCGGGGTGCTATAATGCGCTCCCGATTGGTCGTCCCCTGTCACGCATGCAGCTCTACGCCCTTGGCCTGAACCACCACACCGCACCGCTTGCGATCCGCGAGCGGGTGGCGTTTCAGCCCGAGCACATGGGACAGGCCTTGCACGATCTCGCGCGTGCGGATTCGGTGCGCGAGGCCGCCATCCTCTCCACCTGCAACCGCACCGAGCTCTACTTCGCCGCGGAACACCCGCAGCACGCCGCCGACTGGCTGGCGCGCTTCCATGACCTGTCGCTGAACGACATGTCGCCCTACCTGTACGCCTACCCGCAGCGCGATGCGATCCGCCATGTGTTCCGCGTTGCCAGCGGGCTGGATTCGATGGTGCTGGGCGAGCCGCAGATCCTCGGCCAGGTGAAGGAAGCCGCGCGCCGCGCGGAAGAGGCGCGCACGGTCGGTACTTTGCTGCACAAGCTGTTCCAGAACACCTTCGCGGTGGCGAAGGAAGTGCGCTCGACCACCGCGATCGGCGCCAACACGGTGTCGATGGCCGCGGCCGCGGTGCATCTGACCGAGCGCATCTTCGAGCGCGTCTCCGACCAGCACGTGCTGTTCATCGGCGCCGGCGAGATGATCGAACTCTGTGCGGCGCACTTCGCCGGCGCGAGGCCGAAGTCGATGATGGTGGCCAACCGCACCGCCGAGCGCGCTGCCTTGCTGGCGTCGCGCTTCGGTGCCGGCACCATGCGCATCGACCAGATCGGCGACATGCTGCCGCGCTTCGACGTGGTGGTGTCCTGTACCGCCGCGCCCCTGCCCATCGTCGGCCTGGGCATGGCCGAGCGCGCAGTGAAGGCGCGCCGCCACCGCCCCATGGTGATGGTGGATCTCGCCGTGCCGCGCGACATCGAGCCCGAGATCGGCGAACTCGATGATGTGTTCCTGTACACGGTGGACGACCTCGCGCAAGTGGTCGACGCCGGCATGGAATCGCGCCAGCAGGCGGTGGTGGAGGCGGAGCAGATCATCGACACCCGTGTCGACGGCTTCCTGCACTGGATGGAGGCGCGCGATGCGGTGCCGACGATCCGCGCGCTGCGCGAGCACGCCGAGGCCTTGCGCCAGCACGAAATGGAGCGCGCGCTGCGCCTGCTCGCCAAGGGCGAGGACCCGCAGCGGGTGCTCGAGGCGCTGTCCCATGGCCTCATGAACAAGCTGATGCATGGACCCTCGCGCTTCCTGAACCATGCCGAGGGCGAGGCGCAGGCCGAAGCCGGACGCCTGGTGCAGCAGTTGTTCAATCTGCCGCGCAACGGCTAGCCGCGCAGGCCTCGAATCGCCTTTCGCCGCGGGCGTGGTTGCCGCGTCGCGACCCCGACCCAGATCCCGAAACGATGAAGCAAAGCATCCGAGACAAACTCGAACACCTCGCCAGCCGCCTGGAAGAGCTCGACCGCACGCTCGCCGCGGAGACGGCGGCGCAGGACATGAACGCCTTCCGCGAGCTGTCGCGCGAGCGCGCGGAGATCGAGCCGGTGGTGCTGCTCTATCGCGCCTACCGCCAGGCCGAGGCGGATTGCGACACCGCGCGCGAGTTGCTCGACGACCCTGACATGCGCGAGCTAGGCGAGGCTGAGCTGCAGGCCGGAGAGGCGCGCATCGCCGAGCTCGACGGTGAACTGCAGCGCGCGCTGTTGCCGCGCGACCCCAATGACGAGCGCAACCTTTTCCTGGAGATCCGCGCGGGCACCGGCGGCGACGAGGCGGCGCTGTTCGCCGCCGACCTGCTGAGAATGTACGCGCGCTACGCCGAGCGCCAGCGCTGGAAGCTGGAGATCGTGTCGGCCAGCGAATCCGACCTCGGCGGCTACAAGGAAGTGATCGCGCGCGTCGTCGGCGCCGGCGCCTATTCCAGGCTGAAGTTCGAGTCCGGCGGGCACCGCGTGCAGCGCGTGCCGGTCACGGAAACCCAGGGGCGCATCCATACCTCGGCGTGCACCGTGGCAGTGCTGCCCGAGGCGGACGAAGTCGCGATGGTGGATATCAATCCGGCCGACCTGCGCATCGACACTTTCCGGGCCTCGGGCGCCGGCGGTCAGCACATCAACAAGACCGATTCGGCGGTGCGCATCACCCACGTCCCCACCGGCATCGTCGTCGAGTGCCAGGATGACCGCTCGCAGCACCGCAACAAGGCGCAGGCGATGTCGGTGCTGGCGGCGCGCATCCATGATGCCAAGGTGCGCGCGCAGCAGAGCGCCGAGGCCGCGACGCGCAAGAGCCTGGTCGGCAGCGGCGACCGCTCCGAGCGCATCCGCACCTACAACTTCCCGCAGGGGCGCATCACCGATCACCGCATCAACCTGACGCTATACAAGCTGGATGCAGTGATGGCGGGCGATCTCGACGAACTCATCGCGGCACTGACGCTGGAGCACCAGGCCGACCAGCTCGCAGCCCTGGCCGAAGAATGAACGAGCCGACGAGGAGCGACGGCCTGCCGGACGAGCTGCCCGACATCGCGCGCGCCCTGGCGTGGGCGCGCCAGCGCATCGACGTCATGGATGCGCGCGTGCTGCTGCGCCATGTGCTGCAGTGCCCGGCCTCGCGTCTGGCGGCCTGGCCCGAGCAGATCCTCGATGCCGAGGACTGGGCGCGTTTCCGCGAACTGGTCGAGCGCCGCGCGGCGGGCGAGCCGGTGGCCTACCTCACCGGTGAGCGCGAGTTCTACGGGCGGAACTTCATGGTCACGCCGGCGGTGCTGATCCCGCGGCCCGATACCGAGCTGCTCGTCGAACTGGCGCTCGCCCACATGAGCGGCCGCCGCCAGGTGCGCGTGCTCGACATGGGGACCGGCAGCGGCGCGCTGGCGGTGACCCTGGCGCTGGAGCTGGGGGAAGCCGACGTCATCGCGCTCGACCGTTCACGCGAGGCGCTGTGGGTGGCGATGGCCAATGCCGCGCGCCTCGGCGCCAGCGTGTCCTTCGTGCAGAGCGACTGGTTTTCTGCGCTGGGCGAGGAGCGCTTCGAGCTCATCGTGTCCAACCCGCCCTACATCGCCGCCGCCGACCCGCACCTCGAGGAGGGCGACCTGCGCTTCGAACCTCGCACCGCACTGGCGGCCGGGCCGGCCGGGCTCGACGACCTGGTCGAGATCGTCGCTGGCGCGGCGCGGTATCTGGAAGCAGGCGGCTGGCTGCTGTGCGAGCACGGCTACGACCAGGCGTTCGCGGTGCGCGGCCTGCTGGCGGATGCCGGCTTCGCTTCCATCCAGTCGTGGAAGGATCTTGCCGGCATCGACCGCGTGTCGGGTGGACGGTGGCTGGGACGCGCGTGAGATCGATGGCGCGCGGTTGACGCCGGCTGGCGCGCTCCCTAAAATTACCCGACTAATTCACTCAGTTTTTCAGAGGCATCAGATGAGCATCCAGGACGTCATCCGCGATCAGGTCACCAGCAACGACGTGGTTCTCTACATGAAGGGTACGCCGCAGTTCCCGCAGTGCGGCTTTTCGTCCGCCGCCGTGCAGATCCTGAAGGCCTGCGGTGTGCCCGACGTGCTCGCCGTCAATGTGCTTGCCGACGACGAGATCCGCCAAGGCATCAAGGAATACTCCAACTGGCCGACCATCCCGCAGCTCTACGTCAAGGGCGAATTCGTCGGCGGCAGCGACATCATGCGCGAGATGTACCAGAACGGCGAGCTGCAGCAGATGCTGCAGGACGCCGGCGTGGTGTAAGGGATTTGCGCAGGCTCGGGTGTCTGCCCGAGCCTCAGGGGGCGCCGCTCAGGGGGTGCCGTCTTCCGCCGGCGCTTCCGCCCTGCGATCCAGCCTTGCCTTGAGGCGTCGCAGGGTCTTGCGTGCCAGATGGGGCACCAGCAGGTGCAGCGGCATGCGCAGCAGGTGATAGCGGGCGCGCATCAATGTGCGTGCAATCCGCGCCCGCATGGGCGGCGGAAAGTCCGGATCCGGTGGCAGCATCGCCAGCGGCACGAGCGCGTCCATCAGCGTGCGGCTCAAGACGGACGGAGCCGGCAGCGCATTGCACACTTCCGACGGCACCGGGCATTCGAGCCAGGTCCGCGCGAAATGCAGTCCGTACCAGAGCGGGCGCTGCAGCGCCAGTTCCGCGGCCCGCGCCAACAGCCGGTCCCAGAATCCTTCGCGCGCGCCGAAAGCCCGCAGCAGCCCGTCGATGTCGACCACTTCGCGCACCCGCAGGTCCAGTTCGCCGTCGTGAAAGCAGTGCAGGCAGGCGTGCAGCACCTGGTCTTCGGCGCACAGCACGCGGAAGGGCGTGCCGGGTATCGGTTCGCTGCGCGCGAACAGGCTGGCCGGATCGAAGGCCAGCGAGCCGGTCACCGGCGTGATCGCGTGGTGCAGATCCACTTCCAGGCTGTGGCCGGGAAAGCGCATCGGCGGCGTCTCGTGGCTCCAGTCGCGGTAATAGCGCTCGTCGTAAGGGTCCAGCTTCTCCGGCTGCCAGCCCGCCGCCCGCAGGCGGCTTTCCATCGCGCGCAGGTGCGCGTTGGGCACCAGCAGGTCCACGTCGGACACGAAACGCCCTTCTGCCAGCGCGCGCCCCTGCAGGATGTAGGCGCCGCCCTTGAGCACGATCACCGGGAAGTCGTCGGTGACGAGCGGTGCGAGGTGGAACAGCTCGGCACGCACCATCTGTGCGCGATAGGCGGCGATGCGCGCCGACGACAGCAGATGGCGGCGCACGACGTCGGTCGTGTTCGTCCTGTCCAGGTTCGCGACGGCCAGTCGCGCATGCAGGCCGCTGGCGCGCGCGATGCGCAGCAGCCGCTCCCAGCGTGCTTCGTCGATGTCGAGCGGCTCGCGCACGCCGCGCATCAGCAGTGCGATGTCGGACCGGCCGTTGCTGCTCAAGGCGCGCCCTCGAACAGGGTTTCGATGTGGGCGATCGCGTCGTCGAGATCGCCGTAGACCAGCTCGAAGGCGGCCGTGCGCCGCGCCAGCGCGACCGCGGCCTGGAAGCCGAGCGGGCCCAGTGCCTGATAGTTGAAGCTGTTCAGGCCGATCCGCATCGCCGCCTGCGCACGATGCACGGGCGTGCATTGCAGCGCGGCGCCGGCCTGGAAGCGCGGGAACACCACCAGCGCGGGCGTCGCACGGCGGTGGCGGGCGACGAAGCTGTCGCGGTCGGGCACGAAGTGCGACACGTCGCCCTTGCGCGTCTTAGGGAACAATGGCCCGAGCACGGCGCCCGGACGGCTGCCGATGACGTCGATAGAGCGATTCTTCAGTGGTGCCGGTCGCACCATGGGCAGCAGCTCCCCGCTGCCCATGTCGACGACGCCGAACTCGTCCGACAGGAAGCGCCACCCGGCCAGATGCAGCGCGCAGGTCAGCGTGGTCTTGCCCGAGCCGGGTGCCGCCGGCAGGATCAGCGCGCGATCGCCGCGCGCGACCACGCCGGCGTGCAGCAGAAGGTAGGCGTTCAGGCGCTGGGAAAGCAGGTAATTGCTGCCCCATTCGAACAGCGGCAGCGCGCAGTCGTACGGGTAGGGCTCGAACGGACGCTGGCCATCGGCCCACAGCACGACCTGGCGACCGCGCACACGCCATCTCGAGCCGGGCAGCAGCGCAACGCGGGCATCGGCGAAAACCGGATCGGCGATCGGCTCGTGGTGGGGATAGACCCGGTCGAGGTGCGCATGAAAGCCTTCGATCGGCGATGCCACGGCCAGCCTGGCCGCACCGACGTCGAGCAAGCGGTATGGCGTCGCGATCATTCAGCAGGCCGGAACGCGTCGGATCTGATCAACGAATTCAACGACCATGCAAGCGGCTCGAGTTCCGGTGGCCAGCCCCCAGCTTCCTGCACTTCCACCAGAAAGTCGCTGAAACGGCCCAACTCGATGGCAGTCGCAGTCTCCTGCAGCACCGTCACGGCGCCTTCGGACAACTGGAAGGTGCGCCACGAAATCGGATCCAGAAAAAGAAACTGCCCGTCGAGGACCGGGCAGTATTGTTGCAGCCATTGATGCGGAGAGATTTCTGCGGGCGGCAACGCCCTTGGTTCAGCCGCCATAGAAAATATTCGTCTGAACGAGATTGGGGTTCAGTGAAGTGAGGCACGATCCTTGAGCGGGATAGTCCGAGCCCGTTATCGGCGTATAGGTTGGGAAGAAACCGGCGATGGAGCCGTCAACCTTGAAATAAACGATAACGTAAACGTAATTACCTGATTCCGCGGAGCTGACCTTTATGCCGCTCGGCAGCGACCTGCTCCCGGCAGCATAGAGAAGCGGTGTTGTGGCCAAATTGTCGAAGAAATAGACACTCGTGCCGGCGTCCCCGTTTGCCACCGTAGGGTCGGTCCCGTTTGGAATCTTGACGGCCTTCCAGCTATTGGTCGAATTGCTCTTGTTGGTGCTGAAAACCTGCAACTTCAACCATGCCCAGTTGGAAGTGGTGTTGATCGACTTCTTGAAGCCGGGGCCACTGGAGGGATACGGTGTCGTGCTCGTGATGCACTGGAATGAGGCCAGGGCAGCGCTGCTGTATCCCATGCCCATTACCGTGGAGGCCCCCAAGGCTCCCTTCAGCAGCCTGCGTCGCTGCTCGGTCGAATTCGTCGATTGGGCCTGTTCCATTTTGTTCCCCGGGGGAGCGCTGAGTCCTTTCCCCTGATTATATCCATGGGCCCGGGTTCGGGCCCTTTTCCTGCCCGGGGATGATGCAAATTTCACGCCTGATGTGAATCTGGCCGATAAGCCAATGATTTTGAAGGAGTGGCTACCTTCCGGCCAGAGCGCTTTGCGCAGAACGTGTCAAAATCCCCGACAAATTGGCGTTGCGGTCGGCGATCAGATGTTCGCGATCCGCGCGCTCGCCAGCGACAGGCGCGTCGCCAGCACTTCCAGGAAAGCCTTGTAGAAGTGCATGCGGCAGGTATTTGACGCGCGCTGCAGGGCGCGGGCGCGGATGGTGATGATGGAGACGTCGGTTTCCGCTTCCACCGAGGCCGAGCGCACGCCGCTCGCGGCCGAGAAGAGGGCGACTTCGCCGAAACACTCGCCGGCGGTCAGCACGTTCAGCAGGCGGCCGCGCTTCCTGACGCGCGCTTCGCCGCTGGCGAGAAAGCACACATGGTTGCCGGCCTCGCCTTCCTTCATCAGCACCGTGCCCGGCTGCGCCCGGCTCCAGTGCGAAAGGGCGACGACCTCCCACAGTTCGGCGTCGGTGAAGTCGCGGAAGAAGGGCATGCCGCGCAGGGTCTCGAATTTCTCGGTGTCGGGCACGCGCTCGCGATCCGCATGGATGCTGCGGTTACGGAACGCCAGCGCGAGGTCGTGAGAGAACTCGGCCCAGCTCTGGTAGCGGCGGTCCAGATCCTTCTCCATCGCGCGCCGCACGATGGCGTCGAGCGGTTCGGGCACTTCCGGGCGCAGGGCGGAGGGCAATGGCGCCGGCTCGTTGGCGATGCGGTACAGCAGGCTGTAGTTGTTGTCCGACTCGAACGGCAGGCGGCCGGTCAGCAACTGGAACATCACCACGCCGAGCGAATAGATGTCGGTGCGGTGGTCAAGCGGCATTTCGCGCACCTGCTGCGGCGACATGTAGGCCGGCGAGCCGACGCCGGCGACCTGGGTGGTATCGCTGGCGGTGTGCAGGGCAGCGCCGAAGTCGGTGATGCGGATGTCGGTGCCGTCCGGTGTCGCGAGCAGGATGTTGGCCGGCTTGATGTCGCGGTGGGTGACGCCCTGGTGGAAGGCGTAGTCCAGCGCCCGCGTGCATTTGAAGATGATCTCGATCAGGCGGTCGAAGGCGGGGAGCCGGTCGGGCCGGCTCAGATCCGCCAGCGTGCCGCCGGGCACGTAGTCCATGACGATGCAGGCCATGTCCTCGCTCACCACCGCATCGTGGATCTGCACGATGTGCGGATGAACCAGCTTGCCGGCGAAGGCGGCCTCGTTCTGCAGCAGGTGGCGGTAGAGGCGTCCGCTCTCGCAGTTGCGCAGGGCTTCGGGGTGGAGCTGCTTGATGGCCACTTCGCGCTGGTTGAAGGGGTCCCAGGCCAGGTAAACGACGCTGGTCGCCCCTTCACCGATCAGCCGGCGAATCTCGTACTTGCCGAGGCGCGCCGGCAGGGTCATCGCCTAGCCCTGGCGCTGGCGCGCACCCGCGATGGCGGCGCGCACCTGCTCGGGCGCGGTGCCGCCGACGTGGCTGCGCGAAGCGAGCGAGCCTTCCACCGTCAGCACGGCAAACACGTCGTCGCCCAGGCGCTCGGCGGCGCCGGGTACGTGCGCCATGGCGATGCGCAGCTCGTCGAGCGTGAATTGCGGCAGGTCGCAGCCCTTGACGTCGGCCGCGCGCACCGCCAGGGCGACCGCTTCGTGTGCGTCGCGGAAGGGCAGGCCCTTCTTCACCAGGTAGTCGGCGAGGTCGGTGGCGGTGGCGTAGCCCTGGCTGAGCGCGCCGCGCATCGCCTCGGCCTTGACCCTGATGCCGGTGATCATGTCGGCGTAGATGCGCAGCGTGTCGATCACCGTGTCGGCGGTGTCGAACAGCGGCTCCTTGTCTTCCTGGTTGTCCTTGTTGTACGCCAGCGGCTGGCCCTTCATCAGCGTCAGCAGCGCGATCAGGCTGCCGTTGACGCGGCCGGTCTTGCCGCGCACCAGCTCGGGTACGTCGGGGTTCTTCTTCTGCGGCATGATCGAGCTGCCGGTGCAGAAGCGGTCGGCGAGGTCGATGAAGCCCACGCGCGGGCTCATCCAAAGGATCAGCTCTTCCGACAGGCGCGACAGGTGCGTCATCAGCAGCGCGCTGGCGGCGCAGAACTCGATGGCGAAGTCGCGGTCGCTGACGGCGTCGAGCGAGTTGTAGCAGACCTCGTCGAAGCCCAGTTCTGCCGCCACGAATTCGCGGTCGATCGGGTAGCTGGTGCCGGCGAGCGCCGCGCTGCCCAGCGGCAGGCGGTTGACGCGGCGGCGGCAGTCGGCGAAGCGCTCGCTGTCGCGCCGGCTCATTTCGTAGTAGGCCATCAGGTGGTGGCCGAACGTCACCGGCTGCGCGACCTGCAGGTGGGTGAAGCCGGGCATGGGCGTGGCGGCGTTGGCCTCGGCCACATCCAGCAGGTTCTTCTGGAAGTCGGCGATCAGCGCCAGGATCTGGTCGATCGCGTCGCGCAGCCACAGGCGGATGTCGGTGGCGACCTGGTCGTTGCGGCTGCGCCCGGTGTGCAGGCGCTTGCCGGCATCGCCCACCAGCGCGGTGAGGCGCTTCTCGATGTTGAGGTGCACGTCCTCGTCGTCGAGGTTCCAGGCGAATTGACCGCGCTCGATCTCGCCGGCGATCTGCGCCATGCCGCGCTCGATGTCGGCGAGGTCCTGCACGCCGATGATGCCTTGCCTGGCCAGCATCTTCGCGTGCGCGAGCGAGCCGCGGATGTCCTGCTTCGCCATGCGCTGGTCGAAGAACACGGAGGCGGTGTAGCGCTTGACGAGGTCGGAGACGGGTTCGGTGAAGCGGCCGGACCAGGCCTTGGCGGAAGCATCGGTGGCAGGGTTGGCGCCGGCGGCCGGCATCGTGGTGTCTGTCATAATGTGCGAGTCGAGAAATGATGCCGCCGGGCGGTGCTGCGTTGCCCGGAAGGCCTGTGGCTTGCGGGCGGTTCGGCGCCCTGAGGAACGATGGAAAGTATAAGGCAAAAGGCTGCACCCCTTTCCCCGCCGGGATTGCCGGATTTCCGCAATCTCGGGGTGATGCTGCGCCTGCTGCTGGTGGTGAATCTGCTGGGTGTGTTCACCGTGCTGCTGCGGGTTGACGACCCGGCGATGCTGGCTTCCGAGTTCGTCCTCGCCGGCGGCCGGCTGGAACTGCCGCTGCTGCTCGTCGCGCTCACGCTCTACCTGGCGGCGCCACGCCTCTCGCGGCTGGGCCCGCGCGCTGGACTCGGCGCCGTGTTCGGTATCGTCGCCTTGGTCGTCATCGCCAGCTTCCCGCTGCTGGAAGGCGTGGAGGGCGTCGATGCACGTGCGTTGGTGCGGCGCCTGGCGTGGGCGCTGGGCGCGACGGTGCTGTGCCTGGCGTATTTCGACTATCGCAACCGTCGCTACTCGCCCGCCGTGACCGAGGCGCGCCTGCTTGCGCTCACCGCCCGCATCCGACCGCACTTCTTCTTCAACAGCCTCAACGGCGTGCTCGGCGTGATCCGCAGCGAGCCCCGCCGCGCCGAGCGTGCGCTGGAGGAGCTGGCCGACCTCTTCCGCGCGTTCATGCAGGAGAATCGCGATCTCGTGGCATTGGGCGAGGAGGTCGCGCTGTGCGAGCGCTACGTGGATCTCGAGCGCCTGCGCCTGGGCGACCGGCTGGGGGTGCGCTGGGAGCTGGACGACGACGGCGCCGTGGGTGGCGTCGCCGATGCGCCGCTGGCGCTGATGCGCGCGCGGGTGCCGCCCTTGATGTTGCAGCCGCTGCTGGAGAATGCCGTCTACCACGGCATCGAGCCGGCCACCGAAGCGGGCGAGGTGCTGGTGCGCATCGC
Source organism: Pseudomonadota bacterium (assembly GCA_018240785.1). Taxonomy (GTDB): domain Bacteria; phylum Pseudomonadota; class Gammaproteobacteria; order Burkholderiales; family Rhodocyclaceae; genus Thauera. The sequence continues at coordinate 46,454 of JAFEFC010000002.1, read as the reverse complement.
GCGCCGCGGCGGCGAGCTGCGCATCGAGGTGGATAACCCGGTGTGCGACGTGTCGCGTCACCAGGCCGGTAACCGCATGGCGCTGGACAATATCCGCGAGCGGCTGATGCTGTTCTTCGACCTCGAGGCCTCGCTCGACATCGTCACCGGTGGCGGCCGCTACCGCGTGTGCATCCGCCTGCCCTTCAGGAGCGCGCAGCCATGAATCTGACTCCGCTTCGCGTGCTGATCGTCGACGACGAGGCGCCGGCCCGCGGCCGCCTGCGCGATCTGCTGGGCGACATCGAGGCCGAGCAGCCGACGGTGCTGCTCGGCATGGCGGCCAATGGCGTCGAGGCCATGCGGCTGCTCGAATCGGAGGCCGCCGATGTGGTGCTGGCCGACATCCGCATGCCGGCGATGGATGGTGTGGAGTTCGCGCGCCAGGCTGCGCGCCTGTCCGATCCGCCCGACGTGGTCTTCGTGACGGCCTACGACGGCTACGCGGTGGAGGCGTTCGAGCTGACCGCTGCGGATTACCTCCTCAAGCCGGTGCGTGCAGAGCGCTTGGCCGCTGCGCTGGCGAAGGTGAGGGCGCGCCGACGCAGCGCCGCTCCTGCCGCCGAGCCGGCCGCAGGGCGGCGCCACCTGAGCGTGAGCGAGCGCAACCGCACGCTGCTGCTGCCGGTGGTCGACGTGCTCTACCTGCGCGCCGAACTCAAGTACGTGACCGCGCGCACCGCCGAGCGCGACTACCTGCTCGACGAGTCGCTGGTGAATCTCGAGCGCGAGTTCTGCCACAGCTTCCTGCGCATCCATCGCAACTGCCTCGTCGCCCGCGCGGCAGTGAAGGGCGTCGAGCGGGTGGGCGAGGACGACGGCGATGCGCATTGGCAGATCCTGCTTGCCGGCTGCGACGAGCGCCTGCCGGTCAGCCGCCGCCAATGGCCGGCAGTGAAGCAGGCGCTGGGGCTGTAGGCCGGCTCAGCCGCTGTTGCGCAGCCCCGCGGCGATGCCGTTGATGGAGATCTGGATGCCGAGGCGGATGCGCTCGTCGTCGCCCTGTTCACGGTGGCGGCGCAGCAGCTCGACCTGCACATGGTTGAGCGGGTCGAGGTAGGGGAAGCGGTTGCGGATCGAGCGCTTCAGCAGCGGGTTGCCGTCGAGCAGCTCCTGTTGCCCGGTGATCGCCAGCAGGGCGTCCACCGTGTCCTGCCACTCGCTGCGGATGCGGTTGAAGATCGTCTCGCGCAGTTCCACATCCTTCACCAGGCCGGCGTAACGCGAGGCGATCGCGAGGTCGCTCTTGGACAGCACCATGTCCATGTTCGACAGCAGCGTGGCGAAGAACGACCACTCGCGATGCATGCGCTGCAGCAGCGCCATGCCGTCGTCCGGCCGCGTGGCGAGGAAGCGCTTCACCGCGCTGCCGAAGCCGAACCAGCCGGGCAGCATCAGCCGGCACTGTGCCCACGAAAACACCCACGGAATCGCACGCAGGTCCTCGATGCGCGTGCCCTTCTTGCGCGAGGCGGGGCGCGAGCCGATGTTGAGGCCGGCGATCTCGGAGATCACCGTCGACTCCCAGAAGTACTGCTCGAAACCGGGAGTGTCGTAGACCAGGCCGCGGTAGGCGGTGAAGGCCTCGTCGGACAGGGCCTGCATCGCGTCGAGGAAGGCCTGTGGCGTGGGTTCGGCGCCGGCCGGGCGCAGGCTGGTTTCGAGCGTGGCGGCGACCAGCACTTCGAGGTTGCGGCGGCCGACTTCCGGGTTGCCGTACTTGGCGCCGATCACCTCGCCCTGCTCGGTGAGCCGGATCTGCCCCTGCACCGCGCCTTCGGGCTGCGCCAGGATGGCCTGGTAGCTCGGCCCGCCGCCGCGGCCCACCGAGCCGCCGCGACCGTGGAACAGCCGCAGGCGCACGCCGTGGCGGGCGAAGACCTCGACCAGCTCGCCTTCGGCCTTGTACAACGCCCAGCCGGAGGTCATGAAGCCGCCGTCCTTGTTGCTGTCGGAGTAGCCCAGCATCACTTCCTGGGTGTCGTTGCGCGCGCCAGCGAGCAGTTCGCGGTAACCCGGCAGCGAGAACAGGCGATCCATCACGCGGGCGGCATTCTCCAGGTCGCCGATGGTCTCGAACAGCGGCACCAGGTTCACGTCCAGCGCCTTGTCGACCGGGCGCAGCAGGCCGGCTTCCTTCAGCAAGACTGCAAGTTCGAGCAGGTCCGAGACGTCGTCCGCCTTGGAAATGATGCACTGGCGGATCGCCGCGGTGCCGTAGCGCAGGTGCGCGCGGCGGGCGGCGTGGAAGATCGCGAGCTCGGAGTCGGTCTCGTCCGAATACCTTACGTGCGGCGAGGCGAGCGGGCGCGCAGTGGCGAGCTCCTCCAGCAGCACTTCGCAGCGCCCGGCTTCGTCGCGGGCGCGGTAGCCGGTGCCGGGGCGCGCGACTTCCAGCAGTTCGGCGACCACCCGCTCGTGCACGTCGGAGTTCTGGCGCAGGTCGATCGGCGCCAGGTGGAAGCCGAACACCTTCACCGCGCGCCGCAGGTGGCGCAGCCGGCCGCGGGCGAGCGCGGCGGAGCCGTTGCACACCAGCGAGCGGTGCAGGACATCGAGATCCTCGCTCAGCGCCTCGACGTCGGGGTAGGGCTCGGCCTCGGCGACGGCGTGGCGCGCCGGTGCGTGGCCCAGCAGGGCGCGGTAGGTCGCGGCGAGGCGCGCATAGATCCCCGAGATGGCGCGCCGGTAGGGTTCGTCGCTGCGGTGTGGCGACTGGTCCGGCGAGCGCGCGGCCAGCGCCAGCAGGGCGTCGGAGGCGCTGACGAGGCCGATGGCGAGCGAAAGCTGGGAACCGAGGATGTGCAGTTCCCTGAGGTAGTAGTCGAGCGCGACCTCGGCCTGCATCGCCAGTGCGCGCTCCAGCACGTCGGCGGTGACATAGGGGTTGCCGTCGCGATCGCCGCCGATCCAGCTTCCGACCTGCAGGAAGGCGGGTAGTTCGACCGGCGCGGTGGCGCCGGCTCGGCCTGCGCTGGCGAGATGATCCTCCAGGCTGGCGTACAGGCGCGGCAGCTCGCGCAGGAACGTGGTCTCGAAGTACGACAGGCCGTTGTTCACCTCGTCGATCACCGACAAGCGGGCCGAGCGCAGCATGCGCGTCTGCCACAAGGTCAGCACCGCGCGGCGCAGTGCCTCGAGATTGGCCTCGGCCTCCTCCGGCGTGAGCTGCATGCGGTCGCGCTCGTCGAGCAGGCGGGCGAGCACCGTCTCGCAGTTGAGGATGCTCTTGCGCTGCACTTCGGTGGGGTGAGCGGTCAGCACCGGCGACACCAGGGCCGTCTCGAGGAAGGCCTGGAGGCTGGCAGCGCTCGCCGATCCGCTGTCGAAGGCGCGCTGCAGCGCATGCGCCAGGCTGCCCTCGCGCGGCGCCGAGCCGGCGATCAGGTGGGCGCGGCTGCGGCGGATGTGGTGCTGATCCTCGGCGATGTTGGCCAGGTGCGAGAAGTAGCTGAAGGCGCGCACCACCTGGATCGTCTGTTCGCGCGACAGGGCATCGAGCATGTCCTCGAGCTCGCGCCTCGCGGCGATGTCGTCGTCACGGCGAAAGCGCACCGAGTTCTGGCGGATGCGCTCGATCAGATCGAAAACGGCGGCGCCTTGCTGGTCGCGCACGGTGTCTCCGAGCAGGCGGCCGAGCAGGCGGATGTCGTCGCGCAGGGGGGCGTCCTTGTCCTGGGTCATGGGTTTGTAGGTCGGCAGAAGAGGAAGTGGGGCCGGGCGCGTCGTCCGGCGTGGCGTCGCCCGGAATCCGTGGCGGTGCACTGCGCGGTCCCGGCGGCAGGGGAAACAGCCCTGCATGCTAGAATCGCGGCCCGTCAGGGTACCATTGGTGCGAACCCGCATGCTGCAGTGCGGCGAGCCTTCGCGCAAGCCTGCCCCGTCCGGTCCTTCCCTTCAGTCCATTGTCCGAGTGTTCCAACGTGAGCCGAGCAATCCCCGAGCGCATCGTCATCGCCACCCGTGAAAGCCGCCTCGCCCTGTGGCAGGCAGAGCACGTCAAGGCGAGGCTGGAATCCCTGTATCCGGGCTGTCGCGTCGAGCTGCTCGGCATGACCACGCGCGGCGACCAGATCCTCGACCGCCCGCTGGCCAAGGTCGGCGGCAAGGGGCTGTTCGTGAAGGAGCTGGAAACGGCGCTGCTCGATGGCCGTGCCGACATCGCGGTGCATTCGATGAAGGACGTGCCGATGCAGATGGGCGAGGAGTTCGCGCTCGCCTGCATCTCGGCGCGTGAGGTCCCGCTCGACGCCTTCGTCTCCAACCGCTACGCATCGCTCGCCGAGATGCCGCCGGGCGCGATCGTCGGCACCTCGTCGCTGCGCCGCGAGTCGCAGCTCCATGCCCAGTTCCCCTTCCTCGGCGTCACCAGCCTGCGCGGCAACCTCGACACGCGGCTGCGCAAGCTCGACGAGGGGCAGTACGACGCCATCATCCTCGCCGCTGCCGGCCTGACGCGGCTCGGCCTGAAGGACCGCATCCGCAGCGTGCTGCCCTCCGAGGTGTCGCTGCCGGCGGCCGGGCAGGGTGCGCTCGGCATCGAGTGCCTCGCGGCGCGAACCGACATCATCGGCTGGCTGCAGCCGCTCAACGACGACGCGACGGCTGCCTGTGTGCGCGCCGAGCGCGCGGTGGCGCGAGCCCTTGCCGGCAGTTGCGAAGTGCCGCTCGGGGCCTATGCGGAGCTGCGTGATGGCCGCGTCTGGCTGCGCGGCTTCGTCGCGCGACCGGACGGCAGCCGCATCGTGCGTGCCGAAGGCGAGGGCGCGGCGGCCGAGGCCGAGGCGCTGGGCAGCGCGCTGGCGGAAGCGCTGCGTGCCCAGGGCGCGGACGAGATCCTCGCTGAACTCGGCTGACGACCCGGTCTTCACCGCCTCATGAGCCAGGCGATCTCGTGCCCTGGGGCCGGCGCGGGCTGCGCGCCGCTCGCGGGCCGCAGCATCGTGGTCACGCGGCCGCAGGATCAGGCCGCGAACCTGTGCCGGGCGATCCGGGAGGCGGGCGGCGAGGCCGTCCTGTTTCCCGTCATCGCCATCGGTCCGGCGCCCGACGACGCCGGGCTGCGCGCGATCGCGCAACGGCTGGAGGACTTCGACCTCGCCTTCTTCGTCAGCCCCAATGCGGTACGCCACGCGCTCGACGGCCTTCTGCCCCGGCGCCCCTGGCCGCCGCGCCTGCGCGTGGCGACGGTGGGCAAAGGCAGCGAGCGCGAACTGGCGCGGTATGGCTTCACCGAAGTCATCGCGCCGCAGGCGGGGTTCGACAGCGAGGCGGTGATCGCACTGCCCGAGTTTGCGGCGAGCGCGGTGGCCGGGCGCCGCGTGGTGATCTTCCGCGGCGACGGCGGCCGTGATCTGCTCGCAGACACCTTGCGCCAGCGTGGCGCCGAGGTGGAGTTCGTGACCTGCTATCGCCGCTCGCGGCCGGAGGTCGATCCCGTGCCCCTGCTGTCGCGCGCGCTGGAGAAGCGACTCGACGCGCTGTTGCTGACGAGCAGCGAAGGCGTGGATAACCTCGCCGCCATCGTCGGCGTCGCGGGCATGGAAGTACTCAAGGCAGTGCCCGTCTTCACTCCGCATCCGCGCATCGCTGCGCGCGCGCGCGATGTGGGCTTCCTTGCCGTGGTCGAGACCGGCGCCGGTGACGACGGCATGGTGCGGGCGCTTGTGAGCCACTTTGGTTAAACTCTTGCCATGAACGAAGAAAAACCTGCTCTCACCGCCTCGCCCGTCCCCGGCGAGCGCGAGTCTGCCGCCCTCCCGCCCGGCATGGCCGCGGGAGGACGCGCCAGTTCCGCATATGATCAAGCTTCTCCGGCAGGCTCGTCGCTGTCGGGGTGGGCGCTGCTGGTCGCCATCCTTGCTGCGGGCACTGCCGGCTGGGCGGGCTGGCAGTCCTGGGACATGCGCTCGCAGGCGGTCGGCCTGAGGGAGGAAGTGGCGCGTCGCGTGAGCGAGGGCGACACGATCGCCGCCGAGGCGCGCGGCATCGCGCGGCAGCAGCAGGAGACGATCGCCGCACTGCAGGGCAAGCTGGGGGCGATCGAGGCCAAGGTCGAAGCCACCGAAGGCCAGGCCGCCGCGCTGGAAGCCCTGTACCAGTCCTTCTCGCGCACGCAGGAAGATCAGGTGATGGCCGAGGTCGAGCAGACGGTGGCCGGCGCTGCGCAGCAGCTGCAACTGGCCGGCAACGTGCATGCCGCCTTGATCGCGCTGCAGGGTGCCGAGCAACGCCTCGCCATCCAGGACAAGGGCCAGCTCGCGCCCCTGCGTCGTGCCCTGGCGAAGGACATCGAGACCCTCAAGCTGCAGCCGGCGATCGACATCCCGGGCCTGGGCCTGCGCCTGGAGCGCCTGCTCGAGCGCGCGGATGCGATGCCGCTGGCCTTCGAGGGCCAGTTGCCCGCCGCCGAGCCTTCGGCCGCGCCGTCCCCGGCCACGGCGGAGGGGGGCGACATGACGGCGCGGGCGATGAGCTATGCACGTGCGCTGCTTGCGGACGTATGGCGCGAAGTGAAGTCGCTGGTGCGGGTGGAACGGCTCGATCAGCCCGACCCGGTGTTGCTGGCTCCGGCGCAGAACACCTTCCTGCGTGAAAACCTGAAGATCCGGCTGCTCACGGCGCGGCTGGCGCTGCTCGCGCGCGATGGGCGCACCTACGCAGCCGATGTCGCCCAGGCACGCCAGTGGGTGGAGCGCTACTTCGATCCGCGCGACGAACGTGTGCAGGCGACGCTGGCGGAGTTGAACGAGCTTGGCCACGTCGCGTTGGGCGCCGAACTGCCCGCGCTGACGGAGAGCTTCGCCGCGCTGCGGCAGCTGCAGTCGCGCGGCCGCGAGGTCGCGCCGCCGGTCGCCGCGCCCGCGGGCGCGACGTCGGCGCCGCGGCGCTGAGGGGCGGCCATGCGTGCATTGATCTGGCTGATTGGCATCTTCGCGCTGGCGGCCGGCCTGGCCATGGCTGCCGGCCTGAACGACGGCTACGTCCTGCTGGTGCTGCCGCCCTGGCGCGCGCAGTTGTCGCTGAACCTGTTCGCGGTGCTGGCGGTACTCGGCTTCGTCGTCGCCTACCTCCTCGTCAGGCTCGTCCGACGCACGCTGGAACTGCCCGGGCGCGTGGCCCAGTGGCGGGAGCGGCGGCGGCGCGAGAAGGCGGGCCTGGCACTGCGCGAGGCCTTGCGCACGCTGTTCGAAGGCCGCTTCGCGCAGGCGCTCAAGTTCGCCTCGGCGGCGTTTTCGTCCGGCGAGAGTGCGGCGATGGCCTCACTGGTGGCGGCGCGCGCAGCCCACGCGATGCACGACGATACGCGTTACCGCATCTGGCTGGGACATGCGGCGGAACAGGGCGACGATGCGCGCGTCGCGCGCCTGATGACGGAAGCCGAGCTCGCCATCGACGGACGTCGTTTCGACGAGGCGGCCGAGCGCCTGGAGACCCTGCGCCAGGCCGGGCATCGGCACATCGCGGTGCTGCGCATGTCGCTGACGGTGGCCTCGGCCCTGGAGCAGTGGGACGAACTGCTGCGCGCCACGCGACAACTGCTCAAGCACAAGGCGCTGACCGCCGACCAGGCCGCGCCGCTGTTGCGCCGCGCCCATCTCGAGCGCATGCACGAGCTGCGCGGCGATCCGGTCGCGCTGGCCGGCTACTGGAACGCCATTCCGGTTGACGAGCTACAGGATCGTCGGCTCGTCGAGCGCGCGGTGCCGATGCTGGCCGCGGCTGGGCATGGTGCGCTCACGCGCCGCACGCTGGAGCGCTTGCTCGACAATGAATGGGATGGTGCACTGGCGCGCCTTTATGCGCATTGCGGCGACGGCGAAGGCGATGCCGTGGCATGCCTTGCCAAGGCCGAGGGCTGGCTGAAACGCCAGCCCAACGACGGCGGCCTGCTCTTTGCGCTCGGTCGCCTGTGCATGGGCGCGCAACTGTGGGGCAAGGCGCAGAGCTACCTGGAAGCCTCGCTCAATCGCACGCCCACTGTTGATGTCCGCCTCGCCCTGGCGGGGTTGCTGGAGCGGCTCGGTAGACAGGAAGAGGCGCAAAAGCACTACCGTGCAGCGGCGGAGATGGTCGCCGGGGGCGCGTCGGCGAAATGAGAGGGCGGCGGGGGAGCGCGGCGTCGCATGACGGCGTCGCGATCCTGCCTGCTCTGCTCAGATCCAGTCGCGCGGCTGTAGGAAAGTCTCGTACAGTTGCGCTTCCGCCGTGCCTGGTTCGGGCTTCCAGTCGTAGCGCCATTTCACGATCGGCGGCATCGACATCAGGATGGATTCGGTGCGCCCGCCCGATTGCAGGCCGAACAGCGTGCCGCGGTCGAAAACCAGGTTGAATTCCACGTAGCGCCCACGGCGGTAGGCCTGAAAGTCGCGCTCGCGCTCGCCGTAGGCCAGGTCGCGGCGGCGCTCGACGATGGGAAGATAGGCATCGAGGAAGGCGTGACCGACCGAACGCGTCAGCCCGAAGGCCTGTTCGAAACCGATCTTGCCGTCTGCGCCAAGGTCATCGAAGAACAGCCCGCCGACGCCGCGCGGTTCGTTGCGGTGCTTGAGGAAGAAATAGCGGTCGCACCAGTCCTTCAGCCTGCGGTATTCCGCTTCGCCACCGTAGGGCAGCACCGCCGCCTTGCAGGTGGCGTGGAAGTGGCGCACGTCTTCCTCGAAGCCGTAGTAGGGCGTAAGGTCCATGCCGCCGCCGAACCACCACACCGGCGGCTTGCCTTCAGCCGTGGCGATGAAGAAGCGCACGTTCATGTGCACCGTGGGGCACCAGGGATTGCGCGGGTGCAGCACCAGCGACACACCCATCGCCTCGAAGCGGCGCCCGGCGAGCTCGGGGCGATGCGCAGTGGCTGAGGCCGGCATGCCGTCGCCCAGCACATGCGAGAAATTGACACCGCCGCGCTCGAAGAAATTGCCCTCCTCGATCACCCGGGTGATGCCGCCACCGCCCGCAGGGCGCTCCCAGGTGTCGGTGTGGAAAGGCTTGCCGTCGAAGCCTGCGAGTCGGTCGACGATGCCTTGCTGGAGTTCGAGCAGGAAGGGCTTGACGCGGCTGGAGTCCATCGGATCTTGGGGCGGCAGGTGGGTCAGGTCTTGCGCGTCAGGGCGCGGTGGCCTATGTCGCGGCGATACTGCTTGCCGTCGAAATGGATGCCGTCAGCCAATTCGTAGGCGCGCTTCTGCGCCTGGCGCACGTTGTCGCCCAGCGCGGTGACGCACAGCACGCGGCCACCGGCGGTGACCACCTTGCCGTCCTGCTCGGCGGTGCCGGCGTGGAACACGTGGACGTCGTCGGCACTGCCGGCGGGCAGGCCGCCGATCACGTCGCCCTTGCGCGGGCTGTCGGGGTAGCCCGCGGCAGCGAGCACGACGCCGAGCGCGAAGCGACGGTCCCACTGAGCCTCGATCTTGTCCAACTGGCCTGCAATGGCAGCTTCGACGAGGTCGGACAAGTCCGTCTTCAGCCGCATCATGATGGGCTGCGTCTCAGGATCGCCCATGCGGCAGTTGAATTCGACCACGCGCGCCTTGCCGGCGGCATCGATCATCAGGCCGGCGTAAAGGAAGCCGGTGTAGGGCAGGCCCTCGGCGGCCATGCCAAGGAGTGTGGGCTGGATGATCTCGCGCATCACGCGCGCGTGGACTTCCGGCGTCACCACCGGGGCCGGCGAGTAGGCGCCCATGCCGCCGGTGTTGGGGCCGGTGTCGCCGTCCTTCAGGCGCTTGTGGTCCTGGCTGGTGGCCAGCGGCAGCGCGTGTTTGCCGTCGGCCATGACGATGAAGCTGGCCTCCTCGCCCTGCATGAACTCCTCGATGACGACGCGCGCGCCGCCGTCGGCGTACTGCACGCCCAGCCTGTTGTCGAGCAGCATCATGTCGATCGCGGCGTGGGCTTCGTCGGCCGTCATGGCCACGACGACGCCCTTGCCGGCGGCCAGGCCGTCGGCCTTGATGACGATGGGCGCACCTTCGGCGTCGACATAGGCGTGCGCCTGCGCGGCGTCGGAGAAGGTGCGGTACTTCGCCGTCGGGATGTTGTGGCGGACGAGGAACTGCTTGGCGAAGTCCTTCGAGCTCTCCAGTTGCGCTGCAGCCTTGGTCGGTCCGAAGATCGGCAGGGCGGCAGCGCGGAAGGCATCGACGACGCCGGCGGCGAGCGGCGCCTCGGGTCCGACGACAGTGAAGCCGACCTGCTCGCGGCGCGCCAGCTCCACCAGCTCGGGAACGGCGCTCACCGCCACGTTCTGCAGCTTGGGCTCGCGCGCGGTGCCGGGGTTGCCCGGCGCGACCAGCACGCGGGTTACCTTGGGCGACTGGGCGAGCTTCCAGGCCAGCGCGTGTTCGCGTCCGCCGGAACCGATGACGAGGACTTTCATGTGATGCTCCGAGTTTCTGCTGGGTCTGCGCTTAGTGCCGGAAGTGGCGGAAACCGGTGAACACCATGGCAATGTCCTGTTCGTCGGCCGCGGCGATCACCTCAGCATCGCGCATCGAGCCGCCCGGCTGGATCACCGCGGTGGCGCCGGCCTGGGCGAGCACGTCGAGTCCGTCGCGGAAGGGGAAGAAGGCGTCGGACGCGACCACGCAGCCTGCGATCTGCAACCCGGCGTTCTCGGCCTTGATCTTGGCGATGCGGGCCGAATCGACTCGGCTCATCTGGCCGGCGCCGACGCCCACCGTCATGCCATCCCTGCAATACACGATGGCGTTGGACTTGACGTACTTCGCCACGCGCCAGGCAAACAGCATGTCGCGCATTTCGGCTTCCGTCGGCGCGCGGCGGGTGACGACCTTGAGATCGGTGAGCTGGATGCGTGCCTCGTCGGCGCTCTGCACCAGCAGGCCGCCGCCCACGCGCTTGTAGTCGAAGGCGCCGGCGGGCTGGCCGAGCGGGCAGGTGAGCACGCGCACGTTCTGCTTGGCGCGCAGCAGCTCGAGTGCGTCTGCCGTGTAGGACGGCGCGATCAGCACTTCGAGGAACTGCGCCGACACCGCTTCGGCGGCGGCACGGTCGACTTCACCGTTGAACGCGATGATGCCGCCGAAGGCCGAGGTCGGGTCGGTGGAGAACGCCTTCCTGTACGCCTCGAGCGGACTGGCAGCGACGGCCACGCCGCACGGGTTGGCATGCTTGACGATCACGCAGGCCGCGGCGGAACTGTCGAAGGCCTTCACGCATTCCCAGGCGGCGTCGGCGTCGGCGATGTTGTTGTAGGACAGCTCCTTGCCCTGCAACTGGGTGTAGCCGGCGATGCCGCCCTCGGCCGCGCCCGGCTGGCGATAGAAGGCGGCGGTCTGGTGCGGGTTCTCGCCGTAGCGCAGGTCCTGCACCTTGTCGAAGGCCAGTTGCAGGCGCTCCGGGTAGGTCTGCAGCGAGACGTCGCCGGCCTCGTTGGTGACCAGCGCGGTGAGGTAGTTGGAGATCGCCGAGTCGTAGCGCGCGGTGTGGGTGAAGGCCTTCACCGCCAGAGCGAAGCGGGTCTTGTAGCTCAGCTTGCAGGCCTTGCTCTTCAGCTCGGAGACGATGCCGGCGTAGTCTTCCGGATCGGTGACGATGCCGACGCCTCCCTGCTCGTTGCCGTGGTTCTTGGCGGCGGCACGCACCATGGCCGGACCGCCGATGTCGATGTTCTCGATCGCATCTTCCAGCTTGCAGTCGGGCTTGGCGACCGTCTGCTGGAAGGGGTAGAGATTGACGACGACGAGGTCGATGCGGCCGATGTCGTGTGCGGCGATCGTGTCCATGTGCTCCGCCAGGTCGCGGCGCGCGAGGATGCCGCCATGCACCTTGGGATGCAGCGTCTTGACGCGGCCGTCGAGCATTTCCGGAAAGCCGGTGTGCTCGGACACATCCTTCACTTCCAGCCCCGCCTCGCGCAGCAGGCTGGCGGTGCCGCCGGTCGACAACAGCTTGATGCCGAGGCCGGCGAGTTCGCGCGCGAAATCGAGCACGCCGCGTTTGTCGGAAACACTGATCAGGGCTTGGGTGACGTTCATCGTTGTCTGGGTGCTAAAAAGTGAAAGCGTGGGGATTGGTGGACTCGACCAGGTGCGCGCGGCGTCTCAGAGCAGGTCGTACTCGGTCAGCTTGCGGCGCAGGGTGTTGCGGTTGATGCCGAGCAATTCTGCCGCCATGGTCTGGTTGCCGTTGGTGCGCTGCAGGACGAACTCGAGCATCGGGCGTTCGACGTTGCGCATCACCATGTCGTAGATGGCGGCCGGCTTCTCGCCGTCGAGGTCACGGAAGTACTGGTCCAGAGTGCGGAAGACGGATTCGGCGATCTCGTTGCTGCGGCTCATGCGGCGAGCTCCTGAGGCGGTTCGGCTTCATAGCGCAGGCGCGTGTCGGCTTCGGCCAGCTTGCCGAAGAACTCGTCGACCGCGGCGAGCTGCGCTGGGATGTCGGGGATCTGGTTCATCGCGAAGCGGAAGGCCGCGGAGCCGACGAGGCCCCTGGTGTACCAGGAGATGTGCTTGCGCGCGATCTTCACGCCCCTGGCTTCGCCGTAGAACGCGTACAGGTCATCGATGTGTTCGCGGCAGACCCGGTGGATCTCGCTCACCAGCGGCGGCGGCAGTTCCTCGCCGGTGGCGAGGAAGTGCTCGATCTCGCGGAAGATCCAGGGCCGGCCCTGCGCGGCGCGGCCGATCATCACGCCGTCGGCGCCGGTGTAGTCGAGCACGTGCTTCGCCTTCTGCGGCGAGGTGATGTCGCCGTTGGCAATCACCGGGATCGTCACCCGCGACTTGACGTGGGCGATGGTGTCGTACTCGGCGTCGCCCATGTACTGGTCGGCACGGGTGCGGCCATGGATGGCGATGGCGCGGATGCCGGATTCCTCGGCGATGCGCGCGATCGTCGGTGCGTTCTTGTTGGCGCGGTTCCAGCCGGTGCGGAACTTGAGCGTGACCGGCGTTTCGGGCACCGCCTTCACCACCGCCTCGAGGATGCGCGCGACCAGCGGCTCGTCCTGCATCAGCGCCGAGCCGGCCATCACGTTGCACACCTTCTTCGCCGGGCAGCCCATGTTGATGTCGATGATCTGGGCGCCGCGCTCCGCGTTGTGGCGCGCGGCCTCGGCCATCATCGCCGGGTCGGCGCCGGCGATCTGCACGGAGATCGGCTCCACCTCGCCGTCGTGGTTGGCGCGACGCTGTGTCTTCTCGCTACCGTAAAGCAGCGAGTTGGACGTGACCATCTCGGACACCGCCAACCCGGCGCCCATCTTTTTGCACAACTGGCGGAACGGACGATCGGTCACTCCGGCCATGGGGGCGACGAAAAGGTTGTTGCGCAGCGTGAATCCGGCGAACTGCATGGGCATCAGGCGTGTCGAAAAACCGCCATTTTACCCCATCGCTCAAGCCCTTGGGCGCCGCGTTCCGCCGTCGGCTGCCCGGAAAGCGTGGTGCAGCTCACGCCGGCGGGGTACACTCCACCGCTTTTCTTCAGATTCCGGACGCCCCGTCGTGATCCGCATCGAAAACCTGCACAAGACTTACCGCGCCGCCGACGGCCGCGAAGTCCAGGCGCTTGCCGACATCGACCTCGAGATCGCGGGTGGCGAAGTGTTCGGCATCATCGGCCGCTCCGGCGCCGGCAAGAGCACGCTGATCCGCACCTTGAACCTGCTCGAGCGGCCGAGCTCGGGCCGCGTGCTGATCGACGGCGAGGACATCACCCGCCTCGACCGCGAGGCCCTGTACGCGTTGCGCCGCCGAATCGGCATGATCTTCCAGCACTTCAACCTGCTCAACGCCAAGACGGTGGCGCAGAACATCGACTGGCCGCTGAAGGCGACCGGGCATGGCAACGCGGCCGAGCGCGCCGCGCGGGTTGCGGAGTTGCTCGCACTCGTCGGGCTGTCCGAGCATGGCCACAAGTACCCGTCGCAGCTCTCGGGCGGCCAGAAGCAGCGTGTGGGCATCGCGCGTGCGCTGGCCAACCGGCCGCGCCTGCTGCTGTGCGACGAGGCGACGTCCGCGCTCGATCCCGAGACCACGCAGTCCATCCTCAGGCTGCTGCTCGACATCAACCGCCAGCTCGGCCTCACCATCGTGCTCATTACGCACGAGATGCAGGTCATCCGCACGATCTGCGATCGCGTCGCGGTGATCGATGGCGGGCGCATCGTCGAGTCCGGGAAAGTGGCGGATGTGTTCCTGCATCCGCGGCATGCGGTGACGCGCAGCATGGTGGCGCAAAGCGACGCGCTGGCGGCGGCCAGCCTCGACCCGGCGCACGCCTACATGAGCGACAAGCTGCGCGGCACGCTGGTGCGCCTGACCTACCTCGGCGACGTCACCTACCAGCCCATCCTGAGCCGCATCATGGCAGGCGCCCGGGTGCAGGTGACCATCCTGCAGGGCGAGGTGTCGAGCATCAAGGATGTGCCCTTCGGCCAGTTGCTGCTCGAGCTCGAAGGCAGCGAGGAGGACATCCGCGCGGTGTTCGCCGAGCTCGACCGCCACCGCATCCATCACGAGGTGGTGCAGTAATGGACCTCTCCGTCATCGACTGGGGCGACATCTGGCAGGCGACCTGGGAAACCCTGGTCATGACCGGCGTGTCGCTGTTGTTCACCGTGCTGCTGGGGCTGCCGCTGGGCATCCTGCTGTTCGTCACCGCCCGGCGCCAGTTGCTGGAGCAGCGCGCGCTGTATGCGGCGCTGTCCTTCGTCGTCAACGTGCTGCGCTCGGTGCCTTTCCTGATCCTGCTGATCGTGATGATTCCGGTCACGGTGATCCTGATCGGCACTTCGCTCGGCGTGGAAGGCGCCATCCCGCCGCTGGTGGTCGGCACCGCGCCCTTCTTCGCCCGCCTGGTCGAGAACGTGCTGCGCGAGGTGGACCGCGGCGTGATCGAGGCCTGCCAGGCGATGGGCATCCGCACCAGCCGCATCATCTTCGGCGCGCTGCTGCCTGAGGCGCTGCCCGGGCTGATCGCCGCGGTGACGGTGACCGCGATCACGCTGATGTCCTACGCGGCGATGTCGGGCGTGATCGGCGGCGGCGGCCTGGGTGACCTCGCCATCCGTTTCGGCTACCAGCGCTTCCAGACCGAGGTGATGGTGATCACCGTCGTGCTGCTGGTGGTGCTGGTGCAATTCATACAGTACGCAGGCGACCGCCTGGTGCTGTACTTCACCCGCAAGTGATCCTCACAAAGGAGCTATACATGTCCCGTACCCTTCGCACGCTGCTCGCTGCCGCCCTCGGCACGCTCACCCTCGCTGCCGCCCAGGCTGCCGACCGCCTGGTCATCGCCGCCACGCCGGTGCCGCACGCCGAGATCCTCGAATTCGTCAAGCCGATGCTGGCCAAGGAGGGCGTGGAGCTGGAGGTGAAGGTGTTCACCGACTACGTGCAGCCGTCGATGCAGACCAACGAGAAGCGCGTCGATGGCAACTTCTTCCTGCACAAGCCCTATCTGGACGAGTTCAAGAAGAAGCAGAAGAACGACATCCAGACCGTGGTGACCAAGGTACACATCGAGCCGCTGGGCGCCTATTCGGCCAAGCACAAGGACGTCGCCGCGCTGCCCGAAGGTGCGACGGTGGCCATTCCCAACGACCCGTCCAACTCCGGCCGCGCGCTGCTGCTGATGGCGCGCAAGGGCCTCATCACGCTGAAGGACCTGAACAACATCTCGGCGACGCAGAAGGACATCGCTGCCAACCCGAAAAAGCTGAAGATCCGCGAACTGGAAGCAGCGACGCTGCCGCGCATCCTGAACCAGGTCGACCTGGCGGTAATCAACACCAACTATGCCATCGAGGCCGGCCTGAATCCGCTCAAGGACGCGCTGTTCCTCGAGGATGCCAGCTCGCCCTACGCCAACCTGCTGGTCGCGCGCGAGGACAACGCCAACAGCCCGGCGATGAAGAAGCTGGCGGCGGCGCTGAATTCGCCCGAGGTGAAGAAGTTCATAGCGGACAAGTACAAGGGTGCGGTGGTGCCGGCGTTCTGACCGCCAGGCAATCCCGCCATGAACAAGGCCCGCGTCCACTCCGGTGGCGCGGGCCTTGTGCTTCTGGTGGGCGGCGGAGCGTTCAGGGCCAGGCGCGGGCGCCGAACATCATGCGGCGCGCGATGAAGTTGCGCAGCGGCGACACCGCGTCGAGCGCGAACAGCGCTGCGCCGCGGGCGTGGCGCAGCGGCGCGAGCTCATTGCTGAATACGCGCACCAGGGTGTCGGTGAAGCGGATCGTGCCGAGGCGGTCGAGCTCTCGGCTCGCCGCGTAGCGCTGGAGCAGGGCGGGGGCGCCCGGGTCGAGGCGCCCGGCCGCCGCGTCTGCGCGCAATGGTGCCGTGCCCGCTTGTCGCAGGGTTTCGGCCAGGGCCCAGACATCCCGCAGCGCGAGGTTGAAACCTTGTCCGGCGACGGGATGCAGGGTCTGCGCAGCATTGCCGAGCCATACCGTGCGCTCGCCGATCGCCGAACGGCGGTAGCGCAGCACCAGCGGGTAACGCAGGCGCGGGCCGACGCCGGTGAGGCGCACGCGGCCGCCGAGGTGGGCCTGCAGCCGCGCCAGGTAGGTCGCGTCATCGAGGGCGAGCAGGGCGTCCGCAGTGTCCGGCCGCGCGACGTGCACCAGCGCGTAGCCGTCGCCGCGCGGCAGCAGCGCGACGGGGCCTTCACTGGTGAAGCGCTCGAAGGCGGTGTGGCGATGGCCGCCGGCCACTTCGACATGGGCGATCAGCGCGTGCTGGCGGTAGTCGTGCTCGACGACGCTGGCGTCGCCGGTGCGCAGGCTGCCTTCGGCACAGGCGACGAGGCGCGCATGCAGCAGGGTGCCGCTCGTGCCCAGACTGGCGATGACATCGTCGGCGCCGGGGGCGAGGTGGGTGATTTCCGTCTCGTCCAGCACCGTAATGCCGGCGGCATCTACCGCGCTGCGCAGTGCGTCGGCCAGCGTGCCGGCCGAGGCGACGTAGCCCAGCGCGGGCAGGCCGTGGTCGTCGGCGTCGATCAGGGTGCGGCCGAGTCCGCCCTGCTGCGAGATGTGGATGTGCTCGATCGCAGTCTTGGGGAAGGCGTCCCACACGCCGAGGCGCTGCAGTGTCAGGCGGCTGCCGTGGGCGAGTGCAAGGTCGCGGGGGTCGGCGGCGACCGCCTCGCGCGTCCGGGCGTCGGCCAGCACGATGTCGAGCCCGCTGTCCTTCAGGGCGAGGGCGAGCGCCAGGCCGACGGGACCGGCGCCGACGACGAGCAGGTCAACCACGGTTCGCATCCCGCATCAGGGCTTCGATGTCGGCCACTTCGCGCGGCACGTCGTCGGTGAGGTAATCGCAGCCGTCGGCAGTGACCAGCGCGTCGTCCTCGATGCGCACACCGATGTTCCAGAAGGCCTGTGGCACGTCGGCGGCGGGGCGGATGTAGCAGCCAGGCTCCACCGTCAGCACCATGCCGGGCTCCAGCGTGCGCCAGTCACCGCCGAGCTTGTATTCGCCGGCGTCGTGCACGTCCATGCCCAGCCAGTGGCCGGTGCGGTGCATGTAGAAGCGTCGGTAGTCGCCCTTTTCGAGCACGCCGTCGAGACTGCCCTTGACCAGGCCGAGGTCGATCATGCCCTGCGCCAGCACCTTCACCGCGGCTTCGTGCGGCTGGTTCCAGTGCGCGCCGGGGCGGATCTCGCCGCGTGCTGCATGTTGCGCGTCGAGCACCAATTGGTAGATGTCGCGCTGCGGCCCGCTGAAGCGTCCGTTCACCGGGAAGCTGCGGGTGATGTCCGAGGCATAGCCGTCGAGCTCGCAGCCGGCGTCGATCAGCAGCAGGTCGCCGTCTTCCATGCGGCGGTCGTTCTCCACATAGTGCAGCACGCAGGCGTTGGCGCCGCTGGCGACGATGGAGGTGTAGGCGGGGTACTGGCTGCCGGCGGCGCGGAAGGTGTGCAGCAGTTCGGCCTCGATCTCGTATTCGAAACGCCCGGGGCGCGCGGCGCGCATCGCGCGGCAATGCGCCTCGGCCGAGATCTGGCCAGCACGTCGCATGGTGGCGATCTCGCTGGCGTCCTTGATCAGGCGCATTTCGTCGAGATCGGCGCGCAGGTCGCGCACCGAGTGCGGCGGCGTGACGCCGGTGCGCGAATTGGCGCGCACCGCGTTGAGCGCCGCCATCACCTTCCCGTCCCAGTCGTTGTCGTAGCCCAGGCCGCACCACAGCACCGGCTGGTTGGCGAGGAAGTCGGGCAGGCGACGCTCGAGGTCACCGATGGTCCAGGCCTCGTCGAAGCCGAACTTGTCGCAGGCGGCGTCGGGGCCGTGGCGAAAGCCGTCCCAGATCTCGCGCTCCTCGTCCTTCTGGCGGCAGAACAGGATCTGCTTGCGCGCGGCGCCAGCCACCAGCACGACGACCGCCTCCGGCTCGCGGAAACCGGTCAGGTAGTAGAAATAGCTGTCGTGGCGGTACGGGTAATGGGTGTCGCGGTTACGCGCGCGTTCCGGCGCCGTGGGCAGGATGGCGACGCCGCCGCCGGCGGCTTCCATGCGCGCGAGCAGACGCTCGCGGCGGGCGCGGAAGGGGGCGGCATCGAAGATGGGAAGGTCGTTGGGGGCGTTCATGGTCTGGTCGCTCACTCGCCGGAGGTGGGGTGTTGTCCGTGTTCGATGCGCAGGCTGCGATCCAGTTCGGCGAGCCGTGCCGGCGTGCCGACGTCGACCCAGCAGCCGTCATGGCGCGCGCCGCCGACGCTGCCGGCCGCGATCGCGGTGCGCAGCAGTGGTGCGAGCTTCACCCTGCTGCCCGGCGCCAGGTCGGCAAAGAGCGCGGGGGCATACACGCCGATGCCGGAGAAGGTCAGTCTCTGGCTGGCGTCGCCCTCGCCCGCGTCGTCAACGACGAGCCGTGTGCCGCGCAGCACGAAGTCTCCCGCCTCGTGGTGTGCGGGATTGGGCACCAGCAGCAACTGGGCGAGGTCGCCCGGCTGCAGCCGCACCGAGGCGAAATCCACGTCGCAGAACACATCGCCGTTGACCACCAGGAAGGGGGCATCGCCCAGCAGGGGCAGCGCCTGGCGGATGCCGCCGGCTGTCTCCAGCGCCTCGCGCTCGGGCGACCATGCGATGTGCACGCCGAGGCGGCGGCCGTCGCCGAGGGCGGATTCGAGCAGATGGCCGAGATGGGCGTGATTGATCACCAGTTCGGTGAAGCCGGCCTCGCGCAGGCGCTCGATGTGCCACACGATGAGCGGCTTGCCGCCGGCTTCGAGCAGCGGCTTGGGCGTGTGGTCGGTGAGCGGGCGCATGCGTTCGCCACGGCCCGCGGCCAGGATCATCGCCTTCATCGTCAGAAGGTGTAGCCGACCTGGACGTCCTCGGGTTCGAGGCGGTCAAGCAGCTTCAGCAGCGGGCCGAGGTCGCGGTAGCGCTTGCAGGCGCGGCGCAGGTAGTCGATCACCAGCGGCATGTCGGCCAGGTAGCCGTCCTTGCCGTCGCGATGGTAGAGGCGGGCGAAGATGCCCAGCACCTTGATGTGGCGCTGCACGCCCATCCATTCGTAGTCGCGGTGGAAGTCTGCAAAATCCTCGCGCACCGGCAGGCCCAGCTTGCGCGCCGTTTCCCAGTAGCGCACCAGCAGGTCGAGCACGAACTCCTCGTCCCAGCGGATGTAGGCATCCTTGAACAGCGACACCAGGTCGTAGCTGATCGGGCCGTACACCGCGTCCTGGAAGTCGATCACCCCCGGATTGACGCCGCGCCCCTCGCCGGGCTCGATCAGCATCAGGTTGCGCGAATGGAAGTCGCGATGCACGAAGACGCGCGGCTCTGCGAGGTTCGCCGTGAGGATGCGCTCAAAGCAGGCTTGCAGCATCGCGCTCTCGGTGCTACTCAGTTCCACGCCCTTGTGGCGGGCGATGTACCACTCCGGGAACAGCATCATCTCGCGCAGCAGCAGCGCGCGATCGTACTCGGGTAACTCGCCCGGCCGGCTGGCGAGCTGGATGGAGGCGAGCGCACCGAGCGCATCGGCATACAGGTGGGCGACGCGCTGCGGGTCGCGCGGCGGTGTCCCTTCCGCCTTCAACGCCGAAAGGTAAGTGGTCGAGCCGAGGTCGGACAGCAGCAGGAAGCCCTGCTCCAGATCCTGCGCGAGCACGTCGGGGACATGGGCGCCGGCCTTGCGGAACAAGTCGGCGACATGCAGCCAGGGGCGACAGTCCTCGTGGGCGGGCGGGGCATCCATGACGATGCGCGACGGAGTGCCGTCATCGAAAGCGACGCGGAAGTAACGGCGGAAGCTCGCGTCGGCCGATGCGGGGGCGAGCTGGAAGTTGCGGCCGGGCATGACGGACGCCAGCCAGGCGTGCAGTTGTTCGAGGCGGTGCAAACGGGTTCTCCGCGGGCGTTCGTGTACAATCCGCGAGTTTATCAATACGGTCGTTCCGGTGGGCGGCTAACCACCGTGAATGTCGGGGAGCATTGTGTCTGAGAAGGTCCTGAACACCCGGCTGCGCGCCATTCCCCTGTTGCTCTTCTGGATGTCGGGCGCTTTCGGCGCAGCGGACATGCCTGCGCTCGTGGTATCGCCAGACCTGGTGCGCGGCGGTGCATCGGCGACACCATCGCAGCCCGAACCGCAGCCTGCCGCCAGCCCAAGGCCGGCCGCAGCCGGAACAGGGGCGGCCAGCGCCGTCAGGCCGGCGGGCGATGCCGACGCAAAGCCGGTCAAGACGACTCCTGCGAAGGCGGCGGACGGGACGGAGCGTGTGTCTTCATCGCCCTCCACGCCGGTGGCGAAGGAAGCTGCGCAGGGGGCGCGAGCGGGGTCGGGAACGTCGGGCATTGCGGCCGCTCCCGCTCCCACCAGCCCTTCCGCGGTAGTGGCGCCGGGCGCCACGTCGATCACGGCGCTGCGGCTGCGCGGCACGCGGACCGTCGAACTGGTTGCCGAAGGTGATGCGGAACTGCAGCGCGACGACGTCCTGCTGACCGCGGACAAAGTGACTTACCGCGAGGTGAGCGATCAGGCGATCGCCGACGGCAACGTGAGACTGAAGCGGGATACCGCGCTGGTGACCGGTCCGCATGCCGAGCTCATCGTGGGCGAACAGGTGGGTGCGTTCGAGTCCCCCTCCTATTCGATGACGCGCGAACGCCAGCCGGAGGAAGCCGGCGGCTCGGCGCGCGCAGTGTCCGGCAGCGGCCATGCCGACGTGATGAATCTGGAAGGCGAGAATCATTACCGGCTCAAGAACGCGACCTGGAGCACCTGCCAGGCGAGCGATCCCGACTGGTACATCAAGGCGCGAGACCTCGAGCTCGACTACGACCGCGAGGTCGGCACCGCGACTGATGGTTCGCTGGTGTTCCTGGGCACGCCCATCCTGTGGATGCCCTGGGCCGATTTTCCGCTGGTCGCGCAGCGGCAGTCCGGCTTCCTGCCGCCTACCTTCGGTGTATCGACCAAGACGGGCGTCGACCTGTCATTGCCCTATTACTGGAACATCGCGCCGAATTACGACGCGACCATCGCGCCGCACCTGATGTCCAAGCGCGGCATGCAGCTTGCTGGTGAATTCCGCTACCTCGGTGACACCTATCGCGGGGAGAGCCGCGTCGAGTGGCTTCCGCAGGACAGCATGCTCGGCAAGGAGCGCGCGCTGGGCTCCTTCCAGCACCAGCAGTGGCTCACCCCCACGCTGTATGGCGCGCTGGACGTGAATGCGGTTTCGGACGACCAGTACTTCCAGGATCTGTCCTCGCGCATCGTGATGTCCTCGCGGGTGAACCTGTTGCGCCAGGGGCAGCTCGTCTATACAGGCGGCGGATGGTGGACGGCATCGGCGCTGATGCAGGCCTACCAGACCCTGAACCCCGACCCCGCGGTGAGGAATGCTTCCCCCTACCGCCGTCTGCCGCAGCTCAAGCTCGACGCCTTCCGTCCCGACCTTCCGGCCGGGCTGACTTTCGCCTTCAACAGCGAGTACGCGCGCTTCGAGGGGCCGGAGAGCTATCAGGTCGATGGCACCCGGGTGACGGCTTATCCCCAGGTGTCCCTGCCGATTCGTGGCGCGGCGTATTTCCTCACGCCCAAGGTCGGCATCCATCAGACGACCTACGACCTGCAGCGGCCTCAGGACGTGGCCGGCGAGCGCAATTCGATCACGCGCACGCTGCCGATCTTCTCGATCGACAGCGGCCTGTTCTTCGAGCGTGACACCAGCCTGTTCGGCACCGACTTCACGCAGACGCTCGAACCGCGGCTCTATTACCTGAACGTTCCCTATCGCCGGCAGGACGACATCCCGTTGTTCGACACCAGCCGCTACGATTTCGGCTTCGCGCAGATCTTCTCGGAGAACCGCTATACCGGCGGCGATCGCATCGGCGATGCGAACGACCTCACCGCAGCGGTGACCTCGCGACTCATCGATCCCGCCACCGGTGCCGAGCGCATCCGCGCCCTCGTCGGCCAGCGCTACTACTTCGAGGACCAACGCGTCACTGCCGGCGAAGTCGCTCGCACCAGCCGGCGGGCCGACATCCTCGGCGGCCTCAATGGCCGCCTGACGCGCACGACTTCGGTCGACTCCCTGCTGCAATACAACCCCAACGACAGCCAGCTCGAGCGCTTCAATGCCGCGGTGCGCTACCAGCCCGAGTTCGCCAAGGCGATCAACGTCAGCTACCGTTATGCGCGCGACCTGCGCAGCACCGATGGCACGCTCGGCCTGCGCGATGTGGACGTGTCGGGGCAGTGGCCGCTGTGGAGCAACTGGTATGGTGTCGGCCGGGTCACGCATTCGCTCAAGGAGGATCGTGTCACCGAGGCCATCGGCGGACTGGAATTCAACGGCGGCTGCTGGGTGTTCCGCGCGGCCGTGCACCGCTATGCGCTCACCGCCGACAAGTCCAACAAGGCTCTCTTCTTCCAGCTCGAATTCAACGACCTCACGAGCATCGGCTCAAGCCCGCTGACCCTGATCAAGCGCAGCGTGCCGGGCTATGGCAAGATCAACGACCCGACGGCCAATCGCGTATTCGGCTACTGACCGGACATCCCGCGCGTTTCGCCCCAGCAAACCCAACCATCGAACATGAACCGACTCTTTTCACGTAGCTGCGCTGCCCTCGCCATCGGCTTTTCCTGCGCGATGCTCGCCATGCCGCTCGCCGCGGCGCCACGTGCAGTGGATGTGGACCGCATCGCTGCCGTGGTCAATAACGAAGTGATCACGCAGCAGGAGCTGCGCGTGCGTGTCGACCAGGCGACGCGCCAGTTGAAGCGTCAGAACGTCGACTTGCCGCCGGCCGACGTGCTCGAACGCCAGGTGCTCGAGCGCCTGATCCTCGAGCGTGCGCAGTTGCAGCTTGCGCGTGACACGTCGTTGCGGGTCGATGACGCGACGCTCGAGCGTGCGATCGCCCGCATCGCCGAGAACAACAAGATCGGCATCGACCAGTTGCGCGCGACGCTGGAGAAGGACGGCGTCTCGTGGAACCAGTTCCGCGACCAGATCCGCACCGAAATCCTGCTCACCCGACTGCGCGAGCGCGAGGTGGACAGCAAGGTGGTCGTCACCGATGCGGAAGTCGACAACTTCCTCGCCAGCAACCCGGACGCCTTCTCCAACCAGGAATACCTGTTGTCCCACATCCTGATCGGCGCGCCCGAACGTCCCACGCCCGAGCAGATCGAGCGCCTGCGCGCGCGTGCGGAGAGCGCGATGTCCCGCCTGCGGGCGGGCGAGGATTTTGCCCGCGTCGCGGCCGCGATGTCCGATGCGCCGGATGGCATCAATGGCGGCAGCCTCGGCTGGCGCAGGCTCGACCGGGTGCCGGCGCTGTTCGCCGAGGTGGCGCGCAACCTCAAGCCGGGCGAGGTTTCCGAGCCGATGCGCAGCGCCGCGGGCATCCACATCGTCAAGCTGATGGATCGGCGTGGCGGCGAGGGCGCCGCTGCGCTGACGCTGGAGCAGACCCACGCGCGTCACATCCTGATCAAGACGTCCGAAGTGCTGTCGGATGCCGAAGCCGAGTCGAGGCTGCGCGGCTTGCGCGAGCGCATCGTCAACGGGGCGGATTTCGGCGAGCTGGCGAAGGCGAGCTCGGCGGACCTGACGGCGGCGAAGGGCGGCGACCTGGGCTGGGTCAATCCGGGCGATACGGTGCCGGAGTTCGAGCGCGCGATGAACGCGCTGAAGCCGGGGGAAGTGAGCCAGCCGGTGCGCTCGCCTTTCGGCTGGCACCTGATCCAGGTGCTGGGGCGCCGCGTGCAGGATGTCACCGATGAGCGCAAGCGCGGCCTTGCGCGCGCCGCCCTGCGCGAGCGCAAGGCGGAGCAGGCGTACGAGGACTGGCTGCGTCAGTTGCGCGACAGCACCTACGTCGATAATCGCCTGGGCCGCGAGTGAGCGCCGGTGCCCTGCAGCCGGTGCTGGCCGTCACCAGTGGCGAGCCCGCCGGCGTCGGTCCGGAACTCTGCGCGCGCCTCGTGGAGAAGGACTGGCCTGCGCGGCTCGTCGTGCTGGGCGACATCGACCTGATCCGGGAGCGCGCAGCGCTGGCGGGCCGGCCGGTCGACGTGCATCCCTATGAAGCCCGGGAGCGCGCGCCGAATGGCCGGCTCGAAGTCCTGCACGTGCCGCTGGCCGTGGCGTCGACGCTGGGCGTACCCGATCCCGCCAACGCACGCTATGTGCTCGATCTGCTGGATCGTGCCATCGCCGGTTGCGCCAGCGGCGAGTTTGCCGGCATGGTCACCGCGCCGGTGCACAAGGGCGTGATCTGCGATGCCGGCGTGCCCTTCTCCGGCCATACCGAATACCTCGCCGACCACACCCTCACGCCGCGCGTGGTGATGATGCTGGTCGGCGGCGGCCTGCGTGTCGCGCTGGTCACGACCCATCTCCCCCTGTCGGCCGTCCCGGCGGCGGTCACGCCGGAGGCGGTGGAACAGACGCTGCGCATCCTGCATGGCGATCTGGTCGCCCGCTTCGGGCTCGCCGCGCCCCGCATCCTGGTGGCCGGGCTCAATCCGCACGCGGGCGAGGGTGGGCACCTCGGGCGCGAGGAGATCGAGGTCATCGCCCCGGTGCTCGAGCGCCTGCGTGCCGAGGGCATGCAGCTCATCGGACCGCTGCCTGCAGACACGCTTTTCGTGCCGCACACGCTGGCGACCGGCGATGCGGTGTTGGCGATGTACCACGACCAGGGCTTGCCGGTGCTCAAGCACGCCAGTTTCGGTGGCGGCGTCAATGTGACGCTCGGCCTGCCGATCATCCGCACCTCGGTCGACCACGGCACCGCCTTCGATCTTGCCGGAACGGGCCGCGCCGACCCCGGCAGCCTGTACGCTGCGGTCGAACTCGCGCTGGCCATGGCGACGGCTGCCGGCGCAAGCGCTGCCGCGCGCTGAGGATCGGCATGCAGGACAGAAACACCGACGGCCACCGCGCGCGCAAGCGTTTCGGCCAGAACTTCCTGTCGGACCCGAACATCATCCGGCGCATCATCGACGCCATCCGGCCGCAACCGGGCGAGTGCATGGTGGAGATCGGTCCGGGGCTGGGGGCGATGACCGCGCCCTTGATCGAACGCCTCGGCCACCTCCACGTGGTCGAGATCGACCGCGACCTGATCGCGCGCCTGCGTGAAACCTGGGCTCCGGAGCAGATCACGATCCACGAAGGCGACGCGCTGAAATTCGATTTCGGCGCCCTCGTTGGCGGGCCCGGCGACGAAGCGCCGCCCGGGCTGCGCATTGTCGGCAACCTGCCCTACAACATCTCGACGCCCATCCTGTTCCACCTCGCCGAATTCGCGGAGCGGGTCAAGGACATGACCTTCATGCTGCAGAAGGAGGTCGTGATGCGCATGGTGGCCGAACCGGGCACCGAGGAATACGGCCGCCTGTCGGTGATGCTGCAGTACCGCTTCCGCATGGGCCGGCTGTTCGACGTGCCGCCGGGGGCGTTTCGCCCCGCGCCCAAGGTGATGTCGAGCATCGTGCGCCTGGTGCCCCTGCCGCCCGAGCAGCTCGGCGCCTCGGACGAAGCTCTGCTGGGCCGCATCGTCACCGCGGCCTTCGGCCAGCGCCGCAAGACATTGAAGAACACGCTGCGCGACTTCATGGCCGACGAGGATTTCGCCGTCCTTGGGCTGGACCCCGGCCTGCGCGGCGAGCGCCTGTCGGTGGCCGATTTCGTCGCCATCGCCAACCACTGCGCGGCGCGGTGATCGGTCCCGACGCAAGAAGGCCCGCCGATCGGGGACCGGCGGGCCTTGGGCAAGCGGCTGGCGGCGGTCAGTCGATCGTCAGCCGCTTCGCCTGTGCTTCGGCTTTCTTCGGCAGCGTCAGCGCGAGCACGCCGTCGTTGAATTTTGCCGTCGCCCTGGATTCGTCGACGTCCTGGCCGAGCTGGAAGCTGCGCGACACCTTGCCGAAGTAGCGCTCGGTCCGCAGCACCCGCTCGCCTTCCTTCACTTCCTTCTCCTGCTTGCGCTCGGCGCTGATCGATACCACCGGGCCGTCGATGTGCACATGGATGTCTTCCTTCTTCATGCCGGGCAATTCGGCGTGCACCTCGTAGCCATCCGGATTTTCCTTCACGTCCACCCGCATCTGCGGTGCTTCGGTCGTCATGTCTCCGGTGCCGAAATCGACTGGGCGCACGAAGAAGCCGCGGAAGAAATCGTCAAGAGGGTCACGGCGCGTGATGTTGCTCATGTCTCGCTCTCCTTTGCATGGAAGGCCTTGCCTGAAACGTGCCGGAAACCCGGCTTCAACAGGAATATAGGCGCGGAGTGCGCGTTTTCAAGGGGGAGGCGGACAGACTTTGATCTGACGCAGGAAGTGGCTCGAGCGAGCGCGAGCACGCTTCAGCGCGTCGCCTCGTCCCCGGCGACCCTGAAGTCGATCCCCTGGTCGGCCCAGTAGACCGCCGCATCGGCGAGGATCTCGAGCAGGATCGCAACCACCTCGGGCGCCGCCGCGCGCAGATCGCCCAGGTGCTGCAGTTCGATCAGGTAGGCAGGCGCCGGCAGCCAGGAAAGGTCCATCAGGCAGTCGGCGAGCGCATCCCAGTTGTGGCCGAACCAGGGCGGAAAGCGCATTGCCGTGGCAATGCGCGACAGCAACTCGGCCTTGGTGCGGCAGCCGGCAAGCTCGATGGCGACGAGGGCTGCGCCTGGCGTCGCAGAATGGGCGGAAGAGGGCGTGCTCATGGAAGAGGCTCGATGCGGCGGAAGCTTCGATAGTGATCTGCAGTGTAGTAGTAGACCTCGGGGGGATTGCCGCCGCTGATGATGCGGCGCGCGCCTCTGTCTTGCGAGCCGGGTGTCGGCACGGTGTATTCGCGGTAGTAGCCGCGCGGCATGGCGGGCAGCTGGCGCTCGCGGTTCTGGAACACGGTGCCGTCCTTGCGATACGGGAAGGGGCCGCCGCGCTGGATCAGGGCGAGCGTCTCCAGCGCCTCGGGCGGAAGGCCCCGCTGTGTCGCAGACTGGGCACGTGCGGCCGGGCCGGCACTGCCATCGGACGCGGCTGGGCCGCAGCCGGCGGTGAGGCCGACGAGCAGGACCAGCCACAGCAGGCGGGTGATCAGGCGGGTCAGGAGGTGTCGGGTCATGTTGGAGAACGCGCTGTCGGCGGGGTTCAGGTGCGCGCCATGATACGGCCGGGGCGTATGCCGTAGCGCTTGATCTGTTGATGCATGAACTCCGTCAGCGCGGCCAGCCGCGGGCTTGCTGGCGACAGCTTGCGGGCGCGGTCGATCAGGCTGCGCGCCTGTGCGGCGAAGGCGTCGTTCCAGCCGCGGTGCTCGATATGGCGCATCAGCGCAAGTGCCGCATTGAACAGCACCTGCGGGTTGCCCGGCATCTTGCGGGCAGCGTTCATCATCTCGGCGACAGCGCCGTCGAAATCACCGGCGCGCGCCTTTTCCGCGCCCACCGTGATCAGCGACTTGACCTCCGCCTGCACCCGCGCCTCGATCTGCCGCGACAGATTCTCCAGGCCGCGCGCCTTGAGCAGTTCGCGCGTACTCTCGATGGAGCGTTCGTCCGCTGCGGTGCGCAGGATGTCCACCACCAGTTCGCTGCCCTCGTCGCCCAACTGATGGTCGAAGCAGGCTTTCACCAGTTCCTGCCGCAGGCCCACCGACAACTGGGCGCCCCGGCGGCTGGCGCGCGAGGCCTGCTGCAGGGCCTCGCGGGCGCGCTCCAGCTCCCCCGAGCGCGCGTGCAGAAGGGCGGTGCACAGCGCCTTGCACAGCTCGCCGCGTGGCTGGCGCCCCATGCTCCGGTCGAGGTCGGCGATGCTGTTGCCGGCCTGCTCCAGCTTCATCTGCGCAAGCTGCGCCTGAACCAGCCGCACGTGGTCCTCGGGGTCGGCAAACTCCGAATACTTGCCCTTGCGCACCACCTCGGCGAACGTGGTTTCGGCTGCCGCGGCGTCGCCCACCGCCAGCGACAGCTCGCCGAGGTGCCGCAGGCGCCTGATGCGATAGGGCGAGCGTTCGGTCGCGACGAGCAGTGTCTCGTGCGCGGCGGCAGTGCGGCCGGTGTCCTCGCGCAGTTGCGTCAGCAGCTCGTAGGCTTCGATGAAGCGCTCGTGCGCGCCCACCAGGTGGACGAGGATGTCCTCCGCCTCCTGGTAGCGTTTGCGCAGCATCAGCGTGCGCGCAAGCCCGAGTTCGGCCCAGGGAATGGGTTTGATGTCGAGGATCCTGCGATACAGGTTCTCGGCCTGCTCGAACTGGCCGATGGACAGGTGCAGCTCCGCTTGCAGTCGCAGGAAATCGATCTGGTACTGTGGATAGGTCTCGCAGCCTTCCCGGCAGTGCGCGATGGCGCCGACGGTGTCGCCGATGCCGATGGCCTGCCACGCCGGCAGGAAGGCGTCGCGCTTGTCGAAGGCGCGCTGCAGGCGCACACGCAGCGTCTCTGCGGTGAGCGGCTTGAGGATGTAGTCGTTCGGTGTCAGTTCGCAGGTGCTGACCACGCGCGCGTAGTTCATCTCGCCGCTGATCATCACGAACAGCGAGTCGAGTGGAATGATCTCGTGCTGGCGCAGGTCCTCGAGCAAGTGCTGGCCGTCCTGACCGTCGCCCAGATGGTATTCGCACAGGATGAGCTCATAGCGCCGCTCGCGCAGCCGCCGCATCGCGATGTTCGCGGAACTCGCGAACTGCGCCGCATCCAGGCCGATGGAGGCCAGCATCGTGCGCAACTGAGCGCGCATGGTGGGCTGGCTTTCGACGACGAGGACGCTGGTCGATTCGGAAAGAGGCATGGGCGCGGGCTTCGACTTTATGCGGCGGGTAGGCCGATGACAAGATTACGGCATCGGTGCCGCTTGCTGAAGCGGCAGGTGGCCGCGAAAAAAAAAGCGGATGGCTCACCCATCCGCTTTTCGATCGGACCCGCGGCGACCCGCTCAGCTCTTGCCGACCTCGACCTGGGTTTCCACCTTCTGGCGCAGACGGATGTGCAGCTCGCGCAACTGCTTCTCATCGACGCCGCTCGGCGCGTCGGTGAGCAGGCATTGAGCGCGCTGGGTCTTGGGAAAGGCGATCACGTCGCGGATGGACTCGGCGCCGGTCATCATGGTGACGATGCGATCCAGACCGAAGGCCAGGCCGCCATGCGGCGGCGCGCCGTACTTGAGCGCGTCGAGCAGGAAGCCGAACTTGGCCTGCTGCTCCTCGGGGCCGATGTTCAGTGCCTCGAATACGCGCGCCTGCACGTCGGCGCGGTGGATACGCACCGAGCCGCCGCCGATTTCCCAGCCGTTCAACGCCAGGTCGTAGGCCTTGGCCAGGCACTCGGCGGGGTTGGATTCGAGCAGGTCGATGTGCTCGTCCTTGGGGCTGGTGAAGGGGTGGTGGCAAGCGGTCCAGCGCTTGTCGTCCTCGTCGTACTCGAACATCGGGAAGTCGACCACCCACAGCGGACGCCAGGCTTCGCCGGTGACGTAGCCCTTCTCGTGGCCGAGCTTGATGCGCAGCGCGCCCATGGCGTCGTTGACCACCTTGGTCTTGTCGGCGCCGAAGAAGATCAAGTCGCCAGATTGCGCGCCGGTGCGCTCGAGGATGGTGGTGAGCGACTTCTCGTGCAGGTTCTTGACGATCGGTGACTGCAGGCCCTGCTCGTTGGGCTGGGTGACGTCGTTGACCTTGATGTAGGCCAAGCCTTTGGCACCGTAGATGCCGACGAACTTGGTGTATTCGTCGATTTCGCCGCGGGTGAGGCTGTTGCCGCCCGGCACGCGCATCGCGGCGACGCGGCCGCCTGAGGTGGCGGGGCCGCTGAACACCTTGAAGGCGACGTCCTGCACCGCGTCGGTGACGTCGGTGAGTTCGAGCGTGACGCGCAGGTCGGGCTTGTCCGAGCCGTAGCGGCGCATCGCCTCGGCGTAGGTCATGCGCGGGAAGGGCGCGGGCAGCTCGACGTCCATCGCTTCCTTGAACACGAAGCGGATCATCTCCTCGACCAGCGCGGTGATCTCGTGCTCGTCCATGAACGAGGTCTCGAGGTCGACCTGGGTGAATTCGGGCTGGCGGTCGGCGCGCAGGTCCTCGTCGCGGAAGCACTTGACGATCTGGTAGTAGCGGTCGTAGCCGGCGACCATCAGCAACTGCTTGAAGAGCTGGGGCGACTGCGGCAGGGCGAAGAACTGGCCCGGGTGCACGCGCGAGGGCACCAAGTAGTCGCGCGCGCCTTCCGGCGTGCTCTTGGTGAGCATCGGCGTCTCGACGTCGATGAAGCCGGCCCCGTCGAGGAAGCGGCGGAAGGCCATCGTCGTCTTGTAGCGCAGCATCAGGTTCTTCTGCATCTGCGGGCGACGCAGGTCGATGACGCGGTTGGTCAGGCGCACCGTCTCCGAGAGGTTCTCGTCATCGAGCTGGAAGGGCGGCGTGGCTGCGGCGTTGAGCACCTCGATGTCGTGGCACAAGATCTCGATCTCGCCCGAGGTCAGGTTGGCGTTCTCGGTGCCGGCCGGGCGGCGGCGGACCTTGCCGCTCATCCTCAGCACGAACTCGTTGCGCACGGATTCGGCGATCTTGAACATCTCCGCGCGGTCGGGGTCGCATACCACCTGCACCAGGCCCTCGCGGTCGCGCAGGTCGATGAAGATGACGCCGCCGTGGTCGCGGCGACGATGTACCCAGCCGCAAATGGTGACGATCTGGTCGAGGTCGGCGGCGGTGACCTTGCCGCAGTAGTGAGTTCGCATGGTTTGGACTGGTGAGGTTTCGTGGGGGCGCGACCGATGTCGCGCAGGGAAGTGTTGATCCGCTTGAGCGGGGCAGTTCAGTCGAGCAGGGCCGCAGTGCGCACCGGCTTGCGCTGTGGCGGCGCGACCACGCCCATCGAGATGATGTACTTCAGCGCCTCGTCGACGCTCATCTCGAGCTCGACGACGTCGTTCGCGGGCATCATCAGGAAGAAGCCGGAAGTCGGGTTGGGCGTGGTAGGCACGTACACGCTGACGAATTCGCCCTCTAGGTGGTTTGCCGCATCCCCGCCCGGCTTGCCGGTCAGAAAGGCGATCGTCCATGAACCTTCGCGCGGATACTGCACCAGCAACGCCTTGCGGAACGCCTGGCCGCTGCTCGAGAACAGCGTGTCCGAGACCTGTTTGACGCTGTAGTAGATCGACTTCACCACCGGGATGCGCGACAGCATCGCTTCCCAGATCTGCACCAGCTTCTGGCCGAGCACGTTGGCGGCGATCAGCCCGGTGCTGAACACGATGAACAGCGTCAGCAGGACGCCGAGGCCGGGAACGTTGAAACCGAAGATCTCGCGCGGGTGCAGGCCATTCGGCAGCAGCAGGATGATCTGGTCGAGCGTGCCGACGATCCAGGCAAGCACCATGAAGGTGATCGCCAGAGGAATCCAGATCAGCAGGCCGGTGATGAAGTATTTCTTCACGTAGTGGTCTTTGTCGATGTCGCGTCGTGTCAGTCAGTGGCAGCCGCAGCCGCCGCCGCCGCAACTGTGGGCGGGGGCACTGCTCTCGCTGGAGGAAGAAGCCTTGGCGCTGCTTCCACCTTTGAAGTCGGTGGCGTACCAGCCGCTGCCCTTGAGCTGGAAGCCGGCTGCGGACAACAGCTTCGTGTAGGTTTCCTTGCCGCAGGACGGGCAGGTGGAGAGCGGCGCATCGCTCATCTTCTGCATGTGTTCCTTCTGGAATCCACAGGCGTCGCAACGATATTCGTAAATGGGCATGACAAGCTCCCGAAAGGCAAGTGCGCAAGTCTAACGCAATGCAGCATAAGGAAAAAGCCGCGTCCGGCACGCGCCGCACGCTCGTCCGAGTTGGGGGCGCGAGCGTCGTTTTTCAAGTCTGCGGGCAGGCGTCGCGGTGCGCGAAGGTCCCGCCTCAGGAGGCGCCAAGGTAGCGGCTGGTGATCTCCCGCCCCCAGAACAGGGCAATCACGCCGGCGGTGGCGAGATAGGGGCCGAACGGGATCGGGACGTTGCGGCCATGGCGCGCGAACACGATCAGCGCGATGCCGACGACCGCCCCCACCATCGAAGACAGCAGGATGGTGAGCGGCAGCATCTGCCAGCCAAGCCACGCACCGATGGCAGCAAGCAGCTTGAAGTCGCCGTAGCCCATGCCTTCCTTGCCGGTGGCGAGCCTGAACAGCCAGTAGATCGTCCACAGCGCCAGGTAGCCGGCCATCGCACCGATCACCGCGCTGCCCAGGCTCGCATACGTGGCGCCGAGGTTGAGCGCCAGCCCCAGCCACAACAGGGGCAGCGTCAGGTCGTCGGGCAGCAACTGGGTGTCGAGGTCGATGAAGGCGAGCGCGATCATCGCCCACAGGAACAGCAGCGCACCCAGGGCGGCGATGCCGAAGCCGAAATGCCAGGCGGCGTAGCCCGAAAGCGCGGCCGTCAACACCTCGACCACCGGGTAGCGTTTGCCGATGGGCGCGCCGCAGTGGCTGCAGCGGCCGCGCAGCACCACGTAACTGATGACGGGAATGTTCTCCAGCGCAGTGACCAGATGGCCGCAATGCGGGCAACGCGACCGCGGCACGGCGAGATTGAAGCGCTCGGTCTGCGGTGGCGGCTCGCCACGCAGTTCCGCCGCCTGCGCGTGCCAGTCGTGCTCCATCATCCTGGGCAGGCGGTGGATCACGACGTTGAGGAAGCTGCCCACGAACAGGCCGATCAGCGACGCGAGGGGAATGAAGGCGGCAGGGTCGCGGAGGAAGTCGAGCATCGGGCGAGGAGGGCTGGGGGCCGCCCCGCCTGCGCGCGGACGGCCGGTGAGTGGGAACTGCTGTCAGACCACCGAGCCGAGCTTGAAGATCGGCAGGTACATGGCGACGACCAGGCCGCCGATGACGGTGCCGAGGAAGACCATGATCAAGGGCTCGAGCAGTTGCGACAGGCCGGCCACCGCGTCGTCGACCTCCTGCTCGAAGAAGTCGGCCACCTTGCTGAGCATCGAGTCGAGTTGGCCGGATTCCTCGCCGATCGATACCATCTGCACCACCATGCTGGGGAACACGCGCGAGTTCTGCATCGCAACGGTGAGGCTGCTGCCGGTGCTGACCTCGCTCTGGATCTCGCGCGTCGCCGTGACATAGACATGGTTGCCGGAAGCGCCGCCGACCGAGTCCAGCGCCTCGACGAGCGGTACGCCGGCAGCGAACATCGTCGACAGGGTGCGCGTCCAGCGCGCGACGGTCGCCTTGCGCACGATGTCGCCGACCACCGGCAGCTTCAGGATCATGCGGTCGACGGCGATCTGCACCGCCTGCGAGCGTTTGTAGGTGAAGATGATGCCTGCGATCACGGCGATCACCAGGCCGAACAGTACATACCAGTATTTGACGAAGAAGTCGGACATGCCGATCACGAGCAGCGTCGGCCCCGGGAGGTCCGCGCCGAAGCTGGTGAACACGTTCTTGAACTCCGGGATGACGAACAGCATCATCACGGAAACGACCAGGGCGGCCACGACCACCACGGCGGCCGGGTAGAACAGCGCCGACTTGATCTTGCCCTTGATCGCGATGATCTTTTCCTTGTAGGTCGCGATGCGGTCGAGCAGGTTGTCGAGGATGCCGGCCTGTTCGCCGGCGGCCACCAGGTTCACGAACAGACGGTCGAACTGCACCGGATGCTTGGCGAAGGCCTGCGACAGGCTGGAGCCCGTCTCGACATCGCTGCGGATGTCGTTGAGCAGCCTGGCGAGCGCCGGGTTGCCCGAGCCCTTGATGCCGATGTCGAAGGCCTGCAGCAGCGGGACGCCCGATTTCATCATCGTGGCCAACTGGCGAGTGAAGAGCGCGATGTCCTTCTCGCCGATGCGTCCGCCGCGCGACAGCGCCTGCTTCTTGATCCGGGTGACGAGGATGCCCTGGCGGCGCAGCGTCGCCTGCACGACGGTCTCGCCGGTCGCACGCATCTCGCCGCGCACCACCTTGCCGGTCTTGTCCTTGCCCTCCCAGTTGTACAGGTCTTCCTTGGGTGGAGTGACGCGCGCCGCGCGGCTAGCTGTGGCCATATGTCTCGATTCCCGTGTTGCCTTATTCGTTGGTGGTGGCCAGCACTTCTTCCAGCGAGGTGACGCCCTGCCTGACCTTGAGCAGCCCCGACTGACGCAGGTCGCGGACGCCTTCGCGCTGGGCCTGTGCGGCGATATCCATCGAGTTGCCGTTGGTCATGATGATGTGTGCGATTTCCTCGGTGATCGGCATCACCTGGTAGATGCCGACGCGCCCCTTGTAACCCGATCCCTTGCATCGATCGCAGCCGACCGGCCCCTGCGGCTGCCATGTGCCGTCGAGATCCTGATCGCTGAATCCGGCCTCGAGCAGGGCCTCGAGCGGGATGTCCACCGGCTTCTTGCAGGTGCACAGGCGACGCGCCAGGCGCTGGGCCGTGATCAGGATGACCGACGACGCAATATTGAACGGCGCCACGCCCATATTCTTTAGCCGTTCCAGCGTCGTGGGCGCGTCATTGGTGTGCAGCGTTGACAGCACCAGGTGGCCGGTCTGTGCCGCCTTGATGGAAATCTCCGCCGTTTCGATGTCACGGATCTCGCCCACCATGATGACGTCCGGGTCCTGGCGCAGGAAGGCGCGCAGTGCGGCAGAGAAGGTCAGGCCGGCTTTCTCGTTGACGTTCACCTGATTGATGCCGGGCAGGTTGATTTCCGCCGGGTCCTCTGCGGTGGAGATATTGACGCCGGCCTTGTTGAGCAGATTGAGGCAGGTGTAGAGCGAGACCGTCTTGCCCGAGCCCGTCGGACCAGTCACCAGGATCATGCCATAGGGGCGCTCGACCGCGTCGAGGAGGGCCTTGCGCTGATCCGGCTCATAGCCCAGCGCATCGATGCCGAGCATGGCGGAGCTCGGATCGAGGATGCGCATCACGATCTTCTCGCCGTGCAGTGTCGGCAGCGTCGACACGCGGAAATCGATGGCCTTGTTCTTCGACAGCACCAGCTTCATGCGACCGTCCTGCGGCACGCGGCGCTCGGAGATGTCGAGACGCGAGATCACCTTGATACGGGCAGCGATCTTCTCCTTCAGCACCAGCGGCGGCTGCGCGATGTCGCGCAGGATGCCGTCGGTGCGCACGCGGATGCGGTAGAACTTTTCGTAGGGCTCGAAGTGGATGTCCGACGCCCCTTCGTTGATCGCGTCGATGAGCACCTTCTGGATGAAGCGCACGACCGGCGCGTCGTCGACTTCGCTCGCCTCTTCCTCGGTGTCCTGGGTCGGTCCCTCCTGCTGCAACAGGTCCATGTCGAACTCGTCGCCCGTCATCTCCTTCAGCGCCTGCTGCGCGTTTTCGAGCAAGGAGTCGATCAGGCGGCCCAGCTTGTCC
The DNA here is from genome assembly GCA_018240785.1 of Pseudomonadota bacterium. Classification (GTDB taxonomy): domain Bacteria; phylum Pseudomonadota; class Gammaproteobacteria; order Burkholderiales; family Rhodocyclaceae; genus Thauera. The sequence goes on along the minus strand of JAFEFC010000002.1, from coordinate 10,605 downwards.
GCTTCCGCGATGACGAGATCGAGCTGCAGGCCCGTCTGGAAGCGGATCTCGTCGAGCGCGCGCATGTTGGACGGATCGGCGACCGCCAGCGTGACGCGGTTGTGGCGCTTGGTGAGGCCCACGACCTGATGCTTGGACATCAGCTTGCGGTCGACGATGTCGCGCGGCACCATGCTCTTGTCTATCGCGCCGACATCCAGCAGCGGGTAGCCGAAGGTTTCAGCGGCAAAGCGGGCGGACTCCCGCGTGCCGAGCAGCCCGCGGCTTGAAAGTTCTAGCAGGAAGGCGTTCGCGCTCTCGGATTTGACCTGCGAACAGGCGATCGCGTCCGCCTCGGCGAGGCGTCCATGCTGGATGAGGGCCCGGGCGAGTCCGCTCAGGGCGAAGTTGGCGGTTGCGGCCATTTCCCGTTATCGACGAGGTGATGCCTGATGTTGCATGGCGCGCAGGGGCTTGTAAATCCTGCTCCGGGGCGCTCGGGCGTGCACCGTGTCAATTTGCGCGATGCAGTACGACTTCGATCACGAATCGGCTGCCGACATAGGCCAGCATCAGCGCGATGAAGCCGGCCAGCGTCCAGCGCAATGCCACACGCCCGCGCCAGCCCCACAGCCATCGGCCCAGCAGCAGCCCGCCGAACAGGAACCACGAGATGAAGGCGAAGATCGTCTTGTGGTCGAAGGCGAAGGCGCGGCCGAACAAGCTCTCGGAAAACAGCACGCCGGTCACGAGCGTCAGCGTCAGCAGCACGAAGGCGATGCCGATCAGGCGGAAAAGCAGGGCTTCCATCGTCAGTAGCGGCGGCAGGCTGCCGAGCGCGCGGCTGAAGCGCGCGTCATGCAGCTGTTTGCTCGCCACCGACATCAGCAGGGCGTGCAGCGCGGCCAGCGTGAACAGGCTGTAGGCCAGCATGGCGATGATGAAATGCGCGCGGAAGGCGGGCGAGGCTGCATTCGCCAGCACGTGCTCGCCCGGGAAGGCCAGCGGCAGCAGGCTCGCGACGACGCCCGCGGGCATCGCGACCGCATGCAGCCCGTCGAGGCGGGTGTACAGCGCCTCCACCCAATAGAAGCAGATTGCCAGCCACACCATCATTGACACCGCGACCCCGAAGCCAAAGCGCATCTGCTCGCCGGGAAACAGCGCGGCCTGCAGCGCGGCGCCATGTGCGACGATGGCGACGAGCAACGTGATGCGCTCGGCAGTCGATACGCAGGGCCGCGCTTGGGCGTTGCCGGCCGTGCGGCAGCTGTGCCAGAACTTCAGGCCGAGGGCTGCATAAAGCGAGGCGGGAATGAGATGAAGTAGAATCGTGCGCATGGTTGGTTGAATTTTACTCCAAGTCACTCGGCTCCAAGGTTTCCGCAAACATGCTCGACAATCTCACGCAACGCCTGTCCAAAGTCGTCAAGACCCTGCGCGGTCAGGCGCGCCTGACCGATGACAACATCCAGGACGCGATGCGCGAGGTGCGCCTCGCGCTGCTGGAGGCCGACGTCGCGCTGCCGGTCGTCAAGGATTTCGTGGCCCGCGTCAAGGAAAAGGCCGTCGGCCAGGAAGTGATCGGCTCGCTCACGCCCGGGCAGGCGCTGGTGGGCGTCGTGCACGACGAGCTGAAGGCGCTGATGGGCGGCGCACACGAGGGCCTGAACCTCGCCACCCAGCCGCCGGCCGTGGTGCTGATGGCGGGCCTGCAGGGCGCGGGCAAGACCACCACCACCGGCAAGCTCGCCAAGCTGCTGCACGAGCAGCAGAAGAGGAAGGTGCTGGTGGTGTCCACCGACGTGTATCGCCCGGCGGCGATCGAGCAGTTGAAGACGGTTGCCGCCCAGGCGGGCGTCGGTTTCTTTCCGTCGACGCCCGACCAGAAACCGGTCGACATCGCGCTTGCGGCGGTCGATCACGCGCGCAAGCATCACGTCGATGTGCTGCTGGTGGACACCGCCGGCCGGCTCGCGATCGACGAGGCGATGATGGCCGAGATCCAGGCCCTGCACGCTGCGGTGAAGCCGATCGAGACGCTGTTCGTGGTCGATGCGATGCTCGGCCAGGACGCTGTGAACACCGCGCGCGCGTTCAACGATGCGCTCCCGCTCACCGGCGTCGTGCTCACCAAGCTCGACGGCGATGCGCGCGGCGGCGCGGCGCTGTCGGTGCGCCACGTCACCGGCAAGCCGCTGAAGTTCGCCGGCGTGGGCGAGAAGCTCTCCGGTCTCGAGCCCTTCCACCCCGACCGCATGGCGAGCCGCATCCTCGGCATGGGCGACATCCTGGGCCTGGTCGAGGAGGCTCGCCGTGGCGTGGATGAGGAGAAGGCGCGCGACTTCGCGCAGAAATTGAAGAGCGGCAAGGGTTTCGACCTCAACGACTTCAAGGACCAGATCGGCCAGATGCGCAAGATGGGCGGGCTGTCGTCCATGATGGACAAGCTGCCAGCGCAGTTCGCGCAGGCCGCAGGCAAGCTGCAGGGCGGCGTGGAAGAGAAGGCCATCGGCCGCATCGAGGGCATCATCAATTCCATGACGCCGCTCGAGCGTGCCAAGCCCGAAATCCTCAAGGCCAGTCGCAAACGCCGCATCGCCGCGGGCGCCGGGGTGACGGTGCAGGAGGTCAATCGGTTGTTGAACCAGTTCGAGCAGACGCAGAAGGTCATGAAGCAGTTCTCGAAAGGTGGAATGCAGAAGATGATGCGCGCGATGAAGGGCATGCTGCCGGGCGGCCTTCCGGGCATGCCGCGCTGAGGAGGAGTGTCCCTTTGAAGGAGATCCTGCTCGCATTCGGCCGTGCCTTCCGCAGCCTCTGGCGGCGCGACATCTTCTGGCACCTCGTGTGGCCGGGGCTGGTCGCGGTTGCGTTATGGGTGACCATCGGCGTGCTGCAGTGGGATGTGATGATCGGCACGCTGCTCGCCTGGCTGCACGCGGTGCCGCTGATCGGCGACTGGCTGACGACGAGCGAGGCCACCGCCGCCATCGTGCTGGTGCTGCTGAAGGTAGGGCTGGCGCTCGCCTTCGTTCCGTTGATCTACGTGACAGCCGCGGTGCTGGTCGCGGTGGTCGCGCTGCCCCTGATGCTGGAGCGCGTGGGCCGCAAGGACTATGCCGACCTCGAGCAGCGGCGCGGTGGCTCGAACTTCGGCAGCGGGCTCAATGCCCTCACCTCCGCGCTGATGTTCGTTGTCGCGCTGCTGGCGTCGCTGCCCTTCTGGCTGATCCCGGGCGTGGGGCTCATCGCGTCGGTGCTGCTGACCGGCTGGCTGAACCAGCGTGCCTTCGGCTATGACGCGCTGATGCTCCACGCCGATGCCGACGAACTGCGGCGCCTTCGCGCCGAGCAGCGCCTGCCCATGCTCGCCCTCGGTGGCGCCTGTGCGTTGCTGGCCTACGTCCCTATCCTCAACCTGATCGCGCCGGCCTATTCGGGTCTCGCCTTCGTGCATTTCATGCTCGAGGCCTTGCGCCGCGAGCGCACGCGAAACGGCGTCACCATCCTCGACGCTACCCCCAAATCCCTGCCTCGGACGAACGCATGAACTTCGGTGCATTGATCATCGGCGACGAGATCCTCTCGGGTCGCCGCAGCGACAAACATCTGACGAAAGTCATCGAACTGCTCGGCGCGCGCGGACTGAAGTTGTCGTGGGCGCGCTATGCGGGTGACGATGGCGACAGGCTGACCGCGACCCTGAAGCAGACCTTCGCCAGTGGTGACATCGTGCTGTGCTTCGGCGGCATCGGCGCCACGCCGGACGATCGCACCCGGCAGTCCGCGGCAGCGGCACTGGGGCTGGATCTGGAACTGCACCCCCAAGCCGAGGCCGAGATCCGGGCGCGCTTCGGCAGCGAGATCACGCCCGAGCGCCTGCAGATGGGCGTGTTTCCGGTAGGCAGCGACATCATTCCCAACCCGTTCAACCGCATTCCGGGTTTCACCATCCGCCAGCACTATTTCGCGCCGGGTTTCCCGGTCATGGCCTGGCCAATGATGGAGTGGGTGCTCGACACGCACTATGGCCATCTCTTCCATGCCGAGGACTACGTCGAGGCGGCGGTCACCGTGTGGGATGCGTACGAGGGCCAGCTCATCTCGCTGATGCAGGAGGTCACGCTCGCCTTTCCGCGCGCGACCCTGTTCAGCCTGCCCACGATCGCTGCTGAGGGACAGCGGCGATCGCTCGAGCTGGGGATGAAGGGGCCGGCAGCGGACGTCACCGATGCCATGGCGCGGATTCGCACCTCACTGTCGGAGCGCGGGCTGGAGTGGGAAGACAAGGCCTGAGCGGCGGCGTGCGTTCCGTTCCGGCGGCGTCGGAGGTGTCGCATGCGGTGGACATCGACGGCACCCGGGTTGCGCTGACCCTGCGACGTTCGGCGCGGCGTTCGTTTGCGCTGCAGGTCGACCATCGCGGCGCACGCGTCGCGGTGCCGTTTCTCGCCACGCTGGCCGATATCGATCGCTTCGTCCGCCACCACGGGCCTTGGTTGCTGGACAGGCTGCGGGCGCGTGAGGCAAGCGCTCCGCCCATCTTCCACGTGCAGGATGGTGCGCGGCTGCCGCTGCTCGGGCGCGAACTGTGCGTGCGCCTGAGCAATGGGCGACGCGCGTCGTGGCGCAATGGACTGGACGATGTTGACGAGATCCTGCTGCCTTCGTCGCCCGATCCGCGGCGCGAGCTGATCCGGGCACTCAAGGCGCGCGCGCTGACGTGGCACCGCAATCGCGTCGAGGAGTATTGCCTGCGGCTCGGCCTGCCGCTTCCCGCCGTGCGCCTGTCGAGCGCACGCACGCGCTGGGGAAGCTGCAGCAGCGCAAGCGGCATCCGGTTGCACTGGCGACTGATCCACCTTCCGCCCGCGCTGATCGACTACGTCGTCGCGCACGAAGTTGCCCACCTTGTCGAGATGAATCATTCGCCGCGCTTCTGGGCGGTGGTGGAACGCATCTACCCCGACTGGCGCCGCGCGCGGCAGGCGCTGCGTGCGGCGTCGGCACGCCTGCCGGTGCTGGACGGGCAGCCCATGATGGACCTCGAGGCCTGATCTTGCCCGCATCAACGGTGCAGCCGGTGATAGCATCGACCGCGCCGCGGTAGTCGCGGTCTGACGGGCGAGGTGCTGCGGGCGCTACCGCGGCGCCACGGCGCGCCTCTGTCCCCCACCGGAGAGCAGACATGAAACGCATCAAGCAGCGAACTCCAAGAAGTCTGATCCTGGCGTTGTCCATGACCGCGACCGCGGCATGGGCCGCACCCGACAAGGTGATCGAGATGGTGGCAGTTTCCGTGTCGGGTGCGGGCGCACCCGTCGGCAGGGTCGTCGCCAACGAAACCCGCTACGGCGTCGTGTTCACGCCCGATCTCAAGGGCTTGCCGCCAGGGCTGCATGGTTTCCATGTGCACGAGAAGCCGAGCTGCGCAGCCCTCGACAAGGACGGCAAGTCGGTGGCGGCGCTCGCGGCCGGCGGGCACTACGACCCGCAGGGGACGAAGAAGCATGACCTGCCGTGGGGCGAGGGCCACCTCGGCGATCTGCCGCCACTGTATGTCGATGCTGCGGGGAACGCGCTTCAGCCTGTCCTCGCGCCCAGGCTCAAATTGTCCGATCTGGCTGGCCGCTCGTTGATGGTGCATGCCGGTGGCGACAATCACAGCGATCACCCCGAGCCGCTCGGCGGTGGTGGGCCGCGCATCGTGTGCGGCGTCATCGACTGACCTGATCCAGCCGGCGGCGCCCATCGCGGACCCCGGCTGGAATGTGAAACCTTTCTCCGGAGATCCGGCTGCATGAAATATCTTCACACCATGGTTCGCGTGCGCGATCTCGATGCATCGCTCAAGTTCTACAACACCCTGGGCCTGCATGAGGTCCGTCGCACCGAGCACGAGAAGGGCCGCTTCACGCTGGTCTTCCTGGCCGCCCCGGGCGACGAGGACGCGCAGGTCGAACTGACCTACAACTGGGACGTGGAGGACTACGGCAGCGCGCGTAATTTCGGCCACCTCGCCTATCAGGTCGACGACATCTACGCGACCTGCAAGCGCCTGCAGGACGCGGGCATCACGATCAACCGCCCGCCACGCGACGGCTACATGGCCTTCGTCCGTTCGCCAGACCTGATCTCGGTCGAGCTGCTGCAGAAGGGCGGTCCGCTGCCGGCCCAGGAGCCTTGGGCCTCGATGCCCAACGTCGGCGTCTGGTGAGCGTCGGTCGAGGGTTTCGCAGCCCGAAAGGCGAAACGCCGACCCGTCGAGGTCGGCGTTTCGTGTGACGCGATTGGTGGGCCCTGCGGGACTCGAACCCGCAACCAAAGGATTATGAGTTTCCTTTTAAGTCAATAAGCTATTGAAAGAAAAGAGAAGCTGTGCGCAATCGAGTGAAGGTCACTGTATTTAATAATCAGTAAGTTAGCGTAGTTAGGATCAGACACGTGAAGCTGGTGACTGTACTGCTTGCGTACTGATGCCTTGTGTATCGGTAGCTTACCAACGGAAACGTGCCGCCCGAGCTTACGAGCACTGGTGAGCGTTACAGCGGCCTACGGGGTGATCTGCGCGAATGCCTGCAAGCGTGCGGGATCAAGCAGTGCTTCGGCCAGCAGCGCATGAATCTCGTGGTGCGGCTCGGCTGCCGATAGATCCTGGCGGTACTCCATGAGGCGCTGCTGAAGCGCTTGCACGTTGCCAATTTGTCGGCGCTGCGCCTCGCGCTGCAGGCGCCGGTACTCGGCTTTGAACTCCCGCGTCCAGCGTTCGGAAAGGTTGAGCAGGTCGTTCAGATTCTGAACCTTGACGACATCGGCAGGTGTTGCGCTCTCGACGCGAACGCTCGGCGTGGCTTCGTCGTAGCGCAGTCGGATTGCCCCGTTGGCATGGCGCAGATAGGGGTGGAACCAATCGGAGAACGCGCCGCCGGTGTGGACATCCTTCTGGCCTTTCTGCGGCGCAACGTTGCATTCCCCGCAGATCGGCATCAGGTTGTCGGCGCACACGGCCAGCAGCGGGAACGCCGTCTTGGCCAGCCAGTGGTCCACGGCGGGCAGCACCAATGGCCCGCCACAGAGCACGCAGACGTCGCGGGCATTCGGGTGGGGATCGAGGCGGTGCGCGGCGCGAAACTCGCGCACGAATTGGTCGTAGCTCACGCGCAGCGCGACATCGCCCGTGGGGGCGCCGTTGGCGGCGTAAGGTAGGCCGCCGCGACCATGCAAACCCTCCTCGTAAAACGCCACCATCACGTCCTTGAAGACGGTCCAACGCTGGTCCCGAGCACGCCACCCATTAGGTGGATTCACCGGCAAGGAGGCGGGCGGTGTCGGGCCAAAGTGCTGCACCAGCGAATTCACCGCGTGAATCCACTGCTGGAGCCCGTTCTTTTCAGCCAGCGGCAGGTCGGCGATGCGCTTTGCCTTGTCCAACAGCGCCTTGGTGCCCGTGCTGCCGGCGAGCAACTGCCACAGCCAGTCGCCTTCGATGGCGCTGCCCATGTTCCTCTGTAAATTAGCCTGCGTGACCGAAGTACCGGACACATGCTGATCACACAACCATAACGCAAAGCGCCGCATCAGTTGCTGGCAGGCGGCCAGGGCCGGTGAGCAGGCCACGCGGTGGATGGGCTTAAGCATCGCTGCCCTCCGGGCCGCCCTTTGCATCCGCAGCCTTGAGGATCAGCGCGCGCAGTTCGTCCTTGAGCGCGTCCGACTGCAGGGAGGGGATCACCTGCTCGATGGCGCGCAGGTCGGGGGCCTGCTGCCAGCGGTTGAGCAGGGTTTGCAGCTCGGTGCGGTAGAAGCCCGTACCCAGGCGGCGAATCAGCGCTTGCAATTGCCGCACGTCATCCGACGTGGGCTCCGTTTTCTGGGCAGCGGCACGTAAGAACGCCTCGATGCGCCGCTGGGCTCGCGCCCCGATGCTGTCCTCGGCATCGAACACGGTCATCATCAGTGCGCTGGGGTCGGTGGCGAAGGTGTGGTCCGACACGGCCTCGGCGGTGGATTGACCGTCCACCTTGCGAATGTGCACCACCTCCTCGTCGAACACGTCGGAGAGCACGATGGCCGAGTGGGTGGCGATCAGCACTTGGCTGGCATCGGCCCCCATAGCCGCGTCCACCACCTGCACGATCTCGCGCTTCCAGGCGTCGTTGAAGTGGGTCTCGGGCTCGTCCAGCAACAGCAGCGCGTCGTCCTGCCCTGCCAGCAGGTGGAACAGCGCCCAGCGCGCCAGCACCAGCCGCTCGCCGTCGGAGAACTCGCTCAGGCGCAGCACGCCCGGGTCGCTCAGGTCGCTCAGGCTCTCCTCGTCGGGCTTGTCGTTGCGGCGGATAAAGAGCTCGATGTCTTCCAGCACCCCGTGCCGCCACCAGCCCAGCAAGGCGCCAAAGCGCTCGAACGCGGTGTCGCCCTTCTCGCCCAGCAGGACATGCAAGGCTTGGCCCTGAGTGGTCAAGCCTTCAAAGCGCTGGGCGTCGCGCGGTTCGGTGCTCGCTGGCAGCGCCCCGTCGAGGTCGAAGTACAGGCTGCGCAGCGCCTTGCCCGGATGAGGCTCGGCCAGGCACTCGCCGGCCAGCCGGATGGCGTCGTGCATGCGCTCGACCAAGGCGCGCGGCGCGCCCTGGGCGCGGTCCAGGTTCACCCGTAGGCGCACGCCCACCAGGCGGTGCCAGCCGGCCTTGCGGAACAAGTCCGCCAGCGCCTCATCGGCCTGCCCTTGGCGGCGCGCCTCGGCCGCCTGCAAGGCCACCGCCAGCAGCGCGGCGGTGAGCATCACCGGCTCCAGCAGCAGCGGGCGGCGGAACAGGTCGGCCGGCGCGCTGTCCGCCTCGGCCGGGGCCATGGTGCGGGCGGTCTCGTCGCCGAAGTGGCCGCCATCGTTCACGACGCTGGCCTCGTCCTCCTCCGTCCAGCCGGGAGGGCGCTCCTGGCTGGGGTCATGGTCGGGCGACTGCGTCACCCCATTCAGCGCCTCGCCATCCACGGGCGGCTGCCAGGCGGCGCGCCATGGCTCCATCCAGCCCGAAGTGTAGGCCAGCAGCGCGCGCGGCAGCGCATCGGGCACGCTTTGCGGGTAGTCGCCCCGGGCGATGCGGCGCTTGAACACGGCCAGCGTGCCCTGCAGCGTGCGCTCGACTGTGCGCAGGTAGGCGATCGCCTGGGCGAAGGCTTCGCGGTCCGTCGTGTCGGGGAAGGCCCAGCCCTCTGCCTGCCACAGCGTGGTCGCGTGGGCCTCGCCGGGGCAGTCGAAGATCAGCGTGCGGTGCCCCGGCTCGCCCGGGCGGCCCAGTTCGTAGATCAGGCTCAGCGGGCTGCGCGGCAGGCGCTCGTCGGCCAGGGCCAGAAAGCTTTCGGCCAGCGCCCGCAGCAGGTGGCTCTTCCCACTGCCGTTCTGCCCGATGACGAAGTGGATGGCCAGCCGGGCCGGCGCGCCCTGCGGTTCGAACGCGGCCCAGGGCGCGCGCGGGCTGAAGGCCACCGCCAGATCGGCCAGCGGCGGGTAGTGCGACAGGTGCAGGTAGCGCAGCCGCATTCAACGCGCCTCCGGCGCCCGGCGGCGCTCGAGCTCGCGCCCCAGCCGCTCGGCATCGGCCAGCGCCGTGTCTTCTTCGGGGCGGTTGCCGTACTCGGCCTCGCGCAGGGGGCGGAAAGCGGTCAGGTACTCGGTGCGGCCGGTGGTGGGATCGGGACGCGGCAGGCTCACCTTGCGGATCAGGCCCATCGCGGCCAGTTGGTCGAGGGCGCGCCGCACCTGCTCACGCCCGGCCGCAAAGCCTTCCAGGCGCCAGGCGGTCTGCGGGCTGGTGCAGAACTCCTCGAACGCCGCCGGGTCGTCGGCCAGCACCGCGCCACGCCACTCGAAGCGCAGCGTGTTCCACACCGCGTGCTGAAAACTGGAAAGCTGCTCGATCACCGCCTGCCGGCGCGGGCGAGCCAGGTCGGTGCGGCGCTCGGCGGGGGCGTGTTTGGTGATGCGCACCGTCACCCGGGGCGCGGGCGCCCCGAGCCGCGCATCGCGCTCACGGGCGGCCTCGGCCAGGGCCTGCGCGTGCTGCTCGCGCCAGGTGGCGGTGAGGCGGCCGGAGAGGGCTTCGGTGATCAGGGCGGATTGCAGGCGTTTTGCTTGGTCGATCGCGCTGCGAAAGGGCTGCGGCGCGACGTGCCTCAGGGACTCCACAATTCGCCGCTGCTCAGGGAGCGAAGGCAGCGGCAGCTTGACGCGCTTGAAGAAGTCAGGGGGCACACGCTGCAACCCTCCTGTTCCGACAAAGGCTGCTTTGGCCTGTTCACGGAATTGCCGTTGCCGAACGAAATGAAGCAGGTATTCCGCCAGTATCAGGCGAGTGTCTGGCCTGAGTACGTGGAACTCGGTAGAGCCAAAACCGACACCCCCGATCAGGCCCGATGCAATTGCGGCCTTGCCGTTTTCCATGCAGGGGGTGACTTTTGTCAAGCGACACGAAGATTTAACCCCCTGACGACATCTGGAATTGCCCCCTGGGTTAATCACCACTCCTACGTGACCGGGTAGACCACAGCCGCCTTCTGCAGAATGCCGCTGCGGCGCTGGTCCCGCACCCTGTGACTGTCACCCCGAACCGTGTCGACCTAACCATA